>CAWABG010000001.1:0-397999 GCA_963780245.1 uncultured Actinomycetota bacterium
GACGCGGCGCTCGAGACTCAAGCTGTTGGTACGGCCTAGCGCAGCGGCGCTCCGTGTGACGGCGGCTTCGCCGGCGCGGGGTCGCCCTCGAGCTCGGCGGCGATCGAGACGGTCAGCCCGCCGAGCAGGAAGCCGATCACGCCGGCGGCGAGGGTCGTGGTGTTCATCAGTGTCTCCTTGCTCAGCGGGGCTCAGTGGTGCTCGGAGTGGTGCTCGGAGTGGTGCTGCATGGTCAGGGCGTGGCCCTTGCCCTTGTCGATCAGGTAGCGATTGACGGGGAAGGCCACGAGAAACGCGGCGGTGAGCGCGATGATCATGCCGATCCAGAAGATCGGCTCGACGAGGCCGCCGTCCATGGCGCCGGGGATCAGCGCCATCACCAGGTTGTCGGTGACCTCCATGGTCGCGATCGACATCGTGTCGGCAGTGAACACGACGCTGAGCGCGCCGAGGAATCCGAGGCCTGCCTGGACCAGCGGCACCGTTGAGAGCAGGTAGCCGAACAGGAAGGCCAGGGCGACGGCGAGTGCGATCGTGGCGGTGTTCGACAGTCCGGCCGCGGTACCGATCATCAGGCCGAGGATCTCGCCGATCGCACAGCCGGTGAGGCAGTGCAGCGTCGCACTGGCTGCCATCGCGTTGCGGGCGTTCATCGGCACTCCTCTGCGTCGGGACTTGCCCAATGTACCATAGGGGGGTATGGTACGTCCATGACGGAGCACCAGCACGGCTACATCGCCCACCAGCACAAGGACGACGTCCTCAAGCGGCTGCGCCGGATCGAGGGCCAGGCCCGCGGTCTGCAGCGGATGGTGGAGGAGGACCAGTACTGCATCGACGTCCTCACCCAGGTGTCCGCGATGACCAAGGCACTGCAGGCGGTCGCGCTGACTCTGCTCGACGACCACCTCGACCACTGCGTGGTCGACGCCGCCAAGGCGGGCGGGCCCGAGGCCGAGATCAAGCTCAAGGAAGCCTCCGCCGCCATCGCCCGCCTGGTTCGTTCCTGAAAGGAAACGCCTGATGACTGACACCCGTACCTACACCGTGACCGGCATGACCTGCGCACACTGCGTCGCCTCGGTCACCGAGGAGGTCCAGGAGATCCCGGGCGTCGAGCACGTCGACGTCGTGCTCGAGTCCGGAGCCCTCACCGTCACCAGCAGCCAGGCTCTCGACGACACCGCCGTCCGCGCGGCCGTCGAAGAGGCCGGCTACCAGCTGACATGAACATCCCAGACCAAAGTCGCGGTCTTCCTCGTCGGCCTCGGGGTCGTCTTCGCGGCGGCCCTGGGCATCGGCAACGCAGTCGGACCCGTGGCCGACGAGCCGGTGGCACACGACGACGAGCACGGCGCAGACTCCGGTGACGTCGACGAGCACGACGAGGGGCATGGCGGCGACACCGAGACGGCCGCCGAGATGCCCGGTGGCCTGATGGTCTCCCAGGACGGCTACACGCTGCAGCTCGCCGACGACGCCGCGGCGCCCGGTCGGGACGTGCCGATCGAGTTCACGATCGAAGGCCCCGACAGCAACGCCGTGACCGAGTACGACGTCGAGCACGAGAAGCTGCTCCACCTGATCGTCGTACGACGCGACTTCAGCGGGTTCCAGCACGTCCACCCGGAGCTCGATGCCGACGGCGTATGGACCACGAACCTGGATCTGACGCCCGGTGCGTGGCGGGTGTTCGCGGACTTCAAGGCGACCGGGGCCGAGGCGCTGACCCTGGGGACCGACCTCGCGGTCTCGGGTGACTACCGACCCCAACCACCGGCCACAGAGACCCGGACCGACGAGGTCGACGGCTATACCGTGACTCTCGAAGGCGACCTCACCCCGGGCGCGGACGCCGAGCTGACCCTCGAGGTCGCCAAGGACGGACGTCCGGTCACCACTGAGCCCTACCTCGGCGCTTCCGGGCACCTGGTCGCGCTCCGCGAAGGCGACCTCGCCTACCTGCACGTGCACCCCGAGCCGGGGTCGGAGCTGCTCTTCTACGCCGCGGTGCCGAGCGAGGGTGGCTACCGGCTGTTCCTCGACTTCCAGCACGAGGGTGTCGTGCGGACGGCCGAGTTCGCGCTGAGCACGGAGGACAAGGAGCCGGTCATGACGACCACTGACTCTTCGAACACGCTCGAGCTCGCGATCACGGGGATGACCTGCGCGTCCTGCGCGAACCGGATCGAGCGCAAGCTCAACAAGCTCGAGGGCGTCACCGCCACCGTCAACTACGCGACCGAGAAGGCGAAGGTCTCCTTCCCCGACGACGTGACGCCGGACGCGTTGGTTGACACGGTCAAGCAGGCCGGCTACGAAGCCACCCTCCCGACCGAGAGTCCGGCACTCGAGTCCGCCGGCGACCCCGTGCGGGCGCTGCGCGACCGGCTGTTGATCTCGATCGTGCTGACCGTTCCGGTGATCGCGATGGCAATGGTGCCGGCGTTGCAGTTCACGAACTGGCAGTGGCTCTCGCTGACTCTGGCCGCCCCGGTCGTGGTGTGGGGGGCGTGGCCGTTCCACCAGGCTGCATGGACCAACCTGCGGCACGGCACCTCGACCATGGACACGCTCATCTCGATGGGCACGCTGGCCGCGATGGGCTGGTCGCTCTACGCGCTGTTCTGGGGTACGGCAGGCACTCCCGGCATGACCCACCCGTTCGAGCTCACCGTCGAGCGAAGCGACGGCGCGGGCAACATCTACTTCGAGGCCGCCGCCGGAGTGACGACGTTCATCCTGGCCGGCCGCTACTTCGAGGCCCGCTCCAAGCGACGGGCCGGTGCGGCGCTGAGGGCGATGCTCGAGCTCGGGGCGAAGGACGTCGCCGTACTCCGCGATGGTGTCGAGACGCGGATCCCGACCGACCAGCTGGCCGTGGGGGACGTGTTCGTCGTACGACCCGGCGAGAAGGTGGCGACCGACGGCGAGATCACCGAGGGTGCGTCTGCCGTGGACGCCTCGATGCTGACCGGCGAGAGCGTGCCGGTCGAGGTCGGCGTCGGCGACACGGTCGTCGGCGCGACCGTCAACGCCGGCGGCCGGATCGGCGTCCGCGCCACCCGGATCGGGTCGGACACCCAGCTCGCGCAGATGGCGAAGCTGGTCGAGGCCGCGCAGAACGGAAAGGCCGAGGTGCAACGGCTGGCCGACCGGGTCTCGGGCATCTTCGTGCCGATCGTGATCGCGCTGGCCGTGGGGACGCTCGGCTTCTGGGTCGGCACAGGCGACGGGTTGCCCGCCGCGTTCACCGCCGCGGTCGCCGTGCTGATCATCGCCTGCCCGTGTGCCCTCGGGCTGGCCACACCGACCGCGCTGATGGTCGGGACCGGCCGGGGAGCCCAGCTCGGCATCCTGATCAAGGGGCCGGAGGTCCTCGAGTCCACGCGTCGGGTCGACACGATCGTCATCGACAAGACCGGCACGGTGACCACCGGACGGATGGGCCTCCGTGAGGTGATCCCCGCCGACGGCGAGTCCGCGGCCGAGGTGCTCCGCCTGGCCGGTGCCCTCGAGAACGCCTCCGAGCACCCGATCGCGCGGGCGGTCGCCGACGCGGCACGCGTGGCCGGCCCGGTCCCTCCGGTGGAGGACTTCGCGAACGTTCCCGGGCTCGGCGTCCAGGGCATCGTGGATGGCCACGCCGTACTAGTTGGTCGGCCGCGACTACTCGCCGAGTGGTCGCAGCACCTCTCGCCGGAGCTCGAGCATGCGCTGATCAGCGCGCAGGAGCGCGGCGGTACGGCGATCGCGGTCGGCTGGGACGGCCAGGCCCGCGGTGTCGTGGTCGTGGCCGACGAGGTGAAGCCGACCTCGGCCGAGGCGATCGCCCGGTTCCGCGAGCTCGGGCTGACCCCGGTGCTGCTCACCGGCGACAACGAGGCGACGGCACGTACGGTCGCGGCCGAGGTCGGCATCGACGCCGATCGGGTGATCGCCGAGGTCCTGCCTGCCGACAAGGTCGACGTCGTGCAGCGGCTCCAGGACCAGGGCAAGGTCGTCGCCATGGTCGGCGACGGCGTCAACGACGCCGCCGCGCTCGCCCAGGCAGACCTCGGCCTGGCGATGGGCACCGGCGCCGACGTCGCCATCGAGGCCGGGGACCTGACCCTGGTGCGCGGTGACCTTCGGGTGGCCGCCGATGCGATCCGGCTGTCCCGCCGGACCCTGACCACGATCAAGGGCAACTTGTTCTGGGCGTTCGGCTACAACGTCGCGGCGATCCCACTGGCTGCCGCCGGTTTGCTCAACCCGATGCTGGCCGGCGCCGCGATGGCGTTCTCGTCGGTGTTCGTGGTGAGCAACAGCCTGCGGCTGCGAACGTTCACGGCCACGACCACCTGAGGGTGGGGCCGTCAGGACCCGATGAGGTCGCGCATCAGCGCGATCTCATCGGTCTGGGACGACTCGATCGACTCCGCGAGCATGAGTGCCGGCTTGAACTCGCCGTCGAAGCGTTCGGCCTTGGCCATCTCGACCGCGCCTTCGTGGTGTTCGACCATCATCTGGAGGAACAGGTCCTGAAACGCCGCATCCGGTGCCGTCTCGAGCTGCGCCAACTGGTCGGCGGTCATCATCCCCGGCATGTCACCCGGGTCAATCTCACCTTCGCCGTGGGCATGGGCGTGGTCGCGCATGGTCTCGGGGACCGGCTCGTCCCACGAGGTGAGCCAGTCGGCCATCAGCTCGATCTCTGGCGCCTGGGCATCGCGGATGTCCTCTACGAGCCGTTGCACCTCGGGGTCCAACGCGCGGCCCAGAGTCAGATCCACCATCGAGAGCGCCTGGGCGTGATGCGGGATCATGTCGGTCGCGAAGGCGACGTCCGCGTCATTGAACCGGTCACCGTTTGATGCCACCCGGACCTCGTCGGGCGCGGGCTCGTCGTCGCCACATCCGGCGAGCGGGAGCAGCGCGGCCATGGCCGCCAGAGCGGCAAGGGTCCTCATCATGGAGGACCTCTGTGTGGGCACGGTGCGCGACGGATCAGACAACCCCGTAGGCCAGCATCGCGTCGGCGACCTTCTTGAAGCCGGCCACGTTGGCGCCCTTGACGTAGTCGATGTAGTCGTCGCTCACCCGGCCGTACTCGACGCAGCGGTCGTGGATGCCCTCCATGATGTCGAGGAGGAGCTGCTGCAGCTGCTCCTCTTTCCACGGGCGGCGCTCGGAGTTCTGGCTCATCTCGAGGCCGGAGACGGCGACGCCCCCGGCGTTGGCGGCCTTGCCCGGCGCGTACAGGATCTTGGCTGTCTTGAACACGTGGATGCCGTCCAGGTCGGTCGGCATGTTGGCTCCCTCACTGACGCCGAAGCAGCCGTTGTCGACGAGCATCTTGGCGTCGCTACCGTGCAGTTCGTTCTGGGTCGCGCACGGCAACGCCACGTCGCAGGGAACGCCCCACGGGGTCTGCCCCTCGTGGAACGTCGCCTTCGGGAACGCGTCGACGTACTCCGAGATCCGGCCGCGGCGCTTCGTCTTATGGTCCTTCACCCACTGGAGCTTCTCCTGGTCGATCCCGTCGGGATCATGCACGAAGCCCTGGCTGTCGGAGAGCGTCAGCACGGTGCCGCCGAGCTGGTTGATCTTCTCCGCCGCGTGGGTGGCGACGTTGCCGGAGCCGGAGATCACCGCTCGCTTTCCGGTGAGGCTGTCGCCGCGGGTGGCGAGCATGCTGGCCAGGAAGTAGACCGCGCCGTACCCCGTTGCCTCGGGACGGATCAGCGAGCCGCCGAACTCCAGGCCCTTGCCGGTCAGTACGCCGGTGAACTGGTTGGTGATCCGCTTGTACTGGCCGAACATGTAGCCGATCTCGCGGCCTCCGACGCCGATGTCGCCGGCGGGTACGTCGACATCGTGGCCGACGTGTCGGTAGAGCTCCGTCATGAAGCTCTGGCAGAACCGCATCACCTCGTGGTCGCTCTTGCCCTTGGGGTTGAAGTTGGCGCCGCCCTTGCCGCCGCCCATCGGCAACCCGGTCAGCGCGTTCTTGAAGGTCTGCTCGAACGCCAGGAACTTGAGGATTGACTCGTTGACGCTGGGATGGAACCGCAGGCCGCCCTTGTAGGGGCCGATCGAGTTGTTGTTCTGCACCCGCCAGCCGCGCTGCACCCGGATGTTGTGGTTGTCGTCCTCCCAGCACACCCGGAAGCTGATCACCCGGTCGGGCTCTGCGATCCGACGCAGGATCTGGTAGTGGTGGTACTCCTCCTTGTCCTCGATGAACTCGAAGATGTCTTCCGCCACCTCCTGGACGGCCTGCACGAACTCGGTCTGGCCCGGATTGCGCTTGCGGACCCCCTCGACGAACTGCGACACATCGACGTGGTCGGACACGGCCATCGGGCACCTCCGGGGTGAAGGACCTCAGCCTAGGAACCCAAGGCCCGCCTGACTACGGATTCGCCGGGCTGTGAGCCCAGCCGCGAAGTTGTCTAGAGCACCCACGGGAGTGGCGTAAAGGAAACCCTGTTTCGCCCCGAGGGAGGTCCGTGGCATTTAACCTTCGAGTTCGGCTTGCCGTAGTCCGGACCCGGTTCGGGCGCCAACAACACATGGGGACTCAATAGACATGCGTCGGAATCTTGCGCGCTCTCGCGCCCTTCTGCTTCTGCTCATCGCCACTCTCCTGCTCTCGCCAGCGCTCGTCGCGACGAGCGCCGAGGCTGCGGCGAAGGCGCCGTACCGCGTCGGCATCAAGCTTTCCGACACCAACGTGGCGGCGGGCACGACGGTGCGGGTGAGCGGCAAGGTCCGCCCGCTGACCACCGGCAAGGTGAAGGTGCAGCGCCGGGTCTCCGGAAACTGGACAACCCTGAAGCGCGTCAGGCTGGTGGCCAGCAGCTACGCCACCACGGTCAGGTTCAACGAGCCGGGTGTCGCCTTCCTGCGCGTGGTCGCCCCGGCGAGCAAGGGCAACAGGAAGGGCACCAGCAGGACCCGCACCGTTCGAGTCCTCAACCACGCAACGAACCCCCAGATCGCGACCGCGACCCTGCCCAACGGCACAGTTGGGACGGCGTACTCGGCGACCGTGTCGACCGCCGACGGCCGCCCGGGCACCTGGTCGATCGGCAGCGGCGCGCTGCCGCCCGGGCTGACCATCGCTCCCGCCACCGGCGTCATCAGCGGCACCCCCACCGCGACCGGCTCCAGCCAGTTCGGCGTGTACTTCCGCGACAGGGACGCCCGCGTCGCGGCAAAGGTCTTCAATGTCAGCATCGCCGCCGCCGAACAAGGCCCGGTGATCTCCACGACCACGCTGCCGGGCGCGACGGTGGGCACCGCCTACACAGCGCAGCTGCAGACGGTCGGCAACGTCTCCGGCACCTGGACGCTCTCGACGGGCACCCTGCCCGCGGGCCTGAGCCTGAACGCCGCGAGCGGTGTGATCTCCGGCACGCCGACGACGGTCGGCACGAGCGCGTTCACGGTTCAGTTCAAGGACTCCGCCAATCGGACCGCGACCAAGCAGCTCTCGATCGCAGTGGCGGCCGCGGACCAGCTCATCGTCACCGCTTCACTCCCCAACGGCGTGCGGGCCTCGGCATACACAGCCCAGCTGCAGTCCAGGAACAACGTGGCCGGCACTTGGTCGATCAGCCAGGGCCTGCTGCCGCCCGGCCTCAGCCTGAACAACGGCACCGGCGCGATCACGGGAACCCCGACGGCCAACGGCAAGTCGGACTTCACGGTCCGCTTCCAGGACGCCGCCGGCAACGTGGGCACCCGCGCGCTCTCGATCACCATCACCGAACCCGGGACCGGCCCGGTCATCGCCACCACCGCGCTGCCCAACGGCGTGGCGGGCGTTGCGTACGAGACCCGGGTCCACACCGTGGACGGCCGCGCCGGCACCTGGTCGCTCGCGGCGGGCACGCTGCCGCCTGGCCTGACCCTGACCGCGTCGACCGGCGTCATCAGCGGTACGCCGACGGCCGCGGCGATCCGGGACTTCACGGTGCGGTTCACCGACAACGCCGGGTCGTCCGTCGTCCGTGACTTCAGCATCATCATCGAGGCCACTGCGCCGGAGATCACCACCGTCGCGCTGCCGTCGGCCGTCAGGGGGGTGCCGTACTCGCAGGCGCTCGAGACCAGGGACTCCCGAGCTGGCTACTGGGACATCTCCCAGGGCGTGCTGCCCCCGGGCCTGAACCTGAATACCAACACCGGTGTGATCAGCGGTACGCCGACGAACTCGGCGACCTATCGGTTCACGGTCCGGTTCCGCGACACGCTCAACGTGACCGACACCCAGGACCTCGCGATCGCGGTGACGGAGTCGCAGCCTGTCATCGCGACCTCGTCGCTGCCGGTGGGCACGGTAGGCACGCCCTACTCGGCCACGCTGGCGACAGCCGACAACCGCGCGGGGACCTGGTCGATCTCGACCGGCAGCCTGCCGGCCGGTTTGACACTGGCCCCGGCAACCGGCGTGATCAGCGGTACGCCCACCACCAGAGAAGTCTCGGACTTCGTGGTCAAGTTCAAGGACGCGAACAACCTCGAGGCGACCAAGCCGCTGTCGATCAGGATCCAGTCCTGCTTCCTGATCTTCTGCTCCTAGGAACTAGACCGGCTGCCTGCGCCGGCCCGCTGATCAGGGTCGGCGCAGGTGGATGGTCCTGGGCTTCGCCCAGAGGCTCTGCTGGTCGGAGTAGTGCGACCAGATGAGCTCAGCCTTCACTTTGTAGCGACCGGGCTTGATGTTCAGCGAGCAGAACAGCAGGCGGCCCTTGCCCTGCTTCGGGTCCCCGCCACCGACCTGGTAGTCGAACGCGACGGTGCGGCCGTTGCGGTTGACCAGGTGCAGCTCGAGCGACCACGAGTCGCCGGCGGGTACGTCGACGGCGTACCGGTACTTGTGGCCCGGGCAGCCCTTGGAGAGCACGCCGTCGGCGCTCCGGACCTTGGCGGTCGCCTCGGCCGCACGGGCGACGGGCACGTCCGCGATGGCGGGCGCGCCGCCGAGCGGCAGCAGCAGGGCGAGGAGGGGAGACCCGATCAGGGCCAGACGCTTCATACCCGAAGGGTAGGTACTGGGCGGGCCAGGACACATTCGACGGCGTGTGTGATCTCCGTCTAGCCCCGCGGGATGAGGGCGCCTGCTCCCCTGGTAGGAGGGCGAGATCACGCCTTCGCATCATGTGCGCGGAGGGGCCGATCCCTAGCGTTGGCGGGTGAGGTTCGCGCAGCTCTCCATCCGGCACGCCGGTGTCGTCATCGCCCTGTGGTTCGCCGTCGTCGGCGCGCTCAACCTCGCGCTCCCTCAGCTGGAGGAGGTGATCGCCGACGACTCGACGCCGGTGGTCCCTGCGGACGCACCTGCGGTGCAAGCGCTCGAGCTGATGGACCAGGAGTTCGGCAACGGGCGCAGCACCAGCGTGCTGTTCGTGGTCGCGGAACGGGACGGCGGCCTGACCCGGGCGGATCGTCGCTACCTCCTCCACCTGGCCCCGCGGCTGCGCACCGACGATCACGTCAGCTCGGTACTGGCCGTCGACCGGCGGCCCGCACTGCTCGACTCGCTGACCAGCGACGACGGCGAGTCGGCGTACCTGCAGGTCGGCATCCCGGGTGAGACCGGAGCACCCTCGTCGATCCGGCAGATCGAGGCGGTGCGCGACGTCGTGCACGAGGACCCGCCGGCCGGGCTCGAGGTGGCGGTCACTGGCCCCGCGGCGACCATCGGCGACATGGCCACCGAGGTCGAGCACAGCCTGGTCCGGATCACCCTGGTCACGGTCGGCCTGATCGCGATCATCCTGATGCTGCTCTACCGCTCGGCGGCCGTCACCGGGCTGATCCTCGGCT
This sequence comes from uncultured Actinomycetota bacterium, assembly GCA_963780245.1. Classification (GTDB taxonomy): domain Bacteria; phylum Actinomycetota; class Actinomycetes; order Propionibacteriales; family Nocardioidaceae; genus Nocardioides. The sequence continues at coordinate 9,820 of CAWABG010000001.1, forward strand.
TCATCGGGATCGCCCTCGGGGCGGCCCGGGCCGCGACCGCTTTCGCCGGGCTGCATCTCTTCGCCGTTTCCACGTTCACCGGGTCTTTCCTCACCGGGGTGGTGCTCGGTGCTTCCACCGACTACGCGATCTTCCTGATCAGCCGGTTCCAGGAGCACCGCCGCGAGGGCCTGGATCCCCGCGAGGCGGTGCTCGCCGCGACGGTCAGGATCGGCCCGGTCGTCGCCGGGTCCGCGCTCACGGTGATGCTGGCGACTGCCGGCATGGCGCTGGCGCACATCGGGCTGTTCCACACCACCGGCCCCGCGATCGCGCTCGGCATCGCGATCACTCTGCTGCTCTGCCTCACCTTGCTGCCCTCGGCCATGCTCCTGATGGGCGAGCGGGGCTGGCTGGACCCGCGCTCACGTGCTGCGTCTTCCGGCGAACGCGGGTGGGCGCGCGTGGCGGGCATCGTCGTGGCCCGCCCGGGCCGGGTGCTCGCGGCCGGACTGCTGCCGCTGATCGCGCTGGCGGCGTTCTACCCCGCCCTGGATCCGAGCTTCGACGAGCGCGGCGGGCAACCCGACGACACCGAGAGCAACCGCGGCTACGCGCTGCTGGCCGAGCACTATCCGGTCAACGAGGCGCTGGCCGACTACGTGCTGATCCGCTCCGACCACGACCTGCGCAACGCCCGCGACCTGGCCGCCCTCGAGCAGGCCGCGGCCTCGGCGGCCCGGACCGAGGGCGTCGAGTCGGTGCGGTCGGTGACCCGTCCCGACGGCACCCGGATCGCGCAGGCCTCGCTCGGCTACCAGGCCGGCCGGGTGGGCGACCGGCTGGAGGCCGCGAACAGCCGGCTGCGGGCCGGCGAGACCGGCGCCGACCGACTGGCCGCCGGCGCCGACCAGCTCGACGACGGCGCCGGACGGCTGGCCCAGGGCGCCGATGCCGCGGCCAGCGGTGCGGGGCGGCTGGTCGACGGCGTACGACGCCTGCACGACGGTGTCTCCCGGCTCGCCGACGGCGTCGAGCGATCGGGTGCGGGGATGCAGCGGCTGCGCGACGGCGCCCGGACCCTCGCCGACGGCCTGGCCACCGCCTACGACCAGACCCGGGTCGCGGTCGACGGGCTGGGTCTCGCCCACGACGCCCTCAACCACAGCCTCACCTGTGGGCTGGACCCCTACTGCCGGCGGGCCCGCGACGGGATCCGCCGGATCTACCTCGGCGAGCGGGACCGACTCCTCCCGGGGCTGCGGCGGGCCGCCGATGCGGCGGGCCGGATCGCCGACGGCACGGTGGAGCTCGATGCCGGGCTGGCTCGGCTCGAGGACGGCCTCGGGGATGCCGAACGCGGCGCCGCCGAGCTGGCGGCCGGCCAGGACACGCTGCGCACCGAGCTCGGTCGGCTCGCCAACGGCGCGGGCGATCTCAGCGACGGCAGCGACCAGCTCTCTGGCGGGACCGAGCGGCTGAGCAGCTCGGTCACGGATCTCCGTTCGGGGCTGGACCGCGCATCGTCGTACCTGCACGACACCCGAAGGGTGTCCCGCGATCCCGCGATCGGCGGCTTCTACCTGCCGCCGGTGGCCCTGGACAACCCGCGGTTCGCGCTCAGCACCCGCGTCTACCTCTCCGCCGACGGGCACACGGCGCGGTTCGTGGTGCTCGGCGCCACCGACGGGTTCGGCGCCGAGGCGTCCGACCGAGCGCTCGAGGTCCGCGAGGCGGTCGTCGACGGGCTGCGCAACACCCGGCTGTCCGACGCCGAGGTGAGCACCACCGGCGTCGCCACCCTGAACGCCGACCTGGCGCAGCTCGCCGACGAGGACTTCGCCCTGGTGTCACTGGTGACACTGGCGGCGGTCTTCCTGATCCTGCTGCTCATCCTCCGCAGCCTCGTGGTCGCACTGGTGCTGCTCGCGTCGGTGCTGCTCTCGTACGCCGCGGCGATGGGGCTCGGCGTCCTGCTCTGGCAGGAGCTGATGGGCCAGCCGATCGAGTGGACTGTGCCGCTGATCGTCTTCGTGCTGTTGGTGTCGGTCGGCGCGGACTACAACCTGCTGCTCGCGAAACGGATGCGTGAAGAGGCGCCCGACGGTAGCCGACAGGGAATCGCGCGGGCCGTGACGGCGACCGGTGGGGTGATCACCGCAGCGGGCCTGATCTTCGCGTGCAGCATGGTGGCGATGATGTCGGGCAGCGTCGTGACGCTCGCCCAGATGGGATCGATCATCGCGATGGGTCTGGTGCTCGACACGTTCGTGGTGCGCAGCCTGGTGGTGCCATCGGCGGCCGCGCTTCTCGGGCCGCGGCTCTGGGGTCGCCGAACCGTCACCTCCTGACCCTTGTGGTCCCCCGACCGTCGGAGCATCGTGGGAGCCATGCAGGCACAAGTGGGAGACCGGATCGTGGTCGAGGGCCGGAGCGTGGGCAATGCCAAGCGCGACGGCGAAGTGATCGAGGTCCGGGGCACGGACGGCGCGCCGCCTTACGTCGTGCGCTGGGCGGACGGCCACGAGGGGCTGACGTTCCCGGGGCCGGACGCACACGTCGTACCGAAGGGCTAGCTCAAGCCCCGACGATCCTGGCGAGCAGCGCCTGCCGGTTCGGCGTTTCGGTCTTGGCCAGGATCGCCTTCACGTGGTCGTGGACGGTGTGCGACGACAGGACCAGGCGTTCGGCGATGGTGCGTGCGTCGGCGCCGCTGGCGAGATGGTCGAGCACCTCACGCTCGCGCGGGCTCAGCGCGTGCGCCAGCGCGAACACCTCCCGCCGTTCGCTCGGGGTGCTCGGCTCGATCGTGACCGCGATGTCGCCGTCGGGAGCGTCGCCCATCCGGGCGGCGCGCAGTGTCACCCAACGGCCGGCGCCCAGGTGCACCCGGCTCCACGGCGGACCCACCGGCATCCCGTGCTCCTGCGCGATGAGCGCACCACCCGACGTGGTAGGCGGCGGCCGGAATGGTGGGGATCTGCTGCTCGGGCGGGTTGAGCCGGTGCAACGCCTCGGCCGCCCAGTCGGTCTGGGTGCGCACCTGCAGGTCGGCGCCGAGCACCACCACGGCCGGCCCGGTCATCGCCAGGTCCGCGGACTCGTCGACGAACGTGCGGGCCTGGGCCTCCCGGATGCCGCGGGTCAGCGGTGCAGCCAGGTCCTCGAGCAGCTCCAGGTCCTCGCGGCGGTACGGCGCGGCGTCGTCGCGGCGCCAGAGGTCGAGCCAGCCCCAGCAGCCGTAGCGGTCCCACAGCGCGAGCGAGGCCACATCGACGACGCCCAGCTCACGCAACATTCCGGACCACAACAGTGAGCGCTCGGGCTCGCCCTCGGTCTCCTCGCGCAGCAAGCCGCTGGTCCGGCCGGCGTCCATGAGGTCGGACCAACGCAGCACGGGGGTGAGGTAGCGCAGCCGGCCGAGCTCGGGCAGCTTCGGCCACGGCATCATCGGGACGTCGGCGAGCGGCGAGGTGCCGACCCGGGTGACGGGGTCAGTGAGCAGCCAGACATGCGCGTCGTACTTCAGCGCCGGACGGAGCGCGGCCAGCACCTGCTCCCGCAATGCCTTGGGGGTCAGCCCCGCGCCGCAGAGCCGCTCGATGCGGTCCCGCAGCTCCGCCGACTAGCGCTGGGCCTGCTGGGCATGCAGCGAGCGTAGGGCCGATCGGGCGGCACGAAGATCCCCACGGCTGGGGATGTTGCCGACCGGCCCGCCGGACGATGGTCGTGCCATGACAACTCTTCACATCGAGAACACGCTCCACGACTTCGACTCGTGGAAGACCGCCTTCGACAAGTACGACCGGGTGCGCGCCGACAACGGCGTCCGGTCCTACAAGATCCATCGCCGTGCCGACGACCCTCAGCAGATCCTGATCGACCTGGAGTTCGACGACGGGGCCGCCGCCGAGGCGTTCACCCACGTGCTCGCCAAGATCTGGAGCAGCCCGCAGTCGCAGGCCGAGCTCGTCGCTCACTCTGAGCCGGTACTGCTCGAAATGGTCGAGGAGCGGGTGCTCACCGCGTCCTGAATCCGACCGCCGACCAGCTCGTGGTCTGGTCAGGGTGGTTCCGGATGGGCTCTCGGGGCCGACGTCTGGTGAGATTGGCACATGCGGTTCCTCGCCTCGGTGAAACAGCGTCTGGCCATCCGGATGCTCGAGCGCACCATGAGCAACGGCCTCGACCTGCGCAAGCTGCGCTTCTTCCCCGAGTCGTGGAAGCTTCCGTTCCAGCGCAACGGCCTCGACCCGGTGCCCGAGCTGACGCAGCTGCGCGAGACCGAGCCGGTCAGCCAGCTGGCCCACCTGTTCGGACGGGGCATCTGGCTGGTGACCGGGTACGACGAGGTCCGCGCCGTGCTGGCCGCCGGCAACGACTTCTCCAACGACCTCGGCCAGTTCGTGCCCCAGGAGGGCCGCGACGACAAGGACCAGGTCGGCGGCCTCGGCATGACCGACCCGCCCGAACCACACGACCCTGCGCCGCTACATCACCCCGGAGTTCACGAAGAAGCGGCTGGCGAGGCTGGAGCCGCTGATCGAGGGGATCGTCGCCGAGCGGCTGGACGCCATGGAGGCGGCGGGGCCGGAGGTCGACCTGGTTCGTGACTTCGCGTTCCCGGTGCCGTTCGAGGTGATCTGCGAGCTGCTCGGCCTGCCGGTCGACGACCGGGCCAAGTTCCACAGCCTCGGCGTGGCGCGGTTCGACCTGTCCACCGGTGCGTCCGGATCGTTCGACGCGGCCGGCCACTCACGCGACTTCCTGATCAGCTCGGTGGCCAAGCAGCGGGAGGCACCCGGACCTGGGCTGATCGGTGCCCTGCTCACCGACCATGGCGACGAGCTCGACGACGTCACCTTGGGCGGTCTCGCCGACGGCGTCTTCCTCGGTGGGTACGAGACCTCCGCGAGCATGCTCTCGCTCGGTGCCTACCTGCTCGCCGACAACCCCGAGGCGATGGCGCTGATCCGGGAGGACGACGAGACGGTCGACCGGGTGATCGAGGAGCTGCTGCGCCATCTCACGGTTGTCCAGCTGGCCTTCGTGCGGTTCGCGCGCCGCGACCTCGAGCTCGGCGGAGTGCAGATCCACGCCGGCGATGTCGTCGGCGTCTCGCTGCTCACCGCCAACCGGGACCCCGCGCTGGGTCCCGACCTGGAGACGTTCGACCCGCACCGCGAGCCGACCCGGCACCTCGCGTTCGGGCACGGGCTGCACCGCTGCGTCGGCTCTGAGCTGGCCCGGATGGAGCTGCGGATCGCGCTCCGCGCGCTGGCCCACCGGTTCCCCGACCTGCACGTCACGGCCGACGTCTCCGAGCTCGACTTCCGCAAGCTCTCGGCGGTCTACGGCGTCGAGGGGCTGCCGGTCAGCCTCTACGCCCGCCCGGCCCGAACGGCCTGACGCACTAGCTCCAGGCGAAGTCCAGCGCGGGCCGATAGAAGGTCCGCAGCTGACGGCTGAGCTTCGGATTCAGGTGCAGGTCGTCGAGGAAGACGTCGGCGCCGCCCACCTGGGCTCGGCAGACCGTGTCATCGCACAGCCGAGGGGTGACGTCGATCGACCAGGGACGCTGCAGCAGCCGCATCCGGGACGCCAGCCAGGCGCGGACGTCGGCCTCGCCGGCGATCGCCCGGGACCGGGGGAGATCGCAGCGGTAGGGCAGGCTGCCCGCCTCGCACTCGGCGCGGTCGGCGGGCACCCAGGGGACCTGCCCGATCACTGCGGTACGCACCTGCAGCCGGCCCAGGGTCTTGAATACTCGAGCGTTGCCCCGCGCGAACAGCTGGGCCTGGCCGGCCCGGAACACGTCGGGCGCGGACGTGGGCGTCCAGCCGTTGCTGAGCTGTACGTTCAGGCCGCGGTAGAACTGCCAGTGCGCTCCGAGCACGACGCGCACGTCCTGACCCTGTCGGCGCAGTGCCGTGATCCGGTCCAACGCGGCCTCGGCGTTCGCTACGCAGGCCGTGTGCTCCGGCGGCCTTTGGAGCACCATCGGCGGGCAGGCGCCCATGACGAAGGCGACCAGGTTGACTCCATGAGCGTTGGCCTCGGCGCGCAGCCCGGGAATGTGCTGCCAGGCGTGCGAGTCGCCCCAGAGCACCAGCGTGGGCCGGTCCGGTCGACGGGGGGTCAGCCGGCAGGCACCCGGGCGGGACGGGATGCTGAACCCGCCGGTACAGCGCTTCGGCATGACTTGAGTGGTGACGGCCGGGTTCTGCGCCTGGTCGTCGGGCAGGGTCGGGTCGGCGGCGGCCGGCGCCGCGATGAAGAGGGCACCGAGAAGCAAGCCCGAGACGATTGCGCGCAAGGTGAGTTCCCCATGTGAGATGTGCGAAGAATAGGAGATCACGGCCCGATCTGGACAGTAAAATCAACGAGGCAGAATGCCGCCATGGACAAGTACCGAGCCGTCAACGCGTTCCAGAAGCGGGTGGGCAACCCGGTCGTGCGCACTGCCCTCGAGCGCGGCCTGCGGATCCCCGGCTACTCGGTGCTCGAGACCATCGGGCGCAAGAGCGGGCTGCCGCGCCGCGTTCCGGTAGGTGACGGCCTCGACGGTGACACCTTCTGGATCGTCTCCGAGCACGGCCGTCGTGCGGCGTACGTGCGAAACATCGAGGCCAACCCGCGGGTCCGGGTGAAGGTGCGCGGGCAGTGGCGCACCGGGACCGCCGTGACGATGCCAGACGACGACCCGCGTGAGCGTCAGCGGAAAATGGGTGAACGTCGGCGGAGCACCAAGCTGAACTCCGCGGCGGTGCGAGGCTTCGGCACTGACCTGCTCACCGTCCGGATCGATCTCGACCACTGAGGACGCCGGAGGGCGCCGCGGCCGATGCCGGTCACTACGTTGCCCACGCTGAAGTGGTCGTCCCACAGCGCGATCCGACCGTCCCCGATCCGAAAGGTGCCGCAGACCCAGAAGTCCGTGGTGACGTTGCGCCAGCCCAGGTAGTCGGTGCGCTCGGTCAGCACGAACGCACCGTTGGCGGCCACGTGGTGCATCTCGGCGGAGAAGCTGATCCGGCGCTTCTCCATGTCGCGCAGGATGCCCCCGGTACGGCGCGCGCCCCGGATCGTGGGCATCCCGGTGTTGCGCCACTCCACGTCGTCGGCCAACAGCTCGGCCGCCGTCGCCGCATCCTTCGCGTTGAGCAGCTCGAAGAAGCGGCGCACGACGGCCTCGGGCTCGGTCATGGAACGAGCCTAGGAGCGAACTGCTACTTCTTGGCGGACAGCCGGTATTGGCGGACAGACAACGGAGCGAAGATCGCCACGATCGCTGCTGCCCAGAGCAGTGTGTAGATCTCGGGGTTCTGCATCGCCCACGAGTCCGGCACCGGAATGGTCGAGTCGATGTTGCCGAACCGCTCGCGGCAGGCCAGCGCGACCGACGACACCGGGTTCCATTCGACGAACGTCTTGAGCACCCCGTCGAACGACGACTGCGGCACGAAGGCGTTGGACACGAACGTCAGCGGCATGATCACGATGAACGACGCGTTGTTGACGACCTCGACGCTCGGCACCAGCAGCCCGACGTAGGCCATGATCCAGCTGATCGCGTAGGCGAACACCAGCAACAGCAGGAAGCCGATCAGAGCGTCGAAGAGCCCCTCGCGGATCCGCCAGCCGACCAGCAGGCCGGTCAGCGCCATGATGATGAGCGAGATGACGTTGTAGGCGACATCGGATGTGGTCCGCCCGATCAGCACGGCGGACTGCGACATCGGGAGCGACCGGAACCGGTCGATGATGCCCTTCTGCATGTCGTCGGCCAGGCCGTAGCCGGTGAAGGTGGCGCCGAACACCACGGTCTGGGCGAAGATGCCCGGGACCAGGAACTCCTTGTAGTCGATGTTGCCGGGGACGTCGATCGCGCCGCCGAAGACGTAGGCGAACAGCAGCACGAACATGATCGGCGAGATCAGGACGAACACCAGGATGTCGGGCACCCGCTTGATCTTGATCAGGTTGCGCTTGGCCATCACCCAGCCGTCGCTGGCCGCGCCGGCGACGCCGCCGTTGCGGGTCACGGTCTCTCGGACGTCGGTGCTCATGCCGGGACCTCCTGGGCCTTCTCGGTCTGCTCGGTCTCGTCCTCGACCTCGGCCGCGTGGCCGGTCAGCGCCATGAACACGTCGTCGAGCGTGGGGCGGCGCAGGCCGACGTCGACGACGTCGATCTTCTCGTCCTGGAAGCCCTGGAGCACCTGGAGCAGTGCCTGCTGGCCACCGTCGACCGAGGCGGCGAAGGACCGGCCGGTGTCGCCGGTCTCCTGGGTCTCGCCCCGGGCCACGCCGCTGAGGACGCGCAGGGCCGCGTCGCCGCTGCGCGGCGTCGGCCAGGACGACCTCGATCTTCTCGCCGCCGGTCTGGGCCTTCAACTCGTCGGCGGTGCCGCGGGCGATGGCCGTGCCGTGGTCGATCACCACGATGTCGTCGGCCAGCCGGTCGGCCTCCTCGAGGTATTGCGTGGTCAGCAGCAGCGTGGCGCCGGAGGAGACCAGGTCCCGGATCACGTCCCACATCTGCTGCCGGGCACGAACGTCGAGGCCGGTGGTCGGCTCATCCAGGATCAGCACCGGCGGCGCGGCGACCAGGGCGCCGGCGAGGTCGAGCCGGCGGCGCATGCCGCCGGAGTAGGTCTTCGACGGACGGTCGGCCGCCTCGGTGAGGTCGAACCGCTCGAGCAGCTCGCGCGCCCGCTCGTTGGACCGGGCCTTGCCCAGGCCGTAGAGCCGGCCGACCATCTCGAGGTTCTCGTAGCCGGTCAGGTGCTCGTCGACCGCGGCGTACTGCCCCGACAGGCCGATCCGCGCCCGCACGCCCGCGGGATCCTTGAGCACATCGACCCCGGCGACCTCGGCGCTGCCGGAGTCGGGCTGGATCAGCGTCGCCAGGATGCGGACAGCGGTCGTCTTGCCGGCCCCGTTGGGGCCGAGCAGCGCCAGCACCTTGCCCTCGGGGACAGACAGGTCGAGACCCTTGAGCGCCTCGACCTCCTTGTATCGCTTGACCAGGCCCGTGGCCCGGATCATCTCGCTCATCTGTCTCCTCGTTCATCGCCCGGATGCAAGTGCACCGTAGTGACCGCCGCCGACAGCCTGAATCATCGGTAGCGACCGGCGCTAGTAGGTTTCGGCTGTGGCACGTGACCCGGTGAAGGCAGCGATCGAGGCGTACGCCGCCGGCGAGCCCGAGCTCGTGGTCGCGGGGGAGCGCTTCGTCGCGCTGGTCACCAGCATCCTCGACGAGGCGGGCATCAACTACCTGAGCGTCACCGGCCGCACCAAGGGCGTCGCCTCGTTCGCGGCCAAGGCGGGCCGGCTGGTCGACGGGCGCCTGGCCTTCCCCGATCCCCTGGCCGACATCACCGACCAGATCGGGGTCCGGGTGATCACCTACGTGCACAGCGACGTCTCCGCGGTGGCCGATCTGCTCGACGACCAGGTCGTCGTCAAGGACGACCGCGACCTCGGCCAGGAGACCGCCAGCGAGGGCCGGTTCGGGTATGCGAGCCGGCATCTACTGATCGCCCTCGACGCGGCGCGCGAGAGCGACCCGGCATACGAGAACCTGCGCGGTCGGATCGCGCAGGTGCAGATCCGGACCGTTCTGCAACACGCGTGGGCGGAGTTCGAGCACGATATCCGCTACAAGGGCACCGTCCCGGAGGAGCACGCGCGCGACCTGGACCGCCGCTTCACGCTGGCCGCCGGGCTGCTCGAGCTGGCCGACCAGGAGTTCCTGACGATCCGCGAGCGGCTGCGCACCGGCACTCTCGACCGCACCGACGCCGCACCCGACGACCCGCGGATCGACCCGCGGGAGCTCGCCGCGTTCCTCGCCGGGCAGTACGAGGACGCCGGCTGGTCGCGCACCGACCACTACGCGTGGATCTCCGGGCTGCTGCTCGAGCTCGGCATCGACTCCCTCGACGAGCTGGCCGAGGTGGTCCGCGGCAGCGGCGGCGAGGACCTCAACTCGCGGATGGGCTACCGCTACCCGCCGGGCGCCGTACGCCGGCTCGACGACGCCCTACTCGCGACGTACGGCGAGCGGTACGTCGGGCTGCACGGCAACTCGCACCGGGTCGACGCGCTCCGGACTCGTCTGGAGAAGCTGAAGTGAGTGCCGTCGTCATCGGCGGGGCGAACATGGACATCAAGGCCCGCAGCGCCCGACCGGTCGTCGCCGGCACCAGCAACCCCGGCCACGTGGTCCGGTCACCGGGCGGTGTCGGTCGCAACGTGGCCGAGAACCTCGCTCGGCTGGGCACGCCCACCGTCCTGGTGGCGGCTGTGGGCGCGGACGCCCTGGGTGACGAGCTGGTCGCCGCCACCTCGGCCGCAGGCGTCGACGTGACCCTCGTGCGGCGGGTGACCGCTCCAACCGGCACCTACGTCGCCGTCCTCGACGCCGCCGGCGAGCTCGCGGTCGCGGTATCGGACATGGCGGCCACGGAGTCGCTGACCGCGGACGACGTGCGGGCCGCGGGTGCGGTGATCGCGAGGTCCGGACTGGTCGTGCTGGACGGCAACCTGCCGCGCGACGCGCTCCTCACGGGGTGGGACCTGGCCGCTGGGGCGGGAGTGCCGGTCGTGATCGACCCGGTCAGCGTCCCGAAGGCGGCGGCGCTGGCCGACCTGCTCGACGGGTCCCGGCCGCTGTTCGCGATCACCCCCAACCTCGACGAGCTCGAAGTGCTCGGCGACTGCGTGGACCTGGTGGCAAGCGGCATTCAGCTGGTGTGGGTGCGCTGCGGCGCCGAGGGATCGCGCGTGGTGAACAGCGAGGGCTCCACTCGACTCCCCTCGATGGCGGCCGAGGTCGTCGACGTCACGGGTGCCGGTGACGCGATGCTCGCGGCGTTCTGCCACGGCGTGCTGTCCGGCGACGACGTGGTCGACGCGGCCCGACTCGGTCATCGGGCGGCCGCGCTGACCGTGGCCAGCACGGCGACCGTCCGTCCCGACCTCGCCGAAACACTCCGATGACCCACCCGCTGCTGACCCTCACCGACGAGGTCGCCACCGCCCTCGCGGAGGGCCGGCCGGTGGTCGCGCTGGAGAGCACGATCATCAGCCACGGGATGCCCTACCCCCGCAACGTAGAGATGGCCGTCGAGGTCGAGGGCATCGTCCGCGACGGTGGCGCTGTCCCCGCAACGATCGCGATTCTCGACGGCCGGCCGCGGATCGGACTCAGCCCCGACGATCTCGAGCTGCTGGGCAGCGACCCGGACGTGGTGAAGGTGAGCGTCCGCGACCTCCCGTACGTCGTCGCCCGCGGCCTGCACGGCGCGACCACCGTCGCGTCGACGATGCGGCTGGCGGCGCTGGCGGGCATCTCGGTGTTCGTGACCGGCGGGCTCGGCGGCGTACACCGCGGGGCGCAGCAGACCTTCGACATCTCCGCCGACCTGACCGAGCTCGGCGGCACCCCGGTCGCCGTGATCAGCGCCGGAGTGAAGAGCATCCTCGACATCGGGCTGACCCTGGAGACCCTGGAGACGTACGGCGTGCCGGTGCTGGTGCACGGGAGCGAAGAGTTCCCGTCGTTCTTCTCCCGCTCCAGCGGGCATGCCGCGCCGATGCGGGTCGACTCGGCCGCCGAGGTGGCGGCGGTGATGCGCTCCGCGTGGTCGCTCGGGCTGCGCTCGGGCATCGTGGTCGCCAACCCGATCCCGGCCGAGGACGAGATCCCCGCGGACGAGATCGGCGCGATCATCGAGCAGGCGCTGGCCGACATGGACCGGCTCGGCATCACCGGCAAGGACGCGACGCCGTACCTCCTCGGCCGGATCGTCGAGATCACCGACGGCGCCAGCCTCACCGCCAACATCGCGCTGGTCCGCAACAACGCTCGGCTCGGCGCCGCGATCGCGGCGGAGTACGCCTCGGGTTGATGTCACTTCCGCGCAATTGCGCCGTTGGGACCGAGTCCGCGCTCACCGAACCGCCCCAACTCGCGCAATTGCGTGGTCTGGACAGATCCGTGGCTCCCGATCCGTCCCAAGCGGCGCAATTGTGCGGCTGGAGGCTCTAGACAGATACGACAATCTGTCTCACACTCGGGACATGGCTCCCCAGACGTCCGAGCGGCCGCGGTACTTCCCGGGAGGCGGCGAGGCGTGGCGCGACCCGTGGACCGGGTACGCCGCGCTCCGCGACCACGACCCGGTCCACCACGTCGTACCGGCCTCGGCGCCGGAGGTCGACTACTACGTGCTGACCCGGCATGCCGACGTGATGGCCGCGGCCGTGGACGCAGCGACGTTCAGCAGCGCCGCCGGCCTGACCGTGCACTACGACGAGCTCGACCGGATCGGCCTCGCGGACAACCCGCCGATGGTGATGCAGGACCCGCCCGACCACACGGCGTTCCGGCGACTCGTCTCGCGGGGCTTCACGCCGCGAGCGGTGGTGAGCGTCGAGCCGGCGGTCCGGGCGTTCGTGCGCGAGCGGCTCGACGGCATCGCCCCCCGCGGCGAGGGCGACATCGTGGCCGAGGTGTTCAAGCCGCTGCCGAGCATGGTCGTCGCGCACTACCTCGGCGTGCCGGAGGAGGACCGCAGCCGCTTCGACGGCTGGACCGACGCCATCGTCGCGGCGGGCGCCACCGGCGACGTGACCGGCGCCCCCGACGCGATCGCGGAGATGCTCGGGTACTTCGCGGAGCTGATCGAGCGGCGTCGCCGCGAACCCGGCGACGACACCGTCTCGCACCTGGTCGCGGCCGGGATCGGTGACGACGACCGCGGCCTGCTCTCGATCCTTGCTTACGTGTTCACGATGGTCACCGGCGGCAACGACACGACCACGGGCATGCTCGGCGGCGCCGTCCAGCTGCTCACCGAGCGCCCCGACCAGCGTCGGGCCCTGGTCGAGAACCCCGAGCTGATCGACAGCGCGGTCGAAGAGCTGCTCCGACTCACCTCGCCCGTCCAGGGCCTCGCCCGCACCACGACGCGCGACGTCACGCTGCACGACGTGACCATCCCCGCCGGTCGCAAGGTGCTCCTTCTCTACGGCGCCGCGAACCGCGACCCGCGCCGGTACGGCCCCGACGCCGACGACCTCGACGTACGCCGCAACCCGGGGCAGATCCTGACGTTCAGCCAGGGCAACCACTTCTGCCTCGGGGCCAACGCCGCCCGGATGCAGGCGCGGGTGGCGCTCGAGGAGCTGCTCGGCCGGTGTCCGGAGTTCACGGTCGACATCGACGCCATCGAGTGGGCGCCGGGTGCCTACGTACGACGACCCACCACCGTCCCGTTCCGAGTAACGCCGTGAGCTGGCTGGCCGACGAGCGCGGCCGGCTCGCTGCCGAACGGATCCTCGACGCGGCGGCCGACGCTCTTCGTCGAGCACGCCGTCGGCGCGGTCGGCATGGGCGAGATCGCCCGCGCCGCCGGCTGCTCGCGGGCCACGCTCTACCGGTACTTCGCCGATCGCGACGAGCTGCACACCGCGTTCGTGCATCGCGAGGCACGCCGGGTGGGCCGGGAGGTGGTGGCCGCGCTCGATGGGGTCGACCCCGCCGAGCTGGTGGTCGAGGCGGTGCTCGACGCTGTACGACGGGTGCGCGAGACGCCCGCGCTCGCAGCCTGGTTCGCCGATGGCGACGCCGCGAGAACCGCCGCGCTGGCCCAGTCGTCGGAGGTGATCGAGGCGCTCGGGCTGAGCGTGGTGGACGACCCCGACGACGCCCGCTGGCTGGTGCGCGTGATCCTGTCGCTGCTCACGGTGCCGGGCCGCGATGCCCAGGACGAACGCGCGATGGTCGAGCGGTACGTCGCCCCGCGCGTAACGTCGGACCCGTGACCCCCGCAGACCTGTTCACCGACTCCCTCGAGCGCGTGCGCGAGAACGTGCACGCCGTACTGGACGGACTCGGGCCGGACGACCTCACCAACCGACCGACACCGGATGCCAACCCGATCGGCTGGCTGGTCTGGCATCTGACCCGGGTGCAGGACGACCACATCTCCGACGTCGCCCACACCGAGCAGGTGTGGATCGCCGACAGGTTCGTGGACCGCTTCGACCTGCCCTACGACTCCGCGGAGCAGGGCTGGGGCCACTCGAGCGAACAGGTCGGCCAGTTCCGTGCCGGGGCAGACCTGCTCGCCGAGTACTACGACGCCACCCACCGCCGTTCCCTCGAGTACATCGCCGGGCTCGGTCCCGACGACCTCGACCGCATCGTCGACGACCGCTGGGATCCGCCGGTCTCGCTCGGCGTGCGGCTGATCAGCGTGATCGACGACGACGTCCAGCACGTCGGCCAGGCGGCGTACGTCAAGGGGTTGTTGGGGGCCTAGTCACGCGGTAGCGGACGAAGGACGGTACGGCCAGCGTCGCGATCACCGTTCCGACCACGACCAGCACGCCACCGCCGGCTGCCGCTGCTGCCGTACCAACGACCGCGGCGGAGGCACCGTGCGCGACGTCGGCGATCCGGGGGCCGCCCGCGACCACGACCAGAAAGATCCCCTGCAGCCGGCCGCGGACGGCGTCGTCGCTCGCCGACTGGAGCATGCTCATCCGGAACGCGGCCGAGGTCATGTCCGCTGCCCCACCGATCATCAGCATCAGCGCTGCCACCGTCAGCATCGCGTCCGGCCGGGTGTCGGCGAGAGCGGTAGCGAGGCCGAACCCAATCATCGCGACCCCCCACACCAGGATCGAGATCACCACCGCGACGCCCTGGCGGCTGACCCGCGACACCCACCCCGAGAGCACCCCGCCGATCACGGCCCCCGCCGGGATCGCAGCGAAGAGCAGCGCGAACGCCAGCCCGCCCTCTTCTGGGCCGCTGAAGCTCTCGTGGGCGATCTCCGGGAACAGGGCCCGCGGCATCCCGAACACCATTGCGATGATGTCGACGAGGAACGACATCAGCAGCACCGGCTGCGTGCGCAGGTACGTGAACCCCTCGACGACCGAACGGAAGCCGGGTGCTCGGGTCGGGGCGCCCTCCACCGGCAGCTTGGGCAGCCGAGCCACCGCCGAGAGCGTCGCGAACAGCGTGAAAGTGTCGATCAAGTAGAGCCACTCGAACCCGAGCACCGGGATCAGTACGCCGGCCACCAGCGGACCGGCGATCGCCCCGGCCATCATCACCGTCATGTTGAGCGAGTTCGCCGCGGGGAGCAGCTCCTCTCCGACCAGCTTGGGAATCACGGCCGACCGCGTCGGCTGGTTGACGGCGAAGAACGCCTGCTGCACCGAGAACAGGCCGAGCAGCAGCCAGACGTTGTCTCCACCGGCCGCTGCCTGCAGCCAGAAGAGGGCGCTGGTGCCGATCAGCCCGAGCGTCGTGATGATCAGCACGGTCCGCCGGTCGAAGAAGTCGGCCAGGGCGCCGCCCCACAGCCCGAACACCACGAGCGGAACGAGACCGAAGACGCCGGTCAGACCGACGTACGCCGACGAGCCGGTCTCGGCATAGATCTGGGCGGGTACCGCGACCACGGTGAGCTGGGCGCCGATGACGGTGATGATGTTGGCGGACCAGAGCCGGCGGAAGTGTGGGTTGCGCAGCGGCCGGGTATCGGCCACCAACCCCCGCATCCGCACCGGGCAACGGTAGTCGGCGGCGGCACCGGTGAGTCGACGCGACGGGGGTGGTCCGAGCTGGGTGGTGCTCGCCGACCCGGAGGGCAACGAGTTCTGCGTGGTCCGGCCGAGGCAGACACTGACCGGCTAGCTCACTTGATGCCGCGGGCCCGGTCGAGCTCCTGCAGGTCGTGCGCCGCGACCTCGACGGCGTACCGCGCCTCGATCAGCTTCCGCGCCTGAGCGACGCCAGCGTCGTTGACCTCCAGGCTGGCCAAATCTCAAATGTAGGCGAAGGAATGTTCTGCCAGAGTTGTCGTATCTCGGGCTGCCGGTTCGTGGAGAGGGTGAAGGGCGGCCAGGAGGCTGCCCGCTTCTACCGGAGGAGAACGTCATGACCCAGTACCTGCTTTCCGTACACGGCTCCGACGAGGAGTACGCCGCGATGCCGGAGGAGGAGATGCAGCAGTCCTTCGCCGACACCGGCAGGTTCAACGAGAAGCTCCAGGCGGAGGGTGTGTGGGTGTTCGCCGGAGGCCTGCACTCCATCGACCAGGCGACCACCGTGGACAACACCGGCGAGAAGCCGATCGTGACCGACGGGCCCTACGCCGAGTCCAAGGAGTACCTCGGTGGGTTCTGGATCATCGAGGCCCCCGACCTGGACGCCGCCCTCAAGTGGGCCGAGGAAGGGTCCAAGGCATGCCGGGGCAAGGTCGAGGTCCGACCGTTCCAGTCCGAGCCCGAGTGACGGATCCCGCCTCCGCGATCGAGCGGATCTTCCGTGAGGAGTACGGCCGGATAGTCGCGTCGCTGGTACGGCGCTTCGGTGACATCGACGTTGCCGAGGATGCCGCCAGCGAGGCGCTCCTGGTCGCCCTCGAGAAGTGGCCGGTTGACGGCGCCCCGCCCAACCCGGGTGCCTGGCTGACCACCACGGCCGCCAACAAGGCGATCGACAAGATCCGTCGTGAGCGGCAGCGGGACGCGAAACACGAGGCGGCCCACGTGATCCACGACGACGCACCCCACGAGCAAACCGGCCTGGTCGAGGACGACCGGCTCCGGCTGATCTTCACCTGCTGCCACCCTGCCCTCGCACCCGAGGCGCGAGTGGCCCTGACCCTGCGCCTTCTCGGCGGACTGACCGTCGGCGAGATCGCGCAGGCGTTCCTGGTCCCCGAGACGACGATGGCCCAGCGGATCACCCGCGCGAAGGCCAAGATCAAGGGCGCCAACATCCCGTTCCGGGTGCCCGACGCCGCGGACCTGACCGAGCGGCTGGCCGGCGTGCTGGCCGTGCTCTACCTCGTCTACAACGAGGGCTACCTGGCCAGCTCGGGCGCGTCCGCGGTCCGGGAGGACCTGACCGGTGAGGCGATCCGGCTGACCCGGATCCTGCGGTCGCTGCTACCTGAGGTGCCCGAGGTTGGTGGGCTGCTGGCTCTGATGCTGCTCACCGAGTCCCGCCGCGCGACCCGCGAGGCGGGGGAGAGCTCGTGGTGCTGCACGAGCAGGACCGCGGCGGCTGGGACCGCGAGCTGATCGCCGAGGGCCACGACCTGGTGCGCGAGTGCCTCCGGCTCAACCAGCCGGGCCGCTACCAGCTCCTGGCCGCGATCAACGCCGTGCACACCGATGCGCCGACCGCCGCCGACACCGACTGGGCCCAGATCGCCACGCTCTATGCACAGCTGTACGCCGTCGACCCGTCGCCGATCGTCGCCCTCAACCGGGCGATCGCGATCGCCGAGCTCGACGGCCCCGAGGTCGGCCTGGCGATGGTCGACAAGCTCCCGCTGGCGACGTACCACGCCTGGCATGCGACAAGAGCGGACCTGCTCCGCCGACTGGGCCGCAGTGACGATGCGCGGGCGGCGTACGACGCCGCGATCGCGGCCACCGACAACCAGGCAGAGCGCGCCTACCTCTCCCGCCGCCGTGGCAGTCTTGCCGGGTGAGTCTCGACGCCCTGTCCCTGCCCGCCGCCGCTGACGCCGAGGAGTGGGTGCGAGAGCGCGCCACCGCCGGCCTCGATCGCGCCCGGGAGCTCTCCGACCGACTCCGCACCGACCCACCCACGGACGCGCTCGCGGCGCTCGAGGTCTGGGACCAGCTGTCTCTGGAGCTGAGCAACGTGTCGGCGCTGGGCGGGTTGTTCAGCAACGTGCATCCACTGGAGGCGGTGCGCGACACCGCAGAGCACGCCGAGCAGGACGCGATGCGGCTGTCGACCGAGCTCACCCTCGACCGGGCGATCTTCGACGTCTTCGCCGGGCTCGAGCCGGCGGGCCTCGACCAGCAGGCCGCCCGGCTGCTCGGCAAGGTGCTCGAGGACTTCACCCGCGCCGGCGTCGACGGCGACGACGAGACCCGGACCCGCGTGACGACGATCAACGAACGGATCACCGAGATCGACCAGGCGTTCGGGAAGGTGATCCGCGACGACGTCCGCAGTATCCGGGTCGCACCCGATCGGCTCGACGGGATGCCGGCCGACTGGCTCGCGGCCCATCCCGTCGACGACGAGGGCCTGGTCACCGTGACCACCGACTACCCGGACGCCGTCCCGGTCCGGATGTTCGCCCACGACGCCGAGGTCCGCCGCGACCTCACCGTCCAGTTCCTGACCCGCGGCTGGCCGGAGACCGAGGGGCTGCTCACCGAGCTCTTCGCCCTTCGCCACGAGCTCGCGACCCTGGTCGGCTACGACGACTGGGCGTCCTACGACGCCGACGTGAAGATGATCAAGAAGGGTCCGGCGATCCCGGAGTTCATCGACCGGATCGCGGCCGCGGCCGAGGAGCCCCTGCGGCGCGACCTGGAGCTGCTCCTCGAGCGCTATCGGCGCGACGTTCTCGACGCGAGCTCGATCGACGCCGCGGACGGCCCCTACTACCAGGAGCTGGTGCGCCAGGAGCACTACGACGTCGACGCGCAGGTGGTCCGCCGGTACTTCGCGTTCGACCGGGTGCAACAGGGCCTGCTCGACGTGACGGGGCGGCTGTTCGGGCTCCACTACGAACCGGTGGCCGAGGTCGAGCTCTGGGCCGACGAGGTGACGGCGTACGACGTGCACGACGCCGCGGGTGGCGAACGGCTCGGGCGGATCTTCCTCGACCTGCACCCGCGCGAGGGCAAGTACAAGCACGCGGCGCAGTTCACGCTCACCGAGGGTGTGGTCGGCCGGCAGCTGCCGGAGGGCGTGCTGGTCTGCAACTTCTCGGCCGGACTGATGGAGCACGACCACGTGGTCACCCTGTTCCACGAGTTCGGGCACCTGGTCCACCACGTGCTCGCCGGGCACGGCCGCTGGACCCGGTTTGCCGGCGTCGCCACTGAATGGGACTTCGTCGAGGCGCCCAGCCAGATGTTGGAGGAGTGGGCGTGGGACGCCGCGGTCCTCCAGACGTTCGCGACCGACGAGGCCGGTGAGCCGATCCCGGCCGAGCTCGTGGAGCGGATGCGCCGCGCCGACGACTACGGCAAGGGCATCTACGCCCGGACCCAGATGTTCTACGCGGCCATGTCCTACTGGTTCCACGCCGAGCGACCGACCGACCTGACTGCCCGGATGATCGAGCTGCAGGAGCAGTACGCGCCGTTCGCCTACATCGACGGCACTCGGATGTTCGCGAGCTTCGGTCACCTCGCCGGCTACACCTCGGCGTACTACACCTACATGTGGTCGCTGGTGATCGCGAAGGACCTGTTCAGCGCGTTCGACGACGACCGGTTCGCACCCGAGGTCGCCCGCCGCTACCGCGACCGCGTGCTTGCGCCCGGTGGCAGCAAGGATGCCGCCGACCTGGTCGCCGACTTCCTCGGCCGGCCCTACACCTTCGATGCGTACGCGGCCTGGCTCGCCCGCTAGGTCCGCACTCACTCCTTGCCTGGACGCTCCCGATCGCGTACTGGGAAACCTGCGCGGCGCAGGTACGGACAAAGCACTTGTCCGATCCAGCAGTCGAGCGTAAGGTCGCGATATATCGCGACACATCAGCGAACTACGAACGATAGTCAAGGAGAAGAAGGATGGGACGACGAGGACGAGGAGGACCCAGGGGACCCTGGGGACCGGGAGCAGGGTGGGGTCACGCGGGACACCACGGGCCGCCGCCCTGGATGGCCGGCATGTTCGGCATGGGCGAGCCGCCGCGTCAGCGGGGGCCGCGGGTCCGCCGGGGCGACGTACGCTCCGCGATCCTGGACGTGCTGCACGCCGCCGTGAAGTGGGAGGAGCCCATCAACGGCTACCAGGTGATCCAGCAGATCGGCGAGCGCAGCGGGGACGCGTGGCGGCCCAGCCCGGGGTCGGTGTACCCGACCATCCAGCAGCTGCAGGACGAGGGGCTCGTGGAGTCCGACGACGAGCACGGTCGGCGCAGCCTCCGACTCACCGCCGAGGGGGTGCGCCACTGCGAGGAGCACGTCGACGAGCTCGCTGCGGTGTGGGCCCCTTTCGAGCAAGGTCGGCGTGAGGAGCGCGACGGCGTCGAGTTCGCCGACCTGAAGCCCGAGATCGGGCAGGTCATGGGAGCCGTCTGGCAGATCGTCACCGCCGGCTCCGACACCCAGCGTGAGGCTGCGGTCGAGATCCTGATCGACACCCGACGCCGGCTGTACGGCGTGCTCGCCGACGGCCACGACCCGGAGGAGACGGAGGAGTCATGAACCCTGAGACCCGACTCAGTGACGCCGACCGCGACCGCGCCTCCGCCGAGCTCGTCGAGCACTACGCGGCGGGCCGCCTCGACGCCGAGGAGCATGCCGAACGGCTGGACGCGATCTGGACCGCGCGGGTGGCGGCCGATCTCGAGCCGATCTTCGCCGACCTCCCGCGGCAGGCGCCGGAGCGGCCGTCTCGCGGCCGCCGGTCAGAGGGTTGGCGCCGGGTGTCCTTCGTACCGGTCGCCGCGCTGCTGATCGTGCTCAGCATCGTCACCCACCTGCCGTTCTGGATCCTGATCTTCTTCATCGGGTGCGGTCAGTTCTCGCATCGGACGCACGACTGGCACTCGCGCGAGAGCACTAGCCTGCGGGCATGACGACGCCGTCCTTCGAGCTCGGTCCCGACAACCTCGAGCTCCGTGACTGGGTGCACACCTTCGCCGCCGGCGTGGTCCGGCCCGCGGCCGCCGAGTGGGACGAACGCGAGGAGTTCCCGTGGCCGGTCCTGGAGGAGGCCGCCAAGGTCGGCCTCTACTCGTTGGACTTCTTCGCGACCCAGGCCTTCGAGGAGACCGGGCTCGGCATCCCGATCGCGATGGAGGAGTTGTTCTGGGGCGACGCCGGCATCGGCCTCTCGGTCGCGGGCACCGCTCTTGCAGCCGCCGGCCTCCAGGCCAATGGCACCCCGGAGCAGCTGACCGAGTGGGCGCCGCAGATGTTCGGCGAGCCGGGCGACATCAAGGTCGCGGCGTTCTGCTCGTCCGAGCCCGACGCGGGCAGTGACGTCGGCGCGATGCGGACCCGCGCGACGTACGACGAGGCGGCCGACGAGTGGGTGCTCAACGGCAACAAGACCTGGGCCACCAACGGCGGCCTCGCCGACATCCACATCGTCACCGCCGTGGTCGATCCGGAGCTGCGGGCCCGCGGACAGGCCAGCTTCCTGGTGCCGCCGAACACCAAGGGCCTGAGCCAGGGACAGAAGTTCCTCAAGCACGGCATCCGGGCGTCCCACACAGCCGAGGTGGTGCTCGACCAGGTGCGGATCCCGGGCCGGTGTCTGCTCGGCGGCAAGGAGAAGCTCGACGCCCGACTCGCTCGGGCCCGCGAGACCGGCAGGTCCGGCGCCGCGAACGCGAGCATGGCCACGTTCGAGCGGACCCGGCCGGCGGTGGGCGCCCAGGCGATCGGGATCGCCCGGGCGGCGTACGAGATCGCCCTCGACTATGCGAAGACCCGTGAACAGTTCGGCAAGCCGATCATCGAGAACCAGGCGATCGCGTTCACGCTCGCCGACATGGCGACCTCCATCGAGGCCAGCCGGCTGCTGGTGTGGCGGGCGGCCTGGCTGGCCCGTCAGGGCAAGGCCTTCGACCTGGCCGAGGGCTCGATGTCGAAGCTGTTCGCCGGCGAGACCGCGGTCCGGGTCACCGAGCGCGCGATGCAGATCCTCGGCGGCAACGGCTACACCCGGGACTACCCCGTCGAGCGGATGGCCCGTGACGCCAAGATCTACACGATCTTCGAGGGCACCTCGGAGATCCAGCGGCTGGTCATCGCCCGCACCATCTCGGGCGCACCGATCAGGTAGCCATCGAAGTGGGAGAGGCCCGCCCCGACCGTGGTCGGAGCGGGCCTCGTTCCTGCTAGGTCAGGTCAGCAGCTCGCCTTCCTGAGGGTGAAGTTCGCCTGGGTCTCTTCACCGCGGTACAGCCGGACCCGTCGCGTCTGCGGGACGTATCCGTCCAAGCTGACGATCATGTCCAGCGGGTTCGCCGCGGTACTGAACCAGTAGGCGTAGGTTCCGTCGGCCCCGGTCTTGAACGTCCACGACCCGGCGTAGGAATCCACCTGGACGGTCGCGCCCGGGAGCACCGAGGTGTCGCCGGTGCAGGACGCACCGCTGACCACTCCGACGAGCTTGCCCCAGGCCGCTGGTGCGGTGACGTTCATCGTCACGCCGACCGGCTCCACCGAGCCCGGAGCATCCTCCTTGATCGCCACTCCGGCCGTGTACCTGCCCGGCTGGGCGACGTTCGGGTCGGTCGTGACGCGCACGGTGACGGACTGACCGGGTGCCAGGTTCGCCGACGTCCGGCTGATCGTCATCCACTCGACGTCGGCCGCACCGGCGGCGCACTCCTCGAAGCCCGGCAGCACTTCGCTGTCGACCGTCGCGTTGAAGCCGCCCGACGAACCGCCGATCTTGTACAGCCCGCACGCCATGCCGCCGCGGTAGCGGGCGGTGTTGGAGTTCGGCAGATCGGTCCAGGCGCCCGCACTCGGGTCGTACCCGAACGTGCGGTTCGTTATCACGGCACCCTGTACGCCGCCGTTGACGACGAGCATGCCGTTGGCCACGGCGTACCCGCTCGCCCAGGTGTCCACCGGGGCGTCCGGGATCGGCGACCATGCGTCGGCGTCCGGGTCGTAGACGAAGCTGTCGGCCGTCCCGCCTGCGCCGCCGTTGCCGCCGGTGCAGTAGACCATCCCGTCGATACCGCCGCAGGAGGCGAACGCCGCCGCTGCGGGGTAGTCGGCGAGCTGCTCCCAGGTACCGGACGCGACGTCGAATGCCGCGACGTCGTTCGACATCGGGGTGCACGAAGCGGTAGTGCAACCGCCGACGGTGTACAGCTTGCCGTCGACGACGGCCTGGCCGGATGCCGAGAGCGCTACCGGCGCATCGGCTGCCGCCGTCCAGCCGTCACCGGCCGGGTCGTAGACCCAGGTGTCCGGGCTCGGACCTCCGTCCGCCCAGCCGCCGGTCGCGACGATCACGCCGTTGACCGCGCCCACCGCCATGGCGTTGCGGGCTCCGGGGACGTCGGCCCTCGGAGTCCAGGCCAGGGTTGCGGGATCGTAGGCGTAGACCTCCGCAGACGACGCGCTGCCGTTGCCGCCGGCCACCGAGTAGGCGACGCCGTCGACATACACGACCCGGTTGTCCATCACGGTGGTCGGGTAGTCGGCGATGTCGGTCCACGGCGCCTCATTCGGTGCAGCGGACGCGTCCGGCGAACCGGGCGTGCCCTTCGCATCCGGAGCCGCCGCGAAGGACACCTCGGCGTCGATCTCCTGCAGAGGTGCGCCCTGTTCGCCGGCGACCTTGCTGGTGTCGACACGGTTGCCGTTCGGCGTCTGCATCACGAACCCACCGGGCTGTTCGCTGAACTCGAGCGCGACCGGCGCGTTCCCGTCGTTGGTGACCGTGAACGTCTTCGACTTCGCCACGCCACCCAGCACCGCGGTGGTCTGCAGGCTGGTCGGGGTCACCGTGAGCTTGGCGGCGGCGAGCCGGAAGTTGGCCGTGGTCGCCCAGTTGTTGGCTACCGACACCTGCCTGGTCTGCGAGCCGTACTGGCTGGCCTTGGCCTCGAACGGGTGTCGTCCGGTGAGGCTGGAGAACATCCAGTAGAAGCCGTCCGCGAGTCCCGGGTCGTCCGGGGTCGCCTCGGTGGTCGCCTTCTCGGCCGGCCGGTCCAGGCTGGTCACGGTCGCGCCGTTGATGCCGGACGGTCCCGTGGCCCCGCGGACGTTGCCGACGACGAGTCCGCCGCGGACCGGGTCACAGGTCCGGTTGGCGGTCGAGAAGTCGTCGACCTGCCACCACCAGTCGTAACTGGCTTCGTGGTGATGGAAGCGGATGCGTACGTCGGCCGCTCCCGCGGCCATCGGCAGCGGGATCACGTCCTCACGCGGGCCGCGGACGTCGGTCGTCTGGCTGAGGACCGTCTCCCACGTCGCGCCTCCGTCGACGCTCACGTCGACGTCGGCGGTGTCCCCGAGCTGGTTGAAGTCCTGCTTGAAGCCGAGGATCGGGTCGGTCATCGCCGACATGTCGATCACCGGGCTGACCAGCGAGGTGTCCTGGTGCCCGCTGCTTCCGTAGAAGTCGGAGTCGGAGATCGCGAACGCCCCGTCCCCACCGGTCCGGTTGCCCCTGTTATCGGGGTCGTCGAATCGCCAGACCTGACCGTTGCCGAGGTTGTCGTCGATGGTCCAACCCGCGGGCAGCGCGCCACCGTTGAAGTTCTCGGTCACGGCGCCCGTGGTGGTGAACTGGTAGCCCGGGGCCGCACAGGTGGCGCTGTCCACCTCGAGGGTGAACTCCTGGATGCCGCCGGCCTCGGTGACCGTGACCTCGCGGGTCTCGGACAGGTAGCCCGGGTACTCCGACGCCACGGTCATCGCGTAGGTCCCGGCCGGAAGCTCCAGCGTGTACTCGCCCGTGCCGGGGTCGGTGAACGTCTCGACCGGAGCGCCGTCCACGCTGACCTTCGCGTAGAGCGGCCAGTCGTGCCCGGAGCCATCGGTGACCGAACCGGCCACCGTGCCCGTGGCCGCCGCGGCCAGTGCGAAGTCGGCGGTGGCCGTCTCGCCCGCGACCAGCGTGACGCTGCTGGTCTGGGACTCGAAGCCGTACGCCGTCGCGGTCACTGTGTAGTCGCCCGCGTTGAGCCGGACGGAGTAGGTGCCGTCGTCACCGGTGGTGAGGGTGCGGGTGGTCTCTCCCACGATGTCGACGGTGGCTCCGCCGATCGGGTCGCCGGAGCCGGCTTCGGTCACCGTGCCCTCGATCTCGCCGGTGTCGCCGATCGGCGCCGCCTGCAGCAGCGCGAGCGCGTCGAGCCGGCCCTCACCGAAGACGTTGTTGTCGTCCGCGGTACCGCCGCACGCAGTGGAATCCGCGTCGACCGCGGTCCCGTCGAGCAACGCCCAGGTCTCGTCGATGTCACCGACCAGCGAGGGCGCGGCCGACCACAGCAGTGCGATCGTGCCCGCGAGGTGCGGTGCCGCCATCGACGTGCCGTTGAAGGCGCCGTAGCTGTTGCCCGGCAGGCTGGACCGGACGTTCACGCCCGGTGCGCTGATGTTGGGCTTGGTCTCCCCGTCCTGACCGGCGCCCCGCGAGGAGAAGCCGGCGATGTTGTTGCTGATGTCGTAGGCGCCGACGGAGTAGTTGATGATTCGGCTGCCCGGCGACCCGCTGGTCTCGCACGCCGACCCGTTGTTGCCGTTGGCCCAGGTGCCGAAGATGCCCGATGCCTTCCAGGAGTTCTGGATGTCCTCCATGAACGGGTCGTTGCTGGGAACGATGGTGCCCCAGGAGTTGTTGACGATGTTGGGTCGCTTGGTGACGTCCGGGTTCGCGCCGGCCAGGTCCTTCGGCGCGAGCATCCACTGGCCCGAGCTGATCAGGGCGGCGTCCGAGGGGCAGCAGCCGTTGGCCGAGATCCACTTGGCGCCGGGCGCCACGCCGATCTCGTTGGCGGCGCCGTCGTCGCCGATCATGGTGCCCATCGTGTGGGTGCCGTGACCGTCGCTGTCGCAGGGGGCAGTGGTGCAGGGACCGGAGGCGTTGAACCAGTTGTAGTTGTGGTCGAAGGTGCCGTCCCCGTTGTTGCCCCGGTAGTGACCGACCAGTGCAGGGTGGTCGTACTGAACGCCGGAATCGATGCTGGCCACGGTGATGCCTTCCCCGGTCACCCCGAACTGATCCCAGACATCGTCGGCGTTGATGTTCGCGATGCCCCACTCGACCGAGTTGACGTCCTTGACGTCCTTGCCCTTGATGGGCTCCTCGAGCGCGTACTCCTTCGTGGGCCACAGCGACTTGACCTCGTCGAGCGCCGCGAGCTGGTCGACCAGGCTGCTGTCACCGGCGTCGACGCGGATCGCGTTGGTGCCGTAGAAGGCCTGGTAGGTCGCCTTGGCGTCGTCGAGGACTGCCAGCGCGTCGGCCTGGCTCGCGTCAGCGGCCGCGGTCAGCGCGTCGTACACCGCCTGGCCGCGCTCGTTCCAGTCCTGGATCTTGCTGGCGGCGGTGAGGTCCGCCTGGTCGAAGCGCACCCAGAACGACGCCTCGTCCTTCTGCTCCAGCTGGGTGGCCAGCCGGGGCTTGATCTTGTCGGCGTCGCTGTGGCCCGCACCGAGCTCCGGGTCGGCCTGGGCCGACGGAGACTGGATGAGGAACAACGACGCCGCAACAGCGATGACCAGCAGTAACCTGGCGGAAATCCCTGTCTTGGTAGAGCGTGGAGACCCGCGCCATCGCGCGGGTGAAGGCATAGTCGCCATGAGAGTCCTTCCCGAGTGAGGTGTCCGGAACCCCAATGGGTATCCGGCCCGGCGAACGTAAATAACGAACGCCGCCGTTCACAATGCGAACAGTCAGGCAACTCGTGGGCGTTCGGGGCGATTGACGAGCAGCGGACATGGCGGGAACTGGACATCCCTGGGACTGGTGAGGCTCTTGACTTGTCCTGCGACGCGGAGAGAGGTTGATCGCCCAAGGATCAAAGGCGGCCCCATGACTCTCACTCGGGGAGAGGAGCCGCTCGCGGCGGGGGGGCCTGACTCACTGCCGGTCGAGCGGCCAGCGCTCGTGATCGCCGTGGCCTCCACGGCGGAGGAGCGACTCCGAGTCGTGCACCTCGCGGGCGACGGGGTCGCGGTGCTGCTCGTCGGCACGCGCGAGGAGGCGGCCGCGCTGCTCCTCGGCGAGAGCGAAGGGTCCTCCGTGCGACTGCCGGAGCCGGAGCCGGTTCCGATGGCGACCCCAGGGCTGAGAGTGGACTCGGATCTGCGCACGGCGACCTATCAGGGCATCTCGGTCTCGCTGTCCCCGTTGGAGCACGACCTGCTGCGCTGCCTGCTCGACCAGGTGGGGCACACCTGGTCGTTCGAGATCCTGCACCGGAAGATCTGGGGCTCCGGCCACCTCGGCGGCCTGGCCGACGTGCAATCGGTGGTGAAGCGGCTCCGTCGCAAGCTCCGTGACCTGCGCTGTCCGGTACGCATCACCGCCGTGCGTGGGGTCGGACTCCGTCTGGACAGCCGGCTCGAGCTCGCCTGAGCGCTACTCTCGGGCCATGTCAGGACGCTTCAGTGGTTCCGCGGTAGTCGACCGACCGATCGCGGAAGTCTTCGACTTCCTGGTCGAGGGCACCAACGACCCGACGTTCAGCCCTCGCGTGCTCTCGATCAGCAAGGAGCCCGAGGGACCCTCGACCGTCGGCACTGTCTTCGTCAGCCAGGTCAAGGACGCCGGCATGAAGACCGACCGCCGCTTCGAGCTGACCGAGGTGGTGCCTCCGACGAAGATTCGCTGGGTCGAGCGTTCCAAGAACCTGGTGACCGTCCCCGACGGCGGCTACGACCTCGAGGACCTGGGCGGCACCCAGACCCGGGTGACGCTCTTCAACACCCTCGAGGGACACGGCTTCGGCAAGCTCATCGTCGGCTTCGCGGTGCGGGCTGCGGACAAGGACGCCGACGCTCTCGTCGGGCGGATCAAGGACGCGATGGAGGCCGGTTAGTTCGTGAGCTCGATCGCTCGGTGCAGCCAGACCGAGGTCGGCACCATCCCGACCTTCTCGTAGAGGCTCAGCGCGCCGGTGCGCGAGTCGGTACCCAGCTCGGAGCGGGAACAGCCGTGCGCTCGAGCCGTCCCGAACGCATCGATCAGCAGGCACTGGGCGAGCCCCTTCCCTCGCTGGTCCTTACGGGTGGCGAGCTTGTCGACGTACCCGTAGTCGTCGTTCTTGTGCACGATCGCGGTGCCGACGACCTCGCCCTCGGCATCCACCGCGACCCGCAGGTTCCACGGCACGAACCCCGGGCGCTTCGTGACGCTGGCAGCCCAGTCCTCGAACGAGTCGCGCTCTCGGTCGGACCACTCGAGGAAGGCGTCCTCGGTGACGGTCCAGCAGGCTTCGTACTCCTCGGGCGTTGCTTCTCTGACGACGTACCCGGCCGGCGGCTCGCGCTCCGGGATGGCGGCGCCCGCCGGAAGCTCCAGCACCCAGCTGGTCCACCTGACGTGGTAACCGAGGGACTCGAGCAGCCGGTCGCCGGGAGAGTCCTTCGGCACGCCCATACCGATGATCACGGAGCCCTTGCTCCGCGCGGTGTCCTGTATCCACTGCGCGATCCGGGTGCCGATGCCACGGCCCCGATAGTCCGGGTGCACCGCTGCGTCGCAGTGCCAGACACCGGCAACCTCGCCGTACCCGACCAGGCGGTCGCCGTCGAAGAAGCCGATCGTGCTGGCGGAGACGTCGTACGACGGCCGCTGCCAGTCGCCGACGATGTCGGCCTCCTCGATCACCGCCTCTCCGACGTCCGCCACCTCCTGCGCGGCCATCACTTCGTAGACGGCGCGGGCATCGGTGGGAACCAAGGGGCGTTGGGTGAGCTCGTTCACGGGTCGCATTCAACGCCGACCCGGCTCTGTGTGCACGTGAAATAGCACCGACCCGGCTCTTGTTGTGGGCAACAAAAGAGCCGGGTCGGCGGGGCGTGTCAGGCGTTCTTGATGGCCGAGACGTCGAACTCGAGCTTGATCTTCTCGGAGACGAGGACGCCGCCGGTCTCGAGGGCCGCGTTCCAGGTCAGGCCCCAGTCCTTGCGGTTGACGGTGACGGCACCCTCGAAGCCCACTCGGACGTTGCCGAACGGGTCCTGGGCGGTGCCGGTCTCCTCGAAGGGGATGGTCACCGTGTTGGTGACGCCCTTGATGGTCAGGTCACCGGTGATCGCCCACTCGCTGCCGTCGCGGGTCACGTTGGTCGAGACGAACGTGATCTCCGGGTTGGCCTCGGCGTCGAAGAAGTCGCCGGACCTGATGTGGCCGTCGCGGTCGGGGTTGCCGGTGGCGACGCTGCCGGTCTTGATGATGAGCCGGACCTGGGAGTTGGCCGGGTCGGTCGTGTCGACGTGGGCGGTGCCGCTGAAGTCCTCGAAATGGCCGCGCACCTTGGTCACCATGGCGTGCCGGGCGGTGAAGCCGAGGCGGCTGTGGGCGGCGTCGATGGTGTAGTCGCCCTTGATGTCCTGGGCCAGAGTCTGGGTGGTCTCGGTCATTGTGTGTGCTCCTCCATTGCGGGTGATGGTTGAACTCTCAAGCAACATAACCGGACCGGGGTCCGATTCATTCCTTCGACTTTCTGCCCAATTCCGGGCAGAAAGTTGCTGATTGCCCCACCCGGAGCGCACATTTGTCGGCGTGCTCGTCGAATCTGCCCTCGTAGACCACCTGGTCGCCGGTACCGGCCTCACCCCTACCGAGGCGCAGCGGGTGGTCGAGGACGTCGTCGCCTATTACGCCGAGCCGGTCGACGAGTTCGTCCGGCGGCGGCACCTGGAGCTCAAGACGTACGGCGCCAAGAACGACGAGATCTTCGTCCGGATCGCCGAGGAGCTGACCGAGCGCGTCGTCGCGGCGCCTTCGCTCAGTGAGCGTCAGCTCCGCCGGATCATCTACAGCTAGGAGCACCACCGAACATGTGCGGAATCGTCGGGTACGTCGGGAGCCAGCAGGCCGCCCCGTTGCTGATCGAAGGCCTGAGCCGCCTGGAGCACCGCGGCTACGACTCCGCCGGGGTGGCAGTGCTCGGCCCTTCCTCCCTCAAGGTCGCCAAGCTCGCCGGCCGGGTGCGCGACCTCGAGCAGTCGCTGCCGAAACGCTTCTCCGGGACGGTCGGCATCGGCCACACCCGCTGGGCCACGCACGGCCCGGCCAACGACGTCAACGCCCACCCCCATGTCGACGGCAAGGGCCTGGCGGCGGTCGTGCACAACGGGATCATCGACAACGCCGCGGCGCTCCGCGCCAGGCTCAGCGACGACGGCGTCGACCTGGCCTCCGACACCGATACCGAGGTTCTCGCGCACCTGGTCGCACGTTCGGACGCGGACACCCTCGAGGGCAAGGTGGGCGAGGCGTTGTCGGTCATCGACGGCACCTACGGGCTCGCCGTCATGCACGCCGACTTCCCGGACCGGATCGTCGTAGCCCGCAACGGCAGCCCGCTGATCATCGGTGTCGGCGACAAGGAGATGTACGTCGCGTCCGAGCTGGCCGCGCTGGTGCGCTACACGACGACCGTCGCCCATCTCGACGACGGCGAGCTGGCGACGATCACCGCGTCCGGGTTCACGACCTTCCGCCCCGATGGCACCGCGACCGGCCGGACCGCGACGCTGCTGGAGATCGACGCGGCCGAGTACGACGCCGGCGATCACGAGTCCTACATGCACAAGGAGATGACCGAGCAACCGGCTGCGGCCGAGCGTGTGCTGCGCGGCCGGCTGGACGAGCGCTTCGGGACCGGCCACCTCGGCGGCCTGAACATGGACGCGCGCGAGACCCGGGCGATCAAGCGGGTGAAGATCCTCGGCTGCGGCTCGGCGTACTACGTCGGTCAGATGGGCGCCTCGCTCCTCGAGGAGCTGGCCCGGATCCCGTCGGACGCGGAGGCCGCCTCGGAGTTCCGCTACCGCAACCCGATCATCGAGCCCGACACGCTGTACGTCGCGGTCAGTCAGTCAGGCGAGACCCTGGACACCCTGCTCGCCGTGCAGGAGATCCGGCGAAAGGGCGGCAGGGTGATCGGCCTGGTCAACGTCGTCGGCAGCGCGATCGCGCGCGAGGTCGACGGCGGGATCTACCTACACTCCGGACCCGAGGTCGCCGTCGCGTCGACGAAGGCGCTGACGAACATGTTCCTCGGGTTCGCGCTGCTCGCGCTTCAGCTCGGCCGGGTGCGGGACCTGTCGATCGCCGACGGCAAGCGCCTGATCGGGGGGCTGACCCGGCTCCCGGATCAGATCGCGGAGGTGCTGGCCGCCGAGGATGAGCTCGCCGAGATCGCGACGGATCTGGCGAAGGCCGAGAGCCTGTTCTTCGTGGGCCGGGTGCGCGGCTTCCCGGTGGCCCGGGAGGGGGCGCAGAAGTTCAAGGAGATCAGCTACCGGCACGCCGAGGCCTACCAGACCTCCGAGCTCAAGCACGGACCGCTGGCGTTGATCTCACCCGAGGTGCCGACGATCGCGATCGTCCCGGACGACGAGCTCACCGATCGCAACGTCGGCGCGCTACACGAGATCGCCGCCCGCGGCGGTCCGCTCGTCGTGGTGACCCAGGCCGGAGTCGACCTCGGCGACGTGAACTGCCGGCGGATCGACGTACCCCGCAGCGAGCGGGAGCTCGACCCGATCCTGCTGACGATCCCGCTGCAGATCCTGGCGTACCACGCGGCTCTGACCCTGGGTCACGACATCGACAAGCCGAGGAACCTGGCCAAGTCCGTCACGGTCGAGTGACCCAGCGCACCGCGACGACGAATCGAGTGCCGCGCGGCGGACGCACTACCGTTGTCGGGTGAGCACCACAGAGCCCGAAGCGCCACCCACCTTCGCCGAACTCGGCCTCGGTGAGGCCATGCTGAAGGGGCTCGCTGACGTCGGCTACGAGAGCCCCTCGCGGATCCAGGCCGAGACCATCCCGCCGCTGCTCGCGGGCCAGGACGTCGTGGGGTTGGCCCAGACCGGTACCGGCAAGACCGCGGCGTTCGCGCTGCCGATCCTGGACCGGCTCGACCTGAAGCAGAAGACCCCGCAGGCACTCGTGCTCGCCCCGACCCGCGAGCTCGCGCTGCAGGTGTGCGAGGCGTTCGAGAAGTACGCCGCCCACGCGAAGGGCGTGCACGTGCTGCCCGTCTACGGGGGCCAGGGGTACGGCGTCCAGCTGTCGGCACTCCGACGCGGCGTCCACGTCGTGGTCGGCACCCCGGGCCGGATCATGGATCACCTCGACAAGGGCACGCTGGACCTGACCGCGCTGCGATTCCTGGTGCTCGACGAGGCCGACGAAATGCTCAACATGGGCTTCGCGGACGACGTGGAGACGATCCTCGCGGACACGC
Source organism: uncultured Actinomycetota bacterium (assembly GCA_963780245.1). Taxonomy (GTDB): domain Bacteria; phylum Actinomycetota; class Actinomycetes; order Propionibacteriales; family Nocardioidaceae; genus Nocardioides. The sequence continues at coordinate 41,756 of CAWABG010000001.1, forward strand.
CGGACACCAAGCAGGTGGCCTTGTTCTCCGCAACCATGCCGGCCCAGATCCGCCGGCTGTCGAAGCGCTACCTCAACGACCCGGTCGAGATCACCGTCAAGAACAAGACGACCACGTCCGCCAACACCACGCAGCGCTACCTGATCGTCAGCTATCCCCAGAAGGTCGACGCACTCACCCGGATCCTCGAGGTCGAGAACTTCGAGGGGATGATCGTCTTTGTCCGCACCAAGAACGAGACCGAGACGCTGGCCGAGAAGCTGCGTGCGCGGGGGTTCTCCGCGCAGGCGATCAACGGCGACGTGGCCCAGGTGCAGCGCGAGCGCACGGTCAACCAGCTCAAGGCGGGCAAGCTCGACATCCTGGTCGCCACCGACGTGGCCGCGCGCGGCCTCGATGTCGAGCGGATCAGCCACGTCGTCAACTACGACATCCCGACCGACACCGAGTCCTATGTGCACCGGATCGGTCGCACCGGCCGGGCCGGGCGCAGTGGCGACGCCATCTCCTTCGTCACCCCGCGCGAGCGTTACCTGCTCAAGCACATCGAGAAGGCCACCCGCCAGCCGCTCACGCAGATGCAGCTGCCGAGCGTCGAGGACGTCAACGTCACCAGGCTGGCCCGCTTCGACGACCAGATCACCGAGGCGCTGTCCCAGACCGCCCGGATCGAGCGGTTCCGCGACATCGTCGCCCACTACGTGCGCAACAACGACGTGCCCGAGGCCGACGTTGCGGCCGCTCTGGCCGTGGTCGCCCAGGGCAAGACGCCGCTGCTGCTCGAGCCCGACCCGGTACGCCGCGAACGCCCCGACCGCGGCGAGCGGCCGGACCGAGGGGCCGGGGATCGCGGCCCCCGGCGCCCGTCGGACCAGCCGATGAAGAACTACCGGATCAACGTCGGGAAGCGGCACAAGGTCGAGCCGCGCCAGATCGTCGGCGCGATCGCCAACGAGGGCGGGCTGGGCCGCAAGGACTTCGGGCACATCCAGATCCGGCCGGACCACTCGATCGTCGAGCTGCCGGCCGAGCTGCCCGCGAAGGTCTGGAAGGCACTGGAGAACACCCGGATCAGCGGCAAGCTGATCGAGCTGCAGGAGGACTCGGGTCCGCCGTCGTCGCGTCCCGGCGCGGCGCGAAGAAGCCGCGGCACAAGAAGGCCGCTAGCTCGTTCTGGCACTCTGTGCCCGTGACCACGATCAAGATCAACGCCATCACCGTCCCGGCCGGCAGCGGCGACGAGCTGGCGCACCGGTTCGCCGCCCGGGCAGGTGCGGTCGACAACGCCGACGGCTTCGAGGGCTTCGAGCTGCTCCGTCCGACCGACGAGCGGGAGCAGTGGCTGGTGATCACCCGCTGGCGTGACGAGGAGTCGTTCCAGGCCTGGGTGAACTCGCCCGGCTTCGCCGAAGGACACCGGTCCGCCGTCGAGCGAGCCGGCGGCGAGGCGCCGAAGCCGGTCTCGACCCACAGTGAGGTCTGGAACTACGAGGTGGCCGGGGGATCGACGCCGGCGTCCGACTAGGCCCTAGTCCATCACCCAGCGGATGACGTCCTTCATCACCGCTGACCGGGTCCGCCGCCCGTGCTCGGCAGCGACGTGGTGACTGCCGATGAACAGGGTCAGCACCACGAAGCAGCGCCTCTCGACGTCGTCGGGATCGGGGTGCAGCTCACCGAACAGCTCGCGCATGTAGGCCATGCGCTTGTTGTCGACCCGGAGCACCCGCTCTGCCACCGCATCGTCGTGGCGTGCCCAGTCCCGGATCGCGAGCTCGATGCTGAGCAGCTCGTCCACGGACGCCCCGAGCCCGAACAGCCGGCGCAGCCGCGCCGCTGCGTCGCCGCCCTTCGACTCGACCTGCTCGATGACGTCGTCGACCATCACGTGCTCCCAACGATCGAGCATCTCCTCGAGCAGGCCATTGCGGTCGTGGAAGTGCCAGTAGAACCCGCCCTTGGTGACGCCCAGGGTCTTCGCCAGCGGTTCGACGCGTACGGCGGCCGGGCCGCCGGATGCCAGCGCGCGTAGGCCGGCGTCGATCCAACTGTCGCGCGGGGTTCTGGTCTGGGCAGCCACGCTTCCATACGCTATCGTATGGATACGGCACCGTATGGATGAGGAGGCGTGTCGCATGGAACTCCCTCCGGGCCAGCGCCTGGTCAGCAGCTTCCCCCGGTTCGGCCTGGGCGGCCGGCCGCCAACCGTGCCCGCCGTACCGCAGCTCGTCGTCGGTGGCATGCAGACCGTGCCGCTCGCGCTGGCCGTTGCGGACCTCGCTGAGCTTCCGCGTCGCGCGGTCACCGCCGACTTCCACTGTGTGTCCGGTTGGACCGCCGCCGACCAGCACTGGGAAGGCGTCCCGTTCCGCGAGCTGTACGACGCGGTGCTCCGGCCTCGCCTCTCTGCCGGCGCGGTCGTGACTCACGTCGTGCTCGAGGGCCTCGACGGCTACCGCTCGGTCGCGTTGCTCGAGGACCTCCTGGACCCCGACGTCCTGCTCGCGGACCTGCTCGGCGGGGAGCCGCTCGACAGCGACCACGGCGCCCCACTGAGGCTGTTGAGCCCGGCGCAGTACGGGTACATCAGCACCAAGCACCTCTGCGGCATCGAGCTCTATGCGTCCGAGCCGAGGGTGCGCTACCACCCCACCTGGCGCGCCCACCTCGGCCTTCAGCTGGTCAAGCCGCACCCGCGCGCCCGGGTCCGGCACGAGGAGCGGCACCGGTACCTGCCAGGCCCGATGGTGCGGCCCGTCTACCACCGGCTGATCCGGCACTTCAAGCGAGCGAACGCGCGTACCTCTTGACAGTTACCCATCGGTAACCCTTAGGTGTGACCTGGGCCACACGACCGCGTGGCCGTCATGGGGAACCACTCGGAGGTCACGTTGCACGCTCGACGCTTCAGCCCGCGGCTGCTCGCCGCCATCGCACTTGCCTCGGTCGCCACGTTCCTGGCGCCCACTGCACCGGCCCAGGCCGCGCCGCCGCCGTACGTCGCCCTCGGCGACTCCTACTCCTCTGGCACCGGCACCCGGACGTACATCAACGACGGCACGTCGTGCCAGCGCTCGGTGTACGCCTACCCCAGCCTGCTGGCCAGCCAGAAGGGATACGCGCTGAACTTCCGGGCCTGCTCCGGAGCCAAGATCCCGGACGTGACCAACACCCAGCTCAGCGCGCTGAGCACGGCCACCCGTTACGTCACGCTCTCGGTGGGCGGCAACGACGCCGGGTTCGCCGACGTACTCACCGAGTGCGCCACCCCCTGGTGGGCCGGTGACTGCGACGGCGCCATCGCCACCGCCAGGGCGTTCATCAACAACACACTGCCGGGACGGCTGAGCACGCTGTACTCCTCGATCCGCACCAAGGCGCCGAGCGCCCGCGTGGTGATCGTCGGCTACCCGCGAATCTTCAACGGCGAGGACTGCAACGCAGCCACCTGGTTCTCGCCGGACGAGGAGGCACAGCTCAACTCGACCGCCGACCTGCTGAACTCCAAGCTGTCGGCCGCCGCGTCAGCGCGTGGCTTCGGGTTCGCCAACCCGACCAGCCGGTTCATCGGGCACGCAGTCTGCGACAACCCGGAGTGGATCAACGGGCTGTCGAACCCGATCAGCGAGAGCTACCACCCCAAGGTGGTCGGGCACTCCTCCGGCTACGCGCCCACGGTCAGCCCGTTGCTCACCGGCGCCCCGGCGCGGATCACCCGGAGCACTTTCGCTGATGCGCTGGCCAGCTCCGACGAGCTCGCCGCCCAGCAGCGGCAGTACGCCGACGCGGACGCCTCGATCCGGCCGCAGGTGGTCCGGGCGCCGGACCTGACGACGCGGGCTGCTCGTCGGGCCGCGCGCGAGCACGGCATCAACATCAAGAGGTGGCTCGCCCGGCACTAGTGGGCACGGCTGGTAGAAGAGACGCATGCATTCGCGTCTCGGACCGACTACCGCCTTGATCGCTCTGGTCCTCGTCCTGGTCGGCTGTTCCGGCGACCAGGACGAGGACGAGTCGGCTGCGGACGGCGCTGCCGACGGGCTGGCCGCCGCCCTCGAGGCGGGTGACTTCGGCGATGTCGTGCTCTCCGGCTCGACGACCAAGGAGGTCCGGAGGGACTACGCCGCAACGATCGACGGCATGGGCGGCCGCGAGCCGACCGTGACTGTGGAGCAGGTCGAGGTCGCCGAGGACGGCGACGCGGCCACCGCCATCCTGGCCTGGTCCTGGCCGGTCTCCGACGAGCAGGCGTGGTCCTACGAGACGGAGGCGAAGCTCGCCACCTCGGGCGACGAGTGGGCGGTGACGTGGGACCGGTCCGTGGTCGAGTCCAGCCTGACGCCGACCAGCGTCCTCGACGCAACGACGGTCGGAGGCAAGCGCGGCGACATCACCGGCGCCGGCGGCGAGGCGATCGTCGCCGACCGACCGGTGGTCGAGGTCGGCGTCGACCGCACCGGACTGTCCGGCCAGGAGTCGACCAGCGCCGCCGAGCGGGTGGCGGCGGCCACCGACATCGACGCGGCGGCGTACGTCAAACAGGTGCGGGCGGCTGGAGTGCTCGCGTTCGTCAAGGCGATCACCTACCGCGCCAACGACGTGCCACCGGCCGTGGCCGCGCTCGAGGGCACGCCGGGGGTGCGGCTCGTCGAGGGCGAGCTGCCGCTGGCGCCGACGCGCGAGTTCGCGGCGCCGATCATCGGCACGGTCGGCGACGTGACCGCGGAGATGATCAAGGAGGACCCCGACCTCTACGAGGTGGGTGACCAGGCCGGCCTGTCCGGCCTGCAGGCGAGGTACGACGAGGAGCTGCGCGGCGCCGACGGCATCCTGGTCCAGGCGATCGAGGAGGACGGCACCGAGACCGAGCTGTTCCGGCTCGACGCCGCCGCGGGCACGTCGCTCGCGCTGACCATGGATGTCCGCCTGCAGTCCGAGGCCGAGCGGCTGCTCGCCGGGGTCGGCCCATCCAGCGCCCTGGTGGCGATCCGGCCCAGCGACGGCGCGATCATGGCCGCTGCCAACGGCCCGGGCAACGGAGGCCAGAACCTCGCGACGTACGGACAGTACGCACCGGGCTCTACGTTCAAGTCGGTCAGCGCCCTGGCGCTGCTGCGGGCCGGGCTGACTCCGGAGACGTCCGTCTCGTGTCCGCCGACCGTGGTGGTCGACGGCAAGCAGTTCAAGAACTACTCCGACTACCCATCGTCGGGGCTGGGTCGGATCCCGTTCCGCGCGGCGCTGGCCAACTCCTGCAACACCGCCTTCATCAACGAACGCGGCAAGCTCGGTGAGCTCGGGCTCTTCGACGCGGCCGCGTCGCTCGGCATGGGGATCGACCACGACCTGGGATTCCCGGCGTTCTTCGGCAGCGTCGAGCCGGCCCAGTCGGAGACCGAGGGCGCCGCCAACATGATCGGCCAGGGCCGGATCCTGGCCTCGCCGATGACGATGGCCACGGTGATCGCGTCCGTCCAGGAGGGGCAGCTCGTGGTGCCGCGACTGCTCGAGCCAGTGAAGGTCGAGGCGCCCGACCACGAACCGATGACTCGGGCCGAGGCCGGTGCGCTGCGCGGGATGCTGCGCGGCGTCGTCACGTCCGGCAGCGGCATCGGGCTGGCGGACGTCCCCGGGCCCGAGGTGATCGCCAAGACCGGGACCGCCGAGTTCCAGGGTGACAACGGGATCGAGACGCACGCGTGGATGATCGCCGCGCAGGGCGACCTCGCGGTGGCCGTTTTCGTCGAGGTCGGCCAGTCCGGCTCCAGCACGGCGGGCCCGATCCTGGAGGCGTTTCTCCGCGCGGTGGGCTGAATCGCACTAGCCTCAGAGGCGATGTCTCGGGTTGTCGGTCGGGAGACCCTGCTCGCCGAGGTCACGGAACTCTTGGAGCGGGGCGAGTCGGTCGCGCTCGACGGACCGGTCGGCGTGGGCAAGAGCGCGCTGCTCGCGGTCCTCGAGGAACGCCGCCGCGCCACCCACGGCGACGCGGTGCTGCACGCGCGTGGGGCGCACGAGGAGCATGCGCTGCCGTTCGCCGCGCTCCGGGATCTGCTGGCCCAGTGCCCGCCGGAGCTGATGGCGCGGATGCCGGAGGCGATACGCGGCCCGGTGGCCGCCGGCCTGGCCGGCATCGAGGTCACCGACGAGCTGCGCTCGGACCTGGCAGCCGGGTTCCACCAGCTGCTGGCTGCCTGGTCGGAGGATCAGCCCGTGCTGATGCTGCTCGACGACGTCCAGTGGCTCGATGGGGAGTCGTCGGCCATCGTCGGCTACGCCCGGCGCCGCCTGCGCGGGCGGATGGCGCTGGTGGCGACGATCGGCCCGGGCGACGACAACGAGGACGTCGACGTCACCGGCCTGCACCACCTGGAGGTGCCGCCGCTCACGGCCGCCGAGATGATCGACCTGCTCTGCGACCACGGCCTGGCCGCCGACGTCGCTCAGCGGGTGTACGTCGAGTCCGGCGGCATCCCTTCGCTGGCGCTCGCCCTCTGCGGCGCGATCGGTGAGCACCCGTCGGTGCTGGGCGCCCCGACGCCGTTGCCCTCGAGCATCGCGCGGGTGCTGCGGGACCGTTTCCTCGCTCAGCCCGATGAGGTACGCGAGACCCTCAGCCACGCAGCGCTGCTGCCGCACCCGACCGTGCGCCAGCTAGAGCGCGGCGGCCGGATCGGCGCGGAGGACCACATCCACCGGGCGGCACAGTCCGGCCTGGTGTGCCGCGCGGACGGAGCGATCAGGTTCACGCCATCCGCGCTGGGCCAGATCATCACCGACCTCCTGCCGGCCGACGACCGGGTGGCGCTGCACGCGGCGCTTGCCGAAGTCGCCGGCACGGTCGCGGAACGGCTGCGGCACCTGGCCCTGGCCCGGCCCGGCGTCGACGCCGAGCTGGCCCGCGAGCTCGGCGTCGCCGCGCGCGGTTCGGCCGTCGCCGGCTGCCGGGAGATCGCCGCCGAGCTCTACTTGCTGGCCGCCGAGCGGGCGCCGTACGACCTCTGCGAGCAGCGGGTCGAGTGGCTGGCCGCCGCGGTCGAGACGGCCGCGCCCGGCAACCACGTCGAGCTGGTGGTGCGCGCCCTCGGCGACTTCCTGGAGGCCTCGCCCACCCCCGCGCAGTCGGTGCGGGTGCGGCTGGCGATCCCGGAGCTGGCGGGGTACGGCGTGACCGCACTCGACGAGCTGCTCGCCGCGGCGCTCGCGGACGCCGGCGATGACGACGTACTCGTGGCGAAGGTCCTGCTGCAGCGGGCCCGGATCGCGCTGATGGAGTCTCGGCCCGACCTCGCCGAGCGGGCCGCGGCCCGGGCGGTGGACCTGCTCGAAGCGGGCCGGCGACCGCGACGAGCTGGCCCTGGGGCTGACCACCCTGGCCGTGGCACGACGCTGGCTCGGCGGCGGGTACGCCGCCTGCATCGACCGCGCCCTCGAGCTCGCCGGTCCCACGCCGACCGGCTACCTGCACACCTCGCCTGAGTACATGGCCGCCCGGTTCGCCTTCTACGACGACCGTCTCGACGAGGCCTGGACGGGCTTCTCCTCGATGCTGTCCCAGGTCGAGCGAGGTGCGGGTATGGACCAGGTGCACGTGCTCCGCTGCCTGGTCGAGGTGGGCGTGCGCAGCGGCCGCTGCCGTGAGGCGATGGACTACGCCGCCCGGGCCGCGCGGATCGCCGAGGAGTTCGACCTGGACGCGCACACCTCGTGGTTCATCACCGCGCTGGCCGAGCTCGTCGGTGGCAGCGTGGCCAAGGCGCGGACCCTCGCGTCGCGCGGTGCCGCCGCGGCCGAGCAGCGCGGTGACACGCGCTACTGGCAGCGGCACCTGGTAGTGCTCGGTCAGGCGCTCCTGCGATCCGGGGACTCCCAGGGCGCCAGCGAGGCCTTGGGCCGGGTTCGCGACTACGAGCGCGAGCACGACTTCGGCGACCCGAGCGTGAACCGCTGGCACGCCGACCTGGTGACCGCGCTGGTAGTGCTCGGTCGGCTCGACCAGGCCGACGACGTGCTCACCGAGGCCCGGCGCGCGGTCGCTGAACGCGACGGCACCGACGGGGTCGCCGCCCAGCTGGACCGGGCGGAGGCCCAGCTGCTGATGGGTCGCTGCGACCTGGAGTCGGCCGAGGCGCTGCTGGACCGATCCGTCAAGGCCGCGACCGAGCTCGGCCTGCGGGTCGATGTCGCGCGGTCTCTGGTGACTCGCGCCCACCTGGAGCGCCGGCGGCGCCGAGCTGCGGCAGCGCGCGCCGCGCTCCAGGAGGCGCTCGACCTGTTCGAGCAGCTGCACGCCGATGCCTGGGCCGCTCAGGTGCGCGCCGAGCTCACGCCCGACAGCTCCGGCTTCGGCGCCGAGCCGCTGCTCGACCGGCTCACCGATGCCGAGGCCCGGGTGGCCCGCGAGGTTGCCCAGGGCGCCAGCAACCGTGAGATCGCCGAGCGCACCTACGTGAGCGTCAAGACCGTCGAGGCCACCCTCACCCGGATCTACCGGAAGCTCGACGTCCGCTCGCGTACCCACCTGGCCACGCTGCTGGTGCCCGCGCCCCCTGAGTGAGCGGCCCTCTGAGGACGTCAAGGGTTTTCCCGCTATCGGGGGGTCCGGGCGGTTCCTAGGTTTCGGCGTGGTGGTTCGGAGAACCCCGGACCACCGGTGCGTTCCCAACCCGTCACCCCAAGGGAGAACAGCATGAAACCGCAGAAGTGGCTCGGTGCCGCTCTGGCGACCACCGTGGCCGGTGCCCTGGTCCTAGGAGTCCAGGGACCGTCGTACACCGCCCAAATTGATCAGCAACGGAACGTCCAACAACGATCCGACCGCTCGACCCAGGTCGAGCAGGAGGGTCCCCAGAAGCGGCACGCGATCAACGTCGCCGACCGATACCTCCGCACCCACGGACGACTCGTCCGCCGAGGGGCCGGGGACACGATCCGCCGCGTCGCGGCCACGCCCGGAACCAAGGGCACCCACTACATCTCGTACGAGCGCAGCTACCGCGGCCTGCCGGTCTACGGCGGCGACGTCGTGGTCGCGGTCGACAACCAGGGCCGCGCGACCGGCGCGACCAGCGGGCTGGAGCGCGAGATCTCCGTCACGACCTCGCCGACGGTCAGCAAGGCCGCGGCCCGAGCCCAGGCGAAGCGACAGGTCGACCGGGTGCGTTCCGTCTCCCGGCCAACGCTCGAGGTGTACGCCGACGGCGTACCGCGGCTCGCTTGGCGGACCCTCGTGAAGGGCATCCACCAGGGCTCCCCGTCGATCACGACGGTGTGGAGCGATGCGCGCACCGGAAAGGTGCTGCTCGCCTGGGACAAGGTCATGCATGGCACCGGCACCGGCTACCACAACGGCAGCGTCAGCTTCGGTACGCAGCTGAGCAGTGGCTCCTACCGGATGGTCGACCCGGCCCGCAGCGGCGTGCAGTGCGGCGGCCAGAACGGCGCCGTCTACACCAGCGCCGACGACCTCTGGGGCAACGGCTCCGGCACGAACCTGGAGACCGCGTGCGTCGACGTCATGTACAGCACGGCCAAGGAGGTGGACATGCTGTCGGCCTGGCTGGGTCGCAACGGCGTCAAGGGCAACGGCACCAGCTACCCGGCTCGGGTGGGTCTCAACGACGTCAACGCCTACTGGAACGGCTCGATCGTCAACTTCGGGCACAGCTCCGACAACCAGCGCCAGCTCACCGCGATCGACATCGTCGCCCACGAGCAGGGTCACGGCATCTTCTACACGACCCCCGGCGGCTCCAGCGGCAACAACGAGACCGGCGGCATGAACGAGGCCACCGGTGACATCTTCGGCGCGCTGACCGAGTCGTACGCCGCCAACCCCAACGACCCGGCCGACTTCCTGGTCGGGGAAGAGGCGAACCTGGTCGGACAGGGTCCGATCCGGAACATGTACGACCCGAGCGCGCTGGGTGACCCGAACTGCTGGTCCACGAGCCTTCCGGGCACCGAGGTGCACGCGGCTGCCGGCCCGCTCAACCACTGGTTCTACCTGCTGTCGCAGGGGTCGAACGGCTCCCCGTCGTCGCCCACCTGCAACGGCTCGACGGTCACCGGCGTCGGCATCCAGACGGCCGGGAAGATCTTCTACAACGGCCTGCTGCTCAAGACGTCGAGCTGGAACCACGGCAAGGCGCGAGTGGCGACGCTGACCGCGACCAAGAACCTGTACGGCAGCACCGACTGCACGACGTTCAACCGGGTGAAGGCGGCCTGGGCCGCGATCTCGGTGAACGCCCAGTCGGGTGAGCCGACCTGCGGTGGCGGCGGCGACCCGGACCCGGGTGGCGACTGCACGGAGACCACCACCACCGGCACCACTTCGCGTGGGGTTTCGGTGTACCGGCCGTCGTCGTCCGGCTTCAGCACGTCGGGCGGTCTCATCACCGCGTGCCTGACCGGCCCGAGCAACGCCGACTTCGACCTGTACCTGCAGCGCTGGAACGGCTCGTCCTGGTCCGACGTAGCGGCGAGCGAGAGCCCGTCGTCCACGGAGAAGATCAGCTACAACGCCGCCTCCGGCACGTTCCGGATCGAGGTGTACGGCTACTCGGGCTCCGGCTCGTTCACGCTGAAGTACAACACCCCGTAGGTCCCCAGTGAGGGAACCCGGGCCCGGCAGCGACGCTGCCGGGCCCGGGTGCTTGAGGAACGCTGGTCGAGTAGCGCGAGCGAGGCTTGTCCTGAGTGCCCGTGAGGGGACGAGCGGGCGTATCGAAGGGAACGAGCGAGCACGTATCGAGACCACCGCAGGTCTCGATACGCCGGTCGCGACCTCGTTCCTCGGTCGCGCGGCTACTCGCGACCTCGTTCCTCGGTCGCGCGGCTACTCGACCTCCCGGCCACTTCGCGGCCTTCGCAAGCTCAGGCCGCGGGCCGTGAAAACCGAGGAGCCCCCCGCCGCATGGGGTCGGCGAGGGGCTCTGTCGAACTTCTAGGTGCTCCCTCCGAAGTACGACACGGCTAGTTTACGACGTATCTTCAAGAGGCGTCAGCCACATTCGGAAACTTCACCTAGGAGGGCTCTTATGGGTGGCCTCGACCTGCTCGACCCGGACCGGCGGAACCTGTTCATCGGTGGCAAGTGGCGGCCCGCCGAGGGCGACAAGCGCCTCGACGTCATCGACCCTGCCGACGGCTCGGTGCTGACCGACGTCGCGGACGGCGCCGTGGATGACGCGCTGGCTGCGCTCGACGCCGCGGCCGGCGCCCAGGCCGAGTGGGCGGCGACGGCGCCGCGCGCCCGCGGAGAGATCCTGCGCACGGCCTTCGAGCTGCTCACCTCACGCGCCGGTGAGTTCGCCGAGCTGATGAGCCTCGAGATGGGCAAGACGATCGCCGAGGCTAAGGGCGAGGTGACCTACGGCGCCGAGTTCTTCCGCTGGTACGCCGAGGAAGCGGTCCGCATCCACGGCCGCTGGATGCACGACCCCGCAGGGGTCAACCGGCTGCTCACGATCAAGAAGCCGGTGGGTCCGTGCCTGTTCGTGACCCCGTGGAACTTCCCGCTGGCCATGGGCACCCGCAAGATCGGCCCGGCCGTGGCGGCCGGCTGCACGATGGTGGTCAAGCCCGCCTCGCAGACCCCGTTGACGATGCTGGCGCTGGCCGGCTTGATGGCGGAGGCCGGGCTGCCGGACGGCGTACTCAATGTGGTGACCACCGACAGCTCCGGAGCCGTCGGCGAAGGCCCTGATGGGTGACGATCGGCTGCGGAAGCTGAGCTTCACCGGATCCACCGCGGTCGGTCAGACCCTGGTGCGCCAGTCCGCCGACCAGCTGCTGCGGATCAGCATGGAGCTCGGAGGCAACGCACCGTTCCTGGTGTTCGCCGACGCCGACGTCGCGGCCGCCGTCGACGGAGCGATGCTGGCCAAGATGCGCAACATGGGGGAGGCCTGCACCTCGGCCAACCGGTTCCTGGTGCACGCCGATGTCGCCGACGAGTTCTCGGACCGGCTTGCCGAGCGGATGAAGGCACTGACCCTGGGCCGCGGTCAGGACGAGGGCGTCGAGGTCGGACCGCTGATCGACGCCAAGGCCGTCGAGTCGGTCGGCCGGTTGGTCGGTGCCGCGGTGGCCGACGGCGCGCGGCTGGTGACCGGCGGCAACGCCCCGGACGGGCCGGGGTTCTTCTACGAGCCGACGGTGCTGACGGGCGTACCGACCACGTCCGAGATCGTGCGTGAGGAGATCTTCGGGCCGGTCGCGCCGATCACGACGTTCGACTCGGATGACGAGGCCGTGCGGATGGCCAACGCGACCGAGTACGGCCTGGTCGCCTACCTCTACACCCGCGACCTGGCGCGCAGCGTCCGGATGGCCGAGGCGCTCGACTTCGGCATGGTCGGCGTCAACACCGGTCTGGTCTCCAACGCAGCCGCACCGTTCGGCGGCATGAAGGCCAGCGGGTTTGGCCGCGAGGGCGGCTTCGAGGGCATCGAGGAGTATCTCGAGACGACGTACGTCGCGATCCCGGCTCCCTGAGAGCGGGGGCGCGGATGGACCTGCTGGAGCCGGTGCAGGAGCAGTACCGCAACTTCGTGCCGTTTGCAGCCGGCTACTCCCCGTGCTTCGCGGAATGGGCGGCTGGCGTGATCGGCGATCCGCAGGTCAGGGAGTGGATCGCCGCGCTGCCGCAGATCAAGCAGCAGCCCAACCTGGTGTTCGCCGCGGCCCGGTGGCACGGCGTACCCGCTCCCGGTCCGTACGACGGCCTGCGGGACGCGTTGCTGTCCGACGACGGGACGATCCGACAGACGATCCTGGCGCGGGCCACCCAGACCAACGAGGCGGGACGGCTGGCGACCCTGGTACCGGCGTTCGCGCTGCTCGCCCGAGGGGAACCGCTGGCCCTGGTCGAGGCAGGCTCGAGCGCCGGGCTCTGCCTCTTCCCCGACCGGTGGGGCTACGAGTGGACGACCGAGTCCGCCGCGGTCGAGGTCGGCCCGACCGACCCTCGGCTCACGTGTGCCGTCGACGGGCCGGTGCCGTTCCCTGACGATGTCCTGGAGGTGGCCTGGCGCCGCGGGATCGACCTGAACCCGCTCGACGTCACCGACGCCGACCACATGGCCTGGCTGACCAACCTGGTCTGGCCCGAGCACGACGCGCGCCGCTCCTTGCTACGTCAGGCGGTCGCGATCGCGGCCGCCGATCCACCGACGATCGTGCGTGGCGACCTGATCGAGCTGCTGCCCGAGCAGGTCGCGCTGGCCGCCGAGCACGGCCGGGTGGTGGTGTTCCACAGTGCGGTGATCGCCTACCTCGACAAGGCCGCGCGGGCCCGATTCACGGAGCTGATGTCCGGCCTCGTCCGCGACGGCGCCTGTCACTGGGTCAGCAACGAGGGCCCGATGATTCTGCCCGACGTCTACCGGACCGGCCCGACCATGCCCGACGACGTTGCCCGGCTGGTGCTCGGCGTTGACGGCCGCGCCGTCGGTTGGACCGACGGGCACGGCCGTGCCATGACCTGGCTCACTTGACCTGAACCTAACTTTAACTTGTCGAATGGTGGCTGTGCGTGCCATTCGCCTTCATAATTTCGGTCCCGTCGGCAACCTCGTGCTCGACGAGCTGCCCGACCTGGAGCCTGCGCCCGGGCAGGTGCGAGTGGCCGTCGAGGCGGCGGGAGTGCACCTCATCGACACCACGCTGCGCCGCGGTGACCCGGGTACGCCGATCCCGCTGCCCGAGCTTCCGACGATCCCCGGACGCGAGGTGGCCGGCGTCGTCGGTCAGGTGGGCGACGGTGTGGACCCGGCGTGGATCGGCAGGCGGGTTGCCGCACACCTCGGCCCGGTCCCGGGTGGGTACGCCGAGCAGGCGGTCACAGCAGTGGCGTCACTGATCGATCTGCCCGACGACGTCGGCTTCCCGGACGCGATCGCCGCCATCGGCACCGGTCGGACCGCGATGGGTGTCCTGGAGCTCGAGCCGCCGGCGAAGGACGACGTGGTGTGGGTGCCGTCGGCAGCGGGTGGGCTGGGCTGGTTCCTGGCCCAGGCGGCCGCGGGGATCGGCGCCACCGTGGTGGCCGGCGCCGGAAACGCCGACAGGGTCGCCGCACTCGAGCCGCTAGGCGCCGACCTCGCTGTCGACTACTCGGAGCCGGACTGGCCCGAGCGAGTGCGCGAGCGGACCGGCGGGATCACCCTTGCCTACGACGGAGTCGGTGGCGACGTGGGCAGGCAGGCGCTGGAGCTGTTGTTGCCCGGCGGCCGGCTGGTGATGTTCGGCTTCTCGGCCGGTTCGCCCACTCGCTTCGACACCGACGACGTCATCGCCCGCGGCATCACCGTCGGGTGGAGCCTCGGGCCCCGGCTGATGGGCCTGCCGGGCGGCATCAAGGGGCTGGCCGAGCGCGCCCTGGAACGAGTGGCCGCCGGCGACTGGCGGCCGCTCGTGACGACGTATCCCCTTGCCGACGCGGCCCGGGCGCACGCCGACCTCGAACAGCGTCGCAATCTGGGCAAGGCCGTCCTGGTCGTGGAGCGATGAATTCGATCGCCCCTGTCCGTCCATACCGTCAGACTTGCGCGGAGGAGCCCCCATGACCGAGCAGCTGACGGCAATCCCGCCGACCGAACCGACCCCGGGTCGGAAGCTGCCGCGCGCGCTCACGCCGTTCCGGCACGCCGCCTACCGTCGGCTCGCCGTCGCGCTGGTCCTGTCCACGTTCGCCTCCGGCGTCTGGGTCGTCGCCCAGGTGTGGGAGGTCATCCGGATCGGCGGCGGCCCGGGCCAGCTGTCCGTGGTCTCCACCTGCGGCGCGATCGGCGTCCTCCTGCCCGCTCTGCTGGGCGGCGTCGTTGCCGACCGCATCCCGCAGAAGCTGATCCTGCTCTGCGTCGCGAGCGTCGAGCTGATGGCGATGGCGCTGGTCGCGACGCTCTCGATCACCGACACCACCCGGCTGTGGCACCTCGCCGCGGTCGCGTTGGTGACGGGCATGGGCTTCGCGTTCTACTACCCCGCGTACTCCGCGTGGCTGCCCGCCCTGGTGCCCGAGTCCGACCTGATGGCGGTCAACGGGTTCGAGGGGATGGTCCGCCCGACGATCGGTCAGGCCATCGGCCCCGGCGTCGCCGGCGCCGTGGTGGGTGCGGTTTCAGCCGGTGCCGCGCTCTCGGTCGCCGCCGGGGCGTCGCTGATGGCGCTGCTGGCCCTCACCCTGGTGCCGTTGACGGCCGTACGCCGCATGGTCGATCCGGACGCCGTGCCGCAGCACCCGATCCGGTCCGCGTTCGCCGACATGGCCGAGGCCTTCGTCTACATGCGCCGAACCCCGTGGCTCCTGGCCACGCTGCTGTTCGCGTCGATCATGATCCTGGTGATGATGGGCCCGTTCGAGGTGCTCATCCCGTTCCTGATCAAGGACAAGCTCGGCGGTGGGCCGGGCGACCACGCACTGGTGATGGCGGCGTTCGGCATCGGGGGCGCTCTCGGCTCCCTGGGCATGGCGTCGTTCAAGATGCCCCGGCGCTACCTCTCGGTGATGAACCTGATGTGGGGTGTGGGCTGCCTGCCGCTGCTGGTGATGGGCTACGCCAACGCGGTCTGGGTCGTAGTCGTCGCGGCGTTCGCGCTGGGCGTGATGTTCTCCGCGCCGATGGTCATCTGGGGGACGCTGCTCCAGCGCCGGGTGCCGGCGCACATGCTGGGCCGCGTCGCCTCACTCGACTTCTTCGTCTCGATCAGCCTGATGCCGGTCTCGATGGCGCTGGCCGGACCGGTGTCCGACGCGATCGGAGTGCGGATGACGTTCATCATCGCGGCGGTGGTGCCGGGCATCGCGGCCGTGGTCGCGACCGTCTGGGCCAAGCTGCCGGCCGACGAGATCGCCCACCCACTCCGAGACGAGGACGACTAATCGTCTAGCGACGCGAGCACCTCCTCATTGTGGCGGTGTCCCACCGCCTCGTAGCCGATCACCGTGACCAGTGGCGCGAGCGAGAGCACCAAGAGACACCAGGTGAGTCCGAGCCCCGCGGCGGACAGGAGCACGGCCCCGACGATCACGACGACGGTGCCGGCGATCAGCACCAGATGGAACGGATCCATGGTGCGGGTGATCTGGGCGTAGAGCAGGTACAGCCCGATGAGATAGACCCCCAGCGGGATCGCCACGGTGAGCACCGTCGCCGTGTCTCCCAGCTCGCTGTGATGGTCGAGGCGGTACGCCGCCACGTGCAGTCCCGAGCCGACGGCGACCAGCGCGGCCAGCAGTGGCATGTGTCCGTAGCCCCACCCGAAGGAGCGTTCGCGGTGGGCCCGCAGGAGATGGCCGTTGGGAACCACGAAATAGGTCCACCACAGGCCGAACGGCAGCAGCGTGCCGGCGATGCCGAGGACCACGATGTCGGTCGACCAGCCGCCCTCGATCAGCACGGCGAGCGCCGCCATGGTGCCGAGCAGACCCTCGCCGAGGGTGATGATGACGAGCAGGCCATAACGCTCGGCGATGTGATGCGGGTGCCACGGGGTGCCGGCGTACTTGCGCTCGGCGACGATCGGCCCGAGCAGCTCGATGGCGACGGTGATGAAGGCGATGCTGAAGAACGTCGCGGTGGTGAGGTCGGCGAGCGCCATCCAGCACCAGATCGCCTGCGACGCCACGATCGAGGCGATCATCGTCCTAGCGGTCGCGGCCCGGTCGGGGCTCTGCCGGCTGACCCGCCACCACTGGAGAACCATCGACACGCGCATTACGACGTAGCCGAGGACCATGACCCGGTTGTCGATGTTCTCGCCCTTCTCCAGCGACTCGAACATCGCGGGAAGGCCGAGGGCGAGCATCAGCACTCCGCCCATCTGGAGCAGCGTGAGCAGCCGGTAGATCCAGTCGTCGGTGTCGAACGCGGACGCGAACCACGACCAGAAGATCCACGCCCAGGAGACCGCAAAGGTGGCCAGCCCGAATCCGATCAGGCCTTCGCTGAGGTGGTCGGTCACGAGCAGGTGCGCGAGCTCGTCGGCCGCAACGCCGAAGGCGATCACGAACGTCAGGTCGAAGAGCAGCTCCAGCGGAGTGGCTGCGCGGTGCTCCTCGTTGGGGTCACGACCACCCATCGGCAGGAAGGTGTGCGTCATGCGCTCGGCCATGGAGCCGAGTCTATGAAACTCAGGCGGACGCCCCGAGCGACGGAGTGAGTCCCTTCCGCGAGCGGATCTCGAGCTTGCGGTAGACGTTCGAGAGGTGCCACTCGACCGCCTTCACGCTGACCAGGAGCTGCTCGGCGATCTGTCGGTTGGTCAGGCCCTCGGCAGCCAGCGCCGCAACCCGGCGCTCGGCAGCGGTCAGCGACGCCATTGCCTCGCTGTCGACCTGGTGCGGCGGCTCGCCCAGGTGATCGAGCAGCCGGCGTACGCGACCCTGGAGCGGCCACAGCTCCTGGCGGCCGGCGTAGGTCTCGGCCGAGCGGAGCAACGCGAGTGCCTCCGCGGTGTCGACACCCTGGGCGAGGACCAGCGCACCGGCGAGGTCGGTGTCGATCTGGGCGACCAGCCGCTCCGCCCGGACCTCGGTCAGGGCGGCCTTCGCCTCGCGGAGAAGCTCGACCCTCCGGTCACCCGCGACGGTTGCGGCCAGGGTGCGGAGCGCCACGGCCACGGCGTACGCCGACCCGTCGGCCCCCGCTGCGTCGTGGTGCTGCTTGGCAAGCTCCGCGGCCTCGCGAGCCCGGCCGCGGCGGAGCAGCGCGAACGCCGCGCCCGCGCGCCAGGGCAGCAGCTCGGGGCACAAGGGCTCGTCGGCCGTGTACTCCGACACCGCCATGAAGTGCTCGAGGGCAAGGTCGGGGTCGCCCAACGCCGAGGCCAGCTCGCCGCTGGCGTGATGTGCGATCGCCGCGGTCAGCCCGGGGATCTCGAGGAACTCGCCCAGCGTGCGCCCGAGGGCCATCGCGCCGGCCAGGTCGCCGCGTGCCAGCCGGCACTCGAGCAGCTCGGCGCAGAGCAGCGAACGCTCGGCCGTGCCGAGGAGACCGGCGACCGCCGGATCGCTCAACAGGTTGAGTACCGTGAGCGCGTCGCCGATCGCGCCTTCCTGCACCAGAGCACATGCCGCGTCGAGTCGGACGATGGCGTTATCCCGATCGACGAACGGGACGCCCTGCTGGTGCATGACCGAAGGCTAGGAAGCCGCGGCATCGCCTGTATCGCGATTGGCAGTAATTTGCATTGGCGATCCGACGACTCCAATACGGGGGTGGGCATCGCGCCCGAGGAAACCGAGCAGCCGGACCTCGTCGGCAGCGTCGGCGGGGACGGGGCGAGGTGGGCCGAACTCGGCACCGCGAACCGCTTCGCCGATCAGGGCATCGGCGACCGGGAGCAGTCCGCGGGTCAGGGCGCTCGGGATCGGGCGAGCGGTGCCCACGGTCTGGGTGACGTCCCAGCCGTGCACCGTGATCTCGAGCGCAGCGGCGAGGGCCACCACCGGGGTGTCCAGCTCGTGCTCGCCGATGCGCACCGTGGGCGGCGTCTCGGCGCTCCATGCGAGGAGAAGGCCGCAGGCCTTGCGCTGGAGGTTGTCGACCCGGACTCTCGCGGGGATCCGGTCGGGCAGGGCCACCTCACCGCGGGCGCCCTCGGCGAACGCATCCAGGGCGTCCTCCATGTGCGCGAGCAGCTGGCCGAGGTCCCAGCGCTCGCACGGCGTACGTCGGCCCAGGTCGGCGTCGGTCACGTCGTTGAGCGTGGCCCTCGTGTAGGAGAGTGCGCGGTCGAGGAGCCCGACCGCGTGGTCGAGCGGTTCCATGGCGCTGTGTCCTAGTTCTGGGGGCCCGTTGCGGCCGGAGCCCAGTCGGCCGGCAGTCGTTCGGGCAGCCCGAACCTGGCGAACAGGGACTTCTCGAAGAACGCGCCGACGTGCTTGACCTGATCGCCGTCGAGGTCGAGCACCTGCAGATGGAACGGGACGAAGTCGCCCTCGCGCGTGCGCATGTAGAGACCGAACGCCGGCTGACCGTTGGCCGTGGTCTTGATCATCGGCATGTCGTGGACGCCGCCGGGGCACTGCTTGTCGATCAGGGCGCCGATGTTCTTGTCGCCTTGGTACCAGCCGACGAACGGCGGCATCTCCCAGATGGCGTGGGTCTTGAGCATGCTGACGATCATGTCGATGTCCTTGCGCCAGAACGCGTCGACGTAGCGCTCGAGCAGTGCCTCCTGGTCGGCCGACAGCTCGGGCTCGACCGTTTCCTCGGTCAGCCCGCGCTCCTGCATGGTGGCGTGGGCGCGCTGGAGGGCGGAGTTGACCGCGGCGGTGGTCGTCTCGAGTGCCTCGGCCACCTCGGCGGCGGACCAGCGGAGTACGTCGCGCAGGATCAGCACCGCGCGCTGGCGGGCCGGCAGGTGCTGCAGGGCGGCGATGAAGGCGAGCCGGATCGAGTCGCGCTCAGCGACCACGACGGCGGCATCGGGCACCGGCTCGAGCCAGGCGATCTCGTGGTTCTCCTCGAGGGCGTCGCCGGCCATCTGGTCGGGAGTGCCGAGCCCGGCGGGCAGCGGGCGGCGCGGCCGCCCCTCGAGGTTGGTCAGGCACACGTTGGTGGCGATCCGGTAGAGCCAGGTGCGCACCGACGAGCGTCCCTGGAAGTCAGCGGAGGCCTTCCAGGCGCGGAGGAACGTCTCCTGGACCAGGTCTTCCGCCTCGTGAACCGACCCCGACATTCGGTAGCAGTGAGCCAGCAGCTCGCGCTGGTAGCGCTCTGTCAGTGTGTCGAAGTCATCGAGCTCCGCCGCTTTGTCCGAGATCTCGGTGGTCACGTTGTCGGTCCCTGTCGCCGTCATGATGCGCTCTCCCGCCGTGGTTCCAGTCTGCCTCGACATATCGACCGGCGTCGACGGCAAAACTCATCGGTGGGCGGAAACGAGCGTGAGCACGCGCTCGGCGGCGGGTACGGCGAGTGCTCGGTCGGCGGACACCAGGCCGATCCGGGTGCGCCGGTCGAGGAGGTCGTCGACGTCGGCGGCGCCCTCGTGGGTGACCCCGAAGACCAGCTCGGCCAGGGTCGCGGGGATGCCCTCGGCGATCGGCGCCAGCAGCTCGTCGTCCGGCAGGCCGGTGACGGCGCGGGCGTTGTCGAGCACCAGGTCGGCGTCGGTCCCGAAGCGGCGGACCAGCCGGGCCGGAGCCTCCGAGGCGGCGAGCACCGGACGCGGCGCGGCACCGAGCAGAGGCAGGGTGCGAGTGCGGCAGGTGGCGACGGGCAGCCCGGCGTGCCGGACCGCCGCGTCGACGGCGTCCTCCGCCATCCGTCGGTACGTCGTCAGCTTGCCGCCCACGATCGTCACCACGCCCGTGGTGCTGATCAGTACGGCGTGCTTGCGGGACAGGTCCGCGGTCTCGCCCTCCGCGGTGTCGAGGAGTGGTCGAAGACCGGCGTAGGCGCCGACCACGTCGGACCGATGCAGCGGGCTGGCGAATGCCGCCGAGACCACGTCGAGCAGGAAGCCGATCTCGGGCTCGGACGGCTCGGGTACGTCGGGGATGTCGCCGCTCACCGGCTCGTCGGTGAGACCGACGTAGATGGTGCCGTCGGGCTGCGGCAGCACCAGTACGAACCGGTTGCTGGTGCCGGGGATCGGGGCGAAGACCGAGACGTTCAGTCCGGGGAGGGAGGCCGCGCGGAGCACGAGGTGGGTGCCGCGGCTGGGCCGCAGGGTGACCTCCTCGACGAGGTCGCCGGCCCAGACGCCGGCCGCACTGATCACCGTGCGGGCCCGGACCGACACGGTGCCGCCGGTGCGCTCGTCGCGCAGCTCCACGGTGGTCCCGGTGGCGGAGAGCACCCGGGCGCGGGTCCGGACGTGGGCGCCGTACTCGGCCGCCGTCCGCGCGATGGTGGTGACCAGCCGGGCGTCGTCCTCGAGTTGGCCGTCCCACGACAACAGACCGCCGCGCAGGCCGGCCGCCCGCAGCGGCGGGGCCATCGCCAGCACCTCTGTGCTGGAGATCCTCCGGGGCCGGGGCAGGGTCTCCGACTCGGTGCCGGCGACCCGGCGCAGGGTGTCGCCGGCGTGCAGCCCGGCCCTCGCGAAGAATCCGCCGGGGCGGCTCACCGACGAGGTCAGCGGCAGCAGGATCGGCATCGCGTGGGTCAGGTGTGGCGCGGTGACCTCCATCAGGATGCCGCGCTCGACTGCGCTCTCGTGCGCGATGCCCACCTGGCCCTGGGCCAGGTAGCGGAGACCGCCGTGGACGAGCTTGGACGACCAGCGAGACGTACCGAAAGCGATGTCATGGGCGTCGACCGCGAGCACCGAGAGTCCGCGCGTGATCGCGTCCAGCGCGACCCCGGCGCCGGTGACGCCGAGCCCGATGACGACCACGTCGACGTCGGTCGGGACACCGTCGAGGCCGGGGGTGATCCGGGTGGCGGTCATGGCTGCAGCATCCGCGTGAGCAGGGTGGCGAGTTCGTCATCGAGCGCTGCCTCGGTGACGTTGTCGTCGACCATCGTGTGCGCCGACAGGACGAAGCCGTGCGCGGTCAGGAGCAGCGCCCGCGCCATCGTCACCGGGTCGCCCTTGCGCATCTCGCCGGCGCCCTGACCGTCGGTGATCGCTTCTTGGGTGAGCGCCAGGATCAGGTCCTGCGACCGGCCGCGCCGGGAGAGCAGGTAGGGGAGGATGAGCTCCGGGTCGAGCTCGATGATCCGCACGAACAGCTCGTTGTCGCGAAGCGTGCGTACGGTCCCGACAATGCCGCCAACCAGGCGCTCGGTGGCGGAGTGCTCCGGGTCCTGGTCGCCCACCGCTGTCTCGACGACGGCGGACCACTCGCGGGTCATCAGGTCGCCGAGCAGCTGCGGCATGTCCGGCCAGGTGCGATAGATCGTCATCCGGGAGACGCCGGCCCTGCGGGCCACCTCGGTGAGAGTGGTACGCCGCCAGCCCACATCGAGGATGCAGGCGCGGGCCACGTCGAGATAGGCGTCTCGCGGGCTCTGCTGGATTTCCTCGGGGTTGTGACGAAGTGACGTCATATGTCACACTGTAACACATGAGCATCGAAATGCACCCCAGCCGCTGGGGCGACCCGGCCGCCGCCACCGATCTCCCCGACGCCGCCCGGGGCCTGATCGAGATGGCCTTCGGCATCGAGGAGCGGCCGGCGAACGCCGAGGTAACGCTGCCCGTGCCCGCGATCGCGCCGGAGCTCCTCGACGGCCTCCGCGCCCTGGTGGGTGCCGAGCACGTGCTCACGGATGACGCGACCCGGCGGGTGCGGACCCGCGGCAAGTCGACTCCCGACCTGCTCCGCCAGCGCGATGGCGACCTGGCCGATGCTCCGGACGCCGTGGTCCGGCCGGCCACTCACGACGACGTCGCCGCCGTGATCGCGTACGCCGTCGAGCACCACCTCGCAGTGGTGCCCTTCGGCGGGGGCACATCCGTCACCGGTGGGCTGGTCGCCCGCCGGGAGGGGTACGCCGGCCTGCTCTCCCTCGACCTGATCCGGATGAAGCGCCTGGTGGCCGTCGACCACACGTCGATGACCGCAGTTCTCGAGCCCGGCCTACGCGGTCCGGAGGCCGAGGCAATGCTCGCGGCGGAGGGACTGACCCTCGGCCACTACCCGCAGTCGTTCGAGTTCGCGACCATCGGCGGCTTCGCAGCCACCCGTTCCAGCGGCCAGTCGAGCGCCGGCTACGGGCGCTTCGACGCGCTGGTCGTCGGCCTCCGGGTGGCCACCCCGCGCGGCGAGCTGCGGCTTGGCAGCGCACCGTCCAACGCCGCCGGCCCCGACCTGCGCCAGCTGATCCTGGGTTCCGAGGGCGCGTACGGCGTGATCACCGAGGTCACCGTCCGGGTCCGCAAGCTGCCGGCCGAGAAGGTCTACGAAGGCTGGTCCTGGCCGTCGTTCGCGGCCGGCGCCGACGCAATGCGCACGCTCGCCCAGTCCGGCCTGCTGCCGACCGTGCTGCGTCTCTCCGACGAGTCCGAGACCGCGATCAACCTGGCGCGCCCCGACGAGATCGGCGGTGACTCTGCCGGCGGCTGCCTGATGATCACCGGCTACGAGGGCGAACCCGCCGCCAACGCTGCGAAGCGGTCCGCGGTCAGCGCGCTGCTGACCGAGCTCGGCGGCAGCTCCGTCGGAGTGGAAGCGGGCGAGGCGTGGGCGCACGGCCGGTTCAACGCGCCGTACCTCCGGGACTCGCTGCTCGACGTCGGCGTCCTCGTCGAGACCCTCGAGACCGCGACGTTCTGGTCCAACCGCGAGACGCTGTACGCCGCCGTGAAGACCGCGCTGGCGGAGGCCCTGGGCGAGGGGACGATGGTGCTCTGCCACATCTCGCACGTCTACGAGACCGGCTGCTCGCTGTACTTCACCATCGCCTCCAAGGCGGCCGCCGACCCGCTCGGTCAGTGGCTGAAGGCCAAGGCCGCGGCCTGCGACGCGATCGTGTCGACCGGCTCGACGATCACCCACCACCACGCGGTCGGCACCGACCACCGGCCGTGGCTGACCGCGGAGATCGGCGAGCTCGGCGCGTCGATGCTCCGAGCGGTGAAGGCCGACCTGGACCCGACCGGCGTCCTCAACCCGGGGGTGCTGATCCCGTGAGCCGGTCCTTCTCGTTCCTCGTCAACCCCTCCTCGGGTGGCGGTGCCGCTCCCGAGGCGGTGGTGCCGGTCGCCCGGTTGCTCCGCGACGCGGGCGCCACCGTCGACGTCACCTACTCGCCCGGTCCGAAGGCGATGGCCGGCCTGGTGGCCGCCGCGCTGGAACGTGGCGACGTGGTGGTCTCGGTCGGTGGTGACGGGATGCTCTCGTCGTTGGCCGGCTCGGTATCGGTCGCAGGCGGAACCCTGGCGGTGCTGCCCGCCGGACGGGGCAACGACTTCGCCCGGATGCTCGGGCTGCCGGAGTCGGCCGACGACCTCGCCAAGCTGCTGCTGGAGGCCGAACCGCGGCAGGTCGACCTGCTGTCGCTCTCGATGCCTGGCGCCGATGAGCGGCGGGTGACGGGCTCGGTCTACTCCGGTGTCGACGCCCGGGCCGGTGAGATTGTCGACAAGGCCCACTGGCTGCCCCGGAAGCTGCAGTACCCCTACGCCGCGATCCGTTCGCTGGCCACCTACCGCCCCGGCCGATACCGCGTCACCGTGGACGGCGTGACGGCGGAGTACTCCGCCGCCAATGTCGTGGTCGCCAACTCCGGCTACTACGGCAAGGGCATGCATGTCGCGCCCGACGCCTCCGTCGACGACGGTGTGCTCGACGTCGTCGTCATCGAGGCCGCCTCGCGCTGGTCGCTGATCCGCTCGCTGCCCAAGGTCTACGACGGCAAGCACGTCGACCTGCCCGAGGTCACCGTGCTCACCGGCCGGCGGGTCGAGGTTGCCGCCGACGCCCGCACCCCGGTGCCGGTCGGCGGCGACGGCGAGCCGCTCGGCTCACTGCCCGGCCTGGACGCTCAGCCGGCGGTGGTCGAGGTGCTCCCCGGCGCGCTGTCGATCCTGGCCTGAAGAGTGCCGGCCAGAGAGCGGTGACTTGTGGTCGGTCGCCTGTCTCCGAACCGACCGAGGCTCACCGCTCGCCAAGGGGAGTCCCGACAATGTCGCGATCTCGAGCCATCAGGTGGCTCAGATCCACGGCGCTGTGCCGGATACCTGCTCAGAGGTGGAGGTCGAACTCATGGTCCGGGCACTCCGCGCGCAGCCGCTCCAAGAGCGCCCGTCCCCGGGCATCGTGCTCGGAGGTGTTCGCCTGACCGGAGTCCCAGTCCGCACCCCACCGCGCGAGGTCGGCGTGAAGCTCGCGACTCAGGCCGAGGTGACGATGCAGATACTCGAAGCTGTCGTCGATGCCGCCCTCCTCGTCCCAGATGAAGGCGCCCCCGTGCTCGCCCATCAGCCGCAGTCGCCCGACCGGAGGCACGTCCGCGTCCGCCGCGTCGAGGAGCGCGTCGTCGATCCCGGCGCCGCCCCGAGCGCCGATCAGCACAGGTTCCGAGCCGGTATCCCCGAACGTCCACACCAGCAGCTCGGTCGGCACACCGGCCGTCAGTTCGTGCGACCCCTCGTCGGTCATCTCGAACGCGTCACCGGTCGAGAGCGGCTCGGCGAGTGACGATCTGAGCAGCGAGCCGCTGACGACGTACGCGTGCAGGCGAGGTGCCTCCGGCAGCGTGAGTGGTACGCCGTCGTCCAGCCGTGCCAGTCGCAGCACGGCTCCGGGCAGCGGCTCCAGCGGGCTGGTGCCGTCGTGCAGCGTGTACGTCGGCTCGCCCTCCCGCTCCGACCGCAGCCACACCTGGACGAAGTGGCACGCGCCGTCGTCGGTCGCGATCTCCGAGTGCTCGACCCCGTCACCGGTCGAAAGCACGGCGACCGACCCCGCAGGCACCACGAACGTCGAGCCGGTGGAGTCGGTGTGCCGCAGCGCCCCGGAGACGACATACGTGACGATCTCGAGGCCGCTGTGCCGGTGCGTCTCGAAGCCCCGGCCGGGGCCGAGTAGGTGGTCGTCGTGGCAGACCATCGGGCCGAAGGACAGCCGGTCGGGGTCGTAGACGGGGCCGAAGGAGAAGGCGTGCCGGGTCAGCCGGCCGGCCTCGCGCTCAACGAACCGTGTCGAACCACGCCTGATGTCCACCGTCACGGGCAAGATTGTCCTCGTGCCCTACCCACAGCTACCCCCCGGCTTCCGGTTCGGCACCACTACGGCGGCGTACCAGATCGAAGGGGCGGCGAGCGCCGACGGCAAAGGCCCGAGCATCTGGGACACCTTCACCGCGCAGCCCGGCCGTATCGCCGACGGGTCCACCGGCGAGATCGCCTGCGACCACTACCACCGCAGTGACGAGGACGTCGAGCTGATGCGGCGCCTCGGTGCGGGGGGCTACCGCTTCTCGCTCTCGTGGCCGCGGATCCAGCCGACCGGCCGGGGCGCGCCCAACCAGAGGGGGCTGGACTTCTACGACCGGCTCATCGACCGGTTGCTGCAGGCGGGCGTGCGGCCGATGGTCACGCTCTACCACTGGGACCTGCCGCAGGCGCTGGAGGACGACGGAGGGTGGCTCAACCGCGAGACGGTCGAGCGGTTCGCCGAGTACGCCGCCATCGTGGGCGAGCGGTACGCCGACCGGGTCGAGCACTGGGTGCCGGTCAACGAGCCCAACGTGGTGATGACCCTCGGTTACGGCAACGGTCGCTACGCGCCCGGACGCACGCTGATGTTCGACGCCCTTCCCGTCGCTCACCACGCCCTGCTCGCGCATGGCCGGGCGGCGATCGCCCTGCGCGCCGCGGGTGCGACCAGCGTGGGTTGCGCCAACAACCACTCGCCGATCTGGCCGGCCAGCGACGACGCCGTCGACGTCGGCATGTCCAAGCTGTTCGACGCGCTGTGGAACGGCCTGTTCCTCGAACCGATGCTGCTGGGTGGCTACCCGATCGACCTGATGCCGCTGCTCGAGTCGGTGATCCAGCCGGGCGACCTGGCCACGATCCGGCAGCCGCTCGACTTCTACGGCGTCAACTACTACTACCCGCTGCGCGTCGCGTCCGCTCCGGAGGGCGCGGAGGCGCCCTTCGAGATGCGGGACCTGGTGGGCTACCCGGTGACCGAGCTCGGCCGGCCGGTCGTCCCGGATGCCCTGCGGGAGTGGCTGATCATGTTCCGGGCCAGGTTCCGGGCCGCGCTGCCACCGATCATCATCACCGAGTCCGGATGCTCCTACGGGATGGCACCGGACGAGAACGGCGTTGTGGACGACCAGCCCAGGATCGACTACCTCGACTCGCACCTGCGCGCGATCACCGAGGCGGTCCAGCGCGGCGTCGACGTCCGCGGCTTCTACGCCTTCTCGCTGATGGACGGCTTCGAGTGGTCCGAGGGACTGGAGCACCGATTCGGCCTCGTGTACGTCGACTTCGACACGCAGATGCGTACCCCGAAGCGCTCCTTCGACTGGTACGCCGACGTGATCGCCGCTCAGACCCAGTCCTTGGGATAGTCCGCCTCGTACGGCACCCCCGAATGGCCCAAGAGGGGTGCTGTACGAGGCGGACTATCGAATCTGACGGAGCTTGAGGGCGGTCTCGAGCAGGGTCGCGGCCCGGGCGTCGAAGGAGTGCTCGGCGACCACCCGCTCGGCCAGCGCGAGCCGGGTGGCCTCGTCGGGGTAGTGGTGCTCGAGAGGCTCGGTGGTGAGATGCGCGAACTCCGAGAGGTGGGACCAGGTGGTGAGTCCGTCGCCGAGGACCTCGGCGAGTCCGGCCACCTCGTCGGTGAGTAGCCGCGCCCCGGTGGCGAGCACGTCGAAGACCCGGTTGGAGACGAAGCCCTCGACCCGCATGTCCTCCCAGTGGTCGTTGAGCACCAGCCCGGAGCTCGCGTACAGCACCGGCAGCTCGTCGTTGGCGACCCGGTCGGCCTCGACCCGTACTTCGGCGGCCGGCAGCCACTCGTCCCAGCCGGTGCCGATCACGGTGAGCGGCGTCCCGGTCTCGATGGCGGCGGACACGCTCGGCCGCAGCTGATGCCGGGCGTTGCCGACGAACAGCCGACGCGGCCCGGAGTCCGGCTCGGCGAGGTTGGGATGGAAGCGGGTGGTGTCGGTGCACTGCAGCAGCGGCTCTATCGGCAGCTTCCACTCGGCGCTGCGATCGGCCGCCCAGGTCCGGGAGGCCGCGAACACGGCGTCGTACGACGCCACCTCCGCGAGCGTGATCTCGTCGGGGTGGCTGATCACCCACATCAGGTTGGTGGTGTGCGTGGGTGGGACGGTCGGGACGAGGCCGCGGATCACCAACACCACGTCGTCGAGGGACCGGCTGTCCCGGCCGGCCGTCTCGGGGTGGTCGATCGCCACCCACTGGCCGAGCCGATCGAGCGCGGCGCCGAGCGAGTGCGCGAAGTGGTAGTCGCCCCACCGGGTGCCGATCGGACCGGCACCGGCGGCGATGGCGATCGACCAGCGCAGCGCCGGGCGGCCCTCGCGGACCCGGAGCGGTACGCCGGCGGACTCGAACCCCGCGACCTTCCACAGCTCTGGGGACAGCTCCTCGACCGGCAGGCCGTCGGGCACCATGAGCCGCGACCCGGTCACGAGGACGGTCTCGCCCTCCGCGCCCCCCCGCCTGGCGACCACGCCGGACACCGGCACCGGCAGTCCGTCCAGCCGCTCGGCGTCGGCGATGGGGTGCCCGGCGAGCACCGGTCCGGCGACCGTGAAGTCCTCGGCCAGCAGCAGCGAACCCGCGGCGGCGACGCCCGGTCGATCCAGCGCGGCCAACAGCTCGGGGAGCCATGGCCACCGCGGCGGCCGGATGCCGGCCGCGACGTCGACCCGGACCGGCGAGGTCACCTCGTCCTCGACCCGGATGCTCGGCAGGTCAGCGGCCACGGAGCGCAGGATCCGAGCGCTCACGGCATCGGCACCGGTGAGCACCCCGGTGACGTCCGGCGACACCCGGTACAGGTGCCGCGCCCAGGCGACGGCGACCCGCGTCTGGTCGGCGGGCACGACGACGCTCACCTCGCCCACGGCGGCCCGCGGTTCCGGCTCGGGCAGCAGCTCGGCCGGCTCGTGCCTGGCCAGCCACTCCTGCGGGTCGCCGAGCTCGCGCGGGTCGAAACGGGGGTGCGGGCCGCGGTCTCCGGCGCCGCGGCGCGAGAGGTAGAAGCTCAGCGGGTCCGGCGCCTGGCCGCTCCACCGGCCGCCCGGGTAGAGCCAGCGCGGCTCGAACAGCGGGTGCGGCGTGGTGGCCCCGGCGGACGCGTGCGTGAGCCAGTGCTCGATCGCCTCCGCCCGCGAGCCGAACGATGCGCCCGACGTGGCGGCGTACCACTCCTCATCGAAGAGTCGGCTGGCGTCGATGAGTGAGGCCGCCGTGGCGTGGTCGAGCACGTCCCTAAACTACTGAGGCGATGTCGCCGACCGTTCCGATCCCGAGCCCGCTGCTGGTCCAGCGGGTGCTGGAAGGGCTGAAGCCGCCGGTCGCGGTGATCACGGACACCGGTTCGCCGACCACTGCGTCCCCGCCGTTCGGGTCGGTCGTCGTCGCAGTGTCCGACCTCGGCGCGCTGCGGGCCACCATCGCCGACCTGCCTCCCTTGGGCCGGGCCCGGATGGTGGCGGTGGTCGTCGCCGACGTGGTGTCCCCCCTGGCGCTGCGCATCGATCCACGGTGGCCTGCGCTCCAGGGTCTCGATGCCCGCCTCGAGGAGGGTGCCGCCGTCACCATCGCGCGATTCGCCTCCCGCCTCGACGTCGCCGAGGTGCTGACCGGGATCGCGTACGCCGACGGCGCACCCGGCCACGGGGGGCTGCTGGTGGGCCGCGACTACGACCCCGAGGACACGGTGCCGGTCGACATCGTCACCCGTGAGGGGACCTTCGAGGAGAGCCCGGTGCTCGGCCGGGCTCCGGTTGTGATCACCGATCCCGGCCCGGCACCCCTCGACGAGACGCTGTTCAACCCGATCGGCTTCCGCCGCGAGTGGGACCGGGGAATCGTCGAGCTCGACCCGACCTGGACGGCAACGCCCGGGCTGATCGCCTCGCTGCGCGATGCGCAAGGGGTACGGATCCCTCGCGGCGCCGACGCGCGAGTCGTGGCGGCGCTGGCGATGAGCGGGGTCCCGCTCGTCTCTACGGATGAAGCACCCCCACTCGACGACCCGGTGCGGCGAGAGGAGTATTCCGTCCGGCAGAGCCGTGCGGCGCTCATCGAGCACTCCATCTTCAGCTGGCGACAGCGGCTCGCCGAGCGTGCTGGTGTGCGGATCTCGACCTATCCCTCGGAGGACGACGTGGTGCTGATCGACGGCGACAACGCGTCGCACGGCCCCCACGTGGTCACCGACCTCCTGCTCGCCAAGCGCTACTCCGGCGCCGACGTCGTGGAGATGCCCGGCGGCCCCACGCTGGTCGACCGCACCCTGCTTCGCGAGGTCGGCGGGCCGGACGACATCCTGGCGGCAGGCGGCAGGCTCTACCGCACCCATGCACTGATCGACGACGACGAGAGCGAGGCACTGTGACCGACCAGCCGCGCATCCGACGCAACGACTGGGGATCCCTGGCCGTGCCCGAGCTGGGTGCCTGGGAGCCGTCGCTGAACGTGTCGGTCGTGATCCCGGCGTACGACGCCGGCCGGCTGCTGCCGGTCGTCCTCGCGGGCCTGGCTGCCCAGTCCTACCCCGCGCACCTGCTCGAGGTGGTCGTCGCCAACGACGGCCCCGGCGAGCTGGAACTGCCCGAGATCCGGCCCGAGCGCACCCGCATCGTGCCGGTCACGGAGGGCTGGGGCCGGGCCGGCGCCTGCCACGCCGGCGCGCTGGCGGCCGAGGGCGAGGTACTGCACTGGCTGGACGCGGACATGCTGGTCGAGCGCGAGCACGTCGAGGCGCAGCTGCGCTGGCACCACGTCGTCGACTATGCCGTCGCCCTCGGGCACAAGCTGTTCGTCGACCCCGCCCCGGTGTTGACCGTGAGCCTGGACGAGATCCGCGATCGCGTCACCTTGGACCGGGTCGGGGAGCTGTTCGAGGGTCAGGAGCGGGAACGGCACTGGGTCGAGGACGTCTACGAGCGCACCGACGACCTGCGGCAGGCCGGGCCCAACGCGCTGCGTACCCACGTCGGTGCGACCGCGTCTCTGCACCGTGCGCTCTACCTGGAGTCCGGCGGCATGGACACCGAGCTCCGGCTGGGCGAGGACATCAGCCTCGGCCACCGGCTGGCCGAGGTGGGTGCGGTGTTCGTGCCCGACCGGGCCTCGCGCAGCTGGCACCTTGGGCCGTCGCACGTGATGGGCCGCGTTGACGAGGTGACCGCCTACAACGACCCGTTCCTCTCCGACCGCGTGCCCAACCTGCGCGCCAAGCGCGGGCCGGGCCGCAGCTACGCGGTTCCGTACGTCGACGTCGTCCTCGACGTGAGCGACCAGCCGCACGCCTGCGTCACCGCGCTCGTCGACGCGCTGCTGCAGTCGACGCTGCCCGACCTGGTGGTCACCCTGCGCGGCGACTGGGACCGGCTGACCGACGAGCGTCGGTCGCCGCTGGACGAGCCGCTGCTCGCGCAGCGCATCGTGCACGCGACGTACCGCTCCGAGCAGCGGGTCCGGCTGCTCACCCGGATGCCCGCCGGCCAGCCGGATGCGACGTTCCGGCTGCATCTGCCGAACGCCGACTGGGTGCCCGCGCGGCGTGCCCTGGCCGACCTCGTCCTGCACGTCGAGAAGACCCACGAAGGGCTGCGGCAGGTCTCGCTCCCCGACGGCTCGGTCGCGCGACTGGAGCGGACCGCTGCGTTCGCGCGAGCCAGCCGACTCGCCGGCCCGGGCGAGGACCTCGACGACGTGGTCGACGATGTCTACGGCCGCACGTCGATGGCGGCGGAGGACCTCGGCTTCGACAAGGCCTCGACGGTCAACCGGCCGCGCCTGGCCCGCACCGGCGGCCCACCGCTCGCACCCGATGAGGCCTGGGCGTATGTGGAGAAGGCGCATGGCGGCAGGCGATCCAAACCGCCGCCCGCCGCCGCCCCGGAGGCCAGGCCGGACCCCGCGGAGGAGGCACCCGCTCCGCGTCGCGGACTGCGCTCCGTGCTGGGCAAGCGGAACAGCTAGAGCCGTGGAGGTCCCAGAACCCGTACATCGGTTCCTCGAGCGGGCGCCGTCCTCGCTGCTCCTGGGGCCGGACTCGGCGCCGGGCCGCCACGACCACGTCGCGGTGGTGGTCCGCGACCGGATGGCGCTGCGGTCGCTGACCGTGCCCAACGGGCTGCGGGCCCAGGCGATCGGGGTGTTCGTGGCCGAGGGTGCCCCGGTCACTGTGGTGCCCCGGCCGGAGTGGCCGGCCCTGGTTCGGCAGCGGGTCCGGCCCGTCGCCGGCGGTGCCCTGAGCGTCCTCCGCTTCACCGACGACGTGGAGGTGGCCGTCGTTCTCGCCGAGCTCGGCCGGCAGGCGGTCTATCGAGGGCGCACCCCCGACGGCCGGCTCGACGCCCGGCTGCTCAACCCGATCGGCTTCGACACCGACGCCACCGGACCCGTCGTCGACGCCGCGACCCTCGACCTGCGAGACGGCGCGACCGAGCGGCTGGTCGCGTCGCTGCGTCCGGCCGTCGGGGTCCGGGTGGACGCGTGGGACGACGCCACCGCGCGGGCGGTCGCCGGCCTGGCGATGGCCGGCGTACCCATCACCGCCGAGACGGTGCCGGCCGACGAGATCGGTCCGGAGGTGGCCGCGGCGATCACCGCACCTGTCGATCTCGGCGACCCGCTCGCCCGCGAGGAGCACAGCCTCGTGCTCCGGCGCGCGGCCCTCGATGCGTACGCCGGCTTCCGCCAGCCGGCTGTCAGCATCGTGCTCGCGACCCGCCGCCCGGACATGCTCGAGCACGCCGCCGACCAGGTCGCCCGGCAGCGCGGGGTCGCGGCGCTCGAGCTGGTGCTCGCGCCGCACGGCTTCACCGCGGACGGGGGATTGGTGCGCGACCGGCTCGGCCCGGACATCGCGCTGCGGGTCGTGCCGCAGCCGGAGTCCACGCTCTTCGGCGATGTGCTGCAGGCGGCCGCCACGGCTGCCGAGGGCGACGTGATCCTCAAGATGGACGACGACGACTGGTACTCACCCGACGCGGTCGCAGACCTGCTCCGGGCGCGGGCCTACAGCGGCGCCGAGCTCGTGGGGATGCCGGCGGAGTTCCACTACATCGAGGAGCGCGATCTCACCGTCCGCCGCGGGCATCGCGCGGAGCTCTACGCGGCGTTCGTGGCCGGCGGCACGATGATGGTCGACCGGGCGATGCTCCGCGAGGTCGGCGGCTTCCGCTCGGTCCGCAAGTACGTCGACGCCCAGCTGATCGCCGCGGTCCGCGCCGCCGGCGGCGCGATCTACCGCACCCACGGGCTCGGCTACCTGCTCCGTCGTACGCCGTCCGGCCACACCTGGCAGGTCGACCTGGACTATCTGCTCGACCCGGAGCGGGTCGCGGCGACGTACGAAGGCTTCCGGCCGAGCCGGCTGATGGAGCTGTGAGGGGATAGTCCGCCTCGTACGGCACCCCTTGCCGACCAAAAACGTGTCAGATGAGGCGGACTATCCCGAGAAACGCCCTAACGACGACCGATGCCGCGGGCCTCCCAGCCGGCGGAGCGCCAGGCGGCGAGGTCGAGCTGGTTGCGGCCGTCGAGAAGCCGGCGATGGGCGACCACGCCGCCGAGCTCGTCGAGGTCGATGCTGCGGAACTCCTTCCACTCGGTCAGGTGCAGCACCAGGTCGGAGTCGCGGGCGGCGTCGATGGCCGAGTCGGCGTAGCTGAGCGTGGGGAAGCGGGCCTTGGCGGTCTCGTTGGCCTGGGGGTCGTAGACGCTGACGTGCGCGCCGCGCAGGTGCAGGGCACCGGAGATCGCCAGCGCCGGAGAGTCGCGTACGTCGTCGCTGTCGGGCTTGAACGCCGCACCCCACACGCAGATCCGGGCACCCGCGACCGAGCCGACCATCTCCGCGGCCATCTGGGTGACCCGGGTCCGCTGGCGCAGGTTGATGTCGTCGACCTGGCGCAGGAACGTCATCGCGTCCTCGACGCCGAGCTCGCCGGCACGGTGCACGAACGCGCGGATGTCCTTGGGCAGGCAGCCACCGCCGAAGCCGACGCCGGCGTTGAGGAACTTGCGACCGATCCGAGTGTCGTAGCCGATCGCGTCGGCGAGGTCGACGACGTCCGCGCCCGCGGCCTCGCAGACCTCACCGACCGCGTTGATGAACGAGATCTTGGTGGCCAGGAACGCGTTGGCGGAGACCTTCACCAGCTCGGCGGTCGCGTAGTCCGTCACGACCATCGGGATCCCGAGGTCGGTGATCGGCGCGTAGAACTCACGCATCGCCTTCTCGGCCCGCTCGGAGGCGACACCCACGACGATCCGGTCGGGCCGCAGGGTGTCCTCGACCGCGAAGCCCTCGCGCAGGAACTCCGGGTTCCACACCAGCTCGGCATCGGCGCCCGCGGGCGCGTCCGCCTCGAGGTGGGCGGCCAGCCGAGCGGCGGTGCCGACCGGAACGGTCGACTTGCCGACGACGTACGACGGCCGGGTGAGGTACGGCGCCAACGAGGACACCGCGGCGTCGACGTGAGCTGACGTCGGCGCCCATGCTCGAGGCCAGCTGCGGAGTGCCGACGCAGACGAAGTGCAGGTCGGCGAACGCGCCGGCTTCCTCGTAGGAGTCGGTGAAGCGCAGCCTGCCGGCGGCGACCTGGCGGGCGAGCAGCTCCTCGAGGTCGGGCTCGAAGAACGGCACCCGCCCCTCGGCCAGGGCGGCCCGCTTCACCGGGTCGATCTCCACGCCCAGCACGTCGTGGCCCAGCTCGGCCATGGAGGCGGCGTGGGTGGCCCCCAGGTAGCCGCAGCCGATCACCGTGATGTTCACGGCGTCAGCCTAGGTGTCTTGGTCAGGAGGGCCAGACCGGGTCCGGCACCTCGACCACCGAGCTCAAGGACCGCCGGTCCTGCGCCTGCCAGGCGGCGTCGACCTTTAGCATCTCGAGGTACGCCGGGTCCTGGGCCATCTCGAACATCTCCTGCGCAGTGATCCCCGCGGGCTCGTTCTCCACGTAGCCGTCCCAGCCCAGCTCGCTGATCGAGAGCTCGCTCCACACCCCGTCGTTCAGCACCAGCAGGCTCGAGCCGTACGTCGGCGTGCTGCCGGCTTCCTCGGTGGCGTCGGCACGCTCGTTCACCGCGACCGCGAACCACCCGTTGCCGAGTGAGGCCTCCGCGCAGGACAGGATCCGTCGCGCCTCGCCCTGGCTCGCGCAGCTCCACTCGGTCTCGTCTGGCCCGGTGACGCCGGCGCGCTGGCGCCCGTTGGTGGCCACGGCGATCTGGATGGGCGGTTGCCCGCCGGAGGTGCCGAACATCTGGATCCGGTTGCGCTCCTTGGCCAGCACCGAAACCGCGCCGTACCGCGCGGGCAGCACCGCTTCCAGCCCGGCCCGCACCGCCTCGTCGCGCTCCTCGGTGGTCACCCGGCCGTCGGCCAGCGGGTCGTGACCCACCGGTCCTTGTGTGGGTCCGGAGGGGTCGACGGCGGCGGGCGTCGACCGGTCGGGCTCCGACCCGGTCAGCGCGAGGCCGGCGACCAGGCCGCCGCCGACCGCGGCCACGCCCAGCAACGAGCCGCAGGCCAGCCGGCGCCGGCGCAGCCGGGTCCGCCCCGCACGCACGGCGGCCGTGGTCAGGTCCGGCATCGGTTCGAGGACATCGAGCTCGGCGTCGATCCGGCGGCGCAGGGTGTCGGTGGTGGGGCTCATCGGGTGTTCTCCTTCGTGATGCGGGCGGACGGCAGGCGTTCCTCGAAGGCATCGCCGAGCAGCAGCCGCAACTGCGCGAGCCCCCGGCTCGAGCTCGACTTGACCGTGCCGGTGGAACAGCCCAGCGCGACCGCCGTGTCCTCGACGCTCAGGTCCTCCCAGTAGCGGAGCACCACCACCGACCGCATCCGTGGCGGCAGCTCGGAGAGCGCGGCCAGGACCGTCAGCGCCTGCTCAGGCGCCGGCGAGGCGACGGGATTCGGGTCCAGCCGCTCGAGACGCTCACGCTCCCTGAGGCCTCGTCGCCGGATTCCCAGGAACGAGCGGACCAGCGTGCGGTGGGCGTACGCCGGCGGGTCGATGATCCTGGGCCACGCGACGTACATCGCGGCCAAGGTGTTCTGGACCAGGTCGAGCGCTGCCTCGCGCTCGCCGACCAGCAGATAGGCCTGCCGGTACAACCGCTGCTGGGCGCCGGCGGCGTACTCGGTGAACGCGGTGTCGCGTCCTCGGTCGGCGAACATCGGACTCCTGTCACTACGGGGACTGCCTCCACCATGATCGAGTCACGAGCGCCCCGCGAGGTTGCCTCCGTCGCCGAGAAAGTCAGGATCCGGGGTGCAGCGCGCCCGCCAGCCGCTCGACGATCTCGCGCAGCCGATCCGACGAGGTCGCGATGTTGAGCCGGATGTGGCCCTCCAGACCCGGTTGGTAGTCGTGGCCCGGCGCCACGCGCACGCGACCCTGGCTGAGCGCGACGGCCGCCGGGTCCGCATGGCTGTAGGCCCGCAGGTCGATCCAGGCGAGGTATGTCGCCTCGAGCGGCCGCATCCGGGCCTGCGGCAGGTGTGTCGCGAGCAGCTCCGCCAGCAGCCGGCGCTGGCCGTCCAGCCGCTCGATCAGCGCGGCAAGCCACTCGTCGCACTCGGTGTAGGCCGCGACCGCCGCCGCCACCCCGAGCGGGGACCACGAGTCGTTGCGGGCCGGCGGGGCGCCGATGATCCGGTCCCGCAGCTTCGGGTCGGGCACCACGATCTGGGCGCAGCGGAGCCCCGCGGTGTTGAACGCCTTCGACGCCGCCACCACCGTCACCGTGTGGTCCTCCGTGCCCTCGATCGTGAGGTACGGGACGTGCTCGGCACCGGGAAGGACGAGCGAGGCATGGATCTCGTCGGCGATCACCCGGGCGCCGTGCCGGAGCACCACGTCGCGCACCCCCTCGAGCTCGGCCCGGGTGAACACCCGGCCCCACGGGTTGTGCGGCTGGGTGAGCAGTAGGGTGCGGGCGCCGTCGGCGAACAGCGCGTCCAGCCGGTCCAGGTCGATCTCGGCACGCTCGGCGTCCGGGTCGACGACCAGGTCGACGCGTTCGCGGCCGGAGATCTCGGCGATCGCCAGCTGCGGTGCGTACGCCGGCACCGGCATCACCATCGGCCCCTGATCGGACACCACGTCGAGCGCCAGCCGCACCCCGGAGGTCACGTCGACCACCGGAACCACGTGCCTGGGGTCGATTTCGTGCCCGAAGTGCCGCTTCGCGAACCCGGCGTACGAATTCCCGAGCTCGCCACCGATGTCGAACGCCGGATAACCGCCCAGTCCCGCCTCGACCGCGTCCCGCAGCGCGTCGATGATCGGCGGAGCGAGGGCGTAGTCCATCTCGGCCACCCAGGCGGGAAGCACCTCCGGCGGGGTGGTGCCCCACTTGAGCGGCAACGCGAGCCGGGCCTCGTCGTCGGTTAGGTCGCGGATCATTCCGCGACGTTACAACTGACTACGAACGACTGCTCAGGCGGAGCGGACCGGGCGCACGTGCGCGGGGTCGACAATGTTGGCCATGTCCCTGGCCGCGCCGACCAGGGTCCCCTGGCCAACGACGGGTTCCGCGTCGACCACGTCGCCGACCACGCAGGTGACGTTGTCGCGACCGCCGGCGTCGAGCGCCGCCTGCACCAGTCCGGTGGCCGCGATCGATCGGGAGTCCGCGCCGAGCAGCCGGAGGATCTCGGCGTCCGGCACCAGGTCGCTGAGGCCGTCGGAACAGAGCAGCAGCCGATCGCCGTCGCGCAGGTCCAGCCAGGTCAGGTCGGGTGTCGGGTGCGACTCGGCATCGATGGCCTGCAGCACCACGTGGCTCATGTGCGACGCCACGGCCTCCTCGGGCGTGATCCGGCCGGTGTCGAGCATGGCCTGCACGAGCGTGTGGTCGCTGGTGAGCGGGACCAGGCCTCCGTCACGCATCAGGTAGGCCCGCGAGTCGCCGACGTGCGCGAGCCCGAACCTGACCCCATCGGTCAGGATCGCGGTGAGCGTCGTGGCCATCCCTTGCCGCGTGGGGTCCGCCTCCACGCCGACGCGGAGCTGGGCCTGGGCGTCCTCGATCGCGAGCTGCAGCAGGCCGAGCGGGTGGGTGCCCTGGTGGGCGAGAGCGTTCGCGCTGACGACGTACGTCGTAGTGGCGGAGGCGATCTCGCCGGCTGCGGCGCCACCGACCCCGTCCGCTACCGCGAGCAGGTAGGGACCGGCGAAGGCCGAGTCCTCGTTGTTGTCGCGCACCAGGCCGGGGTCGGTCTCGGCGGCGAACCGGAACTGGAGCATGCCCCGATCATGCTGCGCCAACCTGAGAATTGACCCCGCAGTTCCTTAGAGCGAGGCGACGACTCTGGTGCCCTGCTCGATCGCCCGTTTGGCATCCAGCTCGGCGGCGAAGTCGGCGCCACCGATGACGTGCCGCCCGGCGGCCTCGAGGTCGCGGACCGACTCCTGACCGGCGCACACCACGACGTGGTCGACGGCCAACACCTGCGGCGCGCCGTCGACGGTGATGTGCAGCCCGGCGTCGTCGACGCGGACATACGTCGCCCCGCTGACCTGCTGGACACCGGCCTGCTTCAGCACGGCGCGGTGCGCCCATCCGGACGTCTTGCCGAGGTCGACGCCGATCGGGGTGGACTTGCGCTGCACCAGGGTCACCTCGCGGATCGGGGTGCGCGGCTTGCGCTCGGTGAGCCCGCCGGGATGCAGGCTCGGGTCGCCGACGCCCCAGTGCGCCATCCAGTCCTCGTCGGTGTCCTTCGGGTCGTGGGTGAGCCAGTGGCTGACGTCGACGCCGATGCCGCCGGCGCCGATCACCGCGACCTTCTTTCCGGGGACCACGCGGCCGGCGAGCACGTCCGCGTACGTCGCGACCTTGGGGTGGTCGATGCCCTCGAGCTCGGGGATCCGGGGGATGACGCCGGTCGCCACGATCACCTCGTCGAAGCCAGCCAGGTCCGTGTCCGTGGCCTCGGTGCCGAGCCGCACCTCGACGCCGAGCACCTCGAGCCGCCGCGAGTAGTAGCGCAGCGTCTCGGCGAAGTCCTCCTTGCCGGGCACCATCATCGCCAGCCGGAACTGGCCGCCGAGCTCGGGCGCCTTCTCGAACAGGGTCACCGCGAAGCCGCGCTCGGCCGCCGAGACCGCGGCCGCGAGGCCTGCCGGGCCGGCGCCGACGACCGCGACGGATGCCGTACGACGGGTCGGGCCGAGCAGCAGCGTGGTCTCGCGGCAGGCTCGCGGGTTGACCAGGCAGGACGCCTTCTGGTTCTTGAACACGTGGTCGAGGCAGGCCTGATTGCAGGCGATGCAGGTGTTGATCTCGTCGCCGCGGCCGGCGGCGGCCTTGTTGAGGAACTCGGGGTCGGCGAGCAGCGGTCGGGCCATCGAGACCAGGTCGGCCTCGCCGGACGCCAGGATCTCCTCCGCCATCTCGGGGCTGTTGATCCGGTTGGACGCGCAGACCGGCACCGACACCTCGGCCTTGAGCCGGGCGGTCGCCTGCCGCCACGCGCCGCGCGGAACCTGGGTGATGATCGTCGGCACCCGGGCCTCGTGCCAGCCGATGCCGGTGTTGAGCATCGTGACGCCCGCATCCTCGAGGCCGTGCGCGAGGTCGACCACCTCGTCCCAGGTCTGGCCGTCCTCGACCAGGTCGAGCAGCGAGATCCGGTAGATGATCGGGAAGTCGGCGCCCACGAGCTCGCGGCTGCGCCGGACGACCTCGAGCGGGAACCGCATCCGGTTCGCGGCGCTGCCGCCCCAGTGGTCGGTGCGGTCGTTGGTGCGGGCGGCGAGGAACTGGTTGATCAGGTAGCCCTCGGAGCCCATGATCTCGACGGCGTCGTACCCCGCCTTCACCGCGAGCGCCACGGACTCCGCGAAGTCGGTGGCGGTGCGGTCGACGGCCTTGGTCGACAGGGCGCTGGGCCGGAACGGCGTGATCGGGCTCTTCTTGTTGGATGCGCTGACGCTGAACGGGTGGTAGCCGTAGCGACCCGCGTGCAGCACCTGCAGCGCGATCGCGCCGCCCTCGTCGTGCACGGCACCGGTGACGTCGCGGTGCCGCATCGCCTGTAGCCGGGTGCTCAACTCCGAGGCCAACGGCTTGAGCCAGCCACGCTTGTTGGGCGAGTAGCCACCGGTGATGATCAGGCCGACGCCGCCGCGCGCCCGCTCGGCGAAGTACGCCGCCAGCTCGTCGAGATGGCGCGGGCTGTCCTCCAGACCGGTGTGCATCGAGCCCATGACCAGCCGGTTGCGGAGCTCGAGGTTGCCGAGCGTGATCGGGGAGAGCAGGTGCGGGTAGGTGGTCACTGGTCTTCTTTCGGTGATCGAGTAGGGCGAGCTCCAGCGAGCCCGTATCGAGATTCCTTGTGGGCGTCGATGTATTCGGTGAGCCACGCGATCCAGGTCTCCTCCATGAGGATTCCGCCGCGCAGCACGAGGTACTGGTCGAGGTCGAGCCCTTCCAGGGCGCTGGGCTCGGGGTAGTCGCGCTTCATGAGCTGTCGGTAGTGGTCGAGCCGGACGTGGTGGTCGGCGAGGTTCGCCCGCACCACGTCGAGAACCGCCGCGCGGTCGCCGAAGCTGGCCCCGCGGAGCTTGACCGCGAGCTCGCTGCGCAGCGCCTGGGTGCGCGTGGGCTCGGTCAGCCACGCGGCCAGCACGTCCCGGCCCGCCGGCGACACGTCGTACACCCTCTTGTCGGGGCGGCCCTGCTGCGAGACGTCGGTGGCGCGCACCCAGCCGTCGGCGTCCATCCGGGCCAGCACCCGGTAGATCTGCTGGTGCGTTGCGTGCCAGAAGAACCCGATCGACCGGCTGAACCGCTTCGCCAGCTCCAGCCCGGAGGCCGGCCGCTCGCTCAGCGCCACCAGCAGCGCGTGTTCCAGAGCCATGCCGAGGAGTCTGGCGCCCTATGCAACTAGTTGCAAGCCTAGGTGGCCCAGCGCACATCCCCGCCCTCCCACCGTGACAGTAGATCTGTCAGAATCGCGAGCATGGGCTACCAGCTGGGCAAGGGCACCGGACCACTCCAGGGCGTGAAGGTGGTGGAGGTGGCCGGGATCGGGCCGGGGCCGCACGCGTGCATGATCCTGGCCGACCTGGGCGCCGACGTGATCCGGATCGACCGGCCCGGTGGGCAGCTGCTGACCGGCGGCTCGCACGATCTGCTCAACCGGGGGCGGCCCAGCGCCGCGCTCAACCTCAAGGAGCCGGAGGCGGTGCAGACCCTGCTCGACCTGGTCGAGAGCGCCGACGTGCTGATCGAGGGGATGCGGCCGGGGGTCGCCGAGCGGCTCGGGTTCGGGCCTGATGACTGCCACACCCGCAACCCGCGGCTGGTCTACGGGCGGATGACCGGCTGGGGGCAGGACGGCCCTTGGGCGCACGCCGCCGGCCACGACATGAACTACATCGCGATCACCGGCACCCTCCACGGCCTCGGCCAGGTGAAGGAGAAGCCGCAGTTCCCGGCCAACCTGGTCGGCGACTTCGGCGGCGGGTCGACGTACCTCGTGATCGGCATCCTGGCCGCCCTGCTCGAGGCGAAGGTCTCCGGCAAGGGCCAGGTCGTCGACGCCGCGATCGTCGACGGCACCGCGCACCTCAACGCGATGACCGCGGCGTTCGTCGCCAGCGGCGGGTTCAAGGAGGAGCGCGCGAGCAACCTGCTCGACGGCGGGGCGCCGTACTACGACATCTACGAGACCTCCGACGGCCAGCACATGAGCGTGGGGGCGCTCGAGCCGCAGTTCTACGACGCGTTCGTGGAGCTGCTCGGCATCAAGGACGCGGCGCCGGACCGTTTCGACCCCGAGAAGGCCGACGACCTGCGCGCCCTGATCGCCGACACCTTCCGCGGCAAGACCCAGGACCAGTGGTGCGAGGTCTTCGACGGCACCGACGCCTGCGTTGCGCCGATCCTGCCGATGTCGAAGGCGGCGCAGCACCCGCACCTCGCGGCTCGCGGCACGTTCGTCGAGAAGGACGGCATCGTGCAGCCCGCGCCCGCCCCCCGCTTCTCTCGTACGCCACCCTCGCTCGACCTTCCGCCGTCACCGGCAGCCGGGCACCACACCCGCGAGGTGCTCGCGGCGTGGGGGATCAAGGACGTCGACGGGCTGCTTGACCGCGCGGTCGCGGTCCAGGTCGACTGAGGCTCGGGAGGAGATCGCATG
Source organism: uncultured Actinomycetota bacterium (assembly GCA_963780245.1). GTDB lineage: Bacteria > Actinomycetota > Actinomycetes > Propionibacteriales > Nocardioidaceae > Nocardioides. Next base: position 83,559 of record CAWABG010000001.1, read on the forward strand.
GAGCACGTCGACGTCCTGATCGTCGGAGCCGGGCTGTCCGGCATCGGGGCTGCGTGTCAGGTACGCACCCGGCTGCCCGGCAAGAGCATCGCGATCCTGGAGGGCCGCGGCGCCAGCGGCGGCACCTGGGACCTGTTCCGCTATCCCGGGATCCGCTCGGACTCCGACATGTTCACGTTCAGCTACCGGTGGCGGCCCTGGCCGAGCGACACCGCGCTCGCCGACGGCCCGCTGATCCTCGACTACGTGCGCACGGTCGCCCGCGAGAACAAGGTCGACGAGCTGATCCGGTACCACCACCGGGTGACCGCGGCCTCGTGGGACAGCGAGACCGCGCGCTGGACCGTCACGATCGACCGCGAGGGCGAGACGATCCAGCTGACCACGAGCCTGCTGTGGGGGTGCTCGGGCTACTACGACTACGAGCAGGGCTACGAGCCGGAGTTCCCCGGCGCCTCGTCGTTCCGCGGGGAGCTGGTCCACCCGCAGCACTGGCCCGACGACCTCGACTACGCCGGCAAGAGGGTCGTCGTGATCGGCAGCGGCGCCACGGCCGTCACGTTGGTGCCGGCGATGGCCAAGGACGCCGCGAGCGTCACGATGCTGCAGCGCTCGCCGACGTACATCGTGCCGACGCCGGCGCGCGACCCGCTCGCCCGGCTGTTGCGCCGGCTGCCCCAGAAGCCGAAGTTCTCGATCGTCCGCTGGAAGAACGTGCTGGTGCAGATCGCGACCTTCCAGCTCGCCCGGCGGTGGCCGAAGCTGGCCCGGAAGCTGATCCGCTCGGCCACCGTGAAGTCGCTGCCAGAGGGATTCCCCGTCGACGAGCACTTCAACCCGGACTACAACCCCTGGGAGCAGCGCCTGTGCGTCGTGCCCAACGGCGACCTCTTCCGCGTGCTCCGCAACGGGAGCGCCGAGATCGTCACCGACACGATCGAGACGTTCACCGAGACCGGCATCCGGCTGACGTCGGGCCGCGAGCTCGAGGCCGACATCGTGGTCTCCGCCACGGGGCTGAAGGTGCTGGCGTTCGGGGGTCTGAAGTTCGAGGTCGACGGCGCTCCGGTGGACCTCGGCCGGACGCTGTCCTACAAGGCGCTGATGCTCAGCGGGGTGCCCAACTTCATCTACACCGTCGGCTACACCAACGCGTCGTGGACCCTCAAGGCCGACCTGGTCGCCGAGTACGCCTGCCGACTGCTCGACCACCTCGACAAGAACGACCTCAGGTCCGCCGTCCCGGTGCGCGACGCGTCTGTCCGGGAGATGCCGTTCATCGACTTCAAGTCCGGCTACGTGCTGCGAGCAATCGACTTCATGCCCAAGCAGGGGGACCGCGAACCGTGGCTGCTCAAGCAGAACTACATCACCGACGTACGCAGGATCCGCCGCGACGACATCGACGACGGAGTGCTGAACTTTGCCTGACCGGGTACCCCTCCCATCCGTACTTCCCGCAAACAGCCAGGAGACTCAGGATGGGATTCGACGACAAGACCAGCAACAAGATGGACGACATCGGTGGCAAGGCCAAGGAAGGTATGGGCAAGCTCACCGATAACGAGAAGCTCGAGTCCGAGGGCAAGACCGACCAGGCGAAGTCCTCGCTGAAGGAGGGGGCCCGTGAGGTCAAGGAAGGCCTCGAGGGCGTCAAGGACAGCCTCACCGGAGACGACAACAAGAAGTAGCGACCTTCGCCGGCGGAGGGCGGTCGTGATCGCGACCGCCCTCGCCGGCGCTGTCGTGCTCGGGATCTCGCTGCGCGTGGAGCCCGGCAGCGACTGGTTCTACCCCGCCACCCTCGGCTTGGCGGCCGTCTGGGTCGCCGGCGCGCTTGCGTCCGGACGGGTGCGGTGGGGGCGGCCGACCTTCGGCGGGGTGGCGATCGGCCTCGGCCTTGCTGGCCTGTTCGTGGTCGGCGGCCTGATCGTGCGCGAGATCGAGCCCCTCGAGCGTCAGGTGAGCAAGATCCTCGACTTCGCGGATCAAGCGTCACTCCCGCTGCTCGTCCTGGTCACCGCCGTCAACGGGGTGGCTGAGGAGATGTTCTTCCGCGGTGCGTTGTACGACGCCATCGCCCGCAACCCGGTCGTGTGGACGACGCTCGCCAACGCGGCCGCCACCGCCGCGGCGGGCAACCTGATGCTGGCGTTCGCGGCGCTGCTGCTCGGCGCGGTGGTCGGCCTCGAGCGTCGCGTCACCGGCGGCATCACCGCCTCGGTGCTCACCCACGTCACCTGGTCGGTGACGATGCTGTTCGCGCTGCCGGCGCTATTCGGTTGAGCAGCAAGCTGCCCGGTCTCGACTCGCCATCGCGACCTCCTCCCTGAGTCGCGGGTTTGCTCAACCTGCGGACGTCCACGCAGGCCGCTCGTTCCTCGCGGCCTACTGGGTCCTTGACTCCTCGACCGCCTGCCGCACCGCGTCGGCGTACGTCGTCGGCTCGAACGGCACCACCTCACGGATCGCGTGGTCGGTGACCACCACCTCGGTGCTCATCGAGTCGATCAGGTTGCGGCCGGTCGTCGCGTCGACGTCGGTGACCAGACCGATCCACAGTGCGGAGAGCTTCGCGGTGAGCACCGGCACGACCACGATCGGCCGGCGATGGCCGTACATCACCTCCGCCGCCTGCTGCAGCATGTCGAGGTAGCTCAGCTGGTCGGGGCCGCCGACCTCGAAGACCTTTCCCAGCGCCGCCTGGTTGTCGACCACACCCTCGAGGTAGCGCACCACGTCGTCCACGCCGATCGGCTGGCTGAGCGTCGAGGCCCACTTCGGCACCACCATCGCCGGCAGGTTCTTCACCAGTTGGCGGGTGATCTCCCAGGAGATGCCGCCCGCGCCGACCACGATGGCTGCGCGCAGCACCGTCACCGGCACGCCCGCCTCGGCAAGTAGCTGCTCGACCTCGCGACGCGAGCGCAGGTGTGCGGACAGGTCACCGTCCTCTGAGCCGAGTCCGCCGAGGTAGACAATCTGCTTGATCCCCACGGCAGCGGTGGCCAGCCCGAACGCACGGGCGGCCTCCGCGTCCTTGCGCTCGAAGTCGTCGTCGTCGAGCGAGTGCACGAGGTAGACCGCGACGTCGACCCCATCGACTGCGTCCGCCAGTGAGCCTGGATCGTGCACGTCGCCGTACACGGGGTCGCCGGGACCGTCGTAGTCCTCGGGTCGTCGGGTCATCGCCTTGACGGCGTGGCCGGCCTCGATCAGGGCCGGTACCAGCCGTCGGCCGACGAAGCCGGTGGCTCCGGTGACGAGAACAGTGGGCATGGACACACCCTAGGGATTGGGTATTGCGGGCTACGGACCAGTAAGGTTCCCGATAACAGCCCGCTCAGTCTTACCTCGGGCTTCGGCGCCCAGCGCCCCTCACTCTTGTGAGGCACATGCTTTCTCTCCCGTCGCCGACGGGACGGCTTGGTGAGACACACCAACGTTAGTGACTGTCCCCTTGACTTCCTCTGCTTCTTTCGCCGACCTCGGCGTGCCCTCCGACCTCGTCGCCCTGCTCAACGCGCGCGGCATCGACCAGCCCACCCCGATCCAGGCCGCGACGCTGCCGGACGCGCTTTCCGGGCGGGACGTGCTCGGCCGCGGCCGCACCGGCTCCGGCAAGACCTACGCGTTCCTGCTGCCGATCGTGGCCCGGCTCGCCTCCGGCCGCCGCGCGGCCCCCAAGTCCCCCCGGGCGCTGATCCTGGCGCCGACCCGTGAGCTCGTCGGCCAGATCAACGAGGCCCTCGCGCCCCTGGCCAAGGCCGCCGGCCTGACGACCCAGACCGTCTTCGGCGGCGTGGGCCAGAACCCCCAGGTGCAGGGTCTGCGCAGCGGCGCCGACATCGTGCTCGCCTGCCCCGGCCGTCTCGAGGACCTGATCGGCCAGGGTCACTGCTCGCTCGGCTCGGTCGAGGTGACCGTGCTCGACGAGGCCGACCACATGGCCGACCTCGGCTTCCTGCCCGCTGTGAAGCGGATCCTGGACCGGACCCCGCAGCAGGGTCAGCGGATGCTGTTCTCGGCGACGCTGGACCGCGCGATCGACGTGATCGTGAAGCGGTACCTCACCAACCCCGCCGTCCACGAGGCCGACTCGGCGCAGTCGCCGGTCGCCAAGATGGACCACCACGTGCTGCACCTCAACCGTGAGCACCGGGTGCCGGTCCTGGTCGACCTCGCCAGCGCTCCCGGGCGCACCGTCGTCTTCACCCGCACCAAGCACGGTGCAAAGGCGCTGGCCCGCCAGCTCAACAAGAGCGGCGTACCGACCGTCGACCTGCACGGCAATCTCAGCCAGGGCGCCCGCACCCGCAACATGGCGTCGTTCCACTCCGGCAAGGCGACCACGTTGGTCGCCACCGACATCGCAGCTCGTGGCATCCACGTCGACGACGTCGCGCTGGTCGTGCACGCGGACCCGCCGACCGAGCACAAGGCCTACCTGCACCGCTCGGGTCGTACGGCGCGAGCCGGCGCCTCGGGCACGGTCATCACGTTGATGACCGACGAGCAGCGCCGCGACGTGCAGAGCCTGACCCGGGCGGCCGGCATCAAGCCGCTGACCACCCGGATCGACGGCCCGGCGCACCCGATGCTCACCACCCTTGCCCCCGGCAAGCGCTCGCTCCCGGGCGGCCTGGCCGTTCCGGTCGACTCGCAGTCCGGCGGCGGTGGCCGCGGCGGCAACCGTGGTGGTGGCGGCGGTGGCCAGCGTCGCGGGCGGCCGGCAGCCTCCGGTCAGCGCTCCGGTCAGCAGAAGGGTCGCTCCGGCGGCAAGCCCCGTCGCTCCGGAGGCAGCGGGGGCGGTCAGCCTCGCCGTTCGGGCGGCCACAGCGCCGCGTCGTTCAGCTCCGGCCGCTGACCGGTCTGTCCCGGCCTTGCCGGGCCGCCCTGCGGACCAGTTCAATGAGCTGAGTCGTGCGGACGGACGGACATGAGCGTTCAGGCCGGGCCGGCTGAACAGGCCCTACTCGCAGCGGTCGATGGCCGATGCGCGATCGAGGTTGCGCAAGATCTGGCGGCCGCGGCCCTGACCCTGGAGCTCGACCGCTGGCTGGACCCATCCGTGCCGGAGGGCGAGCAGGACGGGCTGACGCTCGCCCGGCTGGTCACCCACGAGGTCCGTTGGCTCGGCAAGCACTTCCTCCCGACCGACCGACTCGAGCGGCTCGCCGAGGTCAGGGACAGGTACGCCGGTCGCGACCGCTACCTCGATGCCTTCCTCGACTGCGCGCTCGACAAGCACGAGGGCCGCTACTGGAACCGGACCTACCTGTCGCTGCCGGTGCTCGAGGTGCTGGTGGACGAGCACGACCTGATGCCCGCGACCGTCGCGGCGATGCTCGCCGCCGACATCGCCCGCTACGAGCTGTGCGCGGCGCACCGCCTCAAGGACGTGTCGCCGGTGGGTCGCCCCGACTCCCGGACCTTCCGGACCCGGGTGCGGCACGCGCTGAGGTTCATGACGGCGCACCTCGGCAGCTCGGAGTCCGAGGGGCTGGTCGCTGCCATCGCCCATGAGCCCGAGTCGGACTTCGCGGCCGTCTTGATGCAGCTCCCGGATCCGCCGCTCGCGATCGCGGGTGAGTGGCTCGAGCTGACCGTGCATCCCGTGTCGACCGTGCACGACGAGTACTTCTTCATGCGGGTCCTGCAGGCACATGAGATGTCGTTCACCGGGATGAACCGGCGATTGCGGAGCGCCGTCGCCGCCCTGCGCGAGGGGCGGCTCGACTTGGCGACGTACCTCCTGGAGGAGCTCGTGACCTTCATGGACCGCAACGCGTCCCTGTTCCGGATGGTCGCGACGATGCGACCGGAGGCGTTCCACACGTTCCGCGAATTCACCGACGGAGCGAGCGCGATCCAGTCCGAGCAGTACAAGCGGTTCGAGGGGCTGTGCGGCCTCCCGCCGGCGGACCGGCTGGACTCGCCGGCCTTCGACAGCGTGCCGGACGTGCGCGCGCAGGTCAGCCGCGGCCAGGACACGATGACCGACGCCTACCGCGACGCGTGCGCCGCCGGCGGGCGCGAGGCGGAGCTGGCGCCGATCGCCGAGCTGCTGATCACCCTCGAGGCCAGCCACCGGCGCTGGAAGGGCACCCACGTCACGCTGGCCACCCGGATGCTCGGCGACGCCAGAGGATCCGGCCACACGACCGGGGTCGGGTACCTCAGTCAGTGGGTCGACCACCGACTGTTCTGGGGGCTGGAGCTCAGCGCTTAGCCCGTGCGGCGATGTTCTCGCGGCGCGTCTGGTCCATGCCGGCCTCGTACGCCGAGACCAGGCTCGCGATCGACAGCGGCTTGAGCCGCTCGACAACGCCCTGGATCGTCTCGGGGGAGGCGCCGGACTCCTGGTAGACCGGCCAGACCATCTTCCGGAAGACGTTGTAGAGCTCCTGCGCGATCTCGTGACCGTGTTTCGTGTAGACCTCCCCGGCGGCCCGGGCTGCCTCCAGCGGGAACCCGAGGTCGAGCAGGCCGAGGCCGATCGAGAGCTGGGACACCGCTACCTGGTAACGGTCGCCACCGGTTGCGGAGACGATGCCGAGCGCGGCCAGGGTGGCCAGGTCGTCGTCGCTGAGCTCGCGGTCGACCCGCCGCTCCAGGTCGGCCCGGGACATCTCGACGGGTTGGTCGGCCTGCCACGGCGCGAGCATCGTGCGGCGCAGCGCGATGTCCTCGGGGGTGGCGTCGGAGGGGATGCCGGCGACGTACCGCTCGATCGCGGAGAGCGTGAAGCCGTGGCTCTGCAGCTCCTGAACGAGCTCGAGCCGAGCCACGTGGTCGGGGGAGTAGTAGCCGGAGCGGCCGTGCCGGATCGGCGGCGGCACCAGGCCCTTCGTGGTGTAGAACCGCACGTTGCGCACGCTCATCCCCACGCGGGTGGTGAGCTCGTCGAGCGTCAGCAAGGCTGGGTCGTGACCTGGGCTGATCACTTCGGCTGCCATGTGACTCCTCACACTTTGGTGCACCTTGACGACAGTGACAGTATTAGTGTCACAATCGACGAGGCGCAACCAGCCACACCCAAGACTTGAGGACGGCCATGGCAGAAGCATTCGTGTACGACCACATCCGTACGCCGCGAGGCAAGGGCAAGGCGGCCGGCTCGCTGCACGAGGTGAAGCCCGTCGACCTGACCGTCGGGCTCCTCCAGGAGATCCAGGTCCGCAACCCCGGCCTCGACACCAACCGGGTCGACGACGTCGTACTCGGAGTGGTCTCCCCGGTCGGCGAGCAGGGCGGTGACATCGCCAAGACCGCGGCGCTGGCAGCCGGCTATCCCGAGACCGTCGCCGGCGTCCAGCTCAACCGCTTCTGCGCCTCGGGCCTCGAGGCGGTCAACCAGGCGGCGTCCCGCGTTCGCGGCGGCTTCGAGGACCTGATCCTCGCCGGCGGCGTGGAGTCGATGAGCCGGGTGGCCATGGGCTCCGACGGTGGCGCCTGGGCCTCCGACCCGCGTACCGCGCTGACCACCGGCTTCGTGCCGCAGGGCATCGGTGCCGACCTGATCGCCACGCTCGAAGGCTGGTCGCGTGAGGACGTCGACGCGTACGCCGCCGAGTCGCACCACCGCGCGGGCAAGGCCTGGGCCAACGGCTACTACACCGACTGCATCGTGCCGGTGAAGGACATCAACGGCCTGACTGTGCTGGACCACGACGAGACGATCCGCCCCGACACCAGCGTCGAGGGCCTGGCCGGCCTCAAGCCGAGCTTCGAGCAGATGGGCCGCGACGCGGGCTTCGACGACGTGGCGCTGGAGAAGTACCACTGGGTCGAGAAGATCAACCACGTCCACCACGCCGGCAACTCCTCGGGCATCGTCGACGGCGCCGCTCTGGTGGCGGTCGGCTCCGAGCAGGTGGGCAAGGACCTCGGCCTCACCCCGCGGGCGCGGATCGTGTCCGCCGCGGTCTCCGGCGCCGACCCGACGATCATGCTCACCGGTCCCGCGCCGGCCGCCCGCAAGGCGCTGGCCAAGGCCGGGCTGAAGGTCGAGGACATCGACCTGTTCGAGATCAACGAGGCGTTCGCTGCCGTCGCGATGCGGTTCATGCGCGACCTCGACATCAGCCACGACATCACCAACGTCAACGGCGGCGCGATCGCGATGGGGCACCCCCTCGGCGCCACCGGCGCGATGATCCTCGGCACCCTGATCGATGAGCTCGAGCGCCGCGACCTGAAGCGCGGCCTGGCCACGCTGTGCGTCGGCGGCGGCATGGGTATTGCCACGATCGTCGAGCTCGTTTAAGCCTCCCTCTTCCACTCGCAAAGGAATCCCAATGAGCACCACGACTGAGACCGCCGTGCGCTACGAGCGGGACGAGGACGGCATCGTCACCCTCACCCTCGACGACCCCACGGCCAGCGCCAACACCATGAACGAGCTCTACATCGAGTCGATGCAGACCGCCGTGGACCGGCTGTACGACGAGGTCGATGACGTCAAGGGCGTCGTCGTCGCCAGCGCGAAGAAGACCTTCTTCGCCGGCGGCAACCTGAAGAACATGGTCCAGGCGACCAAGGACGACGCGGCCCAGATCTTCGAGCTGGCCGAGCGCGTCAAGTCCGGCCTGCGCCGCCTCGAGCAGTACCCCCGTCCCGTCGCCGCCGCGATCAACGGCGCCGCGCTCGGCGGTGGCTACGAGATCACGCTGGCCTGCAACCACCGGGTGATCGTCGATGACAACTCCGTCTCGATCGGCCTGCCCGAGGCGTCCCTGGGCCTGCTACCCGGCGGCGGCGGGGTCACCCGCACGGTCCGGATGCTCGGCCTGCAGCCCGCGCTGATGGAGGTGCTGCTTCAGGGCACCCAGTTCAAGCCGGCCCAGGCCAAGGAGAAGGGCCTGGTCGACGAGCTGGTCGCCACCCGCGAGGAGCTCATCCCCGCGGCCAAGGCCTGGATCAAGGCGAATCCCGAGTCTGTTCAGAACCCCTGGGACGCCCCCGGCTACAAGATGCCCGGTGGCTCTCCGAAGTCGCCCGCGCTGGCGGCGTTCCTCCCAGCGTTCCCGGCGCTGCTGCGCCAGCAGACCAAGGGCGCGGTCTATCCCGCGGCCCGCGCGATCCTGAGCGCCGCGGTCGAGGGCGCGAGCACCGACTTCGACACCGCCTCGCGGATCGAGTCCCGCTACCTGACGAACCTGATCATCAACCAGGGCTCGAAGAACATGATCCAGGCATTCTTCTTCGACCTGCAGGCGATCAACTCCGGCTCGCTGCGCCCCCAGGGCATCGAGCCCTGGAAGGGCACCAAGGTCGGCGTCCTCGGCGCCGGCATGATGGGCGCCGGGATCGCCTACGTCTGCGCCCGCGCCGGCATGGAGGTCGTGCTCAAGGACGTCGAGCAGGCGAACGCCGAGAAGGGCAAGGCTTACTCCGAGGGTCTGCTCGACAAGGCGATCAGCCGCGGCAGGAGCACCGAGGAGAAGAAGACCGAGCTGCTCGCCCGGATCAAGGCCACCGCCGACCCGGCCGACTTGACGGGCTGCGACCTGGTGATAGAGGCGGTCTTCGAGGACCCGTCGCTCAAGCACAAGGTGTTCGCCGAGATCGCGCCGTACGTCAACAAGGACGCGCTGCTCTGCTCCAACACCTCGACTCTGCCCATCACCGAGCTCGCCGACGGGGTGGACCGGCCGGCGGACTTCATCGGCCTGCACTTCTTCAGCCCGGTCGACAAGATGCCGCTGGTCGAGATCATCAAGGGCAAGGAGACCTCCGACGAGGCGCTCGCCAAGGCCTACGACGTGGTCCAGCAGATCCGGAAGACTCCGATCGTCGTCAACGACAGCCGCGGCTTCTACACCTCGCGGGTGATCGGCTACATGGTCAACGAGGGCATGGCGATGCTCGCCGAGGGCGTGCAGCCGTGGAGCATCGAGCGGGCCACCACCCAGGCCGGCTACCCGGCCCCGGTGCTGCAGCTCTCCGACGAGCTCAACCTCGAGCTGATGGCCAAGATCGCTAAGGCCACGAAGGAGGCCGTCGAGCGCGACGGTTCGGCGTACGCCGGACATCCGGGCACCGCGGTCGTCGACAAGATGCTGGAGGCCGGCCGTGCCGGTCGGCTGCGCAAGGCCGGCTTCTACGACTACGACGAGGCCGGCAAGCGCGGCTCGATCTGGTCGGGTCTTTCGGACCTGTTCCCGATCGCGGCCGAGCAGGTGCCGTTCCAGGACATCAAGGACCGGATGCTGTTCGCCGAGGCCCTCGAGACCGCCAAGTGCTTCGAGGAGGGCGTGATCGAGTCCGCCGCCGCGGCAAACATCGGCTCGATCATGGGCATCGGCTTCCCGCCGATGACCGGCGGCGCCGCGCAGTTCATGACCGGCTACGAGGACACGGAGACTGGCGAGCTCGGCCTCGCGGCGTTCGTCAAGCGCGCCGACGAGCTGGCCGAGAAGTACGGCGACCGGTTCCGCCCGACGCAGTACCTCCGGGACATGGCTGCCAAGGGCGAGGGCTTCCCCGCCTGACGGATTCTCCAGCGCAAATCCCTCTCACCCAGCACACTTGGCTGTGTGAGGGACTGGGAGGGCCCTCCACCTGTCGTCGACGTGCGCGGTCTGCACGTGCGGTTCGGCGAGGTGGAGGCGGTGACGGGAGTCGACCTGCGGGCGGACGCCGGTGAGGCGGCGGCGCTGCTCGGGCGCAACGGCGCGGGCAAGTCGACGACGATGCGGGTGCTGGCCGGCGTGGTGCCGCCGACCGCGGGCACCGTCTCCGTGGCGGGGTACGACGTCCGCCGCGAGCCGCTCCAGGCCAAGCAGGCGGTGGGGTACTGCCCCGACGTCGGCGGACTGGTGCCGCGGGCGACACCATGGGAGCACCTGCAGCTGACCGCGCGGCTGCGTCGGTTGGACGACTGGGAGGACCGCGGCCGCGAGATGCTGGAGCGGTTCGAGCTCGGCGACGTTGCGCATCGGGTGACGGCCGGGTTCAGCCATGGCATGGGCCGTCGGCTCTCGGTCGTGCTCGCGGCGGTGCACCGGCCCGCCGTACTCCTGCTCGACGAGCCGTTCGACGGCGTGGACCCGATCGGCGTCGAGGCCACCTTCGAGGTCATCGCGGACGCCCGCGCCCGCGGCGCCTGCGTCCTGCTCTCCACCCACCTGCGCGAGCTGGCCGTCGAGGCCTGCACAACTGTGAGCGTGCTGCGCGGCGGCTCCCGGGTCGCCACGGTCGCGGCCGACCAGATGGCCGGCGAGGAGGGCGCCCGTGCCTACCGCGGCCTCCTCGACTAGTGCCTTCCGCCGGGCGATCGTCGATGTCCGGCACCTGCTGTGGTTCCGCGCCCTGCAGGTACGCCGGCACCGCGGTGGCCCCTGGATCGCCGCGACGTTCCTGCTGATCACCGTGGCGGTGGCGGTGGTCCCCGCCTTCACCCCTGGTGCCGGGACGGGGGACGGCCGGGCCTTCGAGCTGATCCTGCTGCTGCCCTCCGCGATGGCCGGGTTCCTGCTGCTGGCCATGATCTCGGCCGTGGCGTCGGGAGGCGGCCGCGAGCTGCTCGCCCGCGACCCGGCACAGATCCATCCGATCAGCCCCACCACCGACCACCTGGGAGCCCTGCTGCTGGCGCCGCTCAACATCGCCTGGCTGCTGCAGGCCTGGACGCTGCTCGGCGCGACGGCGTACGGCCTCGGCCCGCACTACCTGGCGCCGGCCCAGATCGTGCTGGTCGTGTGGCTGTTCGCCGCGACCGCGGTCGCGCAGGTGGTGGCCTGGTCCCTGGAGGGCGTCCGCCGCCTCGAGCACGGGATCGCCGCGGTCCGGCTGCTGACGGTCGTCGGTCTGGGGACGGCGCTGGGCCTGCAGATGAACGGCGCCCTGGTGCCGCTGCTCGACCGGATTCCGACCACCCAGGTCTTCGTCGGGATGGTCAGCGACTCGCCCTGGCGCTGGGCGGCCACTCTGGTGGTGATGCTGGGCGTGCTGGTGGTCGCCACCGCGCTCGGCGCCGTGCCCGCGCACCTGGCCGCCCGGCGCAGCGCCCGCGACGAGCTCCGCGTCGAGACCGGGACCTTCACGGCCCGCCGGATTCCGCGCTCCCCACTGGCCGCGCTGGTCCGTACCGATCGCGCGTCGGTGTGGCGCGCCGTCCCCATGCGCCGAGGCCTTGCCGTGCTCGCCCTCGGACCGGGCATCGTCGCGGTGCTCGGCAACCTCCCGTGGAGCTCGCTCACCGTGCTGCCCGGACTGGTCGCGTCCGGCGGTGCCCTGCTGTACGGCGTCAACGCCTGGTGCCTCGACGCCCGCGGCGCGCTGTGGCGGGAGAGCCTGCCGGTGTCGCCGGGGACGGTGTTCGGGGCGCGCGCCTACGTGCTCGCGGAGTTCCTGTTCGCGGCCTCGATGCTCACCATCGCCCTGGCGGCCACCCGCGCCGGGGTCCCCTCGCCGGCTGAGCTGATGGCACTGGTGTGCACCCAGGTGGTGGTCACCCTGCAGGTGGTGGCGGGCGCGCTGCGCTGGTCGGCGCAGCGGCCGTACGCCGTCGACCTGCGCTCCGCCCGGGCCACGCCGGCCCCGCCGCTGACGATGGTCGGCTACTCGACCCGGCTCGCGATCACGACCACGTTGACCGGGCTGGTGTTCTCGGGCATGGCGCGGGTCGACGAATGGCAGCTGAGCGTCGTCGTCGCGGTGCCGTTCCTGTGCTGGTCGACCACGCGCCTGCTGCGCACGGCAAGGGCCTGGACCGACCCGGTGGACCGGGCACGCGTGGTGATGGCAGTCGCTGCCTAGCTGGCGGTGGCCTTTCGTCGGCAGTCGGCCTGCGCATTGGCCAGGTCGGTGACCTCCGGGGCGTCCCAGGCCCCGGTCAGCGTCGCCTGGACCGCCGCGCGGAGCTGGTCGTCGGTGAGCGCCTCCCGCAGGCACGCGGCGTACGTCTTCTGTTCGAGCTTGCCCTTGGTCTGCGCGAGCAGCGCCCGCGTCGACTCCTCGACGTAGTCGACGCACTCGAACTGCGCGTCGACCCAAAGCGTCGCCGTCTCCTCGTCGAAGGCCGGAAGCTCGGTCGCCACCTCGCCCGACTCGGTGATGATCCCTGCGTCCTGGAGCAGCCCCACGTCGGCGCGATCCAGCAGCTCGGCTGCGAAGCAGGCGCCGGACTCGGTGTCCTGCTCGGTGGCGTGGTCGCCGGCGTAGAGATCTGCGATCCCCTGCTCCACGACAGCCCGGTCCGGACCGTTGTCGTCGTTGTCATCACGGTCGTCGTCGGAGCAGCCGGCCAGCAGCACGGCAAGAACTATCGCGGACGCCCAGTAGACGACATGAGGCACGCCCAGATCCTCCCACTAAGGTCGCGGGGTGGACTTCGCACCGTCGCCCAGGGCTGCAGACCTGACCGAACGGGTCCGCGCCTTCATCGCCGACGAGATCGAGCCGGTCGAGCTCGGCTATCACGCCGACCTCGCCGAGCAACGCCGTACTGGTGACCCGTGGCAGCCGCTGCCGTTGATCGAGGAGCTCAAGGCCAAGGCCCGCGAGCAGGGCCTCTGGAACCTCTTCCTCCCCTTCGAGCACGCCGGTGAGTACGCCGCCAGGTTCGGCACCGACGGCGGCACCGGCCTGACCAATGTCGACTACGCGCCCATCGCCGAGCTCACCGGGCGTTCCCATATCGCGCCGCTGGTCCTGAACTGCAACGCGCCCGACACCGGCAACATGGAGGTGCTTCTGCGTTACGGCAGCGACGAGCAGCGCCGCGAGTGGCTCGAGCCGCTCCTCGACGGCCGGATCCGCTCGGCGTTCACGATGACCGAGCCCGGGGTCGCGTCCTCCGACGCCACCAACATGGAGGCCACCGCGATCGTCGACGGCGACGAGGTCGTCATCAACGGCCGCAAGTGGTGGTCCACCGGCGTCGGCCATCCCGACTGCAAGATCCTCGTCTTCATGGGGCTGAGCGACCCCGATGCCGACCGGCACCATCGGCACTCGATGGTCCTGGTGCCGATGGACACCCCCGGGGTGAAGGTCGAGCGGATGCTCAGCACGATGGGCATGTACGACGAGCCGCTCGGCCACGGCGAGGTGTCGTTCACCGACGTGCGGGTGCCGGTCGGCAACATCATCAGCGGACCCGGCGAGGCGTTCGCGATCGCCCAGGGCCGGCTCGGCCCGGGCCGGGTGCACCACTGCATGCGGCTGATCGGGCTAGCCGAGCTGGCGCTCGAGAAGGCCTGCCAGCGGGCTCTGGAGCGCAGCGCGTTCGGCAAGCCGATCGCCAACCTCGGGGGCAACCGGGAGCGGATCGCGGACGCCCGGATCGCGATCGACCAGACGCGGCTGCTGGTGCTCAACGCCGCCTGGAAGCTCGACGTCGGTGGACCGCTCAACGCGCTGTCCGAGGTCTCGCAGATCAAGGTCGCGGCGCCCAACATGGCCCAGCAGGTGATCGACATGGCGATCCAGATCCACGGCGGCGGCGGGCTCTCCGACGACTTCCCGCTCGCGGGTGCCTGGACCGCGGCGCGGGCGCTGCGGCTCGCCGACGGTCCCGACGAGGTGCACCGCGGGATGGTGGCAAGGCTAGAGCTCGGCAAGTACGGAGCCGCCCGATGAGCCGGGTGCTGATCACCGGCGCGGCCTCCGGCCTGGGGGCAGCGCTGGCCACCGCGTTCGAGGCGCGCGGCGACGAGGTGCTCCGCACCGACCTGGCTGGCGCCGACCTCACCCTCGACATCACCAGCGACGACGACTGGGCCGCCGCACTCGAGCACGTCGAGCGGACCTGGGGCGGGCTCGACGTACTGGTCAACAACGCGGGCGTCGCTGGCGGCGGCCGGCTCGACGTCGCCACCATGGACGAGTGGCGCTGGATCACCGAGATCAACCTGTTCGGCGTGGTCCGCGGCACCACCACGTTCGTGCCGATGTTCAAGCGGCAGCGGAGCGGCACGATCGTCAACACCGCCTCGCTCGCCGGCCTCGTGCACCCCGCGGGCATGGCCTCCTACAACGCGGTGAAGGCGGCGGTGGTCGCGCTGACCGAGACCATCGGCCACGAGCTCGCGGCGTATGGCGTCACGGCGCACGCCATCTGCCCGTCGTACTTCAAGACCAACCTGATGAGCTCGATGCAGGGCCGCGACGAGACCCTCGGCAAGGTGATCGCGAGCCTGGTCGAAAGCTCTCCGATCACAGCCGACGACATCGCGGCGGCGGTGCTGGAGGGGCTGGACCGGGGCGACGAGCTGATCGTCCCCGACCGGCCGGCCCGGGACGCCTACGCGCTGAAGCTCAACGACCGGGCGGCGTACGACCAGGTGATGCGGGCGCAGGCCGCCCGGCTCGACAGCCTCGACCCGGAGGGATGACCGATGACGGATGAGAGCACGCCGGTCCGGGACGAGGACGCGTTCGACGTCTCGGCGGTCGCGGCCTGGCTGCGGGAGAACGCTGAGGCGTTTGTCGAGGACCTGGTGGGCACGCCTGAGGTCACCCAGTTCCCGGGCGGCGCCTCCAACCTCACCTATCAGCTGCGCTATCCCGACCGCGACCTGATCCTGCGCCGGCCGCCGGCCGGGGTGAAGGCGAAGGGAGCCCACGACATGGGCCGGGAGTTCCTCATCCAGGACCAGCTCCGCCCGCTCTTCCCGTACGTCGCCACGATGGTCGGCCACTGCACCGACGAGTCGGTGATCGGCTCGGACTTCTACGTGATGGAGAAGGTCGACGGGGTGATCCCGCGTCGGGACCTGCCGTTCGACCTGCCGCCCGAGCAGGTGTCGCAGCTGTGCGAGAACGCCTTCGACGTACTCATCGCGCTGCACTCGGTCGACGTGGCCGAGTCGCCGGCGCTCGAGGCGCTCGGCAAGGGGGACGGGTACGTCGACCGACAGCTGGGCGGCTGGACCAAGCGGTTCGCGAACGCGCGCACCGACGACACCGGCGACTGGACCGACGTGATCGGGTGGCTCGAGGCGCACAAGCCGCAGGACGTCGGGCAGCGGATGATCCACAACGACTTCCGCTTCGACAACATGGTGCTCGACAGCGATGACCCGATGCGCGTGGTCGGCGTCCTCGACTGGGAGATGGCCACGGTGGGCGATCCGCTGATGGACCTCGGCGGCACGCTGTCGTACTGGGTCGAGCCTGGCGACGACGAGTTCTTCCAGATGTTCCGTCGCCAGCCCACCACGACGCCGGGCATGTGGACCCGCGAGCAGGTCGTCGCTCACTACTGCGACCGGATGGGCTTCTCGGTGACGCCCGAGCAGTGGCGGTTCTACGAGGTCTTCGGACTCTACCGACTCGCGGTGATCGCCCAGCAGATCTGGTACCGGTACTTCCACCAGCAGACCACCAACGAGGCGTACGCCGTGTTCGGCCCGGCCGTCGGCTACCTCGAGACCCGCTGCCGGTCCTTGATCTGATGGGGCTCTGATGGGACTCGTTCTGCTGGTCCGGCACGGCCAGGCGTCCTTCGGCGCCGAGGACTACGACGTCCTCTCCGAGACCGGCTGGGCCCAGGGCCGGCTGCTCGGGTCTTGGCTCGCG
Source organism: uncultured Actinomycetota bacterium (assembly GCA_963780245.1). GTDB lineage: Bacteria > Actinomycetota > Actinomycetes > Propionibacteriales > Nocardioidaceae > Nocardioides. The sequence continues at coordinate 100,089 of CAWABG010000001.1, forward strand.
GAGCGCGGCATCACCCCGACCGCGGTGATCCACGGCGACATGCGGCGACAGCGGGACACGGCGCTTGCTGTGGCCGAGGGCGCCGACTGGAGCGACCTGTCGCCGGTCGTGGACCCGGGATGGGACGAGTTCGACCACGTCGGCATGGTGGCGTCGTACCCCGACCTGCCCGCCGACCTCGACCTCAGCGACCGACGCGCGTTCCAGCAGGTCTTCGAGAAGGCCACCGCCCACTGGACCGCGGGCGAGCCCGGCGACTTCAGCGAGACCTACGCCGACTTCGAGGCCCGCGTGGTGGCTGCGCTGGATCGCGCCACCGGGTCAGCGGGGCCGGGCGGCACCGTGGTCGTGGTGAGCTCCGGCGGCCCGATCGCGGTGGCCTGCGGCGCTCTCGTCGACCCTGAGGCCAGGCTCTGGCAGCGGTTCAACACCGTGATAGTGAATTCCTCGGTCACCCGCGTCGTCGTCGGTTCGACCGGAGCCCGCCTGCTCACCTTCAACGAGCACCCGCACCTCGAGGGCGACCACCTCACCTACCGCTGATTCGCCGTACCCCGTTCGGCGCAATTGCGCGGTTCCTACAGGCTTTCGGAGCAGAACCATGCTCAACCGGCGCAATTGCGCGGAATGGCGACCGCGCAATTGCTACATCAGGCGCTTGAGCACCGGCAGCGGCGCATGCTTCATCACCACCGAGAGCGGCGCCCAGGGGAGCGCCGGCACGCACGCGTCCGCGACCTCCTTCTCGATCGCCGACACCATCGACTTCACGCCCTTCTCGGTCGAGGTCATCAGCGGCGTGGCTTGGGCGACCTTCTCGTTCATCTCCGAGGCGATGTAGCCGGGGTAGAGCACGGTGATCTTGATCTTCTTGGCCAGCGGCGTGCCGTAGAGCTCGCTGCGCAGGCCCTCGGCGAGGAAGGCGACGCCGACCTTGGTGGCGGCGTACGTCGTGAGCGTCTTGGGCATCCCGCGCATCGCCGACATCGACGAGACCATCACCAGGTGTCCGGCCTCCTGGTCGCGGAAGATCTCCATCGCGGCCTCGGTCTGGGCCAGCGCGGCGACGAAGTTCGTCATCGCGGTCTCCTTGTTGGCGTCGAAGCGGCCGGTGCCGAGCGGGGCGCCCTTGCCCAGGCCCGCGTTCACGATCACCCGGTCGAGCCGGCCGAAGTCCTGGCGGAACGTCCGGAACACCTCGAACACCGCGTCGTCCTCGTTGACATCGAGCGCGCGGATCTCGACCCGGCGGTCGGGGTGGGCGGCGGTGATCTCGGCCCGCAGCTCCTCGAGGCGCTCGGTACGACGCGCACACAGCGCCAGGTCGTGGCCACGGGCGGCGAACTGGCGGGCCATCTCGGCGCCGAGGCCGGAGGACGCACCCGAAATGAGAATCGTCGGCATGGGCCGAGTGTGGCCCATGCCGACGATCGTCGACTGTTGGGGATCAGGCCTTGGGCGCCTGCAGCACCACGCTGCTGGCGACCTTGTCGCCCCAGGTCTGCTTCTTGTCGTCCCACAGCGGCCAGAGGAAGCCGAGGTAGCAGATCGCGCCGTCGACGAAGGCGTGCATCAGCATGCGCACGAACGCACCGCCGTTGCCGAGGGGCTGACCGGTGTTCTCGCCGACCACCTTGATGTTCATGACGCCCTTGCCGATGGACTGACCGGTGGAGCCCTGCTTCAGCACCAGGTTCCAGATCTGAACGGCGATAGCGACGCCGATGCCGACGATGTAGAGGAGGACACCGAGCACCTCGACCTCCGCGACGATGAACACGATCGCCAGGATGAAGAACACCAGGGCCGCGCCGACGGCGACCAGCGCGTCGACCAGGTACGCCGCGAGCCGGGTGCCCCAGCCGGCGTACGGACCGAACGGGCTCATGCCGGGCGCGCCGTACCCGGGCTGGCCGTAGCCGCCCGGTAGGCTGCCCGAAGCCCGGCTGCCCGTAGCCCGGAGGCGGCGGGACGTGCGCGGGGTTCGGCGGCGGGGGGTACTGGCCCGGCGGCGGCGGGGGCTGCTGCGGTGGCTGCTGGCCGTACGGGTTCGGCTGGTTCGGGTCGCCCGGGGGCGGCGGGGGCGGGTAGTTCGACATGCGGGTAACTCCCTCGAATCGCGGATGCTGCCGGATGGAACGAGAACAACAAGCGGGATCAGTACAGGCTCGCTCCGACCGCCAGGAGGATCACGTTCAGCAGGATCCCGAGAGCGGAGAGAACGGTGCCGATGATTCCGCAGATGTAGCCGGCCTTCACGGAGCCGCGGTTGCTGTAGTGATACGGCGCCGCGTCGATCTCGGCAAGTGCGCTCTTGCCCATGATGATCGCCGGGATGCCGGTCACCAGACCGCAGCACACCAGGCTGACGATGCCCAGAATGAGGATCGTGGTGCCCCGGGGGTGGTCCACGGCTCCGCCCGGCTGCTGGCCGTACGGGTTCGGCTGGCCGTAGGGGTTCGGCTGGCCGTACGGGTTCGGCTCGTTCGGGTCAGGCGGAGGTGGCGGATACGAGGACATCAAGGCTCCCCTTCCAGGGGGTAGTCAGCACTCCTGCGGGAGCGTAGCGGGGTCCCGGACGATGGGCGAGACAACTTAAAGTCAGACTTGACTGTTTGTTGCGAGAGCCTGCATCCTGACCGGGTGGTCACGACAACCCGCACCCCTCAGGGCGAGCGCACCCGGGTGATGCGCGCGCGGCTGCTCGAGGCCACCGTCGACTGCCTGGTCGAGCGCGGCTTCGCCGGTACGTCGACCACGCTGGTCTCCGAGAGGGCCGGCGTGAGCCGCGGCGCGCAGCTGCACCACTTCCCGACCAAGAACGACCTGGTGGTCGCCGCCGTCGAGCACCTCAGCGAGGCGCGCGGCGCGGAGCTGCGGGCCGCAGCGGCCGACCTGCCGCGCGGTGAGCACCGCACCCGAGCCGTGCTGCAGATGCTGGCCGACCACTTCACCTCGCCGGTCTTCAACGCCGCGCTCGAGCTCTGGGTGGCCGCCCGCACCGACGAGACCCTGCTCGAGGCCGTCGAGCCGCTGGAGCGACGCGTCGGCCGCGAGGCGCACCGGCTGACCGTCGACGCGCTCGGCGCCGACGAGTCCCGCGACGGTGTCCGCGAGCTCGTGCAGGCCACCCTCGACCTGGTCCGCGGGCTCGGCCTGGCCAACACGATCTCCGACGACGCCCGCCGGCGCCGCCGGATCCTCGACCAGTGGGCCATCACCCTCGACGACGCACTGGAGCCCAAGTGAATGCCAAGAGGAACGACCTGCTCGAGACCCTGCTGGCCGACCTCAAGGCCGAGGGCGACCAGCTCTTCGCCGCGGTCTCCGGCCTCGACGACACTGCTTCAGGGGGCTGGGCAACGCCCACGCCGGCCGCGGGCTGGACCGTGGCGACCCAGGTCGCCCACCTGCTCTGGACCGACGAGACCGCCACGATCGCGGCCACCGACAAGGAGCAGTGGGACGCGATCGTGCTGGAGGCGATCGCCGACCCGATGGGGTACGTCGACACCTACGCCCACGAGGTCGCCCGGATGCAGCCGCAGGCCCTGCTCGCCCGATGGGGGGCTGCTCGCACCGCGCTGACCGAGGCGTTGCGCGGCTACCCCGAGGGTCAGAGGATGCCGTGGTTCGGCCCGCCGATGTCGCCGGCCTCGATGGTGACGGCGCGGTTCATGGAGACCTGGGCGCACGCGCTCGACGTCTACGAGGCCCTCGGCATGGACCCCGAGCCCACCGACCGGATCCGTAACGTCGCGCACCTCGGCATCCGCACCCGCGACTTCGCCTTTGGCGTGCACGAGCTCACGCCTCCCGCAGGGGAGTTCCGGATCGAACTGACCGCTCCCTCCGGTGAGCTCTGGATCTGGGGACCGGACGACGTCACGCAGCGGGTCGCCGGGTCGGCGTACGAGTTCTGCCTGCTGGTCACCCAGCGCATCCACCGCGACGACACCGATCTGGTCGCCCAGGGCCCGGACGCCGAGAAGTGGCTGACCATCGCGCAGGCCTTCGCGGGTCCCCCCGGCGAGGGGAGGGATCCCAAGTGAGCACCCTCCGCGTCGGTAACTGCTCCGGCTTCTACGGCGACCGGCTCTCCGCGATGCGCGAGATGCTCGAAGGTGGCGAGCTCGATGTCCTGACCGGCGACTACCTCGCCGAGCTGACCATGCTGATCCTCGGCAAGGACACGATGAAGGACGCGTCGCTGGGCTACGCCCGCACCTACGTCACCCAGGTCGAGGAGTGCCTCGGACTCGCGATGGAGAAGGGCGTCCGGCTGGTCAGCAACGCCGGCGGCCTCAACCCGGCAGGTCTCGCCGACCGGCTGCGCGAGGTGGCGCAGGGCCTGGGCCTGGACGCCAAGATCGCGCACGTCGAGGGCGACGACCTGCGGGCCTACGGGTTCGAGAACGCACTCACCGCCAACGCCTACCTCGGCGGCTTCGGCATCGCCGCCGCGCTCCGGGAGGGTGCCGACGTGATCGTCACCGGCCGGGTCACCGACGCCTCCGTGGTGGTCGGAGCCGCGGTCGCTCACCACGGCTGGGACCCGACGTCGTACGACGCCCTGGCCGGCGCGGTCGTGGCCGGACACATCCTCGAGTGCGGCACCCAGGCCACCGGCGGCAACTTCTCCGGCTTCAAGGAGCTGCTGGCCTCCGGCGCCGGTGACGCGCCGCTCGGCTTCCCGCTCGCCGAGATCGCCGAGGACGGCAGCTGCGTCATCACCAAGCACCCCGACACCGGAGGCCTGGTCAGCGTCGACACCGTGACCGCGCAGCTGGTCTACGAGATCCAGACCAGCCGCTACCTCAACCCCGACGTCACCACCCTGCTCGACACGATCACGCTCACTCAGGACGGCGACGACAGGGTCGCGGTCGCGGGCGTGCGAGGTGAGGCGCCGCCGGAGCGGCTCAAGGTATGCGTCAACGAGCTCGGCGGGTTCCGTAACGCGATGGAGTTCGTGCTCACCGGCCTCGACCTCGACCTCAAGGCCGACTGGCTGCGCCGGCAGCTCGAGCCCCGGCTGACAGCCGCGTCGGTCACCTGGACCCAGACCGCATCCCCGCACGCCGACGCCGACACCGAGGAGGGCGCGTCCTGCCTGCTGCGGGTCACGGTGAGGGACCCGGAGGCGGGTCCCGCCGGCAAGGCGTTCACCGGACCCGCCGTCGAGCTGGCGCTGGGCACCTACCCCGGGTTCACGATGACGGCGCCGCCCGGCCCGCCCACGCCGTACGGCATCTATCGGCCGGAGTACGTCGACCGCTCGGCCGTCGAGCACATCGTCGTGCACCACGACGGCCGGCGCGAGGTGATCGCCGACCCCGAGGAGTTCGCGGAGAGTGACCCCGCGGCCGGCCTGCGCCCCTCGCCCTACCCCGCCCCACAGGACTCCGTGAACCGCCAGGCGCCGCTCGGCACGTTCGTGCACGCGCGCTCGGGCGACAAGGGTGGCGACGCCAACCTCGGCCTGTGGGTCGCCCACGACGGCTCGCCGAAGTACGACGAGCGTGTGACCTGGCTGACCAAGCTGATCACCCCGAAGAAGATCAAGGAGCTGGTGCCGGAGGCCAAGGACCTCGAGGTCGAGGTCTACTCGCTGCCCAACCTCGGCGGCGTCAACGTCCTGATCCGCGGCCTGCTCGGCGCCGGGGTCGCCGCCTCGACCCGCTTCGACCCGCAGGCCAAGGGCCTCGGTGAGTGGGTGCGGTCCCGGGTGGTCCACGTCCAGGAGGAGCTGCTGTGAGTGGAAGTGGTCTGATACGCCCTGGCCTCGCAAGCTCGGCCGGGGCTACTCGACCAACGTCTGGCTGCGCTGGTCGAGGAGCGCGTATCGAGACCAGCCCTGGGAAGGACCTCCGATGAGTGAGCTGCACGAGCTCGGTGCGGAGTTCACGCGCCGCGAGATCGGGCCCCACCTGCAGGAGTGGGAGGACGCCGGCACCCTGCCGCGCGAGCTGCACCTCGCCGCGGCCAAGCAGGGGCTGCTCGGGGTGGCCTTCCCCGAGGAGGTCGGCGGCCAGGGCGGTGACCTCCTGGACTCGGTCGACCTGCAGGAGGGGATGTTCGAGGCCGGCGCCTCGAGCGGTCTCATGGCCGGGCTGTTCACCAGCGGGATCGCGCTGCCGCACATCGCCGCCTCCGGCAATGCCGACCTGATCGACCGGTTCGTGCGACCCACGCTGGCCGGCGAGAAGATCGGGTCGCTCGCGGTGACCGAGCCGGGCGGTGGCTCCGACGTCGCGGGCATCCGCACCACCGCGGTCCGCGAGGGCGACGAGTACGTCGTCAACGGCGCCAAGACTTTCATCACCAGCGGCGTTCGCGCCGACTTCGTCACCACCGCGGTTCGCACCGGTGGTCCGGGCCACGCGGGGGTCAGCCTGATCGTCGTCGAGGCCGGCACGCCGGGCTTCACCGTGGACCGGTCCCTGCGCAAGATGGGCTGGCACTGCTCCGACACCGCCGAGCTGTCCTACGTCGACGTGCGCGTCCCGGCCGCCCACCTGGTCGCAGCCGAGAACACCGGCTTCTACCAGATCGCCGAGCAGTTCGTCGTCGAGCGGATCGGGCTCGCGGTGCACGCCTACGGCATCGCTGCCCGCTCGCTGGCGCTGACCGCGGACTACTGCCGCGACCGCGAGACCTTCGGCAAGCCGCTCCTGGCGAACCAGGTGGTGCGCCACAAGCTGGTCGAGATGCGGCGGCAGGTCGAGGTCGCCCGCACCTACACCCGCGAGGTCGCTCGACGCCATGTCGCCGGGGAGAACGTCATCGCCGAGGCCTGCCTGGCCAAGCAGACGGCCTGCGACGCCGCGACGTACGTCTGCGACCAGGCGGTGCAGCTGCACGGCGGCACCGGCTACATGCACGGGACCGAGGTGGAGCGGCACTACCGCGACGCCCGGATCCTGCCCATCGGAGGAGGAGCAACCGAGGTGCTGACCGATCTGGCCGCGCGACTGCTGGGGTACACCGCATGAGCATCATCAAGCCGCTCCGAGGGGAGGTGTCGGTCCACATGGCCGCTCCACCCGAGAAGGTGTGGGCGCTGGTCAGCGACGTGACCAGGATCGGTGAGTTCTCGCCGGAGACCTTCGAGGCCACGTGGACCCGCGGCTCGACCGGCCCCGAGGTCGGCGCCTCGTTCAAGGGCCACGTGAAGCGCAACGGCGTCGGGCCCATCTACTGGTCGCCCTGCCAGGTGACCAAGTGCGTCCCCAACGAGGTGTTCGAGTTCGCCGTCGGTACCGACGACGTGACCATCAACAACTGGGGCTACCGGCTGCAGGCGGAGAACGGAGGTACCCGGGTCACCGAGTACTTCCGGCTCGAGCCGAAGCTTCCGATGCGGCTCTACTGGCTGGTGCTCGGGCGGCTGCGTGGTCGGACCAACGAGCGCGGCATGCAGACCACTCTCGAGCGGATGAAGGCAGTGGTGGAGAAATGAGCAACCGCGCATCGATGCTCGAGAAGCTCGAGGCCCTGGACTCCGAGCACGCCAAGGCGGTCGCCGGCGGCGGGGAGAAGTACGTCGCCCGCCACCACGAGCGCGGCAAGCTGATGCCCCGCGAGCGGATCGAGCTGCTCATCGACGAGGGCTCGGCGTTCCTCGAGCTCAGCCCGCTCGCCGGCTGGGGTTCGGACTTCGCTGTCGGCGCGAGCGTCGTCACCGGCATCGGCGTGATCGAGGGCGTCGAGTGCCTGATCACCGCCAACGACCCGTCCGTGAAGGGCGGCGCCAGCAACCCGTGGACGGTCAAGAAGATCTTCAGGGCCTCCCAGATCGCCGAGGAGAACGGGCTGCCGACGGTGGCGCTGGTCGAGTCCGGCGGCGCCGACCTGCCCACCCAGAAGGAGATCTTCATCCCGGGCGGCAAGCTGTTCCGCGACATCACCCGCAGCAGTGCCGCCAAGCAGCCGACGGTCGCGCTGGTCTTCGGCAACTCCACCGCAGGCGGCGCCTACGTCCCCGGCATGAGCGACTACACGGTGATGGTCAGGCAGCAGGCCAAGGTGTTCCTCGGTGGACCGCCGCTGGTGAAGATGGCGACCGGCGAGGAGTCCGACGACGAGTCGCTCGGCGGTGCCGAGATGCACGCTCGCACCAGCGGCCTGGCCGACTACCTGGCCGAGGACGAGCACGACGCGATCCGGATCGGCCGGCGCATCGTCGCCCGTTTGAACTGGCGCAAGGCCAGCGGCGACCGCGGCCCGTTCGCGGAGCCGGACGCCGACCCCGACGAGCTGCTCGACCTGATCCCGACCGACCTCAAGGAGCCGTTCGACCCGCGCGAGGTGATCTCGCGGATCTGCGACGGCGTCTCCGCCACCAACGGCCAGGTCTTCGACGAGTTCAAGCCGCTCTACGGCGCCTCGCTGGTCACCGGCTGGGCCCGGCTGCACGGCCGGCAGATCGGCATCCTCGCCAACGCCCAGGGCGTGCTGTTCAGCGAGGAGGCGCAGAAGGCGACGCAGTTCATCCAGCTGGCCAACCAGATCGACGTACCCCTGCTGTTCCTGCACAACACCACCGGCTACATGGTCGGCAAGGAGTACGAGCAGGGCGGGATCATCAAGCACGGCGCGATGATGATCAACGCGGTCTCCAACAGCACCGTCCCGCACCTGAGCGTGATCATGGGGGCGTCGTACGGCGCCGGCAACTACGGCATGAACGGCCGCGGCTACGACCCGCGCTTCCTGTTCACCTGGCCGAGCGCGAAGTCCGCGGTGATGGGCCCGGCCCAGCTCGCCGGCGTGCTCGAGATCGTCGCCCAGCAGTCCGCTGAGGCGAAGGGCGAGGTGTTCGACAAGGAGGGCTTCGCCGGGATCAAGGAGGTCGTCGAAGGGCAGATCGAGGAGCAGTCGCTCCCGTTCTTCCTCTCCGGAATGCTCTACGACGACGGCGTGATCGACCCGCGCGACACCCGGACCATCCTCGGCATCTGCCTGTCCGTGATCGACAACAAGCCCTACGAAGGCACCGACCGGTTCGGGGTGTTCCGCCCATGATCGAGCGAGCAGCCTCTCCCGCTGGTCGAGTAGCGCGACGACGAAGGACGAGCGCGTATCGAGACCGCGCGCCGTGGTCTCGACACGCCCGCCGCTCGTGCCTCGCGGCGGGCTACTCGACCAGCGAAGTACCGGGAGTCACGCGATGACCCAGCCGATCAAGCGCATCCTGGTCGCCAACCGCGCCGAGATCGCCAGCCGGGTGTTCCGCACCTGCCGCAGGCTCGGCATCGAGACCGTCGCCGTGCACTCCGACGCCGACGCCGACCTGCCCTACGTGCGCGAGGCCGACGTCGCCGTACGCCTCCCTGGCGTCGCGCCGGCCGACACCTACCTGCGCGGCGACCTGCTGGTCGACGCCGCGCGCCGGGCCGGTGCCGACGCGATCCACCCGGGCTACGGGTTCCTGTCGGAGAACGCCGAGTTCGCGCGCACCGTGATCGACGCCGACCTCGTCTGGATCGGCCCGGCTCCCGAGTCGATCGACACGATGGGCTCGAAGATCGAGGCCAAGCGGCTGATGGCCGCGGCCGGCGTACCGATCCTGGAGAGCGTCCACGTCGAGGACGCCAAGCCCGAGCACCTGCCGCTGCTGGTCAAGGCCTCCGCGGGTGGCGGTGGCCGCGGCATGCGGATCGTCCGCGACCTCGCGGACCTCTCGACCGAGGTGGAGAAGGCCGAGGCGGAAGCGCTGTCGGCGTTCGGTGACGGCACCGTGTTCATCGAGCACTACGTCGAGCGCGGCCGGCACGTGGAGGTCCAGGTGTGGGGCGACGCGGAGGGCAACGTCGCCGTGCTCGGTGAGCGCGACTGCTCCCTGCAGCGACGGCACCAGAAGGTGGTCGAGGAGGCCCCGGCGCCGGGCAAGCTGAGCCGCGGCACCCGCGAGCGTCTCCACGCGGCGGCGCGCAAGGCCGCCGAGGCGATCTCCTACCGCGGCGCCGGCACCGTCGAGTTCCTCTACGAGGAGGAGCGGGCGGAGTTCTGGTTCCTGGAGATGAACACTCGGCTCCAGGTCGAGCACCCGGTCACCGAGATGGTGTTCCACACCGACCTGGTCGAGCTGCAGATCCGCGCCGCCGAGGGCGAGACCTCCGACGTGCGCTACCCCGACAAGCCCGACGGGCACGCGATCGAGGTCCGGCTGTACGCCGAGGACCCCGCTCAGGACTACCAGCCGCAGAGCGGGCTGCTCACGACCTTCGAGATCCCGACCACCAAGCACGTGCGGGTCGATACCGGCTTCGGCTCCGGCAACGAGGTCACCACCCACTACGACGCGATGCTCGCCAAGGTCGTCGCCTACGGCAGCGACCGGGCCACGGCCGCGCGCCGGCTCCGTGACGCGTTGCGGCGAGCCCGGATCCACGGTCTCGTGACCAACCGCGACCTGCTCGTCGCGATCCTCGACGACCCGGACTTCCTGGCCGGCAAGGTCAGCACGGCCTTCCTCGACACCTTCGAGATGCCGACCAGGGAGATCGACCCCGGCGCGCCGGTGGCGGCAGCCCTCGCCCTGGCCGAGCGGGCCGGCCGCGCGCGCACGGTCCAGGCCCGGATCCCGGTGGCCTGGCGCAACGTCGTCGCCCACCCGCAGCGCACCGAGTTCGACGGCGAGATCGTCGTCGAGTGGTTCGGTGGTCGCGACGGCTACACCGTCGACGGCCACACGGTGGTTGAGGTGAGCCCCACGGAAGTGACCCTCGAGACCGACGGCGTGCGAACGACGTACGACGTGGTCCTGAGCGGTGACGCCGTCGACGTGGACAGCGCGCGCGGTCATCTGCGGCTGAACCGGGTCCCCCGGTTCGTCGACCCGGCCGACGCGGTGGCCAGCGGCAGCCTGCTGGCACCGATGCCCGGGACCGTGGTCCGGGTCGCGGTCACGCAGGGCGCTCAGGTGGCCGCAGGCGACGTCGTCCTGGTCCTCGAGGCCATGAAGATGCAGCACACGGTGACCGCCCCAGGTGCGGGCACGGTCACCGAGATCAACGTCCAGCCCGGCGCTCAGGTGGCGTCCGGCGAGGTTCTGGCAGTAGTGACAGGAGAAGACGAATGACGACGTTCACGGAGACCGAGGAGCGCCAGGAGCTGCGCAAGCAGGTGGCGAAGCTGGCGTCCAAGTACGGCCGCGAGTACTTCATCGACAAGGGCCGGGCCGGCGAGAAGACCACCGACCTGTGGCTCGAGATCGGCAAGAACGGCTACCTCGGCATCAACATCCCCGAGCAGTACGGCGGCGGGGGTGGCGGCATCGGCGACGTCGCCGCGGTCTGCGAGGAGCTCGCGGCGCAAGGCTGCCCGCTGCTGCTGATGGTCGTCTCGCCCGCGATCTGCGGCACGATCATCACCCGCTACGGCACCGAGGAGCAGAAGCAGCGCTGGCTGCCCGGCATCTGCGACGGCACCGGCACGATGTGTTTCGCGATCACCGAGCCCGACGCCGGGACCAACACCCACAACATCACCACGACCGCCCGCCGGGACGGCGACGAATGGGTGCTCAACGGCCGCAAGATCTTCATCTCGGGCGTGGACGAGTCCGACAACATGCTCGTGGTCGCCCGCACCGAGGACGCGAAGACCGGCAAGGTGAAGCCGGTGCTGTTCGTCGTACCGACCGACGCCGAGGGGGTCGAGGCCAAGGCCATCCCGATGGAGTGGGTCAGCCCCGAGCTGCAGTTCCAGGTGTTCATCGACGACGTGCGCTTGCCCGGCGACGCGCTGATCGGCGACGAGGACGGCGGGCTGGTGCAGCTCTTCGCGGGTCTCAACCCGGAGCGGATCATGGCCGCGTCGTTCTCGAACGGGCTGGCCCGGTTCGCGCTGGAGAAGGCGACGGCGTACGCCAAGGAGCGGACCGTCTTCAACGGCCCCATCGGCTCGCACCAGGCGATCGCGCACCCGCTGGCCGAGAGCCACATCGAGATCGAGATGGCCCGGTTGATGACCCAGAAGGCGGCGGCGCTCTACGACGCCGGCGATGACATGGCGTCCGGCGAGGCGGCCAACATGGCGAAGTACGCCGCCGCCGAGGCCGCCTGCAACGCCGCCGACCGCGCCGTGCAGACCCACGGCGGCAACGGCGCCACCCAGGAGTACGGCGTCGCCGGACTGCTGGTCGCCACCCGGGTCGGCCGGATCGCCCCGGTGTCGCGGGAGATGATCCTCAACTTCGTGTCGATGCACTCACTGGGGCTGCCGAAGTCCTACTGACGCTGTCCGCGGCACGTGGCAGGCTCGGCGCATGCCCGAGCGTCCACTGGTGCCCGAGGAGATGGTCCTCCGCATCGGCGAGATCCTCCGGGTGCTGCCCGAGTGTGTGGAGGAGAACGCCTGGGTCGGCACCCGCTGGCGGGTGGGTGCGGCGACCGTCGCGCACGTCTTCGGCGGCGAGGACCAGCGGTTCCGGATCACCTTCCGGGGCGAGGTCGACGAGGTGATCGCCTTCGAGCACCTGGGTGATCCCTACTTCCGGGCAAGCTGGGGCGGCAACGTGATCGGCCTGCTACTGGACGACGACACCGACTGGGACGAGCTCACCGAGCTGCTCACCGACTCCTACTGCCTCCAGGCACCCGATCGACTCGCTTCCCTGATCGACCGACCTACGGGGTAGCCGCACCGGTAGTTTTGCCGGATGGGCGTGGTGGGGAAGATCGACCGCGGTCAGCGGCGTATCCCCGCGATCGGGTTCCCGCTCGCCGTGATCTACAAGTTCTTCGACGACCAGGGCAACTACCTGGCTGCGGTGATCACCTACTACATGTTCGTCGCGATCTTCCCGCTGTTGCTGATGTCGGCCTCGATCCTCGGCTTCATCCTCGATGACCGGCCGGATCTTCAGAAGGACGCCCTCAACTCGGCGCTCAGCAACTTCCCGATCATCGGCACCCAGCTCAGCGCGCCCGAGGGGCTCCAGGGCTCGACCGCTGCCGTCGTGTTCGGCTCGCTGGCCGCGTTGTACGGCTGCATCGGCCTGGGCGTCGCCCTGCAGAACGTGATCAACGCGGCCTGGGCGGTGCCGCGGAACAGTCGCCCGAACCCGTTCCTGATCCGGTTGAACAGCCTGGGCCTGCTCTTCACCGCCGGTGTCGCCGTACTGCTGGTGACGGTTTTCTCGGCGGTGGTGGGCAACACCGAGGTGTTCGGCGGCGGGGTCAACACCTTGATCCGCTGGCTGATCCGGATCGGGAACGTGCTCATCGTGGGCCTGGTACTGACCGCGCTGTTCAGGATGGCGGCGGCGAGCCGCCACATCTCTCTGATGCGGGCCGCCCCCGGTGCGTTCGCGCTGGCCCTGATGTGGCAGGGCCTGCAGTACATCGGAACGTGGTACGTCACCAGTGTCTTCCCGGCCGCCAACCAGGTGAACGAGACCTTCGCGTTGGTCCTCGGCCTGATCGGCATCATCTACATCGCCGCGGTGATGGGCGTGCTCGGCATCGAGGTCAACGTCGTCCTCGCCCGGCGGCTCTGGCCCCGGGCGCTGCTGACGCCGTTCACCGACCGGGTCGACCTGACCGAGGCCGACCGCCGCGCCTACGCGATGTACGCCCAGACCCAGCGGCACAAGGGCTTCGAGACGGTTACCGTCCGCTTCGACGGGCGCGACGGTGACACCCACGAGATCGTCCTGGACCCGAAGACCGGCAAGACCGAGACCTACCGCAACGGCGCGACACCCGGCGGCTGAACCCGCTCGATTCGGGACATGTGGCCACTCGAATTGTGGCTTCTTGCCCCCGAGTCGTGACTTCCGCTCGGCGTTTCCGACCGAACCCACGATTCAAGGGGCCACAACTCACGATTCGACGTCTCAACGGAGCGGGACGAAGCGATACCGGCCGTGGCGGGTGATCTCCGGCTCGTCGCCATGGCGCACGACGAGCAGCATCGTGCCGTCGACGGGGATCACCATGCGGCCGCCTTCGGCGATCTGGGCGACCAGCTCGTCGGGGAGAGTTCGCGGCTCGGCGGAGACCAGGATCCGGTCGAAGGGTTCGGCATCAGGTCGCCCTACGACCCCGCCGGCCGCGTGCCGGATCGACGCCCAGGGCTGGTGGGTGCGGGCCAGGTTCCTCGACCCGAAACGAACCAGCTCCGGCTCGAGCTCCACGCCCAGTACTTCGCCCGACGGTCCGACCAGGTGCGCCAGCAACGCGGTGGTCCATCCCGACCCGGTGCCGACGTCGAGCACCCGCTGCCCCGGCTCGACCGCGAGCAGCCGCAGCATGTCCTCGACGGTGCGTGGCTGCGAGTTGGTCTGGCCCTGCCCGATGCCGATCGGACCGTCGTACGACGCCCGGCCGCGGGCGAGCTTCGGGAGAAAGCCGGCCCGGGGGACCGCCTCGAAGGCCGCCGCTACGGCATCCACGAGACCTATTCGACCAGCCGGGCCCGCAGCGCGTCGAGGGTGGCATCGGTGAGCCCGAGGCCCGAGCGCAGGTAGTCGTCAACCGACCCGTAGTCCGCGGCGACGGCGTCCAGCCCGGCAGCGAGGTAGCGCTCGTCGGCGACCATCACCTTCTCGTAGACCTCGACGTATGCCTCGCCCATGTGCTCGCGCACCATCCCGAGGTACTTGTCCCGGGTCCCGCTGGAGCGTGCGTTGGTGGCCAGGTAGTCCTCGAGCACCGCGTCGTCGGGGACTGCGCAGATGCCGAGCGCGAGCATCGCCGCCCAGCCGGTGCGGTCCTTCCCGGCCGTGCAGTGGAAGACCAGCGGCGCCTCAGCGTTCGCGATCCGGCCGAGCAGGGTGGCGAAGGCGGCCCGGGCGCCGGCGTGCCGCACGAAGCCCCGGTAGACCTCGTGCATCACCTCTGCGGCTCGCGCGGAGTCTTCAAGCGTGACGACCGCATCCATCGGGATCCCGGGGATCTCCAAGTGCTCCCAGGTCGCCCCGCGGACCTCCGTGTCAGGGTGCGCGTCGATCTCGATGCCGTGCCGGAGGTCGATGATCGAGGTGACGCCGAGCTCGGCGACCCGGACCGCGTCCTCCTCGGTGAGGGCGAGCTCGTTGGACCGGTAGACCAGCCCAGGGCGCAGAACCCGCCCGTCCGCAGTGCGGTGACCCGGGCCGGTCAGGTCGCGAAAGTTGTCGGCGGAACCGAGCCGCAGCAGCTCGTCGCCGAGCGGCAGATCCGGGGGTCTGAGAGGCACCTTAGGAGCCTAGTCACGCCCGTCACCACCGGTCTAAGGCACCCCGCCGCGGAACTTAGGGCATGTGCCCGATGTGGGCCCCCGCCTTAGCCGAGCAGATTCATCCTCACCAGCAGCACCGACTACACAAGGAGATCACCCATCATGTCGCTCTACGGAGACTTCGAGTTCATCAAGGCCGAGACCGAGTACCGCCTCGACCGTGGCCGGCCCGCCGGTTGGATCGCCAGCCGCTCCCGGTCCGTACGCCGTCGGATCCCGACCCGTCGTTACACCGATTCAGGGGGCACCCGCCACAACGACGCCGCCTGAAAGCGGGCGGCGTCATGTCGGTAGCCACCGGCATACTTGACTGTGTGCCACTGAATCCGGCGGGCCTGCGGCCCATCGTCGGGCGAGACCAGGACCTCGAGCGCCTCATATCTGCAGCAGGAATCGCACCTGCTGACGGGTTTGAGGCGCTCGGGGGCCTTGTCGTTTTGTCCGGAGACGCCGGCATGGGCAAGACCCGGCTGCTCGCCGAGCTGGCCGAGCGGGCCGGAGACCAGGGCTGGCGGGTCGTCGTCGGCCACTGTTTGGGCGAGGCCGGCAGCACCCTGCCCTACCTCCCCTTCGTCGAGCTCCTCGGCAGGTTGACCTCCGACGAGCCCGAGGTGGCCGGCGAGCTGATCGCCACCCACCCCTCCCTCGGCCCGCTGCTGCAGGCCCACCTGCGCGGCCCGGCCGACGACCAGTCCGAGTCCCACCGTGGCGACCTCATCGAGAGCCTGCACGCCGCGCTCGAGCAGCTCAGCGCCGGTCAGCCGCTCCTGGTGCTGATCGAGGACGTGCACTGGGCGGACCAGTCCTCGCGTGAGCTGCTCAGCCTGCTGCTGACCCGGGGCTTCATCGGCCCCGTGTCGCTGGTGATCTCCTTCCGCAGCGACGACCTGCACCGCCGCCACCCACTGCGCGCGACGCTGGCCAACTGGTCGCGCCTCGCCCAAGTACGCCGCATCGACCTCGCCCCTCTCGACCGCCCAGCGATGCGCCAGCTGGTGCGCGGGCTGGAGACCGGCGGTCCGGGGGCCGGTGGCCTCGCCGACCGTGAGGTCGATGCGGTGGTGGAGCGGGCCGAGGGCAACGCCTTCTTCGCCGAGGAGATCGCAGCCGCCAGCATGTGGGGCCAGGCAGGCGTCGGGGCCGATCTCTCACGACTGTTGCTGGTCCGCTTCGAGCAGCTCGACAGCACCGCCCAGACCGTGGTCCGGCTCGCCTCCGCTGCTGGTCGGCACGTCTCCCACGAGCTGTTGGCGCGAGTGGTCCACGACGCCGCCTCCATCGACGCAGCCGCCCTCGACCTGGCGCTTCGCGACGCCGTCGAGCGACACATCCTGATCCCGACCGACACCGGCTACGCGTTCCGGCACGCGCTCCTCGCCGAGACGGTCTACGACGACATGCTGCCGGGAGAACGGGTCCGCGCCCACGCGACGTACGCCCGGGTGATCGACGACGACGAGGCGCTCGGCAAGTCCGCCGACCTGGCACGACACGCCGCCGAGGCCGGGGAGCGCGCGCTCGCGCTCCGGGCCAGCGTGAGCGCGGGCAGCAGCGCGATGTCCATGGGCGGCCCCGACGAGGCGTTGCGGCACTACGAGCGGGCGCTCGGGCTGGGTCCCGACGAGCCCGAGGAGGCCA
Organism: uncultured Actinomycetota bacterium; assembly: GCA_963780245.1. Lineage (GTDB taxonomy): Bacteria > Actinomycetota > Actinomycetes > Propionibacteriales > Nocardioidaceae > Nocardioides. Next base: position 116,958 of record CAWABG010000001.1, read on the forward strand.
CCGCCATAGCCGGGATGGCGGCCGCCGCCGCGATGGCCGCGGGCCACCCGACCCGAGCCGTGGGGCTGTTGCGGGAGCGGCTCGACCGCGGCGGGCTCACCCCACTGCTGCGCGCCGAGCTGCTGGCCGAACTGGCCCAGGCCGCGCGGATCACCGAGCTCGACATCAACGCCCTGGAGCTGACCGAGGAGGCGCTGAGCCTGGTCCCTGAGGACGACGACACCAAGCTTCGCGCCCGCGTGCTCGCTGCCCACGCCCAGGCGCTCGCCGACCGGCTGCGCAACGAGGAGGCGGTCAAATACAGCCGACAGGCCACGGAGCTCGCCGAGAAGCTGGACCTCCCTGACATCACCGCCGAGGTCGAGACGTTCGTGGCCCGGATCTCCGAGCGCAGCGGCGACGTGGTCGCGTCCCAGGAGACGCTGGAGCGGATCATCGCCGAGTCGTCGTCCGGGCTCACCCGGATCCGAGCCATGCACCACCTCGGCTCGCTGCACCACCGGGCCGGGCGGCTCAAGGAGGCGCTCGACGTCTACCAGGACGGCATCGACAAGGCTCGCCGGATCGGCCGCTCCTGGGCGCCCTACGGCTTCGACTGCCGGGTGCTCGCTGCCATCGCGGCCTACGAGTACGGTGACTGGGACCGGTCCCTCGCGACTACCGACTTCACCGGCGAGACCCCGCCGCCGGGGGCCGAGGCGATGCTCCGGGCAGTGGAGCTGATGGTCCGAGCCGCACGCGGCGAGCACGAACGCGTGCCCGACGCCGAGAGCCTGCGCGACCAGTGGGCGCTCGACGGGCTGATCGCGATCTCGGCCACCACCTCGCTGGTCGAGATGCACGGCGACGCCGGCGACGTCGACCTCGCGGAGTCGGCGCTGCGCGATGCCGTGGAGTTCCTCAGCGATCTGTGGCAGCTCAAGACCGTGCAACCCGAGCTGCGACTCAACACGCTGATGCTGGCGCACCTCTCCCGTCGCGCCACCTCGGTCAGCGCCGCCGAACGCCGCGTCCTGCGCGAGCGCGGCGAGGCCTTCGCCGCGCGCAACGAGCTGGTCTGGGCCGACAACGAGGCCAAGGGCGCGACCGGGCTCGAGGCCCGGGCCTGGCGCGAACGCGCGCACGCCGAGCTGCTCCGGCTCCGATGGTTGACCGGTGACTCCTCCGCCGACATCGACGAGATCGTCGAGGCCTGGCGGACCGTGGTCGAGTGCTTCCGCGACTACGGCCACAAGTTCGAGGTGGCCCGTTCCCAGGCCCGGCTCGCTGCGGTCCTCGACGCGGCCGGCGACCCCGAGGCGACGACCTATCGCGACGCCGCCCTGGCCACCGCCCGCGAGCTCGGCGCCCGCCCGCTGATCGCCGAGCTCGGGCTTCGGCACCACGCCGACGGCGCGGCTGCGCCCGGCACTGCCGTGCTCACCCGCCGCGAGCGCGAGATCCTGCAGCTCGTCGACCGGGGCATGAGCAACCGCGAGATCGGCGAGCAGCTGTTCATCAGCGCCAAGACCGTGAGCGTCCACGTCTCCAACATCATCGGCAAGCTGGACGCGTCCGGCCGCGGCGAGGCAGCCGCGATCGCCCGCGACCGCGGGCTTCTGCTAGCTCAGGCTGCTCGAACTCGATCAGCGCGACCGGTGGGCGGGTCGGTTGCTTCGAGCCACCTGCGGGCTCCCGGGTGATCCCGAAGCCGTCCGCGGACGCTGCGTCGCCGTTGAGCAGCACCGTCGCGTCGGCCTGGTCCGGGATGAACCCCGCCGGGACCATCACGTCGTCGTGCTGCAGCCACAGCTGATAGACCTTGCCTTCGCCCGCAGGTGCCATGCCGTGGCCCGCAGCACCGCTCCGTTGAGCGATTCCGAACGGGTGACCTGCACGCGGGATCCGTCGGGTAGCCGCTCGGTCCAGGTGGCTGTGCATCGCGGCACCGATGACCTCTCCCGCGGTCAGCGTCGGGGCCTGGTTGGCGTCATCGGACCAGGGGTGCCAGACCGTGGCGCCAACGCCGCCGATGGCGACCAGCGCGGCGGCAGCAGCCACCAGGCCGGCGACCCGGCGCCGGGGCCGGGCACGATGGACGGTCGTGGCGACTACTGGGGGCCGCGGCCGGACGGTGTCGATGGCCTCGAGCACACTGGTCCGCAGCGAGGCGGGCGCTTCGGCGACAGGTCGTCGCGGGCAGCAGAGCGGCGGTTTCGCGCAGGCTGGCGACCTCGGCCTGGCAGTCGGCGCAGTCGGCCAGGTGTCGATCGAAGCGAGCGCGTTCGACGTCGTCGAGTGCGTCGATGGCGTAGGCACCCGAGAGTGGGTGGCTGTCGGTCATACTGGTACTCCCATCGTGTCACGGAGCCGGATCAGGCCGTCTCGAATGCGGGTCTTGGCGGTGCCGAGCGGAAGGTCGAGCATGGTCGCCACTTCGGTGTGCGTGTAGCCACCGAAGTAGGCGAGCTCGAGGGCTTCTCGCTGCACGTCGGTGAGGCTGGCAGTGCGCCGCGCACCCGGTGCGCCTCCATGGAGGCGTGTGCGGCTTCGGCAGTCGTGTCGTGCTCGACCGTCTGGTTCTTCTGGTGGTACGACGTGTCCCTGCGGCTGGAGGCCTCTGCCGAGCGGACCCGGTCGACCGCCTTGCGGTGCACGATCGTCAGGATCCAGGCGATGGCGCTGCCGCGGTCCGGGTCGAACCGGGCCGAGCCGCGCCACAGCTCGAGGTAGGACTCCTGCGCCACTTCCTCGGCCTGAGCCGGGTCGCGGACCACTCGCACCGCGAGTCCGAAGACCCGGGCAGACGTGGCGTCGTACAGCTCGGCGAACGCGTCCTTGTCGCCGCGGCCGGCCCGCTTCAGCAGAGCGGCCAGCCCGCTCGCTTGGTCGGTGGCAGGCACCGGCGCCTCCTCGGAGTTGGAGGCGCCGGTACCCACCGGCCCGATGTACGTCACGGGCTGATCCTCGTCATTCTGAGTGCGATTGGGAAGCGGCTCAGCCGTCGGCGGGGTTGAGGACCCCGTCGATCACGTACACCGTGGCGTTGGCGGTCGGGATGTTGCCGCACAGGACGCTGGCGCCGTTGACGGTCATGCCGGACTCGTCACCCTCGACGGTCAGGTTGCCGCCCTGGAGGGAGGTCTGGTCGCCGACCACGGACGCGGGGTCGAGCTGACCCGCGATGACGTGGTAGGTCAGCGTGGTCGCCAGGTCGCTCTTCATGCCGTCCTTGGCAGCGCCCTCGAGCAGCGCGTTGAGGTCGTCCGCGGGGATCTCGGCGAAGGCCGGGTCGGCCGGCGCGAAGACGGTCAGGCCCTCGGCGCTGTTGAGCGTGTCACCGAGGCCCTCGACCGCGCCGACGGCGGCGGTCAGGGTCTTGAGCAGCGGGTTGGTGCTCGCCGCGGTGCCGACCGGGTCCTGGACCATGCCGCTGAAGGAGCCGTCACCCGAAGACGGGATCTGCGAGCAGCCGTCGCCGAAGGTCTGCGCGGCCGGGTCCGCGCCCTCGGCGCCCGAGTTGTCGGCCGGGGCCGACGAGGGGGTGTCGCCGCTGGCGTCGCTGCCGCTGTCGTCGTCGTTGCCACAGGCAGCGAGGCCCAGGGAGAGCGCGAACACGGCGGTCACGATGCCGGTGTTGCGGCGGAGAGTGTGGAGCTTCATGGGTGGTGCCTTCCGTAGAGGGGTACTGATGTGAGTGCTTCGGTGCTGCCCGCGCTCCGGATGGCCCGGATCGCGGGAAGTTTTCGGGTCAGGCGACGGTCACGGCGTACTGGTGGATGCCGCTGGCGCCGTCGGGGAACGGGTTGGCCCGGGCCGGGCTCTGGACCTGGCCGTCGGCGGTGGTCACTCGCGCGGAGATGCTGTGCGGGCCGGGCTTCGCGTCCCACTTGAAGTACCACTGCCGCCAGTAGTCGTTGCCGCCGTCGGGGCCGAGCGTGGCCTCCTGCCAGCCGTCGCCGTCGATCTGCACCTCGACCTTGCCGACGCCGCCCGCCTGCTGGCACCAGGCGACGCCGCCGATGAGGTTCTCGCCCGCATCGACGGTCGACAGCGAGCGTGGGGTGTCGATCCGCGCGGAGATCTTGATCGGTGCATCGGTGGCCCAGTCGCGCTCGGTCCAGTACGCCTCGGCGTCGTCGTACGTCGTCAGGGTGAGCTTGGTCAGCCACTTGGTCGCGCTGATGAAGCCGTAGAGCCCGGGGATCACCATCCGCACCGGGAACCCGTGCTCGCGGGGGAGCTGCTCGCCGTTCATGCCGACGCAGATCATCGCGTCGCGACCGTCGGTGGCCAGGTCGAGCGGGGTGCTGATCGTCATCCCGTCGAAGTCGGTGCTGAGGATCTGGTCGGCGGTGTCACCCACGCCGGCCTGGTCGAGCAGGTCCTGGAGCGGTACGCCGAGCCAGCGGGCGCCGCCCACGAACTCGCCGCCGACGCTGTTGGAGACGCAGGTCAGGGTGATGTCGCGCTCGATCATCGGCATCTCGAGCAGCTCGTCGAACGTGATCGTGAGCTCATTCTCGACGTCGCCGTCGATCGTCAGCGTCCAGTCGTCGGAGCTGATGATCGGGGTGTCCAGGCGGGTGTCGACCCGGTAGAAGTCGTTGTTGGGCGTGACCCAGGTGGTGATGCCCGGCACCTGTTTGTCGAGTCCGCGCGGGAGCGGCGGGGCGGGGTCTGCCGCCAGCGGGCAGGTCGACGTTCTCGGCCCTGGACCGCAGGTGTTGGATCCAGCGGCCGGTCCCACCCAGTGCCGCGGCGAGTCCCGCCAGAACGCCCATCGCGACGACCACGCCACGGCGGCTCGGCCCGGTGACGTCGGAGGGCAGCGGGTCCGTCTCGGGCCAGGCCCGGCGGTCAAGCAACCGCAGCGCGGCCACACCGGTGAGGGCGGTGACCAGGCTCGGCACCACATCCACCGGCTCGACCGAGGGGCGGGTGAGGACCGCGATGGCGGCCACGGCGACGAGTACGACGAGCAACGCGGCGCCGTACCGGAACCGGCGACGGGCGATCATCCCCGCGACCGCGGCCAGGGCGAGCACCCCGAGCAGCACCGAGCCGACCAGAATCGGCTTGTCCTTGGTGCCGAAGGTCGCGATCGCCCACTCCTTGACCGGCGTCGGGGTCAGGTCGATGACCGCGGATCCGACCGCCAGCACCGGAGACGAGGCCGGGTCGAGCAGCGAGGCCACGAAGTGGCCGGTTGCCGTCCCGACCAGCGCCGCGAGCAGTCCGAACAGGGCGTACAGGGGTCGGGATCGCATGGCGGTGGTTCGGCGCCGACGCCTCGACGGATGGGTACGGTGACGTTCATGCCTGCCGCCGAGCCCATGCCTGACACCGAGCTCGTCCATCTCGCGGTCGCCGACGGGGTCGCGACGATCACCCTGGACTCCCCGCACAACCGCAACGCGCTGTCCCGGCAGCTCGTCACCGAGCTGTTCGCCCACCTCGAGACGGCGGACGCCGACGACGCGGTCACGGTGGTGGTCCTCCGGGCCGAGGGCAAGGTGTTCTGCTCGGGTGCGGACCTCTCCGAGGCGTCCGGCGAGGGGATGGAGGAGGGCGCCCGGGCGATGGTCCGGATGCAGCGTCAGATCGTGGCGTTGGGCAAGCCGGTGGTGACCCGACTGCACGGTGCGGTGCGGGCCGGAGGCATCGGCATCGTGGCCGCCTCCGACATCGCGATCTCGGCGGACACCACGACGTACGCACTGACCGAGGTCAAGCTCGGCCTGGCGCCGGCCGTCATCTCGCTCACCGTGCTGCCCCGTCTGACCTCCCGGGCGGCCGCGCTCACGTGTCTCACCGGCGAGGTGTTCGACGGCACCCGTGCGGCGGAGATGGGGCTGGTCACCCGGGCGGTTCCCGAGGCCGAGCTGGACGGCGCGGTGGACGCCGTCGTCGCCTCACTCCTGACCGGGGCGGCTCAGGGGCTGCGCGAGACCAAGGCGCTGCTGACTCTCGACCTGCTCGACCGGATCGACGGGCGCGGTGACGAGGTCGCCGCGCTCAGCGCTCGACTGTTCGGCTCCGACGAGGCCCGCGAGGCCATGCTCGCGTTCCTCGCTCGGAAGAAGTAGAGGTCTGCTTTCGCCTTACCGGGTGTCGACCCGCGGTCGCGACTTCGTCGCTCAGTCGCGCGTTCGCTCGACCTCTTCGCGTAGCGACCCTGCTCGTGCCCTCGCAGGCTCGCTGCTCAGACGTCGTACAGCGGGCGGCCGGGCCGGCGGTTGGCGCCGTACACGAGGCCGCCACCCGAGCCGACAAGTGCCAGGCCGAGGACCAGCCAGAGCAGGTTCGGTCCACCGGTGTCGGGCAGCAGTCCGTCCGGGTTCTGGTTGCCAGGCTCGGGGTCGATGGCCTCGGGGCCAGTGTCGGCTTGAAGGTCGAATGCCGCGTTGTCGTGGCAGGACTTGAAGATCGTGCCATCGGAGGTGCGGAACGTGGCACGCACGACATAGCGACCGGTCTGGGTCAGCACCGGTCCGACGACGGTCACGGGTCGGCCTTTGTAGGGGACGGTCCGCGAGAAGATGTTCGTGCCGGTCCGGATGATGTTGATCTCGACAGTGCCGGTGGGCTGGTCGGCACGCTGGGCAGCAGCGCGTTTGCCGGCCGCAGCCGCCGGTGCGTTGGGGCGGACCGTGACCTTGACTCGCGGCGCGGTCTTCGCCCGGACGACGGCGGGAACGTCGATGTTGCACGATGTCTGCACCGCTGCTGTGTAGTCGTCGGCGGCGTTCGCGGGCGCGAGAAGGCCCGGCGTCACGACGAATAACGACATGACGAGCGCTAGCACCGCTGCGAGCCTGTTCACTGTTCCTCCTCCGAGTAACAAGTTCAACGACCAGTTGCCCAATCGGTCACGACTGAAACCCCGACCCGCGCCGCAACGGGGTGATGGGCGAGGCCCGAGGGCCCATCCGCCGCGGGTCGCGCTCTCACCCATGTACTCCCCAGCTCGTTTCGACTCGGCCTGGAGCAGCGTACCGTCTCGCTGCCCGTCCCGGCTTCTCACGGTTTCGCCACGGACTCGACGAGGTGTCCGAAGGCGACGCTGCGGTTGTCGGTGTGGAAGATCTCCGAGCAGGTCACCAGGGTGATGACCTGATCGCCGGGCTGGCCCGCGGCGGTCACCCCGCCGGCGTCGGGATTGACCGGGAACAGGGGATCGAGGACCCAGTCGGCTGTGAACGGGACGATCAGGTCAGTTCCACCGCTGTCGAGCTCGTAGGTGTACGTCGCGTTCACGGTCTCGACCTCCACGAGGTCGCCCTCGCGCAGTTCGGGAAAGTCGGCGAACGGCTCGCCGTGGGTGACGCGGTGCGCAGCGAGCGCGAAATTGCCGTGCTCACCCACTCCGGCCGTGTCCTCGTCGTGCCCGACGCCCGCCGCCAGCACCTCGTCGGTGGTCCCCTCCAGGATTGGGACCTCGTAGTCCGCACCGAACCTCGGGATCCGGATGATGCCGGTGGCCTTGCCCCAGTCGGTCTCGACGGTCCCCTGACCGTCGTCCCACTCCCTCTGCAGGTCTGCGACCACCTCGGCCTGGCGGCCTTTCGAGACCCAGTTGGTCCCCCAGAACTGCCAGGCGAGCCAGCCGAGGACGATCGCTCCCACGGTGATGAGGGCGATGCCGCCGGTCAGCATCACGCGGCGCCGCTTCTTGTGAGAGGTTCCGCGCCGGCGGCGTACGGCCGGGGGCGCGCTGCCGGGGTCTGGCCGGTCGCTCTCGGTGTCGGTGGAGGTGGTCACGATTCTTCAACGGAGTGAGCCCCTAACCGTCACGCGGGATAGACTGATGAACTTGTCCGAGCCCGCTCCCGGGCCCGGACATCGTGCTGAGGGGACGCATCGTTGAGTGAGCCAGTGGTCGAGCGAGAGATCGCTCGCGAACAGGCGTTCGTGGACCGGGTCCACCAGCAGCTGCAGGTATCCGCCAAGGCCGCTGGGGAGCTGGCCAAGGAGGGGCACGAGCGCGGCCGGCTGGGCCATGAGGGCGGACTGGTCGAACGCGACGCTATGGTCTTCCAGGCCGCGAAGCGGATCGCCCAGCTCGACGCTGCCCACGAGGGCCTGGTGTTCGGGCGCCTCGACCTGGACCGCGAGACCGACCCGGAGCCGCGCTACATCGGCCGGATCGGGCTGCGCGACACCAACCGCGACTCGCTGCTGATCGACTGGCGGGCTCCGGCCGCGGCCGTGTTCTACCAAGCCACCGCCGCCGAGCCGCGGAGCGTCGTACGCCGCCGGGTGCTGCGCTGCTCCGGCGCCAGCGTCCTCGGGGTGGAGGACGAGCTGCTCGACCCCGACAACCCCGCGGCCGAGTCGCTGCCGGTGATCGGCGACGGCGCATTGATGGCCCAGCTGTCGCGGGCCCGCGACCGGTCGATGCACTCCATCGTGGCCACCATCCAGGCCGAGCAGGACCTCGCGATCCGGGCGCCCGGCAAAGGCGTGGTCTCGATCTCCGGCGGGCCAGGCACCGGCAAGACCGTGGTGGCGCTGCACCGGGCGGCGTACCTGCTCTACACCGACCGCCGCCGCTACGAAGGCGGCGGCGTGCTGATCGTCGGCCCGAGCGGGGTGTTCATGCGCTACATCGAGCGGGTGCTGCCCAGCCTCGGTGAGACCGCGGTCGCGCTGCGCTCCGTGGGCGAGGTGGTCGACGGGGTCCGCGCCAGCCGGCACGACGAGCCCGCCGTCGCCGACGTCAAGGGCTCAGAGCGGATGGCCGAGCTGATGCGGCGTACTTCCCGACAGCACGCACCCGGCGCTCCCGGCGAGTTCCGGATCTTCTGGCGCGACGACCGGATCGTGCTCGACCGTGGCTTGCTCGGCCGGCTCCGGCGACAGCTGATGTCGCAGGGCCGTCGCAACCGGCAGCTGCCCCGGATCGCGCCCACCCTGCTCGACGCGATGTGGCGGCAGGTGCGTGGAGAGCGCGGCCGGGAGCGGGGCCGCGAGGCGTTCGACGAGGAGATGTTGTCTAACCAGACGTTCCTCGACTTCGCGCTGGCCTGGTGGCCGCCGCTGGATGCGCCGACGGTGCTGTCCTGGCTGCGGGACCCCGAGTTCCTGGCCCGGGTCGCCGAGGGCGTCGTGAGCAGCGAGGAGCAGGCGCTGCTCACCAAGTCATGGGACGCCGCCACCGGCCTGTCCGTGGAGGACATCCCGTTGCTCGACGAGCTGCGCTACGCGCTGGGCGACGTACCGGCCCGCACCGACGACGAGCGGGACGACCCGTTCACGCTGGGCGAGGGCGCGGTCGACATCCAGGAGCTGATGACCGCCGCGGACCGGGAGTACGCGCCGACCGGGCGGGCCTGGACCCCGCCGACCTACAGCATCGAGGACGACGGCTTCGCGCACGTGCTGATCGACGAGGCGCAGGACCTCACGCCGATGCAGTGGCGGATGGTCGGCCGGCGCGGCCGCGGCGCGTCCTGGACGATTGTCGGCGACCCGGCGCAGTCGTCCTGGCCCGCGCCCGAGGAGTCGGCAGCCGCACGCGCGGCGGCACTGGAGGGCAAGCCCGTCCACGAGTTCCACCTGTCCAAGAACTACCGGAACTCCGCCGAGATCTACGCCTTCGCGGCGGCGTACGCCGAGCGGGTCGGGCTCGAGGCCGACCTGCCAGAGGCGGTCCGCGCAACCGGGGTGGGCCCGGTCGAGCGGACCGCCTCGCCCGACCTCGAGACCGCTACTCGGGACGCGGTGCTCGAGGTGGCCGGGCAGGTGCCCGGCACTGTCGGGATCGTGGTGCCCTCGGCCCGCCGCTCGGAGGTGAACTCCTGGCTGGCGTCATGGCCGGAGCTGGAGGCCGACGCCTCGGGCGCCCGCGCCGCCGCTGCGGACGCCGCCGTCGCCCCGTCGGGCGACGACCGGGTCGTCGTACTCACCGGACTCGACACCAAGGGCCTGGAGTTCGACGGGATCGTCGTCGTCCGGCCCGAGGAGATCGAGGCCGAGTCGGTCACCGGCGCCGCGACGCTGTACGTCGTGCTCACGCGCGCGACGCGGCTGCTGACGACCGTCGGCTAAGCAACCGTGGACAGGTGATCTGCGGACTTCGCCGGCACCGCCACGAACTTGTCCAGGATCCGCAGCACGGCGGCGTGGTCGTTCATCAGCTTCCGGTGCCGCTCCTGGATCTCCTCGTCGGAGAGGTGCGCCTCGAGCTGCGCCTCGCAGGTGCGCTGCCAGCGCTGCCGCAGGGCGGCGACCAGGACCTCAGGGGTGCTGAAGTAGAGGGTGTACTCGGGCTTCCAGGGGAGGGTGCCGGTCGGGTCGGCCTCGGCGGCCGCGACGACCTCGCGAATGATGCGGTAACGCTCGTGAGTCTCGGTCCAGCTCATCGTTCTGTCCCTTCATCGGCGGCGGTGATGCCGCGGTTGCCAGGACAGAGGGCTCGGGATGCTCCGGAGATACAAAAAGATTCGATTGAATTCGATGTATCTCGGTGCTGGCTTGGCGCTCTGTAAGTACGAGACCATTGCTGACCCGGCGGCCGATCCGTCGGACGAAGGAGGTCGGCGATGGACGCGTCGTACTCCCTTCAGGCATTGGTCTCCTCGGCAAGAGAGGGAGACCAACGTGCGTGGAACGCGATCGTCGAGCGGTTCCTACCGCTGGTGTGTGCGCTGGTGCGCCGGCACCGGCTCTCGGAGACTGACGGCGACGACGTGTGCCAGACCGTGTGGCTGCGGCTCGTCGAGCACCTCGACGACCTCCGCGAGCCGGCCGCTCTGCCGGGCTGGATCTCGACCACCACCCGCAACGAGTGCCTGCGGCTCATCGCGGCGCGCAAGCGGATGACCCCGGTGGACCCCATGGACTCCCGCTCTCTTGAAGGCGTGGCCGACGACGTATCGACCGACGAGCTGGTCGCGATCGAGCAGCGTCAGGCGCTGCGCGACGGGCTTGCCGAGCTGCCGTCCGGACGACGTGACCTGCTGGTGCTGCTGTCCGCCGACCCGCCGATCCCGTACGCCGACATCAGCGAGCGCCTCGGCATCCCCGTCGGCAGCATCGGTCCGACCCGGGCGCGCGCGCTGGATCAGCTGCGCAACACCAACGCCCTGCGAGCGCTGGTCGCCGCCGAGCTCCAGAAGGGAGGGGAGCTGCGATGACCGACTGGTCCGACGACGACGAGCTGATGGCGATCCTGGCCGAGGCGGTATCCGAGGCCGACGCGGTCACCGACCGCCGCCGCGAAGCCGCCCAGGCTGCGTTCAGCTGGCGCACGATCGACGCCGAGCTGATGGAGCTGCTGCACGACTCCGCGCTGGAGGCGGGCGCTGCGGTGCGTGGCGCCGGCGACCCCGGCCGGCTGCTCTCCTTCGGCCGCGGCGACCTCTCGATCGAGGTCGAGGTCGGGGCGGGCGTGATCACGGGTCAGGTGCTGCCGGCCCAGGACGCGACCGTGATGCTGCAGCACCACGGCGAGGACGACCGCACGGTCGCCGCCGACGGTGCCGGGTTCTTCCGGATCGAGGAGGTCGGCTCCGGACCGGTCCGGTTCGTGGTGACGACGTCGTCCGCCACGCTGACGACGGCCTGGGTGACGCTCTAGTTGCAAATGAACGGTGGGCCGAGCGCCTTCATGTTGCCGGCGAGCTGGTCCTGCTTGATTGCCGCACCGGCGATCAGCGCATCTCTGGCCTGACGCGCGGTGGTTCCCGGGTTCTCGCTCATGTACGCCGCGATGGCACCTGTGACGACCGGCGTCGCGAAAGACGTGCCGCTCCACTTGGCCATACCGGTGAAAGTCACTGTCGTGTTCAGCTTGGAACCGCTCAGCGGCTCTTTGTAGGTGTAGTCCCCGCTCGGAAACGCGTTGACCAGCTCGCTGCCCTGCGCGTAGACGTCCACCCAGGGGCCGTAGTTGGAGAACTTAGACCTCTTGCCGTCGGCGTCGAGCGACCCGACGCTCAGCACCCAGTCGAACGCCGCCGGATAGAACGGGACGTGGCTCTCATCGTTGCCCGCTGCTGCTACGACGAGGGGCGCCCGCTCCCCGTCGACGAGCTTGTACAGAACGGACAGCACTTCGAACCCGATCAGTCCTAGTTCCTTTCGGGTGTGGGTGCCGGCCGAGATCGAGATCAAATCGGGCGGACGCGGATCGACCCGCGCTGTCCGCGGGTTGTCCTCATAGTCGGTCATTGCCTGGTTGAGCTGTGCGGTGATGTCGGACTCCCAGATCGCCCCACCCTTGCTGAGGAAGCCCTCGATCTCGACTTCGGTCATCGGAGCCATGCAGCGCACGACGCCCGCAACGAAGGTGCCATGGCCCCCGTACTGCGGAATCTGTTGGCCCGTCCCGATCCACGGCTCGGCGTCACCCTCCACACCCTTCTGCAACCAGGTGCTGTCCGAGTCCTGGGCCGCGGGCGGGTACCAACCGGTGTCCACGACCGACACACGCACGTCCTCGCCCGCGTTGGCGTTCCTATTGAGAGCGGGAACCGGTGCGTTCGAAGTTGGCAGGTCGGGCTCGCTGGCGGGGCACGCTTTGCCGGGGACTGGGACGACGTACAAGATGTGGTCCGGCGTGGCGACGCCGACGCGGATCTCGCTATCCAGCTCCTCGAGATCCTCGAGCAGATGGACCTCTCCGTCATCGTGCCGAGGCGGCACGAGGTACAGCACCACCCCGTCGACCGGCTCACCGAGGGAGTCGCCGCTGCCACGGTAGACGTCCGGGCGATCGGCGAAGAAGCGCTGCACCTGCTCGACGTCGTCCCGGCGCATCAGCGCGCGTTCCGGGTGGTACAAATACTCGAGAGTCCTGTCTCGGCGCCACGAAGCTTTGATCTTCTCGTCGAAGGCGTGCTCAATCACCTCGATCTGCATCTGCAGGTTCTCGAGCTCGAGATCACGCCCTCGGCTGACGATGGGTGGCCGCTGCTGATTCAGCCGGAGGAGGTCGCGGAGCCACGAGAACGGGCCGCGAGTTTGCTCATTGCCTTGATCGGTCATGGGAGCTCCTGGCATGGACGGCCGGCGCGCCCGAGCGCGCTCGTTACGGTAGTGGCGGGTGAGGGCCCCGTAAAGGCATGAGGCGACGATGACCGAGGACCTGCTTGAGCTCGCGCTCTCGGATCCCCCAAAGGCGTGGGCTGGTGCGGAGCGGACAGTTGCCTCCTCGGACGACCCACGCATCCTGTCCATCGCCTACCAGGCCCGGGGCATCGTGCAGCGCGATGCCGGTCATGTGGCCGAGGCTGTGACGGAGCTCCGGACCGCACTTGGATATGCAACTCAGGTCGACGCCGAACGTGCGGCGGATGTCCGGGCCACCTATGGAATTGCGCTTGTGTTGGCCGGCCACACGCGAACCGGTCTTCGTGCCTTGGACCAGGCGGCCGCGGAAGCTACCGGGATCAACTACGCGAAGGTCCTCATGCGCCGTGCTTGGGTGCTTACCTTCCTGGGGCGACAGGAGTCTGCACTTTCGGACATGGTGCTGGCCCTGGATGGCATACGCGCTGACGGCAACCTGGCGTGGGAAGGGCGAACCCTCACCACCCTTGGCACCATCCAGATGTCTCTGGGCCGAATGGTGGAAGCCAACAAGAGCTTCTCTTCCGCCGTGGATATCTTCCGTGACAAAGGTTACGCCGAGGAGATGGCAGTCGCCTTACACAACCTCGGAGCGGTCGCCTTTGCCAGGGGCGACATCCCGAATGCTCTGCAACTTTTTGGCCAGGTTCAGCGCTCGGATGTTCGTGACGGCCGGTTCAGATTGCTCTGCGCATCGGACTTGTGCGACACCTACCTGGCTGCCGGGCTAACGGCCGAGGCCGTCCTTGCCCTTGAGCATCTTCGTGGAATCGAAGTACCCGACGCTTTGCGTGCCGATTTCAATTTTGCACTGGCGCAAGTTCGTCTGGCAGACGGTGACCCGACGACCGCCGCCCTCGCCGCGTCCGACGCGGCAACAGAGTTTCACCGTCAGGGTCGTGATTGGTTCGAGATGCGGTCTCAGTTGCTTCACGTGCGCGCTCGATACGAGATGGGCGATCGAGGCAGACTGGCGCAGGCGGCCCGCAAGGTGGCTCGACAACTGGACGACCGGGGCTCTGAAGAGGCGCCGCTCGCGTTGGTGGTGGCTGGCCGAGTGGCGAAAGAACCTGAACGGAGGGCACTTTGGCAGGCTGGCGCGGCCTATCGCGATCGCTCGAGTGCCTTGGTTCGCGCAAGCGCCTGGCTTTCGGCGGCTCTCGACAGAGATGTTGCCGAAGACCGAGGCGGCGTTCTCAGGGCGTGTGGGCGTGGCCTAGCGGCGCTGGACGAACACCGCCGAACGCTGGGTAGCTCCGAGCTCCGTGCTCTCGCGACGAGTCATGGCCGCGAACTGGCATCGCTTGCCCTACGGCATGCTTCGACGGACGCGCGCACGCTGCTGCGGTGGAGTGAGCGTTGGCGCGCCACCGCGTTGGCCGAACCGCCCGTGACTCCGAATGGCGAAGTCTCGCCCGAACTCGCGGCGCTTCGCGACATCGGCCGACGCCTTACCGCAGCACGGATGGATGGCAATGCCACCGATCAGCTCGAGGCCGAGCGAGCGCGGCTGGAGCGCTCTGTTCGAGCGGAGCATCACCGTTTGGCCGGGCGAGGGGACGGTTCTGATGAACGGTTCGATGTCGACGACCTCGTGACCGAGGTCGGATCGGGAGCTCTGGTCGAAGTCGTGGACGTCGACGGAGCGCTGCACGTCCTGGTTGTTCACGATGGCAAGGTGCGGCGACGGGTGGCTGGATCGGTCGACGACGCCCTACAGCTTGCGGACCACGCGAGATCGGCCCTTCGCCGTGCCGCGCGCGGCCGCCCGTACGCCCCCGGCGATCTGGTCGAGCGGCTCCAGCAGACGTTGCTTGGCACGGCTGCGGAGCTCTTACCCGATGGTCCGGTCGTGATCTCGCCGACCGGCCGCCTGCATGCGGCCCCGTGGTCGATGCTTCCGTTCTTCGCCGATCGGCCGTTCTCGTTGGTGCCGTCCGCCGCGCAATGGATGCGGGCTCGCGCGGTCCATGAGCCAAAGGAGGCGAAGGTGCTGCTCCTGGCGGCGCCCGGTCTCGGCAGTGGTGGGTCCGAGGTACCGCTGCTCGCGGGTCGCCACCCCGGCGCAACCTTCCTGGTCGGACAGGACGCGACCGTCGAGAAGGCGATGGCGGGACTCGACGGAGCCACGCTTGCTCACCTCGCGGCGCACGGGCGCTTCCGCCCGGACAGCCCGCTGTTCTCTTCGCTCGAGATGGCGGATGGGCCGTTGACGGTGCACGACCTGGAGCGGCTCAAGGTGGCGCCGTACCGGCTGATCCTCTCTGCCTGCGAGTCTGGCGTCCTCGCGCCGGTAGGGGTCGACGAACTGCTCGGGCTGGCGTCGGCGCTGTTCTCTATCGGTACTGCCGGCCTCGTGTGCAGCATCGCCGAAGTGAACGACGACGCCACCGCGGCCTTGATGCTCGACCTGCATGAGCATCTCGAGGACGGGTTAGCCGAAGCGCTGCTCGCCTCTCGGCTGGCTGCCAAGGGTGACCCTACCCGGGAGGCGACGGCGGCCGCGTTCCTGGCGCTCGGGGTCTAAGCGTCGACGCGGCGCTCCGAGCCGATCGCGACCGGTAGGTGTTCGTAGCCGCGCAGCACTCGCGTCCCGCGGCGGATGGGCGGGCCGGCGGGGGTGAGGTGGGGAAAGCGGTCGTAGAGGGCCTGAAGGCCGACGCTCGCCTCCATCCGGGCCAGGCTGGCGCCGAGGCAGAAGTGGATGCCGGAGGAGAAGGCGAGGTGGGCGTTCGCGTTCTCGCGGCGTACGTCGAACACGTCCGGGTTCTCGAATACCGCTTGGTCGCGGTTGGCGCCGCCCAGCAGGAGGAGCATCGCCTCCTCGCGCTTGATCGGTACGCCGGCGACTTCGGTGTCGCGCAGCGGCATCCGGACGGTCACCTGGACGGGCGAGTCGTACCGGAGCACCTCCTCGACGGCGTTGCCCCAGAGCGACGGGTCCTCCCGGAGCACGTCGAGCTGGTCGGGGTGCTGGCCGAGCTGGTGGACGGCGTTGCCGATCAGGTTGACGGTGGTCTCGAAGCCGGCGGCGAGCACGAGCAGCGCGGTGGAGTGCAGCTCGACATCAGTGAGCTTGTCGTCGCCCTCGAGGTGGACCAGCTTGCTGAACAGGTCGTCGCCGGGATTCCGCCGCAGCTCCGCCACATGCTCGTCGAACCACCGGTGCAGGGCGCGCACGTTGCGCTCGGCCGCGCGGTACTGCCGGAAGGTCAGCGCCGGGTCGAGGGTGACCGCCGCACCGTTGCCCCACTCGAGGAGCTGCTGGTGCATGTGGCGGGGTACGCCGAGGATCTCGGCGATCACCACGACCGGGAGCTGGGCGGCGTACGCCTCGACGATCTCCACCCGGTCGCGACCGCTGGCCGCGATCGAGTCGAGCAGCTCGTCGGCGGTCTCGCGAGCCTTGTCCTCGAGCCCCTTGATCGCCTTCGCGGTGAAGGCCCGGGACACCAGCTTGCGGTAGCGGGTGTGCGCGGGCGGATCCACCGACAGCATCGACGGCGGGTCGACCGGACCGCGGGCCTCGTCGTCGTACACCTTGGTGAGCAGCCGCCGCAGTGGCCTCGGCAGCTCGCCGTGGCCACCGGCCACGCCGAAGTCGTCACTGCGCAGGATCTCGGTGCAGGCGGCATGGTCGACCGTGGCCAGGATGAACTTGTGCTTCGAGATCGGCCCGCCGCCGCGCAGCTCCTCGTAGCCCGGGAACGGGTCGTCGCGGAGCACCGGGTCGAGCTCGAGCCGGCCCACGATGTCGCCGCTGCGGTGTGCCTGCTTGATCACCGTGCGGCCGATCCCGAAGGCCAGCGCCCACGTCAAGAAGGATCGCGTCGACTCCCCGATGCCGCGCTCAGGACGCATGCGCCAGGGCCTCCCGCGACTTCTCGGCGTCGTGCCGTTCGAGGATGCGGAGTACGCCCGCGTCCCGGGCCTGCAGGTCGCAGAGCCGCTCTTCCAGGATCGGTTCGGTAAGGAACATGTCGAGCTGGGCTCGCTGCGCGTTGGTCCACCGGTAGCGGAGCGCCGCCACCAGGGAGTCGCGGTCGCCGAACACCTCGGCGTACTCGTCGTTCCACGGCAGCTCGCCGGTCGGGTCCTGCTGCGACGTCTCGGCGATCTCCCGCAGGATTCGCCAGCGGGCGCGGGTCTCGTGCCAGGTCATCGCGATCCTCCTGCTCTGGTTCCGGTGAAACTCGGTGACCTCAGGCTAGGCAGCAGCCGGGCCGGGAGACATCGCGCCACGGAGTGAATCCGGCGTACGACCCTGGTAGGAGAAAGAAACCCCGGTCCTCGAGAGGACCAGGGTTCCATCGGGATGCTGCTGGTCGGGCTGACAGTGTGCTGGCTCAGGACATACCGGACACATGTCTCAAGACATCCCGGACACTGATGTCTCACGACATCCCAGACCAGCTGACCCGGCCCCGGTGGCTCACGAGTCGGGCGGTGTCATGACACTGGTCGAGATGGTCCGTGCATGTCGAAGGCTCGCCTGGTCATCACCGCCGTCACCACCGAGAAGCGACCTGTCGCTCAAGTCGCCCGCGACTACGGGGTAGCCCGGTCCTGGGTCTATGAGCTGCTGGCCCGCTATCGAACCGAGGGCGAGGCCGCCTTCGAGCCGCGGTCGCGACGCCCGAGGACCACACCGCGTGCGACACCGGCCGGCCAGGTCGAACAGGTGCTGCGACTCCGCAAGGAACTTGTCGAGGCCGGGCTGGACGCCGGCGCCGACACCATCGCCTGGCACCTGACCCACCGCCACCAGGTCACCTGTCCCGGGCCACCATCCACCGGATCCTGAACCGGGCCGGCGCCGTGGTCCCGGAACCAGCCAAGAGACCCAAGTCGTCCTATGTCCGGTTCGAAGCCGAGCAACCCAACGAGACCTGGCAGTCCGACTTCACCCACTACCGACTCCTAGACGGCCCCGACGTGCGAGATCATCACCTGGCTCGACGACCACTCCCGCTACGCCCTGCACATCTCCGCCCACACCCGCATCACCGCCAAGATCGTCGCCGACACCTTCACCGAAACCGCAGCCCAGCACGGCTATCCCGCGTCCACGCTGACCGACAACGGCATGGTCTACACCGTCCGGTTCGCTGGCATCGGCCGCCGTGGCGGCCGCACCATGCTCGAGCACGAGCTACGCCGGCTGCGACATCGTCCAGAAGAACTCCCGCCCCCACCACCCCACCACCTGCGGCAAGGTCGAGCGCTTCCAGCAGACCCTGAAGAAATGGCTGCGCGCCCAACCCGACCAGCCCTCGACCATCGCCGAGCTGCAGGCCCTGCTCGACCGCTTTGCCGAGGAGTACAACCAGCGGCGACCGCACCGCTCCCTGCCGCACCGGGCGACACCAGCCACCGTCTACACAGCCCGCCCCAAGGCCACACCCGGCACCGACCGCAACACCGACACCCACGACCGCGTCCGCACCGACAAGGTCAGCAAATCCGGAAGCGTCACGCTGCGCTACAACGGGCGCCTGCACCACATCGGCATCGGCCGGACCTACGGCGGAACCTACGTCCTACTCCTCGTCGAGGACCTCCACATCCGCGTCGTCCACGCCACCACCGGCGAGCTCCTCCGGGAGCTGATCCTCGACCCGAACCGCGACTACCAACCGACCGGCCGGCCACCCGGACCCACCCAAAAGCAAACACCCGGCCCTACGAAAACGTAGGTCCGGGTGTCCTCGATGTCCTGAGACATCACACTGGTCGGGCTGACAGGATTTGAACCTGCGACCTCCTCGTCCCGAACGAGGCGCGCTACCAAGCTGCGCCACAGCCCGTTGGCCACCTGAGCGGCCAGCGGTGGGGAACATTACCCCAGCCCCCGGCGCGTTCCCCAATCGGTATCAGGCCGGTTGGGAGTCCCGCGGAACCAGCGTCAGCAACGTCGCTTCGGGCCTGCAGTTCAGCCGGATCCGGGTGTACGGGTTGGTGCCCAGGCCGGCCGAGACGTGCAGCCACGACGAGCCGGGATCGCCCGGTTGCGAGTCGGCCGGGTGCCGGTGCAGGCCCCGGGCCCGGGCCGGCTCGAGGTCGCAGTTGGTGGTGAGCGCTCGGCCGCCCGGCAGGCAGACCTGGCCGCCGTGGGTGTGCCCGGCGAGCACGGCGTCGTACCCGTCGGCGGCGTACTGGTCCAGCACCCGGAGGTACGGCGCGTGCGCGACGCCCAGCCGGACGTCGGCCGTCGGGTCGGCCGGCCCGGCCACTTCCTCGAGCCGGTCGTAGCTCAGGTGCGGGTCGTCGACGCCGGCGAACGCGAACGTGGTCTCGCCGACGGTCAGGGACGCCCGACGGTTGGTGAGGTCGAGCCACCCGGCCCCGACGAGCGTGCGGGTCAGGTCGGCCCAGGGCAGTTGCGACGAGCTCACGTGGCGGTTGCCGCTGTCGGGCAGCAGGTAGCGAAGTGGGTTGCGCAGGGTCGGCTCGAAGTAGTCGTTGGAGCCGTGCACGAACACCCCGGGGCAGTCGAGCAGCTGCCCCAGGCAGTCCCGCACGATGGGTACGGCGTCCCGGTGCGCGAGGTTGTCGCCGGTGTCGATCACGAGGTCCGGGGCGAGCAGCCCGAGGCCGGCGAGCCACTCCTGCTTGGCGCGCTGACCCGGCGTCATGTGGATGTCGCTGAGGTGCAGCACCCGCAGCGGCCGCTGTCCCGGCGGCAGGATCGGCACCTCGATCCGGCGCATCCGGAACTGCCGCGTCTCGCGCACGGCGTAGGCCGTCAGCGCGACGCCGGAGACCGCGCCGGCGCCGAGCAGGGCACGGAGAAGGGGCAGCGGGCGCACCAGGCCAGGCTGCCACAATGGCCCACATGAGCACTCTCAAGGACCGCCTGCGAGCCGACCTGACCGCAGCGATCAAGTCCCGTGACGAGCTCCGGTCCTCGACGCTGCGGATGGTGCTGACCGCCGTCACCAACGCCGAGGTCGCCGGCAAGGAGGCGAAGGTGCTGTCCGACGAGGAGGTCATCGGGGTGCTCTCCACCGAGGCCAAGAAGCGCCGAGAGGCGGCGATCGCGTTCGACGAGGGTGGCCGGATCGAAATGGCCGCCAAGGAGCGCGCCGAGGCTGTGGTGCTCGCCGACTACCTGCCCGAGCAGCTCGGGCCGGAAGAGATCGCCAAGGTGGTCACCGAGGCGGTCGAGAAGCTCGGCGTCGCGGGCGCCGGCCAGAAAGCGATGGGCCAGGTGATGGGCGTCGTACAGCCGCAGGTCAAGGGCAAGGCCGACGGTGCCGCGGTGGCAGCGGAGGTACGCCGCCAGCTCGGTGGTTCCTGAGTAGCCGAGGGACGAGACGTATCGAAGGGCTAGTCGTTGCCGCGGCCGTTGTTGCCGTCGTCGCCGCCACCGGCGCCGCCGGTGTCGGGGATGCCGAAGCCGTCGTCATCGTCACGGTCGCCCCTCTTGGGCGGCTTGGGCTGCGTCACGAAGCTCTGGCCCGCTCCGGGCACGGTCGCCGGATAGACGAAGTCCTCGTACTCGAGGTGGTCATCGATCGCCTTCATCGCGTCGCCCCAGATGGGGGCGGCGAACGCGGAGCCCGAGGAGCCGAAGCGCTGGAAGCCGCCGATCACGAGGCCGTCGAGCTCGATGCCGACGCCGAACTGGTTGACGCCCGCGATCATCGCGGCGGCCGCGCGCTGCGGCGTGTAGCCGACGAACCACACGGCCTTGCCGCCCGTCGTGGTTCCCGTCTTGCCGGCGGCCGGCTGGTCGAGCGCCTGGGCCGACGCGAAGCCACCTTCGATCACGCCGCGCAGGATGTCGTTGACCGCGTCGGCGGTCGACTCCTCCATCACCCTGTTGCACTCGGTGGGGTACTCCTTGAGCACATTCTTCTCGGAGTCCATGATCGCGGTCACGGGACGCGAGTCGCAGTGCATGCCGCGGGCTGCGAACGTGGCATAGGCCTCGGACAACTCGAGCGGGCTCGCGTCGGCGATGCCCAGAGGGAAGGACGGCACTCGCTCCGGACCATTGCCATTGCGGTCACCGGTCGGCTTGGTCAGCCGTATCCCCATCTCCTTGGCCAGTTCGAACGGCTTGCAGATGCCGGTCTTCTGCTCCAGTTGCGCGAAGAACGTGTTGATCGAGAGCCGGGTGCCCGTGTAGAGGTTGGCCCGGTGGGTGGTGAAGTCGTAGTTGTCGGGTTCCCAGGTGTTGTAGCCGTAGGGCTCGCCGTCGCAGTCCTCGTACTTCTCCTCCGGGATCGACATGCTCCCTGGTGACACGATCACCTTGTCGAGCGGAATCCCCTGCTCGATCGCCGTTGCCAGCACGAAGACCTTGAAGGTCGAGCCGGCCTGGAAGCCGTTGGCGTCGCCGTACTCCTTGGGCACCGTGTAGTTGAGGAACGTCTGGCCAGCGCCGCGGTCGCGGCCCATCGGCCGCGACTGCGCGACCGCCTTGACGTCGCCGGTGCCGGGCTGGACGACGGCCAACCCGCCGATCGCAGATTCCTTCGGATACACGTGGGCGGCCACCGCGCGGTCTGCCGCCACCTGCTCACGCAGGTCGATCGTGGTCTTGATGACGAGGCCGCCGGACTTGATCAGCTCCAGCCGATCGTCGGGCGTCTTGCCGAGCTCGGGGTCCTTCTTCAGGTAGTTCACGACGTAGTCGCAGAAGAACGGCGCGCGTGAGTAGACGCAGCCGTTCTCGGTCGGCTGGACGTCGAGCTGAAGGCCCTTGTCCTTGATCTGCTGCGCCTTGGCGCGGGTGATCACGTTGAGCTGGGCCATCCGGTCGAGCACCACGTCGCGGCGCGCGATGGTCCGGTCCGGGAAGTTGGTGGGGTCGAACTTCGTCGGGTTCTGCACCAGCCCGGCCAGGATCGCCGACTGGTTGTGACCGAGGTCCTTGGCGTTGACGCCGAAGTAGTGCTGAGCCGCGGCCTGGACGCCGTAGGCGCCGTCACCGAAGTAGGCGATGTTGAGGTAGCGCTCCAGGATCCAGTCCTTGGAGTACTTCTGCTCGAGCGCGATCGCGTAGCGCAGCTCCTTGAGCTTGCGCGCATAGGTGTCGTCCTGGGCGGCCTCGCGCTCCTCTTCGGTGTCGGCCTGGTCGATCAGGGTCAGCTTGACCATCTGCTGGGTGATCGACGAGCCACCCTGGACCACGTCGGCGTTCGCCTGGTTGGTGAGCAGGGCGCGTAGAGTGCCGCGCAGGTCGAGGGCACCGTGCTCGTAGAAGCGGGAGTCCTCGATCGAGACGATCGCCTTGACCATCGTGCGCGAGACCTGGTTGAGCTGGACGTTGATCCGGTTCTCGTCGTAGATCGTCGCGATCACATTGCCGGCCGCGTCGACGATCGTGCTCTTCTCGGCCAGCGGCTCGGTCTCGAGCTCGGTGGGTAGGTCGTCCATCGCGGCGGCCACCTCGCGGGTGGTGAACCCGACAAGGCCCGCGAACGGGATCGCCAGCCCGGACACGACCACGCCCATCACGACGGCTACGGCGAGCATCACGCCGAGGTGCGAGAGCACCTTGGGCGCGGAAGGACGCTCTGACGCGGGACGAGGCACGCGCCAAATGTACGTGAGGCGGGGTGTGGAGCACATTTACGGCGATTTCGCCCGGACTAGGGATGGATAGTCGCACCCGTCTAGTCATTTGGGACTAGACAAGTTGGGTCGAATGAGCCTGTTACTCAGACCGCACTTGTCTTTACCTTTAACCCCGAGAAGACGGAGTGGGGCGTCATGGGGACGCGAACCTTCTCAGACTGGGGACAGAGACATGTGGGTTGAGGATTGGGCGCCGCGGGCTGCCTGTCGAACTGAAGCACCGGACCAGCTGTTCGTACGTGGGGCCGAGCAGAACAAGGCCAAGCAACTGTGCTCGGGATGCCCGGTTCGCACCGAGTGCCTCGCTGAGGCACTGGACCACCAGATCGAATGGGGCGTCTGGGGTGGCATGACCGAGCGCGAGCGTCGGGCGCTGCTGCGGCGGCACCCGAACGCCTCGTGGCGAGCGGTGCTCGAGAAGGCTCGCGAGAAGAGCGGCCAGTCGACACCGGCCGTCGTCACGGCCTGATCCTCAGTCAGCTCGGAGCTGGCCCAACCAGCAAGCTCACCCACGCGGCGCAGACCCTCGAGGTCGTGTACGTCGCCGGCCAGCGCCGGCACCACCGCGGTGGCCACCTGCGGGTGCGCCGTCGCGAACCGGTCGCGGAGCAGCGCCTCCCGCTCGACCAGCCGACTGCGGTCGGCGTGCAGCCGCAGCAGCCCGGCCGCGAGTGAGTCCGGCTCCTTCTTGCGCAGGCGCCCGGCGGCCGCCATCGCCTCGTCGGCGTCGAGATCGCCGGCCGGCGTCGGACTGGCCCGGTTGACGATCAGCCCGGCCAGCGGCATCCGGTCCTCGCTCAGCCGCTCGACGAAGTACGCCGCTTCGCGCAGCGCGTCCGGCTCCGGGGCCGCCACCACGAGGAACGCCGTACCGTCGGCCTGCAGCAGCGCGTAGGTCTTCTGGGCCCGCTGGCGGAACCCGCCGAAGACGGTGTCCAGCGCGGTCACGAACGTCTGCAGGTCCTTGAGCACCTGACCGCCCAGGATCTTGTTGAGCGCGTTGGTGATCATGCTGAATCCGGCGGTCATCAGCTTGGCCGGGCCGCGAGCCGGGGCCAGCATCAGCCGGATGAACCGCCCGTCGAGGAAGCTCGACAGCCGTTCGGGGGCGTCCAGGAAGTCCAGGGCCGAGCGCGAGGGCGGGGTGTCCACGACGATCAGGTCGTAGCCGCCGTTCTTGCGGGCGTCGGCGTGGATCTGGCCGAGCTTCTCCATCGCCATGTACTCCTGGGTGCCCGCGAACGAGCTGGAGAGCGCGATGTAGAAGGGGTTCTCCAGGATCTGCTTCGCCTTCTCGGGGGTGGCCTGGGTCTCGACCACCTCGTCGAAGGTGCGCTTCATGTCGAGCATCATCGCGTCGAGCGATCCACCGGAAGCGGGGTCGACGTCGGACACCGGGCGCGGGGTGTTGTCGAGCTCCTCGATGCCCATGGACTGCGCGAGCCGCCGGGCCGGGTCGATGGTGAGGACCACGACCTTGCGGCCGCGCTCGGCGGCGCGGAGCGCGAGCGCCGCCGACGTCGTGGTCTTGCCGACACCGCCGGAGCCGCAGCACACGATGATGCCGGTCTGGGGGTCGTCGATGAGCGCGTCGACGTCGAGCATCGGCGCCTTGCCGGTCGACAGCGGGCCCACCCGGGCCCGGGACTTCATGCCATCCCCTGTTCGCGCAGCAGGCCGGCGATCTCGTAGAGCGCGCCGAGGTCGATGCCCTGCGGCAGCCTGGGGAGCTCGTACGCCGGCACCTCGAGCTTCTCGACCAGCGCCCGCTGGGAGTCCTCGAGCGCGCGGCGCTCGGCGTGGTCGTGGGCCTCGGCGAACAGGCCGTCGACCAGCGTCAGGTCCGCCGCGATGCCGCCGGCCTTGAGCTGCTTCTGGATCGCACGTCGGTCCAGGGTGCCCGCGCGGGCAGCGGCCAGGTCGTCGGCCGCCAGGTCCTGCGGACGGACCAGGTTGACGACGATGCCGCCGACCGGAAGGCCGATCCGGCGCAGCTCGGCGATGCCGTCGGCGGTCTCCTGCACCGGCATCTCCTCGAGCACGGTCACCAGGTGCACGGCGGTCTGCGGCGAGCGGAACAGCGTCATCATCGTGTCCGACTGCGCCTTGATCGGGCCCATCTTGGCCAGCCCGGCGAGCTCGTTGCTGACGTTGAGGAACTGGCTGATCCGGCCGGTCGGCGGAGCGTCGAGCACCACGGCGTCGTACTGGATCGCCCGCTTGTTGCGGCTGTTGCGGCGTACCGCCTCGAAGACCTTGCCGGTCAGCAGCACGTCGCGCACCCCGGGAGCGATGGTGGTCGCGAACTCGATCACCCCGAACCGGTCGAGCGCCCGGCCGGCGCGGCCGAGCTTGTAGTACATCGAGAGGTACTCCAGCAGGGCGGACTCCGGGTCGATGTGCAGGGCGTGGACGACGCCGGTGCGGCCGCTCTCGTCGGGCAGGCCGGTCGTCAGCCGCCGCTCCTCGTAGGGCAGCGGGTCGACGTCGAACATCCGGGCGATGCCCTGTCGGCCCTCCACCTCGCACAGGAGCACCGTCTTGCCGTCGCTCGCGAGCGCCAGGGCGAGCGCGGCGGCGACGGTCGACTTGCCGGTGCCGCCCTTGCCTGTGACGACGTGCAGTCGCACCTTGGGCCAGTCGCTCATCCCACGAACAGTAGTGGTGGCCTGCGCGGCTAAGGTGCCGAGCATGGACAAGGTGGTCGCGTCCGCCGCGGAAGCTGTGGCGGACATCGCATCGGGGTCGACGTTGTCAGTGGGCGGGTTCGGGCTCTGCGGGATCCCGTCGGTCCTCATCACGGCGCTGCTGGAGGCCGGGGTCACCGACCTCGAGGCGGTCTCCAACAACTGCGGCGTGGACGAGTGGGGGCTCGGGATGCTCCTGGGCGCCAAGCGGATCCGCCGGATGATCTCCTCCTACGTGGGGGAGAACAAGGAGTTCGCGCGGCAGTACCTGTCCGGTGAGCTCGAGGTGGAGCTGACCCCGCAGGGCACGCTCGCCGAGCGGATGCGGGCGGGCGGCTCCGGGATTCCCGCGTTCTACACCGCGACCGGCGGCGGGACCCAGGTGGCCGAGGGCGGGCTGCCGTGGAAGTACGACGACGCCGGCAACGTCATCGTCTCGTCCCCGCCGAAGGACACCCGGACGTTCGAGACCGCAGACGGACCCGAAGGAGTTCGTGCTCGAGGAGGCAATCCAGGCAGACTTCGGCCTGGTCCGGGCCTCGATCGGCGACCGGCACGGCAATCTCGTCTACCGCGACTCCGCGCGCAACTTCAACCCGCTGGCCGCGATGTGCGGACGGGTGACGATCGCGGAGGTCGAGCAGCTCGTCGAACCCGGCGAGATCGATCCCAACCACGTGCACACTCCGGGCGTCTTCGTGCAGCGCGTCGTACCGCTGACTCCGGAGCAGGCGGCCGACAAGCGGATCGAGAAGCGGACGGTGACACCCCCGATGAGCTGGACGCGCGAAGAGATGGCGGCCAGGGCGGCCTCCGAGCTGAAGGACGGTTCCTACGTCAACCTCGGTATCGGGCTGCCCACCCTGGTGCCCAACTACGTCGCGGACGACGTCGAGCTGGTGCTGCAGTCGGAGAACGGCATCCTCGGGGTGGGGGCGTACCCGCTGGAGGGCGACGAGGACCCGGACCTGATCAACGCGGGCAAGGAGACGGTCACGCTGCGCCGAGGCGCGAGCTTCTTCGACTCAGCCACCTCGTTCGGGATGATCCGGGGCGGCAAGATCGACGCGGCGATCCTGGGCGCCATGCAGGTCTCGGCCGCCGGCGACATCGCGAACTGGATGATTCCCGGGAAGATGGTCAAGGGCATGGGCGGCGCGATGGACCTGGTCCACGGCGCCAAGCGGGTGATCGTGCTGATGGAGCACGTCGCCAAGGACGGCACCTACAAGATCGTCAACGAGTGCTCGCTGCCCTACACCGGCCGCGGCGTCGTACAGCGGATCATCACCGACCTGTGCGTGCTCGACGTGACGCCCGAGGGTCTCGAGCTCGTCGAGCTCGCGCCCGACGTCACCGAGGACGAGGTCCGGGAGAAGACCGAGCCCGAGCTCGTCTAGTGCCGTTCTTCGAGCCCCACCGCATCGCGCAACCGACGGGCGGCGTCGGCTAGCTCCGGGTCGTCCTGGTGCGCCCGCGCAGCCATCAGGTCGGAGAGGGCATCGGCGATCACGTTGAGCTTCTCCTGGGCCGCTTCCTCGCTGCGCCGTCCGGCGTTCTCCAGCAGCACAAGCAGCAGCAGTGCGAACACGCTGCTCACCGAGTGGATCGCCGCCTGCCACTCCTTGAGGTCGGTCCACAGCGGCACGCTGACCAGCCAGGCGAACACGATTGCGACGCAGAAGTAGAAGAACGGCGCTCGGCTGACGACGTGGTTGGCCTGCTCGACGAAGCGCTCGAACCAACTCTGCTCGCGCTGGTCGCGGCGAGTGTCCGCGGCGTCGTTCCGCTCCAAGGGATCAGCCCTTCGTCGGGAGTGCCTTCACGGTGGTCGCTCCGCGGCTCACCCAGTACCCCAGTTGGCGCGTCGGTACGCAGCGCCGCCGGGTCGACGCGCAGCCAGGTGCGCGACGAGCGTCCGCCCATGACCATCGGCTCGACGTGGTCCCGGGCAGAGGAGCTCGTCCGCGTCGGTGCCGTCGGTGCGCACCAGCAGGCCGCCGTCATGGCTGGCGCACACCGCCAGGTTGCCGCCGAGCAGGAAGCCCAGCCCGCCGAACATCCTCTTCTCCTCGGGAGCGCCGTGCTCGATGATCAGGTCCCGGACCCGGGCAGCCAGTGCCTCGTCGTAAGCCATGACACGAGTGTGACGCGGTGCACCGACGCCCGACCGCCTCCGATGTCACACTCCGAGGGTGCTGACTCGTCCACCGGCTATGAGCACACGAACAACGACGGCTCTACTCGCCGTTCTCACCGCCTCGGCGGTGTACGTCGGTGCCTGGGCCGAGGCATTCCCCAGGTCGTTCTACGACAGCTTCCCCGGCCTGGGCCGGGTATGGGTATCCATCGACGGCCCGTACAACGAGCATCTGATCCGCGACGTCGGTGCCTTCTACCTCGCACTTGCCGTCGGCGGGGTGCTCGCGATGATGTGGCGAGACCGCCGGGTCACGCTGACCGTTGCGGCGGCCTGGACGACCTTCAGCGTGCCGCACCTCGGCTACCACCTGCACCACCTAGGGGAGCTCCCGACCGCCGACGCAGTCGGCCAGGCGGCCACCCTGGGGGGCACCTTGGTGCTGTCGACGGCGCTCCTTGTGGGCAATGCCCGCCGGACGGCGGTGGCCCGATGAAGATCGCAGTTGCCGGCGGGACCGGAGTGCTCGGCCGCCACGTGGTGGAGGTCGCGCGACAGCGCGGCCACGATGTCGTCGTCCTGACCCGCTCCGAGGGAGTCGACCTCACCAGTGGCGAGGGGCTTGCCGGCCGGCTGGCCGAGGTGCGAGCCGTCATCGACGCCACCAGCACCCAGACCCAGAGCAGGTCGAAGGCCGAGGCGTTCTTCGGGGCGATCACCCGCAACCTGCTCGAGGCCGAGGAGCAGGCCGGTGTTGGTCACCACGTGCTGGTGTCGATCGTGGGCATCGACGACGTGCCCTCCGGCTACTACCAGGGCAAGCAGCTCCAGGAGCGGTTCGTCACCGAGGGCAAGGTGCCGTGGAGCATCCTGCGCGCGACGCAGTTCCACGAGTTCGCCGAGCAGGCACTGTCGTACGTGAAGGTCGGTCGGGTCTCGGTCGTCCCGCGCATGCTCAGTCAGCCGATCGCCGCCGTCGAGGTGGCCGAGGCGCTGGTCGACCTCGCCGAGGCCGGGCCTTCCGGGCGGGTGCCCGACCTGGCGGGTCCCGAGCCGCTCCAGATGGTCGACCTGGCCCGCCGGGTCTCCGCCTCCCGTGGGCTCGGCCGGCGGGTCCTGCCGGTGCGAGTGCCCGGCGCCATGGGCAAGGGCCTTCGCAGCGGCAAGCTGATCCCGACGTCGGACGGACCGCGCGGGAAGATCAGCTTCACGGAGTGGCTGGGCACGTGACCGACGCGCGCCAGCCGCAGCTCGCGGAGGACTTCCAGGAAGCTCGCCCGCGGCTGGTGCGGGTGGCGTACTCGATCCTCGGCAGCCGGGCCGAGGCAGAGGACGTGGTGGCCGACTGCTGGTTGCGGCTGGCGAGGGCCGACGCACGAGAGCATGTCGAGGACGTGCTCGCCTGGTCGACGGTCGCGGTCGCCCGGATCTCCCTCGACGTCCTGAGGTCCGCGCGGGTCCGCCGCGAGTCGTACGTCGGCCCCTGGCTGCCGGAGCCGGACGTCGTGGCTGACCCCGCCGACCGGATCACGCTCGACGACTCGGTGCGCTACGCGCTACTCGTCGTCCTCGAGGATCTGAGCCCCGCGGAGCGCACGGCGTGGGTGCTGCACGACCTGTTCGACATGCCGTTCCCCGAGATCGCGGCAACCGTCGGTCGCACCCCGGCCGCCGTACGACAGCTCGCGTCGAGGGCCCGGCGGCACGTCGCCGCCAGCACCCCGCGGATGGAGGTGGACCGGTCCGAGCACGACGAGGTGGTCGCCGCATTCCTGGTGGCCGCGGCCGGCGGCGACCTGTCCGCACTGGTGCAGACCCTGGATCCGTCCGTCGTCCTGACCAGCGACGGCGGGGGTGTGGTGAGCGCCGCACGGCGGCCGGTCGCGGGTCCGGACCGAGTGGCTCGCTTCGTGCTAGGTGTGATTCGCAAGCTCCAGGGCGACGTTTCAACCGCCCAGATCAACGGCCGCACCGGGCTGGTGGTCCACGAGGGGGACCAGCTGACCACTGTCATCTCGCTCACCGTGTCCGAGGGTCGGGTCCACCGCGTGGACGTGGTGCTCGCGCCCGACAAGCTCGCCTGACCGGTGTCGCACCTGATGCTGAACCTCATGGGTGACACCTGGATCCGGTTCGGCGGCTGGATGGCGCTCGGCGTCGTCGTCGACTTCTATTGCGGGCGCCGGGACAGTCGGCTACTCGACACCGAGTCCGGCAGCGTCGAGCACCCGCTGCTGCCCTCCAGGCTGTTCGCCGATCACGGTAGGCGGGCGATCGCAGGGCGGCGTCAGCCCACGGGAGGGCGCCGGTACGTCGCCGGTAGGGTGCGAGCCATGACCAAGTGGGAGTACCTCACCGCGCCGATCCTCACGCATTCGGCGAAGCAGATCCTCGACAACTTCGGCTCCGAGGGCTGGGAGCTGGTGCAGATCGCTCCGGGGATGAACCCGGAGAACCTGGTCGGCTACTTCAAGCGCCCCCTCGCTCGGCTGATGGGCGCGGTCGAGGACCGGCTCGCCGAGCTCGGGCTGTCGGTGCCGGAGGTGGCCAAGCCGGTTGCGGTCTACGTGCCGGCGGTGCGCAGCGGCAACCACGTCTTCACGTCGGGCCAGCTGCCGATGCGTGCGGGTGAGCTGATCGCCACCGGCAAGGTCGGAGCCGAGGTGGACGTCGACACGGCGTACTCCTGTGCGCAGCAGTGCGGACTCAACGCGATCGCGGCGGTCAAGGCGGAGCTGGGCGACCTCGACCTGGTCAAGCGCGTCGTCAAGGTCGCGGTGTACGTCGCCTCGACTCCCGACTTCACCGGCCAGCCCGGCGTCGCCAACGGGGTCTCCGAGCTGCTCGGCAGCGCGTTCGGTGACGCGGGCGTGCACGCACGGGCCGCGGTCGGCGTCGCGGCGCTGCCGCTGGACGCTCCGGTCGAGGTCGAGCTCGTCGTAGAGGTCTGAGTCCTTGCTGATGAAGCGGCTGCCGCTGCCCGACTCGCTGGCCGAGCAGGCTCAGCGCTTCGCGGACGGCACTGAGACGCCGGCCGAGCCGCGCAACGCGGCGACGGTGGTGCTGATGCGTGGCGGGGCCTCGGCTCCCGAGGTCTACCTGCTGCAGCGGCAGACCTCGATGGAGTTCGCGGCCGGGATGTGCGTCTTCCCTGGTGGCGGCGTGGACCCGCGCGACTTCGACCACGCGGTCGCCTGGGCCGGACCGTCGCCGGCGACCTGGGCTGCGCGGCTGGGCGTTGACGAGGAGCAGGCGCGGGCACTGGTGTGCGCCGCCGTGCGCGAGACGTTCGAGGAGTCCGGTGTGCTGCTGGCCGGGGAGTCGGCGACCTCCGTGGTCGCGGACACGACCGGCGACGACTGGGAGGCCGACCGGGTCGCGCTCGAGGCGCGGGAGCTCGCGATGACCGAGTTCCTGGACCGGCGCGGACTGGTGCTGCGCTCGGATCTGCTCGGTGCCTGGGCGGGGTGGCTGACCCCGATCTTCGAGCCGCGGCGCTACCGGACCTGGTTCTTCGTCGCCGATCTCCCCGAGGGGCAGCGGACCCGCGACGTGTCGACGGAGTCGTCCAAGGTGACCTGGTTGCCGGCCGGGGACGCCGTGGCCGCGGTCGATGACGGGTCGATGTTCATGCTGCCGCCGACGTACCTCACCTGCCTGGAGGTGTCGCGCTTTGCGGCGCCGTCGGACGTGGTTGCGGCGTGTGCCGAGCGGGATGTGGACATGTTCATGCCGGAGGTGATCGACGACGGTGAGGGCTTCACGCTGTCGCGCCCGGTCCGGCTCGACCCCCTCATCGAGGAGCATTTCGCGTCGTGAGCTGGGCGGGCGGGTCGTTCGGAGCGCGGGGCGAGTGCGTGCTCGCGCCCAACGCCAACATGATGACGCTCGACGGAACCAACACCTGGGTGTTGAAAGAGCCTGATGGCGCACGCTCGGTCGTGATCGATCCCGGGCCGTCGATCCTGACGCACCTGGACTCGGTGGCTGCGGTCGCCGAGGAGGTCGCCGTCGTACTGCTGACCCACCACCACCCCGACCACGCCGAGGCCGCGAAGGAGTTTGCCGAGCGGGCGGGCTGCGGGGTGCGGGCCCTGGACCCGGAGTATCGGCTCGGCTCCGAGGGCCTGGGCGACGGAGACGTCGTCGAGGTCGACGGGCTGGAGGTCCGGGTCGTCGGCACGCCGGGCCACACCGCCGACTCGCTGTCGTTCCTGGTGCCGGCCGAGCGCGCGGTGCTGACCGGGGACACGGTGCTAGGCCGCGGCACGACGGTGGTGGCCCACCCCGACGGCCAGCTCGGCGCCTACCTGTCCTCGCTCGACCGGCTGCACGCCCTGGCGGAGGCGCACGAGGTCGACGCGATCTGGCCCGGCCACGGGCCGGTGATCGAAGACGCACTCGGGGCGTTCGGACTACTACCGTGCGCACCGGAAGGAGCGGCTCGAGCAGGTCGAGGCTGCTGTGGAGTCACTGAAGGCAGCCCCGCACCCGGAGGGCATCGCCGAGGACGAGCTACCGCGCCGCGTTGTCGAGATCGTGTACGTCGACGTCGACCCGGTCCTCTGGGGCGCCGCCGAGCTCTCCGTCCGCGCGCAGCTGCAGTACCTCACCGAGCGTAGGTAGCAACTGCGCGCCGTTGGTTCCGCGCAATCGCGCCACTGGTGTCGGTCTGAGCCGGGTACGCGGTATCTATCGGCGCAATTGCGCCGGAAGGCCGGCCGCAGCTGTGGAGAACCGTCAGCGACCCTTCGTGAACGGGGAACGCTGATGGTCATGTCGAAGCATCCGTTCAACGTCCGCGATCCCTTCACGCGCGCGCAGCTGGCCGCGGCGGGGATGGCTCTGAGCCTGCTGCGACGACGTGAGTTCCACCAGGTTGTGCGGGGGATCTGGGTGCACGAGGACGGTCTCGACGGACTCACCCTGATCAAGGCCGCACTTGCGGTGCATCCAGTGGATGCCTTCGCCAGCCACCTCAGTGCTGCCAAGGTTCTCGGGCTGCCCGTTCCCGAGCACCGGTTCGCGCATGTGACGGTGGCCAGGGCGCAGGATCGGCGATACCGACCGCAGATCAAGCCTCACGTAACGATGCGTCCACGACGAGTCATCGTCATGGGAGGCGTCCGCACGACCGATCCGGTGGCGACGTTCATCGACTGTGCGGGCTGGCTGTCGCTGGTCGACCTGGTGGTCCTCGGCGACACCATCGTCAAGAAGTACCGGATCAAACCCGAGGCACTGCGTCGGGCTTGCCGCGTGAGCAATGACTACTACGCAGGACTGGCCCTGCGGGCGGCTGAGTACGTCCGCGCCGGCGTTGATTCTCCCATGGAGACCCGGCTCCGGATGCTGATCGTGCTTGCTGGCCTGCCGGAACCGGAGGTCAACTTCAGGATCTACAACGACGACGGGACCTGGCGCCGCCGATTCGACCTCTACTACCGAGACATCAAGCTCATCGTCGAGTACGACGGTCGGCAGCATGCGGACGACCCGGAGCAGTGGGGCTCGGACCTGGAGCGTCGCGAGGAGTTCGACGACGAGGGCTATCGGATCCTCGTGGTAACGGCGAAGGGGGTCTTTGTGGAGCCCTTGCGCACCCTCCAGCGGGTTCGACGCCAGTTGGTTCTGCGCGGGCGCTTGGACGTGCCGCCCATTCAACCGGGCTGGGAGGAGCACTTCTCGTCTGTGCGTCGGCGAGCTGCCTGATCGTCAACCGCGCAATTGCGCCGCTTGGGGCGGCGCAAACAGGACGGAGTGGTGTCTACGGCGGCAATTGCGCTGTTGCGCGTCAACGGGCGCGGCGGGCCATCCGCTCGACGTCCATGATCACGACCGAGCGGGGCTCGAGGCGCAGCCAGCCGCGCGAGGCGAAGTCGGCGAGCGCCTTGTTGACCGTCTCGCGGGAGGCGCCGACCAGCTGGGCGAGCTCCTCCTGGGTGAGGTCGTGGTGGACGTGGACGCCGTCGTCGGCGGTGCGGCCGAAACGGTCGGCGAGGTCGAGCAGCGCCTTCGCCACCCGGCCGGGTACGTCGGAGAACACCAGGTCGGCCACCACGTCGTTGGCCTTGCGCAGCCGGCCGGCGAGCTGGGTCAACAGCCCGCGGGCGACGGTCGGACGACCCTCGAGCCAGCGCAGCAGGTCCTCGTGGGAGAGCGACGCGAAGTTGCAGTCGGTGACGGCCGTGACGGTGGCCGAGCGGGGGCCGGGGTCGAAGAGCGAGAGCTCGCCGAACATCTGGCCGGGCCCGAGGATCGCCAGCAGGTTCTCGCGCCCGTCGGAGGAGGTGCGGCCGAGCTTCACCTTTCCGTCGAGCACGATGAAGAGCTTGTCGCCGGAGTCGCCCTCGTGGAACAACACGTCGCCGCGCCGCACCCGGGTCTCGGACATCGACGCGCGGAGCGCCGTGGCCGCCTCGTCGTCGAGCGCGCTGAACAGCGGAGCTTGACGGAGTACGTCGTTGTCCACAGAACCCTCCAAGTCATGGTCGCCGCCGTGATCCTATCCAGTGGTCCAGGTCACAGGTAACGGCAACCCCGGACTCGGACGAGGAACTGACTCACAGGTAGCGCAGCGCGATGTACGGCACCGTGAGTCCAACGGTCACGACCGTGACGATCAGGCCGTACTTCGTGAACTCCCAGAATCCGATGCGGTGTCCGGCTCGTTCGGCCAGACCCAGCATCACGACGTTCGCGGACGCGCCGATGGCGGTCGCGTTGCCGCCGAGATCCGCACCGAACGCCAGCGACCACCAGAGACCCTCGCCCGACTGCCCATGGCCCTGGACGAGGTCGCTGACCACGGGGCTCATCGTGGCGACGTACGGGATGTTGTCGACGATGGCCGAAAGCACCGCCGAGCCGCCGAGTAGCAACATCGCGGCGGGGGCGAGCTCGCCGCCGGTTGCGTCGGCGATCGCACGGGAAAGGTCGCCGATCACGCCAGTCTCGACCAGGCTGCCCACCATCACGAACAGGCCGGCGAAGAAGACCAGCGTCGGCCACTCGACATCGGCGAGTGCGTCCTGTGTCGGCACCCGGGTGATCAGCACCAGCAGGCCGGCACCCAGGAGCGCCACGACGGAGGGTTCGTAGTGGAGGATCGGGTGCAGCACGAACGCCGCGACCACCAGGCCCAGCACCGCCATGGACTTGATCAGCAGCGGCTTGTCCTTGATCGCTTCTCGCTCGTTGAGCAGCATCACCGCGTCGGCGCGCTCTGGGTCGTAGACGAACGCCGAGCGGAACAGCCATCGACACATCACGCAGAACACGACCATCAGCACGACCACCCACGGCGCCATGTGCACCAGGAAGTCGTTGAAGGTCAGGTCGGCCCGGCTCGCGATGATGATGTTGGGCGGGTCGCCGACCAGGGTGGCGGCCCCGCCGATGTTGGAGGCCAGCACCTCCGCGATGAGGTACGGCACCGGCCGCAGTCCCAATTTCTCGCAGACCAGGAAGGTCACCGGCGCGATCAGCAGCACGGTCGTGACGTTGTCGAGCACGGCCGACGCGATGGCGGTGAGCACGCACAGCATCACCATCAGCCGGTAGGGCCTACCCCGGGACCGCTTGGCGCTCCAGATGGCGATGTACTCGAAGACGCCGGTACGTCGGAGCACCGAGACGATCATCATCATGCCGAGCAGCAGGAAGATGACGTTCCACTCGATGCTGGTCTCTTCGTGGAAGAAGGCCTTCTCGGCGTCGGTGATCCGCAGCAGCAGCATCAGGCCCGCGCCCACCAGCACGACCTTGGTCCGGTGGATCTTGTCGGCGGCGAGCAGCACGTAGGCGCCGACGAAGATCAGCAGCGCGGCGATCGCGGCGGTGGTCACAGCGGCTCCAGGGGTCGATGGGACGTCGCCGACCAGACTTCCCGGCACACCAACGGTCACCCTAGTGGACCCACTGCTGAGGATTCGGTCTAGCCTCGATGGATGCACGCAGGTGAGCTGGCCGCCCCTTATCCCACAGTGCGCCTCGACGCCGACGGCCTGACGGCCGCGCGACTCCTCACCGAACACAACCGTCCTGGGCTGATCGTGGTCGACGACAACGACCACCCGGTGGCGGTGCTGCCCGGTTCGCAGGTGCTGCGGATGATGATCCCCAGCTACGTCCAGGACGACCCGACGCTCGCCCGGGTGCTCGACGAGGAGTCTGCCGACAAGCTCCACGAAGTACTCGCGGAAAAGACGGTGCGTGACCTGATCCCCAAGGACCGGGTCCCGCTTCCGGTCGTGACCGCGGACGACACCGTGCTGGAGATTGCGGCGATCATGGCGGCCAACCGATGCCCCCTGGTCGCGGTGGTCGAGGAGGACAACAAGACTGCCCCGCTCATCGGCGCGATCAGCGCGAGCGACCTCCTGAAGAAGGTGCTGCCGCCCGCCTGATCCGCGCGACAGGTCCGTGGGTGCGTCCATCTAGTCTGGACGGGTGCCGGCCGACGAGACCTCGACCCAGCTCGTACGACGCGCGCGCAAGATCGACCGGGTGCTCGCGGAGACCTATCCCGACGCCAAGTGCGAGCTCGACTTCGAGAACCCCTTCGAGCTGCTGGTCGTCACCGTGCTCAGCGCGCAGACCACCGACCGCCGGGTCAACGCGACCCGGCCGACGCTGTTCGCCGCCTACCCCGACCCCGTCGCGATGGCCGCCGCCGACCGCGACAGGCTGGAGCAGATCCTCGGCCCGCTCGGATTCTTCCGTGCGAAGACGGAGAGCCTGCTCAAGCTGAGCGCCGCGCTCGTCGAGCGCTTCGACGGGCAGGTGCCGGCCAGGCTCGACGACCTGGTCACGCTGCCCGGCGTCGGCCGCAAGACCGCCAATGTCGTGCTCGGCAACGCGTTCGATGTCCCCGGGATCACCGTCGACACCCACTTCGGCCGGCTCGTCCGCCGATTCGGCTGGACCGAGGAGACCGACCCGGTCAAGGTCGAGCACGCGATCGGCGCGCTGTTCCCGAAGCGCGACTGGACCATGCTCAGCCATCACGTCATCTGGCACGGCCGCCGGCGGTGCCACGCGAAGAAGCCCGCCTGTGGCGCCTGCCCACTGGCTCGCTGGTGTCCCGCTTACGGCACGGGTCCTACCGACCCCGAGGAGGCCGCGACGCTGGTGAAGACCGAGGGCCCCGCATGACCACCCGGATGACCACCCGGATGATCCGATCCCTGACGGCCCTGCTGGCTGTTCTGCTGCTGCTGGCTGGGTGCGACGACGTGGAGGAGCCCGGCAAGACCGACGTCGACGTCGACACCGCGGAGCTGCGCCAGCTCAAGGACCAGGCCGGCATCGAGGATTGCGCCGAGGGTCCGGGTGGCGGCCAGCTCCCCGACCTCACGCTGCCGTGCCTCGGCGGCGGGCAGAGCGTCGACCTGTCCACGCTCCGCGGCCCGATGGTGATCAACACCTGGGCCTCCAACTGCGGTCCCTGCCGCAAGGAGATGCCCGCCCTCAAGGAGTTCTACGCGGACTACGGCGACCGGGTCGCCGTACTCGGCATCGACTTCCTCGACGTTCAGCCCGGCGCCGCGCTCGCGCTCGCCCGCGACACCGGCGCGACGTACCCGTCGCTCGCCGACCCCGAAGGCCTGCTGCTGGAACAGGACGGGCTGCGCCTCGCCAACGGCAATCCCCAGTTCCTGCTCCTCGACGGGGAGGGTGAGGTCGTGCACCAGCAGGCCGGCGGCCTCGACGACGTCGACGAGATCCTGGCGATGGTCAACGAGCACCTCGGGCTGGACTTATGAGCGACCAGGCGCTTCCCGAGTGGCTGCTCCCTGTCGAGGCCGGGACCCGGTCGATCACCGTCCACGACCTGACCAGGTTCATGCCGCCCGAGGACTCCGACGCGCGCCGAGGCGCCGTGCTCATGCTGTTCGGCGAGGGAACTGAAGGCCCCGACCTGCTGCTCACCGAGCGCGCCCACCACATGCGCTCCCACCCCGGCCAGGTCTCGTTCCCCGGCGGCACGATCGACGACGGCGAAACCCCCCAGCAGGCCGCGCTCCGGGAGGCAGAGGAGGAGACCGGCCTCGATCCCAACGGCGTGGTGGTGTTCGCCGAGCTGCCGGAGCTGTGGCTGCCGCCGAGCAACTTCGCGGTCACCCCGGTGCTCGCGTGGTGGCGCGACCCGAGCCCGGTCTCGGTGATGTCGCCCGACGAGGTGCACGAGGTCTATCGGGTGCCGCTCAAGGAGCTGCTGGCCCCCGAGCACCAGATCAGCGTCCGGGCGCCCAACGGGTGGGTCAGCCCGGGGTTCCTGATCGGCGACGACAAGGACGTCATCTGCTGGGGCTTCACCGCCGGCATCATCTCCCGCCTGTTCGACTTCCTGGGCTGGAGCGAGGCGGTGGAGAGCCCGCCGATGCATGAATTGCCGAACTACATGCTGCCCCGGGCCCCGATCAACACGGACTTCAAGCCCAACACCGAGTTCGAGCAGAGGAACCCACCCCGGTGAACCTCCTCGACTGGCTCCTCCTCTTACTCGTGGCGGCGTACGCCCTGTCCGGCTACTGGCAGGGTTTCGTCACCGGGGCGTTCGCGACGGCAGGGCTGCTGCTCGGCGGGCTGCTCGGCATCTGGCTGGCGCCGATCGCGCTCGGCAACGCCGACCCCTCGATCTGGATCTCCCTCGGCGCGCTGTTCATCGTGATCCTGGCGGCCTCGCTCGGCCAGGCGCTGCTGCAGTACGCCGGCGCCCAGCTTCGCGACAAGATCACCTGGCAGCCGGCGCGCGCCGTCGACGCGGTGGGCGGCGCGGCGCTCAGCGCGCTCGCCGTACTCATCGTGGCCTGGGCGCTCGGCGTCGCGATCTCGGGCTCCCGGATCGGGCAGGTCACCCCGATGGTTCGGGAGAGCACGGTGCTTGCAAAGGTCAATGCCGCACTGCCGCAGTCGGCCGCCAACCTGCTGCAGGCCTTCAACGATGTCGTCGGGACCACGTTCTTCCCGCGTTACCTGGAGCCATTCGCTCCCGAGCGGATCGTCGAGGTCGATGCCGGGCCGGAACGGTTGCTCACCGACCCCGACATCACGCGTTCCGACGAGAGCGTCCTCAAGGTGCGGGGCAGCAACGACTGTGGTCGAGGGGTCGAGGGCACCGGGTTCCTGTACGCACCCGATCGGCTGATGACCAACGCGCACGTGGTAGCCGGCGTCGACAATCCCGAGGTCGAGATCGACGGCGAGTCGGTCGACGCACAGGTCGTCTACTACAACCCGGATCTGGACGTCGCCGTGCTCGCTGTAGAGAGCGGGTCTGCCGCCGCGCTGCCGTTCGACACCGATCACGAGAGTGGCGATGGCGTGGCCATCGTGGGCTACCCGCAGGACGGCCCGTTCGACATCCAGACCGGCCGGATCCGCTCCGAGCAGCGGCTCCGCTCACCCGACATCTACGGCGACGGCACAGTCATTCGCGAGGTCTTCTCGCTGCGCGGGCTGGTCCGGCCCGGCAACTCCGGTGGTCCGATCCTCGACTCCGACGGCGAGGTGGCCGGCGTGGTGTTCGCGGCCTCCGTCACCGATGA
The DNA here is from genome assembly GCA_963780245.1 of uncultured Actinomycetota bacterium. GTDB lineage: Bacteria > Actinomycetota > Actinomycetes > Propionibacteriales > Nocardioidaceae > Nocardioides. Next base: position 155,981 of record CAWABG010000001.1, read on the forward strand.
CCAGACCGGGTACGCGCTCACCGCCGCACAGGTACAGGACAGCGCCGCCGCGGGGCAGGCCAGCACCGACGAGGTGTCAACCGGGGACTGTGCCGGCTAACCGGAGAGATTCACCGGTTATGCGGTGAATCTTCTGGTTCTGTCGCGAACCTTCACACCAGAACCGGTCAATTCACCGGTTATGCGGTGAATTGCACCGAGGCCTAAGACTGCCCCTTGAGCGCCTTGGGGATCTCCCGGCCCTGCTGCATCGCCTTCTGTGGTGCCTTGACCTTCTTCATCTTCCGCACCCCGACGAACACCATCAACATCGCGACGAGCAGGTAGAAGCCGAAGACGATCAGGAACGCCCAGTGCAGGTCGAGGCCGTCGCCGTTCCAGTGGATCAGGTAGGCAATCGCCACCGAGAACATGATCACCGCCAGCACCAGCACGAAAGCGGCTGCTGCGAAGAGCCCGAGTCCTACGCCTCCGGCGGTGATGCTGACCTTCAGCTCCGACTTGGCGAGCTCGATCTCCTTGGTGATCAGGGTGCGGAGGTCGCGCTGGGCATCGGTGACGAGTCGCCCGATGGTGGGCTCGTCGGCCGGGGCCGGATCGGTTGCCATGCATGCTCCTGTGGGCTCTCGCGTGCTCGTCGGTTCAGACCCTACCGACCGGGACCGGCGTTGCCAGTGGCACTAGCCCTGGTCGCGCTCGAAGACGTCCGGTACCCCGTCCACGTCGCTGTCCTGCTCCTCGGCCTCGCACAGCCGGCGGTAGACCCGGTTGCGCGCCCGCAACACCACCGCGGCCAGGCAAGCAGCGGCAACCGAGCCGACGAGGACGCCCACCTTCGCGAACTCGTCGCGATCGCTGCCCGGTCCGAACGCGAGCTCGCCGATCAGTAGCGAGACGGTGAAGCCGACACCTGCCAGCATGGACAGCCCGATCACGTCGATCCACGACAGCTCGTCATCGAGCCGGGCGTGCGTGAATCTTGCGACCAGCCAGGCTGCGGCGGCCGTGCCCAGACTCTTGCCGAGAACCAGCCCGGTCACGATGCCGAGCGTCACGGGATCCCCCAGGGCGTCGACCAGGCCCGACCAACCGCCAACCGACACCCCGGCCGCGAAGAAGGCGAAGACCGGAACGGCGACCCCCGCTGACACGGGGCGGACCAGGTGCTCGAGATGCTCGGCCAGGCCACGGGCGTCCACGCGGCGATCCCTGCGCAGCACTGGAACGGTGAACCCCAGGATCACGCCGGCCACCGTCGCGTGCACCCCTGACTCATGGACCAATGCCCACGCCGTCACCGCCAGTGGCACCAATAGCCAAGGAACGCTGATGCGCCGCTGCACCAACACCGCGAATGCGGCGATCGGCAGGAGCGACAGGAGGAGGTACTCGAGCCGGAGTGAGTCGGTGTAGAACACGGCGATGATCGTGATCGCGAGCAGGTCATCGACGACCGCGAGGGTGAGCAGGAACGTACGCAGGCCCGAGGGCAGGTGGGTGCTGATCAGCGCCAGGATGGCCACGGCGAACGCGATGTCGGTCGCAGTTGGGATCGCCCAGCCTCGCAGTGCTCCGGACTCCCCGAGGTTCCAGGCGACGAAGAACGCCGCCGGAACGAGCATCCCGCCGAGGGCCGCGACCACTGGCAGCGCCGCACGACGAGGGTCGCGCAAGTCGCCGGCGACGAATTCGCGCTTGAGCTCCAGGCCCGCGACGAAGAAGAAGATGGCGAGCAGCCCGTCGGCGGCCCAGGTGCCCAGGCTGAGGTCAAGGTGCAGCGAGGCCGGACCGACCTCGAGGTTGCGCAGGTCGACGTACGCGTCCGACCAGGCGGTGTTCGCCCACACCACGGCCACGATGGCCGCCAGCAGCAGGAGCAGACCACCGGTGGTCTCGGCGCGCAGTACGTGCGCGATCCGCGAGCTCTCCAGGAACGAGCCCCGGGAGAAGAGCGGACGGTTCTGCTGGATCTCGGGCAAGACGGATCCTTCGGGGTTGACGATCGGGGACTGCCGACCAGTCTTCCCGGCGCACCGTCCTCATCTTATCGGGCGGGTCAGTCCTCGCCCTTGCCGGAGTCGATCCCCTCGGAGATCAGGTCCATCACTGAGGAGTCGGCGAGCGTGGTGACGTCACCGATCTCGCGGTGCTCGGCGACGTCGCGCAGCAGGCGACGCATGATCTTGCCGGAGCGGGTCTTGGGCAGCTCGGCGACGATCATGATCTGGCGCGGGGTGGCGATCGGGCCGATCTCCTTGCGCACGTGCTTGCGCAGCTCCGCCACGATGTCCTCTCCGCCGTCGCCGGCCTCATCGCGAAGGATCACGAACGCGACCACGGCCTGGCCGGTGTCCTCGTCCTTGGCGCCCACGACCGCCGCCTCGGCGACCTTCGGGTGCGAGACCAGCGCCGACTCGATCTCGGTCGTCGACAGCCGGTGCCCGGACACGTTCATGACGTCGTCGACCCGGCCGAGGACCCAAAGGTCACCGTCGGAGTCCTTCTTCGCGCCGTCGCCGGCGAAGTACCAGCCCTGCTTGGCGTACTTGGACCAGTACGTCTCCTTGAACCGCTCGTCGTCGCCCCAGATGGTGCGCAGCATCGAGGGCCACGGCTCGGTCAGGACCAGGTAGCCCCCGGAGCCGTTCGGCACCGACTCGCCCTCCTCGGTGACCACGTCGGCGGAGACGCCGGGGATCGGGATCATCGCCGAGCCGGGCTTGCCGTGCGTGACGCCGGGCAGCGGGCTGATCATGATCGAGCCGGTCTCGGTCTGCCACCAGGTGTCAACCACCGGGGTGCGGTCGCCACCGATGACGTGCCGGTACCAGATGTAGGCCTCCGGGTTGATCGGCTCACCGACCGAGCCGAGCAGTCGCAGCGACGACATGTCGAACTTGTCGGGGATCTCCTGACCCTGCTTCATGAACGAGCGGATCGCGGTCGGAGCCGTGTAGAACAACGAGACCTTGTGGTCCTGGATGATCTTCCACCACCGGCCGCGCTCGGGGCTGTCGGGCGTGCCCTCGTAGAGCACCTGCGTGGTGCCGTTGGCCAGCGGCCCGTAGACGATGTAGCTGTGGCCGGTGACCCAGCCGATGTCGGCGGTGCACCAGTAGACGTCGGTCTCCGGCTTCAGGTCGAACACCGCCCAGTGCGTGTACGCCGCCCCCACGAGGTAGCCGCCGGTCGTGTGCAGGATGCCCTTCGGCTTGCCGGTGCTACCGGAGGTGTACATGACATACAGCGGATGCTCGGAGTCGAAGGCCTCCGGCGTGTGATCGGTGGACGCGCCACCGACGGCGTCGTGCCACCAGACGTCGTACGCGTCGTCCCATGCCACGTCCTGGCCGGTGCGGCGTACGACGAGCACCTTCTCCACCTGGTGCCCCTCGCTGACGCACTTCTCCCGCGCCTCGTCGACGGCCGGCTTGAGCGCCGATGCCGATCCACGCCGGTAGCCGCCGTCGGAGGTGACCACGACCTTCACCTGGCAGTCGACGAGCCGGGTAGCCAGCGCGTCGGAGGAGAACCCGCCGAAGACCACGGTGTGCGGTGCGCCGATCCGGGCACAGGCCAGCATCGCCACGATCGCCTCGGGGATCATCGGCATGTAGATCGCAACCCGGTCGCCCGCCTCGACACCGAGGTCGGTCAGCGCGTTGGCCGCCTGGGACACCTCGTCCTTGAGGTCGGAGTAGGTGAGGTCGCGGGTGTCGCCCTCGGGTTCACCGATCCAGTGGAACGCCACTCGGTCGCCGCGGCCCTGCTCGACATGCCGGTCGACGCAGTTGTACGCCGCGTTGAGCTTGCCGCCGACATACCACTTCGCGAACGGCGCGTCGTCCCAGTCGAGCACCCGGTCCCACTTGGTGTCCCAGCTCAGTCGCTCGGCCTGCTCGGCCCAGAAGCCCTCGCGATCTTCGTCGGCCCGCGCGTACGCCTCCTCCTTGAGGTTGGCGTCGGCCGCGAGGTCCTCGGGAGGCTCGAAGCGCCGGTCTTCCTTGAGCAGGTTCGACAAGGTCTCTTCGGTCACGATGTCTCCCGGATGTTGCGGATCGGTGGCAAGGCTCACAGTAGAACTCCCAGCGTGGTTATCAAGACGGACGCTCGCCCGCCCCGGGCCTCTGGCTCCGGGGCGGGCGGCGGTTGGTCGCCCAGCTATTCGCCGGTGGCCTTCTCGGAGCCCGCTCCGGTGAGGGAGCGCACCTCGAGCTCGACGTAGGCCTCGTCATCGCCCGGCTCACGGGACGTGAGCGTCCCGAGGATGCCGAACAGGAAGCCAGCGGGAATCGAGATGATGCCCGGGTTGGCCAGCGGGAACCACGAGAAGTCGACGCTGGTCCAGAACACGCCGATCGGTCCCGACACGGTGGGCGAGAAGAACACCAGGCCCACACAGGTGACCAGGCCTCCGTAGATCGCCCAGGTCGCGCCCCTGGTGTTGAACCGCTTCCAGAAGAGGTTCATCACCAGCGCCGGCAGGTTGGCCGATGCCGCGACCGCGAAGGCCAAGGCCACCAGGAACGCGATGTTCAGCTCCTGCGCGAAGATCGACAAGACGATGGCGACGCCGCCGATCGCGAAGGCCGCGATCCGCGCCACTCTCACCTCGTCCTTCTCGCTGGCCTTGCCCTTCTTCCACACGTTCGCGTACAGGTCGTGGGCGACCGACGATGCCGATGTCAGGGTCAGTCCGGCCACCACGGCGAGGATCGTCGCGAACGCCACCGCCGCGATGAAGGCGAGCAGGATCGCGCCTCCACCCGACCCGGCGCCACCGCCCACCTCCTCGGCGAGGAGTGGAGATGCCAGGTTGCCGCCGCTGGTGGCGACATCGCTCTCCGGCCCGGTGTTCAGCAGCGCGGCCGCACCGAAGCCGAGCACCAAGGTCATCAGGTAGAACGAGCCGATCAGCCCGATCGCCCAGTTCACTGACGTGCGTGCGTCCTTCGCAGTCGGGACCGTGTAGAACCGGATCAGGATGTGCGGCAGGCCGGCGGTGCCCAGCACCAGGGCCAGGCCGAGCGACACGAAGTCGATCTGACTTGTCGTGCTAATTCCGTACTTCAGGCCGGGCTCCAGGAACGCGTCACCCTTGCCGGTGTTACTGGCCGCGGCGCCGAGCAGGTCGCTCAGGTTGAAGTCGAACTTCGCCAGCACCAGCACCGTGATCAGCACCGTGCCGGTCATCAGCAGGACCGCCTTGACGATCTGGACCCAGGTGGTGCCCCTCATGCCACCGACGACGACGTAGAAGATCATCAGCATGCCGACCGCGAGGATGGTGAACCGGATCGCCCACTCGCCCTCGATGCCGAGCAGCAGGGTGACCAGCGCGCCGGCGCCGACCATCTGCGCGAGCAGGTAGAAGATCGAGACCACGACGGTCGAGCTCGCCGCTGCGGTCCGCACCGGGCGCTGGCGCATCCGGAAGGCGAGCTGGTCGGCCATCGTGTACCGGCCCGAGTTGCGGAGCAGCTCCGCCACTAGCAAGAGGGCGATCAGCCAGGCGACCAGGAAGCCGATGGAGTAGAGGAAACCGTCGTAGCCGGCCAGCGCGATTGCTCCGGAGATACCGAGGAACGACGCAGCGCTCATGTAGTCGCCGGAGATCGCCAGGCCGTTCTGGAAGCCGCTGAAGTTGCGGCCGCCGGCGTAGTAGTCAGCGGCGCTCTTGTTCTTCTTGCTTGCCCAGACGGTGATGCCGATGGTGATCGCGACGATCACCACGAACAGGACGGTGGAGAGGGCTTCGGAACTCATCGGCCAACTCCTTCGCTGTGCAGCTCGTCCTCGTACCGCTTCTCGAGCTCACGAGCGATCGGGTCGACCTTGGCCTCCATGTAACGGCCGTAGAGCCACGCGATGGAGAACGTCGAGACGAACTGCAGGATCCCGAACACGAGGGCGATGTTGATGTGGCCGACGACTTGGGTGCTCATGAAGTCCTGAGCCCAGTTCGACATCACGACATAGAGCAGGTACCACGCCATGAAGGCGAACGTGGCCGGGAAGACGAACCTCCGGAACCGCTTCCTCAGTTCGCTGAACTCTGGTGCGTCGTGGAGGTGGACGTAGATCGGGTGGTCGGAGCGCAGGTGCACTTCGTTCCCGTCGCTATCTGTCGCTGATGTCACGGGCTTGCCTCCTGGAGGGGGTGTGATCACGGTCACCGTAGGAACTCGAGTACCCCTCCCGTCAGGGGTGCGTGCGCCGGATGCGGCGGGCGGAACGGCCGATTCGGTGAGCGGTCGGTTTCGTACGACGAGCGGTTGCCGAGCAGGCCGCGAGGCGAGGCGTGAGGTTGTGAGGACAAGTTGACCTTTCGGTCGTCGTACCTCGAACGGCGACGAAACCTGCGCGGCTTTCGATAGCGGCATGACACAGACCGACATTCCCCCCTCGACCGCCCGGCGCACCGGTCGATGGATCGACGACTGGCGCCCCGAGGAGCCGGAGTTCTGGGAGTCGACCGGCAAGGATGTGGCCAAGCGCAACCTGATCTGGTCGATATTCGCCGAGCACCTGGGCTTCTCCGTCTGGCTGATCTGGAGCGTGTCCTCGGCGTTCCTGCTCGCCCAGGGCTTCTCGTTCACGCCGCAGCAGCTGTTCTTCCTGGTCGCGCTGCCGAACCTGGTCGGCTCGCTGCTGCGACTGCCCTACACGTTCGCGGTGCCGAAGTTCGGCGGCCGCAACTGGACGATGGCCAGCGCGGCGCTGCTGTTGATCCCGACGCTGCTGTTCGCGTGGGCGGTGCAGAACCCGGAGACCCCGTACTGGATGTTCTGCCTGATCGCGGCCACCGCGGGCTTCGGCGGCGGCAACTTCGCGTCGTCGATGGCCAACATCAACTTCTTCTACCCCTCCAGCAAGAAGGGGACGGCGCTCGGCCTCAACGCCGCGGGCGGCAACCTGGGCGTCTCGCTGATCCAGCTGCTGCTTCCGGTACTCGTTGGTGGCGCCGGCGTCTTCGGCCTGGTCAAGGCGGCCGAGGATGGCATCAACCTGCAGCGCGCGGCATACGTCTACGCCGGCCTGGCGATCGTCGCCACCATCGCGGCGTACTTCTTGATGGACAACCTGACTGACGCGCACTCCTCTCCCCGCGAGCAGCTCCGGGTCGTGAAGAACCGGCAGACGTGGGTGATGTCGTTCCTCTACGTCGGCACGTTCGGGTCGTTCATCGGCTACTCGGCCGCGATGCCGTTGCTGATCAAGCTCAACTTCTGGGTGCCCGATCCAGCTCCGCTCGGCACCGGCATCTTCTTCGCGTACTACGCGTTCCTTGGGGCCGGCATCGGGTCACTGATGAGGCCGTTCGGTGGCTGGCTGGCCGACAAGCACGGCGGCGCGAAAGTCACCCTGGGCGCGTTCTCCGCGATGATCGGGTTCACCCTCGCGGTGCTGTGGACACTGACTCAGCTGACCCCGAACCCGACCGCCGACGTCGGGATCGCCGCGGACAACAAATCCTGGTTCCCGTGGTTCCTCGGCTTCTTCCTCTGCATTTTCGCCGCGACCGGCATCGGCAACGGCTCGACGTACAAGATGATCCCGGCGATCTTCCGCACCGAGGCCGAGCGGGCCACCACGCCCCACACCCCGGAGCGGGTCGCGGCCATGGCCACCGCCACCAAGCAGTCGTCGGCGGCGATCGGCGTGATCGGTGCGGTCGGTGCTATCGGCGGGTTTCTGATCCCGCTCGCGTTCTCGTCGCCGTGGGTGGACGACCCGCTTTCCGCGACCAAGGGCGCGTTCGTGGTGTTCGCCTGCTTCTACGTCGTCTGCGCGGTGGTCACGTACGCCGTGTACCTGCGCCGCACGGTCAGCGCCACGAGCCTGGCGAGGGCGGGCATCTGAGTGACCCAGACGCATTGCCCCTACTGCTCGCTCCAGTGTGGGATGACCCTTCGACACGGCTCGTCCCTCGCCAACTCAGGGCAAGCGCAGCAGCGTGGTCCCGCACTGGAGGTGCAGTCGTGGCCGGAGTTCCCCGTCAACGAGGGAGCGCTGTGTCGGAAGGGCTGGAGCGCGGCAGGGCTGCGGGGCAGCCGCGAGCGCCTGAGCTCTCCGTTGGTCCGGGACCGGGCCAGCGGAGAGCTCCGGGCGGCGTCGTGGGACGAAGCGCTGGACCTGGTCGCCGCACGACTGGCGCAATTGCGCGGTTCTGACGGCGCGGACTCGGTGGCGGTGTTCGGCGGCGGCGGGCTGACCAACGAGAAGGCCTATCAACTCGGCAAGTTCGCGCGGGTCGCGCTGGGCACCTCGCAGATCGACTACAACGGTCGCTGGTGCATGTCCTCGGCCGCGTCGGCGGGCAACCAGGCGTTCGGCGTCGATCGTGGCCTGCCGTTCCCGCTCGCTGACATCGAGCAGACCGACGTGCTGGTCCTGGTCGGCTCCAACCTCGCCGAGACCATGCCGCCGGCCGCGCGCCACCTCGACCGGCTGCGCGAGCGCGGCGGGCACGTCGTGGTGATCGACCCGCGGCAGACGCCGACGGCGAACCGCGCCGACACCTTCCTTCAGCCGGTGCCGGGCACCGACCTGGCTCTCGCGCTGGGAGTCCTTCACCTGCTGGTCGCGGCCGGCCAGGTCGACGAGGAGTACGTCGCGGCCCGGACCACCGGCTTCGACGACGTACGCCGCGAGGTCGCCGCGTGGTGGCCGGAACGGGTGGAGCGGGTCACCGGCGTCGCGGCGGCGGACGTGCGCGGGCTGGCGGACCGGCTCGGCCAGGCCGACCGGGCGATGGTGCTGACAGCCCGCGGCGCCGAGCAGCACAGCCAGGGCACCGCGATCGTGCTGGGCTGGATCAACGTGACCCTCGCGCTGGGCATGCCCGGCGCACCGGCCGCCGGCTACGGCTGCCTCACCGGGCAGGGCAACGGGCAAGGCGGACGCGAGCACGGCCAGAAGGCCGACCAGCTGCCCGGCTACCGGATGATCGACGACCCCGAGGCGCGCGCCCACGTCGCCGCGGTGTGGGGAGTGGACGCCGACGACCTCCCCGGACGCGGCCGCTCGGCGTACGAGCTGCTCGACTCGCTCGGCACCGACGACGGCGCCAAGGCGCTACTGGTCTTCGGCAGCAACATCGTCGTCTCGGCCCCGAACGCGACGCACATCAGTGAGCGGCTGGCGGCCCTGGACCTGCTCGTGGTCTGCGACCTGGTGCTGTCGGAGACGGCGGCGATCGCGGATGTCGTGCTGCCGGTGACGCAGTGGTCCGAGGAGACCGGGACCATGACCAACCTCGAGGGTCGGGTGATCCTGCGCGAGCAGGCCGTCGACGCACCCGATGGGGTGCGCTCGGATCTCGACGTGATCGCCGGGCTCGCCGCGCGGCTCGACTCGCCGATCGCGTTCTCGACCGCCCCCGAGGAGATCTTCGCCGAGCTCGGCCGGGCGTCGGCCGGCGGCAAGGCCGACTACGCCGGCATCGACTACGACCGGATCCGCGCCGAGCACGGGGTGTTCTGGCCGTGCCCCTCGCCCGACCACCCGGGGACGCCGCGGCTGTTCGCGGACACCTTCGCGCACCACGACGGCCGGGCTCGCTTCGTTTCCGTCGCGTACCTCGGCGCAGCCGAGGTGCCCTGCGACGACTACCCGGTGCACCTGACCACCGGGCGGGTGCTCGCGCAGTACCAGTCCGGCGCCCAGACCCGCCGGATCCGCGACCTGCCCGACACCGGCGCCTTCGTCGAGCTGCACCCGTCGCTGGCCGACCGGATCGGTGCAGTCGACGGCGAACTGGTGGCGGTCACCACCCGCCGCGGCGAGCTGAAGGCGCCGTGCCGGGTCGTTGGGACGATCCGCCCGGACACGGTCTTCGTGCCGTTCCACTGGGTCGGCGCCAACCGACTGACCAACGACGCCCTCGACCCGTCCAGCCGGATGCCCGAGTTCAAGGTCTGCGCCGCGGCGGTGACCGCGTGAGGATCGTGATCATCGGCGCCGGCATGGCCGCCGCCCGCCTCGCGGACAGGCTCGAAGAGCACGACGTGACGCTGCTCGGCGACGAGCCGCACCTGCCCTACAACCGGATCCTGCTTTCCGCCGTGCTCGAGGGCACGCACGCCCCGGACAGCCTGACCCTGCCGATGCGCGACCTCGACGTCCGGGTCGCCACCCGGGTGGTGCAGATCCACCGGGACGAGCACGAGGTCGAGCTGGCCGACAAGTCGCGGGTCGGGTACGACGTCCTCGTCGTCGCCACCGGCAGTGTGCCGACACTCCCGCCCATCCGCGGGATCGTCCGGATGGACGGCCGGCTCGACGAACGGGTGCACGCGTTCCGGAGCCTCGACGACTGCCTGCGACTCGACGACGCGGTCCGCTCGGCCCGACGTGCGGTGGTCGTGGGTGGCGGGCTGCTCGGCCTGCAGGTCGCGCGTGCGCTCGGCATCCGCGGCCTCGCCACCGAGGTGGTCGAGGGCGGCGACCATCTGCTGCGGGGTCAGGTCGACGCCAAGGCCGGCGCGATCCTGGCCCGTGACCTGGAGCGGATGGGCACCGCCGTCTACACCGGCGCCCGCGCGACCCGGCTCGCCGACGACGGACTGGTCCTCGACAACGGGTTCATGCTCGACGCCGACCTCGTCGTACTCACCGCCGGCGGTCGCCCGTCGACCGCGCTCGCTCGCAGGGCCGGCCTCGAGGTCCGCCGGGGCGTCGTCGTGGACGAGCTCCTGCGCACCAGCGACCCGACGATCCACGCGATCGGCGACTGCGTTCAGCGCGGCGATCAGGTCACCGGCTTCGTGCCTCCCGCCTGGGAGCAGGCCACCCTGCTCGCCCGGCACCTGAACGGCGAGCGGATCCGGTACGTCGGCGCCCGCACCGTCGCCCGCCTGCGTGCCACCGGCCTGGACGTCGCCGTGCTCGGCGACCCGGAGCGCACCGTGGGCGAGGTGGTCGAGGTGACGAATCCGATCGCCGGCTCGCACCGCAAGCTGGTGGTCCGTGACGGCGTGATCGTCGCCGGCACCCTGGTCGGCGACCTGTCCCGGATCGGGCTGATCACCCAGTACTACGACCGCGCCAGCATCCTCGCGCCCAGCGAACCGGGCTCGCTGCTGATGGGCGACCGGAAGCCCCCGCCCACCGCGCTGCCCGACGAGGCCGAGATCTGCGCCTGCGCGGGGGTCAGCGCCGGAGCGATCCGGGCCTGCGCCTCGTTCGAAGAAGTCCGCGACCACACCCGGGCCACCACCGGCTGCGGCGGCTGTGCCGCCGTGGTCAGCGAGCTCGTCAGAGAAGGAGTACCCGTATGAGCCCCCACCTGCGCAAGCAACTGGTCGTGGTCGGTCACGGCATGGTCGGGCACCGGTTCGTCCAGGCCGCCATCGAGCGCGGCCTCACCGAGACCTACGACATCGTCGTCGTCGGCGAGGAGCCGCGGCCGGCGTATGACCGGGTCGGCCTCACCTCGTTCTTCGAGGTTGGCGCCGACGAGCTGTCGCTGCTCCCGGAAGGTGAGTACGACGACCCGCGAGTGCGGCTGGTCCTCGACGCCGAGGTGACCGGCATCGACCGCGACGCGCGCACCGTCACCGTCGCCGACGGGATGACCCTGGGCTACGACGCCCTGGTGCTGGCCACCGGCGCCGCGCCGTTCGTGCCGCCGGTGCCCGGACACGACCTGCCGGGCTGCTTCGTCTACCGGACGATCGAGGACCTGGAGGCGATCCGCGAGGCGGCCGCCGGTGCCATCACGGGCGCCGTGATCGGCGGCGGCCTGCTCGGCCTCGAGGCCGCGAACGCGCTCGTCCAGCTCGGCCTCGACACCCATGTGGTCGAGATGGCGCCACGGCTGATGCCGGTCCAGGTCGACGACGCCGGCGGCGCGATGCTGGGTCGACACATCGAGGAGCTCGGCCTCTCCATCCACACCGGCGCGGCCACCGCGGCCGTGCTCGGTGACACCCACGTGACCGGGCTCGCGCTCGACGGCGCTGACAACGTACCGGCCGACCTCGTCGTGTTCTCCGCCGGCATCCGGCCCCGCGATGGCCTGGCCCGCGACGCCGGCCTCGACCTGGCCGAGCGCGGCGGCGTCCTCGTCGACGAGCGCTGCCGGACCTCCGACCCGCACATCTGGGCGGTCGGCGAGTGCGCGGCTCCGGCCGGCCGGATGTACGGCCTGGTCGCACCCGGGTACGCGATGGCCGAGGTGGTCGTGGACACCCTGCTCGACGGACAGGGGGAGTTCACCGGCGCCGACATGAGTACCAAGCTCAAGCTGCTCGGCGTCGACGTGGCCAGCTTCGGCGACGCGTTCGCGACGACCGAGGGCGCGCTCGAGCTGGTGCTGGCCGACTCTGTGGCCGGGCACTACAAGAAGCTCGTCGTCTCCCCTGACGGCAAGCGGCTGCTGGGCGGGATCCTGGTCGGCGACGCCACGGCGTACGGATCGTTGCGGGCGATGGTCTCTGTGGACGGGATCAGCGGCATCGAGCTCCCCGAGAACCCGGAGGAACTGCTGCTCCCGCCGCGCACCGGCTCCGGCGGCGTCGAGCTGCCCGACGAAGCGGTCGTGTGCTCGTGCAACAACGTCAGCAAGGGCGAGATCCTCGCGGCCGCTGAGGACGACACGACCACGACTGCCGGCACCACGTGCGGCTCCTGCAAGTCGTCGGTCAAGAAGATGGTCGAGGGCTACTTCGCGGCCCAGGGCCGGACGATCGACCGCAGCCTGTGCGAGCACTTCCCGCTCACCCGGCAGGAGCTGTTCGACGTGGTGGCGGTGCACGGGTACTGCCGCTTCGACGACATCGTCGAGGCCCACGGCACCGGCCGCGGCTGCGACGTCTGCAAGCCGGCGATCGCCTCGATCCTGGCCAGCCTGCTCGGCGCGCACGTGCTCGGCGCCGACACCCGCACCCTGCAGGACACCAACGACGCCTACCTGGCCAACATCCAGAAGAACGGCACCTACTCCGTGGTCCCGCGGATCCCGGGCGGTGAGATCACGCCGGAGAAGCTGATCGTGATCGGCGAGGTGGCCCGCGACTTCGGGCTCTACACGAAGATCACCGGCGGCCAGCGGGTCGACCTGTTCGGTGCCCGGATGGAGCAGCTGCCCGACATCTGGCGCCGGCTGGTCGACGCGGGCTTCGAGTCCGGTCACGCGTACGGCAAGGCGCTGCGCACAGTGAAGTCGTGCGTCGGCTCGACGTGGTGCCGGTACGGCGTGCAGGACTCGGTCGCGCTGGCGATCGCGCTCGAGCTCCGCTACCGGGGGCTGCGGTCGCCGCACAAGCTCAAGGGCGGCGTCAGCGGCTGCGCCCGAGAGTGCGCCGAGGCCAGGTCGAAGGACTTCGGCGTCATCGCCACCGAGAAGGGCTGGAACCTGTACGTCGGCGGTAACGGCGGCGCGACCCCGGTGCATGCGCGGCTGCTGGCCGGCGACCTCGACACCGACACCCTGGTCCGCTACCTGGACCGGTACCTCATGTACTACATCCGCACCGCCGACCGGCTGCAGCGCACGGCGCCCTGGGTGGACAGCCTCGAGGGCGGGCTCGACCGGGTGAAGGCCGTCGTGGTCGACGACGAGCTCGGCCTCGGCTCGGAGCTCGAGGCCGCGATGTCCGCGCACGTCGCGGGCTATGAGTGTGAGTGGAAGGCGACGCTGGAGGACCCCGAGAAGCTGTCCCGGTTCGTCTCGTTCGTCAACGCGCCCGGCGTACCCGACCCGAACATCAGCTTCCGCGAGGAGCGCGGCCAGATCATCGCCGGCGACGCGTCCGGCCCGGTGTCGCTCGGGGCTTCGATCCCCGTCGGTGCCCCATGACGCCCATCTGTCGGCTCGACGCGATCGAGGTCGAGGGCGGGGTGACCGCGCTCGTGGACGGCGAGGCGGTCGCGGTGTTCCGGACCTACGACGGCGAGATCTTCGCGCTCTCGAACTTCGACCCCTTCTCGCAGGCGTCGGTCCTGGCCCGCGGGATCATCGGCAGCCGCGGCGGGGCTGCCTTCGTGGCCAGCCCTATCCACAAGCAGGCGTTCGACCTGCGCACGGGCGAGTGTCTCGACGATCCCGGCGTCCGGGTGCCGACGTACGACGTCCACGTCACCTCGGACGGAACGGTCGTGGTGGGTGACAAGCGACAATGAGGGCATGCAGCCGCTCGCCGGGTACCGGATCGGGGTGACGGCTGCCCGCAAGGTCGATGAGCAGCGGCAGCTCCTCGAGCGGCGCGGGGCCACCGTGGTCTGGGCACCGGCCCTCTCCACCGACCCGAACCAGGTCGACGACGCGTCGCTGCGTGCCGCGACCGACGAGGTGCTGAGCAGGCCGATCGACCTGTTCCTGGCGACCACCGGGATCGGGATGAAGACGTGGTTCGCGGCCGCCGAGTCGTGGGGCATCGTCGACAAGCTGGTCGAGGCGCTCGGCGGCGCAGAGATCCTGGCCCGCGGCCCCAAGAGCGTGGGTGCGCTCCGCCGCCGCGGGCTGCGTGAGCTGTGGGCGCCGGAGTCGGAGGAGTTCGACGACGTGCTCGAGCACCTGCGCGGGCGCAACCTGACCGGCAAGCGGATCGTGGTGCAGGAGCACGGCCAGTCGCTGTCGATGGCGGCCCACGCGCTGCGCCGGCGCGGCGCCGATGTCACGACCGTGGCGATCTACCGGGTAGCGGGTGCCGAGGATCCGGAGCCGATGTTCCACCTGATCGACGAGATCGCCGACCGGACCTTGCACGCTGTCACGTTCACCTCGGCGCCGGCCGTCGCGGCGTTGATGGATGCCGCCGGTTCCACCGGTCGCCGCGACGACGTGATCGGCGCTTTCCAGGCCGACGTACTCGCTTCGTGCGTGGGGCCGGTCACGGCCGCGGCGTTCGAGATGTGGGGCGTGCCCTCGATCTTCCCCGAGCGATCGCGGCTGGCGGCGATGGTCAAGCAGCTCGAGCTGGAGCTGCCGTCCCGGTCGGACGGGCTCACCCTCACCGTCGCCGGCCATACGCTGTTGCTGCACGGCGACGAGGTCCTGCTCGACGGGGCCGAGGTCAGGCTGACCCCGGCGCCGCTAGCGGTGCTGCAGGCGCTGTTGGTCAACCCGGGACACGTGGTCTCGCGCCGGGAGCTGCTCGCCGCGCTGCCGTCCGGGACCGCTGCCTCCGAGCACGCCGTCGAGATGGCGGTCGCCCGCCTGCGCTCCTCGCTCGGCACCCGGCTGGTGCAGACCGTGGTGAAGCGCGGCTACCGGCTCGCGGTGGCCACGTGACCGTCTTGGTCACGGTCGCCCACGGCACCCGGCACCCCACCGGCAACGACGTCGCGCGGGCGGTCACAGCGGCCGCGGGTGTGCGGCTCGCGATGACCCCGGTGACGTCGTACGTCGAGCTGTCCGAGCCGTTGTTCGCCGACGTGATGGCCGCGCTGACCGAGCCCGCGGTCGTGGTGCCGCTGCTGCTGTCGACCGGCTACCACGTGACGGTGGATTTGCCGCGCGCGGCGGGCGCCGCGCATGTGGAGGTGCGGCTGGGGCCGGCGCTCGGTCCGGACCCGCAGCTCGCGCTGGCTCAGGCCGAGCGGCTTCGCGAGGCGGGCGCGATCCCAGGCCAGCGGGTGGTGATGGTGGCGGCCGGTTCCCAGGATCCGGCTGCGCTGCCCGACCTCGAGGCCGCGGCTGGGCTGCTGGCCGAGGAGTGGGGCGGCGAGGTCGCGCTGGCCACGCTCGGTGGCGACGGCCTGCGGCCCGCGGAAGTGGTGCGGCCGGGCGACGCGGTGTCGCCGTACCTCCTGTCGCCCGGGCATTTCGCCGAGCGCGCCCGCGAGGAGTCGCTCGGCGCGAGCGTGATCGCCGACGTGATCGGCGTGCATGAGGCCGTCGTCGAGCTGGTCGTCAGCCGCGGTCGAGCTTGACTGTCTCCGGGGTGTGCAGCCGAACCATGAACCGGCGGGTGTGCACGGGGACCCGGGACGCCGTGAGCAGTGAGACGCCGATCATCGTCAGGAACGCCAGCGGCACGCTCCATGCCGCGGGCTGGGAGAGGAGTACGGCGCCAAGCCCGTCGCCCGAACCGTCGGCGAGGACCCACACGACCGCAGCGCCGGAGCCGAGACCGCCGGCCAGCAGCCCCGCCGCGGCGCCGACGTCGGTCAGGCCGCGCCACCAGATGCCGAGCACCAGCAGCGGACAGAACGTCGAGGCGGCCATCGCGAACGCCAAACCCACCGCCCGCGCGACGCCCACGTTGGGCAGCGCGATCGCGACGAACAGCGGCACCACGACCGCGATGACCGCTCCGATCCGAAAAGCGGTGATGCCGTCCAGCCGGCGCCCGGACCACGGACGAGCCGTGACGTCCTGGGTGAGCACCCCCGCGACCGCGATCGCCAGCCCCGACGAGGTCGACAGGAACGCCGCGAACGCGCCGGCCGTCACCAGCCCGGTCAGCAGCTCCCCACCGAGTCCCGGCACCATCAGCCGGGGCAGCTCGAGCACCAGGACGTCGGAGCGGCCCGCGGCGACCAGCTCGTCGCCGTACACCCGGCCGAGCGCTCCGTAGACCGGCGGCAGCAGGTAGAAGATGCCGAGCAGGGTCAGTACGACGAGGGTGGTGCGGCGCGCGGCCCGGCCGTCGGGGTTCGTGTAGAAGCGGACGACCACGTGCGGCAGGCCCATCGTGCCGAGGAAGGTCGCAATGATCAGTGAGTACGTCGTGTAGAGGCCCTCGCCTCCGCCGTCCGCGAGCGGCATCGACCAGCCGCCCCCGCCCCCGCTGCTGCCCGGCGTACCGTCCCCGGCCCAGACGACCAGCAGCACCGCGGCGGGGATCAGCAGAGCGGTGAGCTTGAGCCAGTACTGGAATGCCTGGACGAACGTGATGCTCCGCATCCCGCCGGAGCTGACGTTGATGAGCACCACCAGCCCGACGATCGCCGGCCCCACCCACTCCGGTGCGTCGATCGCGGCGCGCAGGGTGATCCCGGCGCCCTGGAACTGTGGCAGCAGGTAGAGCCAGCCGATGCCGACCACGAGCACCGAGCAGACCGCCCTGACCCCAGGCCCGAGACGGGCCTCGGCGAAGTCCGGCAGCGTATAGGCACCGGAGCGACGCAACGGTGCGGCCACGAACACCAGCAGCATCAGGTAGCCCGCGGTCCAGCCGATCGGGTACCAGAGCATGTCGGCGCCGAAGGTCAGCACCAGGCCCGCGACGCCGAGGAAGCTGGCAGCGGAGAGGTACTCCCCGCCGATCGCCGACGCGTTCAGCCCGGGACGGACGGTCCGCGAGGCGACGAAGAAGTCGCTGGTGGTGCGCGAGAACCGCAGTCCCCAGGTGCCGATCGCCAGCGTCGCGATCGTGACGACGGCGACCGCGACGATGCCGGGGGCGATGTCGTGGCTCACTGGTCCGCTTCGTTGAGCAGCTCGGCGAAGGCGAGCTCGTTGCGCTCCGCGCTGCGGACGTACCGCCAGCCGAGCAGCACCAGCACCGGGTAGACCACGATCCCGAGCAGCAGCCAGGGCAGCGGCATCCCCAGCAGCTCCACGTCCACCAGGTCGGGCGCGAGGTGGAAGACCAGCGGCAGCGAGCCGACCCCGAGGGCCAGCAGTGCAACGATCCGCAGCGCGAGGAACAGCTGCTCCCGAAGCAACGAGCCGAGGTACACCCCGCCCAACCGGGTCTCCTCGTCGATGTCCCCGGTTCGGGGCCGCGGACCCTGCCGACGCGGCGGCCCGGTGACCCGCACCCGCTGCGGCCGCTCGTCGCTCATGGCCTCAGGCACCGCCGCGCTTCAGCAGCAGGTCGCGCAGCTCACGGGTGTGCCGTCGGCTGACGCCGAGCTCGGTCCCGCCGACGAGCACGCTGCACCGGCCAGCGTCCATCCGGACCTCCTTGACGTGGGCCAGCGCGACCAGCAGCGAGCGGTGGATCCGCACGAAGCCGGCCGGACCCCACTCCTCCTCCAGCGACGAGAGGGGCGTGCGGATCAGGTAGGAGGCGCCGTCGGCGTGCAGCCGGGCGTAGTCGCCGTGCGCCTCGACGTGCGTCACGTCGTCACGGTCGACGAACCTGGTCACGCCCGAACGCTCGACCGGGATCTGCAGGCCCCGCTCGGCGGTCGTGGCCCGTTCGCCGCCGTGCACCACACGGCGTACCGCCTCGGCCAGCCGGTCGGCACGGACCGGCTTGAGGACGTAGTCGACGGCCTGGAGGTCGAACGCCTCGACCGCGTGACCCTCGTGAGCGGTCACGAAGACGATCGGCGGAGGCGTCCGGAACCGGGACAGCACCTGTGCGAGCTCGAGCCCGGTCAGCCCCGGCATCTGGATATCGAGGAAGACGCAGTCGACCTCCTGCTCCCGGAGGATGCGCAGCGCGTCGGCCGCGGAGTCGCAGGTGAGTACGTCGCTGACCCGGGCGTCCTCGCGGAGCAGGAACGACAGCTCGTCGAGCGCCGGTCGCTCGTCGTCGATGACCAGCACCCGCAGGCCGGCGGCGTTCACGTGGCCACCCCCGGGGCGAACTTCGGTACCCGGACGATCACCTTGGTGCCGGCACCCTTCGCGGTCTCCACGACCAGGCCGTAGTCGTCGCCGAACGTCGTGCGCAGCCGAGCGTCCACGTTGCCGAGCCCAACCGAGTCGAGGGCGTGATCTCCGGCGAGCGCGCGTCGCATCTTCTCCGGGTCCTCGCCCGCGCCGTCATCCTCGACCTCGATCAGGCACTCGTTGCCGCGGTCCAGCGCGACGATCCGGATGTGACCCTCGCCGGCGTCGCCTTCCAAGCCATGCCGGACCGCGTTCTCGACCAGCGGCTGGATGCACAGGAACGGCACGGCGACCGGCAGCACCTCCGGCGCGATGCTCAGCGTCACCTTCAGCCGGTCGCCGAACCGGGCCTGCTCGAGCAGCAGGTAGCGCTCGACCGACCGCAGCTCCTCTGCGAGCGTCGTGTAGTCGCCGTGGCGGCGGAAGGAGTAGCGGGTGAAGTCAGCGAACTCCAGCAGCAGGTCGCGGGCCCGGGCGGGGTCGGTGCGCACGAAGCTCGCGATCGCGCCGAGGCTGTTGTAGATGAAGTGCGGGCTGATCTGGGCACGCAGTGCGCGGACCTCGGCCTCCATCAGCCGGTTCCGGCTGGCGTCCAGCTCGGCCAGCTCGAGCTGCCCGGACACCCACTGAGCCACCTCGTCGGCGGCCCGGGCCAGCCCCGCAGTCTGGAACGGCGCGAACGCTGCCAGCGTCCCTACCACCCGTTCGTCGACGACCAGCGGGCTGACAACCGCGGTGCGGACCGGGCATCCCGGCTCCCCGCACTGCAGGTCGCTCCGGTCGAAGCTGCGGGTGTGCCCGCGGTCCAGGGTGCCGCTCGACGAGCGCCGGAAGCTGCGCGGCATGGTGGTCACCGAGGCCGTCCCAGGCGAGCAGACCTGAGGTGTCGCTCAGCGCCATCGCGGGCGTACCGAGCAGTACCCGCAGGTGTCGCACCGACTTCTCGGCGCTCTCCTCGGTGAGACCCGCGCGAAGGGCGGGCGAGGCGAGCGAGGCGCGGTGCAGCGTCCGGAACGTCGCCCGATCGGCTTCCGTCCCGAGATGCGTCCTGCGCCATGGCCGTGCCATGGCGCTCATCCGACCACAATCCGGGACCCGAGCACACCGACCCGTCAGCCTAGACACGCGCATTCAGCGCAATTGCGCGGTTTGGACAGATTTGCGGCGCCGCACTCGTTGCAACCGGCGCAATTGCGCTGGAATGACGCCGGCGCAGCCCTACCGGAAGTCGATGAGCAACGTGCCGCTGTCGTCGTCGGTGGGCGGCTCGGTGGGCGCGTCCGGGTCGGCGGCCGTGGCCGACTCCTCCTCGGCGCGGGTCTTGATCACCCGGGCCCGGAAGCACTGGGTGACGTAGGGCAGCTTCATGCCGTCCATGCCGCGGCCGAACTCGTCGTAGAACGCCAGCAGCTCCTCGAGCTTCTCGGCCCGGGCAGTGTCGTCGAGGACGGCGATGTTGGACCGCGAGCGGACCAGGTCCTGGATCGAGCTCCGGTCGATGGTCTGCCAGTTCTTGAACGTCTCGGTCTCGACGTAGAGGAAGCGCAGCGACTTCTTGAGGGTCTCGGTCGGGTCGACGGCCTGCTCCTGGGTGCCGATGATCTTGCCGAGTCGCTTCACCCACGGGATCCGCTCGTCGCGCTCGTTCCAGGTCAGCGCGAGCGAGCCGCCCGGCTTGAGCACCCGCACGATCTCGGGGATCGCCCGGTCGACGTCGAACCAGTGAAAGCACTGGGCGCCAACCACCACGTCGTACGCGTTGTCGGGGCCAGGGATCTCCTCCGCGACCGCCTCGGCCGTGCGCACTCCGGGCAGCCGTTCCCTCAGGATCTCCAGCATCGCCGGCTCTGGGTCGGTGGCGTGGACGTCGTGGCCAAGGGCGACCAGATGCTCGGTGAGCTTGCCGGTCCCGGCCCCCAGCTCAAGGACGGTCAGCGGCTCCGCGGAGGTCAGCCAGACGGCCGCATCGCGTGGGTACGACGGCCGGCCCCGGTCGTAGGCGTCGGCGACGCCTCCGAACGATCGGGCCTGTCGCTGACGCTGGTCGTCCATCACCGCGAGATTACCCGCTGCACCTGGTCGTTAGGGTTCCGCCATGCCCGCGGATCCCCTTGCCTGGTTGGTGTCTCTCGAGGGTGTCCCGTCGGCGTACGCTGCGGCACGCGACGGCATCGACGTGATGCTGCGCGACCGTGGCCTGCGTCGCACGTCGCCGGACCTGACCGCCGAGTCGCTGCTCCGCGGTGCGTCCGCGAGCGCGGTGCTGGAGGGGTCGTCGTCCTCACTCGAGGAGGTCCGTGCCGGCTCCGGCGACGAGACCGCCCAGGCCGCGCTGCGGGTCTCGACCGAGCTGCTGGGGCTGGTCCCGGTCGTCAACCGGTCGCCGCTCCAGGCGCTGGCCCGGCTGCACGCGCTGGCCGGTGCTGGATCGGTTCCGGACGACCAGCTCGGCCGGCCCCGGGGCGAGGAGGCAGCCGAACGAGTCCAGGGTGTGGCCCGGTTGCTGACCGCGAGCACCGAGGCCCCGGCGCTACTGGTGGCCGCGATGGTGCACGCCGAGCTGCTCACCGGGACGCCGTTCGCCTCGCACAACGGGATCGTGGCCCGGGCCGCGGAGCGGCTGGTGCTCGCCGCCCGCGGCGTCGACGAGAAGTCGCTGGTGGTGCCGGAGGCGGGGCACCTGGCCAACCGAGCGGCGTACGAGTCCAACCTGCAGGCGTACGCCGAGGGCGGCCGCTCCGGCGTGCACGCCTGGGCGCTGTACGCCGCGGAGGCGTTCGCCGCGGGCGCGGAGGCCAGCCCGCTGCGTGACGGAAACTGACGGTGGTTGAGCCTGCGAGGCGACGCCAGCGCCGAGCCTCGAAATCGCCACCGCTCGCACTTGGGTCTGCTCTGCGTCTCACCGGATCTCGATACAGCCGCTCGCGACCTCGTGCCTCGGTCGCGCGGCCACTCGATCCGCATCCTCGGCGCCACGCCGTGCGCTCGTTTGCTCGTGCCGTACAAAGTCCTGGAGATGCAGGTGGCACCCGAGATCTCACAGGATTCTCGAGTGCCACCGCTGACACGTGAACCGATGGCTACCAAGCGTGCATCTCTTAGTTGCTGCCCCGGGCAGTTCCCGGTGTGCAGGCTCCCTTACGAAGGGTGGATCGCCGCGTGGGTACCTGGATCACGTGCTGCTCTTGAGTTGTTGTTGCTCTCGTTTGTACGCCGGTCCGGTGGCGGGTTCAAGGGTTGACTTTTGGGCCGGGGAAGGGGAGGTCAGGCACCCAGGCGGCGACGCCGAGCATTGGCCCACAGAACGCCGCCGACGGCCACGACACCACCCACGGCGAGCGCCGCCAGTGCCGGCCTCGAGGGTGGCAACGGCACCCGGCTGCGCAGCGCGACCGGCTTGGTGAACACCAGCACCGGCCAGCCTCGCGCCGCCGCGATCCGGCGCAGCTCGCGGTCCGGGTTCACCGCGTGCGGGAACCCGACGACCTCGAGCATCGGGACGTCGGTCACCGAGTCGCTGTAGCCGTAGCACTGGGCGAGGTCGTACCCGCGCTTCTCGGCGAGGTCGAGGATCGCGTGGGCCTTCTCCTCGGCGTAGGCGTAGTAGCTGATCTCGCCGGTGTACTTGCCGTCCTCGATCTCCAGCCGCGAAGCGACGACGTCGTCGACGCCGAGCAGATGACCGATCGGCTCGACGATCTCGGTGCCCGAGGCCGAGACGATCACGACGTCGCGGCCGGCGACCCGATGTTCCTCCATCAGCGAGACGGCCTCGTCGTAGACGAGCGGGTCGACGATGTTGAACAGCGTCTCGGCCACGATCTCGCGTACGGTCGCGACGTCCCAGCCGGCGCAGAGCTGCGACATGAACTGCCGCATCTTCTCCATCTGGTCGTGGTCGGCGCCGCCAACGGCGTAGACGAACTGGGCATAGGCAGAACGAAGAACGGCGCGGCGCGAGATCAGCCCTCCGGCCTGAAACGGCTTGGAGAAGGCGAACGTGCTCGACTTGGCGATGATCGTCTTGTCGAGGTCGAAGAAGGCCGCGGTGGGCGCCATATGTTCGATCGTAGATGGCCGGTTACCTTCCACAGGCGGGCCTCGCCAGAGAGAGGTCCACAGACTTCGGCCTTGTCTGATGGGGCATCTGGCGATCCGGGGATCGTCGGTGCCATGACCCCTCCGCTCTTCGTCACCGCCGATCCGAACCTCCTCGACGAGCTGCTGCGACTGGCCGCTGCCGCTGGGGTGACCCCGGAAGTCGCGCCCGATCCCGCGATCGCCCTGCGTTCGTGGAATGCCGCCCCCTTGGTCCTGGTCGGTGCCGACCAGGCCACGGCGATGGCGCGGATCGACCCCGACCATCGGGAGCGGGTGCACATCGTGGCGCTCGGAACGGTGGCCGACGAGGTGTTCCGGACGGCGGTCGCAATCGGGGCGCGGGCCGTCGACGAGCTGCCGCTCTCGGAGACCTGGCTGGTCGAAACGCTGACCGATCTCGGCGACACCGGCGCCCGGCGCGGGCTGGTGATCGGAGTGGTGGGCGGGTCGGGCGGCGCGGGTGCGACCACGCTGGCCTGCGCGATCGGCCAGGTTGCCGCCCGGTCCGGGGAGGCCGTCGTCATCGACTGCGACCCACTCGGACCCGGCGTCGACCGGGTGCTCGGTCTGGAGACGCAGGAGGGTTTCCGCTGGGACGCGCTGTGCCAGACGACCGGCAGGCTCAGCGCGCGATCGCTGCGTGAGGCGCTGCCGCGACGGGGGCCGCTCGGCGTGCTGTCGTGGTACGCCGGCGCGTCCGGGAGCCTGCAGGCGTTCGCGGTTCGCGAGGCGTTGTCGGCGGCTCGGCGCGGGCACGACGTCGTGGTGGTCGACCTGCCGCGGACAACCGATGCGCTGGTCGACGAGGTCGCGTCGCGGTGCGACCTGCTGCTGGTCGTGGTCGTGCCGACGGTGGCCGGCGTGGCGTCGGCGACCAGGCTCTGCGCCCGGTTCCACGACCATCGGGGATTGCGGCTCGTGGTCCGGGGCGACGGGCTGGAGCCGAGGGAGATCGGCCGGGTGACCGGCGTCGGGGTGGTGACAGCGATGCCCGATCAACGCCGGCTCGCGGAGGCCATCGACCTCGGCCTCGGTCCGGTTCGGTCGCCGCGCGGGCCGTTGGGCCGAGCCAGCCTCGAGGTGCTGGCACAGGCGCGGGCAGTGACCCTCGCCGCCGCCGCATGAGCGTGTCGCCGGTGGAAGAAGTGCCGACTGCCCTCGTCGACGCGGTGCGCGATCGGCTGGCCGGGGACCCCGGCGAGCTGACGCCACACCGGGTGGCTCTGGCCCTCCGCGAGGCCGGCCGCCCGGTCGGCGACGCCACGGTGCTGGCCGTTCACGAGGCGTTGCGCCGCGACGTGCTCGGCGCCGGTCCGCTCGAGCCGCTGCTGCGGATGCCGGGGGTGACCGATGTACTCGTCAACGGTGCGGGGCGGGTCTACCTCGACCGAGGTCGTGGACTGGAGCTGAGCGACGTCACGTTTCCCGATGAGGAGGCCGTGCGCCGGCTGGCCCAGCGGCTGGCCGGTCTCGGTGGTCGGCGGCTCGACGACGCGACGCCGTACGTCGACCTGCGGCTGGCTGACGGCACCAGGTTCCATGCCGTGCTCGCGCCGGTGGCCAGGCCTGGCTCCGTGATCTCGTTGCGCGTCCCACGCCGGGCCGGTTTCACGCTCGAGGAGCTGGTCGCCTCCGGCACGGTCGCCGACGAGGTCGCGGTGGTGGTGCGTCGGCTGGTCGCGGCGCGGCTGGCGTTCCTGGTCAGCGGCGGCACCGGCTCCGGCAAGACCACGCTGCTGGCGGCGCTGCTCGGGATGGTGGGCGCGGGCGAGCGGCTGGTTCTCGTGGAGGACTCCTCGGAGCTCCGACCGGACCATCCGCATGTGGTCGGCCTCGAGGCCAGGCCGCCCAACATCGAGGGTGCGGGTGAGATCACCCTGCGCGCGCTGGTGCGCCAGGCGCTCCGGATGCGGCCGGATCGACTGGTGGTCGGCGAGGTGCGCGGGGGTGAGGTGGTCGAGCTGTTGGCCGCGATGAACACCGGCCACGAGGGCGGCTGCGGGACGCTGCACGCGAACTCCGCGCTCGATGTGCCGGCCCGGGTCGAGGCGCTGGCCGTCGCGGCCGGCCTCGACCGGGCGGCCACGCACAGCCAGTTCGCCTCGGCCGTCGACCTCGTCCTGCACCTGGCGCGCGATCCGGATGGGCGGCGCCGGCTTGCGCAGATAGCTGTTCCCGAGCGCCAGCGGTCCGGGCTGGTGACGATGGTGGTCGCGGTGGAGGTCGCTGCCGATGGCGTCGTACGCCCTGGACCTGCGGCGCCGAGGCTGGCTCGGATGCTCGACGATCGGGAGGCCGGGTGACGGCGGTCGCGATGGTCTGCGCTGCGGCGGCCATCCTGACCGTGCTGCCAGCGTCAGCGCGGCTGCCGGCTCGGTCGCGCTCGCTTCCCCCGCACTGGCTGTTCGGGCCGACAGCCGGCGCCGCGGTCGTGATCGCGGTGACCGGCGGGTCGGTCCAGCTGGTCCTGGTGGCGGCCCTGGTCGCAGCGACCGGTGGGGCGACCGCACTGTTGTTGCGGCATCGGGCCGGGCGCCGGGAGGCGAGGGATACCTCGGCGCGGGTGCTGGAGGGCTGTGAGCTGCTCGCCGCCGAGCTCGGCACCGGCCGTCCACCGGGCCCAGCCCTCCAGCGCGCTGCTGCCGACTGGCCGCACCTGTCCGGAGTGGCCGAGGCGTTCCGGGTGGGTGCCGACGTACCCGCGGCGTTCCGCTCCGCCGCCACCCGGGCGGGGGCGGGAGACCTGCGGATCGTGGCCGCCGCCTGGCAGGTCGCGCATCGCACTGGGGCCGGCCTCGGCGACGCCGTCGACCGGGTGACCCACGACCTCCGAGCCGCTCGCGCGACCCGGCGGATCGTCGACGGCGAGCTCGCGTCGGCCCGGGCCACCGCCAGGCTGCTCGCCGGGCTGCCGCTGCTCGCGCTGCTGATGGGATCGGGCACTGGGGGCGACCCATGGGGCTTCCTGCTCGGTCATCCGATCGGGCTGGCCTGCCTCGCCGCCGGTCTGGCGTTCGGGCTCGCCGGGCTCTGGTGGATCGAGGCCATCGCCCGCGACGTCGACCGGGCGTCGTGAGCGCGTGGCTGGCGGCCGTTGCTGCGGCGGCGGCGACCGCCCTGCTCTGGCCGCTTCGTCCCCGGATGCGCGGGCCGGCGACCGCTACCTCACCGGCAGCGCATCCGGGATGGCTGTTGCGACACCGGTGGCTCTGGTCTGCGCTCTCGGGCGTTGGCGCGGCCGTCCTGATCGGCGGGGTCGCGGGTCTCGTCGGCGCGGTGGTGGCGGGGGTCGCGACCTGGGTGGGCATCGGTCGGGCCGAGCCTCCTGAGGTCCGACGCCGACGGGAGTCCGTGCGCCGCGACCTGCCGCACGTAGTGACGCTCCTCGGTTCGGCGCTCTCCAGCGGCGCCGCGCCCGGCAGCGCGATCGGCCTGGTGTGCCAGGCGCTACCCGGACCGGCCGCCTCCCGGTTGGAACCACTGGCGGCTCGGATCGACCTGGGGGCGGATCCAGCGCAGGTCTGGGCGGAGCTCGCCCGCGACAGAGAGCTCGGAGGACTGGGCCGCACCCTGGCACGGGCGCATGGCAGCGGGACCCCCGTGGTCGCCGCAGTGAAACGCCTGGCCGACGACCTCGCCCACCAGGCCCGGGCCGAGGTGGAGGACCGGGCCAGGGCCGTCGGCGTCAAGGCCGCGTTGCCGCTGGGGCTGTGCCTGCTGCCGGCGTTCGTGCTGATCGGCATCGTGCCCCTGGTTGCCGGGCTGCTGCGCGAGCTCTCCCTCGGCTGAGGGGGTTGCTGCACAGGACCACCGTGCCGTCGCGCGTCGGGCTTGAACGCGGCAGACTCCACGACGCCTATCTCGTCTGCCTGGGCTGAGTCGTTCCCGGCAGGGTGGCGACGAATTCTCCACAGTCGCCGCCGCGACCGCTCCGTCCACAGCGTCGAGAGCCGAAGTCCGCGACCGTCGGCGCGCGGCCGCAAGGTGCTTGCGAAGAGCCGCACCCGGCGGCTCCGGACCAGGAGGAACATCTTGAATATCTCTCGCGACGAGCGCGGCATCACCACCGCGGAGTACGCCGTCGGCACGGCGGCCGGAGCCGGTCTGGCGGGCCTGCTCTACAAGCTGCTCACCGGAGGGTTCGGTGACAAGCTGCTGAAGACCCTGTTCGACCACGTCCTCGGCCTGCTCGGCATCGGGTGAGCGGCCGGCCGTCCTCGGAGCGCGGCGCCGTCACCGCGGAACTGGCGATGGGGCTGCCGCTGCTGGTCGCGGTCACCATCGGTCTCGTGTGGCTGCTCTCGGTCGGCGCGGCCCAGATCCGCACCGTAGACGCCGCACGCGAGACCGCGCGTGCCGTGGCCCGCGGTGACGGCGTCGAGGCAGCGGTGGCCAGGGGCCGACGGGTAGCGCCGGATGGTTCCGAGGTGGCGGTCACCCGCACCGACGGGCAGGTGGTGGCAACGAGCAGCGCCGAGGTCGACGGTCCCGGCGGACTGTTCGGGTTCCTGCCCGCGGTCACCGTGCGGGCCGAGGCGGTCGCCGCCGACGAGGAGCCCGGGTGAGATGGCGACGCCCGGAGAGGGGCGCGGCCACCGTCTTGGTGGTCGCGTTCCTCGGGCTGCTGCTGTTCGTCGGTGCGGCGCTGGGGGTCGTCGGAGCCATGGTGAAGGCGCATCGGGTCGCCCAGTCCGCGGCCGACCTGGCCGCGCTGGCTGGGGCGTCGGCGCTCGCCGATGGCAAGGACGCGTGTGCCGCGGCGGCGCGGGTGGCCACCGCCAATGGCTCGACAGTGACGGGCTGTGCTCCCGACGGGCTCGAGGTCCGGGTCACCGTCGAGGTCGACGGTCCGCGGTGGCTGGGGCAGACGGCCGACCTGGTCGCGGAGGCTCGAGCGGGACCTGCGTCCTAGAAGTCAGAGATGGTCGTGGCGCGAGTGGTCGTCGTCGGGTTCACCGCGGCGGCTGAGCTCGACCTTGTCCAGCTTCTGCGAGAGCTCCTCGAGCTTGTTGTTCTCGCGGCGCTGGCGCAATGACCGACGAGCACCGAACTTGCCGATCGAGAAGCCCCACCAGATCGCGACCGCGGCGGCCACGCCCAGCACGAACAACGTGGTCGCACCGACCTCGATGCCGATGATCTCGATCTGGCTTCCGGTCACCTCGACGGTGAACACGGCCGCGACGATGACGGCGGCACCGGCGGCCACCAGGAGCAGCCCCAGGATCAACATGGACGCAGGCTACTCCTCGGCGGCGTCGGCAACGGCGTCCCCGAGCAACACGTCGAGCAGCCGGACCGCAGGCTCTTTGTCGAGCGGGTGGTTCTGGTTGCCGCACTTCGGCGACTGGATGCACGAAGGGCAGCCGTCCGCGCATTCGCAGGCGCTGATCGCCTCGCGGGTCGCGGTCAGCCACTCGCGTGCGGCCCGGTAGCCGCGCTCGGCGAAGCCGGCGCCGCCCGGGTGCCCGTCGTGGACGAACACGGTGAGTCGCCCCGTGTTGGCGTGCCGGGCTGTCGAGACCCCGCCGATGTCCCAGCGGTCACAGGTGGCGAACAGGGGCAGCAGCCCGATCGCGCAGTGCTCGGCGGCGTGCGCCGCCCCGGGCAGCACCTCGGGACCGAGGCCGGCCTCGGCCAGGGCGTCGTCAGGGACCGTCCACCAGACCGCGGTGGTGCGGAGACTGCGGACCGGCAGGTCCAGCGGCTCCTCGGAGATCACCTCGCCGCTCGGCTGGCGGCGCTTGAGGTAGGACACCACCTGCTGGGAGACGTCGACCTCGCCGAGGGACAGCCGGCACTCGCCCCAGGTCCGGTGGCTGCGTTCCCGCACCACGGTGATGTCGGTGATCTCCCGGGCCGAGGTGGAGTAGTTGGGATCCGCTCGCGCGATCACGGCCACGTGCTCGTCGAGGTCGAGGGTCTCGACCAGGTAGGTCTCACCCCGGTGGACGTAGACCGCCCCCTGGTGCGCGCTGCTGTGCGACCGCCCGCCGTCGACGGTGCCCACGACCCGGCCGGTCTCGGACTCGACGAGCTGCACCTGCGTCCCGCCGGTGGAGCGGATGTCCGCGAGGTCGGCGGCGCGCCGTCGGTCGGTCCAGTACCAACCGGACGGCCGCCGGCGCAGCAGGCCAGCCTCGGTCAGCGCGTCGACCACCTCGCGCGCTCCGGGGCCGAAGAGATCGAGCTCAGCAGCGACGAGCGGGCCTTCCTGGGCCGCCGCACACAGGTGCGGGCCGAGCACGTAGGGGTTGGCCGGGTCGAAGACGGTGGCTTCGACCGGCCGGCCGAGCAGCGCTTCGGGGTGGTGCACGAGGTAGGTGTCCAGCGGGTCGTCGCGGGCGATCAGCACCCCGGCGGCGTCCTGTGCCCCACGCCCCGCCCGGCCGAGCTGCTGCCACATGGCCGCCCGGGTGCCGGGGAACCCGGCCATGAGTACGGCGTCCAGACCCGACACGTCGATGCCGAGCTCGAGTGCGTTGGTCGCTGCCAGCCCGAGCAGCTCACCGCTGCGTAGAGCCTGCTCGAGCTCGCGCCGTTCCTCGGGGAGGTAGCCGCCGCGGTAGGCCGCGACCCGCGAGGCCAGCGATGGGTCGACGACGGAGAGCAGGTCGGCAACGGTCAGCGCGACCTGCTCGACGCCGCGCCGAGAACGCACGAACGCCAGCGTGCGCACGCCCTCGGCGACCAGATCGGCGAGCAGGTCGGCGGTCTCGGAGGAAGCGGCCCGGCGTACGGGCGCGCCGTTCTCTCCGATGTATGGCGTCATCGGCGGCTCCCACAGCGCCAGCGCCACCCGGCCGCGCGGCGCCCCGTCGCCGGTGACCGGCAGTACCTCGAGGCCGGTCAAGCGGCCGGCCGCCTCCTCCGGTTCCGCGACGGTCGCCGAGGCCAGCACGAATGTCGGGTAGGAGCCGTAGGAAGCGCACACCCGCCGCAGCCGGCGCAGCACGTGGGAGACGTGCGCCCCGAAGACGCCCCGGTAGTGGTGGCACTCGTCGACCACGACGTAGCGAAGGGTGCGCAGGAAGGCCGCCCAGCGCACATGTCCGGGAAGGATCGAGCGATGCAGCATGTCGGGGTTGGTGAGCACGTAGTCGGCGTGGTCGCGGACCCAGTCGCGCTGCTCGAGGGGGCTGTCGCCGTCGTAGGTGCCGACCCGGAGATCGACGCCGAGGCCGACCAGCGAGGCCAGCTGGTCCTGCGCGAGCGCCTTGGTGGGTGCGACATAGAGGACGGTCGAGCCGCGCTGCCCCCGGGACCGCGGCCCTCCTCGATCGCCGTGAGCGCCGGCAGCTGGTAGGCGAGCGACTTGCCGGACGCGGTGCCCGTGCACACCACGACGTGAGTGCCGGAGTGAGCGGCGTCCGCGGCGGCTGCCTGGTGCGACCAGGGCCGGGTCACCCCACGTGCCGCGAAGCCCGCAACCACCGACGGGGCCGACCAGGCCGGCCAGTCGGCGTACCTCGGCGGGCGCGCCGGCAGCAGCTCCAGGTGGGTCAACCGGCCCTCGCGACCGGGCACCGAGGCCAGCCGGAGCACGGCGTCGGCGACCCGGGATCCCGGTTGCTGGGCCACCTGAGTCACGCTCCGATCCTGTCCGTCCCCACCGACGGTCCCACCCTGAAAGATGGTTCACCGCTCTGCTTCGGGTGCGTTGTGCGGGGCGGCGTGGTTACATATTCCAGGCCGGGTGTCGGGGTTGAGTGTTTCCGGTGTTCCGGTCCTCGTCGGCAAATCCTTACGGGAGAGAGCACGTGGACCTAAGTCTTGAGACGCGCGATGTCGATGGGCGCACCATCGTGTCGGTCGGCGGCGAGATCGATGTCTACACGGCACCCAAGCTGCGCGACATGATCACCGAGCTCGTCGGCGGCGGCACCTATCACCTGGTGATCGACATGGCCGGGGTCGAGTTCCTCGACTCCACCGGCCTCGGCGTCCTCGTCGGCGGGCTGAAGAAGGTCCGCGCACATGACGGCTCGCTCGAGCTGGTCTGCAACCAGGACCGGCTGCTCAAGATCTTCCGGATCACCGGCCTGGCCAAGGTGTTCGTGATCCACGAGACGACGGACGCGGCTTTCGCCTCCTAGGGCTGCTGAGAGGTGTCTCACACCTGCCGTGTCACCTGCGTCACCCCGTGCGTAGACTGCCGCGCGTTCATGACCTGAGCCGCGCGCACTCCCACGCGCGGCAACCCTGAATCGCAGGAGGAAGCACATGACCGGGATTTATCCCGCTGTCGTGGAAGTCTCCGGCGGCAACCTCATCCTGGTCATCATCGTCGCAGTGATCGCGCTTGGCGCGCTTGCGATGGGTCTGATGTTCCGCCAGGAAGTTCTTGCTGCCGGTGAAGGCACCGACAACATGAAGGCAATCGCCCAAGCGGTGCAGGAGGGCGCCAACGCCTACCTCACCCGGCAGTTCCGGACCCTCGCCATCTTCGCGGCGATCGCGTTCGTGGCCCTCCTGGCGCTGCCCGCCGACGACGCCTGGGTGCGCATCGGCCGCTCCCTGTTCTTCCTCGCGGGTGCCGGCTTCTCGGGCGCCGTGGGCTACCTGGGCATGGGTCTGGCCGTACGCGCCAACCTCCGGGTCGCCGCCGCCGCCAACGAGCAGGGCCGCGACCCGGCGATGCACATCGGCTTCCGCACCGGCGCCATGGTCGGCATGCTCACGGTCGGTCTGGGCCTGCTCGGCGCCAGCGTCGTGGTGCTGCTGTTCCAGGAGCACGCGCCCGACGTGCTCGAGGGCTTCGGCTTCGGTGCCGCGCTGCTCGCGATGTTCATGCGTGTCGGTGGCGGCATCTTCACCAAGGCGGCCGACGTCGGTGCCGACCTGGTGGGCAAGGTCGAGCAGAACATCCCCGAGGACGACCCCCGCAACGCCGCGACCATCGCTGACAACGTCGGCGACAACGTCGGCGACTGCGCCGGCATGGCGGCCGACCTGTTCGAGTCGTACGCCGTGACCCTGGTCGCCGCGTTGATCCTCGGCTCGCAGGCCTTCGGTGACGCCGGCCTGGTGTTCCCGCTGCTGGTCCCGGCCATCGGCGCGCTGTCCGCCGTCGCTGGTGTCTACCTCACCCGGCCGCGCGCCAGCGAGAGCGGCCTGACCACGATCAACCGGGCGTTCTACATCTCCGCTGCCATCGGTGCCGTCGCCAGCATCATTCTGGCGTTCGTCTACCTGCCCTCGGAGTGGAGCGAGCTCGACAACGCCGGCGGCGGCATCGGCGACGTCCTCTCCAGCAGCGTGCCCGACCTCGGGCCAGCGGCCTTCGCCGCCGGTGCGGTCGTCATCGGCATCCTGCTGGCCTGCGCGATCCTGGCGCTGACCGGATACTTCACGGGTACCGAGCACAAACCGGTCAAGGATGTCGGCCAGACCTCGCTGACCGGTGCCGCGACCGTCATCCTGTCCGGCCTGGCAGTCGGCTTCGAGTCGGCGGTCTACACGGCGATGGTGATCGGTGCGGCTGTCTTCGGCGCGGCGCTGCTCGCCGGCGCGGGCGGCATCTACGCCCTGTTCGCCGTGGCGCTGGCGGGCTGCGGTCTGCTCACCACGGTCGGTGTGATCGTGGCGATGGACACCTTCGGTCCGGTCTCCGACAACGCCCAGGGCATCGCGGAGATGTCCGGCGACGTCAGCCCCGAAGGCGCCAAGATCCTGACGGAGCTCGACGCGGTCGGCAACACGACCAAGGCGATCACCAAGGGCATCGCGATCGCGACCGCCGTACTGGCTGCGAGCGCGTTGTTCGCGTCGTACGTCACCTCGGCGTTCGAGAAGCTGGCCGAGTCCGGCGCGAGCAGCTCCGACGCTGCGGACGTCTTCGGCGGATTCCTCGTCTTCGACGCCAAGCTGATCGTGGGCGCCCTGCTGGGTGCCGGCGTGGTGTTCCTCTTCTCCGGCCTGGCGATCAACGCCGTCGGCCGGGCCGCGGGCGCGGTCGTGTTCGAGGTACGCCGTCAGTTCCGCGAGATCCCCGGGATCATGGAGGGCACCGGCCGTCCGGAGTACGGCAAGGTCGTCGACATCGTCACCAAGGACTCGCTGCGCGAGCTGGCGACACCCGGCATCCTGGCCATCCTGGCGCCGGTAGCGGTGGGCTTCGGCCTGGGTGTCGGTCCACTCGCCGGGTTCCTGGTGGGCGCGATTGCCACCGGCACGCTGATGGCGGTCTTCCTGGCCAACTCGGGTGGTGCCTGGGACAACGCCAAGAAGCTGGTCGAGGACGGCCACCACGGCGGCAAGGGCTCGCCGGCGCACGAGGCCACCATCATCGGTGACACCGTGGGCGACCCGTTCAAGGACACCGCCGGTCCGGCGATCAACCCGCTGCTCAAGGTGATGAACCTGGTCTCGCTGCTGATCGTCGGCGCCATCGTGTCGATGTCCTACGGCGACGACGAGAACGACGTCGTGCGGCTCCTCATCGCGATCGTTGCGACGCTGATCATCGCCGGCGCCGTCTACATCTCGAAGCAGCGTTCGGTGGTCATCGGTGGCGACGAGGCCCCGGCTCCGACCGCTCCGACCCAGCCTGTGGACACCCCCACGGCGTAACAACCAAAACACGCTGACCCGTCGCAAACTTTGCGACGGGTCAGCGTTCTTTTAGCGCAGGCGCAGGACCCGGGATTTGGAGCGCTTCAGGGCCGCACTGCCCAGATAGACCGCGCGGATCTTGCCCTTCGCGGCCTTCGGCAGCCGGACCGTGCGCTGGCCGTTGTCGGCGGCCCGGAGCTGGTAGACCTTGAGGGTCCTCTTGCCCTTCATCAGCCGGACCTTGCCGGTCGGGTGCGCGGCTCCGGGGGTGACCCGGAACTTGACCAGCCGACCGCTGGCCTTGCTGAGCTTCGTCTTGCTCGCCGCCTTGGCGACCCGGATCACGTTGGTGATGCCGAGGCCGTCCAGGAAGCCCGTCAGCGTGGCGGTCACCGTCGCGGCCATCGGCTTGCCGGCGTCGGCCAGAGTGGGCACGTACTCCCGCGAGGTGGCACCCGGGATCGCGCCCGAGGTGTTGTACCACTGGTAGGAGAACAGCGGCGTGACGGTGCCGCCCAGCCAGCCGCCCGGGGCGATCGCCAGCAGGCCACCGACCTTCGTGGCCCCGGAGATCCGCGGCGCGGTGGTCGCGACGAGCTGCTCGACCGCGTCGTTCGAGATCAGCAGCGCGTTGCTGACCGAAGTCCCGCTCTTGCCGGCCTTGGTGCCGGTGACCTTCGCGGTGACCTGCTTGCCGGCGTCCTGTGCGGCGACCTTGTAGGTCTTCGCGGAGGCACCGGAGATCACGACGCCGTTACGCACCCAGGCATAGGTATTGGCGACACCAGTGGCGTCCCAGACCGGGTCGGTGACGGTCAGCGTCTGGCCGACCTTCGGGGTGCCGCTGATGTTCGCGGGGGTGGTCGCCTGCGGAGCGCCGTCCACGAGA
The DNA here is from genome assembly GCA_963780245.1 of uncultured Actinomycetota bacterium. Classification (GTDB taxonomy): domain Bacteria; phylum Actinomycetota; class Actinomycetes; order Propionibacteriales; family Nocardioidaceae; genus Nocardioides. The sequence continues at coordinate 190,042 of CAWABG010000001.1, forward strand.
CCGGGAACGTTGATGATGTTGGTGATCAGGCTGAGCGGCAGCACCCCGAGCAGGGTGCTGACGGTCTGCGCGACCATCTCGCAGCCGGCCTGGGCCTCGGTGGGCACGAACTCGAGCACGTTGCCGACGCCCGGGATCGCCTCCCCGTCGCAGAGCCAGGTGACGTCGGTGGTGATCAGGCCCTGCAGCACCGGCGACAGCAGCCCGAAGACCGGCGCGGCGACCGACAACGGGTCACCGACCGCGCCGGTGCCCTGCAGCATCGGGTTCATCGTGAGTACGTCGAGCAGGCTGCCCGGCAGGTCACCGCCCTCGGCGATCGGGATGACGTTGGTGACCAGGCTCAAAGGGACCAGCCCGAGCAGCGAGCTCACCGTCTGTGCGGCCATCTCGCAGCCGGCCTGGGCCTCGGTGGGCACGAACTCGAGGACGTCGCCGACCCCGGGGATCTCCGCTCCGTCGCACAGCCAGGTCACGTCGGTGGTGACCAGTCCCTGCAGCAGCCCCGACAGCAGCCCGAAGACGGGCTGGACGACGTCGAGCGGTTCGCCGACGGCGCCGGTACCGAGCAGCACCGGGTCCTCGGTCAGGAAGTCGAGCAGGCCGTCCGCAGCGAGCTGCTGCTGGACGGGCACTTGTTGGACGGGTCCCGCCTCGGCGCTGGTGCTGGAGCCGACGAGCAGGCCGGACGAGACGACAGTGGTGATGACGGCCGCGCTGAACGCGCGCGCCAAAGGACGCTTCATGGTTTCCCTCCCAGGAACGCGCAATCCCTCAATCGCGCGGTCTTTCGAGGCTAGGACTGGTTGGTGGCCTACCGAGGCGTACGGCGGATATTGACCCGCTGGTCCATACCAGCCGAGGGATCTCGGCCCGTACGCTCCTCGCGTGTCCGATCTGCCCGCCCGACTCCGCGCGGCGCTGGTCGCCGCGGAGTTCACGTACGCGGCCGTCGCGGACCTGCTCGGGGCGCGGGCGCACGAGGCGCTGGGCCGCAACGAGACCACCCCGGCCCGCCGTCGTACGACGGGCGGGTCGCCGCTCGAGACGCTGGTCCGGCTGTTCCTGCTGCAGACACCGGTGGTGACCGAGGCGGCCGATCGGGCGCTGCCCGACCTGGTTGACCGGCTGGTCGCCGAGGGGTTCCTCGAGCGCAGCGTCGGCCAGGTCGCCGCCCGCCTCGACTGCCGGCCGTACGCCGCCGACGACAGCGAGCTCTGGGTGGTCAGTGACCTCACCCCAGGGCTCGACGGCGGCCCGCAGCGCGTCGGGCCCGACCACGTGCTCGGCATCAGCGCTGCCTCGACCTCGCTCGCCCAGCTGACGATCCGCGAGCCCGTCGGCTCGGCGCTCGACCTAGGCACCGGGTGCGGGGTGCAGGCGCTGCACCTGGCCGGTCACGCCGATCGGGTGATCGCCACCGACGTGAACCGGCGAGCCCTCGAGTTCGCCCGGTTCAATGCCGAGCTCAACGAGCTTGCTCGGATCGAGGTCCGCGACGGCTCGTACTTCGAGCCGGTCGCGGGGGAGCGCTTCGACCTGATCGCGACGAACCCGCCGTTCGTGATCTCGCCGGCCACCGGCGAGCCCTTCGGTACGGCTCGTCCCTCGCCTACTCAGGAACCACGCCTGGTCTACCGCGACTCGGGTCTGCCCGGGGACAGCGTCGTCGAGCACATCGTCCGCGAGGCACCCCAGCATCTGACCGAGGGCGGCTGGTGCCAGGTGCTGGCGAACTGGGCCATCGAGAGCGGACGCCCCTGGGACGAGCGACTGGCCGGCTGGCTGGACCCCGACTGCGATGCGCTGGTCGTCCAGCGCGAGGTCGTCGACCCGGCGGCGTACGTCGAGCTGTGGCTGAAGGACTCCGGCCATCACGGCGGGGACGGCTACTGGGAGCGCTACGACACCTGGCTCGCCTGGTTCGAGGAGCAGGGCATCGAGGGGATCGGCTTCGGCTGGGTCAGCCTCCGCCGCGGCGGGTCGAACCACCGCCTCCTGGACTGGCCCTACGGCGTCGAGCAGCCGATCGCCCCCGCGATCGCGGAGTGGGGCGCCGCGATCGGTGTCGAGGTCGCGCTCGACACGACGCTGGTGGCCCGCGCCGATCTCGTCCAGGAGACGGTGGGGCCGGCGGGCGCCGAACACCCCGAGACGATCGTGGTCCGCCAGCAGCGCGGCTTCCGCCGGGCCCGCACCGCCGACACCGTGGTCGCCGGCCTGGTCGGCGCCTGCGACGGCGAGCTGACGGTCGGGCAGATCCTGGCCGCGCTGGCCGACCTGCTCGAGCTCGACCCCGACGACGCCCGGACCACCTACCTACCGGTGGTCCGGGAGCTCGTCGAGGACGGCTTCCTGCAGACAGCGCCCTAGCCTGCCTCGGCCATCAGCTCAGCGATCTTGTTGACGGCCCGGTAGTCCTTGGGCAGGCCGCGGAGCAAGCCGGTCATCGAGTTCGAGTGCTCGGTGCGCAGCGGCAGGATCTCCTGGTAGGCCGGCGACGCGTACCACTCCTCGGCGGCCGTCGCGTCCGGGAACTCGATGATCACCACGTCACCGGGCCACTCGCCCTCGACCTGGACGATTGGGCCGCCGTGCACGATGAACCGGCCGCCGTACGGCGCCAGGGTGGCCTCGATCTTCTCGATGTACTCGATGATCTCCGGGCCGAAGTCGACGTCTCGGATGTAGGCGATGGCGTAGGCGGGAACGTTCATGATTTCGTCCTCTCTCGGGGGAGGCTCCACCCCATCGCGGCCACGGCCGGCCGTCGATTACCCGCGAGGTCATGGGCACCGCTACCCGCGCTCGCTACGTTCGGCGGCATGAGTCAGAACGCGGGCGTCCTGCTGCGCGACTGGCGGCGACGGCGGAACCTGTCCCAGCTCGAGCTCGCCTCGCGGGCCGGGGTGTCCACCCGCCACGTGAGTTTTGTGGAGACCGGCCGGTCCCGGCCGACGCCGGGGATGATCATCCGGCTGTGCGACGAGCTCGCCGTACCCCTGCGCGAGCAGAACCGGGTACTGCTGGCCGGCGGCTTCGCCCCGGCCCACCCCGAGCACCGGCTCTCCGAGCCGCCGATGGCCGACATCGCCGAGGCGATCGAGGCGATCCTGTCGGCGCACCTGCCGTATCCGGCACTGGTGATCGACCCCGCCTGGGACCTGGTCTCCGCCAACGACGCCGTTTACGCGATTCTCGATGGCGTGGCCCCGCGGCTCCTTGAGCCACCGGTCAACGTGATCCGGCTGAGCCTCGACCCCGAGGGCCTGGCCCCGATGATCCGCAACCTCGACGAGTGGCGCGGAAACCTGATCGCCCGGCTCCGCCGTGAGTACGACGTCAGCCGCGACGAACGACTCGCGGCGATCATCGAGGAGTACGCCGACGGCACGACGAGCAACGCCGAGCAGACGCCCGGCCTGGTGGTGCCACTGCGGCTGATGGTCGGCGACGACGAGGCCCGGCTGTGGTCGACGACCACCGTCTTCGGGACTCCGCGCGAGGTCACCGTCTCGGAGCTGGCGATCGAGGCCTTCTATCCCGCCGACGCGGCGACGCGGCACCTCCTGAGCTCCCGGGCGTCGGGTTAATCTTCGGTGTGGCCACTCCAGGTTGGTACCCAGACCCGTCCGGTCAGCCCCAGATGTTCCGCTTCTGGGACGGCTCGTCCTGGAGCGAGCAGACGACCTCCGACCCCTCGTCTCCGGCTCCGGGGGCTCCCGTCCCGCCACCGGCGCCCGCGGCGCCCGCGGCGCCCACAATGGTGTCGCCGAGCGCCTACCCCCAGCAGCCGGCCGACCCCTACCAGCAGCAGTACGCCGCGCAGCCCGGCCAGTACGCCGGCGGTGGGTACGGCGCCCAGGGCTACCCCGGCGCGCCGGGTGGCTCCGGCGGCGGCTCGGGCAACAAGGTCCTGCTGATCGCCCTCGCCGTACTGCTCATCGCCGGCCTGGCCGTCGGCGGCTTCTTCGGCGTGCGGGCGTTGACCGACGACGACGGAGACGACTCGGCGAGTGACGACATCTCGCAGAGCGAGGAGACCGACGACGAGACCGACGACGCCGAGTCACCCACCGATGAGACGGAGGACCCGACCGCGTCGCCCCCGACGCCCACCGACTCGCCGACCGACACCGGCCCGACCGGCTATGAGTGCACGGGCGGTCATCCCGGCGGCGGCCAGGCATCCGGTGACGGGTCGATCAGCGGCGGCGACCTGACGCTTCCGCCGGTGTCGAGATACAGCAACCTCGAGCCGCAGATCACGACCACGTTCGCGTTCGCTGACGGGGTCGCCGGCGTCGGGAGGTCGATCGAGGAGCAGTGGATCTCGCTGTACGCCGTCGGCGGGCTGCCCAAGTCCAGCGGCTACTTCGACCTCGAGGCCTCGGTCGACCAGGTGATCACCTGCATGACCGACTCGCCCAACTTCTACCGCAACTTCACCGGCCGCGAGGACCTCGAGCGCGAGGCGATCCAGGTCGACGGGCACGACGCCTACGCGGTCACCAGCGAGATCCGGGTCGACGATCCGGAGATCACGGTCGACGGCGACTACTCCAAGGTGATCGTCGTCGACACGGGTGACGACGAGAAGTTCGGGCTCTACGTCGCGGTGGTCCCGATCGGCCACCAGAAGCTGATCGACCAACTCGAAGCAGCGACCGAGCAGCTCCAAGTGGACGGCTGACCCGAGGCTCACGCCCCACCCACCGAAAGCGGCGGACTGGACAGCACGCGCTACCGTGTTCGGCCGTGACCCCCGAGAGACGGGGCTCGCGAGCAACTTTGCGGTAGGAGACAGCAGTTCGTGGCGCACAAATTGGTGATCGTCGAGTCCCCGGCCAAGGCCCGCACCATCGGCGGGTACCTCGGCGACGGGTACGTCGTCGAGTCCTCCATCGGCCACATCCGCGACCTTCCGCAGAGCGCCGCCGACACTCCGGCGAAGATCAAGGACAAGCCGTGGGGCCGGTTGGCCGTCGATGTCGAGAACGGCTTCGAGCCCTACTACGTCGTGCCCCGCGACAAGAAGGCGCACATCTCCAAGCTCAAGGCGCTCCTGAAAGAGGCCGACGAGCTCTTCCTGGCCACCGACGAGGACCGCGAGGGCGAGGCGATCGCCTGGCACCTGCTCGACGAGCTGAAGCCCAAGGACATCCCGGTCAAGCGGATGGTCTTCCACGAGATCACCAAGCAGGCGATCCAGGAGGCCGCGCAGAACCCCCGCGAGCTCGACATGGACCTGGTCGAGGCCCAGGAGGCACGCCGGATCCTGGACCGCCTCTACGGCTACGAGGTCTCCCCGGTGCTGTGGAAGAAGGTCATGTCCGGCCTCTCCGCCGGGCGCGTCCAGTCGGTGGCGACCCGGCTCGTGGTCGACCGGGAGCGGGACCGGATGCGCTTCCGGGTGGCGTCGTACTGGGATCTCGAGGGCACCTTTGATGCCGGCGACAAGCACGACCAGCGGATGTTCCCGGGCAAGCTGCACTCGATCGACGGCAAGCGGGTCGCCCAGGGTGGGAGCTTCGGCGAGGACGGCCAGCTCAAGCCGGGCACCGACGTCGTCCACCTCGACCGCACCCGGGCCGAAGCACTGGTCACCGCCCTCGCCGACACGACGTACGGCGTCCGCTCGGTCGAGTCCAAGCCCTACCGCCGTTCGCCGTACGCGCCGTTCCGCACCACCACGATGCAGCAGGAGGCCGGCCGGAAGCTCGGCATGACCGCCTCAGTAGCGATGTCCGTGGCGCAGCGGCTTTACGAGAACGGCTACATCACCTATATGCGCACCGACTCCACCACCCTGTCCGGGTCGGCGGTCAACGCGGCGCGGTCGCAGGTGCGTGAGCTGTACGGCACGGAGTACCTGCCCGACTCTCCGCGGGTCTACGCGTCGAAGGTCAAGAACGCCCAGGAGGCGCACGAGGCGATCCGGCCCGCCGGCGAGTCGTTCCGCACTCCGGCGCAGACCGGCCTGACCGGCGAGCAGTTCCGGCTCTACGAGTTGATCTGGATGCGCACGGTCGCCTCGCAGATGAAGGACGCCACCGGCCACAGCGTGTCGATCCGGCTCGGCGGCGCCGCTGCCACCGGTGAGGACGTGGTGTTCGGTGCGTCCGGCCGGGTAATCACGTTCCACGGCTTCCTGAGGGCTTATGTCGAGGGCACCGACGAGGGTGCCGCCAAGGACGACGCCGAGACCAGGCTCCCGGCGCTGGCCGAGGGCGACGCCGTCTTCGCCGCCGCGCTGTCCGCGTCGGGCCACGAAACGAAGCCACCCGCCCGCTACACCGAGGCGACGCTGATCAAGGAGCTCGAGGAGCGCGAGATCGGCCGCCCGTCGACGTACGCCTCGATCATCGGGACGATCCTCAACCGCGGCTACGTCTACAAGAAGGGCACCGCGCTGGTGCCGGCCTGGCTGGCGTTCTCGGTGATCCGGCTGCTGGAGGAGCACTTTCCGCGCCAGGTGTCCTACGAGTTCACCGCGGTGATGGAGGACGTGCTCGACGAGATCGCCAACGGCCACAAGGACCGAGTCACCGAGCTCACCGAGTTCTACTACGGCTCCGACACGGTGCCTGGCCTGCACACCCTGGTCACCGAGCTCGGCGAGATCGACGCCCGGGAGCTCGCGACTTTCCCGGTCGGCGGCCCGGACTCCGGCATCAACCTCCGGGTCGGTCGCTACGGCCCCTACCTCGAGGGACCCGACGACGAGGGCAACCCCACAGGCAAGCGGGCCAACGTGCCCGAGGACCTGCCGCCCGACGAGCTCACCCTCGAGAAGGCGAAGGAGCTGTTCGAGAACCCGGCCGGCGAGGAGATCGAGCTGGGCAGCCACCCCGAGACCGGGCTGCCGGTGGTCGCGAAGAACGGCCGGTTCGGGCCCTACGTCACCGAGACGCTCCCCGAGGACGCGCCCAAGAGCGCCAAGCCGCGCACCGGCTCGCTGTTCAAGTCGATGTCGCTGGACACGATCACGATCGACGAGGCCGTGAAGCTGTTGTCGCTGCCGCGCTTGGTCGGCACCGACCCTGAGAGTGGCGAAGAGATCACCGCGCAGAACGGGCGCTACGGCCCCTATCTGAAGAAGGGCACCGACTCGCGTTCGCTCACGACCGAGGACCAGCTCTTCTCGATCAGCCTCGACGAGGCGCTGAAGATCTACGCGCAGCCGAAGCAGCGGGGGCGGGCAGCGGCGGCCCCACCGCTGAAGGAGCTCGGCAACGACCCGGTCTCGGGTCAGCCGGTCGTGGTGAAGTCGGGCCGGTTCGGCGAGTACGTCACCGACGGCGAGTACAACGCCACGCTGCGCAAGGACGACACCGTCGAGGGCATCACCCTGGAGCGGGCGGCCGAGCTGCTGGCCGACCGCCGGGAGCGGGGTCCGGCGAAGAAGGCGGCCAAGAAGGGCGCCAAGAAGTCGACGGCCAAGAAGGCCGCGAAGAAGTCGGCCAAGAAGACCACCAAGAAGGCCGCGAAGAAGTAGTTCGATCCGGTGGAGCTGGACCCGCCCCCGCACATTCAGCGCAATTGCGGGCTTTGGGCACGGTTTCACCGGTGAAACATGTCGCAACCGTGCAATTGCGGGGAAACGGCAGCCCACCCACCGGTGTGGCGACGGTCGGCGCCGTCTCGTAGGTTCTCCCGCGTGAGCACACCCGGCCAGTACGCCACCGCCGGCGTCTTCGTGTGCTTCGAGGGCGGCGAGGGTTCGGGCAAGTCGACGCAGGCCAAGTTGCTCGCCGACGGGCTGGTCGAGGCCGGTCGCGACGTGCTGCTGACGTTCGAGCCCGGTGACACCCCGGTCGGCAAGGAGATCCGCCGGATCGTCCTCGACCCGGCCACCGGCCACCTGACCGACCGGACCGAGGCCCTGCTGTACGCCGCGGACAAGGCAGAGCACGTCGAGAAGGTCGTTATCCCGGCGCTGGCCCGTGGCGCGGTGGTCATCACCGACCGCTACGTCGACACCGCGCTCGCCTACCAGGGCGTGGGCCGCGGTCTCGACACCGCCGAGCTGGAGCACGTGCTGCGCTGGGCAACAGGCGACCTGCGGCCGCACCTGACCGTCGTGCTCGACGTCGACCCCGAGGCGGGGCTCGGGCGGTTCGAGGAGCGCGACCGGATCGAGGCGGAGTCCGTGGCATTCCACCACCGGGCACGCGAGGCGTTCCTCGCGATTGCCGCTGCCGACCCCGACCACTACCTCGTGCTCGACTCCGCCGGCACGGTCGACCACATCGCGGCCGCGGTCCGCGAGCGGGTCGATCGGCTGCTGTGACCGTCTGGGACAACCTGGTCGGCCAGGGTCGGGCAACCGTGGCGCTACGTGCCGCGGCCGAGGGCCACGGCATGACGCATGCGTGGCTGTTCACCGGTCCGCCCGGATCGGGCCGGTCCAACGCCGCGGTGGCGTTCGCGGCGGCCCTTCAGTGCGAGCGCGGGCCGAGCGAACCCGGGTGCGGCGAGTGCCACGCCTGCCACACCGTGCTGGCCGGCAGCCACGCCGACGTCGACGTGATCCGCACCGAGAAGCTCTCCATCGGCGTCGACGAGGTCCGCGACCTGGTCCGCCGCTCGGCGCTGTCCCCGATCGGCCGGCACTGGCAGATCCTGATCATCGAGGACGCCGACCGGCTCACCGAGCAGGCCTGCAACGCGCTCCTCAAGGCGATCGAGGAGCCCACCGCCCGCACCGTGTGGATGCTGTGCGCGCCAACCGTCGAGGATGTGCTGCCGACGATCCGCTCGCGATGCCGGCTGCTCACCCTGGCCACGCCCACCGGCGAGGAGGTGGCCGCGTTCCTCGTCCGCTGCGACGGGGTCGACGACGCGCTGGCGTCGTACGCCGCCCGCGCCAGCCAGGGCCACATCGGCCGGGCCCGCGCGCTGGCCCGCGACGAGGAGACCCGCAACCGCCGCCGCGAGGTGGTCTCGATCCCGGCCCGGCTCACCACGCTCGGCGCCTGCATGAACGCCGCCTCCAACCTGGCCGAGGTCACCAAGGAGGAGGCCGACCTGATCACCAGCGAGCTCGATGCCAGGGAGAAGGCCGACCTCGACACCGCCTATGGCGTGGTCGAGCGTGGTCGGCGGCCGCGGGAGTATGCCCCCGCCCTGGCCGCCATGGAGCGGGCCCAGAAGACGAGGGCCAAGCGCCGGCAGCTCGACATGGTCGACCGGGGCCTGATGGACCTGACGTCGGTCTACCGCGACGCGATCGCTGTTGCGACGCGTGCGCCGGGCCCGCTGATCAACGAAGAGATTCGCGGCGATGTGCAACGCGTGGTGAGCGCTTCGACGCCCGAGCTCAACCTGCGCCGGATCGGCTGGATCTTCGACGCCCGTGAACAGATGCTCGAGTTCAACGTTCCGGTCGCCTTGGCGCTGGAGTCCATGATGGTGGCACTGAAGGTGCCCGAGGGGAGTGCTCGATGAGTCCGAAGGCGATCGTTGCCCTGGTGGTGGTGGCGCTGCTCGCCCTCGGCGTTGGTGGCGGGCTGGCGCTCGTCGTCGCGGACGGCGGCGACGACGGTGACAACGGCTCGAGCTCGCGGCCGACCACGCCCGTCCCCTCGTCGGTCACCGAGCCACCGCAGGGCGATCTGGCCGAGTTCTACTCCCAGGAGCTGGAGTGGACCGACTGCGAGAGCGGCAAGGAGTGCGCGACCCTGACCGTGCCGATCGACTATCAGGATCCTGGCGCAGGCTCGATCGACCTGGCCCTGCTCCGGGCGCCTGCCGAAGAGCCCGATGCGCGGGTCGGCTCGCTCGTGGTCAACCCCGGCGGCCCCGGGGCGCCCGGCACCAAGACGGCCGACGACGCGGAGTCCTACTTCGGCGACCCGCTGCGCGAGTCGTTCGACATCGTGGGCTTCGACCCGCGCGGTACCGGCTCCTCCGACCCGGTCGACTGCCTCTCGGACGAGGAGCTCGACGCCTTCATCGCCGCGGACCCGGCTCCCGACGACCCGGGCGAGGACGAGGACTTCGCTGATTCGCTCGAGGACTTCTTCGAGGGCTGCGTCGAGAACTCCGACGCCCTGGTCGGTCACGTCTCCACCAACGAAGCGGCCCGCGACATGGACGTGCTGCGCGCGGCGCTCGGTGAAGAGACGCTCACCTACCTCGGATTCTCCTACGGCACCCGGTTGGGCTCGACGTACGCCGAGCTGTTCCCTGACAAGGTGGGCAAGTTCGTGCTCGACGGCGCCACCGACCCGGCGCTCACGCTGCGCCAGAGCGTGCTCAACCAGGCCGGCGGTTTCCAGCTGGCGCTGGAGTCGTATATCCAGGACTGCGTCGACGGCGGCGACTGCTTCCTCGGCGACACCGTGCAGGAGGGCCTCGACCGGATCAGCGGGCTGCTGGACCAGATCGACGACGACCCGCTGCCGACCAACGAGGACCGTGACCTGCAGATCGGCAACGCGTTCTACGGGCTCGTGGTCCCGCTCTACAGCCAGGACAACTGGCCGTTCCTGACGCAGGGCCTCGAGCAGGCCCTCGATGGCGACGGCTCCACGTTGTTGCTGCTCTCTGACTTCTACGGCTCCCGTGAGAACGGCGAGTACACCGACAACAGCCTGGAGGCGATCTACGCGATCAACTGCCTCGACGACCCGACCTCGATCGAGCCCGGCCAGGTGCGGTCCAACTACAAGGACTTCAAGAAGGTCGCGCCGACCTTCGGCGAGGTCTTCGCCTGGGGGCTGCTCAACTGCCGCGGTCTCCAGGTCGAGCCGTCCTACGAGCCGCTGGACGTCAGGGCCGAGGGCGCCGCTCCGATCGTGGTCATCGGCACCACCCGCGACCCGGCGACGCCGTACGAAGAAGCCGTGGCGCTGGCCGGTGAGCTGGAGTCCGGCGTACTGGTCAGCCGCGACGGCGACGGGCACACGGCCTACAACAAGGGCAACGACTGCATCGACGTAGCCGTGGAGGACTACCTGATCGAGGGGACGGTTCCCGACGACGGGCTCGAGTGCTGAGGCGACGTGGCGTCGGTTTCGTCGGAGCCCGGACCGTTCCCTATACTTCCGCGGGTTGTCCGGACCAAATTTCGGGGACGGACGGCACGCCGCCTTAGCTCAGTCGGTAGAGCGTCTCACTCGTAATGAGAAGGTCGTCGGTTCGATTCCGACAGGCGGCTCCGGTTCAGTTTCCGAGGAGCTGGCTGACCAGCATGTCGGCAAGCCAGGTCTCGTAGCGGCGGTGGTCCCATCCACGCTCCACGACGAGCAGGTGGAACACCTCAGGGAGGGTGAGCGCCAGCAGGCAGTCGAGGGCCGTGTCGACTGTGAGGCCAGGGCGCAGTTCTGGAGCCAGCGAGTCGATGAGCTTTCGGATCTCGCGCTCGCGCGCGGCCAGGACGTTCCGCAGGGTCTCAGCCATCTGCGGGTCCGACGCCGCGGCCTCCTGGTAGATCGCGACGAGGTCGGATCCGGCAACCATCTGGCGCCGGTTGAGCTCGGCGAGCATCTTGAGCTGCTGGACCGCGTCTGGCTCGTCGAGGTAGGCGGCGGCCCGGGACGTCGTCTCAGCATCGCTCATCCAGAGCTCGGTGATCTTGTCGAGGATCTTTGCCTTGGACCCGAAGGCCGAGTAGATCGTCTGGACCGGGATGTCGGCGTCGGCGGAGATCGCGCTGATCGTGGTGGCGACGTAGCCGTGCTCGGCGAAAAGCGCCCGGGCGACGCGGGCCACCTCCCGCTTGGTGGCTTCAGCCTGTCGCTGGCGATGTCCCGATCCGTTGACAGCCACGCGTCATGGTACCAATATGTTTGTCATAGTCCAACTATGACGATCGCACGCGCGAGGAGCCCCCAATGAACGAGCCGGTCGTGTACTACAAGCCTGGGTGTCCCTTCGGCATCAGGCTGCGGATCGCATTGACCCTGCACCGGGTGCCCCACCGCTCCCTGCGGTTTCGGGACGACGAAGACGGTGCCGCCCGGGTCCGCGACATGAACGACGGCAACGAGATCTCGCCGACCGTCAACGTCGGCGGCAGGTGGCTCACGAACCCGAGCTGGCGCGAGGTTCGCGAGGCGGTCTCCGGACCGCCTCCGCCCCGGTGGAGGCCCACTGCTCTGGTCCTGGCAGCGGTGGCCGTGCTGCTCGCCGGCTGTGACTCTGACGACGCGACGGCGCAGAAATCGCCGGACGATACCTCGAGTTCGTCGGCGCCCACCCCCACGTCGGAGGCGCCGCCCGAGCTGTCGCCCCTCGAGGGAAGCTGGCGGGCCGGGCCGATCTCACTCGCGGACTCCGAGGACACGGTGCGCCGCCACGGACTCGGCCAGTGGGTCGAGGAATACCGAGCGAACGCCCCATTCTCCGAAGACACCGTGCTGACGCTCACCGTCGTCCACGGGGCCTGGGACCTCTACGGCGCGTCCGATGGCGGGGAGCCCGAACCTATCGACTACGACGCGGAGTACGAGATCAAGGGCGACACCGTGGTCTTCCATCACTCCGACGGCTCGAACACCTACCGCTGGGAGGTCCAGGACGACACCTTGCGACTTCACTTCGTGAAGTCGACGCTGCCCGGCTACCACGGGATCCCGGACGAGGTGTTCCAGCGCGCGCTGTACATGACCAAGCCGTTCACGAGGCAGGACTGACGGCGGGAGGCGTTCGGCTAGGCCCTCCACTCCTCGCGGAGCAGCGACCACACCTCGCTGTCGAGTCGCTCGCCGTTGTGCACGAACTCCCTGCGCAGCACGCCGTCCAGTGTCATACCCAGCCGCTTGGCCACCGCGCTGCTGCGGGCGTTGCGGGTCGAGGTGATCCACTCGATCCGCTGCATGCCGCGCTCGCCGAAGGCGTAGTCCACCAGCAGCTTGGCGGCGGCGGTGATCAGCCCGTGGCCCTTACCCGCCGGCTCGGTCCACACGCCGATCTCGCAATTCCCGGTCGTGGCGTCGAAGCGGGGGAACATCACCCCACCGACGAGAGTGCCCTCCAGCCAGATGCCCTGGATGCGCCCGGCGTCGGCGGCCTGCTTGTCGGCGTACCTCTGCAGCGTGGCGCGGGCCGAGTCGAGGTCGGTCGAGAAGGAGGCCCAGGGGATCCACGGGTCGATGGTGGCCCGACCCCGCTCGATGTGCGCGAAGAACTCCTCGGCCATCCAGGGCTCGAGCGGGCGCAGCTCGGCGGGGGGAGCGGTGGACAGGGTGATCGCGTACACGCCCCCATCCTTGCCGACGCAGGCGGCGTCTACCCTCAGCCCATGACCGAACGTCGTGAGGCACGGGTGGGCCGCTTCGCCTGCGACCTGGTGACCGGCACCTGGGAGTGGGATGACGAGGTCTTCCGCATCCATGGGCTGGAGCCGGGCTCCGTCACTCCCACGACCGAGTACGTCCTCAACGGCAAGCACCCGGAGGACCGCGAACGGGTCGCCGCGGTGCTGATGCAAGCGGGGAAGACGGGCGAGCCGTTCAGCGTGTCCTACCGGCTGATCGGAGCCGACGGCGTCGAGCGACGGATCGTGCTGGTCTGTGAGGGTGGCGTCTGCGAGGACGACAAGGTCACCTCCATCGACGGCTACTACGTCGACCTCACCGCCGACTTCCGCGCCGAGAGCGAGGAGGTCGCCAACGAGGCGGTGGCGGCCGCCTCCGAGAGCCGGGCGGTCATCGAGCAGGCCAAGGGCAGCCTGATGCTCGCCTACGGGCTCGACGCCGACCAGGCCTTCGCGATGCTGACCTGGTGGTCCAGCCATCGCAACGTGAAGGTCCGGGAGCTGGCTTGTCGACTGGTGGAGCAGTGGGAGTCGGGCTCGGCGACCAGCGACGACCTGCGCCAGCGGTTCGACGTACTGCTGCACGACATCGCGGCCCAGCAGCGTCCGACCAACCCGGAGCCGGTACTCGACTAGCCCGACGTGGCAGTTTGCCTTCGGCTGGTATTCAGATAGCAACGACTCCGGTCGGCCGTGCCTGGGGAGGTCTTGGCCGGCCGGGGGCGCTTTTCGGTCTGCTGTCCCTTGCGTGGCCCGACACGGCCTGCCAATCCCGGGCCGGTGGGCATACGCCGGTTAGCGTCGCGGTGCGTCCCGAATCCAGCCCGATCGAGAGGGAGAGTCGACCGTGGGGTCAGCCGTGCGCCGTCGGCGGTGGGCGGGGCCACCGCCGCTGCTGGTGCTCGCGACCGTTCTGGCCTTCGTGATCGCACCCGTCTTCAGCGGCTCGAACTCCGGCTACGCAAGCGAAGGTGATGGCGTGGGTGGGCCGCGCGCCACCCTCGCCTCGGGTGAGAGCCGGGAGCTCCCGCCGGTCGGCACGAAGCCGCTGACCCGGGCCGGCAAGACGATCGAGCGTCGCCACGAGATCGGGGTGGTGACGATGAACGAGTTCAACCAGCTCTCGCTCGGGCAGGCCCGCGCGGACGCCGTGGCAGTCACCTCCAGGTCCGCGGTCGACATCGTCGGCTGGCAGGAGGCGCGAGACTTCGGCCCGGTCTTCGGGACCCTCAAGGACCGCGGCTGGGCAACCCGGAGATACCCCCGCGGAGCCAAGGAGCTGGCCGTCTCCTGGCGACGCTCGGAGTTCGAGTACGTCGCGTCCACGTCCCGGCTGGTTGCGTTCGGCGTGGACGAGGTGACCGGGCGCTACCCGTTCGGCAACCGTTACATCATCCGAGTCACCCTGCGGCACCGGGCGAGCGGCCGGTTGTTCTCGGTGATCAACACCCATCTCCCGCACAAGAGTGAGGACCGCGACCGGCCCGGCCACTGGACCCGGACCAGCAACGCGGCGCGGGCCCGCTTCCAGCTCGAACGGATGCGGCGCGAGTGGGAGACGGCGCCGGGGCGGTGGGTCATCGGGACGGGTGACTACAACTTCGACGCCCGCGCCGACGCCCGGGTCGGGTTGCCCCGAGCGCCGGCTGAGGCGCTGGCCTCGGTGGCCCGGTCGTCGTACGCCGTCCTCGGTAGCGGCGACCTGCTCCCTACGCACCCGCCCACGGGCCGCTACATCGACTACGTGCACGCATCGAAGAGCTCCCTCGACTCCGGCGACCTGAGGTTCCTCAGCCAGCGGACGCTGCTCGGGCTGCACAGCGACCATCGCCCGCTCCTGGTCCGGATGGTGCTGAGGTAGGCCTAGGACCCGGTCGGCACCAGGTCGGGGGTGTCCGAGGTCTGCCCCTCTTCGAGGCTGACCTCGACGATGTCCTCGAGCTGGGCTGCCGGGTCGGTCGAGAGCGGTACCTCGGGATCGGACTCGAGGAAGCGGTGCCAGGCGCCGTCGTCCGCGACCGCGAACACGTAGAGAGTGCCGAGGTCGCTCGACTCGGTCACCACGCAGGCACCGGGCTCGACGTCGCATTGGCGCCCGTGCCCTCGATCGTCTCGTCGAAGACCTCAGCGGTGAACGCGTCGCCGGCGAACGTGCCGGTGAGGATCGCGGCGCCGTCGGCGTGGCTCAGCCGGATCAGTCGCGGGAAGTCGACGGGCGCCCCAGCGTTGAAGCTCTCCGCGCACGACTCGCTCGGAGCGGTCGACGCGTCGTCCGGCGCAGTGTCCGTCGCGTCCTCGTCCGAGCCGCAGCCGGCCAGTGCGGCCATCGCCGTCATCGCGAGAACTGCGGGCACTCCAATTCGCCCCATGGTTCGGAATACTCGCAGCAAATCCGCGAACCAACTGCGGTTCCCGCGCATCACCGTAGGCATGAAGGACACCACGACGCGCCTCCAGTGGCCCGACGTCGCCAAGGGCATCTGCATCCTGCTGGTCGTCATGCACCACGTCGCCGGCAAGCAGTACGGCATGGTCGTCCCGGCCGGTCTCGGGCAGGCCGAGGACGCCTGGCGGTGGATCACCGCGGCGCTCAAGCCGATCCGGATGCCATTGTTCTTCGCGGTCAGCGGCTTCTTCGCCGCGTCGTCGATCGCCCGTCCCTGGGCCGCGACCCGCGAGCGGATCCTCAACCCCTACTACCTGTACGTCGTCTGGCTGGTCGTCTACGCCGGCATCTACTCCTTCGAGCGCACCCTGCCCGCGAACCGCACCGAAGGGCCGGTCGACTTCCTGACCGAGCTGTTGTGGGCGGCCACCAGCATGTGGTTCCTGTTCGCGCTGGCCGCCTACTTCGCCCTCGCCAAGGCACTACGGCGGGTCCCGGCGCCGCTCGTGCTCGCCGCGGCCGCCGGCGTCGCGCTCTCGACCTCCTGGCTGCCGCTCCACGAGACCAACAGGGTCGCGGTGCTGACCCACTTCGGCTACTTCGCGTTCGGCGCCTACTACCCGCACCTGCTCCGACGCCTGGCCGGGGTGCGGCTGCCGCTGCTCGCGCTGCTGGCGTCGTACGTCGCGCTGAGCCTGACGCTGGAGGAGGTCGGGGCCCGCCACAGCGTGACGATCCTGGTGCTGAGCCTGGTCGGGGTGCCGATGGGGGTGGCAGCAGCCGTCCGGCTGTCCGGCACCGCCTGCTCCCGTCCGTTCGCGTGGCTGGGCCGGCGCACGCTCCCGGTGTACGTGATGCACCTGGCCTTGCTGGCGGTCCTCGCCCACCTGCCGATCGGCGTCGACCTCGGCTGGCGGCCAGCAGTGGCGGCGCTCACGGTCGTGTACCCGATGCTGATGACCGCCCTGATCGCACTGACCTGCCTCGGCCTGCAGCGGCTGCTGGTCGCCCGCGGGTGCGGGTTCCTGTTCGCCGCCCCGTCGGCGCTCCTGGACGCGGTCCGGTCCGTCGACCATGATCCGTCGGGTGACCCTGCTCGAGCTTCTCGGGATCGAGCTCCCGCTCGTCCAGGCGCCGATGGCGGGGGCGAACGGGAGCGCGCTGGCGGTCGCGGTCTCGGCGGCCGGCGGGCTGGGCTCGCAGCCCTGCGCACTCCTGACCGCCGACCAGACCCGCTCCGAGGTCGCCGCGATCCGCGCCGGGACCGACCGGCCGTTCAACCTGAACTTCTTCTGCCACGCTGACGTTCCGCCGACCGAGTCCGACGGCGAGGTGTGGTTCGACCGGTTGGTCGCGTACTACGCGGAGCTGGGGGCGGACCGCCCCGACGCCTTGAGCGCTGGTCGCGGGGCGTTCGACGACCTGGCCTGCGAGCTGGTCGAGGAGCTGCGGCCTCCGGTCGTGAGCTTCCACTTCGGGCTGCCGACAGCGCCGTTCGTGGCGCGGGTGCATGGCACCGGCGCGAAGGTGCTCTCGTCGGCGACCACTGTCGCTGAGGCGCGGTGGCTCGCCGAGCACGGCTGCGACGCGGTGATCGCCCAGGGGTCCGAGGCAGGCGGCCACCGCGGGATGTTCCTCGGCACCGACCCGGCCCACCAGGTCGGCACGATGGCGCTGGTGCCACAGGTGGTCGACGCGGTCGACGTACCCGTGATCGCTGCCGGCGGCATCGCCGACGGTCGCGGGGTCGCGGCAGCACTCGCGCTGGGCGCCCAGGCTGTGCAGGTGGGCACGGCATTCCTGCGCACCGGCGAGGCGTTGACCTCCGACCCGCACCGCCGAGCGCTGGCCGACGCGGCCGACGACTCGACGGTGCTCACCAACGTGATGACCGGCCGACCTGCGCGTGGCATCGAGAACCGGCTGATCCGTGAGGTCGGGCCGCTCTCGGACGACGCGCCGGCGTTCCCGTATGCCACCGCGGGCACCGCCCCGCTGCGCGCGGCCGCCGAGGCGGCGGGGTCGGGCGAGTTCTCGCCGCTGTGGGCGGGCCAGGCCGCGCCGTTGGCCCGCGAGGAGCCCGCTGCCGAGGTCGTTCGCCGGCTCGTCAGTCGGCCGGGAGCTCCCGCTTGACGACCTTGCCGCTGGCATTGCGAGGAAGGGTCTCCATCACGACGATCTCGCGCGGCACCTTGTAGTTGGCCAGCTGGTCGCGCACGTGCTGGCGGAGCGCGTCGGTGTCGCCCTCGACGCCGTCCTCGAAGACCACGAACCCCTTCAGCCGCTGCCCGAAGGCCGCGTCCTCGACCCCGATCACGGCCGCTTCGAGGACCGACGGGTGCGTGGACAGCACCGCCTCGACCTCGGCCGGATAGACGTTCTCGCCGCCCGAGATGATCATGTCGTCGACCCGCCCCTCGACCGTGAGCCGCCCGGAGGAGTCGAGGCGGCCGAGGTCGCCGGTCAGCATGTAGCCGTCGAGGCTGTCCTTGCCGCCGCCGTGGGTGTACCCGTCGAACGGCGTGCCGTTCAGCACCGCGATCTGGCCGACCTCGCCAGGCCCCAGCCTGGTGCCGTCCTCGGCGAGGATCCGGATGTCGCAGCCGCGCACCGGCCGTCCCGCGGATCGGGGGTCGGCGCGCAGGTCCTCGGGCACGGCGGTGGCGATCATGCCGGCCTCGGTGGCGTTGTAGTGGCTGTAGACGACGTCGCCGAACCGGTCCATGAACCTGGTCAGCGCCGAGGGCTCCATCGCCGAGCCGCTGGCGGTGACGTAGCGCAGCGAGGGCAGCGGGTAGCGGTCCTGCACGATCTCGGGCAGCGCCATCATCCGCTCGATCATCACCGGCACCAGGCCGATGCCTCCGGCGCGATGGCGGGCCGCCATGGCCAGTGTCTGTTCGGGATCGAAGTGCCTCCGCATCACGAGGGTGTTGGCCATCGTGGCGCCGAGCACCAGGCAGCCGAATCCCCACGCGTGGAACATCGGCGCGGCCACCACGATCGTGTCCTCGGTCCGCCACGGCACCCGCTCGATCGAGGCCACCAGGTCGTTGACGCCCCCGCTGGCGCCACGGCGAGCGCCCTTGGGGGTACCGGTGGTGCCGCTGGTCAGCAGGATGACGCCCGGCGTCTGGGTCGACGGCGGTGGCCGCTGGCCCAGGTGGGCGGTGATCAGCCCGTCGAGGCTGAGCCCGTCCGTGGGCTCGTCCTCCCAGGCGATGACGTGGACCGGGCCGGGTGGCCCAGCTGACAGGGAGGCCAGCGCCTCGGCGTACTCCTGGTCGTAGATGAGTACGTCGACCTGCTCGCGGCTCAGCACTTCGACCAGCTGGGGTCCGGCGAACGCCGTGTTGAGCAGCACCAGGGATGCGCCCAGCTTTCCGGACGCCACGAGGGACTCGACGAAACCTCGGTGGTTGCGGGCCAGCAGACCGATCCGGCGGTTGCCCTCGGGCAGGTGCGGGAGCAGCGCGGCCGCGAGCGCGTCGGTACGACGCTCGAGCTCGCGCCAGGTGAGCGCGCCGCGCTCGTCGATGATGGCCGGACGGTGGGGGCAGCGCTTGGCGGCCAGGCTGGCGCCGACGAGGGCGTGGACCCCCTGACGTCGGGCGACGGCCCCGATCCGGAGGTACTTGTCGGGACGGAGCGGACCCATCAACCCCGAGCGTGCGATGACCCGCGCCGGGTAGAGACGATCGGCCAGGCTCATGGCAGCGGAGCCTAGTGGGCCGACCTAGAGACCGGGGCGGAGCATGCCGGTCTCGAGCTGGAGGCCACCGGTGTCGCGGACCACCCCCGTGCCGACGTTGTACGGCGCCTCGCGCAGGTCGTAGTCGCGGAGCGTGACGTAGATGTAGTCGGCGTAGCAGTCGAGCAGCAGCACGGTGGTCAGTCCGAGCGCGAACGGTCCGCCGTGCGTGATCTGGGTGACCCCACCGCCCTTCAGCACGGTCACGTCGTGGGCCTCGCCGGAGAGATAGAGGTCGACGCCGTACTTCTCGAAGAGCCGCCAGACCTGGGAGTCCGCGCCGCCGGTGAGATAGCGGCCGCTCGATTTGCGGGTGCGTACCGGCCCGAGGATCGGGATCTGGCCCTGGACGATGATCCAGCGCACCTGGTCGCGCTGCGCGCTGCGGAGCACCCCACGCAGCCGGTCCGGCGTGACGTCCAAGGGGTTGATCGTGATCACCTGGACGTCGGGCAGCAGTCGTTCGGTGAACCGCGGCCTCCCGCCCACCACCGAGAGGTGGTGCCGGTCGAGCGACTGCGGGTTGAGGGCCCCGGGAATGAGTACGCCGTCGGGGTTGCTCGCCTCCCAGTCGTCGAGCACCGCGTCGAGGCTCGTGCGGTCCGCGCCGTTGAGGGCGTCGGGGCTGGAGAGCAACCGCAGCCGTGGGTAGAGGCTGGCCGGTGCCTCGTCGACCACCAGGGCAGGCAGGTCCATCTCGGTGTCGTCCGTCTCGTTCCGGATGGTGCCGCCCATCTCGTGGCCCTCGGCGCCGACAGCGACGGCGGCGAACTCGATCGTGCGATCCGCGGTGCTGTCCTCGAGCGTGCACAGCAGTCGGGCATTGCCGTCGGTGATCCGCGACTTGCGCCGGAGGACCGTGCTGGGCGTGCAGGCCTCGGGGACCGCGGTGAAGCGGGCGTTGCGCAGCGTGATCGAGACGACGACACCATCGGAGGCGGGTACGCCGACACGGCCGGCGAGGCTACCCGGGAAGGGCGCGTCGGGGGCCGGCTGCCACGAACCGGAGAGCGCCGGGGCGGCGCCCGTCGGGGAATCCGGGTCGCCTTCGGGCGCACCGTCGCAGGCCGGCAGCACCAGGGCGAAGCCGAGAGCGACGACGAGCGGGGCGGCGAGGCGGGACACGACGGACCTTCCGTGGGAGCGCTCGCAGAATAACCGCGGCGGGCTCAGGATCCCGAAGGGTTTCCGATGACCGCGACCGCGCCGATCTCAGGGTCGGCGACGACGCCGGGTACCAGGCCGGCGGACTTCATCAGCGCCGCGGTCGTCCCCGCCTGACTGCGCCCGGTCTCGATCACCAGGGTGCCGTCTTCATCGAGCCAATCGGCGGCGCCGGCGCAGACGCCCCGCTGCACGTCGAGCCCGTCGGGACCGCCGTCCAGCGCGACCAGGTGCTCGTGGTCGCGGGCCTCCGGAGGCATCATCGCGATCGCGTCGGTGGGCACGTACGGCGCGTTGACCAGCAGTACGCCGACCCGGCCCCGCAGGCGGTCGGGCAGGGCGTCGTACAGGTCGCCCTCGTGGACGCGCTCGGGCGGCAGGTTCCGGCGGGCGCAGGCGACCGCCGCCGGGTCGACGTCGGCGGCGTGCACATCGAGGTCGGGGCGGGCGGCAAGCAGCGCGGCACCGAGGGCGCCGCTGCCGCAGCACAGGTCGACCGCGACGACACCGGCAGCGGCGGTCTCCGCGGCCAACCGCACCAGGAGCTCACTGCGTCGGCGCGGGACGAAGACTCCGGGGCCCATCACGATCCGGATCCCGGCGAACTCCGCCCAGCCGAGGATCTGCTCCAGCGGCCGCCCCTCCACGCGCTCGCGGACCATGCGCTCCAGCTTTTCTGGCGACTCGGCGCCCGCGACCAGCAGCGCCGCCTCGTCCTCGGCGAACACGCTCCCGGCCTCGCGGAGGCGGGCCGCGATCCGCGCCTCGCTCACCCCCGAATCGTTGCATTCGGGTAGTCGAGTGCCCCGCGAGGGACGAGCGGGGGGTAGGGAGACTAGAACGCGTTACAGTTTGGGAATGGCCGGCCCCGATGTGTTCGCTCCGGCCCAGCTCGGCCCGGTGACAGTGCGCAACCGCACCGTGAAGGCGGCGACCTTCGAGGGACGTACGCCCCGGGGGCAGGTGACCGACGACCTGATCGAGTTCCACTCCGGCTTCGCCCGCGGCGGGATCGGCCTGACCACGGTCGCCTACCTGGCGGTCGCGCCGGAGGGCCGGACGCACGCCGAGCAGATCGTCGTCGGGGAGTCGACGCTCGCGGGACTGGCCCGGATCGCCGATGCGGTCCACGAGTCCGGGGCCTCGATCGCTGGACAGGTCGGGCACGCCGGACCGGTGGCGAACGGTCGCTCCAACGGGGCGCGGGCACTGAGCGCCAGCCGGATGCCGAGCCCGCTGTCGATGCAGATGATCGCGTCGGCCGGCGAGCGCGACCTGACCCGGATCACCAAGGCGTACGTCGCCACCGCCCGGACGCTGGTGCGCGCCGGCTTCGACGTACTCGAGCTGCACATGGCGCACAGCTACCTGATCTCGTCCTTCCTCGCTCCAGGCCTCAACCGGCGCCGCGACCGGTGGGGTGGCTCGCTGGAGAACCGCGCCCGGCTCGGCCGGCAGGTCGCCCGGGCGGTGCGCGAGGAGGTCGGGTCGGAGGTCGCGGTCACCGCGAAGGTGAGTCTCGGGGATGGCTTCAAGGGCGGCGTGACCACCGACGATGGGATCGAGTTCGCCCGGCTGCTGGAGGCCGACGGTCACCTCGATGCCCTGCAGATGAGCGGCGGCAGCTCGCTGATGAACCCGATGTACCTGTTCCGCGGCGACGTACCACTCAAGGAGTTCGCGGCGGCCATGCCGCTGCCGGTCCGGATCGGGATGAAGACGCCGGTGGGTCGCTCGTTCATGAGGGAGTACCCGTTCGAGGAGGCGTTCTTCTGGGAGCGGGCCTCGCGGTTCCGGGCCGAGCTGGGGTTGCCGCTGATGCTGCTCGGCGGGATCAACCGGCTGGACACGATGCGGAATGCGATGGACGCCGGCTTCGACTTCGTCGCGATGGGCCGCGCGCTGCTGCGCGAGCCCGACCTGGTCGATCGCCTGCAGTCGGGGGCCGCCGACTCCGGCATCTGCATCCACTGCAACCAGTGCATGCCGACGATCTACACCGGCACCCGCTGCCCGGTGCGGACACCCTCAGGCGGCTCTTCCTGAAAACTGGAACGTGTTCTAGTCTCGGTACGTTCCCGGTCGTTCCTCACGGGAACTACTCGACTACCGAAAGAGCAAGCGATGAGTCAGGTCATCCCCGAGAAGCCGCTGCGCGTCGTCGTCTGGTCGACGGGCACCATCGGCCGGCACGCCATCGCGGGCATCGATGCCCACCCCGACCTCGAGCTGGTCGGGGTCTGGGTGTCCAGCCCGGAGAAGGACGGCAAGGACGCCGGCATCTTGGCCGAGCTGGGCCGTGAGCTCGGCATCCCGGCGACCACCGACCGCGACAGCCTGATCGCCCTGGCGCCGGATGCGATCGTGCACACGGCGATGGCCGACGACCGCGTCTTCGAGTGCATCGAGGACCTGATCTCGTTCGTGGAGGCCGGCATCAACGTGACGTCGTCCGGGCCGGTCCTGCTGCAGTGGCCGGAGAAGATCCTGCCGCCGGAGTTCCTCACCCGGATCGACGATGCCTGCCGGGCCGGCAAGGCGAGCCTGCACATCAACGGGATCGACCCCGGCTTCGCCAACGACATCCTTCCGCTGGTGATGACGAGCCTGTCGCAGCGGATCGACGAGGTCCGAGTGGCGGAGATCTGCGATTACTCGACGTACTACCAACCGGTCGTGATGGGGGACATGTTCGGCTTCGGCAGGCCGATGGACTTCAACGCCCTGCTCTGGGAGCCCGGCATCCTGACTATGGCGTGGGGAAGCGTCGTACGTCAGATCGCGGCCGGCCTCGACATCACTCTCGACGAGCCGCTGACAGAGGAGGTAGACCGTCGTGCAGCCCAGGTCGACACACCGTCGGTCTCCGGCGACGTCGCGGCGGGCACCATGGGCGCGGTCCGCTTCCGGGTGGTGGGCAAGGTCGACGGAATCCCGCGGGTGGTGCTGGAACACATCACCAGGACCGACCCCGACCAGGTGCCCGAGTGGGAGAAGCCGCCCGAGGGTGTCGACGGCTGCTACCGGGTCACCATCACCGGCGAGCCCATGATGAAGGTCGACTTCACCCACCACGGCGAGCACGGCGACCACAACGTCTCCGGCATGATCACCACCGCCCAGCGCATCATCAACACGCTTCCGGCCGTTGTTGCGGCCGAGCCCGGCCTGGTGACTGCACTCGATCTGCCGCTGGTGACCGGCCGCGGACTGGTGAGCAGGTGAAGATCCTCGAGCGGTTCGCCGTCACCGACCAGGTAGCGATCGTCACTGGCGCTGGTCGCGGTCTCGGAGCCGCTACCGCCGTCGCACTCGCCGAGGCCGGCGCCGACGTACTCATCTCCGCGCGCACCGAGAAGCACCTCGACCGGGTCGCAGAGCAGATCCGGGCCACGGGCCGCCGGGCGCTCGTGGTGCCCGCCGACCTCAGCAACCTCGACTCGGTCGCGGGTCTGGCCCAGGCGGCGTACGACGAGTTCGGTCGGCTCGACACTGTCGTCAACAACGTCGGCGGCACGTTCCCGACGGAGTTCCTGAAGACGACCAACGAGTTCCTCAACGAGGCGTTCAGCTTCAACGTCACCACCGCCCACGCGCTGAGCGTTGCCGCGGTGCCATTGATGCTCGACGGTGACATCTCTGGGCACCCCGATGCGCAGAAGAGCATCGTCACGATCAGCTCGATGATGGGCCGGACTGCCGACCGCGGCTTCATCGCCTACGGCACGGCCAAGGCCGCGCTCGCACACTGGACCAAGATGGCCGCCCGCGACCTGTCACCGAAGATCCGGGTCAACGGCATCTACGTCGGCTCGATCATGACCAGCGCCCTCGAGTACGTCGCGGGCCAGCCCGAGATGATGGACCAGCTCGAGACCAAGACCCCGCTGGGGCGGGTCGGCGAGCCCGAGGACATCGCCGCGGCGGTGCTCTACCTCAGCTCCAAGGCGGGTCAGTACGTCACCGGCAAGCTGCTCGAGGTCGACGGCGGCATCCAGCAGCCGACCCTCGATCTCGGGTTTCCCGACGTCGGAGCCTAGGGTCACCGCGTGACCTCGTCTTCCACCCCAACGGCGTATGCCGTCTCGCCGGACTCGGGGGAGCACTGGGCGGCCGAGGGCGCCTGGGAGGTCACCGAGGGGATCTACCGGATCCCGCTGCCACTGCCCATGGACGGGCTGAAGGCGATCAACGTCTACGTGATCCAGAGCGACGACGGGCTCACCCTGATCGACGGCGGCTGGGCGATCCCGCAGGCCCGCGAGCTGCTGGACCGGTGCCTGCGCGACATCGGCAGCGGGTTCGGCGACATCCGCCGGTTCCTGGTCACTCACATCCACCGCGACCACTACACGATGGCCACGGTGCTCGGTCACGAGTTCGGCGCGGACGTGTCGCTCGGGATCGGCGAGCGCCCGGGGCTCGAGCTGCTCAACGACATCGAGGCCCTCGAAGGCCATCCGTTCGCGCAGATCCTGGTGTCCGCGGGCGCGACCGACGTCGCAGAGGAGTGGATCGCCGGCACCAAGCACATGGAGCGACCTGAGCCGGAGCTGTGGGCGTTCCCCGACACCTGGCTCGACGGTGACCATGAGATCGAGGTCGGCAGGCGCACCGTCGACGCGGTGCACACGCCGGGCCACACCCCGGGGCACTTCGTGTTCGCGGAGAAGGCCGACGGCCTGCTGTTCGCCGGCGACCACGTGCTGCCGACGATCACCCCGTCGATCGGGTTCACCGTCCCGGAGGTCGTGGAGCCGCTCGGCGACTTCCTGGCCTCGCTCGTCAAGGTGCGAGCGTTGCCGGACCTTCGGATCCTGCCGGCCCACGGACCGGTGGCGCCGTCCTCACACGACCGGGTCGACGAGCTGCTCGAGCACCACGGCGTACGCCTCGACCTGTGCGTGAAGGCGCTGGCAGAGGGGCCGCAGACGGCCCAGCAGGTCGCCCACCACCTGCCCTGGACCCGCCATGAGCACGCCTACACCGAGCTCGACATCTTCAACCGCGGGATGGCCTCCATGGAGACCAAGGCGCACCTCGAGCTGCTCGTGGCTCGTGGCGCCGCCGTCCGCTCCGACGCCCCGGACGGCTTTCTCTTCAGCCTCGCCTGAGCCGCATCGGCAGGTGCGGGATCCCGTCCTCCAAGAACTCCTCGCCGGTGACCTCGAACCCGAAGTTCTCGTACCACCGCGCCAGCGGCGACTGCGCGTCGAGCACCACGTCGCGATCGGGGCACACGTCCAGCGCGGTCTGCATCAACTGCTCGGCGAGCCCGCGGCCGCGGGCCTCCTCCGCCAGCACCACCCGGCCGATCCGCCAGGTCTCGCCATCGTCGAGCACCCGGGCGTAGCCGATGAGCGCGGCGCCCTCACGCAGCAGCACATGGCGGGTCCCGGGCTCGTCGTCGCGGCCGTCGAGGTCGGGGTAGGGGCAGGCCTGCTCGACTACGAACACCTGCTGGCGCAGCCGCCACACGGCGTACGCCGCCGCAGGGTCGAGCACCTCGAACGGGACCGCCTCGATGTTCAGCTCGGCGTTCACCGGAGGAACTCCAGGGTGTGGCGATGGGCCTGCCCCGCCTCGGGGATGAACGGCAGGATCGGGAAGACGTGCAACAAATCCGGTGCCTCCAGGTAGGTGAGGTCCCAGTCGGAGGCTGCCGCACGGTCGGCGAGCAGTCGACAGCCGGGGAGCAGCAGGTCGCGGGTGCCGCACAACATCAGCGCCGGCGGCAGCCCGTCGAGCCGGCCGAGCGCCGGCGAGACCTCGGGCCGGTCCAGGTCCTCGAGATCGCCGGCCCACCAGTCGGCGTACGCGTAGAGCTTCCCGATGAAGAGCCACGGGTCCACGGCGTCCAGTGCCTTGGTCTCCGGAGTGCTGGTGGTCAGGTCGACCCAGGGCGAGAGCAGCAGCAGCCGCTCGGGTTGCTGGCCGCCGCGGTCGCGGAGGGTCTCGGCGAGGGCCAGCGCGATCCCGCCGCCGGCGGACTCTCCGGCGAGCACCACGCGGCCGCCGGCAGTCCAGGAGGCGAGCTCGTCGGCGAACATCTCGTGCGAGTCGCGCCAGGAGTGCTCCGGCGTGAGTGGGTACGTCGGCAACACGATGCGCGCTCGCAGGTCGCGCGCCAGCCGGGTCGTGTAGCGCACGTGGAACGGGTCCAACGGCGCGGTGTACCCACCGCCGTGCGTGTAGAAGATCGTGAGCTCGGGGTCGACCCCGCGTGGCGTGATGACGTAGCAGGGCGACGGCCCGGCCGGTCCGGTCAGCGTCCTCTCCTCGACCTCGAACCGGCGGCCGAACAACGGCACCAGCTCGGTGGGCAGCCGCGGCGTGAGCGTCGCGTGCCAGCGCTCCAATCGGCGACGTTCCCTCTCGAGGTCGTCGAGGTCACGCGAGCCCTTCACCCGGGGCAGCGCCCAGGCGATCAGCTCGTGGCGCAGGCTCGGCATGGGCCGGAGCCTACGGGGCGCGGCACGTCGGGGTTGATCGGGCGGCGGTGGGCAATCGTGCGAATGCGGCGCCAAGAACGACGTTTGCCCACCGCTGCCCCAGCCTGCTCAACCAGAGCGGCGTTCGGACCAGCGGCGGTCTCCCACCGCGGCCCGCACCGGCACGTCGAGGAGTTCCCACTGGCCGGAGAAGCGCGGTGGATCGCCGGCGTACCCTCCGCCCAGAAGCTGCCGGTAGACCTCACCGGCAAGGGTGCGACGGTGATGCAGCTTCTCCTTGGTGACTTGCACGTAGCCGATTCCGTGCGTGCGAAGGGACGCGTACCTGTCGACGTCGAAGCCGTAGACGACGCGATCCTCCTGATGCTGGGCGCCTTCGTACTCCACGAACAAGCCCCACTCGCGATAGACGAGATCGCCGATCACCGTGACTCCGTCTTCCAGCTCGAGCGACATGTTGACCTCGGGCGCGGGCAACCCGGCGAACCTCAGAACTGCCCGGGTCTCAGACTCCGGCAACGATCGGGCCTTGGCATCGAGGTGCTCAAGGAGCCAGATCGCTTCGTCGGCGCCCGGGCGCCAGAGCTCCGCCAAGGCGAGGTGCCAGACGTCGTCGGAGGTCATCCACCCGTGATGCAGGAGCCAGTCGCCGACCTTGATCGCGTCCAGGACGCGAGCGAGCGAGCAGTAGCTGAGGAAGGCAGCAGGCACGCTGACGCCGATCTCGTCGGTGGGCGGCAGTCGCTTCGTGCGATGCAGGAAGACATTCTCGAAGGCGAGATGCAACTTTCCCTGGATCACGAACCTGATCGGGAAGCCTGGCCCGTAGTCGAGTCCACAGGCCTGAATGCGAGATATGCCGGTGAGGTGGGCGTCCTCAGGAAGAGCCAGCCCGGCCGCCTTCACCCAGTCCTCATGGCTCATCCCGTGGGCGGCCGTGCGCCAGACCCGCGGATAGACGCGAACGAAGCGCTTGCCGCACAGCATGTTGTCGGTGACTCCCCGTGCTCGGGCCTCGGCGCGGGTGAAGACTCCGTGGCGCAATGGCTCGGGTATGGGTTTCATCCCCGATGCCTCACCGGCATCAGCGATCCGCAAACGGGGAGATCGGCCCGCTGTGGACAGCGGCGGTGGACGGCCCGTCGTTTGGTCTCGCTGAATGACGGATATCCCACCGCTCCCCGGGCCCCCGCCCGGACCGACCGGGCCTGCGAGTACGGTGACCGCAGAGAACAGACAGGGGAGCACGCCGCCCAGCGTGCTGAGAGTGCAGAGAGCTGCAGACCCTCCGAACCTGCTCCGGTTAGCACCGGCGAAGGGAGTCCAGATGAGGTCCACCGTCATGCTCGCGGCTGCGCTCACGCTGAGCGCCACCTCCTGCTCGCTGATCGGCGACGGAGCCGACGACGACGCAACAGACGGCGACAACGGCACCGTGGTGCTGGTGGCCCACGACACGTTCTCGTTGCCCAAGAAGCTCGTCGCCGCTTTCGAGGAGAAGTCTGGCTACCAGCTGGACATCCAGCAGGTCGGCGACGCGGGCACCCTCACCAACGAGCTGATCCTGACCAAGGACTCGCCGCTCGGTGACGTCGCGTTCGGCGTCGACAACACGTTCGCGTCGCGGGCGCTCGAGGAGGGCGTGTTCACGACGCACGACTTCGACGCACCGGACGCAGTCGACGACTATGCGCTGCCTGGCGACGACGAGCATGCCCTGACCGCCATCGACAGCGGCAACGTCTGCGTCAACGTCGACACGACCTGGTTCGACAAAGCGGGGCTCGCGCCGCCCGAGGATCTCGACGACCTGACCGACCCGGCGTACCGGGACCTCTTCGTCACGCCCGCCGCGACGACCAGCTCGCCCGGGATGGCGTTCCTGCTCACCACCATCGCGGCGTACGGCGCCAACTGGCTGGACTACTGGGAAGACCTGATGGCCAACGGCGCCACGCTCACGAAGGGCTGGGAGGACGCCTACTACGTCGACTTCACCCAGGGAGGCGGTGACGGCAAGCGGCCGATCGTGCTGTCCTACGACTCCTCGCCAGCGTTCACCGTCGCCGACGGCACGTCCTCGACCGACGCGCTGCTCGACACCTGCTTCGAGCAGGTCGAGTACGCCGGTGTCATCGACGGCGCCGAGAACGTCGAGGGGGCAGAGGAGCTGATCGAGTTCCTGGTCAGCCCGGAGGTGCAGGCCGCGCTGCCCGAGAGCATGTACGTCTTCCCCGTGGTCGAGGGCATCGAGCTGCCGACCGAGTGGGCGAGGTTCGCCGAGCAGCCGACCGACCCGTACACCGTCGACCCGGCCGAGGTGGCCGCCAACCGCGAGACCTGGTTGCGCGAGTGGAGCGACGTCACCTCCCGATGAGGCGACCGCTCACACTGCTGGGCCTGGCGGCGCTGCCGCTGCTGGTCCTCGGGGTGTTCTTCGTGCTGCCCGTCGCCGGGATGCTCGGCCGCGGGTTCTGGCCCGACGGGGTCTTCGACCCGGGCGCCGTCGTCGAGGTGCTCGGCCGGCCGCGGGTGGGTCGGGTGGTGTGGTTCACGGTCTGGACATCGGCGCTGGCGACGGCGCTGTCGGTGCTGCTCGGGCTGCCGGCGGCGTACGCGCTGCACCGGCTGGCGTTCCCGTTGCGGTCGGTCGTGCGGGCCGCGCTGCTCGTCCCGTTCGTGCTGCCGACCGTCGTGGTCGGGGTGGCGTTCCGCCAGCTGCTCGGCGAGTCCGGGCCGCTCGGCTTCCTCGGCTTCGACGGCACGCCGGTCGCGATCCTGGCCGGGCTGGTGTTCTTCAACGTGGCGGTGGTGATCCGCACCGTCGGCGCGGCCTGGGAGACGCTCGACCGCCGGCCCGGTGACGCGGCCGCGGCCCTGGGTGCGTCCCCGGCCCAGGTGTTCCGAACGGTGACCCTGCCGGCGCTGCGGCCGACGATCGTCTCGGCGGCGAGCGTGGTGTTCCTGTTCTGCGCGACCGCGTTCGGCGTCGTACTCACGCTCGGCGGGACGCGCTACTCCTCGGTCGAGACGGAGATCTACCTGCTCACCAAGGACCTGCTCGACCTGCCTGCGGCGGCGGCGCTGTCGATCCTCCAGCTCGTAGCCGTCATCGGGCTGCTCGTGGTCGCCGGACGGCTGCGCGCGGTGCCCGACCCGACCGTCACCCGGGTCGTCTCGCGGCCGGTGCGGCCGCGGCGTGGCGACCTCCCTCACCTCGCGGCGACCGGCCTGCTCCTCGTCCTGGTGGCGGCGCCGATCGTGACGCTGGTGGTCGGCTCGCTGCGCGTCGACGGCGCGTGGAGCCTCGAGTTCTATCGCGCGCTGCAGACCGAGGGCTCCGACCAGGCGCTGGCGGTGCCCGCAACCACCGCTCTGCTGAACTCGTTGCGGATCGCGGTCGACGCGACCTGGATGTCGCTGCTGCTGGGGTTGCTGGTCGCGGTCGCGGTGACGCGGCGCTCGCACTCCCGACCGGAGCGCCGGATCCGTAACGTGCTCGACGGGGTCTTCATGCTGCCGCTCGGGGTCTCCGCGGTGACGCTCGGCTTCGGCTTCCTGATCACGCTCGACCGGCCGCCGCTGGACCTGCGCGACTCCGCGCTCCTCGTTCCGATAGCCCAGGCGCTGGTCGCGCTCCCGCTGGTCGTGCGCACGCTCGTGCCGGTGCTGGCAGGGGTCGACGACCGACAGCGGCAGGCGGCCGCGTCGCTGGGCGCCGGGCCGCTGCGCGCCTTTCTCACCGTCGACCTGCCGGCGGTCCGGACGCCGCTGCTGGCCGCGGCCGGCTTTGCGTTCGCGGTCTCGCTCGGAGAGTTCGGGGCGACGTCGTTCCTCGCTCGGGCGGAGCGACCGACGCTTCCGGTCGTGATCTTCCGGCTGATCGGTCAGCCGGGTGAGCTGAACTACGGGATGGCCCTCGCCGCATCGGTGCTGCTCGCCGGCACGACCGCGCTCGTGATGCTCGTGGTCGAACGGCTGCGGGTCCCCGCGATCGGAGCCTGGTGATGCTGCGCCTCTCCGATGTCACGGTGCTGTTCGACGGCCGGCCCGCCGTCCTGGACGCGAGCCTCGAGGTTCCCGACGGCGCGGTGCTAGCGGTGCTCGGCCCGTCCGGCTCCGGCAAGTCGACGCTGCTGCGGGCGATCGCCGGCCTCGAGCCGAGCGCCACCGGGACGGTGAACTGGGACGAGAACGACCTCACTCGGGTGCCGACGCACCGACGGGGTTTCGCCCTGATGTTCCAGGACGGTCAGCTGTTCGCGCACCTGACCGTCGCCCGCAACGTCGGCTACGCCCTGCGGCTGCGGCGCGCTCCCGGCATCGACGCCCGGGTCGCGGAGCTGCTGGACCTGGTCGGGCTGACCGGGTACGGCGACCGGCTGCCCACCACCCTCTCCGGAGGTGAACGGCAGCGGGTGGCGCTGGCGCGCTCCCTGGCGGCCGAGCCGCGGCTGCTGTTGCTCGACGAACCGCTGTCGGCGCTGGACGCCGGCCTGCGAGAGCGCCTGGCGGGCGACCTGCGCGACATCCTGCGCCGGGCCGGTACGACGGCGGTGATGGTGACCCACGACCACGACGAGGCCTACACCGTGGCCGACCGGCTCGCGGTGATGCGCGCGGGCCGGGTGGTCCAGCAGGGTGACATCGCCGCGGTCTGGGCGGCGCCCGCCGACCCGGAGACCGCGCTGTTCCTGGGCTACGCGGGCGTGCTGCGAGGAGATGCCGCGGCCCGGGTGCTCGCGGCCAGCGGTCTGCCGGCCGGTCCCGCCGTCGCCGTACGACGTTCCGCGCTGACCGCCGCTCCGGACGGGTCGCTCGCTGGGAAGGTGGTGTCCGCACACGCCACCCCCGACCAGGTGCGGCTCGTGGTCGATGTCGACGGAGTGGGCCTGGTGGACGCGGTGGCGGCGTCCGACCGGCATCCCGGACCCGGCGAGCGGGTGCTGCTCGCTGTCGACCCCGCACGGATCGCGGCCATCCCGAGGGCGACCTACGAGGACTCGTCCTTAGACTGACCCGCGTGTATCGCCGTGCCTACACCCTCCTCGTCGGCGTCGCGGTCGTCATGGGCGGTCTGGCGCTGGTGATCTCGATCCGTTACGACCAGCCGTTGCTCGACCCCGAGGGGAAGTTCCTGGGGCCGTCGTGGGCGCGGCTGCCGATCCTGCTCTCGCTGGCGATCGGGATCGACCTGCTGCCGAAGGCGATCTGGAACTCCCGAGGCCGGCCGGGCTCGTTGATGCCCGCTATCCGGCGTCGCCTGAAGACGCATTGGACCCGAGAGCGGATCACCCTGGTCTTCCTCGGCGTCGTCTGCTTCTACGTCACCTACGTGAGCTACCGGAACCTCAAGTCGTCGCTGCCGTTCGTCATGGACGACGTGATGTACGACCGCGAGCTGCACCTGCTCGACAAGGCGCTGTTCTTCGGCAACGACCCCTCGACCGCGCTGCACACGGTCCTCGGCACCAACGTCGCTGCCTACTTCCTGTCGTACATCTACCTGTGGTTCCTGCCGCTGGTGCCGCTCGCGCTGATGGCCTGGCTGGTCTGGTCGCGGAACATGTCGCACGGCTACTGGTTCGCGACCTCCCAGTGCCTCGCGTGGGCCCTGGGCACTGCTTCCTACTACGCCCTGCCGACGCTCGGTCCAGGCCTCGAGTACCCGCCGCTGTACACCGATCTCGCGCACACTCCAACGAACGACCTGATGGACTCACTGGTCAACGCCCGACATCAGATCCTCACCGGCGGGTACGACGGCAACGGCGTCGAGGGCATCGTCAACTCGGTCGCCGGGTTCGCCAGCCTGCACTGCGCGATCACCCTCCTCGTCGCGCTGATGGTGCAGTACACGCTGCAGTCGAAGATCCTCAAGTGGGTCTTCTGGCTGAACTTCGCCTTCACCGTGATCGCGACCATCTACTTCGGCTGGCACTACCTCGCCGACGACATCGCCGGCGTGATGATCGCATTCATCTCCTTCTACCTCGGCGGCATCGCCAGCGGGCAGAAGTTCGAGAAGCACAGCCTGCGCTCGCACTCCACGACGACGACCTCCCAGGTCCCCGTTGACGTTGACTGACGAACTACATCTTTGTAGTTCGCAAGTCGACACGCCGTGACATCTGAGAAAGTTGTGAAAACTGTTCCCAATGTGACGTCTGAGCACTAACGTGCCGCGAGTTGCCTCGCCGCCGATCGTCAGGAGCTCATCCGTGCGCCCGCAGGGACGTGGACCCCGCACCGCCGTCGCGCTGGTGCTGGCGCTGGCGCTGGGTGGCGTCTCCGCCCAGGTGGCCACCGCGGACGACGACACCGACATCCCCACCCGGGCCCAGGTGCGCGAAGCCAAGGAGGCGGTCGACGCCACCGAGCTCGACGTCGAGGGCGTTCAGGCCGCCCTGGACGCCGCTAACCAGCGGCTCGAGGACGCCGGCATCAGGGCCGCGCAGGCGGCCGAGGCGTTCAACGGCGCCAGGTACGAGGCGAAGCTCGCCCGGGCCGACGCGCGACGGGCAGCGGCCGTCGCGGTCGAGGCCGCCGAGGACGCCGATCGGCAGCGGGAGGCGTACCAGGACACGCTCGTGACGTCGTACACCCACGGGTCGAGCCTGGGGGCGCTCTCCTCGGTCGTGGAGTCCGACGGCCTCTCCGAGCTGGTGCAACGCACCGCGACGATGCGCAACTCCGAGGCCGCGATGGACGCCCAGTACGACGACCTGCTGGCCGCGCAGTCGAATGCCGAGGACGCGCAGGACGACGCCGACCGTGCGCTCGACGCGGCGGAGGATGCGCAGGAGCGCGCCCGGGACGCCCGCGACGCCGCTCAGTCTGCGGCCGATGCGGCGGCGGTGATGGCGCAGGACATCGCGGCAGAGAAGACCGACCTGATCGCTCGACTGGCGGAGCTGCAGGGGGTCAGCATCGAGCTGGCCGAGCAGCGGCGCTCCGGGCTCGAGGCTCGGGCCGCGAAGCTGGCGGCCAAGCAGGCCAAGCAGGCCAAGCAGGCCAGGGAGGCAGAGGAGGCCGAGGACGCGGCGCAGCAGCCGGCGGTCGACCCCGAGCCGCAGGACGACCCGACGGAGCCGACCGAACCGCAGCCTCCCGCAGACCCGCCGGCGCCGGGCGGCGGCGCCCGGGCCGCGATCGCGTTCGCCCGGGCCCAGCTCGGCGAGCCCTACCGGTGGGGTGCTGCCGGGCCGAGCTCTTGGGACTGCTCCGGGCTGACGATGGGCGCGTGGTCCGAGGGCGGGAAGTCGCTGCCGCACTACTCGGTGGCGCAGTACCAGCAGTCGACCCCGATCAGCGCGTCCGAGCTGCAGCCCGGCGATCTCGTGTTCTGGGGATCCTCGAGCAGCTCGTCGTCGATCTACCACGTGGCGCTGTACGTCGGCGCCGGCCGGATCATCCACGCTCCCCGCACCGGCCGGCCGGTGACTGAGGATTCGATGTACTACTGGATCACCCCGAACTTCTACGCCAGACCCTGAGTAGTTTGGGGCGCATGGCCACGGACATGACCGACCCCGCCGCCGAAGCGACCCCGCTCGTCTACGTCCAGCCGGACGTCGACGTCAGAGCGCTGGAGACACTGCTCGACGGCAAGTACGCCGAGGTCCGGGACCTCGTGCGCACCAACCTGGCGGCGTACTCCTCGATCCTGGAGGAGGCCGAGACCCTCTCCCGGTCCGAGTTCCGGGAGCGCGTGAAGAAGGTCGTCGTGGAGATGGCCGCGACCGGTCAGACCGGGATGGGCTTCCCCAAGGAGTACGGCGGCGGCGGCGACATCGGCGCGTCGGTGGCGGCGTTCGAGACGCTGGCGTTCGGTGACCTGTCGGTGCTGGTGAAGGTGGGCGTGCAGTTCGGGCTCTTCGGCGGCGCGATCTTGCAGCTCGGTACCAAGCCGCACCACGATGCCTACCTCCCCGACCTGATCACCGCGAAGACCATGGGCTGCTTCGCGATGACCGAGACCGGCCACGGCAGCAACGTGCAGGCGCTCGGCACGTTCGCGACGTACGACCCCGCGACCCAGGAGTTCGTGATCGAGACCCGGGGCGAGGAGTCCAACAAGGACTACATCGGCAACGCCGCCGAGCATGCCGAGCTCGCCGTGGTCTTCGCCCAGCTCGAGGTGGGTGGGACGTCCGAAGGGGTGCACGCGTTCGTCGTACCGATCCGGCGCAAGGGCAAGGTGCTGCCCGGCATCCGGATCGAGGACGACGGCCCGAAGATGGGCCTCAACGGCGTCGACAACGGCCGGATCTGGTTCGACGGGGTACGAGTGCCCCGCACCGCGTTGCTCAACCAGTTCGCCGACGTCACCCCGGAGGGGGTCTACGAGAGCGAGATCGACAACGCCAACAAGCGCTTCTTCACGATGCTCGGCACGCTGGTCCAGGGCCGGGTCTGCGTGGGCGGCGCCGGCATCAACGCCGCCAAGGTCGCGCTGACGATCGCCATCAAGTACGGCCTGCGCCGCCGCCAGTTCGAGGCGACGAGCGAGGATCAGGAGGACCTGCTCCTCGACTACGGCATGCACCAGCGCCGGCTGTTCCCGCTCGTGGCTCGCACCTACGCGCTGCACTTCGCGCAGGAGGTGGTCGCCGGCCAGCTGCACGACGTCTTCTCCGGCACCCTCAGCGACGAGAAGACGCGGCGCGAGCTGGAGTCGCGGGCCGCGGGCACCAAGGCGCTCGGCACCTGGCACGCGACCCGCACCATCCAGGAGTGCCGCGAGGCCTGCGGCGGCGCGGGCTACCTGGCCGTCAACCGGTTCACCGCCCTGAAGGCGGATACGGATGTCTTCACGACGTTCGAGGGCGACAACACCGTCCTGTTGCAGCTGGTCGCGAAGGGCCTGCTCACCGACTACGCCAGCGACTTCCAGGACCTCGACCAGCTCGGCATGGTCCGGTACGTCGCCGGGTTCGCGGTCGAGACCGTGCTCGAGAAGACCAACGTGCACAAGCTCCTCGAGCGCATTGTTGACGTCCTCCCCGGCGGCGACACCTGGGACCAGGAGGCCGGGCTGCTCGACCCGGAGTACCAGCTGGCGATGTACCGGTACCGCGAGGACCACATGCTCGGCGGCGTCGCCCGGCGGCTGAAACGCGGCATCGACAACAAGATGAACCCCGGTGAGGTTTTCTCGCTGGTCCAGGACCACGTGATCGGCGCCGCCCGCGCCCACGTGGAGCGACTCGTGCTCGAGGCGTTCATCGAGAAGACGAGGGCGCTGGAGGAGGGAGACCTCAAGGTGGCGCTCAACCTGCTGTGCGACCTGCATGCTCTCTCGGGCATCGAGAACGACCGGGCCTGGTTCATGGAGCACGGCCGGCTCTCCTCCCAGCGATCCAAGGCGATCAGCCGCGAGGTGGGCGACCTGTGCCGGAAGATCCGGCCGATCTGCGGCGACCTCGTCGATGGGTTCGGCGTCCCCGTCGAGATGTTGCGGTCGCCGGACCTGATCGGCGGATGACCGGCCCGTTCGGCGGGCTGCCGACCCGCGTCGAGCCCGACGGCGAGCCACGCGGGCTCGGGCTCGTCCTGCCCGGCCGGGCCTACTCCCCGGCCGCGCCGCTGCTGGAGTTCGCGAGGCTGGCCCTCCTCCAGAACGGGTACGCCGTCCAGCAGGTGTGGTGGGACTCGGGGAGCAGGCCGGGCGGGGCCGACCCGAACGTGTGGGTGGGCGACCAAGCCGCTGCGGCCCTGGCGGCGGAGCCGGTGCCGCCGCGGCGCGTGGTGGTGGTCGGCAAGTCGCTCGGCGCCCGCGCCACGTCGTACGCCGCCGAGCACGGCTTCGACGCCATCTGGCTGACCCCACTGCTGGTCGAGCCGTCGGTGGTGACCGGGATCCACGCGAGCTCGGCGCGGCAGCTGCTGGTGGGCGGCCGGGCCGACGAGTTCTGGGACAGCGAGGTGGCGGCCGGCCTGGTGCGGGAGGGTTGCGAGGTGATGGAGATCCCCGACGCGGACCACGGCCTGTTGGTGCCCGGCGACGCTGCCCGGAGTGCGTCGATCCACGCCGACGTGACCCGGCGGATGGATGGGTTCCTATCCGGTCTGGACTCGGCGTGAGGATCCCCGGCCTGGGCGGCTGGAGCGACGACCCGGCGTGGGCGCACTTCTACGACTGGACCGTCGAACACCGTCGCGTCGGCGGCGCGATCTGGCGGCTGGGCATGCAGAGTGACCTGGGCCTGCTGTACGCCGCTGCCGAGGAGATCGGTCGACAGCCGAAGGGCTCTCGGATCCTCGACATCCCGTGTGGTGGCGGGGTCGCGCTTCGCGGCCTCCGACCCGGCCAGAGTGTCACCTACGTCGCGGCCGACATCGCGCAGACGATGCTCGACCGCACGATGGCTGCGGCCCGCGAGCGCGGTCTCGAGGACCAGGTGGAACCGCGGATCGCCGACGTCGGCGACCTGCCGTTCGAGGACGGCTCCTTCGACCTCGTCGTGTCGTTCACCGGGCTGCACTGCTTCCCGGACCCGGCGCGCGCGGTGGTCGAGATGGTGCGAGTCCTCCGCCCCGGCGGCGTCATCACCGGCAGTGCGCTGCTCAACGACACCGGCATCCGGCACGAGCCGATCCGGCGGGCCGGGCGCCTGGCCGGGCTGCTCGGTCCGGGCTGCACCGGTGACGAGGTCGTGCACTGGCTGGCGGCCCAGGGCGTCATCGAGCCGACGCTGGAACGCAGTGGCGGGATCGGCTACTTCCGGGGCACGAAAGGATGAGTGGGTGCCACCTTTGTGGCATAATCGTGGCATGGCGCGCAAGCGGGTGAGCACCACCGTGGACGAGGATCTGCTGGCCCGTGCGCGCGGGCTCAACCCCGCGGGCAACGATGCGTCGATGCTGGAGCAGGCCCTGCTGGCGTTGATCGAACGCCATCGCCGCACTGAGATCGACGGCGCCTACGTCGCGGCCTGGGCTGAGCACCCGCTCGACGAGCCGGACGCGTGGGGCGACCTGGCCAGCTTCGGCGAAGCCGCGTCGCAGCGGTGATCCCCTTGCGCGGGGAGGTCTGGTGGTGCGAGCCGCCGGAGATCGGCCGACGCCCCGTCGTACTCCTGTCCCGGGATTCAGCCATCGCGGGGCGCCGACGCGTGCTCGTTGCCCCCTGTACGACCACCGTCCGAGGCCTGCCGAGCGAGGTCGAGCTGCGCCCGGACGAGGACCCGGTGCCGCGCCCGTGCGTGGCCAGCTTGGACTCGCTGGAAAGCGTCTCGGTCGGCGTCCTGGTGGAACGAATCGGGAGGTTGAGCGACGCCCGGATGAGGGAGCTATGCGAGGCCCTGGCGGTCGCGGTCGACTGCTGACCCGAGGTCAGCAGGGGCGGTTGCTGCCGCCGTCGATCTGCACGAAGCCGAGGGTTTCTCTACTTTCAGGGGGTCAGTGCTCGGGCTGGTCCTTCAGTCGCTGGAACGACGCGCGGACCTCGATCTCGGCGTCGTCGCGGCCGACCCAGTCGGCACCCTCGACGGACTTGCCGGGCTCGAGGTCCTTGTAGACCTCGAAGAAGTGCTGGATCTCCAGCCGATCGAACTTCGGCACGTGGTTGATGTCGCGCATGTGTTCCAGCCGCGGGTCGTTGGTCGGGACGCACAACACCTTGTCGTCGCCGCCGGCCTCGTCGGTCATCCGGAACATGCCGATGGCGCGGCACTTGATCAGGCAGCCGGGAAACGTCGGCGACTGCAACAGCACCAGCGCGTCGAGCGGGTCACCGTCGAGGCCGAGGGTGTTCTCGATGTACCCGTAGTCGGCGGGGTACTGCGTCGAGGTGAACAGCGTCCGGTCCAGCCGCATCCGGCCGCTCTCGTGGTCCACCTCGTACTTGTTGCGCTCCCCCTTGGGGATCTCCACGAGTACGTCGAACTCCAGCACCACGGTCAACCCTCCGACTGCCTAGCGAATCCGCCCCCGGTCGGGGTCGAGCTCCAGTGTCCCGCAGAATGACAGCCTCTGCGCAACGAGGAAGGGGCAGCGAGTGGCTGGACGTGACCGAGAGCACTCCGGGCACCCCGTCCTGCGCGCGCTGACGCTGCTGCTGGTCGCCGCCCTGATCGCCGGTGGCGTCGCCACCTGGCGCCTCGACCTGCTCAACCTGGACCTCGACCGGGAGTTCGACCTGGACGCCGGACGGATGCCGGAGCCGGCCGCTGTCGCGCCGCCACCCGGCCTTGAGCTGCCGGTCGTCGAGACCCCGGAGGCCGTCGCCGATCCGCTGCCCGACCAGCCCCGCCTCGACCCGGAGGCGGTACGACGGGCGGTGCAGCGGTATCTGCGCGACACCGACCTGGGCCGCCACGTGCTCGCGACGATCGCGCCCCTGGCCGCCGGGGGGCCGGCGTACTCCTTGGGAAGTGGGCTGGCGGTGCCCGCCTCCACGACGAAGATCGTGACGTCGGCCGCCGCCCTCTACGCGCTCGGTCCCGACGAGGTGTTCGAGACCACCGTGGTGCGCGACGGCCGGGACCGGGTGGTGCTGGTCGGTGGCGGCGACCCGCTGCTGGCCAGCCGCCCGGACGACCAGGACACGGCGTACCCGCCGCGCGCGGACGTGGTCACCCTGGCGGCGCGGACCGCGAAGTCCCTGAAGCGCAAGGGGATCCGCGTCGTACGACTGGGCTACGACGCCGGGCTGTTCACCGGGCCGGCGGTCAACCCGAACTGGCGGGCCGACTACATTCCCGACGCCGTGGTGTCGCCGACGAGCGCGCTGTGGGTCGACGCGGGCCGGCCTGCATCGGGCTTCGGCCGCGTCGCCGACCCGGCGGCCGCGGCCGCCGCCGCGTTCGCGTCCGCGCTCGGCGAGGCCGGGATCAAGGTGAAGGGCTCACCCGAGGAAGGCTCGGCGCCCGACACCGCGCCGATCGCCACGGTCACCAGCGCCCCGCTCGCGGAGATCGTCGAGCGGGTCCTGACCGTCAGCGACAACGAGGCCGCGGAGGTGCTGCTGCGCCACGTCGGGCTCGCCCAGGAGGGAGCAGGGTCGATCGAGGCCGGTCGGGCCGGGGTCCGCCGGATCCTGGACTCCCAGGGCATTCCGCTCCGCTCCAGTGAGCTGTACGACGGCAGCGGACTGTCCCGCGACAGCCGGCTCGACCCTCGGGTGCTCGTCGACGTGCTGCGGCTCGCGCTCGACCCGGCTCACCCGGAGCTGCGGGCCGTGATCACCGGGCTGCCGGTCGCCGGGTTCACCGGCTCGTTGACCAACCGGATGGATCTGGGACCGCCGGCGGGACGCGGCCGGGTGCGGGCCAAGACCGGCACCCTGACCGGCGTCAGTTCGCTCGCGGGCATCGCGGCCGACGTCGACGACAACGCCATGGTGTTCGTGCTGATGGCCGACCGGGTCCGCAAGAACAAGGACCTGCTGGCCCGGGTCGCGATGGACAACGCGGCCGCTGCGCTCGGGGCGTGTCACTGCGGTCGGTAGGTTCTAGGCCATGGCGAGTTCCGCAGACCCGGTCAACATGGTCGACTGGGACCTCGCGGTCCGGATCGGATCGCGGCTTGCCGGTGACGGTCCCGAGATCGGCCGCGACGAGGCCGACGACGTGGTGGCCGAGCTGCGCGACGACGCCAACCGCTCGACCGGGCTGGTTCGCGACTTCACCGGGCTGGTCGCGGCCGAGCACCACGCGCCGGTGCTGGTGGTCGACCGGGCCGGGTGGGTGCAGGCCAACGCCGACGGATTCCGGCTTGCGATCGGCCCGATGGTCGACAAGCTCTCCTCGAAGAAGGTGCCGACCGGGCTGAGCCTCGCGATCGGGTCACGGATCACTGGCGCGGAGGTCGGCGGGCTGCTCGGCTTCCTCGCCGGCAAGGTGCTCGGCCAGTTCGACCCGTTCCACGCGCCCGACGGCCGGCTGCTGCTGGTCGCGCCCAACATCGTGCACGTTGAGCGAGAGCTCGACGTCGACCCCCATGACTTCCGGCTCTGGGTGTGCCTGCACGAGGAGACCCACCGGGTGCAGTTCACCGCGGTGCCGTGGATGCGCGAGCACCTCTTCTCGGAGATCTCCGCGATCGCGGACACCATGGAGCCTTCGAAGGTCCTCGACGACGGCCTGCAGCGGATCACCGAGGCGCTCCGGGGTGGGCTCAGGGGCGGCAGCCTGATCGACCTGATGGGAACTCCGGAGCAGAAGCAGATCCTCGATCGGGTGACCGGGATGATGTCGCTGCTGGAGGGGCACGCCGACGTCGTCATGGACGGGGTCGGCCCCACCGTGATCCCGTCGGTGGCCGCGATCCGCAAGAAGTTCGACCGCCGTCGCAAGGGCGTCGGCACCCTCGACAAGCTGCTGCGCCGGCTGCTCGGTCTGGACGCCAAGATGGCGCAGTACCGCGACGGCGCCGCGTTCGTGCGCGGCGTGGTCGACAAGGTCGGGATGACCGAGTTCAACGCGGTGTGGGAGAAGGCGGACAACCTGCCCTCCAAGACCGAGCTGGGCGACCACGACGCGTGGATCACCCGCGTCCTGGGGTGACCTGCGGATGACCCTGCACCCTGCCGTCGCCGCCGTACGACGGGGCGTGCGCGGTGACCTGGCCGACCTCGAGCCTGGCGACACGGTGGTGGTGGCCTGCTCCGGCGGCGCGGACTCGCTCGCGCTGCTGGCGGCCGCCGTGTTCGAGGGGCACAAGCAGGCGCTGCGCTTGGTCGGCGCCACCGTCGACCACGGGCTGCAGGACGACTCGGCGGAGCGCGCTATCCGCGTCGTCGAGCAGATGGCCCGGCTAGGCGTGGACGAGACCGTGAGCGCCCGGATCCAGGTGGACGGCCCGGGCCTCGGTCCCGAGGCCGCCGCGCGCCAGGGGCGGTACGCCGTCCTCGACCAGATCGGCGAGCGTTTCGGTGCGGCGGCGGTGCTGCTCGGCCACACCCGCGACGACCAGGCGGAGACCGTGCTGCTCGGGCTGACCCGCGGGTCCGGCGGCCGCAGCATCGCCGGCATGCGGCGTCGCTTCGAGCGCTACCGGCGGCCCCTCCTCGACGTCGCGCGCGACGACACGGTCACGGCGTGCCAGGTCGAGGGCATCGAGTTCTGGACCGACCCGCACAACACCGACCCGGCGTACACCCGAAGCAGGGTGCGCGAGAGGGTGCTGCCGGTGCTCGAGGACGAGCTCGGCCCGGGAGTGGCCCAGACGCTGGCGCGCACCGCGGACCAGCTGCGGCTGGACATGGAGTACCTCGACGACCTCGCCGACGAGGTGGCCGACGGCCTGCCGGACCCGGTGCCGCTGGACGCGCTGGTCGGCCTGCCGACCGCCGTACGACGTCGGGTGCTGCGTCTGGTGGCCCTGCGAGCCGGCGCCCCGGCCGCGGACCTGTTCCACGAGCACGTGCTCGCGGTGGACGCCCTCGTCACCGGGTGGCACGGTCAGAAGTGGGTCGACCTCCCGGGCCGGATCCGGGCGGCCCGCCGAGAGGAGGCACTGTGCTTCGAAGGAGCGGAAGCCTGAACCGCGGGCTCGCAGGTCTGGTGGTGGCGCTGGCGCTCGTCGCCTCCTGCTCCGACGACCCCAGCCGCAACAGCGAGCGCGCGCCGGAAGAGCCCACTCAGGCGCCGGTGCTCGGCGCCTGGCACGAACTGGTCACCGACACCCAGGGTGGCGCACTCCTGGTCAACGGATATCCCGAGGATGCGGCCGATCCGGGCCCGCTCGAGCTCTGGCGATGGGACGGCCGGCACTGGACCGTGATCGAGACAGAGGGCGCGGGGCCGTCCGCCCGCAACTTCGCCGCCGTCGCGTTGGACACCGACCGACAGCTTCTCCTGCTCCACGGCGGCCTCAGCCCGGACGGTGTGTCGGACGAGACGTGGCTCTGGGACGGTGAGGCGTGGTCGATGGTGGCGAGCGGCTCCGACGGGCCTGGGCCTCGTTCGGCCGCATCGATGGCCTATGACGCCTCCTCCGGCACGGTGCTGCACTACGGCGGCGACGACGGCACCACGCAGCACAACGACACCTGGGCCTGGGACGGCGGCGCGTGGCAACAGATGAGCAAACAGGGCCCCACACCCGTGCGGTGGCCGGCGTTCATGGAGTTCGACCCCGCGACCGGGAGGACCGTGCTCTTCGGCGGGCACCAGGTGGTCGACGAGGACGCACCCATTGCGCTGGGGGACACCTGGGTGTGGACGGGTGACCGGTGGCGAGCCGTGCCCGGGGCGGACCAGCCAGGGCCGTTGCTCAATGCCAACGGGGTCGTGCATCCCACCCTCGGCCTGCTGCTGATGGGTGGTGCCGACGCCCGGAGCAAGGAGACCGGTCGGGTCTGGCGATGGGCCGGCTCCGCATGGGAGGCGCTACCAGACGACATCGTCCCGGCCCGCCAGGCGTTCGGCCTGGCCTTCGACCGCCTCCGCAACGTCTTCGTCCTGACCGGCGGGGTAGTCGAGCCGGGCAGCACTGAGCGGCACCAGGACGTCTGGGAATGGTCCGGTGACCCGGGCACACCGGCGGTGCGGGTGCCCGCGGACGAGTAGTCCGGGGCACGCCCTACGCTGCACCCATGGACACCGCAGATGTCGACAAGGACCTCGTCAACGTCCTCTTCACCGAAGCCGAGATCCAGGCCCGGATCGCCGAGCTGGCCGGTGAGATCGAGAAGGACTACGAGGGCAAGGACCTGCTGATCGTCGGCATCCTCCGTGGTGCGGTGATGGTGATGGCCGACATGGCCCGGGCATTCCACCGGCACCTCGAGATGGACTGGATGGCGGTCTCGTCCTACGGCTCCGGCACCAAGTCGTCGGGCGTGGTGCGGATCCTCAAGGACCTCGATACCGACATCTCCGGGCGGCACGTGGTGATCGTCGACGAGATCATCGACACCGGCCTGACCCTGTCGTGGCTGACCTCCAACCTCTCCTCCCGCCAGCCGGCGAGCGTCGAGATCTGCACCCTGCTGCGCAAGCCCGAGGCCCTGCAGATGCCGGTCGACGTGCGGTACGTCGGCTGGGACATCCCCAACGAGTTCGTCGTCGGCTACGGCCTCGACTACCGGGAGCGCTACCGCAACCTGCGCGACATCGGCACGCTCGCGCCGCACGTCTACAGCTGAAGGAGAGGCTTCCGGCCGCCCCTGCCTCACCGGGTCTCGCTACCGCCCCGTCCTTCGCCCGCGAGTTCTCGCTTCCACCATCGGCCTGAGACAATGAATTCAGGCGGGCGACGTGTACCGTCGTCCTTTCCGTTCATGAGCTCTGAGAGAAGTCTGTAGAAGTCCGTGAAGCGCATTTTCAAGGGCCCCTGGGTCTGGATCATCCTGGCCGTCGTGGGCGTCCTCCTGGCCCTCCAGTACCT
Source organism: uncultured Actinomycetota bacterium (assembly GCA_963780245.1). GTDB lineage: Bacteria > Actinomycetota > Actinomycetes > Propionibacteriales > Nocardioidaceae > Nocardioides. Next base: position 234,396 of record CAWABG010000001.1, read on the forward strand.
CGCCCCCGGTGGTGGGTACGACGAGGTGCCGACCTCGAAAATGGAGTCCTACATCACCGAGGGCCAGGTCAAGGAGATCACCTTCATCGATGGTGACCAGACCATCGAGGCCACCCTCGACGACGGCGTGCGCGACAGCGGCTCGAAGGTGATGACCCACTACGTCATGGGTCAGCAGCAGGGGATCATCAACCTGGTCAACGACCAGGTCACCGCGGGCTCGATCGAGGAGTCCAACTCCGAGAACCCGCAGCCCAGCGTCTTCGGCCAGATCCTCTTCACGTTCCTGCCGATCATCCTGATCGTGTTCCTGTTCCTGTTCCTCATGAACAACATGCAGGGTGGCGGCCGCGGCGTGATGCAGTTCGCCAAGTCCAAGGCCAAGCTGATCTCCAAGGACATGCCCAAGACCACGTTCAACGACGTGGCCGGCTGCGACGAGGCGATCGAGGAGCTCGGCGAGATCAAGGAGTTCCTCGAGGAGCCGGCAAAGTTCCAGGCCGTCGGGGCGAAGATCCCCAAGGGCGTGCTGCTCTACGGTCAGCCCGGCACCGGCAAGACCCTGCTGGCCCGCGCGGTCGCGGGCGAGGCGGGCGTGCCGTTCTACTCGATCTCCGGTTCCGACTTCGTCGAGATGTTCGTCGGCGTCGGTGCCTCGAGGGTGCGTGACCTGTTCGAGCAGGCCAAGGAGAACGCCCCGGCCATCGTCTTCATCGACGAGATCGACGCCGTCGGCCGACACCGCGGTGCCGGCATGGGCGGCGGCCACGATGAGCGCGAGCAGACCCTCAACCAGCTGCTGGTCGAGATGGACGGCTTCGACATCCGCGGCGGCGTGATCCTGATCGCGGCTACCAACCGACCCGACGTCCTCGACCCGGCGCTGCTCCGGCCGGGCCGCTTCGACCGGCAGATCCAGGTCGACGCCCCCGACCTCCAGGGTCGGCACAAGATTCTCCAGGTCCACGCCCGCGGCAAGCCGCTCTCCGAGGGCATCGACCTGATCAGCGTGGCCCGCCGTACTCCCGGCTTCACCGGTGCCGACCTGGCCAACGTGCTCAACGAGGCCGCGCTGCTCACCGCGCGCGGCAACGAGAAGCTGATCACCAACTTCGCTCTCGACGAGGCCATCGACCGGGTGATCGCAGGACCGCAGCGGCGCACTCGCCTGATGAGCGAGAAGGAGAAGCTGATCACGGCCTACCACGAGGGCGGCCACGCCCTGGTGGCGGCGGCGCTGCCCGGCACCGACCCGGTGCACAAGATCACGATCCTGCCCCGCGGTCGCGCCCTCGGCTACACGATGGTGCTGCCCGACGAGGACAAGTACTCCCAGACCCGCAGCGAGATGCTCGACAAGCTGGCCTACATGCTCGGCGGCCGCGCGGCCGAGGAGATGGTCTTCCACGACCCGACGACGGGCGCCGGCAACGACATCGACAAGGCCACGAGCCTGGCCCGCGCGATGGTCACCCAGTACGGCATGACCGAGCGCCTCGGCGCGATCAAGCTCGGCGACGACAACTCCGAGCCGTTCCTGGGTCGCGACATCGGGCACACCCGCAACTACTCCGAGGACGTCGCCGCGATCGTCGACGAGGAGACCAAGAAGCTGCTCGCGGTCGCGCATCAGGAGGCGTTCGACATCCTCGAGGAGAACCGCGACGTTCTCGACGCTCTGGTGCTGGCGTTGCTCGACCGGGAGACCCTCGACAAGGCCGAGGTCGCCGACATCTTCACCGCGCTTCGCCTGCGTCCCCAGCGTCCGGCCTGGACCGGTTCCCCCACCCGGAACCCGTCAGAGATCCCTCCGGTGGAGATCCCGCAGGAGATCAGGGACCGCGCCGCGAACAACGGCACGATCTACGACAAGAAGGAGAACGCCGGCGCGATCGTCACTCCGCCCGGCGCCGGTGGCGACGTTCACGACACTCCGCCCGTCGGGCCTCCGGGCCCCGACCCGACGCCGCCATCCCCCGCCGGCTGACGACGATGGTCGACCCGATCCACCCGCTCGAGCGGGCGCCGGAGGACGTCCCGCCGTACGACCAGGCGCGGGCGGAGGCCGCCGTGCGTGAGCTGCTGGCGGCGATCGGCGAGGACCCCGAGCGTGACGGTCTGATCGACACGCCAGCGCGGGTCGCTCGGATGTACGCCGAGATCACCGGTGGGATGCGGATGACCCCCGAGGACGTGCTGACCACGACGTTCGACATCGGCCACGACGAGATGGTGATGGTCCGCGACATCGAGCTCTGGTCGATGTGCGAGCACCACTTGGTGCCGTTCACGGGTGTCGCCCATGTCGGCTACATCCCGGCTGAGTCGGGCAAGATCACCGGCCTGTCCAAGCTGGCCCGACTGGTGGACGTCTACGCCAAGCGACCCCAGGTGCAGGAGCGACTGACCACCCAGATCGCCGACGCGTTGATGGAGATCCTCGAGGCCCGCGGCGTGATCGTCGTGGTCGAGGCAGAGCACCTGTGCATGACCATGCGCGGCGTGAAGAAGGCAGGAGCCCGCACCATCACCTCCGCCGTGCGCGGGATCATGCACAACGCAGCCACTCGCTCCGAGGCGATGGCACTGATCCACCGGTCGGCATGAACGCCATGACGCGTCGTCCGGGAGGGGTCCTCCGCGCCCTGGGCATGGTCGTCGTCATCGCCCTGGTGATGACGTCGTGCGCCTCGGCCGACGACACCGGGGACACGGGGGAGACCAGCGGTGCCGGCACCGTGACCCCGCGGGTCAACAACGGCCCCAACGTGGTCCTGATCAGCACCGACGACCAGGCCCTCGTCGACCTGCGCTGGATGCCGCGCACCCGAAAGCTGATCGGTGACCGTGGGGCCAGGTTCACCAACTTCATCGCCCCCCACCCGCTGTGCTGTCCCTCCCGCGCCCAGATCCTCACCGGGCAGTACGCGCAGAACAACGGGGTCAGGGGCAACCGCGGCAAGTACGGCGGCTACCGCAGCCTCGAGGACCCCGAGCACACGCTGCCGGTCTGGCTGAACGACGCGGGCTACCGCACGTCGTTCGTCGGCAAGTACGTCAACGGCTACAAGCGATCGATGGGGATCCCCGACGGCTGGGAGAACTGGGACGCCACGGTGCGGCTCGCCTACCGGGGGTTCGAGCAGTATGACGGCAGCAAGGCCCGTCGGCCGGGCGGCTACCACACCGACTACGTCGCGGACCAGAGCACGGCCGAGATCGGGCGGCTGGCCGCCGAGGACCAGCCGTTCTTCCTCTGGTCCTCGTTCTACGCTCCGCACGGGATCTGCTCGGCCACGCACGAGGTCGGCTGCGCCAACCCGCCCCGGGTCGCCCACCGGTTCGCCAACAAGTACCGCGGAGTCCACGCGCCGTCCTTGCGCAAACCGTCTTTCAACGAGAAGAACGTGTCGGACAAGCCCCGCTACGTCACCAAGGGCGGCAAGGTCGACAGGCATAAGGTCCAGCGCCTGTTCAAGCAGCGCATCCGGGCGCTCGCGTCCGTGGACCTGGCCGTGGCCAGGATCGTGAAGGCCCTGCGCCGGGCCGGCGAGCTCGACGACACCATGATCGCGTTCATCTCGGACAACGGTTACCTCAACGGCGAGCATCGCTTCCAGGGCAAGAAGCTGGCCTACGAGGAGTCCGTGCGGGTGCCGCTCCTGATCCGTGGGCCGGGGATCCCCGCGGGCACCGTCCTCCGGCAGACGACGGCGATGATCGACCTGGCGCCGACGTTCGCCGACGTCGGCGGCGCCGAACCCTCGGTGACAGTCGACGGCCAGAGCCTCGTCGAGCTGGCCCAGCAGCCCGCCGGCAGGGACCGCACCCTGCTGGTGCAGGCCGGGCTGAGCGGCCCGGATCCTCAGGGTGTGGGGTGGCACTTCGCCGGCGTGCGCACCAACCGCTACACGCTGGTCTACTGGTTCACCAACGGCTTCGTGGAGCTCTACGACCGTCGTCGCGATCCTTACCAACTCCACAACGTCGCCGAGGTCCGCCGTTACGCCGCGCCGCTCGACGAGCTGGCCCGGCGGACCCGGAAGCTCCTCGAATGCTCCGGGCAGTCCTGCGGCACCCACTTCGGTCCGCTGCCCGCGCCGCGCAGGTAGACCGCGCGATAGCGTCCCCGCATGATCCCCGTCGCCGACGGCAGGCCGGTCGTGATGGGCGTCGTCAACGTCACCCCTGACTCGTTCTCCGACGGTGGGTTGTATGCCGACACCGCAACGGCCATCACCCACGCGCGTCGGCTGCTCTCGGACGGGGCCGACGTCCTGGACATCGGCGGTGAGTCGACGCGACCGGGCGCGACCCGGCCTCTGGTCTCGGAGGAGCTCGACCGGGTCGTGCCCGTGATCTCGGCGCTCGCTTCCGACGGCGCGATCGTGTCGGTGGACACGATGCGGGCCGAGGTCGCCGAAGCGGCGCTCGCGGCGGGCGCCAGCGTGGTCAACGATGTCTCCGGTGGGCTGGCCGATCCCCGGATCCTCGAGGTCGTGGCCGGGTCCGACGCGACGTACGTCGCCATGCACTGGCGCGCCCATAGCGACCGGATGCAGGACCTCGCGGTCTACGACGAGCCTGGCGGCGTGGTTGCGGCCGTACGACGCGAGCTCGGCCGGCGGGTCGACGCGATCCGCGCCGCGGGGATCCCTGACGACCGCATCGTCCTGGACCCCGGCCTCGGCTTCGCCAAGCGGGGCGAGCACAACTGGGCGCTGCTGCGCGGTTTCGCGGAGCTGAGCTCGCTGGGCTTTCCGCTGCTCATGGGAGCGAGCCGGAAGTCGTTCCTCGGTGCCCTGCTCGCGAGTCCTGACGGCGCCCCGCGGCCGGTGGACGAGCGGGAGGAGGCCGGGCACGCGATTACCGTGCTGCTCGCCCGGCAGGGCGTCTGGGGGGTCCGGGTGCACGACGTCCGGGGCACGCGTGATGTGCTGCAGGTTCTCGAGCGGATGGAGGTGCAGGAGTGACGGACGAGCTCGCGATCAGCGGCATCGAGTGCTTCGGCCACCACGGCGTCTTCGAGGCGGAGCGTCGCGACGGCCAGGTCTTCGTGATCGATCTCGCACTCGGCATCGACTCCGCGCTCGCGGCGGCCTCCGACGACTTGCGAGACACCGCTGACTACGGAAGCCTCGTGGATCAGGTGAAAGCCGCCGTGGAGAACGATCCGGTCGACCTGATCGAGACGCTGGCCCAACGGATCACGGGTATCTGCCTTTTGGATGCCAATGTTCAATGGGCTCGGGTCACGGTTCACAAGCCGGACGCACCCATCGACGCGAACTTCTCTGATGTCGCGTTGACGATCACCCGGAAGAGGCAGGGCAACCAGTGACTGAGACCCCCAACCCGTACATCCCGGACGCGGACACGCTCACCGGCGACATGCGCCCGATCCGCCGCGTCGTGCTGGCGCTGGGTTCCAACCTGGGAGAGCGGATGGCCAGCCTGCAGGGCGCCGTCGACGCTATCGCGGACACGCCCGATGTGTGGGTCACGGGGGTGTCCCCGGTCTACGAGACCGAGCCGGTCGACTGCCCTGATGGCTCGAAGAACTTCCTCAATGCCGTCGTGCTGGCCGACACCACCCTCGCCGCCAACCGGCTCCTCGAGCGCGCCCTGGCCATCGAGGACGCCTTCGAACGCGAGCGCACCGACGTCGTCAACGCGCCACGCACCCTCGATGTCGACCTGATCGTGGTCGGCGACCGGCGCAGCGACACCGACACGCTGCGGCTCCCGCACCCGCGGGCGGCCGAGCGGGCCTTCGTCCTCCGGCCGTGGCACGACCTCGAGCCGGACGCGGTGTTCCCTGGCCAGGGGCCGATCGCCGAACTGCTCGAGAAGGTCGGCGAGCAGGGCGTGGTTCGACGCGACGACCTGACCCTGGAGGCCAGCTGACCCCGCCCGAGGGGCCGGTTGACGACGAGTCCCGGGGATCACTGCGCCCCACCTCGCCCGCCGTGCTGGCGGTCTGGGCCATCGTGGGGCTGGTCATCGGCTGGCTGGTGCATCCGCTGGCCGACCGCGCCGGCACCGCGCCGGTCGTGACCTGGGTCCAGCCGCTCGCGCTGCTGCTGGTCGCGGGCATCCTCGGCTACACGGCGTACTCCACCAACCGGCAGCTGAAGGTCCGCCGCGACCTGCTGCTGCCGCACCAGGCCGTCAACCGACTCGTGCTGGCCCGGGCCTGCGCGTTCGTCGGGGCGCTGGTGCTCGGTGGCTACCTCGGATACGCGCTGAGCTGGATCGGCGAGGACGCGGAGCTGGCCGACGAGCGGATCTGGCGGTCCGGCGCCGCCTCGTTCGCCGGCCTGATGATCGTGACCACCGCGCTGCTCCTCGAACGTGCGTGTCGCGTCGGTTCCGATGACGCAGACAATTAACCTCGAGTTATGTCTTCCCCCACCCGCGGGCCAGTCCGGCGCCGCCAGCGGTCCGCACGCGCGGCCGTAGCCTGCTTGCTGTTGCTGATCGGCGTCCTCGCCGTGGTCGGCGCAGTCCTCAGCGGATCGTGGCCGCTGCTCGCCGTCGCCGCCGGTATCGGAGTCGCGTTGGGCGCCGCGGCCACCCGGATCACCTACCTCGAGGTGCTGCAGTCGCGGCGCGAGGCGGCGATCGACCGCGCCGAGCTGGCGCAGGAGTACAGCGCGCTCACGGCTGAGCGCACCGACGAGAACGCTCTCTTCGTCGCCGACATGACGGGCAAGTTCACTCGTCACGAGGCGTCGATCGAGCGGCTCGAGAAGCGGCTCGCCGAGGCGACCGCGGAGCTGGTCGAGGCGCAGCGCGCGCTCGACGAGGCGATCGACCGGACCCGGCGGATCGAGGAGGAGAACGGCCGGCTCGCCGTCCGTCTCGAGGATGCCGAGGAGCGGGCCGCGGTGGCCATCGTCCGGCTCGCCGAGCTCGAGCAGGAACGTGACGTACTCGTCGCTGAGTGGCAGGCCGCGGACGCCAGCAAGCGCTTTCAAGCCGGATAGTGGCACGTCTCGCGCTTCGCAGGTAACTCGCTGTTCGCCCCCTAACAGGCCGTTGCAAGGGCTGAGTAGAGGGGTGGACGACGTGTTACCTGGGGCGGAGGCGGCAGAATCGGCCAGTGTGATCCCCGACGAGTCCCGATTCGAGAGCGACCCCGACGAGCTCGTCGACCCACCCCCGGGCCTGCCCGAGGGCTGGGAGATCGGTACGCCGGACCCCGCCGACCGGTTCGACGTCGCCCGGCTCACCCAGCTCCTGCGGGCCCACGAGAGCCACGGTCGCGGGTGGCCGGGGTCGGGTGTGGACGACGTACTCGTCGAGGTGTCCGAGCAGGGGCTGCTGACCAGGGAGAACATCGTCGTCCGCGACGACCGGGCGGAGATCCGGGCCTGGGGCAGCGTCCACGACCGGGCCGGCGGCCGGATGCTGTTCGTGCACATCGTCGAGCGCGACCTGCCGGACGCGGTAGGCCGAGCCTGCTCGGACGTCCTGGTCGACTGGGCCGTGGGCCAGGCCAAGGCGGTGGGCGCTGCGCGCGGGCTCGACCTGCAGCAGATCGACACCGGGGCCTTCGCCGACGACGAGCGCCAGCACCGTTGGCTGGCCGCGAGCGAGTTCGAGCGGGTGCGCACCTGGTGGCAGATGAAGCGGCCGGTGACTCCCGATGAGGCCGGACTGGTGTCCTCACCGGACCACTGGGAGTCCGACCAGGCCACGTTCCGGCTGGTACGACGTGGCGACGACGGGATGCCCGAGGAGACCGACCTGCGCGAGGTGCACGAGGTGCTCGAGGGCGCGTTCGTCGACCACTTCAACTCCCGCGAGGAGACCTTCGAGGAGTTCCTGCACCGGCTTCGCGAGGACCCGGGGCACCGCTGGGACCACTGGTGGCTGGCCGAGATCCCCGGTGACGGCGGTGCCGTCGAACCGGTGGGCGCGCTGATCGGGACAGTGTCCGAGAGCTCCTCGGGGCCGGACGGGTCCTACGTGTCCTATCTCGGCGTGCTGGAGGCTGCGCGGGGACGGGGCGTCGCCAAGGGGCTGCTGCGCACGATCATCGCGGACGCCGCAGCCCGGGACCGCGATCGCGTCACCCTCGAGGTGGACGCGGACTCACCCACCGGCGCCGCCGATCTTTACGTGGGCATGGGCTGGGTGACGTCGTACATCACCGAGTCGTGGCACCGCGACGTGCCCGTGGAGTAGCTCCGGGTCGTTCAGCCGCGCGGGCTCGGGGGCCGGGAGGGCGGTGACGTGTGGTCGGTTGAGCGCCGTAGAAGCGACCACAGATCACCGCTCTCGACCTCGCCGAGATCTTCCTGCACCGGACGAGGGAGCTGGCGCCCCAGTCGAGGTGTTCGTGGCAGCGGCAGGTGCCTCCATCCTCTTCTGCAGCCAGGCGCGGGTCATCGACGCGATCAAGGTCGGTGACTGGTTGGTCTCCGACCAAGACTCACCTTTCTCGCCGGCAGGGCGAAGTCGGGCGGTGAAAGACGGCCGCCTTCACTGTGGAGAACCGACCACACGTCACCGCCCCCGCGGCTACCGGGGCAGCGAGGCACGCAGCGCCTGGTGCACGCCGTTGGGCGTGAGGACGCCGACGAACTCGGCGCCCCGCTTCACCCCGACCATCGGCCGGTCGTCCCGCAGCATCACCGCGAGCGCCTCCTCCAGGGTGGCGCCGACGTCGATCGCGGCCGCCAGGTCACCTACGGCGATCCCGTCGAGCGGCTCGAGGTGCTCGGGGTCGATCTCGGTGACCGTGAGCCGCCGCAGGCCGCGAGTGGCGCCCACGAAGTCCTCGACGAACTCGTCCGCGGGCTTGCCGAGCAGCTCGGCGGGGGTGCCGTACTGCGCGAGCCGGCCGCCGACGGCGAACACCGCCACCCGGTCGCCCATCTTCACCGCCTCGTCGATGTCGTGGGTCACGAAGACCACGGTCTTGCCGAGCTCGCGCCGGACCCGCAGGAACTCGTCCTGGAGCCGGACCCGCACCACCGGGTCGACAGCTCCGAACGGCTCGTCCATCAACAGCACCGGCGGGTCCGCCGCGAGCGCGCGTGCGACCCCGACGCGCTGCCGCTGGCCGCCGGACAGCTGGTGCGGGTAGCGGCCGCCGTACGTCGCGGGGTCGAGACCGACCATGTCGAGCAGCTCCGAGGCGCGCTCGCGCGCGGTGGCCTTGGACTCGCCGTACAGCAGCGGCACGGTCATTACGTTGGTGAGGATCTTCTGGTGGGGGAACAGCCCCACCTGCTGGATCACGTAGCCGATGCCTCGGCGCAGCTTGACCGGGTCCTCGGTGGTGACGTCGTGACCGTCGATCTCGATGGTGCCGGTGGTCGGTTCGATGAGCCGGTTGATCATCTTCAGCGTGGTCGACTTGCCGCAGCCCGAGGGGCCGACGAGCACCACCAGCTCCCCGGCGTTGACGTCCAGGTCGAGCGACTCGACCGCCACGGTGCCGTCCGGATACGTCTTCCCGACTCCCGCCAGACGGATCATCACCTGGCCCCCGGAACCGGTAGCGTCCATGCGGTGACCCTACTCGTCGCGGCACTTTCGGGGGCGCCGCCGGCGTCCGACGGGCCGAGCTGCTACAGCGCGCTGGTCAACGAGTGGTGGTGTGGCCAGTACGTGCAGGACCGGCGCGACGAGATCGTCGACGCGACCGTCCAGCATCTCGGGATCACGGTGGCTGCGGTGCTCTTCGGGATCGTCATCGCGTTCCCGCTCGCGCTGCTCGCGCGCCGGCTGCCACGGCTGGAGTCGACGATCCTCGGCATCAGCACCGGCATCTACACGATCCCGTCACTGGCGCTGCTGCCGCTGATGGTGCCGTTCACCGGGCTGTCCGCGACCACCGTGGTGATCGGCCTCGGCCTCTACGCACTCACGATCCTGGTCCGGGCGATGCTCGATGGCTTCCGCGCGGTGCCGGACGACGTGATCGAGTCGGCGACCGGCCTCGGCTACGGCCGGACCCGGCTGCTGCTCAAGATCGAGCTGCCGTTGGCGCTGCCGGTACTGATGGCCGGCCTGCGGGTCGCGACCGTGTCCACGGTGGCGCTGACCACGGTCGGGACGCTGGTCGCGTACGGCGGCCTCGGCAACCTGATCTCCCACGGCGTACAGCGCAACTTCCGCGCCGAGCTCGTGACCGCTGCGGTGCTGTGCGTGGTGATCGCGCTGCTGCTCGACGTGCTCCTCGTCGTCGTGCAACGGATGCTGACTCCTTGGTCCCGAGGGGTCCGGACATGACCCTCTTCGAGCTGATGTGGGAGTACCTCACCACCGGGTCCAACTGGACCGGCACCGGCGGGCTGCTCGACCGGCTGGGCGAGCAACTGCTGCTCACCGTCACCGCGCTGGTGGTCGCGATGTTCGTCGCCCTGCCGATCGCGCTGTGGCTGGGTCACATCGGTCGCGGCGGGTTCCTGGCGATCAACATCTCCAACATCGGCCGGGCGATCCCGACGTTCGCGCTGCTCGCGGTCCTGGTGACGGCCGACTGGCCCGGGCCTGCCGAGCTCGGGCCCTACGGACGGGCCGGGATGGCGACCCTGATCGCGCTGGGGGCGTTCGCGCTGCCACCGCTGATCACCAACGCCTACGTCGCGATCCGCGAGGTGCCCGAGGACATCAAGGAGGCGGCGATCGGTATGGGGATGTCGGGCGCCCAGCGGTTCTGGCGGGTGGAACTGCCGCTGGCGATGCCGTTGGTGATGTCCGGGGTCCGGCTCGCGCTGGTCCAGGTATGGGCGACGGCGACGATCGCGGCGCTGGTCGCAGGCCCGGGCGTGGGGCGGATCATCGTCGACGGGTTCGCCCGCAACCTCTACAGCCAGGGTATGGCCGCGGCGCTCGTGGTGGCGGTCGCGGCGCTGATCCTGGAGGTCTTCGCGGCGCTCCTCCAGCGCGCCGTAGACCCCGTGCCGAGGGCCAACCGGCGGAATGCGGGAGGCGCTTTGTCGGCGGCTGGTCCTACGCTGTAGCCCACGACGGGGTCTCCCGTCGTACCGGACACGCGCGGGACCTCCCCGCGGGACACAGAAGGTAGACACCCATGACCCTCCGCCGAACTCTTGCTGCCGCGCTCTCGGTGGGCGCCCTGGTGCTCACCGCCGGCTGTGGCGACGACGTCGCTGACCAGGACGCCGACAATCCCGACGCCAACGGGGGCGGAGGTGGACCCGTCACCCTGGCCAGCCAGGCCTTCGACGAGGCTGCCCTGGTCACCGCGATGTACGCCGCGCTGCTCACCGACGCCGGCTACGACGTCGAGACCCAGCTCGTCGACACCCGTCTGGTCTACCTCAAGGAGCTCCCCGGAGACGTCGACATCGTCCCGGAGTACGTCGCCGGGCTCGGCGACCAGCTGAACATCGAGGCCAACGGCGAGGGGGCCGCGCCGATCAGCACCAGCGACCTCGACGAGACCCTGACCGCGATGCAGCCTCTGCTCGACGACAAGGGGATCACCCTCCTCGAGCCGTCCGGTGCGGCCTCGCAGAACGCCTACTTCGTCACCCAGGAGTACTCCGACTCCAACGGGGTCACCAAGCTCTCCGACCTCGAGGGTGAGTCGATCAAGCTGGCCGCCGCCCCCGACTGCACCGGCCGCGACGACTGCGAGGCCGGCCTGACCGACGTCTACGGCATCGACATCGAGCTGCTCCCCCTGGGCTACGCGTCGCCGCAGACCTACCAGGCCGTCGTCGACGGCGAGGCCGAGCTCGGCCAGACCGGCACGCTCGACGGCACCCTGGACGACCAGGGCCTGGTCCTGCTCGAGGACGACCGCGGCATCCAGCCCGCGCAGAACCTGGTGCCCGCCGTGTCGAACGAGTTCCTCGAAGAGCACCCGGACGTCGAGGAGCCGCTCAACGCCCTGATGGCCGCTCTCGACAACGCCACCCTCGGCGAGCTGATCGCCCGGGTCAGCGTGGAACGGGAAGCGGCAGAGGACGTGGCGCAGGACTTCCTCGAGGAGAAGGGCCTGCTCTGACCGGGAGCACCTCCCCCCACCACGTAGGCTGACCGGCCGTGACCCCGACCCGCCCATGGAGCCGCGCTCGGGGTCACGGGCGGCTCCTTCGGGTGGGGTTCCTGGGCTTGCCCGCAACGGTCGCGGGCACCCTCGGCGAGGAGATCGCGGCCGAGCCCGTCGACCCACACGGGCTCGTCGGCTCGACGTACGACGTGGTCGTGTGCGGCACCGCGGGCGCCGACTTCACCGTGGCGTCGGCACTCCTACCCGAGACGACGGCCTTGGTCGTCCACACGACCCGCGTCGACCGGCTGCCCGACGCCTTGGGTCGGGCCGCCGCCGTGGTGGTCAGGAGTCTCGACGAGGCGGATCTACTGCGCCGCCGCCTGGGCGCGCCGGGGCCGGAGGTGGCAGCCCTGCCCCCGGCCATCGAGGTAGCCGGACGACCCCGTTCCGCGCTGGACGGAAGCCTGGTGGTCGCGGTCGGCCCGCTGACCAGCGACGGGCGGCACGCGGACACGATCCGGGGCTTCGCGGAGGTGGCGGACCGGCTGCCCGGCTGGCGCCTGCGGATCGCTGGCGAGGGGGGTCGGCGCGGTGCCCTCCTGGGCGAGGCCCGACGCCACGGGCTCGCCGACCGGGTGGAGGTGGTCGAATCGGCGGACCCCCCAGCGGCTGCCTGGGCGGCGGCCGGCGTCGGTGTGGTGACGGCCCGACACGGCGGGCTCGCGATGGCAGCGGAAGCGATGGCGGCGGGTGTTCCCGTCGTCGCCTATGACAGCCTCGGCGGGCCGCGGGACCTGCTCGCCGGCGGCAGCGCCGGCGTACTGGTTCCGCCGGGGGACTTCCGGGCGCTCGGCGCCGCGCTGCTCCGGCTGGCTGATGACCCGGCCAGGGCCGAGCTCGGCGCGGAGGCGATGCGCGCGGCCCGGGTGGTCGATCCGGCGACCGTGGGCGGCGCCTGGACCGGGCTCCTCACCCGATTGGCGGACCCGGACCCGCGGCCCCAGGCCGCGGTCACGGTCCGCGAGCCGGCCCCGGCGCTCACCCCCTCCGACGCCCGCGCCGAGATCCTTACCTGGGTGGTCCGGGCGGCGGCCGGTGCGAGTGATTTCTGGTGGGTGATCCCGACCCCCCACGGCGGTGATCCCGTGGTGGCGCTGCCCTGGTCGGCGCGAGCCCGCTTCCTCGAAGTGCTGAGCGCGGACGCCGGGCCGGCGTACGCCTATCTGGGCCTACCCGAGATCGGTGGCCGCCCCTCGCGTGCCGGTCCCGTCGCCGAGCTACTGGACCTGCTGAGCCGTGGTGCCGATCCGGTGCTCGGCCTCGCCCCCGCGCCGGGATCCGCCGGAGAGCCGCACCACCTGTCGGCAGGCGCCGGCGTCGACGTCGAGTTCTGGACCGAGGCCGACGGGTTGTTGTACGCGCCGCGGGCCAACGTCTTCGGCCGCCGCGTGGACCCGGCCCACCGGACGACCACCGCCGTGGTCGCGGGAGTCGAGGTGCGCACCCTCCCGCTGCTGACCAGGCCGAACGTGCACGAGTGTCGGTTCCCGGTCGACGTCGTCTACACCTGGGTGGACGGCGCCGACCCGGTCTGGATGGAGGCTCGGGACCTGCGACTCGGCGACGCCGCCCAGCCGCATGCTCCCGAGGCCGCCGGCGACGCCAGGTACCGCGCGCGCGACGAGCTCCGCTATTCGATGCGCAGCGTCCACCTCTTCGCGCCCTGGGTGCGCACGATCCATCTGGTCACCGACGGGCAGCGCCCCGAATGGCTGGCCGACGATCCCCGGGTGCACGTCGTCGACCACCGCGAGATCCTGCCCGGGGACGTGCTGCCGACGTTCAACTCCCACGCCATCGAGACCGGGCTCCACCGGGTGCCGGGGCTCGCGGAGCACTTCATCTACCTCAACGACGACGTGCTGCTGGGACGTCCCCTGCCGCCGACCGCCTTCTTCACCCCCGCGGGGCTTCCGCTCGTCTTCCCCGACGTCTGGCCGATCGGGATCGAGGACCGGCCCGAGCGCCCCGACCTGATGGCCGGAGCCAACAACCGGCTCCTGCTCGAGCGGGACTACGACGTCACGATCACCCTCACGCTGGCGCACGCTCCCTATTCGCATCGCGTGTCGCTCCTGGCCGAGATGGCGGCGCGATACGCCGCGGAGCTGGCCGGCACCGCCGCGACGCCGTTCCGGTCGGCCGCCGACGTGTCGGCGCTGTCGTCGCTGGCCCAGCACCTCGGGCTGATCACCGGCCGCGCCGTCGTCGGCGCGCACGAGAGCCGCCTGGTCAATCTCGCCTCGGCCCGCCTGCCCCGGCAGCTCCGCGGGCTGCGCGAGCGCGACCAGGACTCGTTCTGCCTCGCCGACCACCATGACTACGCGCTCTCCGAGGACCAGGTCGCGGCACGGCTCGGCGACTTCCTCGACGCCTACTACCCGGTGGCCGCGCCGTGGGAGCGATGACCGGCGTGATGCGGTCCGTGGCCCGGAGGCTTCCGGACCGCTTGCGGGAGCGGGCGCGCCGGGTGCTCCGCCCGGTGGCTTCGGTCCCGGTGACGATCATCGTGGTCGTCGAGCCGGGGGACGAGGGCCGGGTCGACGAATGCCTCCGCTCGGTACGCGAGCAGAGCCGACCCGCCGCCGAGGTGCTGGTTGCACCAGTCGGCGACACCGCCCGCTCCTGGCAGGCCGCTGCGAACGACGCGGCAGACCGGGCCGGTGCGGATCTCCTGTGGTTCGTCCGCGGCTGCGATCGGCTGCCGTCGTACGCCGTCGAGGTGCTCTCCGGACCGCTGGCCCGTTCGGGGTCGGACCTCGCCACCGGGGTGCTCGGACAGGCCGGCCGGCCCGACTCGTGGCTGGAGCGGGCTCAGCGGCTGGCCCACGCCGACCCGGGGAGCGGTGTCGACGCGGGGGACAGGCCCCGGGTTGCCGGCGATCTGGCGATCAGCAACCACGTGTTCCGGACCGATCGGTGGCGGGCCGGCGGTCACCGGTTCGACGAGTCCGACACCTGGCTGGAGTCGCCCACGGTGGCCGCAGTGCTCCGGAATGCCTCGCGGATCGACGTCGTGGACCGGATCGTCTGCGCGCACGCGCCCGACCACGGGCGACGTCCGTTCGGCGCGATGCCCAGTCCGCTGCCCGATCTTGCTGCCTGGGTCCGGCGCCGTCGCCTACTGGGGGAATCGCAGGCCCGGCTGCTGAGCGACGCCGACGTCGGGTTGCCCCGGTTCCTCGTCGACGCGGAGCGGGCCACGGCGCAGGAGTGGGAGCAGCTGGTCGCGCTGGCGAGGCAGGTCCTCGATCCCGGCCTGCCTCCCTCGACCGGCCCACGGGGCGCCTCGTTGGTGTGGCTGGCGGCAGCTGGCCGGCGGGCTGATGTCGAGACGCTCGCCGCCGAGCTCGACGAGCTGGGCGACGACCTGCGCGCCCATCCTGACGGCGAGGACCTGGTGGCCGACTGGCGGAGTGTCGACGTGCCCGGCGACATCCGGCGGATCCCGCCGGCGGAGACGGCTCTGGTGGCCGACGTACGCCGGGTCCGGAGCCAGGAGACTGGCATCGCCGCCGACCTGTTCCTGCGCGTCCCGCACCTCGACCTGGCGACGGCCGACCACGAGATCGGCGCCGTGCTTCCCGACGGCACGCCCGTCGAGGTGACGCCGCACCCCGACACCACCGCCAACCGCTGGGCGGCCGATCGTTTCGCATCGGCCGCCGAGGGGGCCTGCCGGCTCGCGCTGCCGGCGCCGGGTGAGGTGATCGTCCGGCTGTCGTCCGGCCCGCTGGTCCGCGAGGCCACTGTGTCGATCGGCGCTCCGTCCACCGAGGACGATCCGGTGGCCGTCGTGCTCGACGACGTACGGCTCGAGGACGACGCCCTCGTGCTGGCCGGACGCGGCGCCCTGGACGGGATGCGCCTGGTCGGCCCGCGCACCGACCTCGAGGCCCGGCCCGACAGCGGGGCCGGCGCCCGGATCCCGCTGGCCAGGGACCGGTTCGGTCGTGCGGTGGGGCTCGCCACCGCGCCCTACCGGCTCACCGCCCCGGGCGGCGTCGGCTTCGGCGCTGCGCTCCGGCAGCGGCTGCCGCTCGAACTGCCGGGCTCGCGACACCGGGTCCAGGTGACGCGTTCCGACGACGGCGAGCCGCTGCTGCTGGTCGGGCCGCCGTTCGCCGACGACGAGATCGGTCCGTATGCCCAGCAACGGCTGCGCGACGAGTACGCCGCGTGGGCCGGGGGCGGGCTCCGGGTCACGGCCGGGCTGTTCTACTTCGAGAGCTTCGCCGGAGGCTCCGCGACCGACAGCCCGCTCGCGATCTGCGCCGAGCTTCGCCGTCGGCGCCCGGAGGCGACTGTTCTGTGGGGCGTCGTCGGCAGCGGCGAGACCGTGCCTGACGGGGTGACGCCGGTGCTGGTGCGGAGTCGGGAGTGGTACCGCACCCTGGCCACCGCCGAGCTGCTGGTGACCAGCACCGAGCTGGAGGAGTGGTTCCTCACCCGCCCCGACCAGCTGGTCGTGCAGACCTTCCACGGCTACCCCTCCAAGGCGATGGGTGAGCTGCAGTGGCGGGCCTGGGAGCTCCCGCCCCGGCGGATCCGCGCGATGCGCCGTCGGGGCGTCGACACCTGGGACCTGATCCTCACCCCCACGCCCGAGATGACCCGGCACTACCGCGAGCAGTACGCGTACACCGGCCCGGTGGCCGAGCACGGCTACCCGCGCGACGACGCGCTCACCGCTGCGGACGCAGACCGGCAGCGCGCCGCGACCAGGACCCTGCTCGGGATCCGCGCCGACCAGACCGCCGTCCTGTACGCCCCCACGTGGCGCGACGACCTCGCGACCCGGCCACGCCGCGCCGGGATGGCCGACCACCTCGACCTCCCGCACGTGGCCGAGGTACTCGGTGACTCCCACGTGCTGCTGGTGCGCGGTCACCGGTTCCACACGCCGCCCGCCCACGAGGTCGCCGTTGGTGCCGCCCGGGTCATCGACGTCACCGATCACCCCGAGATCAACGACCTGATCCTCGCCTCCGACGTCGCGGTCCTCGACTACTCCTCCCTGCGCTTCGACGTCGCGATCACCGGCAAGCCGATGGTGTTCCTGGTGCCGGACATCGACGACTACGCCGGTGGTGTGCGCGGGTTCCTGTTCCCGTTCACCGAGTCCGCTCCGGGTCCGCTGGTGCGCGAGTCCGACGAGGTCGTGGAGCAGGTGCGCGACGTCGCCGCGCTCGCCGCGCGGTGGTCGGCCGAGCTGGCCGCGTTCAACGCGACGTACAACCCGTGGCAGGACGGCCGCGCCGCCGGGCGGGTCACCGACCAGATCTTGGACCTACTGGGGGCGGGTGACTGAACGAGCGCGACCGGTAGCGTTTCCCCACGTGAAGCGGCTCTTACTCGTCACCGGCTCCGGGCGCAGCGGCACCAGCAGCATCGCGGGCACCCTGAAGAGGCTGGGGCTGCACGTCCCCCAGCCCGAGGTGCCGGCCGACGAGCGCAACCCGCGCGGCTACTACGAGCCGCAGTGGATCGCTGACTTCCACAAGGAGTGGCTCGACGGGATCTCGGTGCGGACCATTGACACCCGCCCCCACGCGGGCGAGGTGGCGATGGCCACGGTCACCCCAGAGCGTGAGGAGACCTTGCGGGCCTGGCTCGCCGACGAGCTCGCGGCCCGCCCGCGTGACGACGTGGTCGTGATCAAGGAGACCCGGGCCTATTGGGTCTACCCGCTGTGGCAGCGGGTGGCCCCCGCGACCGGAGCCGAGCTGGCCAGCCTGACCATGCTGCGGCACCCCACACAGGTGGTGCGCTCGCGGGACTCGGCGTACCTGACGGGTCGCAGTGACGAGCTACGGCTCGAGCGGGAGACCGCGAACGTTGCGGCGTGGATGAACTCCGTCTTCGTGACCGAGCGAGCCACCCGGGACAATCCGCGCGCGTTCGTGCCCTACTACGACCTGGTGGAGAGCTGGCGGTCCGCGATCAGCCGCGCGTGCAAGCAGCTCGGCATCGACCCTGGCGGCCTCGGCGCGCCGCATCCGGTCGACGAGTTCATCACCCCGTCCCTGAACCGGTCGTCCGACGCCTGGGACGGGCTCAGGGTTCCTGACTCGCTCCGGGAGCTGGCCGAGAGGACCTGGACGGCGGCGGGCGATCTCGTGACGACGCCGTACGACGCTGCTGCGATGGCCGAGCTCGACCGGCTGCAGGCGGCGTACGCCGACCTCTACACCGCCTCGGCCGCGATCGCCTCCGACGAGACTGCGGCGCTGGTGCTGGCCGAGCGGAACAAGCTGCAGGACCGGTTGGACACGAAGAACGAGCGGATCAAGGTCTTGCGAGGGAAGGTCCAACGGCTGCGTCAGGCCGGTGCTGCCGACAAGCCTTGACGTCCAGCGACCAGCGCTGACCGTCAGCCCGCGGGCGCGTCCCCCCGCGGCACGAACACCGCGTCGACCAGTCGCGCCGCGGCGTGGCCGTCGTCCAGGTCGGTGTACTCCTTGCGGAATCGGGCCCGCGCGTCGGCGTACTCGGCGGCCACCTCGCCCAGGCGGCCGACGTGTCGGACCACGTCGCGGGTCGTGGCGACGTGGGGGCCGGGAGCGGTCGGCGCGTAGTCGATCACGCCACCGCGGGCCGCGTCGTACTTCTCCAGGTCCGGCACCAGGAAGATCATCGGCTTGTCCGTGAGGGCGTAGTCGAAGCGCAGCGAGGAGTAGTCGAGGACCGCGACGTCGGAGGCGAGGATGAGGTCGTTGACGTCGGGGTGGTCGGTGACGTCGATGACCTTCGAGTCGCTGAGCAGCCGGTCCTCAGCGCGCGCGTTGAAGGCGTGGCCGCGGACCAGGATGACGACGTCGTCACCTAGCAGACGCGATGCCTCTCCGGCGTCGAAGAAGTCGACGCGCTGGGCGGCCAGATCGTCGGCGGACAGGTAGTCCCGGAACGTGGGCGCGTACATCACCGCCGTCTGGCCGGGACGGATCCCGAGCATCTCGCGGGTCGCCTCGCGGATCTCGCCGGCTCGCGCGGAGCGGAGCACGTCGTTGCGCGGGTAGCCGATCTCCAGGATCTCGGGCTCCGCGCCGGCCGGGTCGAGGAAGGCGGCCTTCAACAGGGGCGTGGCGTACGTCGCGGGCGAGACGAAGTAGTCCCAGTCGCGCGCCCGGCGGTCATAGTTCTTGATCTGGCTGCCGCTGAAGTCGCCCTTGCGCCACCACTCGTGGCCCATCACCTTGTAGGGGTAGCCGTGCATCGTCTCGATCAGCACCTGCCCGGGAGGTTTGCTGAACCAGTAGAGCTGGTGGACGTTCACCATGTGGTACCGGGCGCCGAACACGATCTCGTGCCAGGTCTTCGTGCCCTCGATCAGCGGCACCGCGCCCTCGGGCAGCGGGATGCTGTGGTCGTTCACCGACCAGTACAGGGGGAGGGCGACGCCACGGCGGCGCAGCTCCTCGTGCACGCCGAGGCCGTTGCAGTTGGCGGCCTCGCCATAGAGCGCCCGGAAGAAGACGGCATCGCGGTCGGCGGCCTCGACCTTGGTCTCCTCGCGGAGCCGGCGCTGGTTTCGCTCGCCGCGCTCGTCATCGGCCAGCGGCGGCTGCAGGTTGAAGGCGAGCGTGACCGGTTCGTTGACGAAGACCTCCGCCGTCACCCGGTAGCGGGCGGTGAGCTGCTCATGGGAGAGCGTGGCGAGCAGCGCGGGGCTCGGCGTGACCGGCAGCTTCTGGTCGTCGCGCATCAGGGACACGGCGTACTTGCCCGAGCGGAGCCCGAGCCCGTCGTAGCCCCACTTGCTGCGGGTGAGCGGGAACACCAGCAGTCCCTCGTTGGCCTTGGCCGCTTCCACGTGGCCGACGATCTGGTCGGCGGGGGTGTGCAACACCGGCGTCCAGTGCTCCATCGGCGTCGCGCTGCGTACGCGTACGGCGAGGCGGTCGTCCTCGATCTCCACCTCGATGGCGACGGGCAACCGATCGGACAGCTCGAGCTGCCCGGTCGGCGAGCAGCTGACCACCCGGCCGCTGTCGGCTCCGACCACGCCCGGGCTGGCCGGCACGGATGGAGGGGCCAGCACCGGCTCGACCTTGTCGCCGAGCGCCGCCCACACCTGGACCGGCACGTCTGCCGGTGTCCCGTCGCGCAGGGGCAGCCTGGCCTGCCACGCGTTGGGGCCCGTGCTGGTCGGGGTCACCGAGCCCAGCGCCTGTGGCCGCTCGCGGTGGCCAAGCGAGATATTGCGCACCGGCCCGGGTGAGACCAGGTCCACGACCAGGTGCCCGGTGGCGTCGACGGCGACCGCCGTTGCGTGTGTGGGCGCCTGGGAGATGCGCAGCATCACCCGGTTGCGGCCCATCCTGATGGTGGACAGCCTGCCGCCCGCGTCGACGCGCGAGTGCGCGACGCCGGCGCCGCCGCCGTACGAGACCTCCTCGAGGGGGCCGTGCCTGGTGACATCCGCAGCGGTGAGGCTGACCTCGACGTACCAGCGGCCCTCCGTCGTGGGGACCCGTTCGGCCGGCAGAACGGCCTCGAACCCGCCAGGGGTGAAATCGCAGTACCAATGAGCGGTGAGCACGTCCACCCGGGGCTCGTGCACCTCCGTGACGTCGAAGGGGATGCGGGTGCCGTCCGGGCCAACCAGGGCCAGGCCGATCGAGGGCGGATGGATGGCCAGATCGATGAACCTGATGCAGGCCCAGCCGGCGATCTCCAGGGCGCCGTCGTCCCGCCACGACATCCGCATCGCCCGGCCGAGCAGCCGCAGCTGGCGGTCGGAGAGCACGGTCACGTCGTCCGGCAGCCCCTCACTCATCGGCAGGTGGGCGCGGAAGCCGGCGGGCGTGTGCTCGGTGGGGAAGCGGCGCATGTCGTGTCCGAAGTTCTCCAGGAACGTCGCTGCGTCGTCCTGGCGGCCGCTGATGATGAGCTCGTAGAGCACCTTGTCCTGCGCGGCGACCTCGCGGATGTAGCGCTCGCGCGGCAGGTTGCCGACCAGGTCGCCGATCGCTTCTCGCAGCAGCTCCCAGTACTCGTCGTCCGCGGTGATCAGGTGCCGCGTGAAGAACGGCATGTTGTTGGCCAGGAGCTGCAGGGCCCGGGTCTCGGCCGCGTCGTCCAACCCCTCGTCGCGGATCGCCGCGAGCGAGTTGCGCACCGTCTCGTTGTGTGCGGCGAGGTTCTCCCTCGACCACGAGCGCTGTGAGATAGAGGACCGGTCGGTGCGGATCCGCCAGGAGACCCCGATCTCGGGCAGCACGTCGAAGGCGCTGGCCTTGGCGAACGCCGCCATGGACACGGGCTGGTCCTCGTAGAGCTTGCCTTCCGGGAACTCCAGGCCCGAGTCGTCCCAGAACGCGCGCCGGTAGGTCTTGCTCCAGGCGACCGCGTTGACCATGATCTCCGGGAACGTCCGCAGGGTCTCCGCGAGGCGTCGATCCAGGTGGGCCTTGCGGATCCACACGCCGGCCGGCGCCGAGCGACCCACCTCCATCCGGTCGTACAGGTTGACCGCGAAGTCGGAGCCGGACTCCTGGAGCGCACCGATCGCGCTGGTGTAGGCGTCCACGGCCACCACGTCGTCGGAGTCGACGAACGTGAGGAACTCGCCACGGGCGTTGCGGACCCCGGTGTTGCGGGCCGCGCTCAGGCCGCCGTTCGGCCGGCGGACGACGATGACCCGAAGGTCCCGGCGCCGGTGCGCCCGCGCGATATCGCCGCTGCGGTCGGGGCTCCCGTCGTCGACCACGATGATCTCGACCCGGCGGTAGTGCTGGAACCGCAGCGAAGTCAGGCACTCGTCGAGATAGTCCTCGACCTGGTACGCCGGCACCACGATGCTCAGCAGGCCCGGCACCTGGCCGCGCCGGTGCGTGATGCGCTGCGCGCGGATCGCCACGCCGATGCCGACTCGTCGCACCCGGCCGCCGAGGGATCGCACCAGCGGACGGAGGCGACCTGGCTGGGGCAAGCGGGACATGGGTTCCTTCCTACGGGCGACCCGCATGATACGAGCCGCCGTCCGCCCGAAGCGAACTCGCCGGACGCGCCTAGGGCGTGTCCGCGCTCGCCTCGGGCATCGTCATCGGGTCGAGCCTGCGCAGGTCGAGGATGTGCCCGGTGCCCGGGGACAGCAGTACGTCGAGCGACGCGCGGGCCACGGAGCCGGAGCTGAGCAGCGAACTGGGATCCTCCTCCCCGAAGGCGCGCGTGCGCATCGGGGTGCCGGTGCGTTCGGGGTTCACGCAGTTGACGGCCACTCCGGCCTCGGCCCACTCGTCGGCGAGCGCCTGGGTCAGATTGACCACCGCGGCCTTCGCGGAGGAGTAGAGGCTGTAGCCGCTGCGGCCGCGGGTGTAGGAGCTGGAGGTGAACAGCAGCAGTCCGCCGCCGGTGCGCGCAAGGTGGGGAAAGAACACCTGGGCGGTGAAGACGGGGGCGAGGTAGTTGACCTCGGTCGCTGAGTAGATCGTCTCCTCGCTCGACTCCAGCAGGGAACCCCGGGGCAGCACGCCGGCGCTGTTCACGACGTAGTCGATCCGGCCGTGCTCGGCGATCACCGAGTCCGCGGCCGCGACCAGGTCCTCCCGGCGCTCGACGTGGGTGCCGGTACTGGACCGGCTGAACGTGCTGACGAGCGCACCGTGCTCGAGGGCGAGGGCGGCGATGTCGGCGCCGATGCCGTAGCTGCCGCCGAGCACCACGATCGACTTGCCGCTCAGCTGCCTCCGGAGCTCCTCGGGGGTGTGCGGGGTCGGCAGGTAGGTGGTGGTCAGCTGGAAGAGCTTGTCGGCCAGGTAGACGTCGATCGGGTCAGTCACCTTCATGTTGCGTTCCTCGCCGGCGACGACCCAGATCGGTACGTCGGGCAGGTACCGCAGCACCACCGAGCAGTCGTCGGTGGCGGTGAACTCGGGGTCGTCGGCCGCGGCTTCGTAGGCCTTGGCGAGCACGGAGCTGCGGAAGCCCTGTGGCGTCTGGCCGCGCCGCAGGCGGTCCCGCGCCGGCACGCGCGTGATGGTGTTGCCGTCGTCCACCTCGATGATCGTGTCCGCCGACGGGATGGCGACGTCGACCGCGTCGTACTGCTCGAGCGCGGCGAAGCAGTCGCTGATGATCCGGGCGCTGACCAGCGGCCGGACCGCGTCGTGCAGCAGCAGGTGGCAGTCGCCGTCCAGCGCGTCGAGAGCTCGTCGCGTCGTGCCGTTGCGGGTCTCCGCGCCCTCGAGGATCGCCGCGACCTTGTCGTAGTCGCCGTCCCGCACGATGTCGCGGACGGCATCGAGGTGGCCCGGCGCCATCATCACGATGATCTCGTCGACCATCGGGTGCTGCTCGAAGGCCGCCAGTGTGTGCTCCAGGATCGTCTTCCCGGCGATCTTGATCAGCTGCTTGGGGATGTCGAGCCCGACACGGGAGCCCACACCTCCGGCCAGGAGTACGGCGACTCGGCGCGGCCCGCTCACGGGCTCGTGGCCCGTCGTCCGACCAGTCGTGCTGCCCGAGCGCGCAGGCCCTGGCCGGCGTCTCGCTGCTCCTCACGCACCCGGCGAACTGCCTTGCGGCGTTCGCGTCGGACCGTTGCGCCGGTCCGGGTGCGAGCCACGTCGAAGCACTCGTCGTAGAAGTCGACGAACTCGGACCCCAGCGCGTCGAGTTCGGCCCGGACCTCGACCTGGGCGTTCGGCATGGTCCCCACCAGTCGGCCGTAGGTCTCGTAGACCCGCGCGGCCAGGTCGCGGGTCCTCGACGGCAGGGCGAGCTCGTCCCAGTCGATGATCGAGCGACGCAGTCCGGGATCGACGAGGTCGTCGGCCTCGGCCACCGCCGCCTCGCTCGCGCCACTGAGCAGGGCGAGGCCGAGGGACTCGTCGGCCTGTCCGATCGCGGACTTCCAGTCGGTCAGCAGGTCCGGATAGCTCAGGGTGGCCCGGGGCAGGTCGCGGGTGCGCGCCTCGATGCCGAGCATCATGTTCATCCAACCGACGATCCTGGTGGTGTTGCCGGTCCGGGTGCCGTAGGCGACCTCCCGCGACCTCATCACCTCGGCGGGATCGCGGAGCATCGTCGCCACGCGCAGGTCGGCATCGAGGCGGGCCGCCGCCACGCGGTAGACCTCGAAGAACCAGGCCAGCCGGGGGTCCTTGACGACCAACCGGTCGGCCTCGCTGAACTGCTGCTCCAGCCAGTCGGCGAGCGCGGTGACCACCTCGGGCTTCTCGACCAGCTTCGCGGTGAGGTCCCAGGCCTCCGGGCGTCCGTCCTCGACGACGACGTCGACCCGCTTGAGCAGCTCGTTGTGGAAGTCGACCGCCCAGCGGGGCTCACCGAAGCCGCGGGGGTTGGAGCGGTTCGCGCTCACCTCAGGTTTGGGGATGTGAAATCCGAGCCGACCCGTGAGTCCGGCGAAGAGGCTGGTCCCGCTCCTCCCGGAGCCCGCCACCACGAGGATCTGGCGGGTCGCCGCCCCCGGAGTCGGTGCAGGCTCGTTCCCGTTCTGCATGGGCAGACTGTTTCACATCACCCGGCGTCGGGAGCGGTGACCTGTGGTCGGTTCCGCGCCGGCAAACCGACCACAGCTCACCGCCCACCCGGCCGGCCACCCAGGAGCGGTGACCTGTGATCGGTTCTCGAGTCAGAAACCGACCACAGCTCACCGCCCGGCCGGTCCGACAGCCAGTGACCCTCGGCTCCGGCCCCCGACCTTGCCGGGGCACACTGAAGCCGTGGGTGACCAGCCGAACCACGACCCGGGCCCGGCTCCGTGCTGTGTAGGGAGCCAGGCGACCGCGCAGCCCACCGCGCGGCGGCCGCCGCCGCGGGCCGCCGTCAACCGGCGCGGTCAGGTGGCGATCCCCGGCGGGAGCTTCCTCATGGGGGACCCGTTCGACGAGGGCTATCCCGCGGACGGCGAGACCCCCGTGCACCAGGTACGGCTGTCGGCGTTCCACATCGATCCCACCGCGGTCACCAACGCCATGTTCGCCGCCTTCGTCAAGGCCACCGGCTACCTCACCGACGCCGAGGAGCTCGGGGTCTCCGCCGTCTTCCACCTGGCCTTCGGCGGCCGTAGCACCGACGTCGTCCAGCGTGTGGAGGGGACACCGTGGTGGCTCGCGGTGCGGGGCGCCTCGTGGCGCCAGCCGGAGGGCGCAGGATCCACCATCGGGGACCGGCAGAACCACCCAGTCGTGCACGTCTCCTGGAACGACGCCGAGGCGTACTGCCGATGGGCCGGGAAGAGACTGCCGACCGAGGCCGAGTGGGAGTACGCCGCCCGGGGCGACCTCGAACAGGCGCGGTACGCGTGGGGTGACGAGCTCACCCCGCGCGGTCGGTGGCAGTGCAACATCTGGCAGGGGGCCTTCCCCACGACGAACACACTGGAGGACGGCCACCTCACGACGGCGCCGGTCAAGAGCTACCGACCGAACGGCTCAGGTCTCTGGCAGACGGCCGGGAACGTGTGGGAGTGGTGCTCCGACTGGTTCGATGCGGGCTACTACGCCCGATCGGAAGGGCAGGATCCGCGCGGTCCCGACGGGGGCGACGCCCGGGTGATGCGGGGCGGCTCCTACCTGTGCCACGACAGCTACTGCCATCGCTACCGGGTGGCGGCCCGCTCCAGCAGTACGCCCGACTCCGCGTCGGCCAACCTCGGGTTCCGCTGCGCGAACGACGCGGCCTGAGCCGCAACGGGCCTCAGGTGCCGCCGCCCTGCTACTTCTTGCCAGAGCGCTTCCGCGGTCGCCCGCCACTAAGCTGGGGCAGCAGGTCGGTGGTGGGGTACTTGCCGACCAGGTCGTGGTACTCGAAGCCCGAGGCCCGATCCTTGTGGATGAGGAACTGCTTGTACGGCAGCGCGTAGAACGGGTGACCCATCGCCTCGGCGAAGTGGACGGCGAACGGGAAGACCAGGGACGGCTCGAACCTGCTGGCGTGCTGCCAGATCGTGGGAGTGAGGTCGTCGCCGGCGAGGTACCCGCCGTCGCGCACCTTCGGATAGACCTTGATCAGGTCGATGGTGATGCCGCGCAGCGTGTGGTCACCGTCGATGTAGGCGAGGTCCAGGGACGCGTCGTCGACCTGGTCGATCACCTCGCTGGTGCGGCCGCGCAGCACCCGTCGCTTCGACGCATGCGCCTCGGTCGCCTCCATCGACTCCCGGTAGTACTCCTCGAAGACGTCGTCCGCGCGGTTGGCGGGCTTGTTCCAGTCGCTGAGGTTCCGCCACGGGTCGATCATCGTGTACTCCGTGATGTCGGGGCACCCGTCCAGGAGGGTCTTCGCGAACTCACCCCTGAACACGCCTACCTCGGCGATCGTCGCCAGGCGCTGTCCCGAAATCAGGTGGCTCCAGAGCTGGAACCGGTTGCCGGCCGCGTCCATCGCGACTCGCACGGCGTTGGTGACCATGTCGTCCTTCCGAGAGGGATGTCGCTCAGCGGAGCGTCCGGTGGAGCCTTCGGAGCATCAGGTTCCGCAGCTGGCTCTGGGTCGTGTGGTGTGCGCGCGCTCCGGCGAGGTTGGTCGTCTCGTGCGGGTCGTTCTCGAGGTCGAAGAGCAGATATGTGGCAGCGAACCTGTTGACCGCCATTTTCCACTGAGGGGTGACGATCATGCTCTCATCGTTGAACTCCGAGGTCGCCGCCCGTCGATGGCGTTCCGTCTCCCCGGTGAGCCGGGGCATCAGGCTGCGCGCGTGGCTTCCGGCTACCGCCTCGCCGCCGGCCAGGTCGACCAGGGTCGCGCCGATGTCCATCAGCTCGACCGGATCGTCCAGCACCGTGCCGGGCTGAACCCCTGGGGCACGCAGCAGGAAGGGGATGCGCGCGGAGGGGTCGAGGAAGTTCTGTTTGTAGATCAGCCCGAAGTCGCCGTTCATCTCGCCGTGGTCGGAAACCATGGCGATCACGGTGTTGTCCATCTCGCCTCGTTCCTCGATGACGCGGAGCAGTTCGCCCACCTGGTCGTCGATGAGAGCGAGCTTGCCGGCGTAGTCGGCGCGCATCCGCGCCACGTCCTCCGGCGGGATCTGGAGGTCGGGCATCTTGTCGAGCAGGCCAGTGTGCCGGCCCTCGCGGGCTCCCTCGCGGGCAACGAGCGGGGCCGGCATGGCGGCCGGGTCGAACCTGCTGGCGTACGGGTCGGGGCAGTCCCACGGCTCGTGCGGCCCGCTGAAGCTGACCCAACACATCCAGGGCCGCGGGTCGGACTTGTCCTCGAGCCACCGCGCGGCCTGCCGGCCGACGTACACGTCGGGGTAGAGATCGATCGGGAGCGGCGAGGGGCGGACCGCCCACGGCTCGTTCTGCACGCGGCCCTGGACGTCGCGGACGTAGGCCTCGCGGACGCCGTGCCGGTCCCACAGGTCGGTGAGGTTGGAGCTGGTCTTGGTGCTCGCCCGCGGTCCGGCGATCTCGTCCACGTGGTCGAGCCCCCACGACCGCACCAGGTCGACCCGGTCGCGCAGGTCTCCGACCTGGGCATGGAGATGGGTCTTTCCGAAGACGCTGGTCGAGTAGCCGGCCTCCTGCACCGAGCGCATCCATGTCGGGGCGTCGCGGGGCAGGTCGTAGCGACCGTTCTCCCAGACGCCGGTGTTGTGGGGGTAGCGACCGGTGGCCAGGCTGACCCGGGCAGGGACGCAGACCGGTGAGTTGGTGTACGCCCGGTTCGCACGCATGCCCTCGGCCGCGATCCGGTCCAGGTGAGGCGTGCTGAGCCAGTCGGAGACCGCGCTGAGCGCGTCCCACCGATGCTGATCGGTCATGATCAGCAGGATGTTCGGCCGGTCGCCCATGCAGCCTCCTCACTCGGGTCGCTCACTCTAAGTCAGCGGCCCAGCCCCACCGCGTAGAATCCGGCGCGGCCGCGACCGCGGCGTTCGCGATGGGCAGTGAGGACAGCGGTGTCCGACGACGATCTCAGCCTGGCCGAGGGCTCCGTCCTGGTGCACATCGGCCCTTACAAGACCGGCAGCACGGCCATCCAGTCGTCCCTGCACCAGCACCGGGAGGACCTGGCCCGGCATGGCGTCCTGTACCCGGGTCCGAGCGCAAGGCAGTTCCGCGCGGGCTGGGCTCTGGTCGGACGAGGTCCGCGAGGAAGGGGCCAGGTTCCCGACCACGAGTGGGACGACCTGGTGACCGTGGTCCGGGAGTCGACCGCGTCCCGGGTGTGCCTGAGCAGCGAGAACTTCTCGAGCGCGACCACCGAGCAGGTACGGCGCCTGGTCGAGGACCTCGGGCCCGACAAGGTGCACGTGCTGGCCGTCGTACGCCGGCTCGACCGGTTGCTGCCCTCGTCCTGGCAGCAGCGGCTCCAGACCACGACCGACCCGAGGTCGTACGACGATTGGCTGCGGGAGGTGCTCGCCGCCCAGCCGCGACGCGGACCCGGGATGACGTTCTGGAACCACCACGGCGTGGGGCAGCTGCTGGATCGTTGGCGGGCTTCGCTCCCCGCCGAGCAGGTCACGCTCCTGGTGGCCGACGAGTCCGACCGATCCCAGCAGATGCGCATCTTCGAACGGCTCCTGGGGCTGCCCGAGGGGCTGCTGACCCCCGGGGCTCGCGACAACGCGTCCTTCACCTACGACCGGATCGAGCTCTACCGACGCGTGCTCGAGCGGTCCGCCGAGCACGGCTTGGACGCCAAGCGCCGACGCACGCTGCTGCAGCACGGCCTGCTCCAGGGGCTGCGCCAGGCGCCCGCGCACGAGGCAGACGTGCCGATCCCACCGCTGCCCGCGTGGACGTCCGGGCGGGTCACCGAGCTCAGTGCCATCCGGGTCCAGGAGGTCGCCACCTCCGGGGCCCGGATCGTCGGCGACCCCGAGGCGCTGCGGGTCGCGGCGGTCGGAGCCGATGAGGTGCCACCCGGACCGGAGACGATCGGGATCGAGACGGCGGCCCGGGGGCTCGAGGCCCTGGTCGAGGCAGCGCTGCACGCCGAGCGGCTCGCGCGTCGCCAGGGGAGTGGCGGCCGGGCGCCGGCCGCGCGTCGTACCGTCTCCGAGACCTCCAGCAGGGAGCTGGTGCGCGAGGTCGCCGGTCGAGTGCGCCGACGCCTCCGTCCCGCTCGATAGACTCGATACACCGTGACCGTGACCGACGACCTGCTGCTGCCCGAGGGCACGGTCCTGCTGCACATCGGTCCCTACAAGACCGGCTCCACCGCGCTTCAGTCCGCGCTGTTCGCGAAGCGCGAGGAGCTGGCGCAGTACGGCGTGGCCTACCCGGGCAAGTGGCGCCGGCTGTTCGGAATCGGGCATGCCCTGATGCGGTGGGCGCCCCGCGGACATCCGTTGCCGGATGTCTCCCGCTGGGACCGGTTCGCGGCCGAGGTGCGAGAGCTGGGCGACCAACGCGTCTGCCTGAGCACCGAGGACTTCGGCCGGATCCGGAAGCTGGAGCGCAGCAAGAAGATCGTCGAGGACCTCGGTGCGGACCGCCTGCACGTGGTCGCGGTGGCCCGCGCCTACCACCGGTTGCTGCCCTCGCACTGGCAGGAGCGGGTCAAGAACCACGAACGTCGCACCTATGACGAGTGGCTGCGCGAGGTGCTGGAGGGTGACGAGACCGACGAGGCCAACCGGAGCTTCTGGACCTCGCACGACATGGCGTGGATGACCTCGCGCTGGCTGCCCTACCTGCCGCCGGACCGGTTCACCGTCATCGTGACCGACGACTCCGACCGTGGCCTCTTGCCGCGCACCTTCGAGCGCATGCTGGGTCTTCCCGATGGGCTGCTCACCCTCGACGACGGCGTCAACGCCTCGCTCAGCTTCCAGGGCACCGAGCTCCTCCGCCGGCTGAACCTTCGGTTCGAAGAACACGGCTGGTCCGACCGCGGCTATACGGCGTACGTCCAGCGGGGCGTCGTGCCCGCCCTGCAGGCGGCTGGTCGCTCGTCGCTCGAGACGGCGCTCCCGCCCCTCCCCGGCTGGGCCGGCGATCTCGTACGGCAGCGGAGCGAGGCCCGGATCGCGGCGATCCGGGAGGCGGGGGTCGATGTTGTCGGCGACCTGGACCGGTTGCTCCCCCCCGTGGAGGGCTCCGCTCCCGCGGAGACGGTCGACGCCGACACGGTGTCGCTGGACTCCGCCGTCTCCGCCGCGGTCGGCGTCGTGGAGGCCGCACTGCGGCGGCAGGGCGAGCTGCGGCGTACCCCTCGGGCAAGCGGTACGGCGGTGGCGGACACGTCGAGCCGGGCCATGCTGGCCGAGGTGCTGCGTCGGCAGCGACGACGGTTCGGCAGGATGCGGGCATGACCGGAGTGGACGAGTTGGCCGCGGACCCCGTGCCGGAAGGCGCCGTGCTGGTGCACATCGGTCCTCCGAAGACCGGCACCACGTCCCTGCAGGGGGCGCTGCACGAACGCCGTTCCGAGCTGCGTGAGCACGGCGTCGTCTACCCGGGGACCACGCGCCGCCAGAAGCGTCCCGGGTTCGCCCTGCTCGGGTCGGTGGAGGCGGGTCGGAAGATCCCGATCTCGGAGTGGGACGACCTGGCGGTCGAGGTGCGCGCGGCCACCGGCGCGCGCGTCTGCGTGAGCACGGAGAGCTTCGCCCGCGCCGGCCGGCGCAAGATCCGCAAGATCGTCGAGGACCTCGGCCCGGACCGGGTGCACATGGTGGTCACCGCCCGCCGGCTGGACCGGCTGATGCCGTCGGCCTGGCAGCAGCGGATCAAGGGCGTCGGGGAGACGTTGCCGTACGCCGCGTGGGTGGACGAGGTGCTGGACCCGGAGCGGCCGAAGGGAGCCGGCGCGACGTTCTGGAGGCACCACGACCTGGCCGCGACCATCGCCGACTGGCGCGTGATGCTCCCGGCGGACCGGATCATCGTGGTCGCAGCGGACGAGTCTGACCGCGGTCAGATCCTTCGGGTCTTCGAGGGGCTCCTTGCCCTCCCGGACGGGCTGCTGCAGTCGGTCGTCGAGGCCGTGTCGAGCAACACCTCCCTGAGCTACGAGCGAGCCGAGCTGCTCAGGCAGCTCAACGTCGCCCTCGAGCAGCTCGGGCCGGACACCCGGGCGCGTCGTCGGCTGGTCGCCGACCTGCGTCGAGGTGTGCTCGCCGGCGCACGGGAGTCGTCGGAGACGTCGATTCCCGGATTGCCGGCCGCGGCCCTGGCCCGCGTCGCCGAGCTGAGCGAGCAGCGGTCCCAGGCCGTGCGCGCTGCTGGGGTCCGGATCGTCGGCGACCTCGACCGACTGCGGGTACCCGTGGGTGACGCTTCCGAAGAGATGGCTGCGCCGCCGACCACCGTCCCGATCGGGGTGTCCATCGAGGCGCTGGCGGCGATGGTGGCCGGCCGGTCTACCCCGGCACCCGCCGACGACTGAATCAGCTGGTCCTCTTGTAGCCTTTCGAATCGTGCGTGTCTCCGACTCTCGTCGAGTCCTCTTCGTCCATGTGCCCAAGACCGGCGGCGCGACCCTGGACGACATGTTCGACACCGAGGTCCCGGACACGCGCCGCGTCTCCGGCATGAAGCGGCACTCGTTCTACGCCGACCTGCTCGAAGCCGACCCCGCTCTGGCGGACTACTGGTCCTGCGGCTTCGTCCGCAATCCGTGGGCGCGAATGGTGTCCTGGTGGTCGATGGCCGTGCGGATGCAGGAGCGTGTCGAGGCGGGTCGTGCGGACAACCTGAGGAAGGTCGCGGAGAAGCCCAACATCTGGGGCCCCCTGATGGCCTACAACGACGACTTCTCCCGGTTCGTGCTGGAAGGCACCCGCGAGGTCAAGCGCCTGCAGCGGCCGCAGGTCCGCTGGCTGAAGTCCGCGGAGGGCGAACCCGTCGACTTCATCGGCCGGGTGGAGAACTTCGTGGCCGACGGCAACGTGCTGCGCGAACGCCTCGGGCTGGACGGCCTGGAAGCATTCCCGCGCAAGAATCCCAGCTCCCACGGCCATTACAGCGACTACTACAACGATGAGACCCGCAAGCGGGTCGCCGAGGTCTTCGCGGAGGACATCGACGCCTTCGGCTACACCTTCTGAACCGGGTGTGCCGCGTCACAAAGCCGAGATCTGGGGATGACCAACGCGTACCTTGGACGTTGATCAATCACTAGGACACACCGTCCGGTACCCACACCGGCCCGCACCCGCGGGTGGTCGGAGGGACTGGAACGAAAGGTTCGAACGAATGACCAAGCGCTTGAGCGTGGGCGTGGTCGGCGCGGGACGCGTCGGAGCCGTGCTCGCCGCTCGCCTCCGGGCCGCGGGCTACGACATCGTGGCCGCCGCCGGTGAGTCCGACGCCTCCCGGCACCGGATCGCCGAACTGCTTCCCGGTGTCCGCATCGACAAGCCCAGCGCCGTCGCCCGGGCCTGCGACCTGCTGCTGCTGACGGTCCCGGACGACATGCTCCCGAACGTCGCCACGGTGCTGGCCGCGAGCGGGGCCC
This sequence comes from uncultured Actinomycetota bacterium, assembly GCA_963780245.1. Classification (GTDB taxonomy): domain Bacteria; phylum Actinomycetota; class Actinomycetes; order Propionibacteriales; family Nocardioidaceae; genus Nocardioides. Next base: position 266,824 of record CAWABG010000001.1, read on the forward strand.
TGCACAAGGGCCAGTACGTCGTACACACCTCCGGCCGGCACGGTCTCGCCGTGCTCGAGCCGGCGCGCGCCATCGGTGCGCACACCGTCGCGATGCACCCGGCGATGACCTTCACCGGCACCGCGCTCGACCTCGACCGGCTCCAGGGCTGCGTGTTCGGCCTGACCGCCGAGCCGGCCGAGCGGGAGTTCGCCCGGCAGCTCGTCGACGACCTCGGTGGCCGTCCGACGTGGGTGCCCGAGGAGATGCGCACGCTCTACCACGCGGGCCTGGCCCACGGCGCCAACCACCTGGTCACGCTGGTCTCCGAGGCGGTGGAGATGCTTGCGGCGGCTGGTTCCGACGACCCCGCCGGAACCCTGCGGCCGCTGCTCGCTGCGGCCCTCGACAACGCCCTCGAGCACGGCGACGCCGCGCTGACCGGGCCGATCGTCCGCGGCGACCTCAACACCGTCCGCGCGCACCTCGCTGAGATCGCCCGACGCTCTCCCCAGGTCATGGACTCCTACATCGCGCTGGCCCGGGCCACGCTCGCACGTTCCGTCACCGACGGCCGGCTCGTTCCGATCCACGCGCTGAAGATCAACCAGCTCCTCGACGCCGCGCAGGCCGACGCCGCGGTTCGGCGCGGCCACGCGGACTTCTCATGACCACCCCGCACGTCGTCCGCACCCGGGGCGAGCTCGACGAGCGACTCGCCGCGAGGCGGGCCGCAGGTGAGCGCGTCGGCTTCGTGCCCACGATGGGCGCCCTCCACGAGGGCCACGCCAGCCTGCTCCGGGTGGCCCGTGACTACGTGGGCGACGGCCCAGTGGTCGTCTCCATCTTCGTCAACCCGCTGCAGTTCGGGGCGGGCGAGGATCTCGACCGCTACCCGCGCACCCTCGAGGCCGACCTCAAGCTGTGCGAGCGCGAGGGCGTCGACATCGTGTTCGCTCCGGAGGTTGACGAGGTCTACCCGGGAGGGGCGGTGACCGCCGCGAGCGTCACGATCGAGCCCGGTGAGCTGGCGACCGTGCTCGAGGGCCGGGTCCGTCCCGGCCACTTTCGCGGCGTACTCACCGTGGTGGCCAAGCTGTTCGGCCTGGTCCGCCCCGACCTGGCGGTGTTCGGCCAGAAGGACTACCAGCAGCTGGTGCTGATCCGGCGGATGGTCGACGACCTGTGCCTCGGCGTCGAGATCGTCGGCGCAGAGACCGAGCGGGACACCGACGGCCTGGCGCTGTCCAGCCGCAACGCCTACCTCGACGAAATGCAGCGTCAGGAGGCGACCGTCCTCAACCGCGCCCTCCGTGCCGCGCAGCGGGCCGCCGGGCAAGGTCTGTCCGCCGCGCTCGACGGCGCCCGCACCGAGCTGGGTACGTCGACCCGCGTAGACCTTGACTACCTCGAGGTGACCACCCCCGACCTGGGCGCGCTGCCGGAGAACCCCCCTCCGGGCACCGAGGCCCGGATCCTGATCGCCGCTCGGGTGGGCCGCACCCGCCTTATCGACAACCTGCCCCTGGTCATCGGGGACCCCACCCAAGGAGGCAGCTGATGCTGCGGACCATGATGAAGAGCAAGATCCACCGGGCCACCGTGACCCAGGCGGACCTGCACTACGTCGGATCGGTGACCGTCGACGAGGACCTGCTCGAGGCCGCTGACCTGCTGGCCGGCGAGCTGGTGCACATCGTCGACGTGACCAACGGCGCCCGGCTGGAGACGTACACGATCGCCGGTGAGCGCGGCAGCGGAGTGATCGGGATCAACGGCGCGGCGGCCCGACTGGTGCACCCGGGCGACATCGTGATCCTGATCGGCTACGGCCAGATGGACACCGCCGAGGCCAAGGACTTCCAGCCGCACGTGGTGTTCGTCGACGCCGACAACAAGATCCTGGCCACCGGGTACGACCCGGCCGAGACGTTCGAGGGTGACGGCCTCGTCCGTGGTGATCTGACGGCTCGATAGAGTCGCCGGATGGCATCGGTACGCCGTGTGCCCGGCCGCCTCACGGCGCCCGAGCCCGGCTGGTCCACCCGCGCCGACGTCGTCATCGTCGGCTCCGGGATCGCGGGCCTGACCGCCGCGCTCCGGCTCCGGGAGCACGTCGACAAGGTCCTCGTCGTCACCAAGGACGTCCTCGCCGCAGGCTCCACCCAGTGGGCGCAGGGCGGGATCGCCGCGGCACTCGGGCCCGGTGACACTCCTGAGGAGCACGAGCTCGACACGCTCGTGGCAGGCGCCGGAGCGTGCGACCCCGCCGCCGTACGCGTGCTGGTCAACGAGGGACCGGAGGCGGTCCGCGAGCTGATCGCCCTGGGCGCCAACTTCGACCTCGACGACGACGGGGTGATCTCGTTGACCCGGGAGGGCGGCCACCACCGCGACCGGATCGCGCACGCCGGCGGCGACGCCACCGGGGCGGAGATCCAGCGGGCCCTGATCGAGGCGGTCGCCAACGCCCCCGACATCGAGGTCATCCAGCACGCGCTCGCCGTCGACCTGCTCCTCGACGAGGCCGGCGGGGTGGCCGGCGTGACCCTGCACGTGATCGGTGAGGGCGTGCGCGACGGCGTGGGTGCGGTGCACTGCCGTGCGGTGCTCCTGGCGAGTGGCGGGCTGGGCCAGGTGTTCGCCCAGACCACTAATCCGGCCGTCGCCACCGGCGACGGCACGGCGCTCGCCCTCCGGGCCGGGGCCACGCTCCGCGACCTGGAGTTCGTCCAGTTCCACCCGACCGTGATGTACCTCGGCGCGGACTCGATGGGCCAGCAGCCGCTGATCTCCGAGGCGGTGCGCGGTGAGGGGGCGTTCCTCGTCGACTTCGAGGGCAACCGGTTCATGCAGGGCGTGCACGAGCTCGCCGACCTGGCGCCGCGCGACGTCGTGGCCAAGGCGATCACCCGCCGGATGAACGAGACCGGTCATCCGCACATGTGGCTGGACGCGCGCCACCTCGGCCGCGACGGTGATCGAGTAGGCGACGAGGAACGAGCCGCCGTGTCGACCGCGAGCGAAGCGAGCCGTGACGGTGATCGAGTAGGCGACGAGGAACGAGCCGCCGTGTCGACCGCGAGCGAAGCGAGCCGTGACGGTGATCGAGTAGGCGACGAGGAACGAGCCGCCGTGTCGACCGCGAGCGAAGCGAGCCGTGACGGTGATCGAGTAGGCGACGAGGAACGAGCCGCCGTATCGAGATTCTGGGAGAAGCGCTTTCCCACGATCCTGGCCACCACCCGCTCGCACGGCGTGGACCCGGTGACCGACCTGATCCCGGTCGCCCCGGCGTGCCACTACGCCTCCGGCGGCGTCCGTACCGACCTCGAGGGGCGCTGCGACGTACCCGGTCTCTACGCCACCGGCGAGGTCGCCTGCTCCGGGGTGCACGGCGCCAACAGGTTGGCCTCCAACTCGCTCCTGGAAGGACTGGTCTTCTCGCGTCGGATCGCGGCGGTGCTACCCGGCGAGCTCCGGCCCTGGTCCGAGCCGGCCGCCGATGAGCGCACGGCCGGACTGGTGTCCGGCACCATGCGCGCCGAACTCCAGGAAGTGATGACTTCCAGGGCTGGGGTGCTCCGCACCGCCGACGGACTCTCGGAGGCGGTCGAGCTGCTCGACAAGCTCAGCGCGACTCAGACCGACACCGTCGACCTCGAGTCGTGGGAGACCACCAACCTGCTCACGGTGAGCACTGCCCTCGCCGCTGCCGCCGCGCTGCGCGAGGAGACCCGCGGCTCGCACTGGCGCGAGGACTTCCCGGAGCGCGACGACGAGCGGTTCGCCGGGCACTTCGATGCCACGATGACGGACGGCACCACCACGGTCGTGTTCCAGAGCGCGCCGGCTTCTGACGGGGTGGCCGGATGAGCATTGCCCGCACTCCCCTGGAGGAGCTGCCCGAGGAGCTGCTGACCGAGCTCACCGGCTCTGGGCTGGAGCCGCTGGCGATCTACGACGCGATCGCCGGGGCCATCGACGAGGACCTGCCCGAGGGGTACGACGACGAGGACCGGACCAGCGCGGCGACGATCCCGGCCGGCGCCCGGGGCGTCGGCGACTTCGCGGCCCGCGAACCCGGTGTCGTCGCCGGGCTCGGCGTCGCCGCCATGGTGTTTCACTACGTCATGGGCGACGACGTCCTCATCGCGGACCGCGTGCCCGACGGTCTCCGGGTCGCGCCCGGCACCGCGCTGATGCGGGTGACCGGGCCGACGCGAGGCCTGCTCACCGCCGAGCGCACCGCCCTCAACTTCGCATCCCACCTGAGCGGGGTGGCCACTGCCACCGCCGCCTGGGTCGACGCACTCGAGGGCACCGGGGCGCGGGTGCTCGACACCCGCAAGACGCTGCCGGGCCTCCGGATGCTGCAGAAGTACGCTGTCCGCTGCGGCGGCGGCACCAACCACCGAATGAGCCTCTCGGACCGGGCGATGGTCAAGGACAACCATGTGATCGCCGCCGGCGGGGTGGTGCCGGCGCTGGAGGCGGTGCGGTCGGCGTACTCCGGGCTGCGGGTGGAGGTCGAGGTGACCGACCTCGACCAGCTGGGCGAGCTCCTGGACGCCGGCTGCGAGGAGATCCTGCTCGACAACATGTCGACCGAGATGATGGCCGCGGCGGTCAAGATCACCGCCGGCCGGGCCACCCTCGAAGCGTCCGGTGGGCTCACCATAGAGCGGGCCAGGGAGGTCGGCGCGACCGGCGTCGACTTCATCTCGGTTGGCGCGCTCACCCATTCGGTGCAGGTGTTCGACATCGGCATGGATCTGCGCGAGGGCTGACGAGATGACCCTGCTCGCGGCCGACATCGGCAACGCCCACACCGTCCTCGGCCTGGTGACGGACGGCGAGGTCACCGCCGACTGGAGGGTGGCCACGGTCGCCAGCCGCACCGCCGACGAATGGTCGGTGCTGATCCGCGGGCTGCTCGGCGGGCTGGTGGACGAGATCGACGGCATCGCCGTCTGCTCGACGGTGCCGGCCGTGCTGCACGAGTGGCGCGACATGCTCACCCGGCACTTCGGCGACGTGCCGCAGGTGGTCGTCGAGCCCGGTGTGCGCACCGGGGTGCCCGTGCTGATGGACAACCCGCGCGAGGTCGGCACCGACCGGATCATCAACGCGCTCGCGGCAGCCACGTTGTTCGGCGGCCCGGCGATCGTCGTCGACTTCGGCGGCACCGCCACCACGTTCGACGTGATCAGCGACAAGGGCCAGTACGTCGGCGGCGCCATCGCGCCGGGCATCGAGATCTCGTTGGAGGCGCTCGGCCGCCGCGGCGCCCAGCTGCGCAAGGTCGAGCTGCTGCGGCCACGATCGGTGATCGCGAAGAACACCGTCGAGGCGCTGCAATCGGGCATGGTCTTCGGCGTCGCGGCGCAGGTCGAGGGCATCGTGGCCCGGATGACGGCAGAGCTCGGCGCCGAGCCCCGCGAGGTCACCGTCATTGCCACCGGATATCTGGCGCCGCTGGTGATCGATGAATGCGCTGTTTTCACCGAGCATTCACCATGGCTCACGCTCAAGGGCCTGGAGCTGGTATTCACGCGCAACACCTGAAATTGCGTTATCAGGAATATTCCGATATTGATGTCCGTGGCAGAATTCTCAATTGCCATGATATTCCCTGACTACAGATGAGGTCCCTTCCGTGGCGCAAAAGGTGAGCATTGTCCTGATCGACGACCTCGACGGCTCCGACGCTGTCGAGACCGTTTCGTTCGGGCTCGACGGCACGTCGTACGAAATCGACCTGAACAAGAAGAACGCCGCTTCCCTGCGCGACGCGCTGGCCGGGTACGTCGGCAACGCCCGCAAGGTCACCGGCGCCCGTCGCGCCGGTCGCCGCCCCACCACCTCGCTCGGCCCCAGCGCCCGCGAGGTCCGCGACTGGGCCCGCTCCAACGGTTTCAAGGTCCCCGACCGGGGCCGGATCCCCGCCGAGATCCGCGAGGCCTTCGACAAGGCCAACTAGGCATCGGCAGACCTCAGGATTGCTTTCGCCTCACCGGGTCTCGATACGGCCCGTCACGACCTCGTTCCTCGGTCGTGGGGCCTACTCGACCTCGTCTCGCAACGCAGCCCGCTCGTTCCTCGCGGCCTGCTGCTCGCTTGATGTTCGCTCTGGGCGTACCTACTTCTGACCAACCGTGGAACGCGTAGGGTGGTGTGAGGGGTTGAGACACATGGAACCCCCACGAAGCTTCAGGAGCGATGCGCAATGTTCGAGCGGTTCACAGACCGAGCCCGGCGGGTAGTCGTGCTGGCCCAAGAAGAGGCCCGCATGCTCTCGCACAACTACATCGGCACCGAGCACATCCTGCTCGGCCTCATCCACGAGGGTGAGGGTGTCGCGGCGAAGGCGCTCGAGAGCCTGGACATCTCTCTCGAGGCGGTGCGCGCGCAGGTCGAGGAGATCATCGGCCAGGGCCAGCAGGCCCCGAGCGGGCACATCCCGTTCACGCCGCGGGCCAAGAAGGTCCTCGAGCTGTCCCTGCGCGAGGCGCTGCAGCTCGGGCACTCCTACATCGGGACCGAGCACATCCTGCTCGGTCTGATCCGCGAGGGTGAGGGTGTTGCCGCCCAGGTACTGCAGAAGCTCGGCGCCGACCTCAACCGGGTCCGCCAGCAAGTGATCCAGCTGCTCTCCGGCTTCCAGGGCAAGGAGTCCACCCAGGCCGCCGCGGCGCAGGGTGGCGGCGACGCGCCGTCCTCCTCGCTGGTGCTCGACCAGTTCGGCCGCAATCTCACCCAGGACGCCCGCGAGGGCAAGCTCGACCCGGTGATCGGCCGCGAGCAGGAGATCGAGCGGGTCATGCAGATCCTTTCCCGCCGTACCAAGAACAACCCGGTCCTTATCGGTGAGCCCGGCGTCGGAAAGACCACGATTGTCGAGGGGCTCGCCCAGGACATCGTCAAGGGCAATGTCCCGGAGACGTTGAAGGACAAGCAGATCTACACCCTCGATCTCGGTGCGCTGGTGGCCGGCAGCCGTTATCGCGGTGACTTCGAGGAGCGCCTCAAGAAGGTGCTGAAGGAGATCCGCACCCGCGGCGACATCGTGCTGTTCATCGACGAGATCCACACGCTCGTCGGCGCCGGTGCGGCCGAGGGCGCGATCGACGCCGCCTCGATCCTCAAGCCGATGCTGGCGCGGGGCGAGCTGCAGACGATCGGCGCCACCACGCTCGACGAGTACCGCAAGTACCTCGAGAAGGACGCCGCCCTGGAGCGCCGGTTCCAGCCGATCCAGGTCGCCGAGCCGTCGATCGCGCACACGATCGAGATGCTCAAGGGACTGCGCGACCGCTACGAGGCGCACCACCGGGTCACCATCACCGACGAGGCGCTGGTCTCGGCGGCGACGCTGGCCGACCGCTACATCTCCGACCGGTTCCTGCCCGACAAGGCGATCGACCTGATCGACGAGGCCGGCTCCCGGCTGCGGATCCGCCGGATGACCGCGCCCGCGGACCTGCGCGAGTACGACGACAAGATCGCCGAGGTGCGGCAGCGCAAGGAGGCCGCGATCGACGGCCAGGACTTCGAGGCCGCCGCGCGGCTGCGCGACGAGGAGAAGCAGCTGATCCTGCGCAAGTCCGAGCGCGAGAAGCAGTGGCGTGCGGGCGACATGGACGAGGTCGCGGAGGTCGACGAGGAGCTGATCGCGGAGGTGCTCGCGGTCGCGACCGGCATCCCGATCGTGAAGCTGTCCGAAGAGGAGTCCACGCGGCTGCTCAAGATGGAGGACGAGCTGCACAAGCGCGTGATCGGGCAGGAGCAGGCCGTCGCGGCGCTGTCCCGCGCGATCCGGCGTACCCGTGCCGGTCTGAAGGACCCGAAGCGCCCCGGCGGCTCGTTCATCTTCGCCGGCCCGTCCGGAGTCGGTAAGACCTGGCTCTCCAAGTCGCTGGCGGAGTTCCTGTTCGGCGACGAGGACGCGCTGATCCAGCTCGACATGAGCGAGTACGGCGAGAAGCACACCGTCTCGCGGCTGTTCGGCTCGCCCCCGGGCTACGTCGGCTACGAAGAGGGCGGTCAGCTCACCGAGAAGGTGCGCCGCAAGCCGTTCTCCGTGGTGCTGTTCGACGAGGTCGAGAAGGCCCACCCCGACATCTTCAACAGCCTGCTGCAGATCCTCGAGGAAGGTCGCCTGACCGACTCGCAGGGCCGGGTGGTCGACTTCAAGAACTGCGTCATCATCATGACCACCAACCTCGGCACCCGCGACATCGCCAAGGGCCAGAACCTCGGGTTCGCGCAGTCCGGCGACGCGGCCGGCTCCTACGAGCGGATGAAGAACAAGGTGGAGGAGGAGCTCAAGCAGCACTTCCGCCCCGAGTTCCTCAACCGCGTCGACGAGATCATCGTGTTCCCGCCGCTGTCGGAGGAGCAGATCGTCGCCATGGTCGACAACATGATCGCTTCGGTCGAGCTGAGGATGCGCGACCGCGACATGCAGATCGAGCTGACCACGGCCGCGAAGCAGCTGCTCGCCGAGCGCGGTTTCGACCCGGTGCTCGGTGCCCGGCCGCTGCGGCGCACGATCCAGCGGGACATCGAGGACAACCTCGCCGAGAAGATGCTCTACGGCGAGGTCGGCCCCGGCCAGATCGTGCTGGTCGACGTGGAGGGCGAAGGCCCTACCGCGACGTTCACGTTCCATGGTCAGAAGGTGGGCGAGCTGCCCGACCTGCCGCCGTTCGAGACCGCCGAGGTCGGCGCGGGTGAGGCGCCTGAGGAGACCGAGGGGCCCACGGACGTGCCGAAGGCCAACGGCGTTGAAGGTGAGGGCCAAGCCGGCGCGTCCGGCTGAGCCCGCTCGCACTACCGCTCTCCGAATTGAGGAGGGGGTGTTTCACCGCATATGCGGTGAAACACCCCCTTCTGTCATGAAGGTTCGTACCAGAACGGTCAGATTCACCGGTTAACCGGTGAATCTTTCCGCTAGTTACTCTGCACCCATGCTGATCACCGCCAGCACGGTCAAGGACACCCTGCCCAACGTGCAGCGATTCGTCGCCGGCAACCTGGCCGGCGGCGTCGACCACCTGGTGGTGTTCCTGGACGCGCCGAAGGCCGACGGGCAGTTGGAGGTCCGCGAGTGGCTCGAGCAACAGCCGCAGGTCACGACGGTCCGCACGGGCAAGGAGTGGTGGGCCGGTGACAAGCCGGCCCAGCTCAACGTGCGGCAGCGGATCAACGCCAACCTGCTGAAGCACGTGCTCGCCGCGTTCGACTGGGCGGAGTGGCTGTTCCACATCGACGGCGACGAGATCGTCCAGATCGACCGGAGGGTGCTGGACGCGTTGCCGGCCGACGTACCGGCCGTCCGGTTGGCGCCGCTGGAGGCGGTGAGCCAGATGCACTGGGACGATGACCCGACCTGGTTCAAGACTTTGCTGAACGACGGCGACCTGGCCCTGCTGCACACGCTCGGGGTGATCGAGAAGCCCAAGAACGGTGAGTACTTCCACGGGCACGTCGAAGGCAAGAGCGGCATCCGGCCGCGGGTGGAGGGGTGGCTCACGCTGCACAAGGCGGTCGATGCCGACCGCGAGGAGCTCGAGGTCTTTCAGCACCCGACCCTCCGGGTGTTGCACTACGAGTCCTTCTCGGGCGAGGACTTCGTGCGGAAGTGGATAGCGATGGTCGGGTCGGGCCCGTCCCCGACCTTCAGGCCGGTCCGTGGCGACACCGCCGCCAGTCTGTACGCGCTGATCAACAAGAACCTCGACGAGGAGCGGACCCGCGCCTACCTGATCAAGCTGTTCGAGCGGACCACCGTGGACGACCTCGAGACCCTGCGCGACCTCGACCTGCTCATCGAGGCCGACCCGCGCCAGGGCACGCACCAGCCTGCCGACTTCCCGCCCGGCGGCCGCGACGGCCTCAACGCCGCACTCGACGAGCTGCGCGCCCAGCCCAAGCGGCACTTCCACCCCGCCCAGGCCGGCGTCACCAGGCTCAAGGTCAAGGGAGCGCGTAGCCTCCGGCGCCGGTCCTGACCAGAAGCCGGTCCTCGACCAGTCCTGCCAGGCAACGCTCGCGCTGCGCGACGTCCGGCCAGGCGGTGTCCAGCCGCCGAGCGGGGACGGCGCCCTCCGCGTCGCGCACCACGCCGAGCAGCCGACCGCGGCACTGCCGGTCGGTACCGGCCCACGCCTGAGCCGGCCGGGGCGGGCCGTCGTACGCCGGGTAGCCGGCCGCCCGCCACGCGCAGGACGAGGCGACCGGGCAGGCGCCGCATCGTGGTGCGTTGGCCGTGCACACCAGGGCGCCGAGCTCCATCAGGGCCACGGACCAGGTGGCGGCGGTCGCGTCGTCGTCGGGCAGCAGGCCGGCCGCCCGCTCGCGTTCGGCCAGGGTCGGCGAGCGCCCCGGGAACTCCACCCCCGCCACCGACCGGGCCAGCACCCGACGGACGTTGGTGTCGAGCACGACGTGCCGCCGCCCGTACGCGAAGGTCGCGATCGCCGCCGCCGTGTAGTCGCCGATCCCCGGCAGCGCCAGCAGGTCGTCGTACGACGCTGGCACCTCGGCGTCGTACTGCTCCACGATGGCGACGGCGGCGGCGTGCAGCCGCAACGCGCGCCGGGGATAGCCGAGCCGACCCCAGGCTCGGACCGCCTCGCCGGTGCTCTCAGCGGCGAGATCGGCCGGCGTCGGCCAACGCCGCAGCCACTCCTCGTGCACCGGCAGCACTCGCGAGACCGGCGTCTGCTGGAGCATGAACTCCGAGACCATCACCGACCACGGACTCGCCGCCGGCCCGCGCCACGGCAGCTCGCGGGCGTGGCCGGCATACCAGTCCAGGATCTCGTCGTGCATTGCACCAGATACTGCCCCGCGTGGCTCCGTCATCGGACGGGCCCCCGCAACTAGCGTGCGGGCATGACCTCGCTGACCCGAGGGCCGCTGCCCGCCAGCGTCTACTGGCGGCGCCGGGCGCTCATGCTGGGTCTCGGACTCGTGCTGGTGCTCGTGGTGAGCAACCTGTTCGGCGGCGACGAGAAGCCGAAAGGTGATGCGACGGCCACCCAGGTCTCCGGCGACCCGACCGAGGCCACCCCAGAGGACCAGAAGAAGAACAAGAGGCCGAAGAAGCCCAAGAAGCCGACCGAGCCTCAGGAACCGGTGCTGGCCCAACCGGACGGACCGTGCACGGACTCCGACATCCTGATCACGCCCATGGTCGAGCAGGCGGTCGCCGGGCGGCCCGTCACGATCACGCTCCAGCTGCGTACGGCGACCGCGGAGGCCTGCACCTGGCGGGTATCGGCCAACCACGTGACCATGAAGATCACGTCGGGCGCCGACGAGATCTGGACCAGCCGTCAGTGCCCACGCGCGGTTCCGGTGGAGGACGTGGTCGTCCGTCAGGCCGTGACCACCTTCGTCGACGTGCCCTGGAAAGCCCGGCGCTCGGACGCCGGCTGCCCGATCCCCACGCCGTGGGCGCTGCCGGGCACCTACCACGTGCATGCCGCGGCGCTCGGTGGTGAGCCGGCCGAGGCGAGCTTCCAGCTGGAGCGGCCTACCGCTCAGGTGATCCCGCCCGCGCAGAACCCGGCCGAGCCCAAGAAGAAGAACGACCCGAAGACTCGCTAGGTCTCGATACAGCCGGTCGCTCCCGCTCGCGGGCTCGCGGCAGCGCGTCCACTCGACCTCTTCACCCGACGCAGCCCGCGCTTGCGCGCGGCCTCCTGGGCTCAGACGTCTCGATACAGCCGGTCGCTCCCGCTCGCGGGCTCGCGGCAGCGCGTCCACTCGACCTCTTCGCCCGACGCAGCCCGCGCTTGCGCGCGGCCTCCTGGGCTCAGACGTCTCGATACAGCCGGTCGCTCCCGCTCGCGGGCTCGCGGCAGCGCGTCCACTCGACCTCTTCGCCCGACGCAGCCCGCGCTTGCGCGCGGCCTCCTGGGCTCAGACGTCTCGATACAGCCGGTCGCTCCGGCTCAGACGTAGCGCTCCAGGATCGTCGACTCGGCCAGTCGGGACAGGCCCTCGCGCACGCTGCGGGCGCGCAGCTCGCCGACACCGTCGACGGCTTGGAGATCATCGATGCCGGCCGAGAGCAGCTTCTGCAGGGTGCCGAAGTGCTCGACGAGCCGGTCGATCACGGACGACGGCAGCCGCGGGACCTTGGCCAGCAGGCGGTAGCCGCGCGGCGCGACGGCCCCGTCGAGGTGCTCGCCGGTGCCGAGGCCGAGCACCCGCGCAGCGGCGGCCGGGTCGACGAGCTCGGTCGCCGAAAGTGCCTCGAGCCGGGCCAGCAGCCTCTCGGGCTTGATCCGGCGACCGCTGGGGACGTAGTCGCGGATCACCAGCTCGCGCTCGATCTCGACCCCGGTGACCAGCTCCTCGAGCTGGAGCGAGAGCAGTCGCCCGTCGGTGCCGAGCTCGAGCACGTAGTCCTCGATCTCGCTGGCGATCCGGGTGACCATCTCCAGCCGCTGGGCGACGACGGCCACGTCGCGCACCGTGACCAGGTCCTCGATCTCCAGGGCGGAGAGAGTGCTGGAGACCTCGTCGAGGCGCAGCTTGTAGCGCTCCAGCGTCGCCAGCGCCTGGTTGGCCCGGGACAGGATCTGACCGGAGCCCTCCAGCACGTGCCGGGTCGCGCCGACGTAGGCCGCGATGATCTGCATCGACTGCGACACCGAGATCACCGGGAACCCCGTCTGCCGGGCCACCCGGTCGGCAGTGCGGTGCCGGGTGCCGGTCTCGTCGGAGGGGATCGTGTGGTCCGGCATCAGGTGCACCGCGGCCCGGATGATCCGGGTGATGTCCTTGTCGATGATGATGCCGCCGTCCATCTTGGCCAGCTCGCGCAGCCCGGTGGCGGTGAAGGGGACGTCGAGCTCGAAGCCGCCGGTCGAGATCTGCTCGACCACGCGGTCGTGGCCCAGCACGATCAGGGCGCCGGTGCGGCCGCGGAGGATCCGCTCGAGGCCGTCGCGCAGCGCGGTCCCGGGAGCGATGGAGGCCAGCGTCTCGCGCAGGCGCAGCACCTCTTCGCTGCGTTCGGCGGCCATCCCTCACCCCACGGTTGTCGAGCCTGTCGAGCACATTGTCGTCGGCCGGGGGAGTCTAACTGTCGTTGACCGCTTCGAGCGCCGCCTTAGGCCGACGGGTCAGGTCCAGCACCCTGAGCGCCGACGCAACGTCGGGCGTCGGGACCACCAGCATTCCGTCGACAGTGCGCTCCCGGACTCCGCCCCACTTGTCGATGTCGAAGGGCTCGGCCGGCACTACGGCCATCGCGAACCCCAGCCTGGCTGCCTCGGCGATCCGTTGCGGCAGGTCGCGCACCCGGCGCAGCTCGCCGGCCAGGCCGATCTCACCCATCGCCACCACGCCGGCGGGAGGTGGATTGTTGAACGTGGCCGAGGCCAGCGCGACGGCGACCGCCAGATCGCTGGCGGGGTCGGCCAGCCGGGCGCCGCCGACCGTCGAGGCGAAGACGTCGTGGCCGGCGAGCCGGATGCCGGCGTGCTGCTGCAGCACCGCGAGCACCATCGCGATCCGCGACCCGTCGAGCCCGGACGTCGTGCGGCGCGGTCGCTCCAGAGCCGTCGGCGTGACCAGTGCCTGGACCTCGGCGAGCATCGGCCGCCGGCCTTCCATGGTCACCGCGACACAGGTGCCGGCCACTCGGCCGTGATGGTGTTCGACGAACAGGCCGGTCGGGTCCGTCACCTCGGTGATGCCGTCGGACGTGAGGTCGAAGCAGCCGACCTCGTCGACCGGACCGAACCGGTTCTTGATCGCCCGGAGCATCCGGAACCGGGAGTTGCGGTCGCCCTCGAAGTGGAGCACGACGTCGACGAGGTGCTCGAGCACGCGTGGCCCTGCGATCGAGCCCTCCTTGGTCACGTGGCCCACGATGATCGTGGTGATGTTGCGCGTCTTCGCCACCCGGACCAGCGCCGCGGCCACCTCTTTGACCTGGGTGATGCCGCCGGGTACACCCTCGACCCCGGACGCGCCGATCGTCTGGACGGAGTCGACGACCAACAGCGTGGGCCGGGTCTGCTCGATATGGGTGAGTACGGCGCCGAGGTCGGTCTCGGCCGCGAGGTAGAGCTCGTCGTGGACGCCCCCGGTGCGGTCGGCGCGGAGCCGCACCTGGCTCGCCGACTCCTCGCCGGTGACGTAGAGGGTCCGGTGCTGGAGTCGCGCGGTCTGGGCGGCCACCTCGAGCAGCAGCGTGCTCTTGCCGACGCCGGGCTCGCCGGCGAGCAGCACCGCGGCGCCCGGCACCAGGCCGCCGCCCAGCACCCGGTCGAGCTCCGGGACGCCGCTGCTGCGCGACTGGGACTGCTCGACGGAGACCTGGGCGATGGGCACCGCAGGGCTGGTGACCGGCGCCGCCGACGTACGCATCGTGGGCGCCGCGGCCTCCGCAACGGACCCCCAAGCCTGGCACTCGCCGCACCGGCCGACCCATTTGGCGGTCTCCCACCCGCACTCGCTGCAGCGGTAGCCGGGCCGGGGTGTCTTCGCCATGAGGCGCACGCTAGGTGACGGCACCGACAGCACTCCTGCGCCACTCCGGACCCGCGGATATGCTGCGATTGGATCGATCAAGGACCGGCGGACCTGGAGGCGAATGTGGCGGGACGGGGGCCCTCTGCCGCGCCCACGCTGGCCGACGTCGCCGAGCGCGCCGGCGTGTCCCGGCAGACCGTGTCGAACGCCGTCAACAACCCCGACCTGCTGCGCGCGGACACCCTGGCGCGGGTGCAGGAGGCGATCGACGACCTCGGCTACCTGCCCAATCGCGCCGCCCGCAACCTGCGCACCCGGGCCTCGCACCTGATCGGGCTGCGGATGAGCCCGGCGCAGGAGGGCACCGCGAACGCCGCGATGGACCGGTTCGTGCACTCGCTCGTCGAGACCTCGCGCGAGGCCGGCTACCACGTGCTGCTGTTCGCCGGCGATCCGCTGAACGCGACCGTGGGGTACGACGACCTCCTCCGCTCGACGGCGGTAGACGCGTTCGTCGTCACCGACACCTACCTCGGCAACCCCCAGGCCACCTGGCTCCGGGACCGGCGGGCACCCTTCGTCGCGTTCGGCCGGCCCTGGGACGACCCCGGCGCCCGGCACCCCTGGGTCGATGTGGACGGCGCCACCGGCACCGAGCTCGCCACCACTCACCTGCTCGACCGCGGCCACCAGAGGATCGCGTGGATCGGCTGGCGCAAGGACTCGCGGATCGGCGAGGACCGACGGCATGGCTGGAGCCGGGCGCTGAAGTCGCGGGGCGTCTCCACCACGGGCATGGCGTCGCGGGTCGAGGACACGGTGCACAGCGGGCGAGAGGCCAGCGCGGTGCTGCTCGACGAGGCGTACCCATCGGCGTTCGTGTGCGCGTCCGACACTCTGGCGATGGGCGTGCTGCACACCCTCGCCGAGCGCGGCTTGCACCCGGGCCGCGACATCGCCGTGGTCGGCTTCGACGACTCGCAGGTCGCACAGGTGGTGCACCCCGGTCTGACCTCGGTCCGGCAACCGCTCGAGCTCGCCGCGGTCGAGATCGTGAAGGCGCTCGAAGGGTTGCTCGCCCATCCTGCGGCCATCGGTCCCGGCGTGCTGCTGCCGCCGACGCTCGCCGTGCGCGGCTCGAGCTAGAAGACCTTCGACCAGAGGTTGACCGCGTAGTCGACCTCGACGCCCTCGTGGTGCGCCAGGATCGACTCGGCGACCTCGGGCTTGAACTCGATCCGCACCACGGCCTCCAGGTCGGCGCGCGATGAGAACCGCCAGCCCATGTCGATCGGGGTCCGGGTCCAACCGCGCATCGACCAGAACCGATCGATCACCTCGGGCGGCTCCAGGTGCGGGTAGCCGCGCCGGAACCACGCGCCGAACGTCGAGCGGGCCCCGTCGTTGTCGATCACGAAGGCGGTGCCGCCGCGGCGTACGACGCGCTCCAGCTCGGCGAGGCCGGGCTCGCAGCCAGGGCCGAAGAAGTAGGCCCACCGCGCATGGGCGATGTCCACCGAATCCGAAGGGAGGGGCAGCGCCTGTGCGGTGCCCCGCACCACCCGCACGCTCGACAACGAGCGATTACGCCGGCCGGCCAGGGCGACCAGGTCCGCGTGCGGCTCGACTCCGATCACCGACGACGCGGTCGCCGCGAACGTCGGCAGGTGATAGCCGGTGCCGCAGCCGACGTCGAGGACCGTCCGCCCCTCCCAGGACGCGATCGACGCCATTGCTGCATCGATCCGGCCGTCCGGGTCCGCCGCCCGGTTCTCGATCTCGTAGGTGGCGGTGTGCTTCCAGATGTTGGGGCTCGGGACCGCGCCGGGCAGGTGCGTGCTCAGGTCAGGAACTCTAGATGCGGACGAGACCCTGCGGAGTCTGGACCTGGGCGGCGAGGATGCCGGGGGTGCCGTGGGGGGCAACCCACTCGACCTTCACGTCCTCGAGCGGCGCCTCGACCGGCTCGCCGAGCCATTCGCTGACCCGCTGCGGGTCGCCGGCGATCTCCAGGCAGGCCAGTGAGAGCGTGCCGTCGGCGCCCGCGGACGGGTGCAGCTCATCGGCCACGCCCCACTGCACGAAGAACGGCAGCTGCGGGTCGGCGATCAGGCCGTTGACGCCGATCTGCTTCCACAGGAGCTCGGTGCCGTCGGGGCGGTGCCGGTTGCCGGCCGCCGCCGCGCGACCCAGTCGCTCCTCGACCACGGTGATGTCGTCGACGGACACGACCCAGCCGAGCCACCCACCGCCGAGGGCGGAGCGGGCGCGCACGGCCTGGCCGAACGGTGCCTTGTCGGACGCCGGGTGGTCGAGCACCTCGACGACCTCGAGGTAGGTGCGGTCCGAGAGGGGCATGATCATGTTGCGGGTGCCGAAACGGGGGTGCACGCCGCCGTCGGTGAACTCGCGACCGAGTAGTGACCCGATGCGCTCGGCCGTTCCGAGAAGACCGTCAGGACCGGCTGCGAAGGAGAGATGGTCGAGGCGCATGTCCGTCATTCTCTGCAATCACTCGCGCGCTCAGGACATCGGGGTCCGGATCTCTTGACGTCGAGATGTCGACGCGGTCAGTGCGGGTCGGCCGGATGCAGCGCGAGCGCTGACCGGGACCGAACGTGTGCCTCGCAGTGCCGCACCAGCTCGTCGTAGGCCTCTTGTCCCATCAGCGCGACCAGCTCGGCTTCGTGGGTGACGTAGACCGGTTCGACAGCGACATGTGCCTCGGTATTCCCCGAGCAGTACCAGTCGAGGTCGTGACCGCCCGGGCCCCAGCCCGGCCGGTCGTACTCGCCGATCGAGACCTCGGTGTACGTCGATCCGTCCTGCCGCTTGACCTCGCGGAACGTGCGCCGGATCGGCAGCTGCCAGCACACGTCCGGCTTGGTCTCCAGCGGGTTGCGGCCCTGCTCCAGGGCGAGGCCGTGGAGGGCGCAACCGGCCCCGGTCGGGAAGTCGGCGCGGTTGTGGAAGACGCACGCCGACTGACCGTCGACCTCGAGGGTCAGGGTCTTGCGCTCACCCTCCTCGTCGGTCTCGATCCAGTCGCTCTTGCGCACCTTCCGGCCGGGGTGGAACTGCCACTGGTCCTCGTCGAGCTGCTCGACGTAGGTCTTGACCCGCTTCTCGTCGGCCTTGTCCGCGAAGTGCGCGCCGAGCGTGCAGCAACCGGTGTCGGGAGCGTCCTTGTAGATGCCCTGACACCCCTGCCCGAAGATGCACATGTAGCTCGACGTGAGCCACGTGAGATCGCAGCGCATCGTCTCCGACTCGTCGGCAGGGTTCACGAACTCCACGTAGGCGCGTGGAAAGTTCAGATCGACCTCGGGCATGCTGCAAACGTACAGCCGTAGGCTGGGCGCATGCGCCTTGGCGTTCTCGACATCGGCTCAAACACCGGCCACCTCCTGGTCGTCGACGCCCACGACGGGTCGGCGCCGCTGCCGGCGTTCTCGCACAAGCGTCCGCTGCGTCTCGCCGAGCACCTCGACGACAGCGGTGCCGTCCGCGAGTCGGGCATCGACGCGCTGATCGACTTCGTGGCCGAGGCGCTCGTGGTCGCCGACGACAAGGGTTGCGAGGAGATGCTGTCCTTCGCCACCTCGGCCGTGCGCGACGCGGTCAACTCCGACGACGTGCTCGACCAGGTGCGCGAACGCACCGACGTCGACATCGAGGTGCTGGCGGGAGAGGACGAAGCCCGGCTGACGTTCCTCGCCGTGCGCCGCTGGTTCGGCTGGTCGGCGGGCCGGCTCGCAGTGTTCGACATCGGCGGCGGCTCGCTGGAGATCGCCGGCGGCGTCGACGAGCGTCCGGACGTGGCCTGGTCACTGCCGTTGGGGGCGGCCCGGCTGGCTCGGAACTTCTTCGACCACACCCCGAGTGACGACGACCTGCGCAACCTCCGCAAGAAGATCCGGACGGAGATCGCCAGGGACGCCGGCAACCTGCTCCGCGGCGGCACCCCGCACCGGGCCGCGGCGACCTCGAAGACGTTCCGTTCGCTCGCCCGGATCTGCGGTGCCGCGCCCTCCGACGCTGGCGCACTGGTGCCGCGGACATTGCACGTGGACGCGCTCACCGAGTGGATCCCGAAGCTCGTGGGGATGTCGGCCGAGGAGCTCGCGGACCTGCCGGGCGTCTCGCCGAGCCGTACCCACCAGATCGTGCCCGGCGCGCTGGTCGCCGAGGCCTGCATGGACATCTTCGACCTGGAGGAGCTGGAGATCTGCCCGTGGGCGTTGCGCGAGGGCGTGATCCTCGAACGCATCGACAAGCTCTCGGTCCGCGACGTATGAGCACCGCATGACGCGCGTCGGCCTGTCCACGTCCTCGGTCTACCCCGAGTCGACTGCGCATGCCTTCACGTACGCCGCCAGCATCGGCTACGACGCGGTCGAGGTGATGGTCGGCATCGACGCGCTGTCCCAGCAGGTCTCGGCGGTCAAGCAGCTCGCGGACCACCACGCGATGCCGGTGTGCTCGGTGCACGCTCCCTGCCTCCTGTTCACCCAGCGGGTCTGGGGCACCGAGCCGTGGGGCAAGCTCCAGCGCTCCGCGGAGATGGCGCAGGAGGTCGGCGCCGAGGTCGTCGTCGTACACCCGCCGTTCCGGTGGCAGCGCGAGTACGCCCGCGACTTCGTCAACGGCATCGCTGCCCTCGAGAACTCCACGGGCATCGCGTTCGCGGTCGAGAACATGTATCCCTGGCGGGCGTCGTCGCGGCGCGGCATGGAGATGTACCTGCCGGGGTGGGACCCCTCGGACGAGCCGTACGCCAACACCACGATCGACCTCTCCCATGCGGCGATCGCGAAGTCCGACCCGATCGCGATGGCCCAGCGGCTCGGTGACCGGCTCCGGCACATCCACCTCACCGACGGCAGCGGCTCCGCGAAGGACGAGCACCTGGTGCCGGGGCGCGGCGAAATGGGCGCCGCGTCGTTCCTGAACCACCTCGCCAACACCGCGTTCGGCGGCGAGATCGTGGTGGAGATCAACACCCGTCGGTGCAACTCCAGGGAGGAGCGGGAGCGCGACCTGCGCGAGTCGCTGGACTTCGCCCGCGATCACTTCGCGGTGACCACGACCTGACCCTATTGCGGTCCGAGCACCGGCTCGCTCGCGCCCGCCGGTCCTGGCTCCTTGAGCTCGACGAAGACCGAGTGGCTCGGCGTGCTGCCGATGTTCTCGCCGGCATGGGTCTGGGCGCCGATCCACACCGCCTGCCCCGCCGTCAGTGACACCTTGCGCTCCTGGTCCCCCATGATCAGCTTCCGGTCGAAGTCGGCAAGGGTCACCATGACGCTGTCCGGGTGGCTGTGCGGCGTGGTGCGGACGCCTGGGGTGTCCCGGTACTCCAGCACGCGGACGCGCTCGTTCTCGAACACCACCTTGTAGTGGTCGGGATTGGTCTCCGTCGGGTCGCCAGACATGCGGGTCAGTGTGCGTCTCGGCGTACCGTTTGCGCCATGTCGCTGCCCCGGGAATCTTCTGTGCCCCGCGGCCGGCGCCCGGGTGCGCCCGACACGAAGGCCGCGATCCTGGCGGCCGCGCGGCACGGGTTCGCTGCGGCGGGGTTCACCGGTACGTCGGTGCGCGCGATCGCCGCCGAGGCCGGCGTCGACCCGGCGCTGGTGCACCACTACTTCGGCACCAAGGACGAGCTCTTCCTCGCCGCCCTCGAGCTGCCGGTCGACCCGCGCCAGGTGCTGCTGCCGGCGATCGCCGCCGGAGGTGTCGACGACGCGGCGGAGCGGATGGTCCGCGCGTTCCTCTCGGTCTGGGACGACCCGGAGCTCCGGGTCCGGCTGGTCGCGGTGTTCCGCGGGGTCCTCGACACCGACGGTGAGCGGCTGCTTCGCGACGGCTTCCTGCCGGTGGTCCTCGAGCCGATCGGCGTGGCGCTCGGCATCGACCGGCCCGAGCTGCGGATGCCACTGGTCGCGAGCCAGGTCGTCGGTCTGATCGTGCTGAGGTACGTCATCGGCGTGGAGCCGTTGGCCTCGCTGTCCGCCGACGAGATCGTGGCGATCTATGCGCCCACCCTCCAGCGGTATTTGACCGGGGAGCTCCCCTGAGCGCATAATTCATCACATGATGAAATCTGCTGTGGAGGTCACCGGTCTGACCGTGGTCCGTGGTGGGCGACCGGTGCTCAGAGACCTGGACCTGCGGATCGAGCGCGGGGTGACCGGACTGCTCGGGCCTTCGGGCTGCGGCAAGTCGACGCTGATGCGGGCCCTGGTCGGCGCCCAGCAGGTGGCCGGAGGCGACATCACCATCTTCGGCGAGCCGGCCGGCAGTCGTCCGCTGCGCGACCGGGTCGGCTACGTCACCCAGGCCGCCAGCGTGTACGACGACCTGACCGTCACCGAGAACCTCCGGTTCTTCGCCCGGGTGCTCGGCGCCCACGACGCGCAGGTGAAGAACGCCGTCGAGGCGGTCGACCTCGACAGCCACTCGGACGTGGTTGTCGGCCGGCTCAGCGGCGGGCAGCGATCTCGGGCCAGCCTTGCGGTCGCGTTGCTCAATGAACCCGACCTCCTCGTACTCGACGAGCCGACGGTCGGCCTCGACCCGGTGCTGCGCCGCGACCTCTGGGAGATGTTCCACCGGCTGGCCGACCAGGGCGCGGTCGTCCTTGTCTCGAGCCATGTGATGGACGAGGCCGAGCGCTGCGACCGGCTGTTGCTGATGCGCGAGGGCGAGATCATCGCCGACGACACCCCCGATGCGATCAAGAGTCGGGCGGGCACCGACGACGTCGAGACCGCGTTCCTCAACATCGTGGAAGGAGCGGCGGCATGAACCTCCGCATCACTCTCGCGGTCACCGCCCGCGTGCTCACCCAGATCCGACGTGACCACCGCACCACGGCAATGCTGGTACTGGTGCCGACTCTGCTGATCACGCTGCTGTGGTGGATGTTTGAGGAGTCAGGTCCTGTCTTCGACCGAATCGGCCCGGCCCTGGTCGCACTGTTCCCCTTCATCGTGATGTTCCTCGTCACCAGCGTCACGACCTTGCGCGAGCGCTCCAGCGGCACCCTCGAACGGCTGCTCGCGATGCCGATGGGCAAGCTCGACTTCTTAATCGGGTACGCGATCGCTTTCGGCTTGGTGGCCGCCGTGCAGTCCGCGCTGGCCGTCGCGGTCAGCGTCGGGTTCCTCGACCTGGACGTGCGCGGACCGGTCCTGTTGCTGGGCGTGGTCGCGATCGCGGACGCGGTCCTGGGCACCGCGCTCGGGTTGTTCGTCTCGGCGTTTGCTCAGAGCGAGTTCCAGGCCGTCCAGTTCATGCCGCTCGTCGTGATCCCTCAGATCCTGTTGTGCGGCCTCCTGGTTGCGCGAGACTCACTGCCCGACGTGCTCAACGCGGTCTCCGACGCACTCCCGTTGTCATACGCCACGGATGCGATGCAGCACCTCACCCGGTCGACGTCGACCGGCGAAGTATGGAGCGACCTGGGGGTGGTGGCGGCATTCGCGTTGGCCGGGCTGGCGCTGGGAGCCGCGACCCTGCGTCGACGCACTCCCTGAGCGCAGAACCGCCGACGTCCCGGCGTACCGTTTGCGCCATGTCGTTGCTCCGGGAACCGCTGCTGCTGCTGTCCCGCAGCACCACCGTCAAGAAGCTGGTCAGCACTCTGCCGGTGTCAGCGGGGATCGTCAGGAGCTACGTCCCCGGAGAGACGACCGAGACCGCGGTTGCCGCGACCGGACGGCTGGTTGGCGACGACCTCACGGTCACCCTCGACTTCCTCGGCGAGGACACCCTCGACGCCGACCAGGCCGAAGCCACGGTGGCGGCGTACGTCGCCCTGCTCAGGCAGCTCTCGGCTGCCGGACTGCAGAGCAAGGCCGAGGTCTCGGTGAAGCTGTCGGCGATCGGCCAGGCGCTGCCGGACGTCGGCCACAAGATCGCCCTCGAGAACGCCCGCAGCATCTGCCGAGCCGCCCGGAATGCCGGCACCGCAGTCACCCTGGACATGGAGGACCACACCACGACCGACTCGACGCTGGCGATCCTGCAGGACCTGCGCAAGGACTTCCCCGAGACCGGCGCGGTGCTGCAGGCCTACCTGCACCGCACCGAGGCCGATTGTCGTGCGCTCGCCCACGAGGGGTCGCGGGTCCGGCTGTGCAAGGGCGCCTACAACGAGCCGGAATCGGTCGCCTTCCAGGGCCGCATGGACGTCGACAAGTCCTACGTGCGCTGCCTCAAGGTGCTGCTCGGCGGGCAGGGCTACCCGATGATCGCCACCCACGACCCGCGGATGGTCGAGATCGCGTCGTCGCTGGCCAGCCGCTACGGCCGGGCCCAGGGGACCTACGAGTTCCAGATGCTCTACGGCATCCGGCCCGAGGAGCAGAAGCGTCTCGCCTCCAGCGGGGAGACGGTGCGTGTCTACCTGCCCTACGGCGGGGAGTGGTACGGCTACCTGATGCGCCGGCTCGCCGAACGCCCGCAGAACCTGGCGTTCTTCCTCAGGTCGCTGGTCTCCAAGAAGTAGGGCTCACGAGTTCGCGATCAGCTGCCACTCCTCGAGCTTCTCGGCGATCATCGCCGCGCGACCCTTGAGGTCACTGCCGTCCATGAGCTCGGCGTCGTCGGGTGCGGCGCGCAGGTAGACCCCCGATGTCCGGATGTTCAGGGTCGGGTCGGTCTGCGAGCGGGTGATCCAGTAGCCACTGGCCCGGTCGACGGCCTCGAGCCGGATCTCCCCGGTGCCTTCGAGCTGCGGTGCGTCCGGGTGCCGCGGTCGCTCGCCGTTCCAGAAGTAGAAGATGCCCGAGGGGTCGCGGTGCTCCTTGGCCGCCTCGCTCCGGTACCGCGCCGACAGCGTGCCGTCCTCCTGCCAGGCCGAGCCGCTCACCTGCAGTGCGCCGAACCGGTCGCGGTCGATGCGCAGCAGGCTGACCGCCGACGGCTCGCTCTCGCTGCGCATGGTCAGCGAGTGCTGCCACCAGAGCCCTGCGATCTTCGCCAGGTGACCCTCGGCCTCGATCGCGTTGCGGAGCTTCTGGATGATCTCCTCGACCTGCGCCGCGGTGGTCTCGGCGTACCGGACGGAGGTCAGCCCGAGCAGGTCGCTCGGCAGCTTGGCGCCGTTGGCGTGCAGGATGAACGTCCGCTTCATCCCGATCACGCCGCCGAACAGACCCGCCTCGAACACCACGTTGTCGCGCGGCGACGCCTGCCCGGGCGCCTCCCCGTGGGAGGTCCAGTCGTCCTGGGCGAAGATGAACGCCGCGAAGTCGACCTCGTGGGTCAGGTCGACGAGGCGCTGGAGCGTCGAGGTGCCGGGGTTGAACGTGGTGGCCACGGCTCGACGTCGGCGATGTCCTCGAGGCCGCGCGTGAGCGAGTAGAGCAGCTCTGCCTGCTGTCCGGACGAACCGAGGAAGATCCGAGGCTTGGTCACCCCGGAATCCTAGAGCGCGAACCGCTGGCGACCTGTCATGCTTTCGGGGTGAAGCAGACCGCGATCCTTGGTGCTGGAGTGATGGGGGAGACCCTGCTCTCCGGGCTGGTGCGCGCCGGCCGCCGGGTCGACCAGCTGCTGGTCGGCGAGAAGCGCGCCGACCGGGCCGCCGAGCTCGAGGAGCGCTACGGCGTCGCCGTCGTCTCCAACATCGAGGCCGCCACCAAGGCCGACACGCTGGCCCTTGTCGTGAAGCCACAGGACATGGGGGACCTGCTGGACGAGATCTCCGGGGTGCTCCGTCCGGGCCAGCTGGTCGTCTCGCTCGCCGCCGGCATCACCACTGCGTTCATCGAGTCGCGGGCTCCCGAGGGGGTGGCCGTGGTCCGGGTGATGCCCAACACGCCCGCCCTGGTCGACGAGGGCATGGCCGCCATCTCGCCCGGCTCCCACTGCGACGAGGAGCACCTGGTGGAGGCCGAGGAGCTGATGGCCTCGGTCGGTCGGGTCCTGCGGATCCCCGAGAGACAACAGGACGCGGTCACCGCGATCTCCGGCTCCGGGCCGGCGTACATCTTCTTCGTGGTCGAGTCGATGATCGAGGCGGGAGTCCATCTCGGCCTGCCCCGGGCCACGTCGAGCGACCTGGTCATCCAGACGCTGTTCGGCTCGGCCAAGATGCTGCGCGAGACCGGCACCCACCCGACCGTGCTGCGCGAGCAGGTCACCTCACCGGGCGGTACCACCGCCTCGGCACTGCGCGAGCTGGAGATCCACAAGGTTCGGGCAGCCTTCCTGGCCGCGATGGAGGCAGCGCGGAACCGGTCCCGTGAACTCGCCGAAGGCAGCTGAGCGTTCGTTGCTTTTGGGATAGTCCGCCTTCTACGGCACCCTTCGGACGCCCTGGGGGGTGCTCTGCGCGGCGGACTATCCCGTCAGAGGCCCATCGCTGCGTGGGCCGCGGCGAGGACCGGCTCGGTGACCTCGCGGCAGCGGGCTGCGCCGGCCTCGTAGACGCCGGTGACGTACGTCGGGTCGGCGGCCAGCTCGGCGTACCTCTTCTGGAGCGGCTCGAGCTCGGCCAGCACCGCGTCGGTCACCGCTCGCTTGAGCGTCCCGTAGGTGGTGATGCCCGACGCCGATCCGCCGCAGGCGGCCAAGATGTCGAGCAGGTTGCTCACGCCGGGCTTGCTCTCCGCAGCCCGGACCGCGTCCGGCCCGGTGTCGCTGTCGGTGACCGCGCGCGCGACCTTTCGTCGTACGACGTCGGGCGGATCGAGCAGGTAGATCACGCCCGGACCGTCCCCGGACTTCGACATCTTGCGGCTCGGATCGGCGAGGTCGCGCAGCCGGGCGCCAGCCGGCGGTGTGCTGACCTCGGGGACCGTGAACACCTGGCCGTAGGTGCTGTTGAACCGGAGCGCCAGGTCGCGGGTCAGCTCGACGTGCTGGCGCTGGTCGTCGCCGACCGGCACCCGCGCCGGCCGGTAGAGCAGGATGTCGGCGGCCATCAGCGCGGGGTAGGTGAGGAGCGAGGTGCGTGTGGACTCGCCGGCCCGGGACTTCTCCTTGAACTGGATCATCCGGCTCAGCTCGCCGGTGGTTGCCACGCACTCGAGGAGGTAGCCGAGCCGGCTGTGCGCCGGCACCCGGCTCTGCACGAACAGCGTGCTGTCGTCGAGGCCGGCGGCGAGCAGCAGCGTCGCCTGTTCGCGGATCCGTTCCCGCAACGCGGCCGGGTCCTGCGGCGTCGTGAGCGCGTGCAGGTCGGAGATGCCGTAGAAGCAGTCGGCGCGTTCCTGTTCGGCGGCCATCGGACGCAGCGCGCCGAGGAGATTGCCGAGGGTGAGGCGACCGCTCGGCGTGAGCAGCGACAGCCGTCGGTCGAGGGAGGTGGACGTGGTGGCCATGCGGATGCTCCTTGAGTGAGAGCCCACGGGACGATCGCCAGGACAAAAACAGAACGGCCGCCCATGGGCGGCCGGGTGAGTGCGTGCTGCATCAGGTGGTCCGCCTGGTCAGGCGGGCCACCACTGGTACGAGCGGGATGTCAGCACGGGTCCAGTCTGACACGACGAGTAAGTTGCGGCACATGAACGCCCCGGCCTGCGACGGTACGGCGAGTGTCGTGTTCGACCCGACGCTGACGCAGTACAACTTCGGGCCGCAGCACCCGTTGGCCCCGGTTCGCGTGGACCTGACCATCCGGCTCGCCGAGGAGCTTGGCGTACTGAAGGGGCTGCGGATGGTTCCCGCGCCGATGGCCGACGACGACCTGATCGCAACGGTGCACGACCCCGCCCTGATCGAGGCGGTCCAGCGGATGAGCGCTCGGCCCGGACCGGGTGAGGAGCTCCGCGGGCTCGGCACCGGCGACAACCCGGTGTTCGCCGGCATGCACCAGGCCGCGGCCCACGTGGTGGGCGCCAGCGTCGAGGCATTCCGGCAGGTGTGGTCGGGGGAGAGCCAGCACAGCGTCAACATCGCCGGCGGGCTGCATCACGCCATGCGCGACCGGGCCAGCGGGTTCTGCATCTACAACGACGTCGCCGTCGGGATCCAGTGGCTGCTCGACCAGGGCGCCGAGCGGGTGGCGTACGTCGACGTCGACGTGCACCACGGCGACGGCGTCGAGGCGATCTTCTGGGACGACCCGCGGGTGCTCACCATCTCGCTGCACGAGTCGGGGCAGTTCCTGTTCCCCGGCACCGGCTTCGCCGAGGACACCGGCGGTGCCGACGCGCAGGGTACGGCGGTCAACGTCGCCCTGCCGCCCGGAACCGGTGACGCGGGCTGGCTGCGGGCGTTCCACGCGGTGGTGCCGCCGCTGGTCAGGGAGTTCGCGCCGGAGATCCTGGTGACCCAGCACGGCTGCGACTCCCATGCCGAGGACCCGCTCGCGGACCTGATGCTCAGCGTCGACGGCCAGCGGGCGGCGTACCAGGCGCTGCACGAGCTCGCCCACGAGGTGCCCGGCGGCCGATGGGTGGCGACGGGAGGGGGCGGCTATGCGCTCGTCCAGGTGGTGCCGCGGGCCTGGACGCACCTGCTGGCGACCGTGGCCGGGCGCGCGCTCGACCCGGAGACGGCCGTGCCCGAGGCGTGGACGGAGCATGTGCGCGAGCTCCTCGGGGTGGAGGGCCCCAGCAGGCTCACCGACGGCCGTGAGCCGGCGTACCGGCCCTGGGAGGAGGGCTACGACCCCGGATCCTGGCTGGACCGGCAGGTGCACACCACCCGAAGCGCGGTTTTCCCGCTGCACGGGCTCGATCCGCTGCCCTGAACCCCTCGCAAGTCGACACGCCGGGTCACCATAGTTAACTTTTGGCAGGTCCTTCCCCATGAGTCACTCCAGGCCCTATTCTCACCAACGACGTGCGCGTGTGACACCGGTGGGGAAGCCGGTGCCGCGCGCCGAGGAAAGTGTGGTGCGCGATGGCTACGAACTCATCCGGAGACCTCTCGGACCCGAAGTTCCTCACTGTTGCCGAGGTGGCCGCCATGATGCGGGTCTCCAAGATGACCGTCTACCGCCTGGTGCACGGGGGAGAGCTGCCGGCCGTCCGCGTCGGGCGCTCCTTCCGCGTCAAGGAGGACGACGTGGACGAGTACCTTCGCAAGAGCTTCTACAACGCTGGTTGACCCGGTCCGAGCCTGGGAGGACCGGACAGGTCATCCAGATCGAGGCGCCCCGCGACTGAGCTTGCGAAGTCGCTGCAGGCGTATCGAGATTCGGTGAGTTCGCCTGCGACGCGAGCGGGCTCGCCCTTGGGAAGATTCACCGGTTATGCGGTGAATCTCCCGGTTCAGGTACGAAGGTTCGTACAACAACGGTCAGATTCACCGGTTAACCGGTGAATTGCGGCCACAGCAATCTCGACTCAAGTGGTGGACTTCATACCGCTCGATTCCGCGCGTCGCACCCCTCGCCGTTAGGCTGGGCCGCGTCTTCCGGACGTCTCCGGTGGGCGTCCAGTTCGGAGAGGTAAGCCCTGTGGGTTCAGTCATCAAGAAGCGGCGCAAGCGCATGGCCAAGAAGAAGCACCGCAAGCTGCTCAAGAAGACGCGCGTTCAGCGCCGCAAGCTCGGCAAGTAGCCCCGGCGCGGACCCCTCCCCACCGACATGGTCAGCCACAGCGGCAAGGTCGTCCTGGTCACCGGGGTATCCCGGGACCTCGGGCGTCGTTTCGCGCGCGCCCTGGCCGCCCATCCGGGCGTCGCCCGGGTCATCGGGGTCGACGTCGTACCTCCGCGAGGTGACATCGGCGACGTGACCTTTGTCCGCGCCGACATCCGCAACCCGGTCATCGCGAAGGTCCTTGCCAAGGAGGACGTCGACACCGTCGTCCACATGAGCGTGATCGCGACCCCGGGCAGTGCCGGCGGCCGCAGCACGATGAAAGAGCTCAACGTCATCGGGACCATGCAGCTCCTCGCCGCGTGCCAGAAGGCGCCGGGGGTCGAGCACCTGATCGTGAAGTCCACGACGACGGTCTACGGCGCGAGCAACCGCGACCCCGCGATGTTCACCGAGGACATGGAGCCCCGCCGCGCACCGCGCGAGGGCTACTCCAAGGACGTCGCGGAGATCGAGGGCTACGTGCGCGGCTTCGCGCGCCGTCGACCGGACTGCCGGGTCACCCTGCTGCGCTGCGCCAACGTGATCGGCCCACACGTCACCAGCCCGATCACTTCCTACTTCCGCCTGCCGGTGATCCCCAAGGTGCTCGGGTTCGACGCTCGGCTCCAGTTCCTGCACCAGAACGACCTGTTCTCGGTGCTGCAGCACGCGGTCGTCAACGACGTACCCGGCACCTTCAACGTCGCCGGCGACGGCATCCTGATGCTGTCCCAGGCGATCCGCCGCCTGCAGCGCCCGTCGATCCCGCTGCCCGGCTTCGCGGTCGGTGGCGTCGGTTCGGGGCTGCGCTCAGCGCGACTGGCCGACTTCTCGCCGGAGCAGATGGCCTTCCTGACCTACGGGCGTGGCGTCGACACCACCCGGATGCGGTCCGACCTCGGCTTCGAGCCGGCGTACACCACGGCCGAGGCGTTCGCCGACTTCGCTGCGCTGCTGCCTCCGACCGGTGGCCGCACCGAACGGGCGCTCGCCGCGCTTGAGGCACAGCTCGTCGGACCCGAGATACTGGGAGGTGGCACCCGTGGGTGACGCCGAGATCATCCCGATCGGCACTCGCGGCCGCCCGGGCCGGGGGACCGGCAAGCAGCCGTCGTCCGCCGCCCGAGGGCTGGCGCCGAACGCGAAGGCCAAGCCCCGCGCTATGGCCGAGCCGGTCGCGGCTCCCGACGCCGTCGCCGAGCCGACTGCCGCGCCGCCTGAACGTGCTCCCACGACCACGCGGGAGCGGCACCCCCTGGCCGGCATCCCGACGGGCGACTGGCTCGCGGCGTTCCAGTACGCCGCGCGCGAGGTGTTCGGCGAGCACTGGGAGCCCCAGCTGGCCGCGTTCCTGGCCTTCCTGCGCCGGCGGGTGACCGGCGACTACGTCGTCGACGAGTACGGCTTCGACGCGGAGGTCACCGAGCGGTTCTTCATCACGGCGCTACGCCCGATCGCTGACAAGTGGTTCCGGGTCGAGGTGATCGGCGCCGAGAACATCCCGGCCGAAGGCGGCGCCCTGGTGGTGTCCAACCACTCCGGCACCATCCCGGTCGACGGGCTGATGACGATGACCGCCATCCACGACCAGACCGGACGGCACCTGCGTCCGCTGGGTGCCGACCTGGTCTTCCGGATGCCGATCGTCAGTGCCCTTGCCCGCAAGGGCGGCGCCACTATGGCCTGCAACGAGGACGCCGAGCGGATGCTGTCCAGCGGCGAGCTGGTCGGTGTCTGGCCCGAGGGCTTCAAGGGCATCGGCAAGCCCTACTCCGACCGCTACAAGCTGCAGCGCTTCGGCCGCGGCGGCTTCGTGTCGGCGGCGCTGCGGACCGGCGTACCCATCATCCCGCTGGCGGTAGTCGGCGCCGAGGAGATCTACCCCCTCGTCGGCAACATCCCCGCACTGGCGCGGCTGCTCGGCGTGCCCTACATCCCGATCACGCCGTTCTTCCCGCTGCTCGGACCGCTCGGCCTGGTGCCCCTGCCGTCGAAGTGGCTGCTGGAGTTCGGCGAGCCGATCCGCACCGACGAGTACGACGAGGTCGCCTCCGACGACCCGATGCTGGTCTTCAACGTCACCGACCAGGTGCGCGAGACGATCCAGCAGACGCTCTACTCGCTGCTGATGAAGCGGCAATCGGTCTTCCGATAGCCGCTGGCGCTACTTGCCGCCGAGCACCCCGCCAAGCAACCCGGCGAGCGTGTTGGTCCCGCCTGTCAGCCGGTCCTTCTTCTCGTCGTCGTTCTTGTGCTTGCCGGTGAGCTTCTTGATCGTGTCGCCGATCAAGCCGCCCTTGTCGCCCTTGACCGCCTTGTCGCCCTCGTCCAGGGCCGGGGGGTCCTCGATCGTCGGCGCGGGAAGGTCGCCCTCGTCGTCGTTCTCCCGGGTCTCCTTCTGCGGGTCGTCCTGCTTGTCCGGCTGGGGAGGAGCAGCGACGGCCTTGGTGACCGACTCGAGGAGGTCGGCGAGGGCGACGTTGGTGAACGAAGGGATCTGGGTGATCAGGGACGGACCGCAGGTCGGGCAGGCAATCAGCGCCTGCTGGTCGATCTGGGTCAACGTCTGCGCCGCCCTGATCAGCGAGGCCCGGGCATCAACGGGGACCAGGGACTCCAGGGCGGTGAGCGCCGCCATGCTGTCGGCGGTGAAGCTGCGGAGCTCCTCGACGGAGTCCTCCTTGCCGGTCTCGGCGTAGTCGTTGAGCAGCAGCTCGGAGGCCTCGCTGGCCTGGTCGGTGAAGGTCTGCAGGGTCGCGGCGATGGTGTCGCCGTCGTCGCTCTCGCGGCTGAGCTGGTCGACCTCTTCGAGCCGGCCGGAGGCGTTCTCGAGCAGCGTCTTGCCCTTGTCGTCCTCATCGGCCTGGACGCTGGTCTGGGCATTCTCGATGGCCCGCTTCAGCGGGTACAGCGGATCGCCGGGCAGGGCACTCTGTGATGCGACGGCCATCCCGGTGCTCGCACCGACCAGGGCCAGACCGCCTACGGCGGCGGCCAGGCGGCGCTCGCGGCGCCGGTCGGAGGTGGAACGGACGACGGTGAGCCGGGCGGCGGCCTCGACGCCCTTCCCGGTGCGCGCGATCGTGCGGGCCTCGTCGATCAGGTGCTCGCGCAGCTCGCCGACGAACTCGGGACGGGCGGTGATGACCGGTGTCTCGCGGAGGGTCTCGACCAGCTCGAGGAACTCGGCCAGTCGCGCGTCGGAGCCACGATCCGTCGAGGCGCCCTCGAGAATCGCCTGGAACTCATCGGCGCGTCGTCGCGCCGTGAACACGGGGCTCATCGCTTCCGTCCTGTACTGAATGCCGCTTTCACCGGGTGCAACGAGGTGGCGGGGCCGGAGGTTACGGCGCTGGAGGATGCTTCGATCACGTCGCGGCTCACCCCCTGAGTCCCTCTGGCATGAGCTTCGCCAGATTTCGTACGCCGCGCAGCTGGAGCTGCTTCACGGCTCCATCGCTGCGGGCCAGGACGCTAGCGGTCTCGGAGATGCTCATGCCCTGAAGGAAACGCATCACCAGGCAGTCGCGCTGCTCGTCCGGCAGCTGGGTGAGTGCGGTGAGGAGCACCTCGTTGGTGAGCGTGGCCAGCACCTGTGACTCCGGACCCTCGGTCGAGTCGTCGTGTTGGCCCATGTCCTCGGTAGTCATCTCCAGCCGGGTGCGGCCCGCCTTGAAGTGGTCGGTCGCCAGGTTGCGCGCGATGGTCATCAGCCAGGCGCCGAAGTCCTTGCCCTGCCAGCGGAAGTTGGTCATGCTCCGCAGCGCCCGGAAGAACGTCTCCGAGGTCAGGTCCTCCGCGAGCGTGCTCGAACGGGTCCGGTAGAAGAGGAACCGGTAGACCGAGGCCTGGTAGTGGTCGTAAAGCATTCCGAACGCATCGGCGTCGCCTTTGCGCGCCAGCTCGACCAACGCGATCAGCCGGTTGCGGTCGGCCTCGGACTCCTCCGAAGAGGCGGCGAGGCCGGCATCGTTGAACCCGTCTGGACCGCCCACCTTGGCGTCCGAGCCGGTGACGGCCTTGCTGGGCAGCATCTCCGGTCCGATGCCCGCGGCGACGGCGAGCAGCGGCTGCGGGAGGAGGGATTCGGCTAGGAGCAGGCGCGCGACAGCCTCGCGGAGGCTAGTCAGCCCCTGCGCCACCCCGCCCGAATTCCACACCATGTGAGTCAGTGCCCCTCCCTAGGGCTGTCCCCCTCCTAAGCCAAGCCAGAATCGTATGCGGGATCCCAGCTCGTTGGAACAGGTTCCCGGAATTGATACCCCGGTAGGTAAATGGTCCAGACCAGCGCTGGGCTAGTCCGCTCGCTAGCGCCTCCGCCCCCGTAGCGCGACGCCCGCGGCGACCGTGCCGCTGACCGCGCCGGCGGTGGCTCCTACGAGCAGGCCGAGCCGGGCTGCCTTGCGGCCGGTGCGGTAGTCCCGGATCCGCCAGCCCTCCGACCGCGCGTGGGCCCGGAGCTTGGTGTCGGGGTTGATCGCGCACGGGTCGCCGACCAGCTCGAGCATCGGCAGGTCGTTGGCGGAGTCGGAGTACGCCGAGCACCGCCCGAGGTCCAGACCCTCACGGGCGGCCAGCGCCTTGATCGCCTCCGCCTTCGCCGGCCCGTGCAGCAGGTCGCCGACGAGCTGGCCGGTATAGACCCCGTCGACGTGCTCGGAGACCGTGCCCATCGCGCCGGTCAGTCCCAGCCGGCGGGCGATGATCTGGGCGATCTCGATGGGTGCCGCCGTCACCAGCCAGACCCGTTGCCCCTGGTCCAGATGCAACTGGGCGAGCGCCCTGGTGCCTGGCCAGATCCGATGCGCCATCCCCTCGTCGAAGATCTCCTCGCCGAGCTCCTCGAGCTCGCGGACGGTGTGCCCCTTGATGAAGCTCAGTGCCGACGCCCGGGTCTCCGCGATGTGATCGGGGTCCTCGACGCCGACCACTCGGAAGTAGGCCTGCTTCCACACCGCGCCGAGAATGTCGCGGGTCGTGAAGAAGTTCCGACGGTGCAGCCCCCTGGCGAGATGAAAGATGCTGGCGCCCTGCATCACCGTGTTGTCGACGTCGAAGAAGGCCGCGGTGGTGTCGTCCAAGGGAGTGTCCAGCGCGCGCTCGACCTCGGCGGCGGCGGCCGCCGCCTCGCCCGCGAGAGTCGAACGCTGGCGCAGGTTCGGAGTCTTGCGCGGACGTTCGGGCGGGGCGTTCACCCGGTCAGCGTACGGCTCGCCGGATGCCGCCACTTCGAGCACCGCCGCTGCGTAGGATGCCCCCCATGCCATCGGCGCACGACCTCACCGCACTGGTCCGTGAAGCCGCGGCCGAGCAGTCCGACAAGCTGGCACTCGTCGAGTCCGAGGGGCGCAGTCTGACCTGGGCGCAGCTGGAGGACGACGTACGACGGATCGCCACCGGGCTCGGCGAGACCGGCATCGTCGCGGGCTACCGGGTGATGATCGCGACCAGCAACCGGATCGAGTTCGTCACCACCTACCTCGGGGTGCTGCGCGCCCAGGCCGTCGCCGTACCCGTCAATCCGGGCGCCACCACGTTCGAGCTGGCCCGGATGATCGCCGACTCGGGATCGCGGCTGGTAGTGGTCGACGAGACCACCGCCGAGCCGGTGCGCGAGGCGCTGCGACTGCTCAAGGAGGCGTTGGAGGGCTCCGAGGAGGGCTGGGATCCCGAGGTCCTGGCCCGGGCCGCGCAGGCTCGAGTGGTCACGGTCGGACTGCCGCCGGCCGACGGCGAGCTCGCCCACGACGAGCTGCGCTCCGAGACGCCGCGCGAGATCCCCCCGCTCCCCGACCCCGAGAAGCTGGCCTGCCTGCTCTACACCAGCGGCACCACCGGCCGGCCCCGCGCCGCGATGCTCAGCCACCGGGCGCTGCTCGCCAACATCGAGCAGGTCGCTGCGGTCGAGCCGCCGATGATGCACGGCGACGACGTGGTGCTGTGCGTGCTGCCGCTGTTCCACGTCTACGGCCTCAACGCCGTACTCGGCGGCGTGCTCCGGCACCGCGCCAAGCTGGTGCTCGCCGAGCGCTTCGATCCGCAGGGCACGCTCGACCTGATCGAGGACGAGGCGTGCAGCGTGGTGCCCGTGGCACCGCCGGTGTTCGGGTACTGGCGCGAGATCGACGGCCTTGAGGAGCGGCTCGGCCCGGTCCGACTGATCCTGTCCGGATCGGCCCCGCTGTCGACCGGCGTGATCGAGGAGTTCACGGCCCGGACCGGGATCCCCATCCACCAGGGCTTCGGGCTGACCGAAGCCTCGCCGGTGGTCACCAGCACGCTGCGTTCCACGAAACTGCAGAATGGGTCGGTCGGCGCCGCGCTCGATGGCGTCGAGATCCGGCTGGTCGGCGAGACCGGCCAACCGCTTTCGGGCGATGCCGCGGACGACCCGGGCGAGATCCAGATCAAGGGCGCCAACCTGTTCAGCGGTTACTGGCCGGACGGGTCCGACGGTCCGGACGCCGAGGGGTGGTGGTCCACCGGCGACGTCGGGTTCCTCGACCCCTCCGGCGACCTGTTCCTCGTCGACCGGGTCAAGGAGCTCGTCATCGTCTCCGGTTTCAACGTCTACCCGAGCGAGATCGAGGACGTGATCCGCGACGTCCCCGGCGTGGGGGAGACAGCGGTGATCGGCGTCGACGACGCCGAGACCGGTGAGGCTGTGGTCGCGTACGTCGTGGCCATCGGCGACGGGGATGCGGTGGCGGACGCCGTTCGTGCCCGGTGTGACGAACGGCTGGCCAGGTTCAAGCAACCGAGCCGGATCGAGGTCGTCGACGAGCTGCCGCTCACGGTCACCGGCAAGGTGCAGAAGGGCCGGCTCCGCAGTGCCGAGCGGCGCAAGGCCCTCGGCCTCATCGAATGATCCCCAAAAGATGACCGCCATGACCGCACGCGTCACCCTCTACACCCGACCGGGCTGCCACCTGTGCGAAGTCGCCCGCGAGGTGGTCGAGCGCGTCTGCGCCGACCTCGGGGAGCAGTACGACGAGATCTCCATCGACGACGACCCCGAGCTCACCCGGCGTTTCACCGAGGAGATCCCGGTCACCTTCGTCGACGGGCGGCAGCACGACTTCTGGCGGGTCTCCGAGGACCGCCTGCGCGCGGCGCTGGGCGCCTGACCTGCGGTTTTGCTTTGGTCTCACGGGGTCTCGTTACACCGCATCGCGACTTCGTTCCTCGGTCGCGGCGGCACTCGACCTCCTCTCGCGACGCGGCCCGCCGGTGCCCCGGCGGCCCACTGCTCGCTGATTTTGTTCTCGCGTTCACAAACTCTTAGAGTGAACGGGCCGCATGCCGGTGCCCAAGCCGAGAAAACGCTGTATGCGGCTGGAAAGCGACAGAACTGTGACCGCACGCCAGTCGAGCGAGACCGCCCGGGAGATTCCCGAGGCTACGGTCGCCCGCCTGCCCGTCTACCTCCGGGCCCTGACCACGCTCTCCGACGCGGGCATCAGCACCTGCTCGAGCGAGGACCTGGCGTCGGCGGCGGGGGTCAACAGCGCCAAGCTCCGCAAGGACCTGTCCTACCTCGGCAGCTACGGCACCCGCGGCGTCGGCTACGACGTCGAGTACCTCAGCTACCAGATCGCCCGTGAGATCGGCGTGACCCAGGACTGGCCGGTGGTGATCGTCGGGATCGGCAACCTCGGCCACGCCCTGGCCAACTACTCCGGCTTCCGCAGCCGCGGCTTCCGGGTCGTGGCGCTGCTCGACGCCGACCCGGCGCGCGAGGGCGAGGCGGTGGCCGGCGTAGAAGTCCGCCCCTTCGACGACCTGGAGAAGATCGTCAGCGAGCGCGACGTCGCGATCGGCGTGATCGCGACGCCTGCGATCGCCGCCCAGGACGTCGCCGATCGGATGGTCGCCTGCGGGATCACCAGCATCCTCAACTTCGCGCCGAGCGTGATCGCGGTGCCCGAGGGTGTCGACGTACGCAAGGTCGACCTGTCGATCGAGCTCCAGATCCTCGCGTTCCACGAGCAGCGCAAGGCGCAAGTCCTGGGTGGTGCGTCGTGAGCGTTCTGGTGGTCGGCATCTCCCACAACTCCGCGCCGGTGGCCCTGCTCGAGCGGGTGGCCCTCGACGATGACGGCGTCCACAAGCTGATCAGCAACGCCGCCGCCTGTGAGCACGTCACCGAGGCGACCGTGATCGCGACCTGCAACCGGGTCGAGATCTACACCGAGGTCGACCGCTTCCACGGCAGCGTGGAGTCCCTGTCCCGGCTGCTCGTCGAGCGAGCCGGCGCGGCGACCGAGGCGATGCTGCCGCACCTCTACGTCCACTACGACGACGCCGCGGTCTCGCACCTGTTCCACGTCGCCGCCGGGCTCGACTCCATGGCCGTCGGCGAGGGCCAGATCCTGGGCCAGACCCGCGAGGCGCTCCGGCTCGGCCAGGAGATCGGCACCGTCGGCCCCGCGCTCAACGTGCTGTTCCAGCAGGCGCTGCGGGTCGGCAAGCGGTCCCGCGCCGAGACCGGCATCGACCAGGTCGCGCCGTCCCTGGTGAGCGCCGCGCTCGACCGCTCCGACGAGGCCGTTGGCACCGTTGAGGGCAAGCACGTCGTCGTGGTCGGGGCGGGCGCGATGGCCGGGCTCGCGACCGCCACGGTCTCCCGGCTCGGCGCCGCTCAGGTCAGCGTGGTCAACCGCACGGCCGGCAACGCCGACCGGCTGGCGTCTGAGTACGCCGCCCGGGCGGTCGCTCTCGTCGACCTGCGCGACGAGCTCGCCGCCGCCGACATCCTGATCACCTGCACCGGCGCCAGCGGCACCCTGATCAGCCGCGACATGCTCGCCGAGTCGCGCACCGGCGAGCGGCCGCTGGCCGTCATCGACATTGCGCTGCCGCACGACGTGGACCCCGCGGTGGCGTCGCTGCCCGGAGTCACCCTGATCGGCCTGGCTCAGCTCGCCGACGCGCTGCACCAGAGCGAGGCCGGCCGCGAGGTGCTCGAGGTCCGCCGGATCGTCGGCCAAGAGGTCACCGCGTTCCTCGCCGCGCGCCGCCAGGCCAGCGTCACCCCGACCGTGGTCGCGCTCCGCTCGATGGCCACAGCGGTCGTCGACGCCGAGATGGCCCGGCTCGAGGGCCGGCTGCCCGGCCTCGATGACGCCGACCTGGCCGAGATCCGGCATGCCGTACGCCGGGTCGCCGACAAGCTGCTGCACGAGCCCACGGTCCGGGTGAAGGAGCTCGCCAACGAGCACGGCGCCGTTTCCTACGCCGCCGCCCTCGCCGAGCTGTTCGCCCTCGACCCGGAGGCCGTCGACGCGGTCACCCGTCCCGAGGGGCTCGGATGACCCCTATTCGCATCGGCACGCGCCGCTCTCTGCTCGCGACCACCCAGGCCGAGCTGGTGGCCGCGCTCGTGCGCGAGCACCTCGGTCGTGACTCCGAGCTCGTGGAGATCACCACCGAGGGTGACCTGAGCCAGGACGCCGGCGACTCGCTCATCGGCAGCGCTACTGGGGTGTTCGTGAACGCCCTGCGCGACGCGCTGCTCGATGATCGCATCGACGTGGCCGTGCACTCCCTCAAGGACCTTCCGACCCGCCCCGCCGACGGCATCGCGCTGGTCGCCGTGCCCGCGCGCGAGGATCCGCGCGACGTGGTCGTGGCCAGGGACGGGCTGACCCTCGGCGAGCTCCCCAGCGGCAGCCGCGTCGGCACCGGGTCCCCGAGACGCGCTGCGCAGCTGCACGCCCTCGGCCTCGGTTTGGACGTGGTGCCGGTTCGTGGGAACGTCGATACCAGGATCGGGAAGGTCCGTTCCGGTGCGTACGACGCCGTCGTACTCGCTCGGGCCGGATTGGCCCGGATCGATCGACTCGATGAGGTCACCGAGGTGCTCGACCCCCTGCAGATGCTGCCCGCCCCCGGGCAGGGTGCGCTCGCTGTGGAGTGCCGTGCCGGCGACGAGCTGGCGGGCGATCTCGCTCGGCTCGACGATCCCCGGTCCCGGGCCACGACGGACGCGGAGCGGGCGGTGCTGGCCACCCTCGAGGGTGGCTGCTCGGCCCCGGTCGGCGCGATGGCAGAGGTGGCGGAAGGCGAAGACGGAGAAGAGATCTGGGTGCGAGCGATAGCGCTCTCACTCGACGGGACGCTCTCGGTGCGGATGTCCGCGTCAGGAGACCCAGCCGACGCGGTCGACGTCGGAACCCGGTTGGCGAAGGAAATGCTCGCCGACGGGGCAGGACAGCTCGACAGCGTGGAACCAGCACAACCAGCAAAGGTGCAGAACGCATGACGCGAGGCAAGACCAGCAAGGCATCCGACCGGCTCGCTATGGCCTGGGTGTCGTTCGTAGGGAGCGGTCCTGGAGACCCCGACCTGCTGACGGTGCGCGCCGTCGACCTGCTCCGGCAGGCCGACGTGGTCGTGACCGAGGCCCCCGAGCACGCGCAGCTCGTCCGCACCCTGCTCGGTCTCCCCGAGCCGGTCGAGGACGAGGACGACGCCGAGGTCGAGAGCGAGGAACCGGCCGAGACCGTCGGTCCCGAGTTCGTCGACGGCGGCTTCGGCGAGGACGGCCAGCCGCTGACCCACGCGGCCCGGGCCAAGGTCGTCGTCCGGCAGGCCAAGCGCGGACTCCGGGTGGTCCGGCTGATGGCCGGCGACCCGTTCCTCTACGCCTCCGGGCCCGAGGAGGCCCAGGCGGTGGCCAAGGCCGGCATCGGGTTCGAGATCGTGCCCGGCGTCTCCTCGGTCGCCTCCGTGCCGGCGTACGCCGGCATCCCGCTGACCACCAAGGACAACCGCGAGGTGTCCGTGGTGACCTGCGGCGACCGCATCGACTGGTCGCAGTACGCCGACAACCGCACCCTGGTGCTGCTCTCGGCGGTCGGACAGATCGGCGAGATCGCCAGGGCGCTGGTTGCCGCCGGTCGCGACGCCGGCACCCCGGTCGCGATGACGCGGGTCGGCACGACCACCGACCAGGCGACGGTCACCTCGACGCTCGAGCACATCGCGGCTGACGCCCGCGCAGCACGGATGGCGCCTCCGGCGATCACCGTCGTCGGCAAGGTCGTCGACCTGCGCGAGACGCTCTCGTGGTTCGAGACCAAGCCGCTGTTCGGCTGGCGGGTGCTGGTGCCCCGCACCAAGGAGCAGGCTGCCTCGCTGTCCACCCGGCTGCGCGGTTACGGCGCGGTGCCCGAGGAGGTGCCGACCATCTCGGTCGAGCCGCCCCGCAACCCGCTGCAGATGGACAAGGCCGTACGCGGTCTGGTCGAGGGCCGCTACGAGTGGATCGCGTTCACCTCGGTCAACGCGGTGAAGGCGGTGCGGGAGAAGTTCGAGGAGTACGGCCTTGACGCGCGGGCTTTCTCCGGCCTGAAGATCGCCGCCGTCGGCGACAAGACCGCCGCCGCGATCGGCGACTGGGGCCTGCGCGCCGACCTGGTGCCCACCGGGGAGCAGTCGGCTGCCGGGCTGCTGGCCGACTGGCCCGAGTACGACGAGCTGCTCGACCCGATCAACCGGGTGTTCCTACCGCGGGCCGACATCGCCACGGAGAACCTCGTGGCCGGGCTGATCGACCTGGGCTGGGAGTGCGACGACGTGACGGCCTACCGCACCGTGCGGGCGACGCCGCCGCCGGCGCAGACCCGCGACGCGATCAAGACCGGTCGGTTCGACGCGGTCGTGTTCACGTCGTCCTCGACCGTGCGCAACCTGGTCGGCATCGCCGGCAAGCCGCACGCCTCGACGATCATCGCGGTGATCGGGCCAGCCACGGCCAAGACCGCCGAGGAGCACGGCCTCCGGGTCGACGTACTTGCTCCGGAGCCCGATGTCGACCTGCTCGTCGACGCCCTCGCCGACTTCGGCGGGGCGCGGCGACTGGCGATGATCGAGGCGGGCGACCCGGTGACCAAGCCGTCGGCCCGGAAGTCCACCGGACGCCGGAAGTCCGCCAACTCGCGATGAACCAGGAGCGGGTGGGTCCCGTCGTCCGGCCACGCCGGCTGCGGACCACGCCCGCGCTCCGGCGGATGGTGGCCGAGACCTCGGTGGAGGCGCGCCAGCTCGTTTTGCCGCTGTTCGTCCGCGAGGGGATCGACGAGCCCCGGCCGATCTCCTCGATGCCCGGGGTCGTCCAGCACACGCGAGACACCCTGGTGAAGGCGGCCGCGGAGGCTGCCGAGGCCGGGCTGGGCGGGGTGATGCTGTTCGGCATCCCGGAGACCAAGGACGCCGTCGGCTCCGGCGGGATCGATCCCGCCGGCATCCTCAACGTCGCGATCGCCGACGTGGTCGCCGAGGTGGGCGACGCGCTCACCGTGATGAGCGACCTGTGCATCGACGAGTTCACCGACCACGGCCACTGCGGGGTGCTCGACGCGGCCGGGCGGGTCGACAACGACGCCACGCTCGAGGTCTACGCAGAGATGGCCCTGGCCCAGGCCGCCGCCGGGGTCCACATGGTCGGACCGAGCGGGATGATGGACGGCCAGGTCGCCGCGATCCGGGCGGCCCTCGACGGTGCCGGGCACACCCA
The DNA here is from genome assembly GCA_963780245.1 of uncultured Actinomycetota bacterium. Taxonomy (GTDB): domain Bacteria; phylum Actinomycetota; class Actinomycetes; order Propionibacteriales; family Nocardioidaceae; genus Nocardioides. The sequence continues at coordinate 307,371 of CAWABG010000001.1, forward strand.
CGTCGCGATCCTGGCCTACTCCACGAAGTACGCCTCCGCCTTCTTCGGCCCGTTCCGCGAGGCAGTCGACTCCTCGCTCACCGGCGACCGCCGCACCTACCAGCAGGATCCGCCCAACGCCCGCGAGGGCGTGCGCGAGGCGCTGCTCGACGTGGCCGAGGGTGCCGACATCGTGATGGTGAAGCCCGCGCTGGCGTACCTCGACGTGCTGCGCCGGGTGCGCGACGCGGTCGACGTCCCGGTGGCGGCGTACAACATCTCGGGCGAGTACGCCATGGTCGAGGCCGCCGCCGCCAACGGCTGGATCGACCGCGAGCCCGCGATCCTCGAGACCCTCACGGCGATCCGGCGTGCGGGTGCGGACGTGATCCTCACCTACTGGGCCACCGAGGCGGCAGTACTGCTGCGCTGAACCGTGCTAGTTACCGGTGTAGTCCTTGATGCACTGGTCCCACTGCTTGACGTCAGTCGAGCTGATGCCGTCGAGGGTGCACTGGACGATGGCCTGGGCCAGGGTCAGCACCTCGTCGAGCGGCTCGACCTCGGTCGAGGGCAGCGGCGGGACGGTCACCGGAGGCAGGTCGTTGTCGCCGCCGTCATCGCCGCCGTCGTCACCACCGTTGCCGCCGCCGTCGTTGCCGCCGTCATCAGTCCCGTCGTCGCCGCCGTCCGGCGTGGCCGGCGGAGCCGCGTCGATGGTGGAGTCCCCGTCCTGGCCGTTGCCAGTGTTGTAGGGCGGGTTGCCCGCCAGGGGCGGTTCGGGCACGAGGTAGCCGGCGGCGGTGGTGCCGTCGGGCACGCTCATGAAGTCGCCTGCCAGGTAGTTGTTCATGATCCGCAGCACCAGGTTCACGTAGGACGTGGAGTGGTTGTAGCGGTAGACCGACGCCCGCTGGCCGCTGACCGTGGAGAGGTCGTTGGCACCCGAGCAGAGGTAGACGGCGCTGGCCAGGGCCGCGTCGTCGATGTCCTGCGGGTTGCGCTGGCCGTCGTTGTCGGCGTCCACACCGACGACCGACCAGGTGGAGGGGATGAACTGCATCGGGCCGACCGCGCGGTCGTACGCCGTGTCGTTGTCGAGCTGGCCGGCGTCGGTGTCGCGGATCACCGAGGTGGCCTTGGAGCCGTCGAGCGGCAGCCCGAAGATGCCGGGCTGAGCCACGCCCTGGTCGTCGAGCGCGTTGCCGCCGAACCGACCGTGGTTGGACTCCACGCGGCCGATCGCTGCGATCAGCTGCCAGGTCAGGTTGCAGGTCTTGTCGGCGGAGTTGATCACGGTCTCCGCGCGCTGGTAGGCCGCCAGCGCCGAGGAGGGGATGCCGTTGGCGGAAGAGGTCGCGAGGATCCGCTCGGCGTCGCCGTGGTCGCCGTCGCTGGCCTCGTCGGGATCGGACACCGACGCGGGGGCCTCGATGGCCTCGCTGGGCACACTGGTGCCGTCGGGCAGCGTCTCGTCGCCGCCCTCCTGGCTGGACACCACAGCGGGTGCCGCTCCGACGCCGGCGAGACTCGCGGTCCAGGCTGCCGACAGCAGCGCCAGCGGCACTACAGCCGCGGCCTTCTGAATGCGACCGAATCGCTTCGTGGACATGTCTCCCCTTGTAGTGCGCTCGAGCTGGCTCCCCGACTCCCCATAGCCGTCGCGCTTGTGTGCGCTGCAAGCCCAACGAGTCGCAGCGGGCCGAGGTTACGGTGCTCACGACCTGGTCGTCTGGGTGCCAAATTACCCCTTCCAGTACCCATCTGCCCAAAGATCCCGCCCGATGGCTGCTCGCTCAGGCCCCTCGGAGACAATGAGGCGGTGCCCCCCCGTTCCGACGAGCAGTCGCGCGCGCTCTTCGACCGAGCCCGCGCGGTAACGCCTGGAGGCGTGAACTCGCCGGTCCGCGCGTTCGCCGCTGTGGGGGGCACTCCGCGGTTCATCAGGTCCGCCTCGGGCGCCTGGCTGACCGACGTCGACGGCAACGAGTACGTCGATCTGATCTGCTCCTGGGGGCCGATGCTGCTCGGGCACGCACACCCCGAGGTTCAGCGCGAGGTGGCCGCCGCGGTGGCCCGCGGGACGTCGTACGGCACGCCCACGGTGCCCGAGGTGGAACTCGCCGAGGAGATCGTGGCTCGCGCCCCGGTCGAGCGGGTGCGGTTCGTGTCCTCCGGCACCGAGGCCACGATGTCGGCGATCCGGCTGGCGCGCGGCGCCACCGGCCGCGACGTCGTGGTGAAGTTCGCCGGCTGCTACCACGGTCACGTCGACGCGCTGCTCGCGCAAGCCGGCTCCGGCCTGGCCACGTTCGCGGTGCCCGGCACGCCCGGTGTCCCTGAGTCGTCGACCGCGCTGACCCTGGTGCTGCCCTACAACGACCGGGCCGCGGTGGAGAAGGTGTTCGCGGAGCACGGCGACCGGATCGCGTGCCTGATCACCGAGGCCGCCCCCGGCAACATGGGCGTCGTACCGCCCGAGCCCGGCTTCAACGCCTTCCTGGCCGCCACCTGCACCGCGCACGGAGCGCTGTTCGTCAGCGACGAGGTGATGACCGGCTTCCGGGCCAGCCGCACCGGCCAGTGGGGCCTCGACGGCGCGGTCGAGGGCTGGCGCCCGGACCTGGTGACGTTCGGCAAGGTGATGGGCGGTGGGTTCCCGGCCGCCGCGTTCGGCGGGCGCGCCGACCTGATGTCCTGGCTCAGCCCCGAGGGGCCGGTCTACCAGGCGGGCACCCTGTCCGGGAACCCGGTCGCGACCACCGCCGGCCTGGCCACGCTGCGGCTGGCGACCGACGACGTCTACGTCCACCTGAGCGCCGCCGGCGAGACGATCAAGGCGGCGGCCGGCGCCGCGCTCACCGAGGCCGGCGTCCCACACGTGATCCAATCGGCCGGGACGATGTTCTCTGTCTTCCTCACCGAGGGTCCGGTGCGCGACTTCGACGACGCCGCGAGCACCGACCTGGCGGCGTACGCCGCGTTCTTCCACGCCATGCTCGAGGCCGGCGTCTACCTCCCGCCGTCGGCGTACGAGGCGTGGTTCCTGTCCTCGGCCCACGACGACCGCGCGGTGCAGATCGTGCTCGATGCGTTGCCCGGTGCCGCCCGCGCAGCAGGGGAGGCCATCTCATGAGCACGCCCGACACGGTCGTCCACCTGTTCCGGCACGGCGAGGTGCACAACCCCGACGGCGTCCTCTACGGCCGCCGCGACGGATTCCACCTCTCCGAGCTCGGCCGGCAGATGGCGGAGCGGGTCGCCGACTCCATCCGGGACCGCGACATCGTCCACCTTCGCTCCTCGCCGCTCGAGCGGGCCCAGGAGACCGCGGCCCCGCTGGCGCTGGCCCGGGGTCTCGAGGTGACCCTCGACGAGCGGGTGCTCGAGTCGACCAACGTGTTCGAGGGCGTCGCGTTTCATGGCGGCGGCAAGGCGCTGCGCAACCCGCGGCTGTGGCGCCACCTCTGGAACCCCTTCAAGCCGTCCTGGGGCGAGCCCTACAAAGACATCGTGAGCCGGATGATGGCCGCGGTGCACGAGGCGCGCGAGGCAGCCGCCGGCCACGAGGCGGTGATCGTGTCGCATCAGCTGCCGATCTGGACGACCCGGCTGCACGTCGAGAAGCGCTCGTTCCTCCATGACCCGCGCAAACGCCAGTGCACGCTCTGCTCCCTCACCTCGCTTCACTTCGTCGGCGACCGGCTCACCCAGGTCTCCTACAGCGAACCCGCGGGCGACCTGATCCCTCGAGGCGACAAGAGCGCGCCGTTCTCGGCGGGTGGCGCGCCCGAGGAGAAGAAGCCCTGAAGTCCACCCCACGGCGTTCTTCGCCTCCCCCGCTTCGCTCCTCCGTCGAACAACGCCGCGGGGACCCCGGAGCGCACCTTGCGCTCCGCTTGCTGATCCCCCTGCTCGCCGGTCTGGCGCTGTCGGGCTGCAGCGGGCTGTCCGGGACCGGCGACCTCGAGTACATCGAGGGCGACGGCACGGTCACCCAGGTCTCGATCGGCGATCGTGAGGACCCGGTCGAGGTCACTGGCACCTCACTCGACGGCGACGAGATCGACCTCGCCGACTACCGCGGCGGCGTCACGGTGGTCAACGTCTGGGCGTCCTGGTGCCCGCCCTGCCGCAGTGAGACACCCGCGCTGGTCGCGGCGGCGGCCGAGGTCGACGCGACGTTCGTGGGCATCAACATCCGGGAGTCGTCGGACACCGCGGCGGCGTTCGAGCGCACCCAGGAGGTGCCGTACGAGTCGATCCACGACGAGGGTGGCGAGACTCTGCTGCAGTTCGGCCGCTATCGGCCTCGGCTGCCCCCGACGACGCTCGTGCTCGACCGTCAGGGTCGGGTCGCGGCCCTGGTCAGCGGAGCCATCCCCTCGGAGACCACGCTCGTCGAGCTGGTCGAGGAGGTGGCGGCCGAGGATGGGTGAGTGGTTCCAGAGCCAGGCCGCCAACGGCTCGCTGGCTCTCGCCATCCCAGTGGCGTTGGTGGCCGGGCTGGTGTCGTTCTTCTCACCGTGCGTGATCCCGCTGCTGCCCGGCTACCTCTCCTACGCCACCGGACTGTCCGGCGCGGACCTCGCGTCCGGTGAGGCCGGCAACCACCGGGGCCGGATGCTGCTCGGCTCGGTGCTGTTCGTGCTCGGCTTCACGGTGATCTTCGTGATCCTGGGCGCCACCACGGGAGGCCTGGCCAGCTGGCTGTTCACCTGGCAGGGCGAGATCACCAGGGTGATGGGCGGGGCCCTGATCCTGCTCGGTCTGGTCTTCGCGGGGTTCGTGCCGCTGCTGCAGCGGGAGTGGCGGATCCACCAGATCCCCGCCGTGGGCCTGGGAGCGGCGCCGTTCATCGGCGCGATCTTCGCGCTCGGCTGGACGCCCTGCATCGGCCCGACGTACGGCGTCATCTTCGCCCTCACCATCAACGACGGCACCGCCGCGCGAGGGGCGCTCCTGTCTGCGGTCTATGCACTCGGTCTCGGTATCCCGTTCGTGATCGCCGGCCTCGCCTATCGGCGCACGCTGGGTGCGCTGGCCTGGGTACGCCGCCACCAGGCCACCGTGATGCGCGCCGGCGGGCTGATGCTGGTGGCCGTCGGGGTGCTGCTGCTGACCGGACTGTGGGACGAGATCGTCCAGTGGCTGCAGGTCCAGCTCGTGAGTGACTTCGAGGTCCCGGTATGAGCACCGCATGACCGGCGGCGCCGACCGACAGACCGATCCGCGGCCGCCCGGCGACCTGCGGCCCCGGGAGCTGCTGCGCTGGGCCTGGCGACAGCTCACCTCGATGCGCACGGCCCTGGTGCTCCTCCTGCTGCTCGCCCTGGCGGCGGTGCCGGGATCGGTGGTCCCGCAGGAGAGCGTCGACTCGCTGGGCACCTCCCGGTGGAAGGAGCAGCACCCGGACCTCACCCCGATCTACGAGAAGCTCGACCTGTTCTCGGTCTACGACTCGGCGTGGTTCTCGGCGATCTACATCCTGTTGATGATCTCGCTCGTGGGCTGCTTCATCCCACGGATCCTGGTCTACTGGCGCGGGCTGCGCTCCGAGCCGCCGGTCGCGCCACGCAACCTGACCCGGCTTGGCCGACCACACGACGTACACGATCGAGCAGCCGGCCGACGACCACCTCGAGCGGGCCCGGCAGGTGCTGCGCGGTCGCGGCTACCGGCTGCGGGCGGCGAGCGATGGCGACGACGCGGTCAGCGCCGAGCGGGGCTACCTGCGCGAGGCCGGCAACCTGGTCTTCCACGTGTCAGTGCTCATCGTGCTGGTCGGCTTCGCGGTCGGCGGGCTGTTCGGCTACAAGGGCGGCGTGATCCTGGTCGAGGGGTCGACGTTCTCCAACAACCTGACGCAGTACGACGACTTCGACCCCGGCAGCCTCTTCCGCGCCGAGGACATGGAGCCGTTCTCGTTCAGCTTCGACAAGTTCGACGTGGACTGGTTGACCTCGGGGCCGCGCAAGGGGATGGCCCAGTCCTTCAATGCCGGGCTCACCTACCGCGAGTCGCCGGAGTCCGCCGAGGAGAACTACGACCTCCGGGTCAACCACCCGCTGTCCATCGGCGACACCGAGGTCTTCCTGATCGGCCACGGCTACGCGCCGGTGGTGACAGTGCGCGACGGGAACGGCGACCTCGCCTATCGCGAGCCGGTGGTCTTCCTGCCGCAGGACGCCAGCTTCCTGTCCTTCGGGGTGATCAAGGCCGCGGACGCTCGGCCCGCGCAGATCGGGTTCGAGGGCCTGTTCTACCCGACGTTCCTGATGCTCGACGGCGACCCGATCACGGTGATGGGGGACGACAAGAACCCGACGCTCTCGATGCTCGTCTACACCGGCGACCTGGGGCTCGACTCCGGCGCCGCTCAGTCCATCTACGTACTGGACAAGTCCAAACTCGAACAGGTCAAGGGCAATGACGGGAAGCCGTTCCGGGTCGACATCCAGCCCGGGCAGACCGTGCAGCTCCCCGACGGGCTGGGCTCGATCACGTTCGAGGGTGTCAAGCCGTGGACCCGGATCCAGATCAGCCAGACCCCCGGCTCGGAGGTCACCCTCGGCGGGGTGGTGCTGGCCCTGATCGGTCTGCTCGCCTCGCTGTTCATCCGGCCGAGGCGGGTCTGGGTCAGGGCACGTCGAGAGGGTGAGGGCACAATGGTCGAGGTCGCCGCGCTGGACCGGTCCGGCAACGGCGAGATGGCGGAGATTCTCGACGACATCGTGGCGGAGCTGCGACGAACGGAGAAGGCATGAACACCAGATGAGCAACGGTGCCTGGGGAGAACTCAGCGACCAGGCGATCGCGGCCGCTGGAGTTGTCTACTTCATCGCGCTGCTGGTCCATCTGGCCGAATGGGCCGCGCTGCGCGAGCGGGCGCCCGCGGCGTCGGCCACCACCACCGTCGAGGATGGCGGGGGCGTCGCCGTCGCCACCGGCGGACCCGAGTCCGAGTCCACGCACCGAGTGGAGTTCCTCGGCCGGCTGGGTTTCCTGCTCATCCTGTTGGCAGCCGGCATCCACGTGGTCGCCCTGGTCGGTCGCGGCATGGCCGCCGATCCCAACCGGGTGCCCTGGGGCAACATGTACGAGTTCACGATCTCCGGCAGCTTCGTGGTGACGCTGCTCTATGTGGGCCTCTACCGGAAGTTCAAGCTGGGCTGGATGGCGCCGATCGTGGTCGGCTTCGTGCTCACGACGCTGATGGTCGCGGTGATCTGGCTGCACGAGGAGGTCGCCCCGCTCACCGAGGCGCTGAACTCCTACTGGCTGGTCATCCACGTCGTCTCCGCGATCATCGCCACCGGCGCGTTCACGCTCGGCGGCATCGTTTCGGCGATGTACCTGATCAAGAACCGCAAGGGCGACGACGTCACCGGCCCGCTCGCCCGGGTCCCGTCACTCGCCTCGCTGGACCGGCTGTCCTACCGGATCCACGCGTTCGCCTTCCCGGTGTGGACCTTCGCCGTGCTGATCACCGGCCCGATCTGGGCGCACGAGGCCTGGTCGTCGTACTGGAACTGGGACCCGAAGGAGGTCTGGGCGTTCATCACCTGGGTGGTGTACGCCGGCTACCTGCACGCCCGCGCGACCGCGGGCTGGAAGGGCCGCAACGCGGCGCTGCTCGCGCTGCTCGGGCTGGCCACGCTGTGGTTCAACTTCATCGGGATCAACTACTTCAGCTCCAGCAGCCAGCACTCCTACGCGTCTGCGCCGGCCTTGGTGGTCGAAGCGCCGGTCCGCTAGCCGTCAGGGTCCTCGGGGTTCAGCCGCTTGCGGTCGAGGTCGCGGAGGAAGTCCTCGTCGTCGTCCGGCGCCACCATCTTGGGCGGTGGCTTCCGCTGCGGCAGCGTCGGCTTGTCGGGCATCAGCCCGCGGCTCTGGATGACCCGGACGGCGAGATAGGTCGCCCCCGCGAACACGGCCACCACGAGCAGGAACCTCAGCACCCCTCCAATGTAGAGCGCGCCTGGTCACGCCGTACCCTCAACCCCGTGAAGGAGTTCTGGATCTACACCGGCCTTCGGGTGCTGTTGTTCCTCGGATCGCTCGCGATCGTGGTCGGGATCTGGGCCGCGGCAGCCGGCGACGTCGAGATGATCTGGGCCGTGGTGTTCGCGTTCCTGATCAGCGGGATCGGCTCCTACTTCCTGCTCGCTCGGCAGCGGGAGGCGTTCGCGCAGCGCGTGGAGACGCGCGCCCAGAGGGCCACCGCGAAGATCGAGGAGCTGCGGACCAAGGAAGACGCGGACTAACTGACGAGTTGAATGGCTGTCGTACACGGCCGAGGGAAGTCCTTGGTTTCGATCGCCTGGACGCTCGGCGCGTACTTCGCGGGACCACTTCACTCCGTCCGTGTACGCGCCCGGGCGTTGCGCACTAGCGCTTCTTGCGGTTGAGCTGCCGGTCGATCCGGCTCTCGGACTGGCCGAGCGCCTTCGCCAGCAGCTGGACCCGCATCCGCCAGGCCACGACGCCGGCGAGGATCACGGCCACGATGATCAGGAACGTCATCATGGGACGACAGTACGTCGGCTCCCCTAGCGACAGGCGAACAGCGCAGCGGTGACCAGCACCGCCCAGGCCAGCTCGGCCAGCCCGGTCTGCTGCAGCACCGGGATCAGCGCCGGTCCTCGCGCACTCCCCAGCACGGTCCGCACCGCAGGCCCGGCGACGACGAGGAAGCCGAGCCCGACGAGCACGCACCACGAGGTGGCAGCCGCGACCGCTACCACCGCGGCGGCCGCGGCGAGCACCAGCAGGAGGTAGAAGGCGCGGGTCCGTGGCTCACCCAATCGGACGGCCAGAGTGCGCTTGCCGGCCACCTCGTCGGTCGGGATGTCGCGCAGGTTGTTGACCACGAGGATCGCGCAGGCGAGCGCGCCGATGCCGATGCCGGCGTACAGCGCGGGCCACTCCCAGGTCTCGGTCTGGACGTACGTCGTACCCACGACGGCGACCAGCCCGAAGAACACGAACACCATCACCTCGCCGAGGCCGAGGTAGCCGTAGGGCGAGGAGCCGCCGGTGTAGAACCAGGCCGCGAGCACGCAGACCGCACCGACCGCCACCAGCCACCACGCGGTCGCGGCCGCGAGCCCGAGCCCAGCGGCCGCGGCTCCGCCGAATGCCAGGAACGCGGCCCGCTTCACCGCGCCCGGTCGGGCCGCGCCGGAGCCGACCAGCCGCATCGGGCCGACCCGTTCGTCATCGGTGCCGCGGATGCCGTCGGAGTAGTCGTTGGCGTAGTTGACGCCGACCTGCAGCGCCAGGCTGACGACCAGCGCGAGGGCCGCCTTCCACCACACCGCCTCGTCGACGTACGCCGCCACGCCGGTGCCGGCGAGCACCGGAGCCAGCGCGGCCGGGAGGGTGCGGGGCCGGGCGCCGGCGATCCATTGAGCGGGGGTTGCCACGACCGACGATTCAAGCAGGATGAGGGGCGCTAGCGTTCGGCGGGTGACGACAGTGAGCCCCGCGGGGTCGGTGGGCGAGGTGGTCGCCACCCTCCGTGCCTGGCTCGACGGTCCGGACGACGTCCGCCTGGTCGTGGAGACGTCCGGTTCGACCGGCGCCCCTAAGCGCGTGCTGCTCTCGCGTTCCGCTGTCGAGGCCTCGGTCGCCGCCACCGAGCGCCGCCTCGGGGCCGCCGGCCCCTGGGTGCTCGTGCTGCCGCCGTCGTACGTCGCCGGGGTCCAGGTGATCTGTCGATCACTGGTCGCGGGACACGAGCCGGCGACCGAGTGGCCGGCCGAAGATGGCTCCTCATGGTTCACGTCGCTGGTGCCCACCCAGCTGCACCGGCTCCTCGACAGCGCAGACGACATCGCGGCACTGCGCACCGCGCACACCATCCTGCTCGGGGGCGGACCGATCGACGCCGAGCTCCGGCGCCGTGCGGACGACGCAGGCCTGCGGGTGGTCGCGACCTACGGCTCCGCCGAGACCGCCGGGGGCTGTGTCTACGACGGACTGCCGCTCGACGGCGTGGCCGTGGTCATCGGCACCGAGGGCCGGATCCGGATCGGCGGGCCGACGCTCTTCGACGGGTACGACGACAATGCGGAGCTGACCGCAGGCGCTCTCGTCGACGGCTGGTTCTTCACCTCGGACGCCGGCCGCCTCGACGACGAGGGGCGGTTGACGGTGTTCGGCCGGATGGACGACATGGTGGTGAGCGGCGGCCTCAACGTGCCCGCGCTCGCGGTCGCGGCCAGCCTCCGCAGGCACCCGGACATCGCGGAGGTCGAGGTGCTCGGTGTCGACGACCCGGAGTGGGGGCAGCGGGTGGTCGCCTTCGTCGTGGCCGTCCTGGGTGTCGATCTCGAGCGACTCCGCGACTGGGTCGCCGAGGAGCACCCGCGGGCCTGGGCGCCGCGCCAGGTCGTGGTGGTCGACGAGATCCCGCGGCTCGAGAGCGGCAAGCCCGACCGGGTAACTCTGCGGGGGATGGCGTGATTCAGGTCTTCTCGATCCCGATGCGGACCCGGTTCCGCGGGATCACGGCGCGCGAGGGCGTCCTGCTCCGGGGCGACGCCGGGTGGGGCGAGTGGAGCCCGTTCCTCGAGTACGACGCCGCCGTCGCCGAGCCCTGGCTGCGCTGTGCCGAGGAGGCGGCGGCGGGCGACTGGCCCGAGCCACTGCGGGACGCGGTCCCGGTGAACGTGACGGTCCCTGCAGTCGACCCCGAGCAGGCGCACGCGATCGTGGCGGCCGGCGGCTGTCGCACGGCCAAGGTCAAGGTGGCCGAACCCGGACAGACGCTGGCGGACGACGAAGCCCGGCTCGAGGCCGTCCGAGACGCGATCGGTGACCACGGCCGCATCCGGATCGACGCCAACGGTGCCTGGGAGGTGTCCGACGCGGTCGCTGCCATCGCAGTGCTCGACCGCGCGGCCGGCGGGCTCGAGTACGTCGAGCAGCCGTGCATGGAGGTCGAGGATCTGGCCGTCGTACGCCGCCGGGTCGAGGTACCGATCGCCGCCGACGAGTCGATCCGCCGGGCCGCTGACCCCTACCGGGTGCGCGACCTCGAGGCCGCCGATATCGCAGTGCTGAAGGTGCAGCCTCTCGGCGGGGTACGGGCCTGCCTTCGGATCGCCGAGGACATTGGGCTGCCGGTCGTGGTGTCCTCCGCACTGGAGACGTCGGTCGGGATCGCCGCCGGGGTGGCGCTGGCCGCTGCGCTGCCGGAGCTCCCCTACGCGTGCGGGCTGGCCACGGTGCAGCTGCTGACCGACGACGTTGTGGTGGAGTCGCTGCTTCCGGTCGACGGTGTACTAACGGTGCGGCTCCCCACCGTTGACGCAGCCGCACTGGCCCGAGTGACCGCGCCGCCCGGTCGGATCAGCCACTGGGAGGCCCGGCTGACCGAGGTGCGGAAGGATCCGGTGTCGTGACCGCGACCAGTTTGGCCCGCCGGGTGCTGCACGCGCTGCTCGATGCGGGCGTCACCGAGATCGTGATCGCGCCCGGTTCCAGGAACGCACCGCTCTCCTTCGCCGCGCACGATGCCGCTGCCGCGGGCGTGGTCCGGCTGCACACCCGCATCGACGAGAGGTCCGCCGGCTTCCTCGCGTTGGGGCTCACCAAGGTGGGTGCGCGGGCCGCGGTGATCTGTACGTCGGGGACCGCCGTCGCCAACCTGCACGCGGCGATGCTGGAGGCCGCCCACGCCGGCCTCCCGCTGGTTGCCGTCACCGCCGACCGGCCGGCCCGGGTCCGCGGCACCGACGCCAACCAGACCACGGACCAGGTCGGAATCTTCGGTCCGCTGGTCCACACCCACGACCTGGACGAGACCGCCGAGTTGCCGACGTTGGGTGCGCCTGGTCCGGTGCACCTGAACGTGCAGCTCGACGACCCGCTGGTTCCGGAGGGCAAGTGGGATAGTCCGCCTCATTCGGCACCCCAAGAGACCCCACGAAGGGTGCCGAACGAGGCGGACTATCCCTCCACCGACATTGCCCCAGGACCACGGACGGTCGTGGTGGCGGGCAACGACGCGGGGCCGCCCGCCCGCACATTCGCGGAAGGTGCCAACTGGCCGCTGTTCGCCGAACCCAGCAGCGGATCTCGCAACGGTACGAGCACGATCCGGTGCTACCGGCTGCTGTTGGGCAGCGAGCTCGGCCGAGACATCGAACGCGTCGTGGTCTTCGGCCACCCCACGCTGTCCCGCCCGGTCACTCGGCTGCTGAACCGGACCGACGTGGAGGTGCTCGCGACGCCCGCCCCAGGGGTGTGGGCGCAGCGTCCCTTCCCGTGCACGCCCGTTGATGCGCTGATCGCGGAGTCTGATGACCCAGCATGGATCGAGCGCTGGCGCGCCGCCGACCGCGAGGTCGCCGAGAAGCTCGACGCGCTGCTCGCCGCCGAGCCGGACCTGACGCCGTACGAGGTCGCCGGCGCGGTGAGCCAGGCGCTGCCGGCCGAAGGATTGCTGTTCATCGGCGCATCGAGCCCGATCCGCGACCTCGACCTGATGGCCCGCCCCTACATGGTGGGGGAGCGGCGCAAGGTGATCGCCAACCGCGGCCTGTCCGGCATCGACGGCACCGTTTCGTCGGCGATCGGTGCGGCTCTGGGCCGCCCGCGCAGCTCGCGATCCCTCGCGCTGATGGGCGACGTCACCTTCCTGCACGACAGCAACGGCCTGATCCTCGGCCCGGGCCAGCCCGAGCCCGATCTGACGATCGTGGTCGTCAACGACGACGGCGGCTCGATCTTCAGCATGCTCGAGCAAGGGGCACCGGAGTACGCCGCGGCGTACGACGACCTCTTCGGCACCCCGCACGGCGTCGACCTGGCCAGCCTGTGTGCGGCCACCCGCACCCCGCACTGGCGGGTGGACTCACTGAGCGAGCTCGAGCACGCGATTGCGAACCCCAATGGCGGCATCGAGGTGATCGAGGCGCGGGTGCGCCGCGACAACCGCCGCGACCTGGATGCCCGGATCAGGGCACTGGCCTGAGGCTCGGAGCTCAGGCCAACGGCCTGCCCTGCACCGACCCAGCTCGTGATCCATACGACGTTTGGTGACGTAACAGGCGTGCGCCGTCACCTGCACCGCCGCGCAGTGTCGATACCTGTGAGTCCGCTCATGGCCTGAGGCGGAGCGCAGGAAGAGATTGACGCGCAGGGAGGGAACCCCAGGAGGTGCCGGCATGCTTCGTATTCCGCTCTTCATCCGCGGGGATCGGCGACGCCTTAAAATTCCGTTGTGCGAGTGGTGCCGAGAAACGGCCACCGTTGCGATTCGGAGCGCCGAGGGTGACCCGCCTGACTTCGCCTGTGAGAGACACGCCGCTTTGTTCGGCGAATCGGCCTAGTGCTCGGGGCCGTCCTAGGCCAGCGCCCCCAGGATCGGCTCGGACTCGATCAGCCCTTCGTCGCTGGGCGCGGCACCTTCGCCGAACACCTTGGCGGCCTGTCGCGCTCGCAGCTCGAGGTGCGCGTCGCGCGGCTTGTCGTAGCCGTAGCGGGCGCGGGCCTCGGCAGGCGTGACCACCTCCGGGTTGGTCGGCTCCACGCCGCGGACGATGGGCTCGACCACGGGCAGGGTCATCGGCGAGATCAGCCGGAGCACCGCGAGCTTGAGCCGCTTGTTGCTCTCGACCACGCGGAAGGAGATCTTGAGGATCGGCGTGACCAGCACGTCCACGATCCTCGGCTGTCGCAGGCCACCCATCTTCCGCATCCACTGCGGCATCGTGGCGAGCGTTCCGTAGCGGAGCATCTTGCTGACCACCCACGCGCCGGGACGCATCAGGAGCGGCATCGGCGGCAGCATCACGTGGGCGTTGAGCAGGTGGTCCATCGCCTTCTGCGCGGCCTCGCTGCCGGCCAGCTTCGGCCGCATGTACTCGAAGTACTCGCTCACGCCCGCGCGGGTCCGGGGTACGTCGGCGGGGTCGCAGGTCTGCAGCTCGGCGCCGATCGCGCACTCCGCCCAGTACTGCGCCTCCTCCTCCGGCGTGAGCTTGCCGGGGCCGTACTGCTCGTAGGCGTAGAGGATCGAGTGCCAGGCGGTCATGTGGATCCACAGCTGGCTGTGCGGGTTGTTGGCGTCGTACTTCTGGCCGGACAGCGGCTCGATGCCGACGGCTTTGGAGTGGATCTTCACCAGGATGTCGGCGACCTTGGCGGTCTCGCGGCTGGAGCCGAAGGCCACCATCGAGAAGTAGCGCAAGGTGCGGTCGTAGCGGGTCCGCGGCCGCGTGAAGATGTCCTGGGTCTTGTCGACCGAGGCGATCAGTGCCGGGTCGAGCTCCTCGACCACGACGGCCCGCTGGAACCCGATCGTGGCGGACGTGGAGTAGCCCCACACCTTCCAGGTCACCGAGTCGGGTCCGAAGAACCCGTAGTCCTCATGGGGCTCGACGCCCTTGGCCTTGTGCTTGCGAATCGCCATGCGAAGGAAATTACTACACCCCTGTAGTAATTGGAAGAGTTCGCGTACGGTGGGCAGGTGACCAAGCGCCGGCCGTACGCCGCAAGGGTGCCCATCGAGGAGCGCCGGGAGCAGTTGCTCGACGCCGCGATCGGGGTGATCGTGCGCGACGGGTACGACGGCATCTCGGTCGAGGCGATCGCCCGCGAGGCGGGCGTCACCCGCCCGGTCGTGTACGGCGCCTTCGACGGGCTCGGGCAGCTCCTCGGCGCGCTCCTCGACCGCCAGCAGGCGCGGGCGCTGCAGCAGCTGGCCGCGGCGTTCCCGAGCGACGCAGCCGACCCACGCGAGGCCATCCTCTCGGCGGTCCGCGCCATGGCCGAGCAGGTCCGTTCCGACCCGCTGACCTGGCGGCCGATCCTGGCCGCGCCGCACGCGACGCCGGACGTCGTACGCCGGCGGATCGACGTCGACCGCGATCTCGTGCGTGCCTACTTTCGGGGGATGCTGGAGGGAGTGCTGCCCACCAACGTCGACGCCGAGCTGGCGGCGCACGCCCTGGTCGCGACCCTGGAGTACTTCGGCAGAGTGCTCGTGGAGGACCCGGGCCGGTTCGAGACCGAGCGGCTGGTCGACTTCGCGGCGACGATCCTGCGGCAGCCCGACACCGCTCGGCGAGGCTGACTACTCCCCGCGCGGCTCCTCGTCGGCGCGCGGAGCGTCCGGCTGTGGCGGGGGTGGTGGCGGGGGTGAGAACGCTTCGCGCACGACAGCAGGTGCCTGCGTGATCCCCTCGAGCCCGGTGTCGAAGTCGATGCCCGCGTGCCGCTTCTTCGCCTCATCGAACCGCGGCTGCAGCTCGGCGGACAGCTGCTTGGTCACGATCGAGGTGGGCATGCCGGTGGCCCGATCGACCTCGATCGGGATCTCCAGGCCCGGGTCCAGCAGGACAGAGACCTTCCAGCTGACCCACGCGTTGATCGTCGTCTCGTTGCTGAGCCCGCCGCCGGACAGCCGCGCGCGCACCCGCACGTGTGCCCGGGTGCGCAGTGAGCGCTCGCCGTCCGACATGTCGTCGTAGGCACCCATCACCACGCCGCGCACCGGACCGCCGGCGGCCCAGAGCCGGTCGATCTCGGCCTGGTCCGTAGGATTGAGGATGCTGACGGCCTGGGCACCGGTCGGCCCTCCGGAGCCCATCATCGACCCCGACTGATCTGGCATCGCCGCCTTGTACTGCTGTGCCACTTCCGCCGCAGCCTGCACCTGGTCCTTCAGCCGCTTGAACATGCCCATCGTTCGACAGTAAGCCCTGCCGGGGAGAATGACGCCGTGGATACCGCAGCCTTCCTGGTGGCGCTCGGGGTCAGCGTGCTGGCCGGTGCCGCGATCGCGCGTCGCCTCGACCTCCCGCCACCGCTCTTCCTCGTCGTCGTCGGCGTAGGGGCGTCGTACCTGCCGGGCATGCCCGAGGTGCGCCTCGAGGCCGAGGTGGTGCTGTTCGGGCTGCTGCCGCCGCTGCTGTACGCCGCCGCGATCTCCACCTCGCTGGTCGACTTCAACCGCAACCGCCGGCCGATCCTGCTGCTGTCGGTCGGCCTCGTGGTCTTCACCACCGTGGGCGTTGCCCTGCTGGTGCACGCGTTGCTGCCCGGGGTGGGCTGGCCGGCGGCGTTCGCCATCGGGGCAGTCGTCGCCCCACCGGATGCCGTCGCCGCAACCGCGATCGGCCGCCGGATCGGGCTGCCCCGGCGGATCGTGACGATCCTCGAGGGCGAGTCGCTGCTCAACGACGCCACCGCGCTGGTCGCGCTGCGCACCGCGATCGCCGCCGGCGCGGCCGGGGTCGCGATGACGACGTCGGACAAGCTGGAGGTCGTCTGGGACTTCGTCCGCGCCGCGGGTGGCGGCGTACTCGTCGGGCTGGTGGCGTTCTTCGTGGTGGCCTGGCTGCGCAAGCACGTGACCGACCCGCTGATGGACACCGCGATCTCGTTGACGGTGCCGTTCGCGGCGTACGTCGCCGCCGAGCACGAACCGATCCACGGCTCCGGGGTGATCGCCGTGGTGGTCGCGGGCCTGCTGCTCGGGCACAAGGCGCCGATCCTGCAGACCGCGCAGTCCCGAATTGCCGAACGGATCAACTGGCGCACTGTCGCGTTCGTGCTGGAGAACACGGTCTTCCTGCTGATCGGCCTGCAGGCTGAGTGGCTGCTGGCTGACGTGGAGGAGAGCGGCCTCTCGACCTCGCGCATCGTCGCCGTCTGCGGGCTCACCCTGCTCGCGGTGATAGTGCTCCGGATGGCCTGGGTGTTCCCGGTCCGCTACCTGTTGATCCGACCGGGTCCGGATCCCGACACCGGCCTGCGGCCGCCCTGGACCTACACGTTCGTGCTCGGCTGGGCGGGCATGCGTGGTGTGGTCACCCTCGCGGCGGCGTTCGTGATCCCGCCGGACACCCCTGATCGGGAGATCCTGCTGCTGATCGCGTTCACGGTGGTGGCCGGCACGCTGCTGCTCCAGGGCATGTCGCTGCCCTGGGTGGCGCGGCGGCTGCGAGTGCCCTCGCCGGACCCGATGGACGACGCGCTGGCCCGGGCGACGCTGCTGCAGCAGGCGTCCAAGGCGGCGTTCAAGAAGCTCAAGGAGATGGAGGTCGACGACGATCCGCACGGCGTGATCGCGACGATCAAGCAGCGGGTCGAGCAGCGCAACTTCGCGGCGTGGGAACGCCTCGGCACCGCAGCCGACGAGGAGCCGCCGAGCGAGATGTACGCGCGGATCCGGGTGGCGATGATCGAGGCCGAGCGGGCCCGCGTGCTGGAGATCCGCTCTTCGGGCTCGGTGGCCTCCGAGATCGTCGCCGATGTGCTGGCCATGCTCGACGTCGAGGAGTCGATGCTCGACCTGGCCGGCCAGGAGCGCGAGGAGCTCAGGCAGGTGAGCAGCGGCCGCCGTCAGGGCGAGCAGTGCGACGACCTACGGGCCTACCCCGCGGTCGGGATCGGCCCGGACCAGGTCTGCGCCCTGTGCATCGCCGAGGGATATCGCTGGGTGTCCCTGCGCAAGTGCCTCGAGTGCGGCAACGTCGCCTGCTGCGACTCCTCACCGGCCAGGCACGCGACCGCGCACTTCCACGAGGAGAAGCACCGGGTCATCCAGTCCGCCGAGCCAGGCGAGGACTGGCGGTTCTGCTACCTGCACCACCTCACGGCGTGAACCGGATCGGGAACCTGCGGGCACCGGTGTTGCCCGAGACCGGCATCCAGTCACCGGGCCCATCGGGCTGAGCGTCGGGCATCCGCTGGGCCAGCAGGGGCAGCGCCACGGCCATGTCGGTCCGGGCCACGAAGTGGCCCAGGCAGTGGTGGATGCCGGCGCCGAAGCCGTGGTGCGGCGGGCGCTCGGCGGTGATGTCGAACGCCGGGTCGGGCATCGCGCGCGGATCGGTGCCGGCCGCGTGCGAGAACGTCTGCACGATGCCGCCCCGAGGGATCCGGAGCCCGTGGAACTCCAGGTCCTCCAGCGCCTCGCGGGTCACCCAGGTGACGGTCGGGTTCACCCGCATCACCTCCTCGACGGCGTTGCCACCGAGCTCGGGCCGCATTCCGAGAAGCCGCCACTGGTCGGGATGAGCCAGCAGGGTCTGCAGCGCCAGGCCGAGCTGGTTGCGGGTGGTCTCCATGCCCGCGAAGGCCAGGAACACCAGTGCCACCTCGAGCTCGTGTCGCGACAACCGGTCGCCGTCGTCGTCCACGGCCCGGACCAGCGTCGTCACCAGGTCGTCGCGCGGGCGAGTCTGCCGATCGACGATGACCTCGCCGACGTACCCACGCAGGCCGTCGAGCGCGGCCTCGATTCTGGGGACCTGGTTGCCGACGTCGATGGAGAATGACGCGCCCAGGTCGTCTGCCCAGTGAGCCACCTGGGCCCAGTGATCCTCGGGCAGGCCGAGCAGGAGGCAGATGATCCGTGCCGCATACGGCTCGGCGAACTCTTCGATGAACTCGACCTCGCCACGGTCGACGTAACCGTCGATGAGCTCGTTGGCGAGTGCCTGGAACGTCGGCCGCATCGCCGCGATCGTCTTGTTGCGGAACGCCGGCATCAGCAGCCGGCGGATCCGCGCGTGGTCGTCGCCCTCGAGGGACAGCAGGGTCTCGCGCCACCACTCGGGGAAGGGGCCGTCCTCGACCCCGTTCTGCTCCGGCCACTTCGCGTTGCCCTGGCGGAACCTGCGGTCGCGCAGCAGCGCCGACGCCTCGTCGTACCGGAGCACGGCCCAGCCCCAGGTGGTCTCGACGTACCAGCTCTGCTCGCGCGCGTCATGGATGGCCGGTCCGGTGACGTCGAACTCCGGGTCGGTGAGATCGAACGACGTCACGCCCGGACCATCCGGAGGTGGAGCCCCTCGGGCTCCGTCTTCGTGCGTCCGTCCAGGCGGAAGCCCTGCGCTCGTAGAATCCGATCGCTCGCTGGTTGCCCTCCACCACCCACAGGTACGCCGCCCGCTCGCCGACCGCCTCCTCGAAGAGCGCGTGGCCGAGACCGGTTCCCCACCAGGCCGCTCGCAGGTAGATCGCGTACAGCTCGAGGTCCACGGCGACGTCGTCGTCCCGTGGCGGCCCGATGTTGACGAAGCCGGCCAGGCCGTCGTCCGCCTCGGCGACCAGCACCTCGGCGCCGCCGGTCAGCAGCTCGCGCCACCTCTCGGTGCGCTGGTCGATCTTCCGACGTCCTTCGTCGACGACGTCCTGCGGCACGAAGCCGGTGTAGGCGTCGTCCCAGCAGTCGAGCTGGAGGCGGGCCACGCGCTCGGCCTGGATCACCTCGGCGGCGCGGATGACCACACCGGCGGGACGGACCATGCGATTACTGTGCCAGGCATGCGGATCACGAAGTTCGGGCACGCGTGCGTCCGGCTCGAGCACCACGGCTCGGTGGTCGTCATCGACCCCGGTGTGTTCACGCAATCGGAAGCGCTGGCGGGTGCCGACGCCGTACTGATCACCCATGAGCATCCCGACCACTACCACCCTGAGCTGCTGGCCGGCTGCGACGCCGCGATCCACACCATCGCCGCGGTCGCGGCGCGGATCCGCGAGGACGCACCGGCCCTCGTCGACCGGGTGACGGTGGTCGCCCCCGGGGACCGCTTCGACGTCGGCCTCCCCGTCCGCGCGGTCGGGGAGCTGCACGCGGTGATCCATCCGGAGCTGCCGCGGTTCCACAACAGCGGGTACGTCGTCGAGCTGGGCGACGTCTCTGTGTACCACCCGGGGGACGCGCTCACCGTTCCCGGCGAGGACGTCGACGTGCTCTGCCTGCCTGTCTCGGCGCCCTGGCTGAAGGCCTCCGAGGCGATCGACTTCGCGCGGGAGGTCGCTGCGCCGCACAACCTGGCGATCCACGATCGGATCTACTCCGAGGCCGGGCTGGGCATCGTCGACGGTCACCTCGACCTGTTCCTCGAGCCGGCCGCCCTGGACTACGCCCGGATTGCCGACGGCTCGGACCTGCAGCTTTAGGTGCAATTCACCGCATAACCGGTGAATTGCACGGTTCTGTCACGAAGGTTCGTGCAAGAACCCGAAGATTCACCGCATAACCGGTGAATCTTCCCGGTAGCTCAGCCGCCACCCAGCGCGTCCCGCACTGGGACGAACTTCGCCTGCGCCTCGGCCAGCTCGGCCTCCGGGTCGGAGTCGGCGACGATGCCGCACCCGGCGAACAGCCGGACCGTGCTGCCCTCGATCACGGCCGAGCGGAGCGCGATGCCCCACTCGCCGTCGCCGCTGGCGTCCATCCACCCGACCGGGCCTGCGTACCGATCGCGCTCCATGCCCTCGATCTCGGCGATCAGCTCGACCGCGACCGCAGTGGGGGTGCCGCCAACCGCCGCGGAGGGGTGCAGCGACTCGGCGAGCTGCAGCGACGAGACGGTCGCCGCGTCGTGCACGACGCCGTTGACGTCGGTGGCGAGGTGCATGACGTTCGGGAGATGCAGGACGAACGGCGCCTCGGGGACGTTCATCGACGAGCAGTGCGGCTCGAGTGCGTCGGCAACCGAGCGGACGGCGTACTCGTGCTCCTCGAGATCCTTCGAGGATCGAGCGAGGGCCCCGGCCAGCGCCAGGTCGCGAGCGTCGTCGCCGGTGGGCCGGATGGTGCCGGCCAGGACCCGCGAGGTCACCAGGCCGCGCTCGCGGCGCACCAGCATCTCGGGAGTCGCGCCGAACAGGCCGTCGACGTGGAACGTCCAGCACATCGGGTAGGTCTCGGTGAGGCGGCGCAGCGGCCAGCGCACGTCGATCGGTTCGTCGGAGGTGGCGACCAGGTCGCGGGCGAGCACGACCTTCTCGAGCTCGCCCTCTCCGATCCGGTCGACCGCGTCCGCCACGACCGACATCCACTGGTCGCCGTTGAGGGCGCCATCGACGAAGCGAACCCCTGCGGGCGGGTGCGGGGGGTCGGCGGCCTCGAGCGTGGGATCGAGCAGGTCGAGTCCGTTCGCGGAGACCGTGGTCAGCCAGGCACGGTTGCCGCGGCGGCCGACGACGTACGCCGGCACCACCAGCCCGGAGTCACCGGGGTCGTCAGCGAACCCGAACGAGCCGAAGCACACGAGCCCGGTGCCCGGCTCCTCGACCTCGTCGCGGACCACGGCGCGGCCGGTCGTCTCGCGCCACCACTTGTCGGCGTCGGCGAACCGAGTGGCGCCGGAGGTGGCCACCCGGGCGGCAACACCCCAGCCAACGAGGCCCTCGCCGCGGCGTACCCAGGCAATCGGGTGCTCGGTCGGCAGTACGTCGACCAGCGCGCCGAGATCTGCCACGTCGAGCGATACGGTGCGAACGACCAGTGGCGCCGGAGATGCTCCGAACTCGTCGGAAGGGGCACCGATCGTCACGGGTCGAGACTAGCCGTATCGCTCCCAGCCCTGGCAGCCAGGAACCGTGGCACGAGAGGAGAAACACATGGCCTTCGTCGGGCGCATCGTGGGCGGGATCGTCCTCGTGGCCATGGTGATCGGGATCGGGTTGTGGGCCGAGCGCCTCACGGATGACGAGTTCGCGCTGCCCGACGAGTTCGGCGGCCTGGTGGCCAACGACTCGGACGAGGTTCGGACATTCGCCGCTGCGCACAGGGCCGCGATCTCCGAGGCGTACGACGGAGCGGACGCGCTCGCTGCGGTCTACGGCCCCAACACCAAGATCGGGATGCTGGTCACCGCGGTCCGGGCCGAGTCCGGCCCGCTGGTGCCGCAGGTGTTCAGCCAGAGCGAGGACTGGGTCGAGGAAGACGACGTGACCTGCCTGGTCACTCCCTCCCGCAAGGGACCTGCATCCACCCAGTGCCAGCGGGGAGACGGCGACCTCACCATTCGGGTCGTCGTCCGTGGTCGGCCGGATCTCAGCCCTCTGGTCGACGCTATCAACGAGTTCTGGGAGGAACTTTCGTGAGCGAGGAGAGCGCCGGCCCCATCGGCGTCGTGCTGGGCGTCGCACTGCTGGGCGCCGTGGCGGCGTTCGGGATCGCGCTGCCGAAGATCACCGGTGATGACGAGGAACCGGAGGCCGCGGCTGAGATCGTGCTGCCCGACGAGCTACCTCACGGGCTGGTCGCCCAGGACAACCTCGACACCGAGGTGGCCGCGCGCTACGAGACGGCCCAGAACTCGGGGGCCGATGGGCTCCAGGACATCTACGACGTCCCGGCCGCGGTCCGCGGCTACGCCAGCGAGGACGGCAGCGCCCAGGCGACGATCACCGTGCTCGACCAAGCACCCGGACTCTTCGACCCGCACGGCCCGCCGATCGATCCCGCGGTTCTCGGCCTGGAGCGCTCGATCTACGAGCTGCGGCGCGTGGGCGACGCGGTCTGCGACCTGTTCTGGCAAGAGCCCGTGCAGGAAGGCCAGCCGGTCGACGAGTCCATCGACCCGGCCGCCCTGCAGTGTCAGCTGGGGGACGGCGACCGGACGATCGAGCTGTTCGGTTCCGGGCTGACCCTCGAGCAGGGGATCGACGTCCTGGAGTCCCTGGTTCACGACCAGTAGACGATCACCTTGTCGCCGACCTGTACCTGGTCGAACAGCCACGCGATGCCGTCGTAGTCGCGCACGTTGACGCAGCCGTGGGACGCGCCGGCGTACCCGACCGCGGCGAAGTCGGACGAGTAGTGCACCGCCTGACCGCGCGAGAAGAAGATCGCGAACGGCATCGCCGAGCCGTAGAGGCTCGAGACGTGGTCGCGGTTCTTGTAGGTGACGCTGAACTGCCCCTCGCGAGTCGGCGTCGACTCACCGCCGAAGCGGGTGTCCACGGTCTTCTGCACCTCGCCGTCGATCACCCAGCGCAGGGTCCGGCTCGACTTGTCGATGCACAGGACGCGGCCGGTCTCGCACCGCGGGTCGAGGGCACCGGGCACATTCTCGCCCAGTTGGTTGGTGAGCTCCGCTTGGGTCGGCTCGGTGGTCATGTCGTGCAGCCGGTTGAGCGTGCGTCGGTCGACCTCGCCGGTCACCGGGATCCCGCGCTTGGCCTGGAAGCCGCGCACGGCCTCGGTCGTGACGACACCGTAGAAGCCGGTCACGTCGGCCTCGAACCAGTCGATCTGCCGGAGCCGGGCCTGGAGGTCCTTCACGTCCGCGCCCTTGTCGCCTGGAGCCATGAGTGCCACCGGGGGCTCGGGCGTCTCGGGGGTGTCAGGCGCCTGGACGTCGTCCGGCGGCGACACCTCCTCGGGGTCCGTGGTGGCGCCGGCAGGCGACGGGAGCTCCGCGCTGGTCGGTTCGTCGGAGGACCGGTGTGCCCACCCGGTGCCGAAGGCGACGGCGGAGAGCACAGCAGCGATCACAACGGTGAGCGCGAGTCGGCGGACGATCTTCATGGCCTCTTCCTGGTTCGTTTGGTTGGTACCTAGGTGACGCAACAGCCGCCGATTTGGTTGCGCCCGACTGTGTGCGACGTGCGCCACACCCGTAATCTCGGGCCGTGACTCGCGCGGAGCTGGACAAGCAACCCACCGACGTACGTCGGATGTTCGACGCGGTCGCGCGACGCTACGACGTGACCAACGACGTGCTCTCGATGGGCCAGGACCGTCGCTGGCGCCGCGAGGTCAGCGAGGCCGTGGATGCGCAGTACGGCGACCGGGTCCTCGACCTGGCCGCCGGCACCGGCACCTCGAGCGTCCCGTTCGCCGACCGGGGTGCGGTCGTCGTTCCCTGTGACTTCTCGATCGGGATGCTGCAGGTGGGCAAGCAGGCTCGTCCGACGCTCCCGTTCACTGCCGGCGACGGCACCCAGCTGCCGTTCGCCGACGCGACGTTCGACGCGGTCACGATCTCGTTCGGGCTGCGCAACATCGTCGACCCACTGGCCGGGCTCCGCGAGATGCGCCGCGTGGCCAAGCCGGGTGGGCGGCTGGTGGTCTGCGAGTTCAGCCACCCCACCTGGGCGCCGTTCCGCACGGTGTACGTCGAGTACCTGATGCGTGCCCTGCCCTCCGTCGCGCGCGCGGTGTCGTCCTCGCCGGACGCCTACGTCTACCTCGCCGAGTCGATCCGGGCCTGGCCCGACCAGTCCGGACTCGCCGAGCTGATCGCCGCCGCCGGCTGGCACCGACCCGAGTGGCGCAACCTCTCCGGTGGCGTCGTAGCTCTCCATCGCGCGACCGCCTGACCCGGTAGATTTAGGCAACGCTCTCGTGCGTTAAATGCCCAGGTGAGAGCGGCTTTTTCGGGTCCGGGGACCGGGTGTGACGCCCGCGCCTCGGAGTGGCAGTATGTGGTCCACGCCATTCGTGATTCTGTTCACAAAGTCACAAACGGACGCCGGAAAGGAAGGCTTGGATGGAGCTCTACACCCCGGTGCTGGCGCTGGCCCTCCTCGCGACGTTGTTCGTCGCCGGCTCTCTCGGCATCAGCTTCCTCGTCGGCCCGAAGCGCTACAACCGGGCCAAGCTCGACTCCTACGAGTGCGGCATCGAGCCCACGCCGCAGCCGATCGGCGGCGGCCGCATTCCGGTGAAGTACTACATCACCGCGATGCTCTTCATCGTCTTCGACATCGAGATCATCTTCCTGTACCCCTGGGCCGTTCAGTTCGACGCGATGGAACTGTTCGGTCTGGTCGAGATGGTCATCTTCATCGCCACCGTCTTCGTCGCCTATGTGTACGTGTGGCGTAGAGGCGGACTCGAGTGGGACTGACAAGGACTGACTGAGCCATGGGTATCGAAGACAAGCTGCCGAGCGGCGTGCTCCTCTCCACGGTCGAGGGCCTGTCCGGCTACATGCGCAAGGCCAGCTTCTGGCCGGCGACGTTCGGCCTGGCCTGCTGCGCGATCGAGATGATGACGACCGGCGGACCCAAGTACGACCTTGCCCGGTTCGGCATGGAGGTCTTCCGGGCCAGTCCACGCCAGGCCGACCTGATGATCGTGGCCGGCCGGGTCAGCAACAAGATGGCTCCGGTGCTCCGCCAGATCTACGACCAGATGCCCGACCCCAAGTGGGTGCTCGCGATGGGCGTCTGCGCGAGCAGCGGCGGAATGTTCAACAACTACGCCATCGTCCAGGGCGTCGACCACGTCGTTCCCGTCGATATGTACCTCCCGGGCTGTCCACCGCGTCCGGAGATGCTGATCGACGCGATCCTCAAGCTGCACGACCAGGTCCAGCACGCCAAGCTCGGCGCCAACCGGACCGCCCAGATCGAGGAGCTCGAGGGCGCGGCCCTGAAGGCGCTCCCCACCTCGGAGATGAAGGGCCTGCTCCGGTGAGTGACGACAAGCCTGAGGAGACCAAGGGTCCCGAGCAGCCGGCGATCGAGCAGTCCCCCGAGAACCTGCCCGCACCGCCGGGCGAGATCAGTGAGCGCGGCCGGCGTACCGGCATGTTCGGCGTCTCCGGCTCCGGGGACACCAGTGGCTACGGCGGCCTGGTCGCTCCGGTGATCTTCCCGAGCAGCGCCGCACGCCCCTACGGCGGGTGGTACGACCAGGTGGCCGACTCCCTCGACGCGCTGATCGCCGATGTCGTCATCCACCGCGGCGAGATCACCTTTCACGTCTCCCGCGACAACCTCCTCGAGGTGGCCGACAAGCTGCGCAACGACCCGGCGCTGAGGTTCGAGCTGTGCTCCGGCGTCAGCGGCGTGCACTACCCCGATGACGAAGGCCGCGAGCTGCACGCCGTCTACCACCTGACCTCGATGACCTTCAACCGCACGATCCGGGTCGAGGTCAGCGTCCCCGACGCCGACCCGCACATTCCGTCGATCGTCGCGATCTACCCCACCAACGACTGGCACGAGCGCGAGACCTACGACATGTTCGGCCTTATCTTCGACGGCCACCCGGCGCTCACCCGGATCCTGATGCCCGACGACTGGCCGGGCCACCCGCAGCGCAAGGACTACCCCCTCGGCGGCATCCCCGTCGAGTACAAGGGTGGATCCATCCCACCGCCCGACGAGCGGAGAAGCTACTCATGAGCACCACCGAGGACATCTACGCCGGCAGCACCGAGACGACCGAAGGCAAGGTCTTCACGGTCAGCGGCCAGGACTGGGACCAGATCGTCTCCGGCCTCGCCGAGGAGGCCGATGAGCGGGTCGTGGTCAACATGGGGCCGCAGCACCCCTCGACCCACGGCGTGCTCCGGCTGATCCTCGAGCTCGAGGGCGAGACGGTGACCGAGGCCCGGTGCGGCATCGGCTACCTGCACACCGGCATCGAGAAGAACATGGAGTACCGGTCCTGGGTGCAGGGCACCACGTTCTGCACCCGAATGGACTACCTGAGCCCCTTCTTCAACGAGGCGACCTACGCGCTGGGGGTCGAGCGGCTGCTCGACATCGAGGACCAGATCCCCGAGAAGGCCCAGGTCATGCGGGTGCTCCTGATGGAGCTCAACCGGATCTCCTCGCACCTGGTCTGCATTGCCACCGGCGGGATGGAGATCGGCGCGCTGACCGTGATGACCATCGGCTTCCGCGAGCGCGAGCTGGTGCTCGACCTGTTCGAGCTGATCACCGGGCTCCGGATGAACCACGCGTTCATCCGCCCCGGCGGAGTGGCGCAGGACCTCCCGGTCGGCGCGCTCGACGAGATCCGCGGCTTCGTGGCGCTGATGAAGAAGCGACTGCCCGAGTACGCCGCCCTGTGCAACGCCAACCCGATCTTCAAGGCTCGGCTCGTGGACATCGGCCACCTCGACCTCGAGGGCTGCCTGGCACTCGGCCTCACCGG
This sequence comes from uncultured Actinomycetota bacterium, assembly GCA_963780245.1. Classification (GTDB taxonomy): domain Bacteria; phylum Actinomycetota; class Actinomycetes; order Propionibacteriales; family Nocardioidaceae; genus Nocardioides. Next base: position 334,012 of record CAWABG010000001.1, read on the forward strand.
CCCGGTGCTCCGGTCCACCGGCTACCCGTGGGACCTGCGCAAGAGCTCGCCGTACTGCGGCTACGAGGACTACGACTTCGACGTACAGACCTGGGACACCTGCGACTCCTACGGCCGGTTCCGGGTGCGCCTCAACGAGATGCACGAGTCGCTGCGGATCGTCGAGCAGGCGGCCGAGCGGCTGGCCCAGCTCGAGGGCGCCCCGGTCATGGTCGCGGACAAGAAGATCGCCTGGCCCAGCCAGCTTGCGATCGGCAGCGACGGCATGGGCAACAGCCTCGACCACATCCGCCACATCATGGGCGAGTCCATGGAGGCGCTGATCCACCACTTCAAGCTGGTCACCGAGGGCTTCCGGGTCCCGCCCGGCCAGGCCTACGTGCCGATCGAGTCGCCGCGCGGCGAGCTCGGCGCCCACGTCGTCTCCGACGGCGGAACCCGACCGTTCCGCGCGCACTTCCGCGACCCGTCGTTCACCAACCTGCAGGCGACCAGCGTGATGAGCGAGGGCGGCATGGTCGCCGACGTGATCGTCGCCATCGCCTCGATCGACCCAGTGATGGGAGGCGTCGACAGGTGACCGCGATCGACGACAAGACCTTGGCCGAGCTCGAGGAGATCGCCGCCCGCTACCCCGAGAAGCGGTCCGGGCTCCTTCCGATGCTGCACCTCGTGCAGTCGGTCGAGGGCCGGATCACGCCGGAGGGCATCGAGGCCTGCGCCGACATCCTCGACATCACCGCCGCCGAGGTGAGCGGGGTCGCGACGTTCTACACGATGTACAAGCGCAAGCCGGTGGGCGACTATCACGTCGGCGTCTGCACCAACACGCTCTGCGCAGTGCTCGGCGGCGACGTGATCTTCGAGCGGCTCAAGGAGCACCTCGACGTCGGCAACGACGAGACCACCGACGACGGCAAGATCACGCTCGAGCACATCGAGTGCAACGCGGCCTGCGACTACGCCCCGGTGATGATGGTCAACTGGGAGTTCATGGACAACATGACGCCGGCCTCGGCGACCCAGCTGGTCGAGGACCTGAGGGCCGGCAAGGAGGTCAGCTCCACCCGCGGACCGAAGCTGTGCACCTGGCGCGAGGCCGAGCGAGTGCTCGCCGGGTTCCCCGACGACCTCGCTGACGAAGGACCCGCCGCCGGACCGGCCAGCCTGGTCGGGCTGAAGATCGCCCGGGAGCGCGGCTGGACCGCGCCCGACTCGGGCCGTCGCCAGATCGAGACGAAGCAGGAGGAGGGGGCGTGACCACCGACACCCTCACACCGGTCCTCACCGACGACTGGGACGCCGAGCGCAGCTGGACGCTGGCGACGTACGAGTCGCGCGGTGGCTACTCCGCGATGCGGACCGCATTCGGCACGAACCCCGACGACCTGATCACCGCGGTCAAGGACTCCGGGCTGCGCGGCCGGGGCGGCGCGGGCTTCCCGACGGGCATGAAGTGGAGCTTCATCCCGCAGGACAACCCGAAGCCCAAGTACCTCGTGGTCAACGCAGACGAGTCCGAGCCGGGCACCTGCAAGGACATCCCGCTGATGATGGCGAGCCCGCACACCCTGCTCGAGGGCGTGATCATCAGCTCGTTCGCGATCCGGGCCAACCACGCGTTCATCTACATTCGCGGCGAGGTCCTGCACGTGGTCCGCCGGGTGCAGGCCGCGGTCGCGGAGGCGTACGCCGCCGGACACCTCGGCAAGGACATCCACGGCTCCGGCTACGACCTCGACGTCGTCGTGCACGCCGGCGCCGGTGCCTACATCTGTGGCGAGGAGACCGCGCTGCTCGAGGGACTCGAGGGTCGCCGCGGCCAGCCGCGGCTGCGCCCCCCGTTCCCGGCGGTCGCGGGTCTGTATGCCAGTCCGACCGTGATCAACAACGTCGAGTCGATCGCGTCGGTGCCGAGCATCATCGCCAACGGTGCCGACTGGTTCGCCTCGATGGGCACCGAGAAGTCCAAGGGCTACGGAATCTTCTCGCTCTCGGGCCACGTGACGCAGCCGGGTCAGTACGAAGCACCGCTCGGCATCACCCTGCGCACGCTGATCGACCTCGCCGGCGGGATGCGCGACGGCCACGAGCTGAAGTTCTGGACCCCTGGTGGCTCCAGCACTCCGATTCTGACCGCCGAGCACCTCGACGTACCCCTCGACTTCGAGGAGATCGGTGCGGCCGGCTCGATGCTCGGCACCCGCGCGCTGCAGCTCTTCGACGAGACCACTTGCGTGGTCCGCGCGGTGCTGCGCTGGACCGAGTTCTACAAGCACGAGTCCTGCGGCAAGTGCACCCCGTGCCGCGAGGGCACGTGGTGGCTGGTGCAGGTGCTCAGCAGGCTGGAGCGCGGCGAAGGCACTGAGGCCGATCTCGACCTGCTGCTCGACCAGTGCGACAACATCATGGGTCGCTCCTTCTGCGCCCTGGCCGACGGTGCCGTCAGTCCGATCGCCAGCTCGATCGAGTACTTCCGCGACGAGTACCTCGCCCACCTGCAGCAGGGCGGCTGCCCGTTCGACCCGGCCGCTTCCACGGTCTTCACAGCGGAGGGGGCGACCGCATGACACAGACATCCGATTCTCAGGCCCCCGAGAAGACCGACCTGGTCAACGTCACCATCGACGGGATCCAGGTCAGCGTCGCCAAGGACACGTTGGTGATCCGCGCGGCCGAGCAGGTCGGCGTCCAGATCCCGCGGTTCTGCGACCACCCGCTGCTCGCCCCCGTCGGAGCCTGTCGGCAGTGCCTGGTCGACGTCCCGGACGCAGGCAACGGTCGCGGTTTCCCCAAGCCCCAGGCCTCGTGCACGCTCCCGGTCGCCGAGGGCATGGTCGTCAACACCCAGGCCACGAGCCCGGTCGCCGACAAGGCCCAGCAGGGGATCATGGAGTTCCTGCTGATCAACCACCCGCTCGACTGTCCGGTCTGCGACAAGGGCGGCGAGTGCCCGCTGCAGAACCAGGCGATGTCCAACGGCCGCGGTGAGTCGCGGTTCTCCGCCGGCGGTGGGATCAAGCGCACCTTCCCCAAGCCGATCAACATCTCCGCGCAGGTCCTCCTCGACCGCGAGCGGTGCGTGCTCTGCGCCCGTTGCACCCGGTTCTCCGAGCAGATCGCGGGCGACCCGTTCATCGAGCTGCTCGAGCGCGGCGCGCTGCAGCAGGTCGGCATCTACGAGAAGGAACCGTTCGAGTCCTACTTCTCGGGCAACACCATCCAGATCTGCCCGGTGGGCGCGCTCACCTCGGCGGAGTACCGCTTCCGCTCCCGTCCATTCGACCTGGTCTCGAGCCCGGCGGTCGCCGAGCACGACGCCTGTGGCTCGGCCATCCGGGTCGACCACCGGCGCGGCAAGGTGATGCGCCGGCTCGCCGGCAACGACCCCGAGGTCAACGAGGAGTGGATCACCGACAAGGACCGGTTCGCGTTCCACTACGCATCGCAGGACGACCGGATCACGTACCCGCAGGTTCGTGACGAGGACGGGTCGCTCCGACCCGCGTCGTGGACCGAGGCGTTCGCGGTCGCCGCCCGGGGCCTGCACGCAGCGGGCACCGGCGCGGTGCTCACCGGCGGCCGGCTGACCAGCGAGGACGCGTTCGCCTACAGCACCTTCGCCCGGATCGCGCTCGGCACCAACGACATCGACTTCCGGGCCCGGCCCCACAGCGCCGAGGAGGCCGACTTCCTGGCCGCGCACGTCGTGCTCACCGGGCCGGACGGCGGTGCGGTGACGTACGCCGACCTCGAGACCGCCAAGACCGTCGTGCTCGTCGGGTTCGAACCGGAGGACGAGGCCGGCGCGATCTTCCTGCGGCTGCGGAAAGCCTCGCGCGAAGGCACGCGCGTGCTCGCGATCGCGCCGTTCAGCACCCGCGGGTTGCGGAAGATGAGCGGCACCCTGGTGCCGACCGCTCCCGGCGACGAGCCCGGCGCGCTCGACGCGATGGTCGGCCACGCCGACTACGGCATCGACGCCACCTCGGTCATCCTGGCCGGCGAGCGGCTGGCCACCGTGCCGGGTGCACTCTCGGCCGCCGCCGCACTCGCGCAGAAGACCGGAGCCAAGCTGGCCTGGGTGCCGCGCCGCGCCGGCGACCGCGGTGCCATCGAGACCGGCTGCCTCCCGCAGCTGCTGCCCGGCGGCCGCCCGGTTGCCGACCCCGCAGCTCGGGTCGACGCCGCCGCATCGTGGGGCGTCGACGCCCTGCCAGAGACCACCGGACGCGACGGCGACGCGATCGTCGCCGCGCTTGCCGCGGGTGAGATCGGCGGCCTGGTGATCGGCGGCCTGGACCCGGCCGACACCACCGACCCGGAGGCCACCCGCGCCGCGATCGAGGCGGCCGGCTTCGTCGTCGCCCTGGAGCTCCGCGAGACCGAGGTGACCCGCGCAGCCGATGTCGTGTTCCCGGTGGCCCCGGTGACCGACAAGGCCGGCACGTTCGTCAACTGGGAGGGCCGGCCGCGGGCGTTCGAGATGGTGCTCGGCAACCCCGCTTCGCTGCCCGACCTACGGATCCTGGCCGGGATCTCCGAGGAGCTCGCCGAGCTCGGTCAGGGCATGCCGCTCGGCTTCCGCACCGTCGCCGAGGCCCGGGCCGCGATGGCCGAGATGGGGCCGTGGGACGGCGCCCGGGCTCCGATGGGTGGTTTCGACGCCACGTCCTCGGGCGGCGACGGCGTACGACTGGCCACCTGGAAGCAGCTGCTCGACAACGGTTCGATGCAGGACGGCGACAAGCACCTGGCCGCCACTGCCCGGCCGGCGGTGGCCCGGGTCTCGGCCACGATGTACGACGCCGTCGGCCCTGCGGTCACGGTCACGGGTGACCGCGGCTCGATGACGCTCCCGGCGGAGATCGCCGAGGACATCGTCGACGGTGTGGTCTGGGTGCCCACCAACTCCTCGGGCCGCGGCGTGCTCAGCGACGTGGCCTCGCCCGGCACTCCTGTCACCGTGAAGGGAGGCACCTCATGATCGGCAACGTGATCACGCTCGCCGCTGACGACCTCAGCGCGTTCGGCCACGACAAGTGGTGGATCATCGTGATCAAGACGGTGCTGATCTTCGTGGTCCTGGTGCTGCTCACGCTGTTCAACATCTGGTTCGAGCGCCGGGTCGTCGCCCGGATGCAGCACCGGATCGGCCCCAACGTGCACGGTCCGTTCGGCCTGCTGCAGTCCCTGGCCGACGGCGCGAAGCTGATGTTCAAGGAAGACATCATCCCGAAGGCCGCCGACAAGGTGGTCTTCGTGCTGGCGCCGGTGCTGGCTGCGGTTCCGGCGTTCCTGGCGTTCAGCGTGATCCCGTTCGGGCCCGAGGTCAGCTTCTTCGGGGAGCGGACTCCGCTGCAGCTCACCGACATGCCGGTCGCGGTGCTGTTCATCCTGGCGATCGCCTCGATGCAGATCTACGGCATCGTGCTCGGCGGCTGGTCCAGCGGCTCGACGTACTCCCTGCTCGGCGGGCTCCGGTCCAGCGCGCAGATGATCTCCTACGAGGTCGCGATGGGCCTCGCTCTGGTGCCGGTCTTTCTCTACGCCGGTTCGGTCTCCACGTCCGAGATCGTCGCGGCGCAGGACGACCTGTGGTTCGGGCTGATCCTGATGCCGTCGTTCGTGATCTTCGTGATCGCGATGGTCGGAGAGACCAACCGCGCACCCTTCGACCTGCCTGAGGCCGAGGGCGAGCTGGTCGGCGGCTTCCACACGGAATACTCGTCGATCAAGTTCGCGATGTTCTTCCTCGCCGAGTACATCGCCATGGCCACGGTCTCGGCGGTCGCGACCACGCTCTTCCTGGGCGGCTGGCACGCGCCGTTCTGGATCGACGAAGTCTGGGCCGGCGCCAACGAGGGGTACTGGCCGGTGCTGTGGTTCTTCGGCAAGGTGATGTTCTTCGTCTTCATCTTCATCTGGCTGCGCGGTTCGCTGCCCCGGCTCCGGTACGACCAGTTCATGGCGTTCGGGTGGACGCGGCTGATCCCGATCTCGTTGCTGTGGATCATCGCGGTCGCGACCGTCTACGTGATCTCCAACGACGAGTCGGTGTCGATCGACGACAACTATCTGTACGCCGGCTTCGGCGTCCTCCTGGTGCTGTTCCTGCTCCTGTTCTTCTTCGGGGAGGACGCGGAGGAGGACGAGGCACCGGAGGTCCACGCGCCCAATGCCGGCGGCTTCCCGGTGCCCGAGATGCCCGTAGGCGGGCCGGTCCGCGGTGCCGCAGAGCCGCTCACGTTCCGTGCCTCGACCCTCTCTGAAGGGAAGTCAGCCGATGGCTGAGTCCAAGTCCATGAAGGAGCAGTTCTGGGACCCGGTCGCCGGGTTCGGAGTCACGTTCCGGACGATGTTCAAGAAGGTTGTGACGGAGCAGTACCCCTTCGAGAAGCTCCCGACCGCGCCCCGGTTCCACGGCCGACACCAGCTCAACCGCTGGCCCGACGGCCTGGAGAAGTGCATCGGCTGCGAGCTGTGCGCCTGGGCCTGCCCGGCCGATGCCATTTACGTTGAAGGAGCCTCCAACTCTGATGAGCCGGGGGGCGACCGCTACAGCCCCGGCGAGCGCTACGGCCGCGTCTACCAGATCAACTACCTGCGCTGCATCCTGTGCGGGCTGTGCATCGAGGCCTGCCCGACCCGCGCGCTGACCATGACCAACGAGTACGAGCTCGCCGACGACAACCGCGAGGCGCTGATCTACGAGAAGAGCGACCTGCTCGCGCCGCTGCTGCCGGGCATGGAGCAGCCGCCGCACCCGATGCGGCTCGGTGACGACGAGGGCGCCTACTACCGCGGTGAGCACGCCCAGGCCCAGAGCACCGCTGAAGGGGCAGGTTCGTGATCGCGTTCTGGGTGCTGGCCCCGATCATGGTGCTGTCCGCGCTGGCGATGCTCTTCGTGCGCAAGGCGGTGCACGCGGCCCTGCTGCTGGCGGTCGTGATGATCAGCCTGGCGGTGTTGTACGCCGTGCTCGAGGCGCCGTTCCTGTTCGCCGTACAGATCATCGTCTACACCGGCGCAATCCTGATGCTGTTCCTGTTCGTGATGATGATCGTCGGCGTCGACGCCACCGACTCGGTCGTCGAGACGATCCGCGGCCAGCGGGTGCTCGCGATCGCCGGCGGACTGCTGCTCGGCGTCGTGCTCGTGGTCGCGCTCACCCAGATCACGCTCGGCAGCACGGTAGGTCTCGAAGAGGCCAACAGCGGCGGCAACATCCAGGGCCTGGCCAACATCCTGTTCTCCCGCTACGTGTTCGCGTTCGAGGTCACCAGCGCGCTGCTGATCACGGCGGCGGTCGGAGCGATGGTGCTGACCCACCGCGAGCGGCTCGGCCCCAAGCCCAGCCAGACCGAGCAGGCCCGGCAGCGGGTGCGCGACTACGCCGAGAAGGGCGCCCACCTCGGGCCACTGCCGACGCCCGGCGTGTTCGCCCGGGCCAACGCGGTCGACACCCCGGCGCTGCTGCCCGACGGCTCGGTCGCCGAGAGCTCGGTCTCCCGGGTCCTGGCGGCTCGCGGCACGGTGCGATCGGCGCCGGCGCTGGCCGACGACATCGAGGAGACCCGGCGACAGCTGGGCCAGGACCCCTCTGAGATGCCGGAGACGAGCGGCAAGCAGGGCGCGCCCGGCAACACCGAGGAGGACGTTCGATGACCGAGTACGTCGTGCTCTCGGCGATCCTGTTCACGATCGGCAGCGTCGGGGTGCTGACCCGGCGCAACGCGATCGTCGTGTTCATGTGCGTGGAGCTGATGCTCAACGCCTGCAACCTCGCGTTCGTCGCCTTCGCCAGGCAGCACGGCAACCTCGACGGTCAGGTGGCCGCCTTCTTCGTGATGGTGGTGGCCGCGGCCGAGGTCGTGGTCGGGCTGGCCATCATCATGACCATCTTCCGGACCCGTCGCTCGGCCTCGGTCGACGACGCCAGCCTGCTGAAGTTCTGAGAGGCGACGCGCTGTGTTTGCCCTGACCGAGTCCGTCCACATCCCTGTGGTCGCACCCTCCGGCACCGACGGCGGCATCTTCATGCTGCTGTGGCTGATCGTCGCGCTGCCGCTGGCGGGTGCCGCCATCCTGCTGCTCGGCGGCCGCTTCACCGACAAGTGGGGCCACCTGCTCGGCACCGCGCTGCCGCTCGGCTCGTTCGTGCTCAGCCTGGTCATGTTCTTCAGCCTGCTCGGCCGCGACGAGGGCGACCGGCAGATCGGCCAGCACCTCTACAACTGGATCGAGGTCGGCGAGTTCAAGGTCGGCATGGACCTGCTCTACGACCCGCTGTCCGCGCTGTTCCTGCTGCTGATCACGGGTGTCGGATCCTTGATCCACATCTACTCGATCGGCTACATGGCGCACGACGTGCGGCGCCGGCGGTTCTTCGGCTATCTCAACCTGTTCGTGGCCTCGATGCTGCTGCTGGTGCTCTCGGAGAACTACCTCGGCCTGTTCCTCGGCTGGGAGGGCGTCGGCCTGGCGTCGTACCTGCTGATCGGCTTCTGGCAGCACAAGCACTCCGCGGCCGCCGCGGCCAAGAAGGCGTTCGTGATCAACCGGGTCGGCGACATGGGGATGTCGCTGGCGATCATGCTGGCGTTCGTCACGTTCGGCTCCACCAGCTTCGCGGTGATCAGCGCGTCCTCGAGCGGCGCCAGCGAGGCGACGATGAACTGGCTCGGCGTGCTGCTCCTGATCGGCGCCTGCGGCAAGTCCGCACAGGTGCCGCTCCAGGCGTGGCTGCTGGACGCGATGGAGGGCCCGACCCCGGTCTCCGCCCTGATCCACGCGGCCACCATGGTGACTGCCGGCGTCTACCTGATCGTTCGCTCCAACTTCGTCTTCGAGCTCGCGCCCGCAGCGCAGACCGCGGTGGTCACGGTCGCCGTCGTCACGCTGCTCTGGGGCGCGATCATCGGGTGCGCGAAGGACGACATCAAGAAGGCGCTCGCCGGTTCCACGATGAGCCAGATCGGCTACATGATGCTCGGCGCCGGGCTCGGTGTCGCCGGCTACGCGTTCGCGATCTTCCACCTGCTGACCCACGGCTTCTTCAAGGCCAACATGTTCCTCGGCGCCGGCTCCGTGATGCATGCCATGGACGACGACGTGGACATGCGGCACTACGGCGCGCTCCGCAAGATGGTGCCGGTCACCTTCTTGACGTTCGCCATGGGCTACCTCGCGATCATCGGCTTCCCGGGCTTCTCCGGCTTCTGGTCCAAGGACAAGATCATCGAGACCGCGTTCACCGAGAACGTCTGGGTCGGCCTGGGCGCGCTGCTCGGCGCCGGTATCACCGCGTTCTACATGACCCGGCTGATGCTGATGACCTTCTTCACCGACAAACGCTGGGAGCCCGACGTACATCCGCACGAGTCACCGAAGGTGATGACGATCCCGCTGATCGTGCTCGCGGCGCTGTCCGTGCTGGGCGGCGTACTTCTGGCGGGTGACTGGATCGTCGAGTTCCTCGCCCCGGTCGTGGGCGAGCATGCTCACGAGGATCCGCCGATCCCGGCCCTGCTGATGACCCTGATCGTGGTCGCGGTGGTGGCGTGCGGAGTGACCCTGGCCTGGTTCCTGGTCGGCAAGCGGGACGTGCCGCGCGAGGCACCGCAGGACGTCTCCTTCGTGACCAGGGCGGCGCGCGCCGACGTCTACGGCGACGCGATCAACGAGGGCCTGGTCGTCGAGCCGGGTCGGCAGCTGGTCTCCGGCCTGGTCTCGTTCGACCGGCACGGCGCCGACGGGCTGTTCACCGGCGGCAGCGCCATGGTGGGCGCGCTCGGTACGGTCCTGCGTCGAGCCCAGAACGGCTTCGTCCGCTCCTACGCGCTCTCGGTGCTCGGCGGGGTCCTCCTCGTCGTGATCGCGCTGCTGGCGGTGAACCTCGGATGACGCTGACCCTGCTCATCGCGCTCCCGCTGCTGGGTGCGATCGTCCTCCCCTTCGTCCCGGTCGGCATGGCCCGGCAGGTCGGCACCGCCTTCGCCGTCGGCACGCTCGGCATCGGACTCGCGATCCTGCTCCAGTACGACACCGACGGCGGCATGCAGCTGGAGGAGAAGGAGAACTGGATCGAGGCGTTCGGGGTGCACTACGCGCTCGGCGTCGACGGCCTGGGCCTGCTGCTCGTGCTGCTCACCGTGGTGCTGGTGCCGATCGTGATGGTCGCCGAGTGGTCCCACGAGGACGTTGCGGCCCGGCCGCGCGCGTTCTTCGCCTGGACGCTCGCTCTCGAGGCGCTGTCGCTGGCGGTGTTCTGCGCCACCGACGTCTTCCTGTTCTACGTCGTCTTCGAGGCGACCCTGATCCCGGCGTACTTCCTGATCGGCGGGTTCGGTCGCGAAGGTCGCGGCGGCGCGGCCCTGAAGTTCCTGATGTTCCAGCTCGCCGGCGGCCTGGTGCTGCTCGCGTCCGTGATCGGGCTGTACGTCGTCTCCGCCCAGCAGGGCGCGCCGTCGTACCTGCTCACGGACCTGGCCGCGCTGGACATCGACACCGACGCCGGCCGCTGGCTGTTCGCCGGGTTCTTCATAGCGTTCGCGATCAAGGCGCCGCTGTTCCCGGTGCACACGTGGCTGGCTGACACGACCGAGAAGGCGACGCCCGGCACCAGCGTGCTGCTGGTGTGCGTGCTCGACAAGATCGGCACGTTCGGGATGCTGCGCTTCTGTCTCGGGATCTTCCCCGAGGCCTCGCAGTGGGCGACCCCCGTCGTGGTCACGTTGGCCCTGATCTCGATCGTCTACGGCGCCCTGGTCGCGATCGGGCAGGACGACGTACTGCGGCTCGTCGGCCTGACCTCGCTGAGCCACTTCGGCTTCATCACGCTGGGCATCTTCGCGTTCAGCAGCCAGGGCGGCTCCGGCGCGATCCTTTACATGGTCAACCACGGCATCGGCACCGCCGCGCTGTTCCTGCTCGCCGGCTATCTGATCCGCCGCCGCGGGACCTCCCTGATCAGCGAGATGGGCGGCGTCGAGAAGGTCACTCCGGTGCTCGCCGGACTGCTACTCGTCGCCGGCCTGGCCACCCTCGGTCTACCCGGGTTGAGCCCGTTCGTCTCGGAGTTCCTGGTGCTGGTCGCAGCGTTCGACTACCACTGGTGGGTCGGCACGATCGCGGTCACCGGCATCGTGCTCGCCGCCGTCTACGTGCTGTGGATGTACCAGCGGACGATGACCGGACCGACCCCGCCCGAGGTCGAGGGCACCCGCGACCTGAGCGTCCGCGAGGTCGGGGCGGTCGCGCCCCTGATGCTCGCGCTGGTGCTGTTCGGCTTCTTCCCCGGTCCGCTGCTCGACGTGGCCAATCCGGCGATCGACTCGCTGATGGTCCATGTCGGAGTCACCGACGACGCCCCCGACGTACCCCCCGGGTCGGTCGACCCCGACCACACGACCGAGGAAGACGGTCACTGAGATGGACTTCGTCAAGCCCACCATCGAGTACGCCGAGCTGTGGCCGCTGCTGGTCGTCTTCGGCGTCGCCTGCGTCGGGATCCTCCTCGAGGCGTTCCTGCCCCGCGAGCGTCGCTATGTGCCCCAGGTCGCCCTCGCCGGCGGCGGCATCATCGTCGCCTTCGTCGGCACCGTGCTGATCGGGACCGGTCTGGAGAAGCACGCCGACGGGGCCGCCCGCGGCCTGGTCGGCGCCGGCGGCACCATCGTGATAGACGGCCCGACGGTGTTCCTCTGGGGTCTCGTGCTGTTGTTCTCGCTCGCCGGGGTCGCGCTGTTCGCCGAGCGGCGACTGGAGGCGGGCGTCTCCGCGTTCGCCGGCCAGGCCGCCGCGCTGCCCGGCACGGAGGCTGAGCGGGAGGCGTCGACCAAGGGTCTCGACCACACCGAGGTCTACCCGCTGATGATGTTCGCGGTCGGCGGGATGATGCTGTTCCCCGCGTCCGGCGACCTGCTGACGATGTTCGTCGCGCTCGAGGTGCTCTCGTTGCCGCTCTACCTCCTTTGTGGTCTCGCCCGCCGGCGTCGGCTGCTCAGCCAGGAGGCCGCGCTCAAGTACTTCCTGCTCGGGGCGTTCTCCTCCGGCTTCTTCCTGTACGGCGTCGCGCTGATCTACGGGTACGCCGGCTCGATGCAGCTGGAGCGGATCAACGAGGCGGTCCACAACGACGTCGAGAACCAGTCGATGCTGCTGATCGGCATGGGCATGCTCGCGGTCGGGCTGTTCTTCAAGATCGGCGCCGCGCCGTTCCAGGCCTGGACCCCCGACGTCTACCAGGGCGCTCCCACCGCGGTCACCGCGTTCATGGCGGCGTGCACCAAGGTGGCGGCGTTCGGTGCCCTGTTGCGGCTGTTCTACGTTGGCTTCGGCGCCGACCGGTGGAGCTGGCAGCCGATGTTCTGGGTCATCGCGATCCTCACCATGCTCGTTGGCGCGCTGGTCGCCATCGTGCAGACCGACATGAAGCGGCTGCTCGCCTACTCCGCGATCGCACACACCGGGTTCCTGCTGACCGGCATGCTCGGCGTCCAGAGCGCCACCGAGCTGGCCGACGGCCAGGTCACCTCGCTGCAGGCGGTGCTCTTCTACCTGGCGACGTACGGCCTCGCGACGGTGGGCGGCTTCGCAATCCTCACCCTCGTGCGCGACGCGTCCGGCGAGGCCGGGTCGTTCGACAAGTGGGCCGGGCTCGGGAAGCGTTCTCCGCTGGTGGCGGGAACGTTCGCGTTCCTGCTGCTGTCGATGGCCGGCATCCCGCTGACCGCGGGCTTCGTCGGCAAGTGGGCGGTGTTCACCGTTGCCTTGTCGGCGGACGCCTGGCCCGTCGTGCTGGTCGCGATCGCCGCGAGCATCATCTCGGTGTTCTTCTACGTGCGGGTGATCATGGTGATGTTCTTCAACGAGCCCGTCGGGGAGCCCGGCGTGGTGACCTCGGCCTCGCCGTTCACCACGATCACGATCGCGCTCTGCACCGCCGGCACGCTGGTGCTGGGCGTCGTACCCGGCCCGGTACTCGACCTCGCGGCGCATGCGGGAGACTTCATCAGGTGAGTCCCGAGTCCGCGTCGTCCCTCGCCCTCCCCGTGGAGGACGACGCGCTGGCCGCCCGCCTGGCCGGGCGGATGGCAGTGGTGGAAGAGGCGCTCTACCGCCACGCCACCAGCCGGGCGCCGTTCGTCACCGAGGCGGCCCAGCACCTGCTGGGTGCCGGCGGGAAGCGGATCCGTCCGCTGCTCGTGCTGCTCGCCGCCGAGGCGGGCGACCACCCAGACTCCGACGAGGTGATCACTGCGGCCTGCGTCGTCGAGATCACCCACGTCGGGTCGCTCTACCACGACGACGTCATGGACGAGGCGGAGCTGCGCCGGGGTGCGGCCTCCGCGAACTCCCGCTGGGACAACCACGTCGCGATCCTCACCGGCGACTTCCTGTTCGCGAAGTCCTCCGAGCTGACCGCGCAGCTCGGCTCGGACGCCGTACGCATCCAGGCCGAGACGTTCACCCGCCTCGTCGAGGGGCAGATCCTCGAGACCGTGCCGGCCGGCCCGGGCGAGGACCCGCTGCGCCACTACCTCGACGTGGTGGCCGGCAAGACCGGATCGCTGATCGCCACCTCGGCCCGCTACGGCGCCCGGTTCGGCGGCGCCACGCCCGCCGTGGAGGAGGCGCTGACGGCGTACGGCGAGATCGTCGGCTCGGCGTTCCAGCTCTCCGACGACATCCTCGACATCGCCTCCGAGGCCACCGAGTCCGGCAAGAACCCGGGCACCGACCTCCGCGAGGGTGTTCCGACCCTGCCCTCCCTGATGGCCCTGGCCTCCGGCGACCCGGCCGACGCCCGCCTGCACGAGCTGCTCCGCGCGGACCTCACTGACGACCAGCTGCACGCCGAGGCACTGGACCTGCTCCGCAAGCACCCCGCCATGGACCAGGCGCGGGCGTACGTCGTCGAGCGGGCCGCCGAGGCGAAGGCGCTGCTCTCCGCGCTGCCGCCCAGCTCGGTCCGCACCGCGCTCGAGGCGTTCGCCGACATCGTTGCCGTGCGCTCCTCCTAAGAACGCCGCCCGTCCGATCGCGAAGCGGCTGGCCTTCCGGTTGGGGGCACGGCACGTCCGCTCATGCCCGCACCGATGAGCGGACGACCCCGTGCAATGTGCTGCGTCCGCGCTGGTACTCGGGTGGTGGAAACTGACCCACGTTCACGTGTCAGCGCCCACCCTCCGGACCACGTGCGGTACGACCGGCTCGGCAACGCCCTTCACCTGCTGCGGCTCTCCTGCCTCAACTTCCCACTGCGGCCCGAGCCGTGAGGCCAGCACCGGCTCGGCAAGCACCTCTCCGGGCAGGGCCAGTCCGAGCAGCCGCGCGGCGAGGTTCACGGCCGGGCCGAAGTAGTCACCGGCTCGGACGACGACATCGCCGGCAGCCATGCCAACTCGCACGGGCAGCGCCGCCTCGAGCTCCGCTACCCGAACGATGACACCGTGCACTGCTCGGGCGAGACCGTCGGGCGATGCGCCCACGAACATGGCGGCGTCACCGATGAGCTTCACGCAACGAACGCCTGCCGCCGCCGCCTCGTCGTGCGCCAGGCTCTCGAAAACACCGAGGAAGTTGTGCAGCGTCAACGCGTCGAGCGTCTCCGTCGCGTGCGTGAAGCCGCACAGGTCCGCAAACGCGACGCACCACGGCACACCCCCCAGGCCGAATCCCGCAGGCGCCTGAGCCTGCTCGAAGTGGCGTGTCGCCGTCAGCAGGTGGTGGCGATACATCATCTCAACCGAGCGCACGACTTGCGGCATGAGAGATGCCGCCGCGGCATAGGCGTGCGACGTGGCGAGTTCGTCAGAGCTATGCAGCAGGTCGATGTCGGGGAGGGCTTCGACCATCGTCGCAGCCGCCGCTTCACTCATTCGCGCAATCGCGGACGCGTGCACTCGGGCGAGTGCCAGCGCCTGGTGCTCACCAACGAGCTGCGCGACAAGCGGCCACACCGCGAGGGCGGCGGCCTCCTCCTCCGTGGCCACCGGCTCGTCGTCCACCGGCTCGTCGAGCCCCAACGCCCGCCACAGTTGCGCCGTCGCGGCCGGGTCCTGGCCCAGACGCGATGCCACCTCGGCGATGGTCAGCAACACGGCGCCGGGCCGGACCAGCTGGTCGCCTTCGAGGGCGTAGAGCCGGCCGTGCTGGGCCGCCTGGTGCAGCAGCTGTTCGTCGTAGCCAGCAGCGCGCAGGTGCGCTACCAGCGCCTGCCGGATCGCAACGTCCGGGGCACCGACCAGCAGCGTGTCGTCTTCCACGCACAGCAGGTTGCCGCAAGGACATGTCTGAGGGAACGATTACGGCAAACCCGAGCCACCGCAGCACCGTCGCGGCACAAGTTCTCGGCCATCAACGAAAGTCGCCGCTGAGAGCGACAAGGACAGCTGTCAACGCTCATGCCTTTGAGGACCTCTGCCCCCAACGTAGAGGTCCCGATCGAGAGGGCCAACGACGGCGAGCATGGCTCCCCCCGGCTTGCCCGGCGGCTCATGCTGCATGATGATCCGCCCGCTCATGCTGCACACAGCGTGCGGAATCACGTGAGCATGCCTGCGGCCCCGCCGGGTGGCGGGGTGTGGGGCGGGGTGGTCAGTCGGGGGTGAGGTGGCCGAGGTCGCGGGTGCCTCCGGGTCCGCGGTGGAACCACAGGCCGTTGGGGCTGCGCCACAGGTAGTGGCCGGCTTCGAGGGCGAGGCTGGTCCAGCCGCCGTGGGTCTTGGCGCGGTGGTGCCCGCGGCAGGCGGGGGCGGTGTTGCACGAGCAGGTGGGTCCACCGCGACCGAACGGGATGACGTGGTCGCAGTCGCAGGTAGCGGCGGGTCGGGTGCAGAACGGGAACACGCAGGTCACGTCGCGTTCGACGGCTTGGTCCCAGATCCGGTCGGGGCGTTCGTAACGGTCCACGTGGAGGTGCTCGGTCAGGTCGATGACCTCGGTGATCACGACCTGGGTGTCGGGGTTGGTGCACCAGCCGGCCACCTGATCCACCGAGATCGCTGACCGGGTGGTTGCGCAACGGGCCTGCTGTTGGTCGTTGGTGTGCACGTGGATCACGGTCTGCCGCGGCTTGACCAACGGACCCGCCTGCCCGTCCGGGTGGTCGGGGTTGAGGTCGAGCTGGGTCTGCCGTCGGGCCAGCGCACCGAGCGCCATCGAGCGGCGTACGTCGACCGACTCCGCGCAGCCCAGCGCCTTGAGCTCGGCGGCGCCGTGGTCCAGGGCGGTGTCCAGGTCCAGGGCATCGGCCAGGTCCATCGCACCGGAGATCTCGACCACCCCGTCGGGTCCGACGTCACCGGTGTGCACCTCCACCCGCCGGCTCTCCATCGCCTGGCGGCGCTTCTCGGCGGCCGCTTCGGGCGCGTACAGCGCGAGCGCTTCGGCGGCAAGGCGTTCGACCTGCCCGTAGGTCACCTTCGCGGCAGTCGAGGCGAGCCGGGCGTCGAGGAAACCGGCGCCACGCTTCGGCAGCGGCAAGGTGTGCTCAGCGACCCGGGCGGCTCGCCACCACGGCAACCGACCCTCGACGACCTCTTCCCAGAACGCGGGCAGCCGGTAGCGGACCTCCAGCACCCGCCCGACATACCGCTTGCCGGCGTCGGTGGTCATCCCGAGCGCGGCCGCCAGCTCGACCACCGCGAACTCCGACACAAACGGGGCGCCTTCACCCGCGAGCGCGAGGCCGGTGTCGCGGCCGAACTCCACATAGGTGCTCGCCCGGTCGGCGTCGACCTCGTGAGCGGCGCACCACTCGATGACCAGTTCCAGCTGATCGACCTGGGCGCTCATCTCGGCCCTCTTGGCAGTGCGCACCGCGTCGAGCAACCCCACCGGGGTGGGCTGCTCGAAGGAGTGAGCCGCTGCTGTCATGACACCAATCCAAGCACCGAGCACCGACACTCAACCTCGGCAGCATCGGACCGGTTTGGCCTGTGGTTGAGCGGGATTCTCGGGTGTGGTCTCGATACGCGTTCGCTCGTTCCTCGCTCCCGCTACTCGACCAACGAGGGTGACGGCACTGCCCATCCGAGAGCCCGGCAACGGCGCGCAACCAGGCACCCACCTCGTCCCGAAGCCAGCCTTCGGGTCGCAACCACCTGCAACGCGGGAGGGGGCCGGTGCGTTCAGACGGCGGCGGACTCCACCGCGAGCTGCAGTTGCCGCCGCCGGTGCCGGACCAGCTCGAAGGTGAACAACGAGAGCGCGATCCAGACCAGCCCGAACCCGACCCAGCGGCCGGGCGGCATCTCCTCGTCGAACACGATGATCCCGAGCAGGAACTGAAGGACAGGGGCGAGGTACTGCAGCAGGCCGAGGGACACCATCGAGACCCGGGTCGCGGCGAACCCGAAGCAGATCAGTGGGATCGCGGTGACGACGCCCGCGGACATCAGCAACAGTGCGTGGCCGACCCCGTCGCTCGAGAAGTGCGAGCCACCGGTGGCGGAGAGCCAGATCAGGTAGCCCCCGGCGAACGGAGTGATGACGGCGGTCTCGAAGGCGAGGCTCTCGATCGCGCCGGCGCCAGCGGTCTTCTTCGCCAGCCCGTAGGTGCCGAAGGAGAACGCCAGCACGAGTGCGACGTACGGGAGCCGGCCGTAGTCCCAGGTGAGCACCGCTACCGCTGCCGTGCCGACGCCGAGCGCGATCCACTGCAGGCGCCGTAGCCGCTCGCCGAGGATCAGCACGCCCATCAGGACGGTGACGAGCGGGTTGATGAAGTACCCGAGCGACGTCTCCACCACCCGGCCGTTGTTGACGCCGTAGATGTAGGTGCCCCAGTTGAGCGTGATCACGAACGCGGCCAGCAGCAACAACCGAAAGACCCGCGGGTTGCGACCGATGGCTCGCAGCAGCGCGCGCTTGCGGAGCACGAAGACCAGCAGGCTCATGGTGAGCAGCGACCACACGATCCGGTGCGCGAGGATCTCGACGGCCCCGCCCGGCTCGAGCAAGGGCCAGTACAGAGGGAACGCGCCCCACAGGATGTATGCCGTCGCGCCGACGAACAGACCCCGGCGGGCTTCGGCGGGATCCGGCACTTCGTCAGGATAGGTCCAGTTACGATCTCGCCATTCGGGGGTTGGGTTTGGGACCGCCATCCAGCGGGCAGGTAGCCCCCGTCATTGCCCACCTGACTGAGGGAGAGTCACATGCGGATCACCCGCATCATCGCCGTCCTTGTGGCCATCGCGCTCATGCCGTTGGCCGGGATCGCGCTCACGAGCGGGGCGAGCGCCGCCGAGGAGAGCGCCCAGCAGGCGAAGCCGAAGCACCTGGTGTTCGCCAGTGGCAAGGAGATCCGCAACTCCAACAAGTTCATTGCATACGGTCGCGTCTCCACCTTCAAGGGCCGCATGGTCAGCGTGCAGCGCAAGAACTGCGGCAGCTGCGGATGGAGGTTCTACAAGAAGACCACGACCAGCGAGGAGCGGGGCAAGTTCCGCACCCGGATCGCGCCGGGAGAGAAGGTGCCGTCGCGCGTCTGCTATCGCGTAAAGGTCCCCGCTACCAAGAACTACCGGCGCACCATGGCACCCGTGGGTTGCATCAGGACCGAGCGGACCTGAGCACCATGCTCAGACGACGGTCCAGGTGTCTCCGGAGTTCACGAGCGCCGCGAGCCGGTCAGGTCCGGCCATGGGGTCGTTTTCGGCGGCGGTCTGGATCTGGGCCCGCGCCTGGTCGTCGTACGTCGGCCGCTCGACCTGGCGGAAGATGCCGATCGGCGACTGGTTGAGGTAGCCAGAGTCGGTCAGCCGCGAGATCGCGAACGCGGTGCTCGGGTCGGTGTTGTAGACGTCGTGGACGAGCAACGCCTCCTCGCCGACATCGGCGACCTGGACCACCTTCACCCCACCGGACTCGGCGTCGCGGATCAGGCCCTTGGCGCCTTCGATGCCGAACCGGATCGGCTCGCCGTGCAGGAGCGGGATGATGGCGTCGGCCTTGGTGTCGTTGTTCTTGATCGCGTCGAAGGCGCCGTCGTTGAAGATCGGGCAGTTCTGGTAGATCTCCACGAACGAGGTACCCCGGTGCGCGGCGGCCGCGGAGAGCACCGAGGTGAGGTGCTTGCGATCGGAGTCGATGGTGCGGGCCACGAAGGTGCCCTCGGCACCCAGAGCCAGCGAGACTGGGTTGAACGGGTGGTCCACCGACCCCATCGGGGTGGACTTGGTGATCTTCCCGGGCTCGGACGTGGGGGAGTACTGACCCTTGGTCAGCCCGTAGATCCGGTTGTTGAACAGCAGGATCGTCATGTTGACGTTGCGACGCAGGGCATGGATCAAGTGGTTGCCGCCGATCGACAGCGCGTCACCGTCGCCGGTCACCACCCACACCGACAGGTCTCCGCGCGCGGTGGCAATGCCGGTGGCGATCGAGGGAGCGCGTCCGTGGATGGAGTGCATCCCGTAGGTGTCGAGGTAGTAGGGGAACCGGCTGGAGCAGCCGATGCCCGACACGAACACGATGTTCTCCCGGCGCAGGCCGAGGTCGGGCAGGAAGCCCTGGACGGCTTTGAGCACGGCGTAGTCGCCGCAGCCGGGGCACCAGCGGACCTCCTGGTCGCTGGTGAACTCCTTCGACGTCTGTGGCCCGTCGGTGGTGGGCACTCCCTCGACGCCGGAGCGCAGGCCGGGGAAGGGCAGCTCGGTGGAGGTGGTCACGAAACAGACTCCTCTGCAGAGGACATGGGCAGCTCGACAGACAGATCAACACGGACGCCCTCGGCCTCGGCGACCAGGCCGCCGATGGCCTCGGCGAGGTCGGCCGCCTTGAGCGGCAGCCCGCGGACGTGGTTGTAGCCGATCGCGTCGACGAGGTACTTCGCACGCAGCAGCATGCTCAGCTGGCCGAGGTTCATCTCCGGCACCAGCACCTTGTCGTAGCGGGCCAGGATCTCGCCCAGGTCCTTGGGCAGCGGGTTGAGGTGGCGCAGGTGAACCTGCGCGACGTGATAGCCGGCCTTGCGGACCCGCCGGCAGCCGGCGCCGATCGGGCCGTACGTCGAGCCCCAGCCGATCACCAGGACCTTGGCCTCCCCGGACGGGTCGTCGACCTCGAGCGGGGGGAGCGAGTCGGCGATCCGATCGACCTTGGCCTGCCGGGTGCGGACCATCAGGTCGTGGTTGGCGGGGTCGTAGGAGATGTTGCCGTGCCCCTCGCCCTTCTCCAGACCGCCGATGCGGTGCTCGAGGCCAGGCGTGCCGGGGATCGCCCACGGCCGGGCCAGGGTCTCGTCGTCACGCAGATAGGGCCAGAACTCGGACTTATCAGGGTCGTCACCCTCCGGCACGTAGTTGCGCTCGGTCGCGAACGCCGGGTCGATGGCCGGCAGGTCCGCGGTGTCGGGGATCCGCCACGGCTCGGAGCCGTTGGCGAGGTAACCGTCGGAGAGCAGCATCACCGGGGTGCGGTAGGTGATCGCGATCCGGGTGGCCTCGACGGCAGCGTCGAAGCAGTCGCCGGGCGACTGTGGGGCCACGATCGGCACGGGGGCCTCGCCGTTGCGGCCGAACATCGCCTGCAGCAGGTCGGCCTGCTCGGTCTTGGTCGGCAGACCGGTCGAGGGTCCGCCCCGTTGTACGTCGATCACGATCAGCGGCAGCTCGGTCATCACCGCGAGGCCGATCGCCTCGGACTTCAGGGCAATACCAGGCCCCGAGGTGGTGGTGACCCCCAGTGAGCCGGAGAACGCCGCGCCGAGCGCGGCGCCGATGCCGGCGATCTCGTCTTCGGCCTGGAACGTCGTCACGCCGAACGCCTTGTGCTTGCTGAGCTCGTGCAGGATGTCGGAGGCCGGCGTGATCGGGTAGGAACCCAGGAAGATCGGCAGCCCCGACTGCACCCCACCCGCGAGCAGGCCATACGACAGCGCCAGGTTGCCGGTGATGTTGCGATAGGTGCCCGGCGACATCGGCGCCGGCTTCACTTCATACCGCACCACGAAGGTCTCGGTGGTCTCGCCGAAGTTCCAGCCGGCCTTGAACGCCGCGATGTTGGCGTCCCGGATGTCCTCGACGCGGGCGAAGCGCTTCTCCAGGAAGGTGACCGTCGAGTCGGTCGGCCGCCCGTACATCCAGGACAGCAGGCCCAGCGCGAACATGTTCTTGGCCCTGGCTGCGTCCTTGCGGGAGAGACCGAACTCCTTGACCGCCTCGACGGTCATCCCGGTCAGGTCGACCGGGTGCACGCTGAACTCGCCGAGCTCCGAGCCGGCGTCGCCGACGGAGGCCAGTGGATCGGAGTCGTACCCGGCCTTGGTCAGGTTGCGGGCGGTGAAGTCGTGGGTGTCGACGATGATCGCCGCGCCCTTGGGCAGGTCGCCAAGGTTGGCCTTCAGTGCTGCGGGGTTCATCGCCACGAGTACGTCGGGGGCGTCGCCGGCGGTCAGGATGTCGTGGTCGGCGAAGTGCACCTGGAACGACGAAACGCCCGGAAGCGTGCCCTGAGGTGCCCTGATCTCGGCGGGGAAGTTGGGGAGGGTCACCAGGTCGTTGCCGAAGACGGCCGATTCCTGGGTGAACCGGTCTCCCGTCAGCTGCATGCCGTCGCCGGAGTCACCCGCGAACCGGATGATCACCCGATCCAGCTGCTTGACCTGCTTGGACACCTCGTCCACTCACTTCCTCGGGGCGTGGGGGCCGTGTCGACGGCAACCCCAGCGATCGTACTCGCGGTATGCGGCGAAACAGAACCTGTTTCAGTTTTCCGCGTAACGCATTCGCGACTCCCACGATAGTCGCCCCACGCCCTTCCCCCAGCCGATCCTCCCGTGACGCGAGACACGCCGCCCAGATTCGCATTTCCTCAGTAAGGTGACTATTCGGCGCGACATTGATGATGTGGAGACCGCGGACGGGCGCCAGGTACATGTCGTCCTGACCCGGACGCACGCCCAGTTGCTGGACCTCGACGAGGGTGCCCAGGGGTGGCTGACGCCGGCTGTGGGGGCCACGACGGTGCCCGCGATGGTCGCCGTCTGACAGTGGTGCGACGCGTCGTAGCGTTGGACCATGGAGCGCGCGACTCGGATCCTGCTCTGGCTCTTCGGTACGGCGTTCGTCGTATCGGTGGTCCACTATGTCGACAACTACCTGAACTACGACGACTACCCGCAGCCGGGGCCGGACTCGCTGCTGGCCCCCTCGGCGGGGCAGGTGGGCGGTTCCTGGTTCGTGTTCACCGCGCTGGGCGTGCTCGGGTTCTGGCTGTGGTTCCGAGGGCGGATCACCGCTGCCGCCGTCGCGTTCACCGGCTACTCGGTGAGCGGGCTGATCGGCTTCGGGCACTACACCGTGAGCGGCGCGACCGACATGGTGTGGTGGCGGCAGACACACATCGTCGCCGACATCCTCTGTGGGATCGCGATCTTCGGCTTCGCGCTCTGGATGGCGCTGCGCGGCCCTCGGCCGGGCGCGTCAGCCGAGGTCGAGCGCGTTGGGTAGCCCGGCTCGGTAGAGCTGCTTGTCGACCTGCTTGAGCAGCGTGAACTCGGGCGGGTCGTACAGCCGGAACGTCGCGGCTGGCTCGGCCTTGCTGCCGACCTCGTCGAGGATCGCGTTGACCGCCGTCCGCGCCGACTCGTTGGCGCCCTCCATCGTGGCCAGGTCGATGTCGGTCTGAACGAAGTCGCCGGTCATCAGCAGGTTGGGGATCTTGGTGACCGCCGTCGGGCGGTCGCGCCAGGAGTCGACGGTGTTGATCAACAGCGGGGTCGCGTTGGAGTTGCGCCGACGCTGCGGGTCCCACTGGACGCCCGGGTCCAGGAACCAGGAGTCCACGATCCCCTTGGGTAGGTGCTCCCCCGCGGTGTGGTGCTCACGGATCTGGGCGAGCACCTCCTGCGCGATCTCGCGCGGGGTCGAGCGCTTGGCGGTCTTGGTGCGCAGGATCCCGGGCGCGCTCCAGTTCGAGATGTCGACGGAGAGGATGTCCTTCACCGTCCCGTCTCCGTAGTCATGAGCGATGGTGCGGTCCTCCCAGAACTGGCCCTGCGTGAGCGCGGTCAGCGCCCACGGCGCGTCGAGGAACGTGATGTGCCCATGAACGATGTCGACCGGCTTCTTGAGGAAGTACTGGATGCCCACCATCCAGTCGGTGAACAGCTCGTCGAGTCGGCGCAGGGATGGATCGAGCCGGAACACATCCCGGGTCAGCGTCGGGCGGACCCGTTCGACGGGCATCGCGCTGACGAACCAGTCGGCCTCCACGCGGGTACGACGCCCGGCACCGTCGGCGAGCCAGGCACCGCGAATTCGGCCACCCCCGACGTCGTACCGCAGCAGTCGCTGGCCGTGGACGAACCGGACACCGAGGCCGCGCAGGTGCCGCATCCACGGGTTGATCCAGGCCTCGTTGGTGGGCAGGTCGAGCACCCGGTCCAGGGCGCCGTCGTTGCCGCGGCCCATGATGTTGAGGACGAACGCCTCGCCCATGTTGCCGATCGTCCGGGTGCTCGCGAGGGTCTCCTTCGCGGCGACCAGGCTGCGGGTCAGGCCGGCCGCGAGCACCCGCTGGTACTCCTTGGACCGGGAGGCGGCGCCCACGAAGTCCCACCAGCTGACCTTCTCCCACTGGCCGAGCCGACGCTCGTCGCAGCTGGTGACAAAGACCAGCAGCCGTTCGACGAAGTAGGCGAGCTCGTGCGGGGGCACGGTGCGGCCAGCCAGGTTGTCCAGCAGGTAACGGCGCAGACCGTCGACGGTCAGCACCTGGATCGGGTCCGGACCGATGCCGAAGACGAAGCCGTCGGCACGCTCACCCGCGCGCAGGAACTTGCCGCTCGTGGAGTCGGCCAGGTGGTCGCCCACGGTCCCGCGGCCGAACGGGATCCGCCGCATCGTGTCCGGCACGTGGTGGTAGAAGCCCGGGAAGAACCGAAACCCGTGCTCACCCGGGAGATCCCGGCGGCCACCGCGACCGGTGCCGGCAACCGGGATGCTGCGGGCCTTGCCGCCCCAGGCGGACGGCTCGTAGACGGTGACCCGGAAGCCGCGCTCCGCCAGCTCGTGCGCAGCGGTCAGGCCGGCCATCCCGCCACCGAAAACCGCCACCCGGCGGCCCGGCTTGGCGGCAAACGAGGGTGCGGCGATGGCTGCGGTCGAAGCGAGAGCGCCGCCGGCGAGGACACCGCGGCGGGAGAGGGGAGCACTCATTATCGTGACAGTACTACTGTCACAACGTCACTGGGAAGCGATCTGCTCGGCTTGCCGCTTGAGTCCTTCGGCATGCCGACGGAAGCCTTCTGCCACCCGACCTGGACCGGCGAACCGGACCAGCGGCCCGGAGAACTCCTCGACGGTGTCGTACGTCGTCTGCTCGCCCGGCCGCTGGGTCAGTCGTTGGTGGCGCGTGGCGCTCAGCAGGCGGAGGCGGCCGGGCACGCCCTCGTAGACATAGGTCAGCAGCGACGATTGCGAGCCGTCGGCCGCGGTGCTGGGTGGCTCGATGGCGGTGATCCGCTCCGGTGACCGGGTGGTCTTCCCGTTGCCCCAACGCACGTGCAGCACGATCGGGTTGCCGACCGCCGGTGGTGCGGCTGTCTCCGCCCGCTCGACGAAGGGGTTCCACTCGGCGTACTTCTCCGTGTCGAGCATGACGCCCCAGACAACCTCGAGCGGCGCATCGATCGTGACGGTCGCTCCCGGGCGCGCGATCATCGGTAGTTGGTGAACTGAACAGCGAAGTCGTAGTCCTGTGCCTTCACCAGCGCCTGGACCGCCTGCAGGTCGTCGCGCTTCTTCGAGGACACCCGGAGCTCGTCGCCCTGGATCTGCGCCTTGACGCCCTTGGGACCCTCGTCGCGGATCAGCTTGGAGATCTTCTTGGCGTCCTCGGAGGAGATGCCCTCCTTCAGCGCGATGCCGATCTTCGACACCTGTCCCGACGGGCGCGGCTCGGAGGCGTCGAGGATCTTGAGGCTCTGGTTGCGCTTGATCAGCTTCTGCTTGAAGACGTCGAGCACGGCCGTGGCGCGGTCATCGGCGGAGGCGGAGATCTCGATCGCCTGATCACCCTGCCACTCGATGGTGGCTCCCGTGCCCTTGAAGTCGAAGCGGGTGGCGACCTCGCGGGCGGCCTGGCCGAGCGCGTTGTCGACCTCCTGGCGGTCGATCTTGCTCACGATGTCGAAGGACGAGTCGGCCATGCGGGGTCTCCTGGTGTGGGGTCAGCGTTTTCCGTCCGCCGGGGCGGCTGCGCTATTGTTTCGCCTCGTCGCCGAGCGGCCAAGCCCACCAGCTTGACCGTGGCGATTACCCCCGGCAGGTTGCCCGAGCGGCCAAAGGGAGCTGACTGTAAATCAGCCGGCAACGCCTACAGTGGTTCGAATCCACTACCTGCCACCGAGCCCCGCACCGAAGCTTCCACTAGGTGTGGGGCTCGACTTATTTGATCGGGCGGCCGCGGATCATTTTTGGGATAGTCCGCCGTCTCTGGCACCCCTTGGAACCCTCACGGGGGTGCCGTGCGAGGCGGACTATCCCAACGCTGCCGTGAGCGCCGCCTCCAGCTCGGCCGTCAGCCCGACGCGCTCAGCGGCGCGTCGTACGGCGTCCATCACGTCGTCGGGTACCAAGGGCAGCAGGCGACCTACGTCGGCCGGGTCGGTGAGGCCGGCCAGCAGGGTCTCTCCGAGCGCGCGCTCGGCGGCGTCGATCGCCGCGGTCACGACCTGGCGGCCCTCAGCGTCCATCCGGCCGACCAGGCCGAGCAGGGTCTCCAGCGTGTCGGGTGTGTCGGTGGCCTCGCGGAGCAGCCGGTCGAGCGCAGCCGGCTCGAGGGTGGTGACCAGGCCGGCGATCCGGGTGTGCCCCTCCAGGGGCAGCGCGTCGACCAGCGGCACCAGGTCGACCCAGAGGCCGTCGGCATCCTCAGACGTCGCGGCCTGCAAGATGTCGGCGAGCACATCGCTCTGGTGGAACGGGGACATCGCCGCGATCCACACCCGCGCCTCGTCGGCCATCAGCCGCACCACCGGCAGCAGCGTCTCCCACAGCCCGTCGGCCGAGACCGCGGCGACGAGCGCAGTAACCGTCTCCTCGGGCAGGTCCGCGACCACCTCGGCGATCGGACCCAGCCGCTCGTCGCTCACGTGCGCAAGCAGGTCGAACGCCTCCGACCAGAGCTCGAGCCGGGCGGCGGTGTCGATGATCCCCGGCAGCCGGTCGGGCGGTAGCAGCCCGATCGCGTGGTCGAGTCGGTCCTTGTGCTCGAGGACGAACGCCGTCCGCAGCATGGTCTCGTCGTCGAGCGCACCGATTGCCGCGACGATCCCGTCGTCGGGAACGAACGCGAGGAAGCGACCCATCGTCACGTGCTCGTGTCGCGCCCCCAGCTCCTTGGCGACCGGTACCACGATCTCGGCCGGCACTTCGGCGATGATCTGCGCCGTACGTCGTGGGTCGAGGTGGACAGCCACATCGGCCAGGAACTCGGCCGGCAGTCGTTTCGCGACGTCGATCGCCTTGCCGGTGTCGGCGCCACCAGCGGAGCGCGCACACAGCATCGGCCCGAAGGCTCGTTGCGCGATGGTCGCCACCAATCCGGACGGGATCAGTTTGGCCGCCGCCGCCGCACGCGCCAGGCCCGGGGCGGAGGTGAAGAGCCGATCGGTGGCCTTCTCGCGCAGGTCCCGGATCTCCGTCGAGGGCAGCTCGGAGAGATAGGCGAGTTCGTCGGCCTTGAGGTCGAGGAGCCGGGCCAGCTTGAGCACCTCGGCCCGCGCGTCGAGTACTTCGCTCATCCCATCAGCGCCTTGCGGACCACCGTGCGAAGCACTCTCGGGAGGAAGCCGAGGCCGTCGTTGATGGCCGCGTCCGCCGCCTCCAGCTGGGCCGCCCGCCGGCCGGCGAGGGCGGCCCTGAGGTGGCGCAGGTGTTCGGGGGCCAGGGCCGCGACACCGGGCGGAACGTCGGCCCGGAGCTCCCGCTCCAGCTCGGCCAGTTCCTCGCTCATGGTGCGCAACCTATCGAGCCAGGTAGCGCTGGCACAGCGCGGTGACCTCGTCGAGGAAAACGTCCCGTGGGATGTCAGGAGCGTCCAGCACGTAGCGCACGGTGAGCGTCTCGGCCGTCAGCACCAGCAGCCAGGCCGACGTCTGGTGGTCGTCGGAGCGCAGCAGGTCCGGTCGCGCGGCGAGGTAGGCCACGCACAGCTCGCGCACCCGACGTTCGAGCGCCAGCAGCCGGTCGCGGTGCCGCGTGGCGGGCAGTTCCTCCATGCTCACCCGGAGCAGCCCGACGTCCTTCTCGAGTGCGGCGAGCAAGGCCTCGGCGGTGTCCCTGATCATCTGCGGGCCGACGGCCCCGAGCCGATCACCCAGGGCGGCGGCCACCTGCTCGGCGACCTCATCGGAGTACCGCTCCACGACGGCGTCGATGATCGCGTCCTTGTTGGGGAAGTACTGGTAGAGCGATCCGGGGCTGACGCCTGCCCGGGACGCGATCCGGTTCGTGGAGAACGCGTCGTACCCGTCCCGCAGCAGTACCTCGCGGCCGCTCGCGATGATCCGCTCGACCATCTCCCGGGACCGCCGCTGCTGAGGACGCTTGCGCACAACGCGAATTGTATGCGAGCGATCGCTCGCGTCAGAATGGAGGCGTGACAGTGACCGCGACCGGCTACCCCACCCGTTTCCGTGAGGCCGAGGAGCGCAATCGCCGGCTCGGTCGTCCGCTGCGGCTAGCCGCCCGAATCGGCTCTCTCGACGAGGCGCTGATGCAGCGAGTCGGCGAAAAGATGCTGGAGCGCGACGAGCTGGGTGCGCGGCTCGCCGATGCGATGCTGTTGCGAGCGGGCGAGCCCGGGCGGGTCACGAAGGGCGACTTCCGCACAGCCCTGAACAAAGGCGTCGACGCGGTCGGGGCGCCGGCGCCGGCCCTGGTCGAGTTCTTCGAGACGGTCCGACAGGTGCCGGACTGGGTGGACTGGGAGCTGGTGGCCGAGGGCGCGAAGGTCTACCGCCGGTTCGGCTCGAACGCCGCGGACATCCTCACCGTGCTGTCGCTGCTCGGGGGCTACCGGTTCGGCGGCCCCCCGGACCTGCTGGTCGCCACCGGTGGGCTGTCTGGGGACCAGACCGCACTCCGGCTCGCCGAGACCCAGAACTGGACGGTGGCGCTCTCGAAGCCCGACGCGCTGCGACCGGGCGGTGAGGCCTGGCAGCTCACCCTGCACGTGCGGGCGATGCACGCGCTGGTCAACCAGCGGATCACCCCCGACTGGGACGTCGAACGCTGGGGACTGCCGATCAACCAGTCCGACCAGGCCGGCACCCTCGGTCTCTTCGACGCCGTGGTGCTGCTCGGCGTACGTGCTCTCGGCGTGCCGGTCTCGCGCGCCGAGTCGCGCGCTGTCATGCACGGCTGGAAGTACATCGGCTGGCTGATGGGTGTCGACGAGGACATGCTCGTCGACTCCGAGCGGGAGCGGCATCGGATCAACTACCACGTGCTGATGGCGCAGGGTGACATCTCCGAGGCGGGGCCGAAGCTCGCCCGGTCGATCGTTGACGCCCAGCGAGACCTGACGTACGGCCGATTCGCCAGAGCTCGCGGGTGGATCGCGCGGGAGCGCCTGCTCAGCCTGATGACGGTGCTGCTCGGGCCACCCAGCATGAAGGATTTCGGCCTGCCGCTGCGTCCGCCGTGGGTGGCCGCCTACTTGGTCCCCCTCAATGTGCTGCGCTACCACGTGCTCGGCAGACTGCCCGGCGGCAAGGACCGGCTGGAGCGGTGGGGCGTACGCACGTCGGAGCGGATCCTGTCCCGCCACTACGGCGACCACGAACGAAAGCTCGGCGCCCTCAGCTGATTTGTACGACACTCATGCTCAACTCTCACGCGGGGGCTGGGCATGACCGAGCACAAGACGATGAACACCATCATCCATGCGGCATTGCGTCGCGACCTGGCGCGGTTCGACGCCGCGCTCGCCGACTTCCCTGGCGCCCAGGACCGGGCTGACCAGTTGTGGGCGGCTTGGGAGAACTACGCACACCAGCTGCACGTGCATCACGAGGGCGAGGAGACGATCTTCTTCCCCGCGTTGCAGGAGGTCGGCGCGGACGCTGGGCTGGTCGGTGACCTCGACGGCGAGCACCAGCGGATGGCGGCCGCACTCGATGCGGCGACGACGGCGATGGAGACGCTGCGGCAAAGTCCGTCGGACGACAATGCCAGCGCTGCCCGGGAGTCGGTGGTCGCGTTCGGGGCGATCATGAACGACCACCTCGCCCACGAGGAGCGCGACCTCGAGCCGTTCGCGGCGGCGAACCTCAAGGGCACGCCCCAGGCCAAGGCAGCGCAGGTCGCGGTGCGCAAGTCGATGAAGGGCCAGGCCGGCACGTTCTTCGCCTGGCTGACCGACGGCGCCGGGCCCGACGAGCGAAGGGCGCTGACCAAGGAGATCCCGGCGCCGGTGCTGTTCGTGATCAAGGGAGTCGGAGGGCGTGACTACCGCCGCCGGATCGCCCCCGTCTGGTCCTGACCTACGCGCGTTCGAGCAGGAAGACCGGAATCACCCGGTCCGTGCGCTCCTCGTATTTCGCGTAGTTGGGCCAAGTCTTCAGCATCCACCGCCACGCCTGGGCGCGGTCCGGCCCTTCGAGCTCGCGCCACGAGACGTCGAAGTCCTCGCGGGCGAACCGGATGCGAGCGCGTTCGGTCGCGCGCAGGTTCCCCACCCAGAGTGGGGTCTTCGGGCCGCCGAAGTAGGAACCAGCGATCAGCCAGCCATCCCGGTAGGGCACGCAGAGCAAGGGAGTCGTGCGCGGGATGCCGCTCTTCCGGCCAGGCACCGTGAGAGCGAGGCTCGGGAGCCCCGCGATGTCGAGCACGGACCAGCGGCCCCGTGTCGTCTTCTGCAGGCGCGTGTCCACCCAGACGATCTGCGGCAGCAGCTGGGGCATCCACGGGATCGCGCCGATGCGGACGGCCAGCGGAGTGAAGAAACCCATCCGGGCAGCCTATTGCCTGCTGGGTCGGCCAATCCGAGGTGACGGCGGCGACGAAGGCCGGACAAGCAGCGTCTCCCTTCTCGAAAGGTCCGCATGATGAAGCTCCTCCGGTTCAGTCGCCCCAGTCCCTCGATGGCCGTCTCGGTGACGGCCCTGGTCGTCGCCCTGGGAGGTACGTCGTATGCCGCCGCGACCATCGGCACCGCCGATCTCAAGGCGAACGCCGTCACCTCTGCCAAGGTCGCGAACGAAACGCTGTTGTCGAAGGACGTGCGGGACGGGTCGTTGAGGCCCAAGGATCTCCGTCCCGGTGCGCTCGACCCCAAGGCCGACCCCGAGGCGTTCACCCGGTGGGCCCTGGTCGATGCGACCGGAGCGATCGTGGCCCAGTCCGGTGGGTTCGAGGTAGTCGCGGCGTACCCCACGCTGCCGAACACGGCCCCCGAGGGCATGCCATCCAACGCGCTGCGGGCCAACGGCAATGTCTACATCGACGCCAACGAGCCCCTCGGCAACAACGGGATCGTGACCACGATCGCCCTGCAGAACCGGATCGACCAGAACGGTGACGGGATCACCAGCGGGCGTGCGGGGGACCCGGACGCCAACCCGGAGTTCTCCGGCGAGATCGCGGTGAGCCTCTGTGGCGTGATCGACCAGACTCCGACCAACTGCGCACCTCCGGGCGCACAGAACGACAACGCGTTCGTGGTCAGCCCGCGGATGAGTGACGGCACGGTCACCTCGGGAGCCGGCACCCCTGCCGATCCGGGCACGCGCAAGCGCTTCTACGTGATCATCACCGGCGACTCGTCCGACTACGTGCCGGCGAGCTGACGGAACTGCGAGACCGCCCCGGGTCGGTTGTTCAGGCCCGGGCGGGCTCGATCCGTCCGGACACCTCGCCGAGCGAGATCCGTCCGCCTCCAGTGCCCGGTGCCGAGTAACGGAGCACCACCTCGTCGCCGTCCTCGAGGAAAGTGCGCCCCCCCGGCAATGGTTCGGTGCCGCCCCAGCTCAGCTCGAGGAACGAGCCGCGCTGGCCGGGATCGGCGCCGCTGATGGTGCCCGAGCCGAACAGGTCGCCGGTGCGCAGGGACGCGCCGTTGACGGTCATGTGGGCGAGCATCTGAGCCGGGCCCCAGTACATGGTCCGGTACGGCGGCCGGCTGACGACCACGCCGTTGAGCTCCACCTCGACGTCGATGTCCAGGCCCCGGGCCTGGTCGGGCGCGAGATAGTCCAGCGGCCGAGGGTCCTGCCCCGGCAGCGGCGTCCACGCGCTCTCAAGTGCGGCCAGCGGCGTAACCCAGACCGAGATCGAGGTGGCGAACGACTTGCCGAGGAACGGCCCGAGCGGCACGTACTCCCACGCCTGGATGTCGCGCGCCGACCAGTCGTTGAGCCCGACCACGCCGAAGACGTGGTCGGCAAAAGCGTCGTGCGGGACCGGCTCGCCGAGCCGGGAGCCGACGCCCACGACGAACCCGAGCTCGGCCTCGATATCCAGCCTCCGGCTGGGGCCGTACGTCGGCGCGGCCTCATCGGGTGCCTTCCGCTGTCCACTCGGGCGGACGATCGGAGTGCCGCTCGGCACCACCGTCCCGGCCCGGCCGTGATACCCGACCGGGAGGTGTCGCCAGTTCGGCAACAGCGGTTCCTGGTCGGGCCGGAAGATCCGGCCGACGTTGGAGGCGTGCTCGAGTGAGGCGTAGAAGTCGACGTAGTCGGCGACCTCGAACGGTTGGTGCAGGGCCACCTCGTCGACCGAGTACGACGGGGCCTCGCCTGTCTCCGCCAGCACGGTTACCGCGGCGCGCGTCTCAGCCCAGACCTGCGGGCCCAGCGCGAGGAACGGGTTGAGCGAGGTTGCTGCGAACTCCGGTCGCCCGGTGGCCGCGGCGAGGTCGAGCACGGTGCCCTCGAACCGGACGCCGATCCGCGGCCGGTCGCCGGCGACCGAGAAGACACCGTAGGGAAGATGGTCGAGGCCGTAGCCGCTCATGGAGCGATGAGCCCCAGCTCGCGGAGATCGGCGAGCGGTTCGTCGATCGAGCAGGAGCCGAACGATGCGAACCACCGACGCGCGCCGGTCCAGTCGGCGGCGGCGAGCGCCGTGCCGTCGCGCTCCTCCAGAGTGGCCACCACCTCGTCGAGCTTGGCTCCCTCGAAGGCGCGGTGGGTGGCCACCAGGACGTTGAGGAAGCCATGGTGCTCGAAGCCCTCGTCACTCGTGTGCCGTACCGCGCGGTGCAGCCCGGCGGTGCACTTGAACGGCGTCTCGCGATCGAGGGCGGCATCGATCCAGCCCGCTAACGTGCGGGCGGCCGGGAACGTCAGTGCCTCCAGCCCGCCGGTGCGGAACTTGAACCGGAGCTCGGCCGAGGCCACCTCGTCGGCCGCGGCCAGCCAGGATGCCGTCGTGCCGACAGAGGGGAGCTCGACGTAGACCGGCACATCGTCGGCGAGTACTCCGTCGGCTCGGGCCGCGTCGACGGCGACCACCACCCGCTGGGCGTTCCCGGCGAGATCGTCGAGGTCGCGCAGGGCGATCTCGAGGCCGGCGAGCTCCAGCCCCAGCTTGGCGCAGAGACCGGCCGGACCGCCGATCTGGCCGGCGCCTCCGGTCACCACGATCGAGAGCTTCGCCGGCGTACCCCGCAGCTGCGGGATGTCGAGGTCGCGGACCACGAACGTTCCGACCAGCTCGGCCCAGGGCTCCGAGCCTCTCGCCACGAACGCTGCACTCGCCGCGTGCAGGTCCGCATTGCCGGGCGGAAAGATGGCAGCGTCGTCGATCAGGCCGACGAGCGCGGGTTCCAGCGGAGCAGCCACGCAGCTACTCTAACCACGAGCCAGATAGCGAACACACCCGTCCGATAACCGGAGCAGCCGGAGCAAACATGGCGCACTACCGACGCGTGGGCGAGGTCCCGCCGAAGCGACACACCCAGCACCGGGCTCCCGACGGTTCTCTCTATTACGAGGAGCTGATGGGTGAGGAAGGGTTCTCCTCGGACTCCTCCCTTCTCTACCACCGAGGAGTCCCGTCGGCCATCGTCGCCTCGGAGGTCTGGGAGCTCCCGGACCAGACCCGGACGCCCAACCATCCACTGATGCCCCGGCACCTCCGTCTGCACGACCTCGAGACCGATCCCGATCCGGTGACCGGCCGCCGCCTGGTGCTCGGCAACAACGACGTCCGGATCTCGTACGTCGTCACCGGCACCGCTCCCTCTGCCCACTACCGCAACGCGATCGGCGACGAGTGCGTCTACGTCGAGTCCGGGAGCGGCACCGTCGAGACCGTGTTCGGGGCGCTGCGGTACCGAGCCGGCGACTACGTCATCGTGCCCCGGGCCACTACGCATCGCTGGCTGCCGGCCGAGGCCTGCCAGCTGTATGCGATCGAGGCAAACAGCCACGTCGCGCCACCGAAGCGCTACCTGTCGCGCTACGGGCAGCTGCTGGAGCACGCGCCGTACTGCGAACGCGACCTCTACGGACCTACCGGCGTCCATCTGGTGGAGGGCACCGACGTCGAGGTGCTGGTCAAGCACCGCGCGGGCGGCCAGGTCATCGGCTCCCGGATGACCTACGCCACCCATCCGTTCGACGTCATCGGCTGGGACGGCTGCCTCTACCCGTACACGTTCAACATCGACGACTACATGCCGATCACCGGCAAGATCCACCAGCCGCCACCGGTGCACCAGGTCTTCGAGGGCCACAACTTCGTGGTCTGCAACTTCCTGCCCCGCAAGGTCGACTACCACGAGCTCGCGATCCCGGTGCCCTACTACCACTCGAACGTCGACTCCGACGAGGTGATGTTCTACGTCGGCGGCGACTACGAGGCGCGCAAGGGAT
Organism: uncultured Actinomycetota bacterium; assembly: GCA_963780245.1. Classification (GTDB taxonomy): domain Bacteria; phylum Actinomycetota; class Actinomycetes; order Propionibacteriales; family Nocardioidaceae; genus Nocardioides. The sequence continues at coordinate 367,856 of CAWABG010000001.1, forward strand.
CCGGCATCGGCCTCGGGTCGATCTCGCTCCACCCAGGCGGCCATCCGCACGGCCCGCAGCCCAGCGCGATCGAGGCGTCGCTGGGCGTCGAGTACTTCGAGGAGTCGGCGGTCATGGTCGACACCTTCGCGCCGCTCGACCTCGGTGAGGGCGGGCTGGCGGTCGAGGATCCGGCGTACGCCTGGACCTGGGCTGGGCGAGGTCCCGACGACGGCGACGACCCGGCTGTGTTCTCCAACTCCTGACGACGGTGCTTGACCCGGGGGACAGGATAGGCGCTATGGGCCGCCGGAAGCGCGACGAGATCGACGAGGCAGACCTTGAGTTCGGCGGCGCTGCGCACGCCGCGGCCGGGGTCACGGCGGTCGCCGTCGCGATGAAGCGGGCCGTGGAGGAGATGGGCGTCGCCCGCACCGCGCGCACCCTCACCAAGCTCAACCAGGTCGACGGCTTCGACTGCCAGGGGTGCGCCTGGCCGGACCCCGACCCCCAGCACCGGCACACCGCGGAGTTCTGCGAGAACGGCGCCAAGGCGGTCGCCGAGGAGGCCACCCGCGACAAGATCGACCGGCGGTTCTTCGCCCAGCACTCGATCGAGAACCTGCGCGAGCGCACCGACTACTGGCTCGGTCATCGGGGCCGGATCACCGAGCCGATGGTGCTCCGCAAGGGCGCCACCCACTACGAGCCGATCGACTGGGACGACGCGTTCTCGATGATCGGCGACCACCTCCGCGACCTGGGCTCACCCGACGAGGCGATCTTCTACACCTCCGGCAAGACCTCCAACGAGGCGGCGTTCGCCTACCAGCTGTTCGTCCGCGCGTTCGGCACGAACAACCTCCCCGACTGCTCCAACATGTGTCACGAGTCCTCCGGGGTGGCGCTGGCCGAGGTGATCGGGATCGGCAAGGGCTCGGTCAGCCTCGACGACATCCACGAGTCCGAGCTGATCGTGGTCGTGGGCCAGAACCCGGGCACCAACCACCCGCGGATGCTGTCCGCGCTCGAGAAGGCCAAGCGCAACGGCGCCAAGATCCTCGCGATCAACCCGCTCGAGGAGGCCGGACTCGTCCGGTTCAAGAACCCGCAGTCGCCGCGCGGCATGATCCTCGGCACCGGTCTCGCTGACCTGCACCTTCCGGTGCGCGTCAACGGCGATCTCGCGCTGTTCCAGGCCATCGGCGCACTGCTGGTCGAGTGGGACGCGATCGACCACGACTTCGTCGAGCGGCATGGTCATGGGTTCGATGAGTGGGCCGCGCACATGCGCGGGCTCGACTGGGACGCCGTACGACGCTCGACCGGGCTCGACCGTGACCTCATCGTCCGAGCCGCCGAGATGTTCCGCGACTCCTCGGCCACCGTCACCTGCTGGGCGATGGGCATCACCCAGCACCGCAACGCTGTCGCCACGATCAAGGAGATCGCCAACGTCGCCCTCGCTCAGGGCAACATCGGCAAGCCCGGCGCCGGGCTCTGCCCGGTGCGCGGGCACTCCAACGTTCAGGGCGACCGCACGATGGGCATCTGGGAGCGGGTGCCGCCGATGTTCCTCGACGCGCTGCGCGACGAGTTCGGCTTCGACCCGCCACGCGAGGACGGCTTCGACTCGGTCGAGGCGGTGCGGGCGCTCCGCGACGGCCGCGCGCGATTCTTCATGGGGATGGGCGGCAACTTCGTCTCCGCCGTCTCCGACACCGAGGTCACCGAGAAAGCGATGCGCAACGCCGCGCTCACTGTGCACGTCTCGACCAAGCTCAACCGGTCGCACGTCGTCACCGGCACCGAGGCGCTGATCCTCCCCGTGCTCGGCCGCAGCGAGAAGGACCTGACCGGTGGCCTCGCGCAGCGCGTCACCGTCGAGGACTCGATGTCCGCGGTGCACGCCTCGCATGGTCCGCTCAAGCCCGCGTCTCGACACCTGCGCTCCGAGGTCGACATCGTCTGCAGCCTGGCGCTCGCCACTCTCGGCGCCGAGCACCCGGTGCCGTGGGCCGCGATGCGCGACGACTACACCGAGATCCGCCGCCGGATCGCCCGCGTCGTGCCCGGCTGCGAGGCGTACGACGAGAAGATCGACCGTCCGGGTGGCTTCGTGCTCCCGCACCCGCCGCGCGACTCCCGCACGTTCCCCACGAAGGTGAACAAGGCCGTGTTCACGGTCAGCCCCACCGACGTGCTCGAGGTCGCCGAGGGTCGGCTGCTGCTACAGACACTGCGGTCCCACGACCAGTTCAACACCACGATCTACGGCCTCGACGACCGCTATCGCGGTGTGTCCGGCGGACGTCGGGTCGTGTTCGTGCATCCCGACGACATCGCGCACCTGGGGTTCGCCGAGGGCGATCTCGTCGACCTGGTCAGCGAGTGGACCGACGGCTCCGAGCGCATCGCCCCGGCGTTCCGGATCGTGCCCTACGACCAACCGCGGGGCTGCGCAGCCGCTTACTACCCGGAGACCAACCCGCTGGTCCCGCTCGACCACGTGGCCGAGGGCAGCAACTGTCCCGCCTCCAAGTCGGTGATCATCCGCCTCGTGGTGCCGTCCGGTCGGTCCTCCGGTGTGACCTCCACCTCCGACAAAGGCGTGGTCACCGGCGGCGACGGCAGCAAGCGCAAGGTGGAACCCAAGCACCACGCCTAGACGAACGCACTACGGTCTGCCCATGTCCGAGCCCCTCGACCCGCATGCCGACGGCCCAACGCCAGGTCCCTTCTCCGCCCTTCTCGGCTTCCGCTACATCGGCGTCGACGAGCACGAGGCGGTGGTCGAGGCGGATCCCGGGCCGAGCCACTGCAACGGTGGCGGCATCGTCCACGGCGGGTTCCTCGCGTCGCTGCTCGACACCACCACCGGCTGGGCCGTGCACGCCCGAGTGGCCGACGGAGCGGCCGCGCCCCACGTGCACCTCAGCGTCCAGTACGTCCGGGCGGCGGTGCCCGGCGTGCCGCTGGTCTGCCGCGGCCGATGCGTCGGGGTCGGCCGACGGGTCGGCTCCACCGAGGCCGAAGTCACCCAGGGTGGCGTCGTGGTCGCCCGCGCCATCGGCACGCACGCGGTGCTCGCCGCATCTTGATGGGAACGCGGAAGTAGCCTCCAGAAGATGAGCAACCTCGAGGACAAGCCGCCGGAGCTCACCTGCGAGTCCGCTGCATCTCGGCAGGTCGAGATCATGACGCCGCGCGAGGTGCCCCTCGGTGGGCTGCGGGCGATGACCGTGCGCCGTACCCTCCCGCAGCGGCAGCGCTCGCTGATCGGCGCGTGGTGCTTCGTCGACCACTACGGCCCGGACCCGGTCGACGACACCGGCGGGATGAACGTCGCACCGCACCCGCACACCGGGCTGCAGACCGTGAGCTGGCTCTTCGAGGGCGAGATCGAACACCGCGACAGCGCCGGCAACCACGCGATGGTCCGGCCCGGGCAGGTCAACCTGATGACCGCCGGGCGCGGGATCAGCCACTCGGAGATCTCGACCCCGGGCACCCGGACCCTGCACGGCGCGCAGCTGTGGGTCGCACTCCCCGACGCCGACCGGTACGCCGAGCCCGGCTTCGCCCACCACGAGCCGCCGCGGCTCGCCGGTGACGGTTACGTCGCCCGGGTGTTCCTCGGCTCGTTGCTCGGCGACACGTCCCCGGTGTCGACGTACACCCCGCTCCTCGGTGCCGAGATCCTGCTCGAGCCCGACACCCACCTCTCGCTCGACGTGGACTCGGACTTCGAGCACGGCGTACTCGTCGACTCGGGACTGCTCAGCGTCGGCGAGGCCGAGGCCAAGCCGTCCGACCTCGCGTACGTGCCGATCGGCGCCAACCGCCTCGAGCTCAGGTCGTACGACGAGCCGGTGCGGCTGCTCGTGCTCGGCGGACCGCCGTTCGGCGAGCCCATCGTGATGTGGTGGAACTTCGTCGGCCGCACCCACGAGGAGATCGTGGGCTTCCGCGAGGAGTGGCAGGCCCAGATCGTGGAGGGAGCGCTCACCGACGGCCGCTTCGGCATCCCGGTGGACGACCAGCTGCCGCCGATCCCCGCCCCCGAGCTGCCCAACGTGCGGCTCCGCGAGCGCCGCTAGCTGCCCGGCGCGATCGGCCGGCCGTAGTTCACGGCAGCCAGCACCTGCTCCGGCACCGTGTCGCGCAGTTGCGCATCCGGCGCCGCCCCGAGCGCGTCGTTGACGGTCGAGAACGCCTGCCGCAGCGCGACGTACGTCGTGATCGCGAGGATCTGCGCGTCGTCGTACCCGGCGTCCCGGAGCGCCTGTACGGCGAGGGGGGTGGTGGCGTTGGGATCGGCAGTGACGGCGCGCGCCCACTGCGCCAGTGCCCGCTCCCGGTCGTCGAGGAGGCTGTCGTCACCGGTGAGGACGCCCCGGCTCAGCTCGGGCGAGGCCGCCTCGGCGAGCTTGCGGCCCCACGCCAGGGAGCAGTAGGCGTCACCCATCGTGGATGCGGTGGCCGCCACCAGGACCCCCCGGTCACGCACCGACAGCCCAGCCGTCCTGGTCACGTGCCCGATGACGCCGAAGATCCGGTCGTAGGCCTCGGGGTCGAGGCTCCACAGCCGGGAGGCGTTCATGGCGAATCCCATCTCGGCCACGTCCTGGTCGAGGATCGCCTGGGCCGGCTCGCTCGGTGTCGCGGGCTCGGCGAGGAACGACGATCCCGCCGCCGCGTCGTGCGGCTTGTCCGCGAGGAACCCGACCAGCTCGATCTCGGCCCGCAGCGGCAGCCCGGCCCGGACCCGCTCCTCGGCCAGCTGCTCGGCGTCGGCGAGGAACTTCTCCTCCCCGACGGTCTGGATCGCCTCGTACGCCGGTCCGGTGGACGCCAGCGCGCGGGCGTACGTCGCCGGGTCGGGGAACTCCCAGGCGAACGGCACGCGCACCCGCCGGACCCGCGCGAAGCCGTGCCCGGCCAGCACGTCCTCGCCCACACCCGGCTTGCCGAGGCTGTTCATCTCAGCCTGGTGGGTCACCTGGTGCGCTTCGGCCCAGACGAACGGCCGCAGCGCCCAGGCACCCGGTGAGATCTTGAGGTGGCCCCACACCGTCAGGCCGAGACGGCCACCGGGGCGCAAGACCCGCATCACCTCGTCCAGCACCTCCGGGGTGGTGCCGAAGATCCCTCGGAAGCTGGTGATCACGTCGAACGAGTCGTCGGGCCAGGGCAGGTCGCGCATGTCACCGACGCGCACGTCGCCGTCCGGGGTTCGGTCGAGCGCGATCTCCACCAGCCGTCGCGACGCGTCGATCCCCGCCGGGACCGCGCCGCGAGCGGCGGCCAGCTCGACGGCCAACCCCGCACCGCAGGCCACGTCCAGGACCCTGGTGCCGGGTCCGACTCCCAGGTGGGAGTGCATTCCGACGTACTCGCGGACGTTCTGTGGTTCGTGCAGCGTGGCCATGTCGACCGCCTTGCGGCCCCATCCCTCGTCGACCAGCTCCCATTGCGGCGTCTCGGTGGACATGGCCATCCCTTCGTCGGGTGCTGCCGGCCCAGGCGTCACGAGGTCGTCACCTAGGGCCATTGCCCGCGGGTCGACCCGCCGCGAGAGTATCGCCATGACCGACGAAAACGACTTCACCGGCCTCAAGGCAACCTATGTCAACTGCACGCTGAAGCGCAGCCCGGAACCGAGCCACACCCAGGGGCTCGTCGACGTGAGCGCGGCGATCATGCGCAAGCACGGCGTCGAGGTGACCACGCTGCGACTGATCGACCACCCGGTGGCGACCGGCGTCTACCCGGACATGCGCGAGCACGGCTGGGCGGAGGACGCCTGGCCCGAGCTCTACCCCGGCATCCTGGACAGCGACATCCTCGTGGTCGCCGGACCGATCTGGCTGGGCGACAACTCGAGCATCACCAAGCAGCTCATCGAGCGGTTGTATGCCCTCTCCGGCGAGCTCAACGAGAAGGGCCAGTACCTCTACTACGGCCGGGTCGCAGGCTGCCTGATCACCGGCAACGAGGACGGCATCAAGCACTGTGCGATGAACATCCTCTACAGCCTCCAGCACGTGGGCTACACCGTCCCGCCGAACGCCGACGCCGGCTGGATCGGTGAGGCCGGTCCGGGGCCGTCGTACCTCGATCCCGGCAGCGGCGGTCCCGACAACGACTTCACCAACCGGAACACGACGTTCATGACCTGGAACCTCATGCACCTGGCGAAGCTGCTCAAGGACACCGGCGGCGTACCCGGTCATGGCAACGTCCGCTCGGACTGGGACGCCGGCACCCGCTTCGACTTCGAGAATCCGGAATACCGCCGCTGATGGGTCCGGTCATCGGTGACGACGGCGTCCCGCGCTGCCCGTGGGCCGGGGTCGCGCCCAGCGTGATGCGCGACTACCACGACCAGGAGTGGGGCCACCCGGTCGAGGGGGAGCCGGCCTATCTCGAGCGGCTCACGCTCGAGGCGTTCCAGTCCGGGCTCTCCTGGTCGACGATCCTCAACAAGCGCGAGGCGTTCCGCGAGGTGTTCGCCGGCTTCGACGCCGACACGATCGCGGCCTACGACGATGCCGACGTCGCCCGGCTGATGGCCGAGCCCCGGATCGTCCGGAACCTGCGCAAGATCGAGGCTGCGATCACCAATGCCCAGGCCACCGTGGCGCTGCGACAGGAGGGCGGCCTGGTCGCGCTCGTCGACTCGTTCGCCCCGGAGCCACCCCCGGCGCCCGCGACCACTGAGGAGATGACCACGACGTCGCCCGAGTCGGTCGCTCTCTCGAAGGCGCTGAAGCGGCACGGATTCGCCTTCGTCGGGCCGACGACGATGTTCGCGCTGATGGAAGCGATCGGCATCTTTGACCCACATCTGGTCGGCTGCCGTCGCCGAGGTGACTGACCGGTAATTTGTGCGCATGACGCGTGTGCATGCCTTCAGCGATGACGCCCTCGGTGCCTACGACGCGGTCGGGCTCGTGGAGGCGCTGCACCGCGGCGACGTCTCGGTCCGCGACGTCGTCGAGGCCGCGATCACCCGCACCGAGCTGGTGAACCCGCGGCTCAACGCGGTCGTCTACGCCGCCTTCGACGCGGCCCGTGCGGAAGCCCGCGATCCCCAGGGCGGCTATTTCAGCGGCGTCCCGACGTACATCAAGGACAATGTCTACGTCGCCGGGATGCCCACCCGCGAGGGCACCGATGCCTGGGTGGGCAAACCCGCGGCCCGCGACGGCGACTTCACCCGGATGTACCGGATGACCGGGGTGATCCCGCTCGGTAAGACCCAGCTGTCCGAGTACGGCTTCCTGCCCTCGGCCGAACACCCGCGCCTGGGCTCCGTCCGCACCCCGTGGTCGACCGCGCACACGGCCGGCGCGTCCTCGGCGGGCTCGGCCGCGCTGGTGGCGGCCGGCGCCGTACCCATCGCGCACGCCAACGACGGCGGTGGCTCGATCCGGATCCCGGCATCGGTCAACGGGCTGGTCGGCATGAAGCCGACCCGGGACCGGATCGCCCAGGACAAGATGATTCGCGAGCAGCCGGTGCGGATCGTGGCTGACGGCGTGGTCACCCGCAGCGTGCGGGACACTGCGGCCTTCTACCGCGAGGCCGAGAAGATCTACCGCAACGTGGGGCTGCAGCCGATCGGCGACATCACCCGCCCGGGCCGCAACCGGCTGCGGATCTCGGTGGTCACCTCCGCGATCGGCCAGGAGGCCACGCCCGAGGTCACCGAGCTCACCCTGAAGGTCGCGGGCCTGCTCGAGGAGCTCGGCCACACTGTCGTAGAGGGTGACGTGCCGCCCCTGGACCCCGGTTTCAAGGACGACTTCCTCCTCTACTGGGCCAGCCTCGCGCTGTTTCTCATCCGCAACGGCCGCCGGCTGCACGGCAAGACCTGGGACCGGTCCCACCACGACGCGTTCACGACCGGCCTGGCCAGGCACGCGACCCGCAGGATGCACAAGCTGCCCGGCGCCATCAACCGGCTGCGGCGGACCAAGCACCTGTCAGCCGAGTACTTCCAGAAGTACGACGTCGTGCTCGCGCCGACCCTCGGCGCGGAGACCCCACTGATCGGTCACCTCGACCCGCGGCAGGACTTCGAGGAGGTCATGGAGCGGACCCTCAAGTGGATCTCGTTCACGCCGATGCAGAACGCGACCGGTGACCCGGCGATCTCGCTGCCGCTGACCACCACGGCCGGCGGGCTCCCGATGGGGATGATGTTCGGGGCGGGCGCGGGCCGGGAGGCGATGTTGCTGGAGCTGGCCTACGAGCTCGAGGAGGCGTCGCCGTTCGCCTCGATCACCGGTCCGTCCGCCATCGCCGGATGACCGAAGCGCGCTACACGCACGGCCACGCCGAGTCGGTGCTGCGCTCGCACCGCTGGCGGACCGCCGAGAACTCCTGCGGCTACCTGCTGCCTGAGCTCGCGCCGGGACAGACCCTGCTCGATGTCGGTGCCGGACCGGGCACGATCACCGCTGACCTCGCCGACCTCGTCGCGCCGGGCCGGGTGACCGCGCTCGAGGCGACCGAGGAGGCGCTGGCGCTGAGCCGCGCGGAGCTCGGAGGGCGCGGCATCGGCGCCGATTTCGTCGTGGGCGACGTGCACGCGCTCGACTTCCGCGACGACAGCTTCGACGTGGTGCACGCGCACCAGGTGCTTCAGCACGTCGCCGACCCGGTGCAGGCGCTGCGTGAGATGCATCGTGTGTGCAAGCCGGGCGGCATTGTCGCCGCCCGCGACAGTGACTACGCCGGGTTCGTCTGGTATCCCCAGGTGCCTGAGTTCGATCACTGGATGGAGCTCTACCAGGCGGCGGCGCGCGCCAACGGTGGCGAGCCGGATGCCGGTCGGCGGTTGCTGGCCTGGACTCGATCGGCCGGCTTCACCGACGTCACCTCCTCAGCCGGCGTCTGGTGCTTCGCCACTCCCGAGGACCGTGCGTTCTGGGGTGGCATGTGGACGGACCGGATCCTCAGCTCGGCGTTCTCGGAGCAGCTCCTCCACGAGGGTCGAGCCACCCAGCCGGAGCTGCAGGGCATCTCCGACGCGTTCCGGGCCTGGACCGCCGACCCTGATGGCTGGTTCACGATCCTGCACGGCGAAATCCTCGCCCGCGCCTAGCGGTGACGGGTCAGCGAGGTTGGACGAGAAGAGCCTGGGCTGACCTCGCGACCAGGCCGCGCTCGTCGTACACATCCGAGGTGGCCAGCCCAACCGCCCCGCCGCCGAAGGTCGTGACCGCATCGACGCACACCCACTCTCCGACAGGCGGACGGAGCAAATGCACGGTCAGCTCGGGGTTGAGGAAGCCCCACTCGCGGACGTCGAGGGCGGCGCTCGCGCCGGAGGCGGAGTCGACGCACGCGAGCAGCCGCTGCACCGGTGAGGTCGGTTCGCCTTCCACCAACTCAGGCGGCCGCATCCAGACCACGCCGGGTCCGGACTCGCCCACGCCGCCCTTGATCCAGCGCCATTCGATCGCGTCGAGGTAGCCCCCGTGCCAGCCCTCGGGGCGTGGCTGGCTGACCCCGTCGGCATGGGTGTGATCTGGCGGCCGATCCTCCGCGGGCGGGCCGTCGGGTGAGGCCGGGAACAGCCACGCGCGGCCGGTGGCCACCACCCGGTCGCGCCCGACGTCGTACAGCTCCGACTCGGCCAGCGTCACCGAACGTCCGGGCCGCAGCACCCCGGCCCGGGCCAGGATCGGTGCGACCGGAACCGGCCCCCAGAGCTCCATCGTGAACCGGCCGATCACCCGCCCCTCGGCCTCGTCGAGACGCTCCACGGCGCGGGCCAGCAGGGCCGCCGGGGGACCGCCGTGCTCCGCATCCGGAGTCCATGGTCCCGCCGTTGTCGGGAGCGGCTCGAAGCGTTCTGACCCATCGTCGGAAGTGCCCTCGGAACGGTAGAACGAGTCGGCCCGAACCGATTTCTCGAACACGAGTCCCCCTGTGTATCGTTCTCCGACGTTGCCCCTTTAGCTCAGTCGGCAGAGCGTCTCCATGGTAAGGAGAAGGTCTACGGTTCGATTCCGTAAAGGGGCTCTCCATGGCGGGGTAGCTCAGGTGGTTAGAGCACACGGCTCATAATCGTGGTGTCGCGGGTTCGAGTCCCGCCCCCGCTACGCACCAACCAACGTACAGAAGGAATTCCCGTGGCCAGCAAGAGCTCCGACGTTCGCCCCAAGATCACGCTCGCGTGCGTGGAATGCAAGGAGCGCAACTACATCACCAAGAAGAACCGCCGCAACGACCCCGACCGGATGTCGCTGCAGAAGTTCTGCCCGCGTTGCCGCAAGCACACCGAGCACCGCGAGACCCGCTGAACCCACTCGTCGTACGACGCCTGGACCCGCCCCTCGTGGGCGGGTTCCGTGGTTTTCGGTCTACGGCTGGCAGTTGGCCCGCGCCCAGTCGCCGACCTTTCCGATGTCGAACCGGGCCAGCATTGGCACGACCGGCCGGCCACCCTTCTCCTGGTAGGGCCGGGACCCCGATTCGCTGACCGACCACAGGTCTCCGTCGCGCAGAGCGGTCCCCTCGGCACCCGGTAGATAGCCCACTCGCTGGCCGCCCGGGCCGACGAGCACGCCGCATCGCGTGTTGGAGGTGACGAACCACAGCCCGGCCGGCCCGCGGCCGAGATCGGCGACGACCGCTCCCTGGGCCATCGGCGGCACGTCCCGTTGATGACGTACGGCGTCGGCCGGGACGAGGTCGACGGCTGCACCGGCGATCAGCGCGTCGGGGTCGAACCAGTCCAGCCGACCCCGCCGCTCGAACTTGAACTCGCCCAGCCCGATCAGCCCCCCGGGGCCGGCCAGGGCGAACGAACCGCGGAGCGGATTGGTGAGGCCCCACACTCGTTCGACGTCCAGGGTCTCCGGATCGAGCAGCCAGAGCCGCTGGCCCTCGGCAAGCCACAGGCCTTCGTCAGTGCTCGCGAGGCCGCCGCCGTGCCGGCAGTTCACCTCCGGGCGACCACCCACGCTGCCGTTGATCGGCGCCGCCTGGTCCAGGACGCGTCCAGTCCGCAGGTCGAGTCGCACCACCCGGCACAGCAGGGTGCCGCGCGGTCCGCCGCCGTCGTAGCCGCTCACCCAGGTGGTGTCCCCGTCGATCGCCAGACTCTGCGGCACGAACTTCTGGTCGGCCCGCACCCACCAGCCCGCGCAGAGCGCGTGATCGTTCCGAAACCGGTCCAGCCGGTCCTTCGTGTACGACGGCGAGAGGCCTCGCAGCTTCTTGAACTCAGGTGGGCCGCAGCCCTCGCGGGACGCCCCGGGTGAGGTCGAGGCCGGCGAGCAGCAGGGCCAGCAGGATCGCGGCGAGCCGGACGCTAGTGTCGGGGAATGCCCGTGGACCAGTCCCTCGTCGGCCGGCAGTTCCCACCCAGCCGACCCTATGTCGTGACCGAGGACGGACTGCGCGAGTTCGCGGCGGCCACCGGTGGCGAGTACGCCGGCCAGGCACCCGCGACGTACCCGATCGTGCTCGCGTTCGAGGCCATGAACGCGTTCCTCGAGGGTGAGGGCGTCGAGCTGTCGCGGATCGTGCACGGCGAGCAGAAGTTCGCCTACAACCGGCCGATCGTCTCGGGCGACGTGCTCACGGCGACCTTGACGGTGGCCGGGCTGCGGCAGATCGCGGGCAACGACATCATCACCACGAGCAGCGAGATCACGGACGGCGACGGCGCTCTTGTGTGCGTCGCCAACGCCACCCTGGTTCACCGGAGCGCCGCATGACGCTGGCCACCCAGACCTTCACGATCACCCGCGCCGACCTGGTTCGGTACGCCGCCGTGAGCGGCGACCACAACCCGATCCACCAGGACGAGGACGTGGCCCGCAGTGTCGGTCTGCCTGGCGTGATCGCGCACGGGATGTACACGATGGCCCTCGCGGCCCGCGCTGTCGGCGAATGGTTCCCCGGTGCGGAGGTGGTGAGCCTCGGCTGCAAGTTCACCAGTCCCGTCGTGGTGCCCGCGGAGGGAGGCGTCGGCATCGAGGTCGCGGGCGAGGTGAAGGAGAGCGTCGACGGGCTGACGACCGTCAGTCTGGCCGTCACCTGCGACGGCCAGAAGGTGCTCGGCATGCCCAAGGCCGTGGTTCGTGGCTGAGCTGCTGCGGTGGCACACCACCCTGCGGGTCGGTGGCGGCGTCCGGCGTTGGGTCGAGGTGACCACGGAGGAAGAGCTGATCGCGGCGGTCTCGGAGGCCGATGACCGCGACGAGCCGGTACTGGTGCTGGGTGGCGGCAGCAACCTCCTGGCCTCCGACGAAGAGTTCCCGGGAACAGTCGTCAAGGTGGCCACGGGGCGCGTCCTCCGGGACTCGGACTCCGATGCAGCCCAGTGCGGTGGCGTGACCGTGCGCGTCGACGCCGGGGCCACGTGGGACAACATCGCTTACGAGGCGATGGAGGTGGGCTGGGTGGGCGTCGAGGCGCTCGCCGGCATCCCAGGCTCGGTGGGCGCGACCCCGATCCAGAACGTCGGCGCCTACGGCCAGGACGTGGCGCAGACGATCGCCTCGGTCAGAGTCTGGGACCGGACCCTTCGAGGCGTCCGCACCTTCGCCAACGCCGACTGCGGGTTCGGCTACCGGCACTCGCGGTTCAAGGCAGACCCCGGCCGGCACGTCGTACTCGACGTCACCTTCCAGTTCACCCAGGGCGACCTCGGCAAGCCGATCGCGTACGCCGAGCTGGCGCGCGCTCTCGGAGTCGAGATCGGCGCCCGGGCGCCGATGGCCGACGTACGCGAGGCCGTGCTGGAGCTGCGGCGCAGCAAAGGCATGGTGCTCGACCCCGACGACCACGACACCTGGAGCGCGGGCTCGTTCTTCACCAACCCGGTCATCGACCCCGCCGAGGTCCCCGAGGGTGCGCCCACCTGGCCGGCCGAGGGCGGGGTCAAGGTGAGCGCCGCGTGGTTGATCGAGCACGCCGGATTCGGCAAGGGGTACGGCGCCGACCTCACCGGCGGCCGCGCGAGCCTCTCGACCAAGCACACGCTGGCGCTGACCAACCGCGGCAGCGCGTCGACCGATGACCTGCTCTTGGTGGCCCGCACCGTCCGCGACGGGGTGGCGCAGGCCTTCGGGATCCGGCTGGTCAACGAGCCGGTCTTGCTCGGCTGCGAGCTCTGAGCGATGGGTTACGACGCGGACGCCACGATGGCGACCACCGCGACGGCGACGACCAGAAGGGCGAGCGCGAGGAAGCCGGTCGCGATCATGCCCATCACCATGGCGGCAGTCGCCCGGTCGCGGCCGCTGTACTGCCCGGGGTTCGCGTCGATGTCCTTGCGCACCCGGGCGCCCATCGACCACGCGAACGGCCCGACGACGATCGGAAGCCCGCACGCGAACCCGCCGATCAGGGACACCAGGCCGAGCACGAACGCCGTCCCGACCTGCGGGTGCGCGGGCAGGGCCGGGCCTCCGTACCCGTAGGGCGCCCCCGGCTGCGGCGGCCCGTACCTGGGCTGCTGCGGCGAGTACTGCTGGTACGTCGGCGGCGGTGGCTGGGAGGTCGGCGCGACGTACTCAGGGCCGGACGGCTGGGCCGCGGGACCGGACGGAGACGTGAACGGGTTGTCCTTGCGGCTGCCGTACGCCTGGTGCGTCGGCGGCAGCTGCTCCGGGTCCGGAGGTCCCTTCTCGCTCATGGGTCCATGTTGTCAGGCGTCGCGAGCCAGGTGTCGATGTCTCCCAGGATCTCCCGCTTCGTCGTCTCGGGTGCCCGGGAGGCCTGCACCGACATCCGGGCCAACCCGGCGAGCTGTTCGTCGGAGAGCTCGTGGGCGGCGCGCATCGTGGAGTACTGGCCGGCGAGCCGAGAGCCGAACAGCAGCGGGTCGTCGGCTCCCAGCGCCACGGTCGCACCGGCGGCGAGCAGTTCCGGGAGCGGGACCGAGGTGAGGTCGGAGTAGACCCCGAGCGCGACGTTGGAGACCGGGCACACCTCGAGCGCCACTCCGGCGTCGACGACCCGGGCCAGGAGTTCGGGGTCCTCGGCCGAGCGCACCCCGTGCCCCAGCCGATCGGCGTGCAGGTGGTCGAGGCAGGTGCGGATGTGCTCGGGTCCACGGAGCTCACCGCCGTGCGGCGTCAGCATCAGCCCGGCGCGCTCGGCGATCCGGAACGCGGGCGCGAAGTCGGCGGTGCTGGCCCGGCGCTCGTCGTTGGACAGGCCGAAGCCGACGACGCCGCGGTCGGCGTACTGCGCGGCGAGCCGGGCCAGGGTGCGGGCATCGAGCGGGTGCCGCGTGCGGTTGGCGGCGATGATCACCGCTATCCCCAGGCCGGTCCGCTCACTGGCGTCCCGGACCGCGTCCAGCACCAGGTCGGTGAACGCCGTGATGCCGTCGAACCGGGCGGCGTACCCACTCGGGTCGACCTGGATCTCGAGCCACCGGCCACCGTCGCGTACGTCGTCCTCGGCGGCCTCGAGCACCAGCCGGCGTACGTCGCCTTCGGTGCGAAGGACCGACCTGGCCACATCGTACAGACGCTGGAACCGGAACCAGCCCTTCTCGTCGGCCGCCGACAGCTGCGGCGGCCACTCCTCGACGAGGGAGTCCGGCAGGTGGATCCCGTCGCGGGCGGCGAGCTCGAGCAGCGTGGGGTGCCGCATGGATCCCGTGAAATGCAGGTGCAGGTGCGCCTTGGGGAGCGTCTCGAGGTCGCGCACTCAGTTCCCGTATCCGACCGGGGTGGCGATCTCGTGAAGCATGGCGGCATCCTAGGCCGGGGAGTCTCAATGGCCCTTTTTGGTCGCCCGCCGCCCATGCCCGTAGACTCCCTCCTTGGTGGTTTCCACATGCTTCTCCCTGCCCTCGAAGTGTTGGGCAGCCGACGGCGGAAGCCCCGGAGGGCACTAGCTCAACTGGCAGAGCATCGGTCTCCAAAACCGAAGGTTGGGGGTTCAAGTCCCTCGTGCCCTGCAGCAGCACCCAACTGAGGAACGACGAGAGGTGAGTGGCGTGTCGGACAGCAGCGCGGTCCGCCGGGACAAGAAGGGCGGTGGCCCGGAGCGTGAGAAGCGCACCAGCCTGCCCACGTTCTACCGACAGGTCGTCGCCGAGCTCCGGAAGGTCGTCTGGCCCACCCAGGAGCAGCTGGTCACCTACTTCTTCGTGGTCATGATTTTCGTGATCGTGATGATCGGGATCGTCTCGGCCCTGGACCTCGGATTCGGAAAGCTTGCCTTCGCGATCTTCACCGGCGGGTCGGACACCTGATCCCGCGGATCCCGACGCCCACCGGGCGCGGGGGTCCAGATCGAGCAATGCGGACAAGCACTACAGCAAGGTGATGGAGCAACACGTGTCGGAGCAGTACGACTCGACCGAGGTCGAGCAAGCGCCCGCTGAGGCCGATGAGTCGGCGACCCCTGAGGTCGACGTCCCGTCGGTCGAGGAGGACGTTGAGCTGGCCACCGAGGAGGCCGCCGAGGGCACCGAGCCCGCGGACGTCGCCGAGGATGACGACCCCACGGACATCGCGCCCGTCGAGGAGCCCGTCGAGGAGACCCTCGCTGCCGAGGAGCAGGTCGTCGACGAGGCCGTCGTCGAGGAGACCGAAACCACTGCAGAGGCCGAGCAGGCCGAAGAGGCCGTTGCCGAGGTCGACGCACCCGACGAGGAGACCGTCGAGGACGCTGTCGCCGATGCCGAGGACCCGCTCGAGGCGTTCCGCCGCGAGCTGTGGGCGAAGCCCGGCGACTGGTTCGTCGTGCACACCTACTCCGGCATGGAGAACCGGGTGAAGTCCAACCTGGAGAACCGCATCATCTCCCTCAACATGGAGGACTACATCCACGAGATCGTGGTCCCCACCGAAGAGGTCGCAGAGATCAAGAACGGACAGCGCAAGATGGTCAAGCGCACCGTTCTCCCCGGCTACGTGCTGGTCCGGATGGACCTGAACGACGAGTCCTGGGGCGCCGTACGACACACCCCGTCGGTGACCGGCTTCGTCGGCCACAGCCACCAGCCCGTGCCGCTGAGCATGGACGAAGTGGAGAACATGCTGGCGCCCGCAGTCGTCGCGACCGCTGAGGCCGAGGCCGCGGCCGCAGGCGGCGGTACGTCAGGTGGCGGCACCGCCGCGAAGAAGCCGGTCGAGGTGGCCGACTTCGACGTCCAGGACTCGGTGATGGTGGTGGACGGACCGTTCGCCACGCTGCACGCGACGATCACCGAGATCAACGCCGAGGCACAGAGGGTCAAGGCCCTCGTCGAGATCTTCGGCCGGGAGACTCCGGTCGAGCTGAGCTTCAGCCAGATCCAGAAGGTCTGACCGAGCTCGAGAAACAGGTGGCAGAGGCCGGCGACACGTCGTACGTCCTCGTCATGACCACGAGAACAGGAAGAAGAAGCAATGCCCCCGAAGAAGAAGATCGCCGCCCTGGTCAAGGTGCAGCTGCAGGCTGCCGCGGCCACGCCGGCGCCGCCGGTCGGTACCGCCCTCGGTCCGCACGGCGTCAACATCATGGACTTCTGCAAGGCCTACAACGCGCAGACCGAGTCCATGCGAGGCAACGTCATCCCCGTAGAGATCACCATCTACGAGGACCGGTCGTTCGACTTCATCACCAAGACCCCGCCGGCCGCTGAGCTGATCAAGAAGGCCGCCGGCCTGCAGAAGGGCTCGGGTGTCCCGCACAAGGAGAAGGTCGGCAAGCTGACCAAGGACCAGGTGCGCGAGATCGCCCAGACCAAGATGCCCGACCTCAACGCCAACGACATCGAAGCAGCGATGAAGATCGTCGAAGGCACCGCCCGCTCCATGGGCGTCACGACCGACAAATAAGTGGGAGGGCCGCGCTGGCCCGCTAACCACGCACTTTCCAGTAGAGAAGAGAAAGCAATGCAGCGCAGCAAGACCTACCGCGCCGCGGCGGAGAAGATCGATCAGGACGAGCTCTACTCCCCGCTGAACGCGATCAAGCTGGCCAAGGCCGGCGCCAAGAAGAAGTTCGACGAGACCGTCGACGTCGTCATGCGACTGGGCGTCGACCCGCGCAAGGCGGACCAGATGATCCGCGGCACCGTCAGCCTGCCCAACGGCACCGGCAAGACCGCCCGCGTCCTCGTGTTCGCCGTCGGTGACAAGGCCGACGCCGCCCGTGAGGCCGGCGCCGACGAGGTCGGTGGCGACGAGCTGATCGAGAAGGTCAGCGGTGGCTATCTCGACTTCGACGCCGTCGTCTCCACGCCGGACCTGATGGGCAAGGTCGGTCGCCTCGGTCGTGTCCTCGGCCCGCGCGGCCTGATGCCGAACCCGAAGACCGGCACCGTCACCCCCGACCCGGCCAAGGCCGTCTCGGACATCAAGGGCGGCAAGATCGAGTTCCGCATCGATCGCCACTCCAACCTGCACTTCATCATCGGCAAGGCATC
This sequence comes from uncultured Actinomycetota bacterium, assembly GCA_963780245.1. GTDB lineage: Bacteria > Actinomycetota > Actinomycetes > Propionibacteriales > Nocardioidaceae > Nocardioides. The sequence goes on from CAWABG010000001.1 coordinate 385,239, forward strand.
GTTCTCGGAGATGCAGCTGGCCGAGAACTACGCCGCCGCCCTCGAAGAGGTGCTGCGGATGAAGCCGGCCAGCTCCAAGGGCCGGTACCTCAAGAAGGTCACCCTCTCCACCACCATGGGCCCGGGTGTCCAGATCGACCCCAACCGCGTCAAGGACGTCACGGGCGACGACGACGCCTGATCGTCTTCAACGCTGACCCGTCACTTGATGACGGGTCAGCGTGCATGTGGGCGAAGTTCGCGACGGGTCAGTGGGAGAGCTGCTCGGCGGCGGCCAAGGCGACGCAGGTGGCGACGCCGGCCATCGCCGTCTCGACCTCGTCGAGCTCGGGGAAGGTCGGGGCCAGGCGGATGTTGCGGTCGCGCGGGTCCTGGCCGAGGGGGTACGACGCCCCGGCCGGTGTGAGCGCGATGCCGGCCTGCTTGGCGAGCTCTACGACGCGGGTCGCGGTACCGTCGGGCACGTCGAGGTTGACGAAGTACCCGCCCGTGGGTCGGGTCCACTCGGCGATGCCGAGACCATCGAGCTCCGCGGTGAGGGCGACGTCCACCGCGGCGAACTTCGGCGCGATGATCTCGCGGTGCCGGCGCATGTGCTGACGGACGCCCTCGGCCGAGCCGAAGAACTCGACGTGCCGCAGGTGGTTGATCTTGTCGGGGCCGATCGAGCCCATTGCCAGGTGCCGCAGGAACCATGTCTTGTTGGCGGCCGACGCGGCCAGTACCGAGACGCCCGCACCCGCAAAGGTGATCTTCGACGTGGATGCGAACATGATCGGCCGGTTCGGGTGGTCGGAGGCCTGCGCGAGGCTGAGTGCATCGGCGCTCTTGGCCTCGTGCTCGGTGAGGTGGTGGAACGCGTAGGCGTTGTCCCAGAAGATCCTGAAGTCCGGCGCCGCCGTCGGCATCGCCATCAGCTCGGCCGCGACGTCCTCGGAGACCACCGAGCCCGTCGGGTTCGCGTACGTCGGCACGATCCACATGCCTTTGACGCTCGGGTCGTCTCGAACCAGGTCGGCGACTGCCGCGACGTCCGGGCCGTTGTCGTTCATCGGCACGGTGACCATCTCGATGCCGAAGTCGGCCAGCATCGAGAAGTGCCGGTCGTAGCCCGGAACGGGGCAGACGAACTTGACCGAGGGCTCGTCGCGCCACGGTCGCTGGGAGTCGGGGCCGCCCCAGAGCAACAGGTAGGAGAGCGTCTGGTGCATCAGACTCAGGCTCGAGTTGCCCTGGCAGGTCACCTGGTCGACGTCGACCCACAGCAGCTCGGCGAAGATCTCGCGCAGCTCGGTGAGGCCCTCGAGGCCGCCGTAGTTGCGTACGTCGACGCCGTCTCGATCCTTCGTCGTCGTGGGCAGGTTCAGCAGCTCCCCGGACAGGTCGAGCTGAGCGCTCGACGGTTTGCCGCGGGTCAGGTCGAGCTTGAGACCGCGCGCCTGCAGGTCGGCGTACACCTCCTGCTTCTCGGCGAGGAAACGAGCGAGCTCGTCGGGTTCCAAGGAGCTGAGTGGGGTCCGAGCGCTGGTCACGCTCTGATCCTTTCACCCTCTGTGGAAGGGCCTCGATTTGGCCTCCGGCCGCGGACCGCCGTACTCTTCGGTCTCGTAACCAAAGACCGCCGGTGGTCGGGCTCTCCCGTCCTAAGGTTTCGCCGAGAGGCGGACGGCCTGCGCAGGTCACAGAGCAAGACATGGCAGTACGCCGCAATGTCCCCGCCCTGAGCCTGCGCTCAGGGCGTTCGTGATTTCGGCTGCTCCGCAGCGGTGGTCTTTGCAAGGACCATCCGGAAGGAGCCCCATGGCGCGGGCAGAGAAGCAGGCAGCCGTAACGGAGATCGTTGAGTCGTTCAACGACGCCGCCGGTGCCGTGCTGACCGATTACCGCGGTCTCACCGTGAAGGAGCTGCAGGAACTGCGGCGCTCCCTCGGCGAGAACGCCAACTACGCCGTGGTCAAGAACACGCTGGCCAAGCTCGCCGCCAAGGAGGCGGGCATCGACGGCTTCGACGACCTGCTGACCGGTCCGACCGCGATCGCCTTCATCAATGGCGACGTCGTCGAGGCGGCCAAGGGTCTGCGTGACTTCGCCAAGGCCAACCCCGCCCTGATCATCAAGGGCGGCATCCTTGACGGCCAGCCTCTCGACGCGAAGGAGATCGCCAAGCTGGCGAGCCTCGAGTCGCGTGAGGTGCTCCTGGGCAAGCTGGCGGGCGCGATGCTCGCTTCGCTGAGCCAGGCCGTCTACCTGCTCAACGCCCCGCTCGCCCAGGCTGCTCGGCTCGCCGGTGCGCTGCAGGCGAAGGCCGAGCAGGACCCCACGATCCTCGCAGGTGGTGCCGGACCAGAGTCTGATTCTGGGCTGGCCGCCGCCGAGGAGGCACCGGTCGAGGTCGCCGCGGAGGAGGTTCCTGCAGAGGAGCCCGCCCCCGCGGAGCCCGAGGCCGAGGCCACCGCTGACGAGGCCGTAGCGGAGGAGGTTCCCGCCGAGGAGACCGTCGCCGCTGAGGCCTCTGACGAGGGCGACACCACCGAGGCCTGAGACCGGCCGAGGTAGACCACCTGAAACCCGGCTCCTGACCGTCCGGCAGGAGCCAACGAATGGAAGGAAACGCCATCATGGCGAAGCTCAGCACTGGCGAGCTGCTCGACGCGTTCAAGGAGATGACGCTGATCGAGCTCTCGGAGTTCGTGAAGCAGTTCGAAGAGACCTTCGGCGTGACCGCCGCTGCCCCGGTTGCGGTTGCCGCCGCCCCGGCCGCTGGTGGCGCTGCCGCTGGCGGTGGCGACGACGACGCTGCGAGCGACGAGTTCGACGTCATCCTCGAAGCCGCTGGCGAGAAGAAGATCAACGTCATCAAGGAGGTGCGCGCCCTGACCTCCCTCGGCCTGAAGGAGGCCAAGGATCTGGTGGAGTCCGCTCCCAAGCCGATCCTGGAGAAGGTCGCGAAGGACGCCGCCGAGAAGGCCAAGGAAGCCCTCGAGGGCGCCGGCGCCACCGTCACTGTCAAGTGACCTGAGCGCTTCGCGCGCTGTCGAGGAGGCAGCCACCCCTACGGGTGGCTGCCTCCTCTGCTTTTGACAAGGTCAGCGGCGGGACACGACTCGGTCTCGCTCCCCGTCCAGAGCGTGACGCGCGCCACGAAACCGCGTAACCTCGCCGCGGTGACGGCGTTGTTACTGGTCAGTGGGATTGCGTGTGCTCCGACACATGTCCAAACCGGGGTTCAGGCAGACGGGTCTGGTCCGAGGGAGAGAGTCAGCCAATGGGCGTAGAGATCAAGATCGAGAACCTCAGCAAGTCCTTCGGGAAACAGCTGATCTGGGGTGACGTCTCCCTCACGGTTCCCGCTGGCGAGATCTGCGTCATGCTTGGCCCGTCCGGCACGGGCAAGTCCGTGCTGCTCAAGACCCTGATCGGTCTGCTCAAGCCCGATCAGGGCTCGATCATCATCGAGGGCACCGACATCGCGAGCTGCTCTGAGAAGGAGCTCTACGAGATCCGCAAGCTGTTCGGCGTGCTGTTCCAGGACGGCGCGATGTTCGGCTCGATGAACCTCTACGACAACGTCGCGTTCCCGCTGCGTGAGCACACCAAGAAGTCCGAGTCCGAGATCCGTGACATCGTCATGGAGAAGATGGACCTCGTGGGTCTGCTCGGCGCCGAGGACAAGCTGCCCGGTGAGATCTCCGGCGGTATGCGCAAGCGCGCCGGCCTGGCCCGCGCCCTGGTCCTCGACCCGGAGATCGTGCTCTTCGACGAACCGGACTCCGGCCTCGACCCGGTGCGTACGTCGTTCCTCAACCAGCTGATCATCGACCTGAACGCGCAGATCGACGCGACGTTCCTGATCGTCACCCACGACGTCAACACCGCGCGCCGCGTCCCGGACAACATCGGGCTGCTCTACCACCGGCACCTGGCGATGTTCGGGCCCCGCGAGATGCTGCTCAGCTCCGAGGAGCCGGTCGTGCGCCAGTTCCTCAACGCCCAGCGGGTCGGCCCGATCGGCATGTCGGAGGAGAAGGACGCCGACGAGCTCGAGGCCGAGAAGGACCAAGACCTGCCGCCGTTGCCGCCGATCCCGCTGCAGCAGGAGCCGTCCAACGGCATCCCGCGCCGCAGCCAGCGCGAGCCCGGTGCCTGGTGTCGCGACAATGGCGTCACGCCTCCTCCTGGGTCTTTCCAGGAGAACGTGTCGATGGCGCCCGGGGCCTGACGGACGAACTCGGTGGCATCCTTCACGGCAACGCGGCTCCTCGCCCCCGTCGGAACCGCAGGCAATCTCTTTGCCTTCGCGCTCGACGTAGGGCGGAACCTCTTCAAGCGACCCTTCCAGCTGCGCGAGTTCCTGCAGCAGGCCTGGTTCATCGCGTCCGTGACGATCATCCCGACCGCGCTGGTCGCGATCCCGTTCGGCGCGGTCATCGCGCTTCAGGTAGGCGGTCTGATCAAGCAGTTCGGCGCCCAGTCGTTCACCGGCTCGGCATCGGTGCTCGCGGTCGTCCGCGAGGCGGGGCCGATCGCTACGGCATTGCTGATCGCCGGAGCCGGCGGATCAGCCATCGCGGCCGACCTGGGTGCCCGCAAGATCCGTGAAGAGCTCGACGCGATGATGGTGCTCGGCATCGACCCGATCCAGCGCCTGGTCGTGCCCCGAGTGCTCGCCTGCATGCTCGTCGCGGTCTTCCTCAACGGCCTGGTCAGCGTCGTCGGTGTCGCGGGTGGCTACGTCTTCAACGTGGTGCTGCAAGACGGCACGCCAGGGGCCTATTTAGCGAGCTTCACCGCGCTCGCACAGTTACCAGACCTCTGGCAAGGCATGGCTAAGGCGCTGGTGTTCGGCCTGATCGCCGGCATCGTCGCTTCCTACAAGGGCATGAACGCCAAGGGCGGACCGAAGGGCGTCGGTGACGCGGTGAACGAGTCCGTCGTCATCTCGTTCCTCTTCCTGTTCGTCGTCAACTTCGTCATGAGCGCTCTGTACTTCCAGATCGTTCCACCAAAGACGGGTTAGCGCCTTGGCCAATTTGTCCGCCAAGGCGGTCTACGAGAAGCCCCTCAACGCCCTCGACAGGCTGGGTGAGGAGCTCTCCTTCTATGTCCGCGCCCTGGCGTGGACCCCCCGCACGATCCGCCGGTACAAGAAGGAGATCCTCCGGCTCCTCGCCGAGGTGACGCTGGGCTCGGGCTCGCTCGCGGTCATCGGCGGCACGGTCGGCGTCATCGTGGCGATGTGCTTCTTCACCGGCACCGAGGTCGGCCTGCAGGGGTACGCCGCCCTCAACCAGCTCGGCACCGAGAACTTCGCGGCTTTCGTGTCCGCCTACTTCAACACCCGCGAGATCGCGCCCCTGGTTGCCGGCATCGCGCTGGCCGCCACCGTCGGCTGCGGGTTCACCGCCCAGCTCGGCGCGATGCGGATCTCCGAGGAGATCGACGCACTCGAGGTGATGGCGGTCCCCTCGCTTCCGTTCCTGGTGACGACCCGGATCATCGCCGGCCTGATCGCGATCGTCCCGCTCTACGTCGTCGGCCTGCTGTCGTCGTACTTCGCCAGTCGATTAGTGGTCACCCAGTTCTTCGGCCAGAGCAGCGGCACCTACGACACCTACTTCGACCTCTATCTGCCACCCGGAGACGTGTTGTGGTCGTTCGGCAAGGTGCTCATCTTCGCCGTGATGGTGATCCTCGTGCACTGCTACCACGGCTACAACGCGAGCGGCGGCCCAGCCGGAGTGGGTGTGGCCGTGGGTCGCGCCGTCCGCACCAGCATCGTGGTCATCAACGTGGTTGACCTGTTCCTGTCGATGGCCATCTGGGGCACCACCACCACCGTGAGACTGGCGGGGTGACGGCGTGAAGCTCATTCACAACCACAAGATCCTGGGCGTGGTGTTCATCGTCCTGCTGCTCGTCGGCGTCTGGTTCACCTACGCCATCTTCAACAAGACGTTCACCGACTACGAGAAGGTCAAGCTGCAGACCTCCAAGATCGGCCTGCAGCTCCCGTCCCGTGCGGACGTGAAGATCCGCGGCGTCATCGTCGGCGAGGTCCTCGAGTTCGAGTCCAACGCGGAGGGCGCCGTGCTCACTCTCGGCATCTACCCGGACGAGATCGACACCATTCCTTCCAATGTCACCGGCAACATCGTCCCGAAGACGCTGTTCGGCGAGAAGTACGTCTCTCTCGAGGTTCCGGAGGATCCCTCCTCCGAGCACATTCAGGCCGGCGACACGGTCGAGCGGACCGTGGTCAGCACCGAGGTCGAGCAGGTGCTCTCCGACCTCTACCCGCTGCTGCGCACCGTCCAGCCGGCCGAACTCAACATGATGCTCAACGCGCTCTCCACGGCGCTCGAGGGCCGCGGCGAGCAGCTCGGCGAGAACCTCGAGACCGTCGACGCCTACCTCAAGCGGTTCAACCCCCAGATCCCTGCCCTGGTCGAGGACCTGCGGCTGACCGCCCAGGTCGCCGGCACCTACGCCGACGTCCTTCCTGAGGTCGCGCAGATCCTGGACGACACAGTGACGACCACCGGCACCTTCGAGAGCCGGGAGCAGCAGCTCTCCGCGCTGTTCACCGACGTGTCGTCGTTCTCCGCAACCGCGCGCGCCTTCCTCGACAAGAACGGCGACAACCTGGTCCGGCTCGGCGAGGTCAGCGCGGCACAGCTCCGGGTGCTGTCCCGCTACTCCACCGAGTTCCCGTGCCTGACCGAGGGGATCGTGAATGCCGGCAAGCTCCAGGCCGAGGCGTTCCGCGGCTTCATGCTGCACATCATTCTCGAGACCCTGCCGCGGCAGCCGCGGGCCTACGGCCCCGAGGACAAGCCCCGGTACGACGATGACCGCGGCCCCAGCTGCCTGCACCTGCCCGACCCGCCATGGAGCCAGTCCAACCCCGTGACCAAGCAGCCCGACTTCAACGACGGCATCGACGAGCCCACCGGCAAGGGCACCTCCCGGGTGGGACCGCAGTACGCCGGCTTCGCCTACGACGCCGGACCGCAGGACGCGGCCTGGCTTCGCCAGTACCTGCGCGCGTCCGGCGCAGACGACTCCGACCTCGGCTTACTCCTCGCAGGTCCGTTCGTCGGGGAGGCGCGACGCTGATGGCCTTACTCGACAAGCGCACTCTCAACGACCTCATCAAGCTGGTGATCTTCATCGTGGTCACTACGCTGGCCACCAGCGTCCTGGTCGCGACGATCGGCAACCTCTCGTTCGCGGGCAAGAGGGAGTACCACGCGCTCTTCGTCGACGCGACCGGTGTGGTCAAGGGCGACGACGTCCGGATCGCCGGCGTGAAGGTCGGCAGCGTCGACAGCATCGAGGTCAAGGATCGGACCCGCGCCCTGGTGACCTTCACCGTAGAAGAGGACGCCGAGCTCAACGAGTCCACCCACGCCGCGATCCGCTACCGCAACCTGGTGGGCCAGCGCTACATCTCGCTGACTCAGGAAGCGGGCGACTCGGAGGTGCTCGGCGACGGCGACACGATCCCCGTTGAGCAGACCTCGCCGGCGCTGGACCTGACCGTGCTGTTCAACGGCTTCAAGCCGCTGTTCCAGGCGCTGTCACCCGACGACGTCAACAAGCTCTCCTTCGAGGTCGTCCAGGTGTTCCAGGGTGAGGGCGGCACGCTGGAGAGCCTGCTCGGCCACACCGCATCGATCACCCAGACCCTGGCCGACCGTGACCAGGTGATCGGCGACCTGATCGACAACCTCGACTACGTGCTCGACCATGTGGCCGACCGCGACGACCAGCTCTCCGACCTGATCATCAGCTTCCGGACTCTGATCGGTGGGCTCAAGGACGACCGCGAGGCGATCCTGACCTCGCTCGACGGGATTTCGGAGCTGTCCGTGCAGACCGCCCAGCTGATCAGGGGCATCCGCCCCTCGTTCGTCGAGGACGTCAAGCAACTGCGGCGGTTCGCCGGCAACGTCGACCGCAACAAGGCCGAGCTGGATCGCGCCCTCCAGGTGCTGCCGATCAAGCTGCAGAAGGTCGGCCGGACCGCGATCTACGGTTCCTGGTTCAACTTCTACCTGTGCGAGTTCAAGGCGCGGGTGACGCTCCCCGGCAACATCTCCTCCGTCAACATCCCGAGGTACACCACAGGCGCGGAGAGGTGTGATCTCGGATGAGTGTCCCGTTCCGCGAGCGCAACCCCGTCACCATCGGGGCGATCGGCATCGCCGTCATCCTCCTGCTGCTCCTGGCTGCCTTCCGGGCCGATGACCTCCCGCTGATCGGCGGTGGGGACACCTACTACGCCGAGTTCACCGAGGCCGGAGGTCTCCAAGCCAACGACGAGGTGCGGATCGCCGGCGTCCGGGTCGGCAAGGTCAACTCGATCGAGCTCGACGGCGACAAGGTACGGGTCGCCTTCAAGGTGTCCAGCGACTCCCCGTTCGGCGAGGACACCCACGCCGCCATCCGGGTCAAGACCCTGCTCGGCGCCATGTACCTCTCGCTCGAGCCCGCCGGGTCGGGTCAGCTCGAGGAGGACGAGACGATCCCTGTCGAGCGCACCTCGTCGCCGTTCGACGTCGTGGACGCGTTCTCCGGACTGGCCGAGACGGCGGCCGACATCGACACCGACCAGCTCTCGGAGTCGCTGACCACGCTGGCGGACCTGAGCCGCAACACCCCGGAGGAGTTCCGCGGTGCCCTCGAGGGCGTCTCGGCGCTCTCCGAGACCATTGCCTCCCGCGACCAGCAGATCAACTCGCTGCTCAACAACCTCCTGCGGGTGTCCACGGTCCTCGATGACCGGGACACCGACATCATCGACCTGATGCGGGACTCCGACGTGCTGTTCCGGGCCCTGGTCTCCCGCCGCGAGGCGATCCACAACCTGCTGGTCTCAACCGCCTCGCTGTCCGAGGAGCTCACCCTCCTGGTGACCCAGAGCCGCGCTGACCTCAAGCCCGCCCTCGACCACCTCGAGAACGTCGTGGCGGTGCTGAACAAGAACGAGGACAACATCGACAACAGCATCCGGCTGATGGCGCCGTTCTACCGGGTCTTCGCCAACACGCTCGGCAACGGCCCCTGGTTCGACACCTACATCATGAACTTTCCGCCGCTGCCCGGTCCGGAGGGTGGTCCTGACGGCCTGCCCAAGCCTCCGGGAGGTGGCGCCTGATGCAGCTCCGACGGGTAGCGATCCCGGCCGTCATCGTCGCACTGGTCATCGCGGCGGCGATCGTCATGTTCACCGACAACTCCGGCCAGCGCACGGTGACGGCGTACTTCCCACGGACCATCTCGCTCTACGAGGGCAGCGAGGTCCGCGTCCTCGGTGTGACGGTCGGCACGATCGACACGGTCGAGCCGGAGGGCACCCGGGTCAAGGTGACCATGCACTACGACGAGGACATCAAGATCCCGAGCGACGCCCAGGCGGTGATCATCTCGCCGTCGATCGTGGGCGACCGCTACGTGCAACTGACCCCTGCCTACACCGAGGGCGAGGTGCTGGAGGACGACGCCGAGCTCGACGAGAGCCGCACCGCCGTCCCGCTCGAGCTCGACCAGATCTACTCCAGCATCGACCAGCTGACGGTCGCGCTCGGGCCGACCGGTGCCAACAAGAACGGCGCGCTGAGCGACCTGCTGGAAACCACTGCCAAGAACTTCGGCGGTGAGGGTGCGAAGTTCAACCAGACCATCCAGGACTTTGGCACCTTCGCCGAGACCCTCGACAACAACAAGGAGGAGCTGTTCGACTCGGCCGCCGAGCTGGAGGCGTTTATCTCCACGCTGGCCGAGAACGACGGCACCGTCCGCGCGTTCAACAAGTCGCTGGGCGAGGTGTCCACGCTGCTCGCCGGCGAGCGCGAGGAGCTGGCCGCTTCCCTCACCCACCTGGGTGAGGCACTGGAACAGGTCGGTGGGTTCGTCGAGGAGAACAAGGCCGCGTTGGGCCGCAACATCAAGGGTCTCAACCGCGTCGCCAAGGTGCTGGTCAAGCAGCGCGTGGCCCTCGACGAGGTGCTCACCAACGCGCCGCTCGCGCTCAACAACCTCGCGGTGACCTACAACCCTGATGCCGGCACCCTCGACACCAACGCCAACCTCGGCAACCTCGGTCACGAGCTGACGACCAACCCCGGGCTGGTGCTGTGCGCGCTCGCCGACCCGACCGACGACAACGGAGCGCTGTGCGACATCTTCAGCCTGCTCGACGGCGGTGGCAAGGGCAAGAGCCGGGCGGCTCCGTTCGCGTCCGACGCCACGGGCGGCCGCTTCGACGCGACCCTCAACGGGCTGGTGGCGCCATGAGGCTTCCTCGTAGGGTCCGCGCACTGGTCGTCGTGCTCCTCGGCATGGTGGCGTTCTCCGGCTGCGACTTCGACGTCTACAAGCTGCCGCTGCCCGGTGGCACCGATGTCGGAGACGACGCGATGACCGTCAAGGTGGAGTTCGCCGATGTCCTGGACCTCGTGCCCAAGACCTCGGTCAAGGTCAACGACGTCAACGTGGGCAACGTGACCGACATCGAGCTCACCGGTCAGACCGCGACAGTGACGCTCGAGCTCAAGAAGGACGTCAACCTCCCCGCGAACACGCTCGCCGAGATCCGGCAGACGAGCCTGCTCGGTGAGAAGTTCGTGTCCCTGAAGCCGCCCGAGGGCGAGGCGGCCGAGGGCGAGCTCGGCGACGGCGACACGATCGAGATCGAGCAAACCGGCCGCAACCCCGAGGTCGAGGAGGTGCTCGGCGCCCTCAGTCTGGTGCTGAACGGCGGCGGTGTCGCGCAGCTCAAGACCATCGCCAGCGAGATCAATCTGGCGCTGGAAGGTCGCGAGGACGCGGCGAAGTCGGTGCTGACCCAGATCGACGCACTGATGGGCCAGCTCGACGAGAACAAGACCGACATCGTCGACGCGATCGAGGCGCTCAACCGCCTGGCGGTCACCGCGAAGGAGCAGCAGGGCAGCATCGACCTCGCCCTCGAGGAGCTTCCGAGCGCGCTCAACTCGGTCAACAGGCAGCGCGACGACCTGGTCAAGATGCTGCAGGCGCTCAACGAGCTCGGTGACGTGGGCGTCCGGGTGATCAAGGCGTCCAAGGACGTCACCATCGAGACGTTCCGCCAGCTGCAGCCGGTGCTCACCCAGCTCGCCAACTCCGGAGACTCGTTCGTCGACGCGTTCCACGTCTTCCTGACCTACCCGTTCGTCGACGAGGTCGTCGGCCGCGATCCGCAGGTGGCTCGCAACCTGCACATGGGTGACTACACCAACCTGGCCGTGGACCTGGAGCTCGACCTGAACAAGATCCCTGGTGTCTGCTTCGAGCTGAACTCGATCCCGCAACTGGGCGAGGTGCCCCCGCTCGGGGCGCTGTGCCAGGACGTGCAGGACGCGGTCCAAGAATGCGTCGATGACCTCAACACCAACTTCGGTGTCGCGCAGTGCCTCGCCGGCTTGCTCGACAACCTCACCGACATCGGCGACCAGGTGTTGTGCAGCCTGATCCCGGCCGCGTGCCGCAACGGGAGCCCGCTCAACGGGCTCAACGACGTCGTCGGTGGCCTGAGTGGCGGACTGCTGAGCGGCGGTAGTGGTGGTGGCAGCCAGGGTGGCGGCAGCAACGGTGGCGCCCTCGGTGGTCTTCTCGACAACCTGGGGCTGGGCCGAGCGCCCTTCGGTGACCTCTCAGCCAGTGACCGCGGAAGGGCCTACAGCGGCATGTTGAGTCGCCACGACCGAGCGCTGGTCAGCCTCCTGATGGCCCCGATGGTGGTGGGCCGATGATCACCAGGCGCGTTCGGATCCAGCTGCGTGTTCTTCGTCGTGATCACCCTCGTGGGCTGCACCTACGTCGGCGCACGCTATGCCCAGCTCGACAAGGTTTTCATCGACGACAGCTACACCGTGGTGGCGCACTTCGAGGACTCCGGCGGCATCTTCGCGGGTGGTGAAGTGACCTATCGCGGCGTGAGTATCGGCAAGGTGGACAAGCTCGAGCTCACCGACGCGGGAGTCGACGCCTACCTCGACATCGAGAACGGTTACGACGAGATCCCGCCGACGCGAAGGCGATCGTCGGCAACCGCTCGGCAGTGGGGGAGCAATACGTCGAGCTCCAGCCGCAGTCCGAGTCCAGAAGCCGTTCCTGCAGGAGAATGACGAGATCGCGGTCGAGAACACCGAGCTCCCCATCTCGACCAATACGATCCTCACCGACATCTCCAATACCGTGCAGTCGGTCGACGAGGATGCGCTGCGCCCCACGGTCGACGAGCTCGGCACGGCGTTTCGCCGGCACCGGCGAGGACCTCCAGAGCATCATCGACGCAGGCAACTCGTTCATCGAGGCGGCCGACGCCAACTTCGACGTCACGACCGCTCTGATCGAGGACAGCAACACCGTGCTGCGTGGCCAGATCGCCTCGGAGAGCGGGCTGCGGACCTTCGCCAGCCAGTTCTCGCAGTTCAGCGGAACGCTGGCCGACTCCGACCCCGCGCTGCGGCAGGTGATCGACTCCGGTTCCTTCGCGGCCAACCAGCTGCGCACGTTCCTCGAGGTGAACGACGTCGAGCTGAGCGAGTTGATCCGCGACCTCACGACCACCGGCAACGTGATCGTCAAGCACCTCAAAGGCATCCAGCAGGCGCTGGTGCTCTATCCGTACGTCGTCGAGGGTGGTTTCACGGTCGTCTCGAAGTCGCCGAACGGTATCGACGACGCCCACTTCGGCTTGATCATCAACTCCGACCCGGTCTGCACCAAGGGCT
>CAWABG010000002.1:0-29417 GCA_963780245.1 uncultured Actinomycetota bacterium
ATCCGGAGCGAAGTGGATGTCGGGCAGCCGGGTCCAGTTCGGGTCGCCGGCGAAGTTGCGCTCGGCGCGGTCGATGTCGTCGACCACCCAGGCCAACTGGCTCATCGGCCCGGTCGGCTTCAGCATCAGGCCTGGGAGATCGAGACGGCCAGGCCGATCAGGTGGCCCAACCGAGCAAGCTCGGAGTCGAGGAAGTCCGGGCCGCCGCGGCGGCCGACCACGATGATCTCGTTGCCGTCGAGCCGGGCGGCCACTCCGAGCGTGACGTCGTCCCCGGGTAGTTCGATCCGGGTCGGACCCTCGATCTCGACGAACTCGAGGTCGGGCGGCGTCGCCGTCGTGCCATGGACCAGGCCCTTGGCGCGGTGCACGTGGGCACCCCAGTCGACCCGGAACACGTCCGGGAGCATGTCGACCAGCCGCTCGACGGCCTCCTGCGGCTTGGCGGTGATCTCCTCCACCGCTTCCAGGTCGAGGATCAGGTTGCCGCCGGCGGCGTACCTGCTGATCCACACCACCTCCACCTCGTCGAGCGCGTTGCAGGCCGAGACGATGGAGTCCGGCATCGACTCCGTGTTGAGCAGCACGTCGTCGAGGGCGGTGCCGTCGTCACGTTTCTCCACGATCTCGATCGCTTCGATGTCACCGCCAGCCTCACCGATAGCCGTGGCCAGGCGACCCAGTGAACCGGGGACGTCGGGCAGCTCCACGCGCATCAGGAAGGGCATTGCTCGACCCTAACCCGGCGTGATTGCCGGGACGTTTCCGACGTTCAGCCCCTGGCCGCGGCCAACCGCTGACGGAGGCCGGTCGCGCGCTGAGCGCGGGTGGCAACCGCTGCCCGGACCGCAGTCTCTGACCCGACCACCCGGAGCCGCTGCTGCGCCCGGGTCACCGCGGTGTAGAACAGCTCACGAGTCAGCAGCCGGGAGTCGGCGACGGGCAAGAGCACGGTGACCCGCCGGGCCTGGCTGCCCTGGCTCTTGTGGATCGTCATCGCGTGCATGGTCTCGACCGCATCCAGCCGGCCGGGCGCATAGTCACGCAGTCCGTCGGAGCCCGAGATCCAGGCTCGCAGCCGCCCGGCGGGCTCGCGCACCACAGCGCCGGTCTCTCCGTTGTAGATCTGCAGCGTGTAGTCGTTCCTGGTCACGAGCAGCGGGCGGCCGACGTACCACTCGGTCTGGAACGGCAGCTCCAGCTCGTCGGCCAGCCACTGCTCCACCTGCCGGTTCCAGTGGCGTACGCCGTGCGGTCCTTCGCGATGCGCGCAGAGCAGCCGATGGTCGTCGAGCGCAGCCACCGCCGCGGCATGGTCGCCGACCTCAGCGGCTCGTCGCACGGCCAGGGCCGAGCCCAGCGCATCGGCGCGCAACGCCGCGGACGCATCGTCGGTCTCCAGGAACTCGACCTCGTCAGAACCTGATCTCAGCGCGGCCAGGACGGCGTCGGCATCACCTACCCGGAGTGCCTCTGCGAGCGCCTTGATGTGCTCGGTGGAGCGGAAGTTCTCGGTCAGAGCGACCACCGGCGAGTCGTCGCCCTCGTAGCCGGCGACCAGGTCCGCGAGCACCGCCCCCGCCCCGACCGAGGTCAGCTGGCGTGGGTCGCCCACCAGTACCAGGCGGGACTGTGGCCGGACCGCCTCGAGCAGCCGGCCCATCATCGTCAACTCGACCATCGAGCACTCGTCGACGACCACGACGTCGTACTTGAGCCGGTTGCCGCGGTCGTGGACGAAGCGGGTGGTGTTGTCGAACCGCCAGCCGAGCAACCGGTGCAGCGTCATCGCGTCCGGGCGGCCGACCAGCGCTCGATCATCGTCGGACAGGCCCTTGAGCTCGGCGAGCACCGCCTCCTGCAGCCGGGTGGCGGCTTTGCCGGTCGGCGCGGCGAGCGCGACCGTGATCCGTTGTCCATGGGCGGCCGCCTGGTCGGCCAGCAGCACCAGGAGCCGGGCCACGGCCGTCGTCTTGCCGGTGCCCGGACCACCGGTGAGCACCGTGGTCCAGCGGCGTACCGCGCCGACCGACGCAAGCTCCTGCTCGGGGCTGAAGTGAACGCCGCGGACCCGGTCCAGCGCGGTGGTCAATGCGGCCTCGTCCAGGGTCGGCGGCGGTTGCGCTTCGCGGGCCACCAACTCCACGCAGACCTGCGCCTCGAGCCGGTGGTAGCGGTCGAGGTAGAGCAGGTCGTGTTCGACCCGGATCACCCCGGCCGCAAGGAGCGGCGAGTCCTGGACGGCCGCCTGCCAGCCACCGTGGTCCGGCCAGGCTAGCTCCGGGGCCAGGTCGACCACCGTCTCGAGGTCGACGCAGACCGAGCCGTGCCGCACCGCGCGCACGGCGAGGGCCACGGCGAGGAGTACCCGTTCGTCGTCCTCCCTGCCGAGGTCACCCACCCGACGGGCGACGTGGATGTCGGCCGACTCGATCAGCCCGGCGAGGTTGAACTCCCCCAGCAGGCCGGTCGCGCCGCCGGCCAGGCGCGAGTCATGGGCGCCTGTGGGCTCGAAGAGCTCGGTCACGTTGTCACCACCCCGTCGAGCAGGTCGGACAACGCCTCAACCAGCGCCACGGGCGGCTGCCACGAGAACACCCCGCACGGCTCCCCGTTGACCAGGGGCGTGGCGGGTCCGCACATGCCGCGCAGGTAGAGGTAGAGCACACCGCCCAGGTGCTCCTCGGGGCGGTAGCCCGGCTGCCGCCAGCGCAGGAACCGGTGCAGCACCGCGGCGTACAACAGCGCCTGGAGGGGGTAGTCGGAGTGCTGCATCGCGCCGGCCAGCGCCTCGGGGCGGTAGGCGTGCGCGGTCAGCGGAACGTCACGAGGGCCGAGCCAGTTGGTCTTGTAGTCGACGATCAGGTAGCGCGGCCCGGGCAGCCGGAGTACCACGTCGACCGACCCGGTGAGAAAGCCGCGCAGGCTCTGCCCACCCAGCGCCGGTTGGTCCAGGACCTCGGCGTACCCACGAACCGGGTCACCCTCCGGAAGGTGGTTGCGCAGCAGCGGAGCCAGGTCGCCGAGCGTGGCGTGGCTCCCCGCGCGGACGAGGTCACCGCCCGACAGCGGGAGCTCGAAGTCGAGCTCGCGGAGCCGGTCGCGCAGCGGGATCGCGCGCAGCGTGGTCGCGTCGGCGAGCGGCCCCAGCGGGGAGTCGCACACCGCCACCAGCGCGTCGACCAGTTCGTCGCGGTCGAGCTCCACCGGCCACCATTCGAGCTGCTCGTCGAGGTGGCCGAGGATCTCCGCACGCAGGTCGGGTGCGTCGGGATCGGTGTGCTCGAGGACGGCGTGCACGAGGGAGCCGAACGTCGCGCCGACCGGTAGCCCGGCCATCGGCGAGGGCAGCGAGCCGTCCGGCGCGGGGACCGCGGGAGCGCCGGCGGTGTCCAGGTCCTCGTCGTCCTTGGCTCGCACCTCGGGCTCACTCATGACGCCGGCACCGGGTGCCGTCTCGGCGGCATGGCTGAGCGCGGAGTACGACGTCCGCCGCCAGGTCACGTCGACCTCACGGCCGAAGACCCGGACATCGAGCGGCGGCACGGGGTCAACCGGTGGGTCGTCGCCGAGCGGGGCTGGGATCGCGGGCTCGGGTGCCGGGCCGCCGCGATCGCGCCAGCGGGTGAACAGGTCGACCACCTCGTCGTCGGCCGGCACCTGCGGAGCCTCGGGCACCACGCTGTCTTCCGGTGCCCGCATCAGCAGCCGGTGCAGCGGCGAGGCGACGACGTTCTTGGTCGGCGCCCACCAGCACACGACCTGAGACTTGGCCCGGGTGATCGCGACGTACAGCAGCCGCAACCACTCGCCGGCCTCCTCGTCGGCCCAGCGCCGGCAGTGATCGCTCCAGTCGGCGCCACCCCCACCGACGTTGAGGCAACGCCGGCCGCCGTCGTCGTGGAAGAGCGGTCGTAAGGGCTGGGGTACGAACCGGTCGGCGACGGCCGGGAGGTAGACCACGGGGTACTCCAGCCCCTTGCTGGCGTGGATGGTCACCAGCTGCACGGCCTCCGCGTCGGAGTCGAGTCGTCGGCTGCGCTCGACCCCACGCCCCGCACGCCCCTCGGTCACCTGCTCGCGCAACCAGCTCAGCAGCGAGACCACGCCCAGGTGGTCGCGCTGCGCCACCTCGTGCAGCGCCTCCCCGATGTGCCGCAGGTCGGTGAGCCGGCGCTCCCCGCTCACCTCGGCGAGGACCCGGCTGGGCAAGCCGCGGGCCGTGGCCGCCTCGAGCACGGCCGCGATCCCGCGGCTGCCGAACACCTCGAGCCAGGAGCGGAGTCGGTCGGCAACCTCGTCGGTGAGGTCGTCGCCGCGTCCGTCGAGCTCGGCGGCGGTGTGGCCGAAGAAGCAGGTCAGCGCCGCCGCACGGACCCGGGCGCTGCGGTGCGGCTGCTCGAGCGCCTCGAGCAGCGAGAGCCACTCGACCGCGGCCGGGGTCGCGAACACGCTGCCGCCGCCCGCGATCACCGCGGGCACCCCCACCTCGGCGAGGGCGCTCCGGGCCGCGGCAAGGTCGGCGTGCCGGTAGCAGATGACCGCGACGTCGGCCGGCGCGATCGGCCGGCCGTCGAACGTCGCGCCGGCCGCCAGCAACGCTCGGACGTCGAGCGCCAGGTCCTTGGAGATGTGCGGTCGGACCTGGCCCACGGTGAGGGTCGATCCGCCGCGGCGGCCGAACTGCTCGCGGCGGACGACGCGAACCCTGAGCGCCGCGTCCTTGGGTGCGCCGACCAGCCGCCGCTGCTGGTGATGCGCCTCGACCTCGTGGACCACGATCCGCGCATCACCCAGCTCGGCACCGGCGAGCAGCTGCTGGGTCTGGGCCAGCAGAGCTGCGTCGCTGCGCCAGTTGACGGCCAGCGTCTGCCGGGTGGTGGCGGTCTGCGCCGCTTGCAGGTAGGTCGTGACGTCGCCGCCCCGGAACGCGTAGATCGCCTGCTTCGGGTCCCCGATCAGCACCATCGTGGCGTGCCCGCTGAACGCCCGGTCGAGCACCTCCCACTGCACCGGGTCGGTGTCCTGGAACTCGTCGACCAGCACGATCTGCCAGCGCTGCCGCATCCGGGCCCGCGCGGGAGCGTCGTCGTCGACGAGCGCGTCGGCGAGCTGCTCCAGCAGGTCGTCGTAGGACAGGATGCCGAGCCGGCGCTTGCGCCGCTCCATCTCGTCGCGCACCGCCTGGGCGAAGGCGACGCGGCGGCCCACCGGGGTGGCGCGGCCCTCCCCCGCCGGCTCGAGCACCGCCTGGGGATCGCCGATGGCGGCCCGCGCGATGTCCATCGCCTCCTGGTGGTCGAACACCGGGTCGTGGTCGCCGAAGGCGTAGGCGCGCAGGTAGAGGTCGTCGACGACCTCGCCCATCAGGTCGTCGAGGTCCTCGACCAGCCGGGCCTGCGAGTCGCTGTCGCCGGCGACACCCAAGGAGCCGAGCACCATCGAGCAGAACTGGTGGGTGGTCGCGATCGTCGCCGCGTCGAACCCGGCGAGCGCCTCGAGCAGCCGGCGGTGCCGAGCCCGCCGCTCGTCGGCGTCGCAGTCGAGGAGCAGCCGGATCAGGTCGGAGTCGAGGACCTCGCCGGCCAGCGCGGGGTCGTCGCCGAGCGCACGCTCTGCCTCCACCAGCTGAGTGCGCACCCGCTCCCGCAGCTCCTGGCTCGCCGCGCGGCCGAACGTGACCACGAGCATCTCCTCGAGCAGCGCCTCACCCTCCGCGACGAAGCGGGTCACGAGCGCACCGATCGTCCAGGTCTTGCCGGTGCCGGCGCTGGCCTCGAGCAGGGTGGTGCCTCGGGGCAGCGGGCCGCAGACGTCGAACGCGTCCATCGCCGTGGCCATCAGAGTGGCCCGATCCGCTCGGCGCCGGTCATCAGTGGCTCCCAGATCCGCCAGGCGTACGTCGCCAGGCCGAGGTCGAGCAGCCGCTCGACGGGTGCGGAGTCGCCGTAGATCCGCTGGTGGTAGGCGTCGGCGTCCTCTCCCAAGATGCCGAAGTCGTTGTGCGGGTCGGTCTCCCAGGCCCGGCGCGCCGCGCCGACCGGGTCCCGGTCGTCACCCAGCAGCGTCTGCGCGTGCACCTGCGCCCACGCTGCCGAGGTGGCCAGCGGCATCGGGAGCGGCCGGGTCAGCCCCTCGTCGCGGAGCGCGACCAGGTCGCGCAGCCACTCGGCGCCGCGATGGTCGAGCGGTCCGCCCAGGGCTCGCCTCGGACCCGCGCGCTCGCGACCGACCGCGTGCGACGTCCAGTTCTCGTCGGGCAGCGCAGCGCTCAGCGCGAGCAGGTCCAGCCAGGCCAGCAGCCGCTGACGTGGCTTGAGCCGGGAGTACCCGAGGGTGACCAGCTTGGTGCCGTGCACCCTCGAGACGGTGCCGGTGAGCCGGCGGCCGTTGCCGAGGTCGACATCGACGTCGATCGAGCGGGGGTCGCCGGCGCGCAGGTCGGCGGTGTGGGTGAACAGCTTCTGACACTCCTCGGTGACACCGGTGAGGGCCAGCCGCCCCAGGCGTCCCGGAGGCAGAGTGCCGCGCAGCTGCTCGGCCGTCATCACCGCTGCGGCGTCCTGCCCGGCGAGCACCTCACGGAGCAGTCGGTCGCCGACCTGCCACACCTCCAGGGCGTCGAGACCGACCGGGATCGCGTCGCTCAGCTCGTCGGGCTCGAACGGCGTGCTCACGTCGAGGCGTCCGCGCAGGAACGCGCGCACCGGGTGGGTGAGGAACGCCTTCAGGTCCGCCAGGGATACGTCGGCGTTGGGCCGCGGCGGAAGCGGCCCGTCGAGCAGCGGAGGGGGTGCGATGCGCACGCCCCCGGCCGCCACCGCCCCCGCGAGGGCAGACCGGTCGAAGCTGAAGGGACGATCACCCACCAGCTCACCCGGCTTCAGGTTGCGGACGTCGTAGGGCTGGAGCGGGTGCCGAACAAGCACCCGGTCGCGGACCAGCTCGGCCGTGGTGCGGTCCGTGGCGTCGAGGATCTCGCCCAGCGGCACCGCGGGCGGGCGCTCGGCGCCGGTGTGCTCGTTGGCGCCGGTGTAGGTGATCACCACGGTCTCGACGGCGGCGAGCATCGCGTCGAGGAGCAGCTGACGGTCCTCGCTGCGCGCATCGCGCTCGCCGGTGAGGGGCCGACGGGCCAGCACGTCGTCACCGTCCACCGATGTGGTGCGCGGGAAGACCCCGTCGTCGAGGCCCACCAGACAGACCACCCGGTGCGGCACCGAGCGCATCGGCACCATCGTGCACACGGTGAGGGTGCCGGTACGGAAGTTGGCCCGGGTAGGCCGGCCGCCGAGCCGGGACCGGAGCAGTGCCCGGACGTCGGCGAGCCGGAGGGGTACGGCGGGGTCGGCGCCAGTCGTGGCGCCGGCCCGGGCGAGCTCCCGCTCGAGCTGCGGCAGCTGCCAGGAGTCGTCCGCTGGGACATCGGTCAGCGACCGGACGCCCGCACTGAGCGCGACCATCCACTCGCGAGCGGTGCGCGCCTCGACCATCGCGGCCAGGCAGCCGCCGAGTCTGTCGACGTACTCGGCAAGCCGGCCGACCAGGTCGATGTCTGAGCTGGCCACGTCGTCGACCGGCAGACCGCGGCCGAGGTGGCGGTGGTCGTCGCCGCTCATCGCGACACCGAGCAGGATCCGGTCGAGACCCGAACGCCAGGTGTTGTGGTCGAAGCCGGCCATGGAGAACGGCTCGCGGGAGGGGCCGTCGATCCCCCAGCGAATGCCGGCCTGGGCCACCCACCGGGTGACCCGGGTGAGGTCGTCGTCGGTGAACCCGAACCGGAGCCGGCAGGCGTCCTGGGTCGCCAGGTCGAGCACGTCGGATGCGGTCGCCCGGCCCCCGGCGAGCTCGACCAGGGTGGCCGCGACGGCGAGCAGGGGGTTGGTGCTGGACAGGGCGCGGTCGGCGAGCCGGACCCGGAGCCGGTGCGCCGGATGCCCACCGCCCTCGGCGTCGCCGACCACGGCGGCGAGCCCGAACCCTGCCGAGATCAGCGGTGCGAAGGTCTCGATGTCGGGACACATCACGAGGATGTCGCGGGGCTCAAGGGTGGGGTCGTCGTCGAGGAGCCCCACCAGCACCTCCCGCAGCACGTCGACCTGCCGGCCCGCGCTGTGGCAGGCATGGACCTGCAGGCTGTGGTCGTCGGTGCGCAGGTGCCGGCCTGAGCGTTCGTCGGCGCTGGGCGCGTGGTTGGTGCGCAGGTCGTGCTGCAGCCAACCCAGCAGGGTGTCGGGCGCGTCGACACCGGGCGCAGTTGCGGACGAGGCGACCGCGGCGAGCAGCCGACGCAGCTCCCGGGTGTCGCGACCCAGTGACGCCAGCAACGGGTGGTTCACCCGCTCCGCGGATCGGTCGTCGCCACGCGGAAGCACGCCGTCGAGGTCACCGAGTGCGTCCCAGAGGGAGGGCGATGGCTGTGGCAGAAAGAGATGGACGTCGCGGTGCTCACCGAGTGCCCGGAGCAGTTCGATCTCGGTGACCGGCAGCCGGGTGTGCCCGAACAGCGACAGCCGGTCCGGAAGGGTGAGCTCGCCCCCGCCTGCCGCGAGCCGCTCCAGCACCCGGGCATGGCGGACGTCGGGAGGGTCCACCTCGACCCGTTCGAGCAGCCGGCGCCACAGCTCGGCCTGCCAGAGCAGGTCGTCATCGAGTGCGCTGCCGGCGCCGTCGGTGTCGCGGCCCTCGCGCCAGTCGGTCACCAGGCTCGGCCGCTGGACGGCGTACGACGCGAAGAGTGCCGCCAGTCGCCGGGCCACCGAGTAGCGACGATTGCGGCGCAGGTCGCCCTCGTCACCCGCCTGGCCGTGGCCGAGATGCGCGGCCAGGGTTGCGCACCACGGCTCGTCGAGGTGGTCGTCGATGGTGGCAAGCAGCGGCCAGACGAGCTGGTCGGGCTCCCAGAGATCGTCGCGGTCGCGGTCGAGCAGCATCGACACCAGCGAGCGGGGGTAGAGGAACCGCACCCCGGCACACACCCCGTCGCCGCCCCGGGCGCCGACGCCGAGTCGGTGGCTGAGCCGCTGCGTGAGCCAGCGCTCGACCCCCTTCGCGGGCACCACCACAACCTCCTCGGCGAACGGGTCCTCGAGGGGCGAGGAGAGCAGCGCGCCGAGAACGTCGGCGAGCTGGTCGGTGCGGGGTGCGCGGTGGAGGTGCAAGGTCATCTGGGAGCGACTCTAGAACCTGCCACCGACTCATCCGCCATCCCCCGGAGTCCTGGGTCGGAGGCTGCTACGCGCCGTACTCGAACTTCACCATCCGAGCGCCGTCACGGCAGCGGACGATGATGGCGATGCCGTTGTCGTAGCGGCACCGGAAGCCACGTACCCGCACGTCGTCGTCCACGGTGCCGGACGACTCGTCGTAGGCCCTGTCGTGCCAGGCCCTGGCTACCCTCCTGGCCTCCTTGCACTTGACCTTCGTGGCCTTGACCCCGTACATGGACGGGGGCACATTGCCGCAGCCGGCGAGCTGTGCGCCGGCGGCGAGGTCGGGATGGACCAGCCCTAGCTGGAGCGTGCTGATGACGAGAGCCAGACCGGTGACAGTGCCGGCACGCGAGAAGCGGGACATGACGACCTCCGCGGTAGATGTGATTCCCGAGAAGCGCGCTCGCGCACATGCTTCCATGACCGCGGCTTGCACGCCACACCGACGTACGCCCCTGCGGCTCATCAGTCGTCGCGCCGCCGGTGCGCCTCCTCGTCCGCCTCCTCGATCTCTTCCTCGAGCTCGGCGAGGGCGTCCGGGTTCCCGCGGAAGCGGCGGTAGCTGTAGATGATCAGTACGAACGCCATCACGGCCGAGGCGATCTGGGTGATCGCGGTGGCCAGCCCGCCCGGCAGCCACCAGCGCTCGTGGACCGGCCACCACTCGGGGACCTCGGGATCCATGGCCCAGAGCACCCCGGCAGCAACGAGGAGCAGGACCCCGGCCATGGACATCACGATCCGCGGCCAGGTCTCGACGCTTTCCGCCGCGCCCTTGAGCGCGCGGTACTTGATCGGCGCGAGCCGGCGCTCGGCCCACTCGTACTGCTGCGAGAGCACCGCGAGCCCCCCGAACAGCATGAGGAGCC
Organism: uncultured Actinomycetota bacterium; assembly: GCA_963780245.1. Classification (GTDB taxonomy): domain Bacteria; phylum Actinomycetota; class Actinomycetes; order Propionibacteriales; family Nocardioidaceae; genus Nocardioides. The sequence goes on from CAWABG010000002.1 coordinate 10,085, forward strand.
CAGGGCCGGGGAGGATGAGCGCGGCGATGCCGGCGACGACCAGCGTCCAGCCGACCACCTCGAGTGCGAGTCGCCTCGCGGCCCCCTTCATGGGCAGAGCCTCCCAGACCGGGGCAACCCGCAACCCTGGATCCCCCGAGTCAGCCCCCGTACTGCTCCAGGTAGGCCCGGCCTTCGTCGCTGAGCCGCCCGTGCTGCTCGGCGATCCGGCCCCATCGCACCGCCATCTTCAGGAACCGCAGCGGGTTGTAGACGTCCTCCTCGCGGGAGAACAGGCCGTCACCCGCGTAGGTCATGATCGTCAGGTTGGACTCCTCGAGCCGCGAGCCGTCGCCCGGGTCGGGCATCAGGTTGCGCACCTCGCAGATCAGCCGCGATGTCGACTCGTCCACGACCTGCCAAGCGAGCGGGAACCCGGTCATCTCGCTGCCGGGGTACGACGTCATGGTCGCCACCGACCACTCGCGGATCTGGTCGCGCCCGCGGAACGTGCCGAACGCGTGCTCGACGTACTCGGCGTCCTCGGTGAAGTGCTCGGCGAACGCGTCCCACTCACCGCTGGCGGCGTACTTCTGCACGCGCGCGTGCATCGCGGCGTACGCCTCGGTGATCTCCGCGGCGCTGAACGTGCCGGTCCGGACGCTGCTCACCCCTAGATCAGCGACAGAGGATGACCAGCTGGCAACCGCCGCCGTCATCGTCGTCCTCGAGGATGGGGCCGCCACCGTGCGGCTTGCCCGTGCCGCCGGCCCGGGTCACCGTCTGGTCGAGCACGAAGCTGAGCTTCCGCGACATGGTCGCGCTGATGTGCTGGAAGTCCCAGAACGTGTAGACGCCCTTCGGCTTGGCGAAACAGGTCGCCTTGGTGCACATCCGGTTGGCATCGACGAGGCGGGGGTTGCCGGCGAGGGGCCGCATGTGTCGCTTCACCCAGTCCTTCGTGGCCTTCTCGTTGCGCAGCGCCTGCTTCCGAGCCAGGTCGCAGGAGTAGGCGTAGTACTCGTCGGTGAAGCAGTCCTTCGCGTTGAGCGGCACGGCCGGCATCGGCCCGTTGACGTCCACGCTCACCCGCAGACTGCCCAGGGTGCGGAACAGGCGCGGGCCGGCGGTCTTCCAGAACGCCGCCATCTGCTTCTCGTACTTGGAACCCTGACCTGTCCGGAGCACGTGCAGGTAGCGCTGCCAGTACGTGCCGATCAGCACGTGCACGCGCTTCTTCTGCTGCTTCAGGTCGGTGACGTACTTCAGCGCCAGGTCGTTGGACACCAGACAGGCCGGGGCGCCGTTCTCTCGCTGGTCCCGGGTCAGGGCCGGGTTCATCGCCGGGCAGCTGCCCATCAGGAACGCCACCAGGTTGACGTTCCGCTTGCCGGCCGCGCTCCGCAGGGCCGGGATCATCTGCCACGCGTGCGAGTCACCCCACAGCACGATCGTCGGGCGACCCTGCTGGAACTTGTTGAGGTTGCACTTCCCCGGCTTCTGCGGGATCAGCAGCTTGGGGTCGACGCACCGGCGCGGCATCTTCGGGAAGTCGTTTACCGGGTCGGCCTTGGCGGCGGCGGGGGTCGTGCGGGCCTGCGCCGCATGGGCGCCGGAAGGCAGCGACAGGACGGTCGCGATCAGCAGGGCCGCGAGAAGGACACCGAGGAGTCGTCGAAAGGAGATCATGGTGCGGGAATGCTCTCATCCGAACCGGCGTCGCCGCAGAGGAGTGCCAGAACTCGATTCCCTGGCATGTCGGAGTGGTCTGGTGTGGTCTAGATGATCGCCCGAATGGACTCGACGAAGTACCCCTTGAGGGCCCTCGACCGGGTGGCGCTCAGGTGGTTGGTGTCGAAGAAGTTCACGAACCCGTCGTTCTCGGCGTAGCACGTCTCGGAGCTGCACATCTCGCGGTTGGGATCGATGAGCCGCGCCGGCGGCTCTGCGGCCAACCCGTCCATCTGGTCGTCCAGCCAGTCACGAGTGTCGGCTTCGTTGAGGATCGCCGTGGCTCGGTCCCGGTCGCAAGAGAGCGGCAGCCGCTGGGCCTCGCACAACGGGGCGTTCCGCTGCACCGAGGCGGTCGGTGCGACCACGTCGATCGGCACCTCCCGCTCACCCAGGCGCTCGAAGAGCCTCGGGCCGCGCTCGTTGAAGATGTCCGCCATCTTCGCGATGTAGGCGGGGTTGGCCCGACTGGCCACCTCCTTGCTCGCGAGCAGCTTCTCGCTGCCCTCGAGGTAGAGGTCCCAGCTCGCCGAGAGAATGATCCGGAAGGGCTGGTCGAACTGGCGGAGCTCGCCGATGAAGTCCATCGCCAGCCGGTTGCTGCCCGCGCAGCCCGTCGTCGCTGCGTGGCCCGCCAGGAACGGCGGACAGCCGCCCATCACGAACGCCATCAGGTTGACGTCCTTGTTGCCGATCGCGGCCTCCAGCGCGGGGATGTACATCCACGCGTGCGAGTCGCCCCAGAGCACGACCGTCGGCCGGTCCTCCTCGAACGGCACGATCTCGCAGGCGACCGGCTGGCTCGGTATCAGCTCGTCGGACTCGGCCAGGCACTCCTCCGGCATCCGGGGTACGTCGGTGAGCTGCTTCGACACCGCCTGCCACTCCGGGGACTTCGCCTCGTCCTTGGCGATCAGGAACGCGCCTCCCGCCATCGTCACCACGATCGACATCGTCGTCACGCCGGTGAGCACGACCCGGGGGCCGCCGTACGTCCGCGCGGCCTTCCGGTGTCCGGAGCGCCGGTAGAAGATGCCCTCGATGAAGGTGTAGCTCAGGATCGCGATGCCGAGCGCCGCCATCACCAAGGTGATGCGGACCCACAGCGGCGGGGTGATCAGGTTGACCGACTCGCCCATGACGAGCAGCGGCCAGTGCCAGAGGTACCAGCCGTAGGACACGAGGCCGAGCGCGACAAAGCCCTTGAACGACAGGAAGTAGGTGATCAGGGTCTTGCTGCCGGTGCCGGCCCAGATGATGAGGAACGCGCCGGCGCAGGGCAGCAGCGCCCAGGCCTGGGGGTAGCCGTCCGTGGGCATCGGGACGAGCAGCAGGTAGACGCAGATGCCGCCGCCCAGGACTCCCATGATCTGGCGCACCCAGGCGGGGGCGTCGACCCTGGCCACCACGAGCGCCAGCACCACGCCGATCAGGAACTCGAAGGCCCGCGTCATGGGCGTGTAGTACGCCGCCTCGGGCGACGGGCCGGCGAGGGTCATCGCCCCCCACAGCGACGCGATGCCGAGCCCGAGCGCCGTGAACATCAGGGTGCGGCCGATGTGGACCTTCAGCAGCCGGGCTAGACCGTAGGCCAGCATCACGCCGATCGGCAGGGCGAGGTAGAACTGCTCCTCCACCGACAGCGACCACGTGTGCAGGAGCACGCCGGTGCCTGGCTCGTTGGCGAAGTAGTTGACGTCGGCGATCTGCCAGAAGAAGAAGTTGGACACGAACGCCGCTGCTGCGGCCGCCGATCGCGCGGTGTCCTGTTGGACGCCGGTCGGCGCCATCACGAAGTAGCTGAGGATCAGGACGCCGACGAGCATCGTGGCCTTGGCCGGGATCAGGCGCCGGGCACGGCGGGCGTAGAACGCGCTCCAGCGGATCCCGCGGGTGCGTTCGTACTCCCCGAGCAGCAGACCGGTGATCACGAAGCCGGACACCACGAAAAACAGGTCTAGACCGATGAACGAGCCCTCGAAGCCGGGCACCTGGGCGTGGTAGCCCATGACCATGATCGCGGCGGTGCCGCGGATCCCGTCGATGTCGGGCCGGTAGTTGGTGCGGGGTGGCTGCGACCGCTCGACCTCCACGGCCGGATCGCGCACCGTCTGCGGGCGCGGCGCAGTCGCCAGGCTCACACCTACTCCTCCGGTCCCAAGTTTCTTGCGGCCCGGTCTAGCCAGGCTCTGGATCAGTATGCGACGTCGCCCCCGGGTACGACGGCAGATTGGCCGGATTGCGGGAGCCGCATTTGACCAGTCGCACTAGCGTAACGGGAATGACCGCGAGCCGACGGATCGGCGGCCGACGTCACCCGTTCGGGTCGCGTCTCCTCGGCGCCTCCGACCAGTCGGCGCGATCACTGCGGATCCGGGTGCAGCTGCTGCTCACCGCGCTGCTGATCTCCACGAACCTGATCAGCGCGGTCGCCGTGGTGATCATCTCCGTGTTCGTGGTGCCGGTCCAGGCGCCCAACGGGGCGTTGCTGGTTGCGCTGGCGATCGCGGTTCCGGTGTACGTCGGCGCCGCGGTGCTCGTGGGCGCCACGGTCGGGACGGCGACGAGCCTTCGGGCGCTGCGGTGGGCGCGCGAGGACCGAGAGCCCGATGCCGCCGAGCGTCGGACCGCCCTCCGGGTGCCGGTTCGGCTCACCCTCCTCCAGGGCGGGATGTGGCTGGGGGCCACCGTGCTGTTCACCGTGCTGGCGCTGATCCTCCAGCCTCGGAGCGCGCTCAGCACCGGGCTGACGGTCGGGATCACCGGCATCGTCGGGTGTGGGATCGCCTACTTGCTCACCGAGTTCACCCTCCGACCTATCGCGGCGCGGGCGCTCGCCGGCGAGCCGCTGAGCAACCGGCCGCGCGGGGTCGGGGTGGGCGACCGGATGGTGATCTTCTGGTTCGTCGGGACCGGGGCGCCGGTCATCGGTCTGATGGTGGCCGCGCTGGTTGCCCTGGCCCAGGAGGACGTCTCGCGGACCCAGCTCGCGGTGATCTGCGTGGTGATCTGCGGGGTCGTGCTCACCACCGGCCTGTTCGTCACGGTGCTCAACGCGCGATCCGTGCTAGCCCCGGTCGTGTCCGTGCGCGACGCCCTGCTCGAGGTGGAGCGCGGCGACCTGGACCTCGAGATGGTGGTGTACGACGGCACCGAGCTGGGCCAGCTCCAGTCCGGGTTCAACCAGATGGTCTACGGGCTGCGCGAGCGCGAGCACATTCGGGACCTGTTCGGCCGGCATGTGGGCCAGGAGGTGGCGCGCGCTGCGGCGGAGCTCGGCGAGGTCGAGCTCGGCGGCGAATCGCTGCAGGTAACCGTGCTGTTCGTAGATTTGGTCGGGTCGACGACGTTCGCCACCGAGAACCCGCCGGCCGACGTCGTCGCGATGCTGAACAGGTTCTTCGGCGTCGTTGTCGACGAGGTCGACCGTCGGCACGGCCTGGTCAACAAGTTCATCGGTGACGCGGTCCTGGCGATCTTCGGCGCCCCCGTCGTCCTCGACGACCACCCTGGCGCGGCACTGGCCGCGGCGCGCGCGATGGCCGGACGGCTGGCGGTCGAGGTGCCCGAGATCGGCGCCGGTATCGGCGTCGCCACCGGTGAGGTGGTGGCCGGGAACGTCGGCCATCACCGTCGTTTCGAGTACACGGTCGTCGGCGATGCCGTGAACACTGCGGCCCGGCTCACCGAGCTCGCGAAGGACGTCGACGGACGCCTGCTCGCTACCTGGTCGTCGGTTGCCGAGGCGGCGGCCGAGGAGGCGGCGCGCTGGCAGCAGTCGGGTAGCACCACGCTGCGCGGTCGCGCCGAGCAGACCGCCCTGGCCACGCCGCGAGAATGAGCGCTACGGGGCGGGGTACCGCTGAGGCACACGCGCAGCGGCAACGTGCGAGACCCAACCGGGGGAGATGGTTGTGACAGACCCGGGCCGCGAGCAGGCCGAGTCGATCGGGTTCGAGCAGAGTCCCGATCTGCAGCTCGTCACGCGCGGCCCCGAGCTCCGCATCCTGGCCTGCAACGCGAGCCTGCGAGCGCTCATCGGCGATCGAGACCCCGTCGGCGAAACGGTGGCGGGCGTACTGGCCAGCACCCTCGGAGAGCCGGTGATCGACCTGTTCGGCGAGGTCTTCCGCACCGGTGAGGTTCACCACTTGAACGGGTGGCAGGTGCATGCCGGCCGTCCGGGCGAGTGGATCCACGCCGATCTCACGATCGCACCGTGGCGGGACGAGAACGACCGGATCGCTGGGTGCCTCGCCCGAGGCGCGGACGTAGCGGCCCTGGCACCGCAGCGCGAGGCGGCGCAGACCCGCTACTCGGCGACGCTCGACCTGATGACCGACCTCCAGGACGCCCTGTTGCCGGCGGACCTTCCGGTGGCCCCGGCACTCGACATCTCGGCGATCTACCTGCTCGCGGCCGACGATGCACGCGCGGGTGGCGACTGGTTCGACGCAATCCTGCGCCCGGACGGGACGGTCGCACTCGTGGTTGGCGACACCGTCGGCCAGGGCATCACCGCCTCCGCGGTCATGGGTCAGCTGCGCGCCGTACTCCACGAGCGCCTGCTCGGCGACGACTCCGTCTCCGATGCTCTTCGCTCGCTGGACCGCTACGCCCGGCTGCGACCCGAGTCGCATGCGGCGACGGTGTGTGTGGCGGTCGTCGACCCGGCAACGGGCGAGGTCGAGTACTGCACGGCCGGACATCCGGCGCCGCTGGTCGTCGCGTCGGACGGCTCGGCCCGGTTCTTCGAGCCGAGCGGTGCCGGTCCGCTGACCACCGAGTCCGACTACGCGACCAGCCAGGAGACCCTGGGGACCGACGACGTGATTCTGCTGTTCACGGACGGCCTCACCGACCGACCCGGGATCCCGCCGGCGGCCAGCACGCTGGAGATCGCCCGGGCGGCGGTCCGGGCCGCGGCCGGCCGCGACGGCCCGACGTCGCGGCGCTCGACCCGCGTCTGTGAACGCACGCTGGAGACGCTGACCCGGACCGCCGGATTCGCCGACGACATCACCCTGCTCGCAGCTCATCGGACGCCGGCGTTCCCGCCGTTCCGGTCGACCATCCAGCCCACCCCCGCGTCCGCTCGCGAGGTTCGGGAGGACCTGGACGAATGGATGGCCTCCCTGCAGGTGGCCGTGCTCGACGAGTTCTCGGTGCTGCACGCAGTCGGTGAGATCATCACCAACGCCCTTGAGCACGCCCACTCTGATGACGCGCACCCGCCACGCGCGATCGAGCTCGACGCCGCGCTCGAACCCGGAGGCTTCCTGGTCTGCTCCGTCCGCGACCGCGGCACGTGGAGCGACCGGCCAGCCGATCCTGACCGGGGCCGCGGGCTGGGGATGGTCAGCGGCCTGGTCGACCAGCTGACGATCGACCGCTCAGGCGTGGGCACGACGGTGCGGTTCCGCAAGCGGCTGACCCGGCCGGCCCAGCTGCTGACCGGAAGCCCGCGAACCGTCGCCGCTGACGCGGACGAAGCCCCCGCGATGCGGTTCAGCACGGCCGTCGAAGGCGCCACGATGACGGTCCGAGGACCCGTCGACCTGACCACGGCCGACACCTTCCGGGCTGCCCTGCGCCGGTTCAGCCGGGGCGGCACCGCCGAGCTCACGGTCGACCTGAACGGCGTCACCCACCTGGGGAGCGCCGGGGTGCAGGTGCTGCATGAGGCTCACGGTCTCGACGGCGCCTCCCTGCACCTGCGCGCTTCCTCGGGATCTGTTGCGCAACACGTGCTCGAGCTCGTGCGGCTGCCGTACGACGACTAGGAGCGTGCGAGCTCGGCCCACACCAGCTTGCGCCGACCATCCGATCGCTCGATCCCCCACGAAGCGGCGATCGCGGCCACCATCAACAGTCCGCGGCCGTGCTCGTTGGTCGTGCTCTGTGGCTGGGGCTCCGGGGTCCCCTCGCCGCCGTCGCGTACCTCGATGCGCACCGATCGCGGCGTGGCCGTCAGCCGGACCCGGTAGTCGGACCCGGCGTGGGTGATCGCGTTCGCGGCGAGCTCGCTCACCACGAGCAGCGCGTCGTCGAGCATGGGCGCCAGATCCCACTGAATGAGGACCTCCTTGACGAAACGGCGAGCGCTGCGCACACTCCCCAGGTCCTGGGGCAGGTCGAGAACTGCTTCCGGTTCCGGAGCGGGCCGCGCCACCGACTCCAGGAGGCCCACCAGATAGTCGATGTCCGCGTCCTTGAGGACGTAGCCCTCGGCGTGCTGATCCCACCAGGCGCGGTCCTCGGGCTCCGCGCCGGAGAAGATCACCACCTTGATGTGCGGCCGTTGCCCGCGTACCCGTGTGAGCACATCTCGACCGGCGATGTCGGGCAGCCCGAGATCCAGCACCACCACGTCGGGTTCCAGCTCCTCAACGAGGGTGATCGCTGCTACGCCGGTGCTGGCCTCCCCGACGATGTCGAATCCGCCGCGAAATCTGAGTGCGGTGCGCACCAGCCGGCGCGCCTCCGGTGCGTCGTCGACCAGCAGCACCCTTACGGGCGCACTCGCGCCGTCCACCGGCTAACCCTCGTCCGCCGTCGGCAGGGACACCACGAACGCGTGGTCGTCGACCCGGTAGGAAGCGTCCCCGTCCTGTGCACGAGCGAGCTCCCGGACGATGTAGAGCCCGAGGCCCGTCCCACCCTTGCCTCCGGTCGCGAAGCGCTGGAAGAGCTTGGCCTGCATTTCCTCCGGGACCCCCGGACCAGCGTCCCGAACCACTATCGACGTGGTCCGGCCCTCCCGCTCCACGGTGATGTCGACCGGCGCCTCGCCGTAGCTCAGGGCGTTGCCGACCAGGTTCTCCACTATCTGCGCCAACCGGTCCGGGTCCGCCAGCACCCGGACCGGCGGTACGTCGGCGAACCGCACCTCGCCGCCGTCAGCGGCCCGGGTCGCGCTGCGCAGGATTCGCTGCAGCTGATCGACCAGATCAACCTCACGGATGTCGAGGTCGAGCGCGGCGCTTTGGACGCGCGAGGCCGTGAGCAGGTCCGCGAGCAGTCGACTGAGGCGCCCCGCGCTGCCGGACATGCCGTCGAGCAGTTCCTCGCGTTCGTCGTCCCCGAGCCGGTCCCAGTGCTCGCGCAGCAGCCTCGCCGTGTTGCCGAGGACGCCGACCGGCGACCGCAGCTCGTGGGTGGTCATCGCCAGGAAATGCGCCTGATCCTCTGCGGCCTTGAGCAGCAGGGCGTTCGCCTCCTGGAGCCGGGCACTGGCCTCCCGCAGCTCGGTGCTGTCCCGGGTGACCTTGCCGAAGCCGAGGAGGCGTCCGTCCGAGTCGCGGACCGCGGTGATCGTTACGCGCGCCCAGAAGCGCGAACCATCCTTGCGGACCCGCCACCCCTCCTCCTCGTAGCGTCCCTCGCGCAACGCGATCTCGAGCTCGTGTTCGGGGTGCCGCACGGCCTGCTTCTCGGGTGGGTAGAACACCCGGAAGTGCTGTCCGATGATCTCATCGGCCGCCCACTGCTTGCTGCGTTCGGCGCCAGGGTTCCAGCTCGCGACCCGTCCCTCCGGGTCGAGCATGAAGATCGCGTAGTCCTGGACGGCCTCGACCAGCTGGCGCAGCATTTCCCCGGACTGGGACCATTCGTACTCCTGCGGTGCCGAGGAGGGATCGAGGGCCTCGAGGAGCTGGTCCACCAGGCTCTCGGGTAAGGCCGTCTTCTCCAGGAACCCCACCGCGCCAAGGGCCCGGCACCGTTCCGGCAACCCCTCGTCCGAGAGCCCGCTGTACATGACCACCTTGGTGTCCGGCGAGGCGGCGCGCACCGCCGGCAGCGCCTCCATGCCGGTCATATCCGGCATCGAGATGTCGAGCAGCATCAGGTCGGGTTGCCACCGCTCTGCGAGTGCCACTGCGTCCTGCCCCGACGCGCCCTCGCCCACCACGTCGAAGCGCTTGGAGAGTCTGAGCGTCGAGCGCACCAGCGTCCGCACCTCGACGGCGTCGTCGATGACGACGATCGTCGGAAGGCCGCTCATGGCCGGAAACTACCTCGTTCCCCCATGCTCGGTCCTCCCATCGACTGCGTCGTCGTGCGCTGAGGTACCCCGTCGCCGCGATTTCGACGCCCGGAGTCAGCTGACTCGGTTCGGCAACCCGCAGATGTTCAGGACCTGATGGGCGATTGAGCCCTTGGCGGCGACCAGCTCGATCCGGGAACCGCTCTCGTTCGCGGTGCGGAGGGCCACGGCGAGGACTCCTACTCCCAAGCTCGGGAGGAAGTCCACATCGTCGAGGTTGACGACCAGATCCTTGGTGTATCCCCCCGAGTGCTCACGGATGGCCTCACGGAACGCCGGCCCGGACAGCTCGTGGACCTCACCACTGACGTGGAGCGTCCGCGACCCCTCGTCCAGGGAGAAGGTCAACGGCCGCTCGTCCACGGCCGCAGCGTACTTCGTCTGCGCCGGTCTCGACAGGACCACCGTCAGCGAGGATCCTGACCGCGTGATTTCTCGCGGCATTGTCTCGGTGCTGGCGCTGGTCGTGGGGCTCTCGGTGCCCACGGTGCCGGCGTCGTCGTACGCCGGCACCGGCAGCAGCGCGTCGGCCACCGCAGGCGTTGCCTCGGAGGTCACCGAGCTGCGGGTCCGCTGGTCGGGTGCGAAGGTCCGGGCCGGCCGCGGGTACCGCGTGACCGGCAAGGTCAGCGGCGACCCGAGGCTGGTGCTCGTCCAACGCAGGATTCCCGGCGGCTGGTTCCCGCTCGGCAGCGACAGCTCCGGGGCCACCGGGAAGTTCCTGATCAAGGTCGACACCCGCTGGGTGGCTCGGCACCGCAAGATCCGCGTGCTCGCGCCGGCGACGACCACGCACGACGCGGCGGCCGCGAGCCGTCAGGGCGGGCTGACGGTGACCCGCACGTACCGGCCCCGCGGCGGCAAGGCCTGGCGGCCGATCACCGGCGGCGGGGTGCGCGGCCAGCACTGGTCGCCGTGCGGCCTGAAGCCCGGAGTGATCAGCTACCGGGTCAACCCGAGGGGCCTTCCCCGCGGCGGGTTGGGCGAGATCAAGAAGGCCTTCCGCATGGTCACGGCGGCCACCGGGTTCTCGTTCCGCTACCTGGGCAGGACCAAGGTGATCCCGCTCAAGAAGGGCTCCGGGGTGATCACCCGCAATGCCAACATCACCCTCGCCTACAGCACACCGAAGAAGGTTCCGTCACTGCGCGGCCCGGTGCTCGCGACGACACCGGTCGCGGCCGGCTACTCCGGCACCAAGATCTACCGGATCTTCGAGGCCGGCGTGGTGATCGACAAGACGTTCCGTTTCCGTCCGGGCTTCGGCTCCGGCCGTCCCAGTCGAGGCGCGACGCTCATCCACGAGCTCGGGCACGCGGTGGGACTGGACCACGTCGAGGACCCGCGCCAGATGATGTACCCGGCCCCTACCCGGCACGCTGCGAGCTACGCCAAGGGTGACCTCCGTGGGCTGGCCAAGGTCGGCGTCGGCGCGGGCTGCTTCCCGGGCGAGTTCGTCGGCCGGGCGGTCGCGGCGCCTCGGGACGTGCGGGTCACGGTCCGCTCCACGCGGTAAATTCACCGCATAACCGGTGAATCTTCCGGTTATGGCATGAACCTTCGGACAAGAACCGGAAGTTTCGTACGCGCCGCGATCACTCGTCGCTAGTGTCCGCGGCATGCCGGGCAGAGTCGATCGAGCCGCGCTGGTGGCGGGAGGCATCCGGTTCGCGTCCGGGATCTCGTTCCTGGTCGCCCCCGAGAAGGCCAACCGCTTCTGGGGCGACACCGAACCACCGGTGCCCACGACCGCGCTGCTGCTCCGGTCGATGGGCTACCGCGACGCGCTCGTGGGCGGCCTCCTGATGAGCGCCGCGTTGCGCGGCCAGGACACCCGCGGCTGGTTTCTCGCCTCCGGCGGAGCCGATGCTGCAGACCTGCTGGGCGGCCTCGCTGTGCACGACCAGATGACCCGAAGGCAGCGGCTGGTCGGCCTCGGCGGCGCGTTCGTCGGGATCGGCGTAGGGCTGTGGGGCGCTAGCCGCGGCGGCGGCGCAGCTCCTCGTTGATCGCCGGGACGATCTCGTGCATGTCGCCGATCACTGCGTAGTGCGCCTTGGTGACCATCGGCGCCTCGGCGTCGGTGTTGATCGCCAGGATCGTCTTCGCGCTCGCGCAGCCTGCCCAGTGCTGGATCGCGCCGGAGATGCCGCACGCGACGTACAGCTCCGGTGAGATCCGGCTGCCGGTCTGGCCGATCTGCTCATGGTGCGGCCGCCAGCCGGCGCCGGTCACGACGCGGGAGACGCCCAGGGTGCCGTCGAGCAGCTCGGCCAGCTGGAGTACGTCGTCGAAGCCGCTCGGACCACCGGCACCGCGACCGGCACCGACCACCACCCGAGCCGACTTCAGCGCGCCGGACAGGTCCGGCGGCGGCGCCTCGCGGGACACCACCTTGGCCACCAGGTCGACCTCGGCGACCTCGGGCTTGAACTCGACGATCTCAGGGGAAGTGGGCTGGTCGGCCGTACTCGCCTCGACCGCGTGGCCGGCCACCGTGAACACCGCCGGCCGCTGGGCAAGCCGCATCTCCTCGCGGACCGAGCCGCCGACGACCTGCCGGGTGACCACGAACGGCGCCAGGCCGCCGAACGAGAACACGTTGGCCGCCATCGGTACGTCGAGCCGGGCCGCCAGGTGCGCCAGGATCTCCATGCCCCGCGGCGTCCCCGACGCGGTGACCACGACCGAGCCGGCCGTCTCTCGGGCTGCCTGCAGAGCCGCGGCCCAGGCCGCTCCGGAGTACGCCGCGAACGCGTCGCCCACGGCGTGGTGCACGGTGCGAACGCCGTACGCACCCAGCTGGGCGGCCAGTCCCTCGGGCAGCTCACCCACTACCAGCGCGTCGATCGGCACACCCCCACCGGACGCGGACAGCTGGCGGGAGAACGTGATCGCCTCGCGGGACATCTCGGTCGCGCCGGAGGCATCGGTCTCGACGTAGACGATGATCATTTCGCGAGCACCCCGATCCGCTCGAAGAGGTCGACGACGGCGGGCGCCGCGGCGGCACCCTCGCCGAGGATCTGCACGTCGCTGCTCACCGGCGGCGGCAGCGTGAACGCCACCCGGCCGGCCCCGGCCGGCTCACCGGTGAGCTCGCGCTCGTCGATCGCGATCTTCTTGGCCTTCATCCGGCCGGGCACGCTCGGGTAACGCGGCTCGACGCCGCCCTCGAGGATCGTGACCACGGCCGGCGCCGGCAGCCGGAACGTCTCATGCCCGTCGGGTCCCTCGCCGCGGGCGACGATCAGGCCGTTCTCGACCTCGACGGTCGAGACACCGTTGACCACCGGCCGGCCAAGTGCGTAGGCGAGCCGGATGCCGACCTGGAAGTCGCCGCTGTCGGCGGCATCGTTGCCGAGCAGCACCAGGTCGTGGTCAGCCGCGATGGCCGCGAGCTCGCGCGCCACGTCCTGCGGGCCGAGCGTGCTCGGGTCGGCGACCACGTGCACCGCCGCGGTACACCCGATCGCGAGCGCGTTGCGCAGCTGCTCGACGGCATCGGCACCGCCGATCGTGGCGACGGTTGCGGTGCCGCCGGTGTCGGTCGCGATGCGGACGGCGAGCTCGACCGCGCAGGCCTCGTGGTCGCTGATCGTGAAGCCGAGCTGCCCGGTGTCGAGCGCCTGACCGTCGGCGGTGAGCGCCACCTCGCCGGACACGTCGGGGACCCGCTTCACGCAGACCAGGACGTTGGTCATGCCCTGATCCGCTCGTTCTCCGGGTCGAACAGCGACGTCGCGTCGGCGGAGGCGACCGTGACCGGGTAGAGCTCCTCCATGTAGGAGACCGCGAGCTGGTTGCCGATCGTCGCCTGGTCGGGCGGCAGGTAGGCGAGCAGCACGTGCTTGCCCAGTGACGGCGCGGAGCCGGCCGAGGTGACGTAGGGGTGGTGGCCGTGCGCGTCGGTCAGGGTTCTGCCGTCGCGGGTCAGGATCGGCTCGCCGCCGAGCATGTAGCGCTTCATCCCGCTCGCCGAGGTGTGGTCGTCGACGGTCAGCGTGCACAGCACGGTGGAGGGCTCCGCCTCGCGCTGCTTGATATAGGCCTCGCGACCGACGAAGTCGGCGGCCTTCACCTTGGGCCGCTGCATGCCGGCCTCGACGATGGTGCGCTCCGCGTCGAGCTCGAATCCGAACGCGCGGTAGCCCTTCTCGATCCGACCGGTGGTGCCGTAGACGCCGATGCCGACCGGTACGGCGCCGTGCTCGCGGCCGGCGTCCAGCAGCATCGTCCACAACTGGGCGCCTTGCTCGATCGGCACGTAGAGCTCCCAGCCGAGCTCGCCGACGTACGAGATCCGGGAGGCGAGGACGGTCAGCGAGTCGACCTCGATCTCGCGGCAGGTGCCGAAGCCGAAGGCCTCGTGGCTGATGTCGTCGTTGGTGAGCGAGGCGAGGATGTCGCGGGCCCGCGGACCCCAGACGCCGATCGTGGTGTACGCCGAGGTGAGGTCGGTGACCTCGGCGGCGCCGTTGTCGCGGGCCAGGTCGACGAACCGCTTCAGGTCGACCATCCCGTGCGCGCCGCCGGTGACCACGCGGAAGTGGTCATCCCCGAGGCGCATCACCGTGAGGTCGGAGACGAAGCCGCCCTTCGCGTCGAGCATCGGGGTGTAGACGACCTTGCCGCTTGCGACGTCGCACTGGGCGACGCAGGAGCGCTGCGCGACGTCGAGAGCCCCCGGGCCCTGCACGTCGAAGATCGCGAAAGCCGACAAGTCGACAATCCCGGCGGCGTCCCGCATCCGCAGATGCTCGGCGTTGATGATCGGCGACCACCAGCGGGAGTCCCACTCGTGCTCGCGCGGCATCACCTGGTCGCCGTACTCCTCGAGCAGGCCGGCGTTGGACTCGTACCAGAACGGCCGCTCCCAGCCGGCGGCCTCGAAGAACACCGCGCCCAAATCCTGCTGCGAGGCGTGCATCGGGGCGGTCCGCCGCGGCCGGTCGGACTCGTACTGCTCCCCCGGGTGCACGATCCCGTAGGTCTTGTTGAACGCCTCCGAGGTGCGCGCCCGGATGTGCTCGGTCTCGCGGTGGTGGTCGTAGAAGCGCGCGATGTCGGAGTGCGAGATGTCGATCTCGCTGTGCCCGTGGGTCATCCACTCCGCGACCGCGCGGCCCACACCCGGACCCTCCTTGATCCACACCGCGGCCGCCGACCAGAGCCCTTGCACCTCGGGCGTCTCACCGAGCACCGGCCACCCGTCGGGCGTCAGCGACAGCAGGCCGTTGATGGCGTACCGGATCTCGGCACCCTCCGCGCCGAGCAGGTCGGGCATCAGCTCGAAGGCCTGCTCCAGCTGCGGGTCGAAGTCGTCCTCGGTGAACGGCAGCTCAGTGGGTGACAGCTTGGAGGCCTCGATCGAGGGGATCTCGTCGGCGTCCATCAGGATCGGCCGGTGCGCGTAGGAGCCGACCTCCATGTCGGCGCCGTGCTGCCGCTCGTAGCAGAACGTGTCCATGTCACGAACGATCGGGATCGTGATCTCGCCCTCGAGCCCGGCGAGCTGCGGGCAGGGGCCGACGGAGATCATCTGGTGCACGGCGGGGGTCAGCGGGATGCGCGCGCCGGCCATCTGCGCGATCCGGGGGCTCCACACACCGCAGGCGATCACGACGGTCTCGGTCTCGATGTCACCACCGGACGTCCGGACCCGGGCGATCCGGCCCTCCTCGACGTCCATCCCCTCGACCTCGACGTTGGGTACGACGGTCAGCGCGCCGAGCTCCATCGCCCGCTCGCGCATGATGGTGCCGGCCCGCAGCGAGTCCACGACGCCGACCGACGGCGTCCAGAAGGCGCCGATGATCTGGTCGGTCTCGATGAACGGGACCTTCTCCTTGACCTGCTCCGGCGTCACCAGCTCGGCCTCGATGCCCCACGCCTTGGCGCTGGACATCCGGCGGCGCAGCTCCTCCATCCGCTCCTCGGTGCGGGCCACCTCGAAGCCGCCGGGCTCGAGGTGGACGCCCATCTCCTTGTACTGCGCCACGGAGTCGAGGGTCAGATCGGTGATCTCCCGGGAGTGGTCCACCGGGAAGATGAAGTTGGAGGCGTGGCCGGTCGACCCACCGGGGTTCGGCAGCGGCCCCTTGTCGATCTGCACGATGTCGCGCCAACCCAGCCGGGCCAGGTGGTAGACGAGGCTGTTGCCGACGATACCGGCGCCGATGACGACGACGCGGGCGGTGGCGGGGACGTTGGCCATGAGGCCCTCCGAAGCAGGTCAGTCTGTTGCGTTATACGCAACACAATTCGTAATATGGAACAACCATAAGGATCGCTCCGCCCCCGGCAGGTGTCAATCCCTGCCGGGGACCGAGCTACGACGTGGAGCCTAGGGCGTCAGCTGCCCAGCCACTCGTCGACCTTGTCGGGGTTGTCCTCGACCCACTTGGCCGCGGCGTCCTCACGGGTCATGCCGTCCTGGGAGATGTACTTCGCGACCAGGTTCTGGTCGTCGTTGGTCCACTGGAAGTTCTCGACCAGCGTCACCGCGGCCGAGTCCTCATCCACCCACTCGGTGGACACGATCTTCTTCAGCTCGGTCTCCGGGTAGTCGCAGTCGACGGCAGCCGGGTCGTCCTGGCAGCCGTCCTCGTACGGCGGCAGCGCCACCTTGGCCAGCTCCAGCTCGGCGAACAGCCACTGCGGCTCGTAGAAGTAGCCGATCATGAACTTCTTGTTCTCCTCCGCCTGCTGGAAGGCGGTGATGCTCGCCGCCTCGCTGCCGGAGAAGACCACCTCGAAGTCGAGACCGAGGTTGCTGATGATCGACTCGTCGAACTGCACGTACGACGGGTCGGCCCCGAGGAATTGTCCCTTGTCGCCCGTCTCCGAGGTCGCGAAGTCGGAAGCGAAGTCGTTGAGGTTGTTGTAGTCCAGGACCTCCGGGTGCTCTTCCGCAAGCCACGGCGGGACGTACCAGCCGATGATCCCGACGTTGCCGGTCGGACCGAAGTCCATGGCACTGCCGTCGCCCTCCTCGGCGAAGAACTTCTTCTCCAGGTCGGGGTGGCCCCAGTCCTCGATGACGACATCGACCTCGCCGGTGCCGAAGCCCTGCCAGGAGACGTCTTCCTTGAGGTCCTTGTAGTTGACCGTGCAGCCGAGCTCCTCCTGGGCGATGTGGCCGACGACGTAGGCGTCGGCCTCGAAGCCGACCCACGGGTTCACGGCGAGGTTCAGCTCGCCGCAGTCGCCGAGCTCCTCCTGACGTTGCTCGTTGGCTTCGGTTTCGTCGTCGATCGAGCTGTCACCGCAGGCGGTGAGCGTGAGTGCCAGGCACGCCGCAACCGCGAGCAGCCCGCCGCGCCTGTTCCTTGTCCGCATTCCTTCTCCTTGGTTGTGTGCGTGTGTCACTTCTTGCCGAGACTCACCGGGCATCCCGAGCGGCCGCCCGGGTGATCCGGTCGAGCATGATCCCGAGAACCACGATGCTGAGGCCGGCCAATGCGCCTCTGCCCCACTCCTCCGAGCGAGAGATCCCGAGCACCACGTCGTAGCCGAGCGCTCCGCCGCCGACCAGGCCGCCGATGACGACCATCGCCAGCACGTACAGCAGGCCCTGGTTGGTGGCCAGCACGAGCGAGCCGCGGGCCATCGGCAGCTGCACCTTGACGATCTCCTGCCAGGTTGTGGAACCCGACGACCTGGAGGCCTCCAGCGTTGTCGCCGACACCCCCCTGACCCCGTCGGCCACCAGCTTGATCGCCACCGGGGCGGCGTAGACGATGGCGGCCACAATGGCGGAGAACTTGCCGTTTTCGAAGAGCGCCACCACCGGCAGCAGAAAAACGAACGGCGGGATGGTCTGACCCGCATCCAGAAGCGGCCGCAGGATGAGGTCGACGATTCTGCTTCGCGCCATCCACACGCCGAACACCAGAGCCAACGACATCACCAGCAGAGTGGCGACCAGGACCATGCTGAGCGTGACCATCGAGGTGTTCCAGTAGTCGAGCAGTCGCAGTGCGGCCAGGCCGACCGCCGCGGCGATCAAGGCCCGGTATCCGCCGATACAGAACGCCAGCAGCGCGATCGCGAACGCGGCTACGTACCACGGTGACTCCGAGAGCAAGGACTCGAGCGGATTCAAGAGGCCCACAGTGATCGCGTCCTTGAACCCTCGGGTGATGGAGCCGAAGGTGTCGATGAACCAGTCGAAGAACGAGTTCACCTCATCAGCAACCCGGCGGCCGGACTCGTTCTCGGGGAACTCCGCGGCCCAGCTGTAGTACCGGGACAGGTAGATGGCCACCCCGGTCGCCACGACACCGCCACCGATGACCAGGAGTCGCTGCCGTGGGGTCTCGCCTCCTCCTCGAGCAACCCGCTCACTGCGCAAGCTGGCCGCGGTTGCGGTGCGGTCGAGCATGATCGCCATCACCACGATGAGCGCACCCGGAACGAAGCCCGCCCCGATGTCGGTGGTGCGCAGCGCGCGGAGCACGTCCTTGCCGAGTCCGGGGCCGTTCACGTACGCCGCGATCGTGGCCATCGCCAGCGCCGCCATAATCGTCTGGTTGAGGCCGACCACGATGGTGGCCCGCGCCATCGGCAGCTGCACCTTGAACAATCGCTGCCGGAACGTCTGGCCGGCCGAGTCGGTTGCCTCGATCGTGGTCGGCGACACCGAGCGGATGCCGTGGCCGGCGATCCGGATCAGGGGTGGCAGCGAGTAGATCAGGGTGCAGATCACTGCCGCCGATGCTCCGATGCCGAAGAACAACACCACCGGAACCAGGTAGACGAACGTGGGCATGGTCTGCATCACGTCCAGGAACGCCGTGACCACCCGTTCGGCCCGACGGCTGCTGGCGATCCAGATCGCCAGCGGCATTCCGATGATGACCGAGATTGTCACTGCCACGAACGTGACGATCAGCAGGTCGATGGAGCTGGACCAGAAGCCGAAATAGCCGAACGACAGAAAGGAGAGCGCTACGAGGAGAGCGATCCGCCAGTTCGCGATGACCAGCGCGACTGCCACCGCCGCCACCGTGACGCCGAGCCAGCCGACCTCGGGCACCGGACGCGGAATGTTCGCGATGGAGATCATCCGTTGCAGCCAGTCGACAAGCTCGACGAACCGCTCCCCGAGCCCGTAGGTGAACTTGATGATCGGGTTGCTGTCGCGGCTGGCGAGCACGTCGTTGTTGAACTCGGTGAACCGGTCGGTCAGTTCGGTACGCACCCGGACCGGTCGGGCCAGTGTGTCGGTGCCCTTGGTAATCGCATGGACCAAGACCCAGGCCGCGACGACCAGCAGGGCCCACGCCCACCGCGGGATCGAGCGCCAGTCTCGCGTTATCTGCGGTTCGCTCGCCTGCGGCTCCGGAGGGGCCAGGGTGGCGGTCATGCCGGTGCCTCCTCCTCGGCGACGACGACGCGCAGAATCGCGTCGTCGTCGACGATGCCGACCAGCTCGCCGTTGTCGACGACCCGCACCGGGTGGTCGGAGGCGAGCGCGGCCTGGGCCGCCTTGCGGACGATCGTGTCGGAGCTCATCACCGGCCCCTCGCTCGAGTCGTCGGCGCGCGGCTCGCGCATCACCCACTTCAGGGT
>CAWABG010000003.1:0-46219 GCA_963780245.1 uncultured Actinomycetota bacterium
GATAGGCGAACACGCCGTCCTCCCACGTGACCGTGTCAGCCGCGCCCTTGAGGTAGTCCCCCTCGGACTCGACGCTCGACAGGACTTCGTCGGCGACGTCTCCCTCGACCTCGGCCAGCCAGCCCGCGTTGGCGAACTCCGGCACGAACACGGGGTCGAGGTTCATCAGGTCGGTGGAGGGGTCCTCGGCCGCGAGTCGACGGGCCAGCTGCACCCGCTGGTCCGTCGCGCTGGTGGGCAGCAACTGGATCTCGATGTCGTATTCATCGGTGCTGCACTCTTCGGCCCACTTCACGAAGGTGTCGACCCCGTCGGGGTTGATGTACCAGTTGAGCTTGGGCTTGCCCTCGTCGCCGCAGGCACTGAGCAAGGTGGCCGTGAGTACGCCGACAGCGGCGATGCCGAGACCGCGTCGTAGCGGGCCTCCCGAGCGGTTCACCATGAAGCCTCCCAATCGTGGTGTGCATCACACACTTGCCCCAAGTGCGGGCATTTGTCTAGCCGCCCGACGGGAGGTAAAGGCGAGGGTAAAGACGTGGTAAGGAGCCGTCAGGCGGCTCGATCGGCCACCCTGCGGATGGCCACGACGAACGTTTCGAAGAGCGCCGGCGGGAGATCGTGACCCATGCCGTCGATGAGCAGCAGCTCCGATCCAGGGATGGCGGCGGCCGTCGCGCGACCACCCGAGACATGGACCATCTTGTCGGCCAGACCGTGGATCACGAGGGTCGGAACGTTCAGGCTGTGCAGGCGATTACCCCGGTTGGGCTGGGTCACCACCGCCATCATCTGGCGCAGGACGCCGCTGCGCGGCACCCCGCGGTCGAATGTCTCTGCGGCCCGCTCCCGACCCTTCTCCATATCCATGGGGTAGCCCGGTGAGCCGATGATCTTCCAGACCTTGGCGCTGCCGTTGATGTAGTCCTCGCGGGAGCTGCGCGAGGAGATCAAGGTGGGCAGCAGGGTGGGACTCTGCCAGCCAACGGTGCGCTTGCCCGTGGTGGACATCAGGCTGGTGAGCGACCGGACCCGCTTGGGTTGGGCGATCGTCATCGTCTGCGCGATCATCCCGCCTAGCGAGACGCCGACCACGTGTGCGGACTCGAAGCCGAGGTGATCCATCAGGCCGAAGGTGTCGGCAGCCATGTCGTCGAGTGTGTACGGCGGCCGGACCCGGCCGCCCATGAACGCCCGCGACAGGGTGGCCCGGGTGACCCGCCCCTGGGCCTGGCTGGACCGCCCGATGTCGCGGTTGTCGAAGCGGACGACGTAGAAGCCGGCGCGGGCGAGCAGCTCGCACAGGTCCGGGTCCCACCAGGTCATCGGCCCGCCGAGGCCCATCACCAGGACCATCGGCTCGTCCGAGGGGTCACCGAAGGTCTGGTAGCAGAGCTCGATCCCGCCGCTGACCGGTGCAAAGAGCTCCTCCGAGACCGCAACCGGCGCATGCTTCGCCCTGCCGCGGGCACTCGAAGACATGGCCCTAGTCAACAGGACGCCCGGCTGGGCGACACGAACTGTGGAGAAATGCGCACCGTGGCATCGCCGTGGCCCTAGCGTCAGGCCCGTGACGGACGGCGCCCTTGCGGCATTCCTGCTCCCCGACGGCTTCTTGAAGCCGCGGGCTCGCGCGGTGCTGCAGGAGGCGAGCGTCGTCGCCGAGGCCGGTCGGTACGCCCTGGCGACCCGTGAGGCGCGTCGGGCCCGGAAGGCCACGCCGTACTCCGGCAGGCGGGTGGTCCGCAGCGCCGACCCGGTGATCCTCGTCCCCGGCTTCCTGGCCGGCGATGCGACGCTGGCGTTCATGGCGCGGGCGCTGCGCCAGCAGGGCTTCCGCACCTATCGCTCGCACATCCACGCCAACGTCGGCTGCACCCTGAACGCCGCCGCCCAGCTGGAGTCGCGCCTCGAGTCGATCGTGCTCCGTCGGGGGTCCCGCGTGCAGATCGTCGGGCACAGTCTCGGCGGGATGCTGGCCCGTGGCCTCGCCGTACGCCGGCCGGACCTGGTGTCCGGCATCGTCACGATGGGCAGCCCGATGCTGGCGCCCGGTGCCCATCACGCCTCGCTGTCGTTCGGCATCGACGTGCTGGTCCGGCTGAGCCGGGCCGGCGTTCCTGGCCTGATGTCGGAGGAGTGCGTCGGCGGGACCTGTGCCAAGCAGAGCTGGGACGAGAGTCGCGAGCCGGTGCCGGACGACGTCGCCTTCACCGCGATCTACTCCAAGCGTGACGGGATCTGCGACTGGCGGGCCTGCGTCGACCCCACGGCCACCCCGGTCGAGGTCACCGCGTCCCACGTCGGCATGGCCGTCGACCCGCGGGTGATCGAGCACGTCACCGCCGCACTGCGTCGGGTGGCCGCGGACAATGCAGCCTCCGAGCTGGCGTCCGCAGGGTGACGCAGACGCTGGTCGAGTAGCGCGAGCGACGGCAACGCTGGTCGAGTAGCGCGAGCGACCCACGCTGGTCGAGTAGCGCGAGCGACCCACGCTGGTCGAGTAGCGCGAGCGACCCACGCTGGTCGAGTAGCGCGAGCGACCCACGCTGGTCGAGTAGCGCGAGCGACGAAGGAGCGAGCGCGTATCGAGACCACTCGCAGCGCCGACCTTCGACCTCACCGGGTCTCGATACGCCGGTCGCGACCTCGTTCCTCGGTCGCGCGGCTACTCGACCTGCCCGGCTTGACGCTGTCGGCTCCTTCGTCGCCGACAGCTACCGGTCAAAATCGATCGCGGCGTATGCGCGTAGCTTCTGCAGGCGGTGCTCGGAGTGGATGTTCCGGATCGTGCCGCTGCGCGACCGCATCACAAGTGAGTGGGTGGTGGCGCCACCGGACCGGTAGCGCACCCCGCGCAGCAGCTCGCCGTCGGTGATGCCGGTGGCGACGAAGAAGCAGTCGTCGCCGGTGACCAGCTCGTCGGTGGTGAGTACGGCGTCCAGGTCATGGCCGGCGTCGATCGCACGCTGTCGCTCGTCGTCGTCGACAGGCCAGAGCCGTCCCTGGATCACGCCGCCGAGGCACTTCATCGCGCAGGCCGCGATGATCCCCTCAGGGGTGCCGCCGACGCCGAGGAGCAGGTCGATGCCGGTGTCCGGGCGGGCCGCCATGATCGCGCCGGCGACGTCGCCGTCGGTGATGAACTTGATCCGCGCACCGGTGGCCCGGATCTCGGCGGCGAGCGGCTCGTGCCGCGGTCGGTCGAGGAGTACGACAGTCACGTCCTCGGGAGTCGAGCCCTTGGCCTTGGCGACCAGGTTGATGTTCTCGGAGACAGGCAGCCGGATGTCGACGACGTCGGCGGCCTCGGGGCCGGTGACGAGCTTCTCCATGTAGAACACCGCCGACGGGTCGTACATGCTGCCGCGCGGCGAGACCGCGAGCACGGACACCGCGTTGGTCATGCCCTTCGCGGTCAGGGTGGTGCCGTCGATCGGGTCGACGGCGACGTCGCACTCCGGGCCGCTGCCGTCGCCCACGCGCTCGCCGTTGTAGAGCATCGGGGCGTTGTCCTTCTCGCCCTCGCCGATCACGACCGTGCCGTTCATGCCGATCGTGGAGATCATCACGCGCATCGCGTTGACCGCGACCCCGTCGGCGCCGTTCTTGTCGCCGCGACCCACCCACCGACCGGCGGCCATCGCGGCCGCCTCGGTCACCCGGACCAGTTCCAGCGCTAGGTTGCGGTCGGGAGACTGCGGTGCCGGAGTGTCGGTCATGGGCGCACTTTATCGGGCTCCCCGGGGGCCACCGAGTAGGTCTCGACGGCGGTCTCCTTGACCGACAGCCACACGTCCGTTCCGGGCTCGAGACCGAGCTCCCGGGTGGCTCCCGGCGTAACGTCGGCGATCAGCTCCGGGCCGGCAGCGACGAGCAACCGGATCGCGTCGCCGTGCGGTGCTGCGCTGAGCACGCTGCCGCGCCAGAGGTTCCGGGCCGATCCCTCCGGACGGGCGAGCGAGACCGTGACCGCACCCGGACCGAAGCAGCGGAACTCATCCCCGTCCCTGATCACGTTCAGCCCGACCAGCCGGGCCACGTGGTCGGTACGCGGCCGGGACGAGACCTCTCCGGGGGTGCCGACCTGGGCCACCGCGCCGTCATCGATGACCACGACCCGATCCGCCAGGGTCAGCGCGTCGATGGCGTCGTGGGTGACGAGCAGTGTGATGCCGTCGTACGACGCCAGGTGCCGGGTCAGCTCGATCCGCAGGCCCGCCGCGACACTCACGTCCAGGCCGGCGAACGGCTCGTCGAGCAGCAGCAGGTCGGGTCCCTGAGCCAGGGCCCGGGCGATCGCGACCCGCTGCGCCTGGCCGCCCGACAGCTCGCGCGGACGACGCTCGGCGAGATCGCCGATCCGCATCCGGTCCAACCAGGACGAGGCGGTCGCCCTGGCCTCGGCACGCGGAACGCCTTGGGAGCGCGGGCCGAACGCGACGTTCTCGAGAGCCGAGAGATGCGGGAACAACAGCTTGTCCTGGAAGACCACGCCCACGGCCCGCTCGCGGGTCGGGAGCGAAAGCAGGTCGCGCCCGTCGAGGTGGACGCGCCCCTCGGCCGGCACCAGGCCCGCGATCGCGCCGAGCAGCGAGGTCTTGCCGGCGCCGTTCGGCCCGATCACGGCCAGCACCTCGCCAGGCTCGGCGGTGAGCGCGACGGTCACCCGCTCCGGGACGGTGACATCGAGGTCGAGGGTCGTCATGTCGTGCCCACCCCCAGCCAGCGCTCGCGGAGCGCGAACAGCACGCCAACGGAGACGAGCAGCATCACCAGGCTGAGCGCGAGGGCGGCGTCGGTGTCGGCCTGACGGGTCACATAGATCAGCGTCGGCATCGTCTGGGTGGTCCCGGGATAGTTGCCGTTGAAGGTGATCGTGGCGCCGAACTCCCCGAGCGACCGCGCCCAGCCGAGCACCATCCCGGCCGCGATCCCCGGCAGCGCGAGCGGCACCGTGACCCGGCGGAACGTCATCCATCGCGACGCGCCGAGGGTGGCCGCCGCGGCGTCGTACTCGCTGCCCGCGGAGCGCAGCGCACCCTCGATGCTGATCACCACGAACGGCATCGCGACGAAGACGTGGGCGAGGACCACGCCCCAGGTCGTGTAGGGGAACGCGAACCCGGTCGCGTCGAGCAGCGGTTCCCCAATGGCGCCGCTGCGGCCGAACGCGGTGCGCAGTGCGATGCCGGCCACTACCGGCGGCAGCACCATCGGCACGACGATCAGCGCCCGCAGCAGGCTGCGGCCGCGGAACTCCATCCGGGCCAGCACCCAGGCCAGGGGGAGGCCGAGGACCAGGGCCACCAGCATCGCCGCGGTCGAAGTGCTCACCGAGAGCCACAGCGCCTGCCGGACGGTCTCGGTCTGCAGCTGGTCGAGCAGTCCCGGTAGATCGGTGGAGGCCACCATCACCACGAGCGGGAGCAGCAGGACGACGACGGCCAGCCCGGCCGGCACCAGGAGCAGTAATGGCGCTCGGCCAAGGGGGTCGCGGCTCATGGCCGGGTGAACCCGGCTTTCGTCAGCGCCGACCGGCCCTCCTCGGAGGTGATCAGGTCGACCCACTCCTGGGCGAGGTCGGAGTCCTCGCTCTGTTCCAGTGCGCTGATGAAGTACGACGTCAGCTGCTCTTCCGCGCTCTCGATCGGAATCGTCAGGACGGCGTCGCCGGCGGCCACCGCGTCCGTCGCGTAGACGAGCCCGGCGTCGGCCTCACCCGAGACCACCTTGTCCAACGTCGATCGCACATCCTCCTCGAGGCTGGCCGGTTCCGCGGTGATCGCGTTGGCCTCGAGCACGGCGAGCGCGACCCGCCCGCAGGGCACCTCGTCGGCGCAGCGGACCCAGGTGGCCTCGGCGAGGTCGGCCGGGGACTCGATGCCGGCCGGGTTGTCGGGCGGGGTGACGATCACCAGCACGTTGGTGGCGAAGGGTGTGGCGTCTCCGGTGACCCCGGCGTCCTCGGCGACCTGCATCGAGGTCTCGTCGGCGGTGGCCAGGACGTCACCGGGGGCGCCGTCGGCGGCCTGCTCCGCGAGGTCGGTGCTCGAACCGAACGAGAACTCGACGTCGACGTCGTGCTCCTCCTCGAACACCGACCCGAGCTCCTCGAAGACATCGGTCAGGGACGATGCGGCGAGCACGGTGAGCTGGTCGCTTCCGCCGCCGGCACCGTCATCCCCGTCATCGTCGTCGCCGCACGCGGCGAGCGGGAGCAGCAGCCCGAGGGCCAGTACGGTGGCGAGCGGTTTCTTCATCACGGACGCTCCACGACGACATTGGTTGACTTCACGGAGACGGTGGCCCGGACGCCCGGCTCGAGGCCGAGTTCGTGGGCCGCCTCGGCGCTCATCAGCGACACCATCCGGTAGGGGCCGCAGATCACGTCGACCTGGGCCATCACCTTGTCGACCAGGACCTTCGTGACGATCCCGTCGAGGCGGTTGCGGGCGCTGACCGAGGACGCCCGGGAGCGCTCTCGGTCGGGGTGCTCGGCGAGAGACTCGGCGAGGGCGGCCAGGTCCGGCCCCGCGATCGCGGTCCGCCCCTCCACCTGCTCGGCGCCGACTCGGCCGGACTCGACCCAGCGGCGGACGGTGTCGTCGCTGACGCCGAGCAGCTCGGCGGCCTCCGCGATCCGGTAGCTGGTCACCCTCACAGTGTGCCGCACATGCGGAGACATGTCTGTCGCGAGCCACCGCAGATGCGCCTACGCGCACCCTTCGGGTCAGCGATCCGAAACGGGCTGTGAAGATAGGAGAGTGACCGAGCAGGAGCGCCCGGGCCGGTACCAGCGGTCCACGAACGGCCTGGTGGGGGCGATCCTGGTCACCGTAGTGGCGGTGGTGGGGTTCATCGCTCTCCTGTCGCTCTTCCGCGACGAGCCCGACGTCGAGTCCGTCCGCGTCGACTACCTCGAGATCGTCGGCCTCGCCCAGGACGCCAAGCTGCGTCCGGTCTATCCCGCCGAGCTGCCGTCGGGCTGGACAGCCACGAAGGCCGAGGTGCTCCCCGATGACGAGCCGGACTTCGACCTCGGCCTGCTCACGGACGACGAGGAGTTCGTCGGCGTCGTCTGGACCGACGAGGACGTCGACGACCTGCTGGCCGAACGGGTCGACGACGAGAACCTCGAGACCACCGACCGCTTCACGGTCTCGGGATCCGTGGCGACGGAGTGGCAGGGCTTCGCCGACCCCGGTGGTGACCGCGCGTACGCCGCGCAGGTGCGCGGCCGCACCGTGCTTGTCTACGGCACGGCGTCGGAGGACGACATGGCGAAGATCGTCGCCTCGCTGACTACTGCCCTTCTTGCTGAATGACCTCGTCCAGGCGCTTCCGGGCACCGTCGAGCCACTCCTGACAGATGGTGGCGAGCTTCTCGCCGCGCTCCCAGAGCGCGAGCGACTCCTCGAGCGTGGTGCCACCGACCTCGAGCTGTTGGACCACCTGGATCAGCTCCTCGCGGGCCTCTTCGTAGGACGGCTTCTCCTCAGTCATCGGTGGTGCCCTCCTCGAGGCGTTCGGTGCGGGTGGTGGTGGCATGGACTCGGCCGTCGGCCACGCGGACGCTCACGTCGACGCCGACCGAGACGCCCTCGACGGAGGTGACGACATGCCCGTCGGCGTCCTGCAGCACGGCGTACCCCCGCTCCAGCGTTGCGAGCGGCGACAGCGAACGGGCCCGGGCGCGTTGGTGGCCGATGTCGTCGGCGGCGCGGTCGAGTGCGTGCCGGAGGGTACGACGGCAGCGGTCGCGGAACCCGTCGAGCTCGTCGAGCCGCGCGTCGACCAGCGATCGCGGGTCGGCGAGCACCGGTCGGGAGCGGAGGGCGTCGAGACCGGACTGCTCTCGCTCCAGCCACCGCTCGAGGCCGTGCCGGATCCGCTGGCGGGCCTGGTCTACCGCGGCCAGCTCGTGGGCGACGTCGGGCACGATCAGCTTGGCGGCGTCGGTGGGTGTCGAGGCGCGTACGTCGGCGACCAGGTCGAGCAGGGGGCTGTCGGGCTCGTGCCCGATCGCCGAGACCACGGGGGTGCGGGCCTTGGCCACCGCCCGGATCAGGCCCTCGTCGGAGAACGGCAACAGGTCCTCGACCGACCCTCCGCCGCGGGCGATCACGATCACGTCGACATCGGCGTGGTGGTCGAGTCGCTCGAGGGCACCGATGACCTCGGCGGCGGCGCGCTGGCCCTGCATGGTCGCGTGCACGACCTCGAAGGAGACGCCCGGCCAGCGCCGGCTCGCGTTGTCGAGCACGTCGCGCTCGGCCGCGGAATTCGGCGCCGTGATGAGTCCGACCCGGGTCGGGAGGAAGGGCAGCGGTCGCTTGAGCGCGGTCTCGAACAGTCCCTCCGCGGCGAGCAGCTGGCGGCGGCGTTCGAGCTGGGCGAGCAGCTCGCCGAGCCCGACCATCCGGATCTCGCGTGCCTGCAGCGACAAGGTGCCGCGGTTGGCGTAGTAGGACGGCTTCGCGTGCACCAGGACGCTCGCGCCCTCGACGAGTGGGGGATTGAGGCCGTCGAATATGGTCCGGCTGCAGGTGACCGGCACCGAGATGTCGGCCACCGAGTCGCGCAGAGTCATGAAAACCGTCTGGATGCCCGGACGCCTGTTCACCTGGGCGACCTGGCCCTCGACCCACACCGCACCGAGCTTGTCGACCCAGCCGGAGATCGCGTTGGCGATCGACCGCACCGGGGCCGGCGACTCGGGTGAGGTCTGCATGGCCATGGGGCGAGGTTAGTGGTCAGCTACCCCAGGCTCGTTCGACGAGCCGCTGCGCCTCCGCCAGGGTCAGCCCGTTGCGTCGCGCGGTGCCGGCGTACGTCGCCGCAGCAGTCTTCGCATCAGCCGGCGCCTTGGCCGACGCCACGAAAGTCCCGCGCCGACCTTCGGTGACCACGACACCGTCTGCCTCGAGCTCGCGATACACCCGCGCCACTGTGTTGACGGCCAGGTGCAGCTCGGCTGCCAATCCCCGAACGGTAGGCAGCTTCGTCCCGGCAGGCAGGCCGCCGGAGGCCACGTGCGAGGCGATCTGCGCACGCAGCTGCTCGAACGGCGGCTCGGGTAGCGACGGGTCCGGCGGGACGATGCCGCTCACGGCGCCGCCAGTTGCCGCCGCCGACGACCACGGCGTCGTAGCCCTCCATCTCGCGGGCCGCGGTCATCGCGCTGCCGTAGTAGACGCCCTGGCCGGTGAGCGCATCGACGCCCTCGACTCGCAGCTTGCGGTAGGAGACCCCCGTCGCGACCACAATGGCCCGGGCGCGCACGTCGCCGCCGTCGGTGTGGACGACGTGGGGTCGCTCCCCGTCTCCGGGGGTGAGGTCGGAGACCTCCCAGCCGGTGAAGAACCGGGTGCCGAACCGGATCGCCTGGTTGCGCGCCCGTTGCGCCAACCTCATGCCGGAGATGCCGCGCGGGAAGCCTAGGTAGTTGCGGATCATCGAGCTGGTGCCGGCCTGGCCGCCAACGGCCTCCGCCTCGACGCAGACCGTGGTGAGCCCCTCGGAGGCGCCGTAGACCGCCGCCGCGAGGCCGGCCGGTCCGGCACCGACGATGCACAGGTCGACCACGGTCTCGATGTCGACGTCCTCGGGCCGACCGTAGA
This sequence comes from uncultured Actinomycetota bacterium, assembly GCA_963780245.1. GTDB lineage: Bacteria > Actinomycetota > Actinomycetes > Propionibacteriales > Nocardioidaceae > Nocardioides. Next base: position 9,621 of record CAWABG010000003.1, read on the forward strand.
TCGCGGCGGCGACCTCCCGCACCGTTGCGGGTGCAATGACGTCCTTGCGAATCGTCTGCACCATGGGATACGTCGGCTCGCCGTCGTAGAGCGCGATGATCTCGCGACCGACGTCGGAGTCGGGGTCGTGCACGCCGTTGGGCATCCCCATCCGGTCGAGGAAGTCGCGAATCGAGTTGGTGAGGACGCCGGCGCGGTCGGACACCACGCGGACTGTCTGGACCTCGGGAGCAGCGACGGTCGATCCCCAGTCGGAGAGCAGCTCGCAGACCGCCGTGTGGAACTCCTCGTCGCGGACGCCGCGTGGCATCAGCAGGAACGCGTCGTACTTGCCCTTGGCGAGGCCGGGCCTGAGCATCTCGGCGTCGTCCAGGAAACGCTCCCAATGGGCGACCACCAAGCGGCGCGCGGTCGGCACCGCCTGCCGCCAGAGGCCGAACGCCTCGAAGATGCCGGAGTCGGGCAGCACGGACTCGGAGACGAAGAGCGCCACCTGGCCGCCGTCCGCATGGATCTCGTGGGCCAGGTCGGCGGCGGCGCTCGCCGAGCCGACTGCATGGATGTCGTAGTCGCGGCGATAGCGCCCGAACTCGTCGGCCAGGAAGTCCGCGTGGTTCTCGGAGACCAGGATGATCGCGGGTTGCACGCGATCAGTATGGGTCGGCGGGTGAAACACTGACGACCGTGCGCCTGCGGATCGACCTTGCCTATGACGGCACCGACTTCCACGGGTGGGCGGCGCAGCCCGCGCTGCGGACGGTCGAGGGCGAGTTGTGCACCGCCCTGGCCACGGTCCTGCGGGCGGACTCGGTCGACCTCGTCTGTGCTGGGCGTACCGATGCGGGAGTACACGCGAGAGGCCAGGTCGTGCACTGCGACGTCGAGGCCTCGCCTGGCCAGCTGCTTCGACGGCTCAACGGCATCCTCACTACCGATCTCCGGGTACGCCGGCTGCGCGAGGCGCCGGAGGGGTTCGACGCCCGGTTCTCCGCGCTCTGGCGCCGCTACGCCTACCGGATCGCGGACAGCCCGGCCGCCGTGGACCCGTTGCTGCGTCGGCAGGTGCTGACCTGGCCCCGACCGCTGGACCTGGACGCGATGAACCAGGCCAGCCACGCCCTGATGGGTCTGCACGACTTCGCCGCGTTCTGCAAGCAGCGCGAGGGTGCCACCACGATCCGCACCCTCCAGGAGCTCGGCTGGTCGCGCGATGCCACCGGGGTGGCGGTGGCGTCGGTGCGAGCGGACGCGTTCTGCCACAGCATGGTGCGCTCGCTGGTGGGCTGCGTCGTGGCTATCGGCGAAGGTCGCCAGACCCCGGAATGGGCCGCGAAGGTGCTCATCGCGGGCGCCCGCGATCCGGCCGTGAAGGTCGTGCGCGCACACGGGCTCACCCTCGAGGAGGTCGGCTACCCCGCCGACGACGAGGTGGCCGAGCAGGCCAAGCGCACGAGGACACGACGCGATGGATGAGCACTACTTCTCGGCGGACCCGGCCACGCCCTTCCGACGGGAGTCCTTCGACTGCGACGTCTGGGGTCAACGGCTGTCGTTGGTCACCGGGTCAGGAGTGTTCAGCCGCGGTCACCTCGACCACGCGACTGCGGTGCTGTTCCGCGAGACCGCGCCGCCGCCGTCCGGGCGGATCCTGGACCTCGGCTGCGGGTACGGCGTCATCGGGCTGGCGATCGCGACTGCCTCGCCGGCGACCGAGGTGACCGGCATCGACGTCAATGAGCGGGCGCTGCTGCTCGCCACCGAGAACGCCGACGCGCTCGGGGTCGCGGACCGGTTCGTCGCCTGCCTGCCGGAGGCGGTCCCGGACGACGCGGCGTACGACGAGATCTGGTCGAACCCCCCGATCCGGATCGGCAAGGCGGCGCTGCACGATCTACTTCTCCGGTGGCTGCCGCGACTGGCGCCGGGCGGGCGCTCGGTGATGGTGGTCGGCAAGAACCTCGGAGCCGACTCGCTGCAGCGCTGGTTGGGCGACCAGGGCTATCCGACGACGAGGCTCGCGAGCGCAAAGGGGTTCCGGGTGCTGGAGGTGAGGCGTCCGTGACCGCCGAGCGGATCGTGATCGTCGGCGCCGACGCAGCCGGGATGTCGGCGGCGCACCAGGCGCTGCGCACCGCAGCCGACCGCGGGCGCGAGCTGGCGATCACCGTGCTCGAGAAGGGCCAGCACACGTCGTACTCCGCCTGCGGGATCCCGTACTGGATGGCAGGCGACGTCGAGTCGGGTGAGGACCTGGTCGCCCGTACCGCCGATGAGCACCGCGCGGCGGGCATCGATCTGCGTCTCGGCTCCGAGGTGTCGGGGGCCGACCTCGCCGCTCGGACCGTCACCACCGCCGTCGGCGACGAGCATGAGTTCGACCAGCTGGTCATCACCAGCGGCGCGCACCCGATGGTCCCGGCCTGGGCGCTGCGGCCGGACGGCACGCCGTACGAGCAGATCGGCACGGTACACACTCTCGACGACGGCGCCGCCTGGCTGGAGCGGTTCGCGGCAGCGGGCACGGGCGCGCACGTGGTGATCGTGGGCGGGGGGTACGTCGGCATCGAGGTCGCCGAGTCAGCCCTGCGCCGGGGCTTCGGGGTCACCCTGCTGACCAGGTCGCGGGTGCTGAGCTCGCTGGAGCTGGAGCTCTCCGACCGGATCGCGGCGACCCTCACCGAGGCCGGCGTAGAGGTGGTGCTCGACGCCGAGGTGACCGGACTCGACCACGCCGACGACGGCACCGTCACCGGCGTGCATTGGGACGGAGGCTCGCGCTCCTGCGACCTGGTCGTGGCCGCCATCGGTGTGCTCCCGTCGACCGAGTTCCTCGCCGGCAGCGGCATCCCGGTCGGACCGAAGGGTGCGCTGCGGCCCGATCCCCGTGGTCGCGTCACCGAGCGGGTGTGGGCGGCCGGAGACTGCTGCGACGCCGTACGCCGACTGACCGGCGACCGGGTCTACCGACCCCTGGGCACGCACGCCACCAAGCACGGCCGGGCGCTCGGCGACAACCTCGCGGGCGGGCGGCTCACGTTCGACGGGATCCTGGAGACCGCGATCACCCGGTTTGCCGGCGGCGAGCAGTACCTGGAAATAGCTCGCACCGGGCTCTCGCTCGAGGACGCCGCGGCGGCCGCGTTCGACCCGGTTGCGGTGGTCACCGAGGGAACCACGGCCAGCGGCTACCTGCCCGAGGCCGAGCCGATCGCGCTGTGGGTGATGGCCGATCGGGTCACCCGCCGGCTGCTCGGCGTACAGGTCGTCGGCGGGCACGGTGCGGGCAAGCGGATCGACGCGGCCGCGGCGGTGCTCTGGGCCGACGGCAGCGTCGACGACCTTGCCTGGATGGACCTCTCCTACGCCCCACCGTTCAGCACGGCATGGGAGGTGCTCCAGGTCGCGGCCCGGCGGGTGGCGGAGCGGATCTGAGGCTCCTGCAGGCTCAAGTCCTCAGGCGTGCTCGCCCGTCCACGTGTGCTTCTCGCCGCATTCGCCGCCGGCGCAGACCTTGAACCAGCCCACGAAGGTCACCTTGTCGCTCTGCAGGACGATCCGGAACTTGCCCTTGCCGGGACCCTCGTTGTCGTTGAAGGTGCCGGTCCAGATCTCCTCACCGCTGCGCTTGACGACCTCGCCGTTGAGCTTGCCCTTGGAGCCGTCGGTGTTGGTGTACTTCCCGTCGAGCTCGTCGGGTCCCTTCTGCGGGTCCAGGTCCAGCTTCATGCGCGGGTCGCTGAACTCGTGGTGAGTGATCCAGATCCCCGACCAGTTGTCGGCGGCCTGGGCGGCCGGCGCGAAGACGAGAGATGTGACGAGCACGGCCGCGGCCGTGCCGATGATGAAGCGGAAGTGCCGAGCCAGGTCCGCGCAGGTTGTGGTCATGCGCTTCTCCTCGGGTCCGTTGCTTGACCCAGCGTAGGACCGCAGTCGGCCGGCAGCGCGGTGGACTAGTCGAGCCAGCCCGCACCAGGATCCGGGGCAGCAGCGTTCATGATGCAGGAAAAAGTCCTCGCCGCACGTGAGAGGAGTGGGGTCGCACAAACCGGGTGCGGCCCGAGACGGTGTATCGGAGAATCACCACCCGTGGGACACGTGGACGTCGCCGGAGTGCGCTTCGAGCTGCCCGACGGCCGGGTGCTGCTCGACGACGTCTCGTTCCGGGTGGGTGCGGGCGCGAAGGTCGCCCTGGTCGGTGCGAACGGCGCAGGCAAGACCACCCTGCTGAAGATCATCACCGGCGAGCTCATCCCGCACGAGGGCGCGGTCACCCGCTCCGGCGGACTGGGCGTGATGCGACAGATGGTCGGAACCGGACTCGGGGCAGAGCCGACGGTCGCCGACCTGCTGCTGTCGGTGAGCCCGGCCCGGGTCCGCACCGCCTTCGCCGAGGTCGACCGGTGCGAGCGAGTGCTGATGGAGGTCGACGACGAGAGGAACCAGCTGGCCTACGCGCACGCCCTGGCCGAGTACGCCGACGCGGGCGGCTACGACCTCGAGGTGACCTGGGACGTGTGCACGGTCAAGGGGCTGGGGCTGCCCTACGACCGGGCGAAGTACCGCGAGCTGCGCACCCTCTCTGGCGGCGAGCAGAAGCGGTTGGTGCTGGAGTACCTGCTCGCCGGCCCCGACGAGGTGCTGCTCCTGGACGAGCCGGACAACTTCCTCGATGTCCCGGGCAAGATCTGGCTCGAGGGCCGGATCAAGGAGTCCGACAAGACCATCCTGTTCATCAGCCACGACCGCGAGCTGCTCGACAACACCGCGACCCGCGTGGTCACCGTCGAGCTCGGCGCCGCCGGCAACACCGTGTGGATGCACCCGGGCGGGTTCTCGTCGTACCACGACGCGCGCAAGGACCGGTTCCTGCGCTTCGAGGAGCTGCGCCGCCGCTGGGACGAGGAGCACGCGAAGCTGAAGGCGCTCGTGCTCCGCTACAAGATCAAGGCGGAGTACAACGACGGCCTGGCCTCGCAGTACAAGGCCGCCCAGACCCGGCTGCGCAAGTTCGAGGAGAAGGGCCCGCCCACCGAGCAGCCCCTGCAGCAGCAGGTGAAGATGCGGCTCAAGGGCGGCCGCACCGGCAAGCGCGCCGTGGTCTGCACCGACCTCCAGCTGCAGCTGCTGGTATCGAGTAGCGAGGGAGGAACGACCGAGCGTATCGAGATGATGCAGCCGTTCGACCTCGAGGTCTGGTACGGCGAGCGGGTCGCCGTGCTGGGGTCCAACGGCTCGGGCAAGTCCCACTTCCTGCGGCTGCTCGCCGCCGGTGGCAGCGACCCCGACATCGAGCACCAGCCGGTCGGCGAGGGCGAGATCAAACCGGTCATCCATACCGGCAACGCAAAGCTCGGCGCCCGGGTCCGGCCCGGCTGGTTCGTGCAGACCCACGAGCACCCCGAGCTGATCGGCCGCACCCTCCTCGAGATCCTGCACCGCGGCGACGCGCACCGCGACGGCATGGGCCGCGAGCAGGCCGCCCGCGTTCTGGACCGCTATGAGCTAGCGCACGCCTCCGAGCAGAAGTTCGAGAGCCTCAGCGGAGGGCAGCAGGCCCGGTTCCAGATCCTGATGCTCGAGCTGTCCGGAGCGACCCTGCTGTTGCTCGACGAGCCGACCGACAACCTGGACGTGCAGTCCGCCGAAGCGCTCGAGGAGGGTCTCGAGGCGTTCGAGGGGACCGTGCTCGCGGTGACCCACGACCGCTGGTTCGCGCGTGGGTTCGACCGGTTCCTCGTCTACGGTGCCGACGGTGAGGTCTACGAGTCCGACGGTCCGGTCTGGGACGAGGGCCGGGTGCAGCGGACTCGCTAAGAGCTGCTCGTATCTGCGTCGGACCCCAGCGTCAGCGTGGTCGTATCCGTCTCGCCGTCTCGCTCGTAGGTCACCTCGACCTGGTCGCCGGGCCGGTAAGAGCGCACCGTCGCGACCAAAGCGTCCGAGCTGCTGACCAGGTGGTCGTCGATCTTGGTGATCACGTCACCCTGCTCGAGACCGGCGTCGTCCGCCGCGGAGCCGTTGGTGATCCCCTGGATCTCGGCGCCGTCGATGATCTCTGCGCCCGTCGTGTCGGCCGCGTCGCGCACCGTGATGCCGAGCCGTGCGTGCGTGGGCGTCTCGCCGTCCTTCATCTGTTCCACGATCGGCAGCACTTCGTCGATCGGGATCGCGAACCCGAGCCCGATCGAGCCCTCGCTGCCCGAGTTCGACGTCCGGATCGAGGCGTTGATCCCGACGACGCGACCCTGCATGTCGACGAGCGGCCCGCCGCTGTTGCCGGGGTTGATCGCGGCATCGGTCTGGATCGCGGGGTACGTCGTGGAGTTGCCCTCCGCGTCCTGGCCGACCGCCACCGGGCGGTTCAGCGCACTGACGATGCCGCTGGTGACCGTGGCGTCCAGGCCGTAGGGCGACCCGACCGCGACCACCTGCTCGCCCACGTCGAGGTTCGCGGACTTGCCGATCGTCGCGGGGGTCAGCCCCTCGACGTCCGTCGCCTGCACGAGGGCGGTGTCCGTGAGCGGGTCGGCGCCAACGATCTCGGCGTCGGCCTTGGTGCCGTCGTGGAACGAGACGGTGATCTTGCCGCCGTTCTCGGCGATCTCCGCGACGTGGTTGTTGGTGAGGATCAGGCCGTCGGAGTCGATGACGATGCCCGACCCCGAGCCGGCGCCCTCGCTGCCCTCGACGTCCAGCTCGACGACCGACGGCAGCACGCTCTGCGCCACCTGCTCGACCGACTCGTCGCCGGCGGGGGAGTCAGGGGAGGCCACCACCTGGGAGGTGGTCGGGGTGTTGTCGCTGTTCGACGAGGGGCCGTTGCCGTCGTCATCGAGGGCATTGAACGCGGCGGCTCCGCCGACCCCCGAAGCCCCGCCCACCACGAGAGCCGCTGCCACGAGCAGGGCTCCGAAGCGCCGACCGCCGCCGGGACGCTGTGGGGGCGTCGAATCATCGGCGACTGCTGGACATACCCGAAGGGACCGTCGGGTGCGGTGGGCGGGGGCGGCAAGGGGGGCTGCTGACTCATGCCACCCAGGCTTGCCCGCTCGCCTGTGACCTTCCTGAAAGGTGGCTTCAGATACTGCGAGAGTCCGGCACGTACTGTCGGAGGAGTGCGAAGAGCGACGGCGGGACTCGTGGGGATGCTGCTACTGCTGATGGGTTGCGGCGAGGACGACGGGAAGCCCGGCACGACCGAGGCCGGACCGCTCACGTCGCGCGCGATCGCTGCGGTGATGCTCGACCACCTCCCCGACGACACCACCCGCCGCGAGGCGACGTACATCGACGAGGACTCACCGAAGGGACTGGTCGGCGCGGGTCTTCGCTACGACGGCGACGGGGGGACGACGGCGACCTGGTCGAGGTCACCGTCCGTCCGGGGGTCGACCGAGGCCTGCAAGCCCGGCGCGAACTGCGCCGACCTCGGGGACGGAGTGACCCTGCACTGGGACGAGATCGAGCCCGAGGAAGACCCCGGCATCGTGCTCGTCCAGGCCCAGCGCGGAGACGAGGTGGTCGCCGCGCTCGTCTCCGGACCCGTCGTCACCGGGGACCCTCGCGACCTCGACATCGAGCCTTCCGTCGCCACGCTTACGGAGCTCGTGCGGGACCCCAGGCTGAGTCTGCAGGCCGACGGCGAGACGTTGGCCGCGGGTGAGGCTGCTCTCGGACTGGGACGGCGGCGAGGTCGACCCGGCCACGTTCGAGCAGGTCCCCAACAACGACCGCACGGTGGTTACCGGGTGGATCTGGGGGTACGGCGACGCCTGGAAGTACGTCGGTCCCTCGCCGTACAAGAAGCACTTCGGCAAAGGCGCGATCGGCGGGCGGGTGCAGGTCACCGGCGACATGCAGGTCATGCGCTCGGGCTTCATCGATGCCCTGGCAGCTCCGCAATCGCCGCCGTGGTTGGAGTCGGGCTGCCTCGACGGCTACCGATGCGAGACGTTCCGGGGCGTGCGTCTGGTCTGGCGCCCCGCCAGCGGCGACGACCCGGGCGACGCGTTCGTCGTCCACGTGCGTCGCAGTGGCGAGACCGTCGCCTTCCACACTGTCGGCAACCGGCTTCCCGACAACGTCAGGGGCGCCGCGGGTCCGGCCGGGCTGTGGTTCTGGCAGACGGACCTCACCCAGACGAAGTACAACCCGCTCGCGATCTCGCTCACCACGACGCGCGAGAGGTTCGAGCAGGCCGAGGAGCTGGCCGGTCCAGACGTGTGACCCGGACCTCGGACACCGGGCTACTGCGGTGGGACCGTGCTTGGCACCGCCCGGCAGTCACGGCCCGGGCCTGACCAGGAGAACGCTCATGGGCTCACGACTGACGACCGCCGGCGTATCCCTCGCCGCCATCTGCCTGCTGGCCTCCTCCGCTGGGGTCGCCCAGGCTCAGACCATCAAGGGCACGAGTGACAGGGACCGGCTGAACGGGACCCCGCGAAACGACGTCATCTACGGCTACGGCGGCAACGACGACCTGGACGGCAAGAAGGGTCGGGACCGGCTGTACGGCGGGGGCGGCCACGACTTCCTCAAGCTCAGCGGCACGGACAAGGCGTTCGGCGGTCCCGGGACTGACCTCTTCAACGTCTTCGGGGTCACCAGAGCCACGTTCATCAGCTGCGGGCCGGGCTACGACAGCGTCTACTACGTCGGAAGGAAGCCGCGTACGAAGAATTGCGAGATCGTGCAGGTGCAGGGAGCTGGTCGCCCGACGCGGTAGCCCCCGTCAGGCCCAGCGCTCGGCGGCCGGAACGAACTTGAGCCCGCGGTCGCCGGTGTAGATCTGCTTCGGCCGGGCGATCTTCTGCTCCTTGTCCTGCACCAGCTCGTGCCACTGGGCCAGCCACCCCGGCGTCCGGCCGATCGCGAACAGCACCGTGAACATCTCCGGCGGGAACTGGAACGCCTCGTAGATGAGGCCGGAGTAGAAGTCGACGTTGGGATAGAGCTTCCGCTTGACGAAGTACTCGTCCTCCAGCGCGATCTTCTCCAGCTCCTGGGCGATCTCGAGGAGCGGGTTGACCCCGGTGACCTCGAAGACGTCGTCGCAGGCCTTCTTGATGATCGTCGCCCGCGGGTCGTAGTTCTTGTAGACCCGGTGGCCGAACCCCATCAGCCGCTCGTTGCCGTCCTTCACGCCCTGCATGAAGTCGGGGATGTTCTCCTTGGACCCGATCCGGCGCAGCATCCGCAGCACCGCCTCGTTGGCACCGCCGTGCAGCGGTCCGTAGAGCGCTGCGATGCCCGCGCCGACCGCGGAGTAGGGGTCGACCTGGGACGACCCGACGGAGCGGACCGCGTTGGTCGAGCAGTTCTGCTCATGGTCGGCGTGCAGGATGAACAGCACGTCAAGAGCCTTCACGAGACGCTCGTCGGCCTCGAACTTGTGCTCGCTCATCCGGAACAGCATCGACAGGAAGTTGGCCGTGTAGCCGAGTTCGTTGTCGGGGTAGACGAAGGGCTTGCCCTGCGCGTGCCGGAAGGACCAGGCGCCCAGGGTCGGCATCTTGGCGATCATCCGGACGATCTGCATGTGCCGGTTGTCGGCGTCGTGGATGTTGCCCGCGTCGGGGTAGAACGTCGAGAGCGCGCCGACCGACGCCATCAGCATCCCCATGGGATGGGCGTCGTAGCGGAAGCCCTCCATGAAGCTCTTGACGTTTTCGTGCACGAACGTGTGGTAGGTGATCTCGTGCACCCATGAGTCGTACTCGGCCTTGGTGGGCAGGGTGCCGTTGACCAGCAGGTACGCCACCTCGAGGAAGTTGGACTTCTCGGCCAGCTGCTCGATGGGGTAGCCGCGGTACTCGAGGATGCCTTCCTCGCCGTCGATGAAGGTGACGGCGCTACGGCAGGAGGCGGTATTGACGAAGCCCGGGTCGTAGACGGCCAGGCCAGGCGCGTCGTCTTCGGACTTGATCGCCCCGATGTCGGCGGCCTTGATGGTGCCGTCGGTGATCGGGACGTCGTACTCCTGTCCGGTGCGGTTGTCGCGGACGGTGAGAGAATCAGTCACGCGCTCCAACCTAGACCGAGGCTGCGGGCGGCGAAAACGCGGTGTCCATCGTTTTGACCTCCCCGAGTGGCCCCGCCTAGACTCATTCGGTCGCGGCAAGCGTCTGCCTGGAGCACGGCTCCGTAAGGCAAGCACGCGGCCGCCCCGCAAGACCATCCCGACGAAGTAAGGCGCTATCACCGTGCGTACGTACAGCCCGAAGCCCGCTGACATTCAGCGTGAGTGGCACGTCATCGACGCCCAGGACATCATCCTGGGTCGGCTGGCCGTCGAGGCCGCGACGCTGCTCCGCGGCAAGCACAAGGCAATCTTCGCCCCGCACATGGACACCGGCGACTTCGTCATCGTCATCAACGCCGAGAAGGTCGCGCTGACCGGCAGCAAGCGGACCAGCAAGATGTCCTACCGCCACTCCGGCTACCCGGGCGGGCTGTCGGCCACCCCGATCGGCGAGATCCTGGAGAAGGACCCGCGCAAAGCCATCGAGAAGGCCGTGTGGGGCATGCTCCCGAAGAACAAGCTCGGCCGCGCCCAGCTGCGCAAGCTGAAGGTCTACGCCGGCCCCGAGCACCCGCACGCGGCCCAGCAGGCCACCCCCCACGAGATCAAGCAGATCGTCCAGTGACGAACTCAACCAACGAAGGAACCCCCGTGACTGAGACCGCCACCGAGACGGGCGAGGTCGAAGCGACCGTCGAAGAGACCTACGTGGCCGACGAGCAGGGCGTTGCCTACAGCTCCGAGAGCGACCCGGCCGCTGACGCGCCGCAGCGCCCCGCGACCATCGAGCCCGCCGCCGCCACCGGTCGTCGCAAGGAAGCCGTCGCCCGCGTGCGGATCGTGCCCGGCACCGGCCAGTGGACCGTCAACGGTCGCGCGCTGGACTCCTACTTCCCCAACAAGCTGCACCAGCAGGTCGTCAACGAGCCCTTCGCCGCGCTGCAGCTCGAGGGCCGCTTCGACGTGATCGCCCGCATCCACGGTGGCGGCATCACCGGCCAGGCCGGCGCGCTGCGCCTGGGCGTGGCCCGTTGCCTCAACTCGATCGACCTCGACGCCAACCGCGCGACCCTGAAGAGGCTCGGGCTGCTCACGCGCGACGCGCGCGTCATCGAGCGCAAGAAGGCCGGTCTCAAGAAGGCCCGCAAGGCTCCCCAGTTCAGCAAGCGCTGATCTACTGCGGATGCCGCGCATCTTCGGCACGGACGGGGTCCGGGGTCTGGCAAACGGTCAGCTGACCGCAGAGCTGGCTCTGGACCTTTCCGTTGCCGCGGCGAGGGTGCTGGCCGACCGTGGCGAGTTCGAGGGGCACCGCCCGCTCGCCGTGGTGGGCCGGGACACCCGGATCTCCGGGCAGTTCCTCGAGCACGCGGTCGTGGCCGGGCTCGCGTCCGCCGGCGTCGACACGCTGCGCTTGCGGGTGCTCCCCACCCCAGCAGTCGCCTACATGACCGAGGCGCTCGGCGCTGACCTGGGTGTCGTCATCAGCGCCTCGCACAACCCGATGCCCGACAACGGCATCAAGTTCCTGGCACGCGGCGGTCACAAGCTCGACGACGCCGTCGAGAAGGAGATCGAGCGGCACCTCGACGAGGACTGGCACCGCCCGCTCGGCGGCGACATCGGCCGCGTCACGCCGTACGCCACCCCCGTCGAGGAGTACGTCGCCCACCTGGTCGCGACCATCCACCGGCCGCTCGGGGGGCTGAAGGTGGTCCTCGACTGCGCGCACGGTGCCGCCTACGAAGCGGGGCCGCTCGCCCTGGCCAATGCCGGCGCCGAGGTGATCGCCATCGGGGTCGAGCCCGACGGGCTCAACATCAACGACGGCTGCGGCTCCACACACTTGGAGCCGTTGCGGGAGGCGGTGCTCTCCCACGGTGCCGACGCCGGCTTCGCCCTCGACGGCGACGCCGACCGGTGCCTGGCGGTCGACGCCCAGGGCAACGTGGTCGACGGCGACCAGATCCTCGCCATCCTGGCGCTGGCGATGGCCGAGTCGGGCCGCCTGGCCAAGGACACCGTCGTGACGACCGTGATGAGCAACCTCGGCTTCGTGCAGGCCATGAAGGCCGCAGGGCTCGGGGTGCGCCAGACGAAGGTCGGCGACCGGTACGTCCTCGAGGCGATGCGGGTCTCCGGCTACACCCTCGGTGGCGAGCAGTCCGGGCACGTGATCATGAGTGACCACGCCACCACCGGTGACGGCATCCTGACCGCGCTGCACGTGCTGGAGCGGATGGCGGGGACCGGCCGAAGCCTGCAGAGCCTCGCCGACGTCGTCACCCGGCTGCCGCAGGTGCTACTCAATGTCCCCGACGTCGACAAGTCCCGGGCCGACGACGACCCGGTCCTGGCCGCAGCGGTGGCCGAGGAGGAGGCGGCGCTCGGCGACAACGGACGGGTGCTCCTGCGCCCGTCCGGCACCGAGCCGATCGTGCGGGTGATGGTGGAAGCCGCGACCGAGGAGCTCGCCCAGGACGTGGCCGAGCGGCTGGCAGGCGTGGTTCGGGCGCAGCTCGCGCTCTAGCCTGCGTCGTCCTCCCGAAGGGCCGCAAGTGTGCGCTCCGGCCGTTTTTCTGGCGCCTATCGGGAGGACGCCGCCGGTGTGGAGCCACGATTGGTCACAAACGGCACGAAAACACCTCCGAAACCTGCGGTCTCTGACCAAACGTCGGCCGAATGTGATGAAAGGTGCTCCTGAGGTGGGCCCGCGCTTTTGCGGGCGGCGGCTGGCCGGCTGAACGGTGCTGCGAGGCAAGCGTCAGAGCTTGCGGAGGCGGACATACCGGACCGAGTGGTCCTTGTCCTTACGCAGCACCAGCGTGGCCCGAGAGCGGGTGGGGAGCACGTTCTGAGCCAGGTTGGGGCCGTTGATGGTGTCCCAGATCCGCTCGCCCTCGGCGACCGCCTCCTCGTGGGTGAGGTCGGCGTACTTCGCGAAGTAGGACCCAGGGTCCCGGAACGCCGTCTCGCGCAGCCGGAGGAACCTTGAGATGTACCAGTCCCGGATGTGCCCGGTGCCGGCGTCGACGTACACGGAGAAGTCGAAGAAGTCGCTGACCGCCAGCCCGGTGCGGCCGTCCTCGCGGACGCGTGCCGGCTGGAGGACGTTGAGCCCCTCGATGATCACGATGTCGGGGTGCTGCACCACGACCTTCTCGTCGGGGACCACGTCGTAGACGAGGTGGGAGTACGTCGGTGCCTCGACCTCGTCCCGCCCGGACTTGATGTCGACCACGAACCGCAGCAGCGCCCGACGGTCGTAGGACTCGGGGAAGCCCTTGCGTTGGAGCAGCCCGCGGCGCTCGAGCTCGGCGTTGGGGTAGAGGAACCCGTCGGTGGTGATCAGCGTGACGTTGGGGTGCTCGGGCCAGTGCGCCAGCATCTGCTGCAGCACCCTCGCGGTCGTGGACTTACCCACGGCCACGGATCCGGCGAGGCCGATCACGAACGGAGTGCGCGGCGGTGTGACCCGGTGCAGGAAGGACTCCTGCTCGCGGTGCAGGTTGCCGGCCGCGCCGACGTACAGGCTGAGCAGGCGGGACAGGGGCAGGTAGACCTCCTGCACCTCGTCGAGGTCCAGGAAGTCGCCCAGCCCGCGGAGCCGTTGGATTTCCTCGGGCCGGAGCGGGGTCTCCGTCTGGGGGGTCAGCGCCGCCCAGGCGGACCGGTCGAGCTCGATGTACGGCGAGACTTCCCGCTCGTCGGTGCCGTGCTCGCCGGACATGGTTAGCGATTCTTGCAGTCGCCCCGCCTGCGGATCGGCCCGGTGTCCTCCCACTAGAGTTGAGGGCTATGTGCGGGATCGTCGGATACGTCGGGCCGAAGCAGGCCAAGGACGTCGTGATCGACGGTCTGCGCCGGCTCGAGTACCGCGGCTACGACTCCGCCGGGATCGCGGTCGTGTCCGACGGGATGGTCGTGACGAGCAAGCGCGCCGGCAAGCTGGCCAACCTGGAGAAGGCGATCGCCGACCGCCCCCTGCCGGCCTCGCACACGGGGATCGGGCACACCCGGTGGGCCACCCACGGAGCGCCCAACGACGTCAACGCGCACCCGCACAGCGGCGGCGCCGGCCGGATCGCGCTGGTGCACAACGGAATCATCGAGAACTTCGCGCAGCTCCGGGCCAGGATCGAGGCGGACGACCACGTGATGGTGTCCGAGACCGACACCGAGGTGGCCTCCCAGCTGCTCGAGCTCCAGGTGGAGTCGGGCGTCGACCTGACCACCGCAATGCAGCGGGTCGCCACCCAGCTCGAGGGAGCGTTCACGCTGGTGGCCGTCGACGGTGAGGACCCCAGCCGGGTGGTTGCGGCGCGTCGCAACTCGCCGCTGGTCGTGGGCATCGGAGAGGACGAGAACTTCGTCGGCTCCGACGTTTCCGCGTTCATCGAGCACACCCGTGAGGCGCTGGAGCTCGGCCAGGACCAGGTCGTGACGATCACCCGCGAGGGGGTCGAGGTCACCGGCTTCGACGGCACCCCGGCAGAGGGCCGGCGCTACCACGTCGACTGGGACCTGTCCGCAGCCGAGAAGGACGGTCACGACTGGTTCATGCGCAAGGAGATCTTCGAGCAGCCGCGGGCGGTCGCCGACTCGCTGCTCGGCCGCCGCAACTCCGAGGGCCTGCTGCAGCTCGACGAGATGCGGCTCTCCGACGACGAGATCCGCGACATCGACAAGATCATCATCATCGCGTGCGGTACGTCGTTCTACGCCGGCATGGTCGCCAAGTACGCGATCGAGCACTGGACCCGGATCCCCGTGGAGGTCGAGCTCGCCTCGGAGTTCCGCTACCGCGACCCGATCCTGGACTACTCCACCCTGGTCGTCGCGATCAGCCAGTCCGGCGAGACCGCCGACACCTTGCAGGCGATCCGGCACGCGCGCACCCAGCGCTCGAAGGTGCTCGCGATCTGCAACAGCAACGGTTCGACGATCCCGCGCGAGTCGGATGCGGTGATCTACACCCACGCCGGACCCGAGATCGGCGTCGCCTCGACCAAGGGCTTCCTCACCCAGCTGGTGGCCTGCTACCTGCTCGCGCTCTATGTCGCCCAGGTCAAGGGCACTCGCTTCGGCGATGAGATCGACGAGGTGATGAGCCAGCTGGAGGAGATGCCCGACCACATCGAGACCGTGCTGGGGTGTGCGGAGTCCATCTACGCCCTGGCCCGCGGCTCGGTCGAGTGCAGGTCGGTGCTGTTCCTCGGCCGGCACGCGGGCTACCCCGTCGCCCTGGAGGGGGCGCTCAAGCTCAAGGAGCTTGCCTACATCCACGCCGAGGGGTTCGCCGCCGGGGAGCTCAAGCACGGTCCGATCGCCCTGGTCGAGGAGGGGCTGCCGGTGTTCTGCGTCGTACCTCCCCGGGGCCGGGACCAGCTGCACGGGAAGATGATCAGCGGCATCCAGGAGGTGCGCGCCCGTGGCGCCCGGACCATCTGCCTGGCAGAGGAGGGCGACGCGACCGTCGAGCCGTACGCCGACGAGCTGATCCGGCTGCCTCAGGTCCCGGTACTCCTGCAGCCGCTGGTGGCGATCGTGCCGTTGCAGCTGTTCGCGTGTGAGCTGGCCAGCGTGTTGGGCCACGACGTCGACCAGCCACGCAACCTCGCCAAGTCCGTGACGGTGGAGTAACCGCCATGACAGTGATCGGCGTCGGCATCGACGTGGTCGACATCGAGCGGTTCGAGCTCTCGCTCGAGCGGACACCAAGCCTTCGCGACCGGCTCTTCACCCCGGCGGAGGCGACGCGACCGATCGCCTCCCTGGCGGCCCGGTTCGCCGCGAAGGAGGCGCTGGCCAAGGCCCTCGGCGCGCCGCACGGGATGTCGTGGCACGACGCCGAGGTCGTCTCCGAGGAGTCCGGGCGTCCCGTGCTCAGCATCCGCGGCACCGTGCTGGCCCGCGCCGACGAGCTCGGCGTCGAGCGCCTGCATCTCTCCCTGTCCCACGACGCCGGCATCGCCTCGGCGGTGGTGGTGCTCGAGTCCTGAGCCCCGCTCCCTACTGTTGGCCCGGTGGACCGTGGGGCATTCAGGCTGGGGCTGAGGCTGGGTCTGCCCTACGCCGCCGTCGGCTTCGTGCTCTCGCTCTCCTTCGGTGTCCTCGCCGTGCAGGCGGGGTTCACCGCCCTGCAGGCCATCGTCACCTCGGCCCTGGTGTTCGCCGGCTCCGCGCAGTTCGCCGCGCTGGCCATCGTGAGCGGGGGCGGTGGGATCGCGGCGGCGCTGTCCGCCGCCACCCTGATGCACTCGCGCTTCCTCGCCATGGGCATCGCGCTCGCGCCGTCACTTCCCGGCGGCCCGCTGCGACGGGCGACCGAGGGGCAGGCGGTCGTCGATTCTTCCTGGGCGCTGGCCAACCGGGGCGACGGGACCTTCGACCGTTCGTTGATGATCGGCACCACGATCCCGCAGTACGCGTCCTGGTTGGCAGGCACGATCGTGGGCGCTCTCGCCGGTGACCTGATCGGCGACCCCGAGCAGTACGGGCTGGACGTGCTCTTCCCGACGTTCTTCATCGCCATCCTCCTGGCGGAGCTCCGCCGCCCGGAGGCCCGAGTCGCCGCGCTCGCCGGGGCGGGCATCGCGCTGGCCCTGGTGCCGTTCACGCCGGCCGGCATCCCAGTACTCGCCGCGGGCGCTGCTGCCCTGCTCGGCCTGGCTCAGCGCGGCTCCGATGAAACGGAGTCCTCGTGAGGCTCAGTGAGCAGGAGATCTGGCTCCTCATCGGCGCCCTGGTGCTGATGACCGCGGCGATGAAAGCGATCGGCCCGGCTCTCGTCGGAGGCCGCGACCTGCCGGCGTGGAGCGGGGGAGTGATCGCACTGCTGGCCCCGGCGCTGCTGACCGCGCTCGTCGTCACCGCCGTCTTCGCCGACGGCCAGCGCCTCGCCATGGGCGCCGACACCGTCGGCGTGGCCGTCGCCGCCGTACTCCTGATCCGGCGGACTCCGCTGGTGCTGGTCTGTGCGGTGGCAGTGCTCGTCACCGCCGGGCTCCGCTGGCTGACCTGACGGCACTAGCGTGGGGTCATGAGGTTCGCCCACACGGTCGAGCAGGTCCGGGCGGCCGAGGCCGAGCTGATGGCCCGGCTCCCCGAGGGGGCGCTGATGCAGCGCGCCGCCCACGGGCTCGCCTACGCGGTACTCGACCTGCTCGGGACGGCGTACGGGCGGCGGGTGCTGTTGCTCGTGGGTTCGGGTGACAACGGCGGCGACGCTCTCTACGCCGGCGTGCTCCTCTCCCGACGAGGCGTCGCGGTCGAGGCCTGGCTGCTCTCCGACCACGCGCACGATGCCGGGCTGGCGGCCCTGCGCCGGGCCGGCGGTCGGGTCGTCGACGGTGTGCGGGCGCGGCCCGACCTGGTCGTCGACGGCATCGTGGGCATCGGCGGCCGCCCCGGCCTGCGCCCCGAGGCGGAGCACGCGCTGGCGGCCGTGACCGGTGTCCCGGTCGTGGCCGTGGACACCCCCTCTGGCGTTGACGTCGACACCGGAGAGCTCGACGGTCCGCACGTCACTGCCGACCTGACCGTCACGTTCGGCACCCACAAGGTGGCCCACCTGGTCGACCCGGCGGCCACCGCCTCGGGCGCGGTGCATCTCGTCGACATCGGGCTGGATCTGCCGACCGCCGCGGTCGAGGCGCTGCAGCCCGACGATGTGGCGGACCTGCTGCCACGGCCCGCCCAGGACGCGCACAAGTACACCCGTGGCGTTGTCGGGGTCCGCGCGGGCTCTAGCGAGTACCCCGGTGCCGGGTTGCTCAGCGTCGCGGGCGCCGGCTCGGGGCTCGCCGGCATGGTCCGGTACGTCGGCGACGAGGGGGTCGCGACTCTCATCCGCCAGGCGCACCCCGAGGTGGTCGGGGAGGGGCGCGTGCAGGCCTGGGTCGTGGGCTCCGGCAGCGGCTCTGGAGCCAAGGTGGCGCTGGACGCCGCGCTCGCCGACCAGGTCCCGCTGGTCGTGGACGCGGACGCCCTGGCGCAGGTCGACGGCAGCACCGGCGTCCCGGCCGTGCTGACCCCGCACGCGGGCGAGCTGGCCCGAATGCTCGGCACCGGCCGCGAGCGGATCGAGGCGCGGCCGCTGTGGCACGTTCGCAAGGCGGCCGAGATGTACGTCGCCACCGTGCTGCTCAAGGGCCGGCACACCCTGATCGCCAGTCCCGACGGTCGGGTGCGGGCCACCACGACCGGGACTCCCTGGCTCGCCACCGCCGGCGCGGGGGACGTACTCGGCGGGTTGATCGGGGCGCTGCTCGCCGCGGGGCTCGACGATTTCGACGCCGCCTCGGTGGGCTCGTGGCTGCACGGGGCCGCGGCAACGCTGGCATCCAGCGACGGCCCACTGACCGCCGGGGATGTGGCGAGGGCCATCCCGGACGCGGTGCGCGCGCTCATCACCACACCGTGATGGAACAATCGGCAGCCATGAGCACGTTCGACCGCGCCGAGATCGTGGTCGACCTCGCCGCGATCCGGCACAACGTACGGCTGCTCAGGGACACGTCCGGCGTGCAGGTGATCGCGATCGTCAAGGCCGACGGCTACGGCCACGGCATGATCGAGTCGGCCCGCGCGGCCCGGGATGCCGGGGCCGAATGGGTCGGCGCGGCCACCCTGGACGAGGCGGTTGCCCTCCGGCGCGCGGGTGACGTGGGACCGCTGCTCTGCTGGCTGACCGTCCCCGGGGAGTCCTACGACGAGGCGGTCGCGCTGGACGTCGACGTGACGGCGTACTCGGTCACCGAGTTGGACGCGATTGCCGCGGCGGCCGCGGGCGCGGGCCGGGTCGCGCGGGTGCAGATCAAGGTGGACACCGGACTCTCGCGGGGTGGCGTGCCGGCGGCGCAGTGGCGCGAGGTGTTCGGCCGGGCTCGTGAAGGTGAGCTGGCGGGCAGCTGGCAGATCACCGGCGTCTGGTCGCACTTCGCGTGCAGCGACGAGCCCGACAACCCGGCCAACGACCTTCAGGAGTCGCGCTTCCGGGTGGCGCTCGCCGCCGCCGAGCAGGCCGGGCTGCAGCCCGAGATCCGGCACCTGGGCAACTCCGCCGCGGCCCTGCTCCGGCCCAGCTCCCGTTTCGATGCGGTCCGCTGCGGGATCGCTGTCTACGGCCTCGACCCCGCGCCCGGCCAGACCCCCGACATCGGGCTCGTGCCGGCGATGACCGTCCGGGCCCGGCTGGCGATGGTGAAGCGGGTCGAGGCCGGGGACTCGGTCTCCTACGGCCACACCTGGACCGCCGAGCACCCCACGAGCATCGGCCTGGTCCCGGTCGGGTACGGCGACGGCGTGCCCAGACACGCGAGCAACGCCGCACAGGTCGCCGTCGGCGGCAAGCGCCGGCCGATCCGCGGCCGGGTGTGCATGGATCAGTTCGTGGTGGATCTCGACGGCGACCTGCCGGAGGCGGGCACCGAGGTCGTGCTGTTCGGCCCCCCTGTGGAAGGGTGCCCCACCGCGCAGGACTGGGCGGAGGCATCGGGCACGATCAACTACGAGATCGTCAGCCGGATCGGAGGACGGATGACCCGCAGGTACGTCGACGAGGACGAGCCATGAGCACCCGTCGCTGGGTCCTCAGCTCCGTAGGCGCCGGCGTGGGCCTGGCGGCGGCCGGCACCGCCGTGGGCGTGCTCCGGCAGCAGCGCGCGATCAGTCGGCGAGCCGGGGCGGTCACCCCGTTCGGCTCGCTCCGGTCCGATCCGATCACCGTAGTCGCCGACGACGGGGTCAACCTGCACGTCGAGATCGACGAGGTACGGCCGCCCGGACGCACGCCGAAGCGGCGTTGGGGCACCTCCGCGCCCGACGTGACCTTGATCTTCGCGCACGGGTTCTGTCTCAACCTCGACTGCTGGCACTTCCAGCGCGCGGCCTATCGGGGCCTGGTCCGGTCGGTCTACTACGACCAGCGCTCCCATGGTCGATCCGGACGCTCCGACCGCGCCCACGCCAACATCGACCAGCTGGGGCGCGACCTCAAGCAGGTCATCGACCAGGTCTCGCCGGACCGGCCGGTCGTCCTGGTCGGCCACTCGATGGGCGGGATGTCGATCGTTGCGATGGCCGAGCAGTTCCCCGAGCTGATCGGCGATCGCGTGATCGGCGTGGCCCTGATCTCGACCACGGCCGGGGGGCTTGACCCCAGTCGGATCCTGTTGCCGATGCTGCCCACCCGGCTCACCGGAAAGCTGACGCATCGTGCGGTTTCCACGCTGCAGCGCGGTCACCGGACGGTCGATGCGGCCCGCCGCGCGGGTGCGGCGATCGCCCGGGTGGCGACCGACCGGTTCGCGTTCGGCGACGAGGTCCCGCCCGGATACCTCGAGTTCGTCGACGAGATGCTCTCGGCGACCTCGTTCGAGGTGGTCGCCGAATTCTTCCCGAGCTTCAGCAGCCTGGACAAGTTCGACCACGTCGAGTCGCTGGGCGCCGTACCTTCCTCGGTCGTCTGCGGCACGTCCGACCGGATCACCTCGATCGGGCACTCCCGCAAGCTGCACGAGCGGATCCCCGGGTCCCGGTTGCTCGAGTGCCAGAACGCCGGCCACATGGTGATCCTCGAGCGGCACGACCAGGTCAACGCCGAGCTGGATCAGCTGATCACGGCGGCCACCTCCCGCGCCGCGGCCCGGTGACGCTCGAGATCCGCACCGTCGGACCCGAGTCGGCCGAGACGGTGCGGGACGTGGTCCGAGCCGCGTTCGAGGCCCGCCCGCTGCTCGATCCACCCCCGGCCGCGCTGTCCGAGGACGTTGACGAGCTTGCCGACCTGCTCTCCAAGAAGGGCGGACTGCTCGCGTTCCTCGATGCAGAACCGGTGGGGACGCTGGTGCTCGACCCGATCGGCTCGACGATGTACCTGCGTCGCTTCGGGGTCAGCCCCACGGCCCAGGGGCACGGCATCGCGGCCCGCCTGATCGATGCGGCCGTGGACGCCTCTGCCGGGTTCGACGACCTCACCGTGGTCGCCCGAGAGGAGCTGCCGGCCACCATCGGGTTCTGGGAGCGCCGCGGCTTTCGCGAGATCCGGCGCTACTCGCCGTTCGTCGAGCTGCGCCGCCCGCTGCGCACTTTCCTGTACGACGTCCCTGACGCCGAGGCGATGCGGGCGCTGGGCGAATCCCTCGCCGAGCAGCTCCGGGCCGGCGACCTGGTCGTGCTCAGCGGCGAGCTCGGGGCGGGCAAGACCACATTCACCCAGGGGATTGGTGTCGGGCTGACGGTGCGGGGCGCGGTCACCTCCCCGACCTTCGTGATCGCGCGCGAGCACCCGCCGACGCAGACCGGCCCGCCGCTGGTGCACGTCGACGCCTACCGCCTCGGCGGCATCGACGAGCTCGACGACCTCGACCTCGACACCTCCCTCGACGACGCGGTCACGGTCGTGGAGTGGGGGGAGGGCATCGCCGAGGGGCTGGCCGAGTCGCGCCTGGAGATCCGGATCATCCGGGCGCTCGCGCACCCCGACGAGCACGCTGATCTCGACCCCCGCCGGGTGCTGATGACGCCGATCGGCCCGCGGTGGTACGAGATGGCGGTGCCCTCCACCCACCGCCCGCCGCTCGCGGAGAAGATCAACGAGAACCTGCTGCTCGACTTCCGCCGCTGCACCGAGGGCGAGCTCGACACCCTGGATCCCGCGATCCCGTTGCGGCAGGCGCTGGTCGTGGCCGCGCACGACGGGCGGGTGCTGCTCGCCCACAACTCCTGGTCCGAGGAGTGGGAGCTGCCCGGCGGTGTCATCGGCGAGGGCGAGCGTCCCAGGGAGACCGCGATCCGCGAGTTCCGCGCCGAGACCGGGTCGGATCCCGGGGAGGTGGAGTTCGTCGGGGTGGCCACGATCCAGCTCGGTCACGAGCGGCGGATCGAGCTGATCGCGATGTTCCGCACCCAGCTTTCCCGGGTTGCCGGCTTTGACGCGAACGACCGCGCCGACAGCTTGGCTTGGTGGGACGTCGTCCAGGAGTTCGATGGGTTGTCCCCGATCGACGAACACCTGGCGAGAGTGGCGTTCGGGTCGGCGTAACCTCGGCCCGTGCTGCTCGCGTTCGACACCTCCTCCCCGACGGTCTCCGTCGCGCTCCACGACGGCAGCGACGTCGTCACCGAGCACGCCTCCGAACGCGCGCTGAAGCACGGTGAGCAGCTGGCCCCGCTGATCGCAGCCGCGTTCACCGCGGCCGGGATCGTCCGACAGGACCTCACCGCGATCGCGGTCGGAGTCGGGCCGGGACCGTTCACGGGGCTCCGGGTCGGCCTGGTCACCGCGCGCACGCTCGCCTACGTCCTCGAGCTGCCCGTTTACGGCGCCTGCTCCCTGGACGTGCTCGCCGTCGAGGCGGTCGACATCGGCGCCGTCGCCGGAGACTTCGTGGTCGCGACGGACGCGCGCCGCAAGGAGGTCTACCTGGCGACGTACGACGCCGACGGGCGGCGCCTCACCGGCCCGATCGTGGACAGGCCCGCCGAGCTCGCGACCGGGGTCTCGGTGGTCGGGGAAGGTGCGTCCCTCTACCCGGACGCGTTCCCCCTCGCGGTCGGCCCCCGTCGGCCGAGTGCCGGCTGGCTGGCCCGCACGGTCGCCGAGGAACGCGCCGAGCTGCTCGACCCCGAGCCCCTCTACCTGCGCCGCCCCGACGTCATGGCCGCGCACGCCCCGAAGCGGGTCTCATGATCCGCGCTGCGACCACCGCCGACGCGGATGCGATCGTCCGGCTCGAGGCCGAGTGCCTCGGCCCGGACGCGTGGTCGCGCGGGCTCGTGGAGGCGGGCGTCAGTGGCGACGTGCCGACCGTGCACTACCTGGTCATCGAGGACGACGCCGAGGTGTCGGCGTACGCCGCGGCCAGCATCGTGGCCGACATCGCCGAGCTGCAACGCATCGCCGTAGTGCCGGCCGCCCGGCGACGCGGGCACGCGACGGCGCTGCTGGACGCGGTGATCGAGCTTGCCGTGTCCGGACGGGCGGATCGACTGCTGATCGAGGTGCGGGAGGCCAACGACGGCGCGCTGGCCTTCTACGCGGCCAGTGGCTTCGTGGAGGTCGACCGGCGACCCCGGTACTACCGCGACGGCGCCACGGCGGTCGTCATGCGTCGGCCACTCTCAGGAGGATGCGGATGAGCGAGCCTCTGGTGCTGGGCATCGAGACCTCGTGCGACGAGACCGGCGTCGGCATCGTCCGGGGCCACACGCTGCTCGCCGATGCCGTGGCCAGCAGCGTGGACGAGCACGCCAGGTTCGGCGGCGTGGTCCCCGAGGTCGCCAGCCGGGCGCACCTCGAGGCGATGGTGCCGACGATCGAGCGGGCCTGCGACACCGCCGGCATCGCCCTGCACGACGTCGACGCGATCGCGGTGACCAGCGGTCCCGGGCTCGCCGGCGCGTTGCTGGTGGGCGTCGCCTCGGCGAAGGCGCTGGCGCTCGGCCTGGGCAAGCCGCTGTACGGCGTCAACCACCTGGCTGCGCACGTTGCCGTCGACCAGCTGGAGCACGGCGCGCTCCCCGAGCCCTGCCTTGCGCTCCTGGTCAGCGGCGGCCACTCCAGCCTGCTCCGGGTCACCGACGTCACGGGCGGCATCGACCCTCTCGGCGCCACGATCGACGACGCGGCTGGGGAGGCCTTCGACAAGGTGGCCCGGTTGCTCGGCCTCCCGTTCCCTGGCGGCCCGCACATCGACCGGGTCGCCCGCGACGGTGACAGCGTCTACGTCGACTTCCCGCGCGGGCTGACCGGCCGCCGCGACCTCGAGCGGCACCGCTTCGACTTCTCGTTCTCGGGTCTCAAGACCGCGGTGGCGCGCTGGGTCGAGGCGCGGGAGCGATCCGGGGAGCCGGTGCCGATCGCCGACGTGGCGGCGAGCTTCCAGGAGGCCGTCTGCGACGTACTGGTCCGCAAGGCGCTCGATGCCGCGGCGAGCGAGGGGATCGAGGACCTGCTCATCGGCGGCGGCGTGGCCGCGAACTCCCGGCTGCGCGCGATGGCAGAGGACCGGGCGGGGTCGCTCGGGATCCGGGTACGCGTGCCGCGACCCGGTCTGTGCACCGACAATGGCGCGATGGTCGCGGCCCTGGGAGCCGAGATGGTGACCCGCGGCCGGACGCCGTCGGCGCTGGACCTGCCGGCCGACTCCAGCCTCCCGGTCACCACCGTCCTGGTCTGAAACTCAGCCGAGGACGTTGGGCATGGCGCCCTCGTCGTCGATCCAGTCCTCGCCGTCGTCGAACAGGTCGCGCGGCGCCTGCTTCTTCTCTTCGTCCTTCTTGCCGGCGCCGCGGCCGGTGCCGACGCCCCCGACACCCGCCCGGCCGCCACGACCGGCGCCCTGGGCGCCGGCGGTGCCTCGACCGCCTCGACCGCCTCGGCCGACCGGGCTACCGGTGCCGGCCACACCACGTCCGGCGACGCCGCGCCCGGCGGCGCCGGAGGCTCCGGTCCGGGTCACGGGGCTGCCGGGAGCGATCGCGCCGCCTCGGCCGAGGGCGCCGCTGGTGCCGATCCGGCCGGTGCTCCCGATCGGGCGCACGCCGGTCGAGCTGAGCGCGCTGGGCAGCTGCAGGCCACGGAACCCACCGAAGGCCACGGCGCCACCAGCCCCCGCGGCGGCGAGGCCGCCCAGGGTCCCGGTCCCGATGCCGCCGCCGTTGTCGGAGTCGGTCGGCACGTCGTTGTGGTCGTCGCCGCCGTGGTCGTCACCACCGTGGTCGTCGTTGTCGTTGTCGTCCGGGTCGCCCGTGTCGTCGGGATCCCGGGGATCGGTGGGATCGGTATCCGTCGGGTCGGTGGGGATGGTCCGCGGCCCCTGCGGTGTGCCCGGCGTGACCGACCCGGGGCCCTCCGTCTCCTTCTTCTTCTCGATGACGGGTTCCGGCTCGCCGTGGATCTGCTTCATGACCTCGGTCGAGTCGGCGAAGATGGTGTCCATGTTGTCCGCCCACTGCTGGGAGATCCGCTCCCGGGCGGCGTAGTTCTCCTGGAAGTCGTTGACCTTCTGCTGGTGCCGCTGCTGCGCCTTGAGGTCCTCCACGCTGAGCGGTCCCACCGGGCGCTTCCACGAGCCCGGGTTGTCCGTGGCGGGGTGCTGCGCGTCCATCGCCTTCCGGGCCTTCTCGGCCTTCTCGATGACGCGGGCCGCGGAGTCGAGCGCCGCTCGGCCATCGAGCAGGAGCTGGGCCCGCTCGACCACGTTGCTCGACGTACGCCGGAACGCGGCGCCCATCGCCGGTCCGGTCCGGCCGCCGATCTTCTGGTCCTTCCCGGCGGCAACGTCGAGCGACCGGGCGACCTGCCCGAGCAGGTCGGCACACCGCTTCCACTCCGCGGCACCGTCATCGACGGACTCCCACGACGCGCCGAGGAGACTGTTCTTGAACCGGCCTTCGTTGGGTCCCTGTGCCATCAGCCTTCTCCCGGGATCGTGCACTGGTCGTTGGTGTTGAAGTCGTCCGGAGCGGCGCAGGCGTCGGACTCGATAACGGTCGGCACGACGCCGTTGACCTTGCCGGTGGTCCGGGTGCTGGCCGCGCCGCTGTCCTCGTCGACGAAGTCGATGTCCTTGTGGAACTTCTGCACGTTGGCCTGGTAGCCGCGCAGCCCGAGCACCATCTGCGCCATCGCCTTGACCACGTGCTTGTGCGCGATCGAGGTGTGGTGGCCGAGCTCGGCGCCCGACGAGGAGCCGCCCAGGTGGGAGGCGTTGAGGGTGCCGGGCTCGCCTTTGGTCAGGTCGCCGGCGCTCTCCTCGAGGATGTTCACGATCTGCTTGATCGTGCTCTCCTCGACATCGAGCTCCTGCAACGTGTCCGCGATCGCGGTGATCGAATCGGGCAACATGACCGGTGGCTCCTTCTGGTGTCGTCTCCTGCAGTCGGGCTGATACCCGCGCCCGTAGGCGCCAAACCTCCCCATCCCGCGAAGTTCGGGGTGCGTCTAGGGTCGGTCTGGTGTTCTCGGGAGGATGGACGGCCTGCGCGACCCTGTGCCTGGTGCTGCTGGTGAGCGGCTGCAGCGACGACGACCCGGAGGCGAAGGACCCGCCGGGGTCGGACTCGAGGTCGGCGACCGACTCGGCGACGGAGCCAACGGAGCCCACCGATGATCCGGCTGAGGTCGAGCCCGCCATCGGGCCGCCACTTACGCTCAAGGGCGTCTCCCTGCGGATGCCCGAGGGCTGGCATCTCGACAACGACGACGCCAGCTTCCTGGTCGTGGGTGCCGCCGACGATCGCACCGCGATCGTCAACCTGGGCAGCTTCCCGTCACTGGACCCGAACGTGAGCCTCGGGCGGCTGGCGCGGAGCACGCTCCGCACCGGTAGCTACTCGAACGGCAAGGTCCTGCCCGAGGTGACGATGGCCGGCCGGCCGGCCTTCCACGTCACCGGTGACGTGGTCGGCGACTGGACCGAGGAGTTCGGCCTGCTCCACGAGGGCGAGATCGTGTCGGTCGAGTTCGTGTTCCTGCGTGGTCCGAAGGCCGGGCGGCAAGATCTGATCGAATCGGTGCTCGCCACCGTCCAGCTCGGTTAGTCCGTCAGTCCACCAGGGTGTACGCCGGGTTGACGTCGCTGCCCTTCGGGTTCGGCCCGAGGATCTGCTCGATGTTCTTGTCCGCGCCGATCCGGTAGATGCTCCAGCCCTCGCTGTCGTACACCTGGGCGAGCAGGTGCTCGGCGTCCTGCCAGGCGGTCTGGGTGATGGTCCCCTCCGGCGGGTCGAACCGGATGATCTCCCGACCGGTGGCGGCGTCCAGGATCGAGGCCCAGGCGTTGCCGAAGCCGTCCAGGTACGCGTGCGTGGCGTCGACGTACTTCGACCCCGGCGACAGTGCGTACAGGAAGAACTCGCAGGTCTCCCAGAGGTAGTCGGTCGAGGACACGTCGTAGATCCCGCCGCACGACCCCTGGTCGCTGTACGAGGCCTGGACGGTCAGCCGGCCCGACTCGTCGGCGTCCTGGACCCCGACAGCGCCGCCCGGAACGCTCGCCGTCGCCTCGCCGTTCTCGTCGAAGACCCGGGGCTCGCCCAGCACGTCGTCGTCTACGTAGACCCGGCACGCATCGACCGTGCAGTCGGGGCCGCCGGTGACCGCGGTCAGGGCCGAGTTGGGGCCAAGTCCGGTGGCCAACGTCGTCTGGGCGTCCTCGGAGCGGGTAACCAGGTCACCATCCATCTCGATGTAGGCAACCATCGTGTGGTCGTCGTTCACGACCGGGCCGGAGAGGATCTCGGTGGTCTCCGTCGGGAAGACGTCCGGGCCGGTCACGTCGAGGGAGAGCTGGCCGGTCTCGTCGTCGCTCCTCAGCCCGAAGAAGGTCTCGCCCAGCACCGCCCCCCCGCGGTAGCGGTCGGGAAAGGTCATCTCGGCACCGCTCGGCAGGTGCAGGGTCTTGCCCTCGAGGTAGCCGAAGCCGAGGCCCTCGGGGTCCGTCACGGTCTGGTTCGGGGTGTCGGGGTTGGCGATCGGCGGGCTGGACTCGTCGGTGAGCGCGCCGCCGGCGAGGACTGCGACCGGGACGATCACCGCGGCTGCGGCCAGCACCCCGCCGGCGACCGCGATCCGGCGGTTGCGGCGGATCCGGACCGCCTTGCCCTTCACCTGATCAAGGTTCAGCGGCGCTTCGTTGAGATCGCGGACGCGCTGGTCGAAGGTGCGACTCATCTCGGTCTCCCAAGGGTCGTTGGTGTGGTTGCTCATCGGTCCTCCTCCCGGTGGCCGGGGTGCAGGTCGGCAGGGACGCGTTCGCGCAGTGAGGCGAGCGCGCGGCTGCACTGGGACTTGACGGTGCCGACCGAGATGCCGAGTACGTCGGCGGTCTCGGCCTCGGTCATCTGTTCGTAGTAGCGGAGCACGACCACGGCCCGGGCCTTGGGCGGCAGGGTCTGGACGACCTCCCAGAGCGCGGAGCTCAGCCCCTCGTCGTAGGAGTCGTGGTGCGGGTCGCCCTCGGGGAGCTGCTCGGCGGCGTACTCGCGCTTCTTCCAGCCGCGACGCCACAGCGAGTTGTTCTCGTTGACCATGATCCGGCGGACGTACGCGTCGACGGAGTTGCGGTCGTTGACCTTGTGCCAGGCCAGGTAGAGCTTCGCCAGCGAGGTCTGCAGCACGTCCTCGGCCTGGTGCCGATCGCCGGTCAGGAGGTACGCCGTCCGGAGCAGGCTGGGCTGGCGCGCGTTCAGGTACGCCGTGAACTCGGCGTCACGTTCGGCACTCCCGCCCATACCGACCCCCGTCCGTGTTCTGGACCCAGCCGTCAGCTGCATCGTCGTCATCCCATCCCTGCCGTCTTGTCGTGTACTGCGACCAAGACGCGAAGGGGAGGGGAATGGTTGCAATTCTGGCTAAGAGTCGAGGATGCGCTGCTTCTCGGTCTCGAACTCGGCGTCGGTGAGCGCGCCGCCGGCCTTCAGCGCCGCGAGCCGCTCGAGCGCTGCGACCCGGTCGTCGGCCTTGCCGGGCTGATCGCCAACGCCGGGCATCCCCTGCTGGGCGGCGGCCATGGCGCCAGCGATCATGCTCTGGATGCCACCAGCGGGTGCGGCCGCGCCGCTGGCGATCTTGCCGTCACCGTCGAGATCCATGCCGGTCATCGCCTCGTACTGCTTGAGCTCCTCGGGCGTCGCGGGCCGACCGTTGATCATCACCATCGGCGAGCCGACCCCGCCCGCCGGCGGTACGCCGCCGGGAGCGGTTGGCTGCTGGTTCATCGCCTCGGCGATCTGCTGCGCCTGAGCGGCGCCGCGCTGGTCCCAGGGCACGATCTCGTCCCACAGGATCTTGAACTTGGACGGGTCTGACTGCGACGCCTCGATCGGCAGGGTCTGACCGGGGCTCGGCCACTTCTTGATCTTGACCATG
The DNA here is from genome assembly GCA_963780245.1 of uncultured Actinomycetota bacterium. Taxonomy (GTDB): domain Bacteria; phylum Actinomycetota; class Actinomycetes; order Propionibacteriales; family Nocardioidaceae; genus Nocardioides. The sequence goes on from CAWABG010000003.1 coordinate 38,522, forward strand.
TACTCGTCGTCGACGGCGAACGACGGGTGCCCGGGCACGCTCACCACGAGCTGCATGCGGCAGTTGGCCGAGCTCGCGTGGTCGGGTGCCTGCGTCATCGTCACGATCTGCGCGGACCCGCGGACCGGCTCCTTGATCCGTTTCAAACCGTCGAGTAAGCCCATGGCTGCCTCCGAGGTCGGGTGCTTCGGATTGTGCCGCATCGGGCGAGCGTTCAGTAAGGCTTCAGCCGACTCGCGCGACAATCGAGGAGTGCGAGTGCTCCTGGTCGACGATGAGAGACGCCTCGCCCGGTCGCTGCGTGCGGGGCTCGAGGCGGAGGGCTTCGCCGTCGACGTCGCGAACGACGGCACCGATGGCCTGTGGCTGGCCCGCGAGCACGCGTACGACGCGATCCTGCTCGACCTGATGCTGCCGGGGATCAACGGCTACAAGGTGTGCCAGACCCTCCGCGAGGAAGAGAACTGGACCCCGATCCTGATGCTCACCGCCAAGGACGGCGAGTGGGACCAGGTGGAGGGTCTCGACACCGGCGCGGACGACTACCTCACCAAGCCGTTCTCGTTCCCGGTGCTGGTCGCGCGGCTGCGCGCTGTCGCTCGTCGAGGAGCGCCGGAGCGGCCCACCGTCCTGGAGGCCGGCGACCTGCGGCTCGACCCGGCGGCGCGGCGTGCCTGGCGCGGCGACAGCGAGCTGGTGCTGACCGCCAAGGAGCACTCGTTGCTGGCGTTCCTGATGCGGCACCCCGGTGACGTGCTCTCCAAGCAGCAGATCCTCGACGCGGTGTGGGACGTCGACTTCGACGGCGACCCGAACATCGTCGAGGTCTATGTCGGGCACCTGCGCAACAAGATCGACCGGCCCTTCGACCGGGCCGCAATCGAGACCCTGCGCGGCGCCGGCTACCGCCTGGCGAGCAACGGTGGCTAGAGGTTCGGTGCGGCTGCGTACCACGGCCGCCGCCGTCGGGGTCGTGGCCGTAGCACTGGTGGCCGGCGCTGCCGTGCTCGTCAGCCTGCAGCGCGATGCGTTGCGGGACGGCGTCGAGACGGCCGCCGACGAGCGCGCCTCCGCGCTGGCGGACCAGATCGAGGCGGACGGCCTGCCCAGTCGGGTCGGGGCCGACGATGACGACGAGGACGAGTTCGTGGTCCGGGTGACCGACACGGCCGGCCGAGTGGTCCTCGGGCCGGACAACCTGCCCGCGTCCGGCTACCTGGTGGTGTCGGACAAGACCGAGGGCGATGGCGCGCAGTACGTCGTGCACGTCGCAGCGTCGTTGGAGGACGTGGAGGAGTCCACGGAGACGCTGGTTCCGCTGCTGCTCGTCGGTGTCCCGGTACTACTTCTCGTCGTCGGCGCGACAACGTGGCTGGTGGTGACCCGGGCACTGGCACCGGTCGAGCGGATCCGCCGCGAGGTACTCGAGATCGGCGACGACCGGCTCGACCGCCGCGTACCGGTACCGGAGTCGCGCGATGAGATCCACCTCCTTGCCACCACCATGAACGAGATGCTCGAGCGCCTGGAACAGTCCTCGCAGCGCCAGCGGAGGTTCGTCTCCGACTCCTCCCATGAGCTGCGGTCCCCGCTTGCGAGCCTGCGACAGTCGGCCGAGGTGGCGCAGGCGCATCCAGAGGCGCTACCCGAGGGAGAGCTGGCGGCCGTCGTACTGGCCGAGTCGCTGCGGATGCAGCGGTTGGTCGACCAGATGCTGCTGCTTGCTCGCGCAGACGAAGGTCGAGCTGCCGACGTACGACGCGAGGTGGACGTCGACGATGTGGTGCGCACCGAGGCGTCGCGCATCCGGAGCGAGGGACTGACTGTCGACACCTCGGGAGTGGCGACCGGGCGCGTACTCGGTGACGAGCTGGCACTCGGTCAGGTGGTGCGCAACCTGCTCGACAACGCGGCCCGGCACGCGACCTCACGGATCGCGGTGGGCGTGGTCCAAGAGCAGGGCCGGGTGGTGTTGACGGTCGACGACGACGGAGCCGGCGTACCCATCGAGGACCGGGAGCGCGTGTTCGAGAGGTTCGTGCGTCTCGACGAGGCCCGGACTCGCGACGACGGCGGGAGCGGTCTCGGTCTCGCGATCGTGCGGGAGATCGCGCGGGCTCATGGAGGCGAGGCGCTGCTGCTCGAGTCCTCCTTGGGCGGTGCTCGCTTCGTCGTCACGCTGCCGGTCGGGTGAGGCGTTCAGGAGCGTTCAGGTGACCTTCAGCGACGCTCATGCAGAGTCTGAGCAGACCCCCAGGAAAGGAACTCTCATGAACATCAAGAGCCTGCTGCACAAGCGGATCGTGATCCCTACCATCGCGGTCGCGGCACTGCTCGGTGGTGGTAGTGCGATCTGGGCGAACTCCGCCTCCGCCGGCGTCTCCCAGGACGGCCTCGACCAGGCCAGCCGGGTAGCGCTGGACGCGGTCGGGTCCGGCAAGGTGACCGAGACCGAGGTCAACGACGAAGAGGCGTACTACGAGATCGAGATCACCAAGCCCGACGGCAGTCAGGTCGACGTTGCTGTGGACGAGGACTTCAACGTGGTCGGCCAGGAGGTCGATGGTGAGGACGAGACCGACGACCAGGACGAGGGCGTCGGCGAGGATTCCGACGACTGAGGTCCCCGAATCCGCGCCCCATGCTGTTGCATGGGGCGCGTTGGATTTCTCTACTGGTTAGGGGTCGGCGTGCAGAAGGTCAAGGCAGTGGTGGCGATGGCCAAGGGACTACCGGTCGAGCTGACCACGATCAACGTGCCGGATCCGGGGCCCGGCGAGGCGCTGGTGCAGGTGCAGACCTGCGGTGTCTGCCACACCGACCTCCACTACCGAGAGGGCGGGATCAATGACGAGTTCCCGTTCCTGCTCGGTCACGAGGCAGCTGGTGTGGTCGAGGCGGTCGGCCCGGACGTCTCCGGGCTCGCTCCGGGGGACTTCGTCGTTCTCAACTGGCGCGCGGTGTGCGGCGACTGCCGGGCCTGCAACCGTGGGGAGCCGTGGTACTGCTTCGCGACGTTCAACGCCACCCAGAAGATGACGCTCGAGGATGGCACCGAGCTTTCTCCGGCGCTCGGGATCGGAGCGTTCGCCGAAAAGACGCTGGTCGCCGCCGGACAGTGCACGAAGGTCGACTCTGCTGCCCGGGCGGCGGCGGTCGGCCTGCTGGGCTGCGGGGTGATGGCCGGCATCGGCGCGGCGATCAACACCGGGGCCGTCTCGCGTGGCAAGTCCGTCGCGGTGATCGGCTGCGGTGGCGTGGGCGTCGCCGCGATCGCGGGGTCCGCACTCGCCGGCGCGAGCCCGATCATCGCGGTCGACATCGACCCCCAGAAGCTGGAGGCGGCGATCCGGATGGGGGCGACGCACACCGTCGACTCGTCCACGGCCGATCCGGTCGTCGCGATCCAGGAGCTCACCGAGGGCTTCGGTGCGGACGTGGTGATCGACGCCGTGGGCCGCCCGGAGACCTGGCAGCAGGCGTTCTACGCACGCGACCTCGCCGGCACGCTGGTGCTGGTCGGCGTACCCACCCCGGACATGCGGATCCCCGACATCCCGCTGATCGACGTGTTCGGGCGCGGCGGGGCGCTGAAGTCGAGCTGGTACGGCGACTGCCTGCCCACCCGCGACTTCCCGATGCTGGTCGACCTCTACCGGCGCGGCAGGCTCGACCTCGACGCCTTCGTCACCGAGGAGATCGGCCTGGGCGACGTGGAGGCAGCGTTCGACCGGATGCACGGCGGCGACGTGCTCCGGTCAGTGGTCGTTCTCTGATGGCGGCCCGCGTCGACCACGGGGTGGTCAGTGGCACGTTCAGCCTCGACGGGGGGACGTACGAGGTCGACAACAACGTCTGGGTCGTCGGCGACGACACCGAGTGCGTGGTGATCGACGCGCCGCACGACGTCGACGCGATCCTGGAGGTGGTGGGGGATCGGAAGGTGCGGGCGATCCTCTGCACCCACGCGCACGACGACCACGTGCGGGTGGCGCCGGCGCTGCGGGAGAAGGTGGTCGCGCCGATCCTCCTGCACCCGGCCGACAGGCCGTTGTGGGAGCTGACCCACACCGACTACCTGTGGGACGTCGACCTGTCCGACGGCCAGACCATCGAGGTCGCCGGCACCACATTGGTGGCGCTGCACACGCCGGGCCATGCGCCGGGCGCGGTGTGCTTCCACGCCCCCGGCCTCGGCCGCGTGTTCACCGGGGACACCCTGTTCCAGGGCGGCCCCGGCGCCACCGGTCGCTCGTTCAGCGACGCTGACCTGATCGTCGAGTCGATCCGGTCCCGCTTGTTCGCACTGCCCGACGAGACCATCGTCCACACCGGCCACGGCGACGACACGACGATCCGTGCCGAGCGGACCGCTCTCGGCGGCTAGACCTGAGCGGGCTCTTCTGCTGCTGGTTGGGGGTCCCGCTTCTCGTCACCGTGACCGGGCCACCAGGCCGCGTGGCCCATCAGTGCGGTCAGTGCCGGCGTGAAGAGCATCGACATCACGAACGCCGCGATGAAGATGCCGAACGACAAGGCGAAGCCCATCGACTCGAAGAAGACGTTCCCGCCGAGCATGAACGTGGCGAAGGTGCCCGCCAGGATCACGCCCGCAGCGGCGATCGTCGGCCCGGCGTGCTTGACCGCCTCGGCGGCCGCCTCGTGGGGGTTCTTCCCCTCGCGCGCCTCCTCGCGGAGTCGCGCGATCATCAGGATGTTGTAGTCCGTGCCGATCGCGGTCACGAACATGTAGATGTAGATCGGCAGCAGGAAGATCAGACCGGGCTCGCCCTGGATGTTCTGGAACACGAACACGGTGGCGCCGAGCGTGGCGCCGAACCCGATGCCGACCGCGGCCATCAGGAACCACGGGGCGACCAGGCTGCGCAGCAGCACCGCCAGGATGATCATCATGATCAGCGCCGCGACCGGGAACACGACCGAGTAGTCGCGCGCCATCGCCTCCTGGAGGTCGGCGAACACCGAGGCCGTGCCGCCGACGTACGCCTCCGTGCCGTCGGGCGCTGCATCGTGGGCGGCGTCCCGGATCGGACCCTTGACGTCCGCGACCGCGGCATCGGAGACCGGGTCGTGGTCGAGGATCACCTGGAACTCCGCGGCGGTGCCGTCCTCGGACAGCCGACCGGGGAAGACCTGGCTCACGCCCTCGGTGCCCTCGAGGTCCTTCTGGTACGTCGCGAGGACGGACTCGTCGAGCGGAGTATCGCCGTCCGACGTGAGCAGGATCGGTGTCGGCTCCGCCGCGCCGGCCGCGAAGTGCTCCTGGAACGTCTCCAGTCCCTTCGTCGACTCCTCGTCCTCGGGCAGGCTGGAGTTGAAGTCGAAGCTGGCGTTGAACCCGAACGCCACCACGGCCAGCCCGGCCAGCAGCAGGCCGGTGACCGCTGCGAACAGTGCCGGTCGGCGGCCCAAGGAGTCGCCGACGCGCTCGAAGGTGTGCCCCTCCCGCTCCTGCATCCACTTCTTCGACGGCCAGAAGAGCTTGCGGCCGAGCAGCGTCACGACCGCGGGCACCAGCGTGAGGACGGCGAGCAGGGTGACCCCCACCGCGATCGCGAGTGCCGGGCCGATCGCGCGGAAGATGCTCAGCGAGCTCAGGATCAGTGCCAGGAAGGCCACGATCACCGCGCCACCTGCCGAGGCGATCGCCTCTCCGGCGCGCTCCAGGGCGTGCACCATGGCTTCCCGCACCTCGGCGCCCTGACGCAACCGCTCGCGGTGCCGGAAGAGCAGGAAGAGGATGTAGTCGGTGCCGATGCCGTAGAGCACCACCAGCAGGATCACCTGGATCGAGGAGTCCGCCTGCAGGTCGAAGATGTCGTTGGCCCAGGCGATGAACCCCGTGGCGATCGAGGACACCAGGAACACCACGAGGATCGGCATCACGCAGATGATCACGCTGCGGAAGATCAACCCGAGCAGTACCACGATCAGCACGATCGTCGCGATGCCGACGATGGCGAGCGTCTGGGCGCTCGAGTCCTCCTGGTCGACGCTCTGCGGGACCGACCCGGTGGCCTGAACGGTCAGACCCGTCCCTTCGACCAGCGGCTTGAGTTCGTCGCGCAGGTCGCGGCCGTCGTCGATCGCCTGGGTGTCGAAGCCGGTCGATCCCTCGGCGAGGCCGATGACGCCGACCGCGACGGTGCCGTCCTCCGAGAGGTTCGGAGCGCCCTGGGGGTCGGCCGTGACGACCTGCTGGACGAACGTCTCCTTGCTCAGCTTGGGGCCGAGCTCCTCCGCGATCCGGGAGACCTCCTGCTTGTCGTCGTCGGTGAGCTCACCTTCGTCGTCGCGCTGGAACACCAGGATCGCCGCCGGCGTGGTGCTGTCGCTGAACTCGTCCGCCTGTACCTCGGCGGCCTTGATGGACTCGTAGTGGTTGGGCAGGAACTCGGCCTCATCGGTCGTCGTCTGCAACGCGGGTGCGGCCGCGACGACGATCACCGCCAAGACGACCCATGCACCGATGACGTACCACGGACGACGCGTGACGAAGCGACCCAGAGAGGCGAACATGCCCCGAACCGTATCCACGTGACGGCCGTCACCCGCAACCGGTTAGCGGTCAGAAGGGGCGCACGAGCAGCGCCGTACCGCGTCCGTCCACTCGCGTCAGCACGATCGTCGCGTCGGCTTCGCCATTGAGGGCCAGACGCTTGCGCAGCTCCTCGGGTACGACGTCGACGCCGCGCTTCTTGATCGTGAGCTTCCCGACGCCCCGGGCCCGGAGCGCGGCGCGCAGCTGCTTCTCGCGGTAGGGCAGCTCCTCGAGTACCTGATAACCGCGGGCGAACGGGGTGTGGAAGGAGCGGTCCGAGGTGACGTAGGCGATGTGGTGGTCCAGGAGGCCGCCCTCGACGCCATGTGCGACCGCGGTGACCAGGCCGGCCCGGATCACCGCACCGTCCGGCTCGTACAGGGACTCACCGACCGCCCGCACCTCGGCTCCCGGGTCGTCGTCCTCGGTGAGCGTTGCCAGCCCGCCGCCGCCGATCACCGTGGCCCGTCGCACCGTTGACGCCAATCGCCCCGACCACAGCGCCGCCTCCTTGACCTCGCCGTCGTCGCTGACCCACTCCGCCTCCACCCCGGGAGGGACCAGGGAGTGCGGGATGCCGGGCGCCACCTTCACGCAGGCGTCGCCGGCGAGCAGGCGCTCCACGAACGACCAGGGCGGCTGCCAGTCGTCGGCCCGGAAGGTCCGACCGCTTGCGGAGCGACGGGCCGGGTCGGCGAAGGCGACGTCGAACGGCGTGACGTCGACCCGGGTCGCGTCAGCGACAGCGACCGCGCCCGGCAGCTCGAGCGCAGCCAGGTTCGCCTCGGCGACGGCGACGCTAACCGGGTCCAGGTCCAGCCCGGGCGACGGTTAGCCCAGCCCCCGACGAGGCGAGCAGGTCGCCGCCGACGCCGCACCCGAGGTCGGTCAGCGTCCCTTCGCCCCGACGTCGTCAGGCGGGCCGCTCGGTGCTCGGCCACCGCCGCCCTGGTGGCCTGCTCGAGGCCGTGGGCGTCAAGTTCATCGGGAAGGCGTTGGCGCCGACTTCGACCCCCGCCGGCGGCGCAGGTCGACCTGGGTCAGCGCCGCAGCGACCTGCTCGGCGCTCGCGGAGCGGCGGAGCTCAGCCTGGGGTAGGCAGCTCGTGGCCAGCGAGAGCACCCGCGCGCTCCAGC
>CAWABG010000004.1:0-65871 GCA_963780245.1 uncultured Actinomycetota bacterium
CTCCTTGACCTGCGCCACGGTCGCCGCGGGGTCGTCGGTGGCCGGCGCGACCGAGAGGTTGGTGATGCCGGCCTCCTTGAACGCCGCGATCCGCTCCTTGACGTAGGACTCGGGGGACCTCCCAGTTGCCGGCCTCGAGCCACTCCATCGGGATCAGGGGCCTCGGCGTCGCGCTTGTTGCCGTTCGAGGTAGAGGTCCTGGATCTTTCCTTGGCCTCCTTCTCATAGCCGTAGTGGCAGGCGAGGTCTGGTTGTAGAAGTTGGTCCTGGGCGCCCATGCCCCCGACGTACAAGGCGTAGACGGGACGCATCAGGTCGAGCATCCCCTTTCACGTCCTCGCCGATCGCGACCAGGCCGCCGGCGTTGACCTGGGCGGGCCCGGGGTGCGGGGAAGCGCTTCGCGGTGCCCTTCACCGGCAGGGCGTCGCCCCACACCTCCTCTGGCCTTCTCGGATCAGGGCCAGGGGCAAGCACCATCCATCAGCGACCTCGGCGGTCATCTCGACGTTCTTGTTGCTTCCCGAGCGCCGCCACCCACAGCGGTACGGCCGGACCGCTCGGGCTTGTTGAGCAGCTTGAGCGCCTTGCCGAGTCCGAGCCCCTGGTCGGCGGGCAGGGGCAGCGTGAAGATCCCGTCGCTGGTCAGCCGCTCGTGGCGCAGGCCCTTCCGGATGATCTCGATGACCTCGCGGGTGCGGGCGATCGGCTTCTCGTAAGGAATGCCGTGGAAGCCCTCGATCACCTGCGGGCCCGAGGCGCCGAGGCCGATCACGGCCCGGCCACCGGAGACGTTGTCCAGACCGGCCACCGTCTGCAGCAGGGCGCCTGGGTACGGGAGTAGACGTTGAGGATGGCCGCGCCGATCTCGACCGTCTCGGTCTTCGCCGCGAGGTAGCCCATCAGCGTGGGCGCGTCGAAGCCGTAGGGCTCCGCGACCCAGATGGTGTCCAGCCCCGCCTTCTCCAGCCCGGCGACCTGGTCCGGCGGATGCTCCGCGGGTTGCCGGCGTACACCAGTGGCATCGAGAGCTTCACTCCGTTCATCCCCTGTCGGGTGGGGCGGGGGCGGGGTGGTGGTTCCGACTGTGGACAAGATCACTTGGGTCAAGGAGTCGCAAGGTGGTCTGTTGGACGTACCAGTCCTCGCACCGATGTGGGGAGTGGAGCCCTGTCGTGACGTACCGCATCGCCGTGATCGGTGGCACCGGACCGCAGGGCAAGGGACTGGGCTACCGGTTCGCCCGGCACGGGCACACCGTGGTGCTCGGCTCCCGCGCCGCGGAGAAGGCGGTTCCCGTGGCGGCCGAGGTCAGCGAGCGGCTGGCCGGGGTCTCCGGCGCCGGCGAGGTGACCGGCGCAGCGAACGCGGAGGCCTGCGCGGACGCCGACGTGGTGCTGCTCGCGGTGCCGTACGACGGCCACGACGAGCTGGTCGCGACCCTGCCGTTGGCCGACAAGGTCGTGGTCTCGTGCGTGAACCCGTTGGCGTTCGACAAGGCCGGTCCCTCGGGCCAGGGTCATCGACGGCGGCGAGGGCTCGGCGGCCGAGTCCGCGCAGCGGATCGCCCCCGACGCGGCCGGTGGTTGGCGCCTTCCACCACGTCTCTGCCGTGACCCTGTGGGGGGACGAGGACTACCTCGCCGACGAGGACGTGCTGGTCTGCGGCGACAGCGACGAGGCCAAGCAGGTCGTGATCGATCTGGCCCGCTGCGGTGACCGGCCGCGACGGCATCGACGCTGGCCGGCTGCAACTGGCAACCCGCAGCTCGAGCCGCTGACCGCCGTACTGATCTCGATCAACAAGAAGTACAAGACCCTCGGGAGTGCGGATCTCCGGCATCTGAGGCAGGCTCGGCCCATGGGTCTCTTCTCGAGGCTGAAGGCGCAGGTCGAGGCGGCGCAGGCAGCCGGCAACGCGATGGCCGGCGTTCGGCAGGCCTCCGACATCCCCGAGTTCGTCGCGCCGTGGCCGCAGGAGGAGGTCGACCGCCTGCTCCAGGGTCCGGGACCGATCCGCGCGATCATGCTCGGCAGCCGCCATCAGGTGCTTGAGGACGGCGAACGCATCGGCCGGATGCGCGTACACGTGCGGCTCCGCCCACGCGGCCCCGAGGGCACGCTCGGTGACGAGGTGACGGTCAAGGCCTCCGGAGCGGGTCGCTGGCCGGCGGTGGCCACCTGCTCGAGCCCGGCCTCGACATCCCGGTCGAGCGCGACCTGAGCACCGGCGCGATCACCAAGGTCGCCTCCAAGCAGCTCACCGAGGAGCTCGCGGGACGCAAGGCAGAGGCCGACAAGATCCGCCCGGGCTTCGCCGTCGACCCGGCCCTGCAGGGGGTGGCCGAGACGGCGGGCGCGATCCGCGACGCCATCACCGGCAAGGCGAACCCGGAGCAGTCACCTCTGTCGGTGAGCGACCCGGCGAGATGGGTCGACGGCATCACCTGGGGAACATACGTCGCCGTGAGCGCTCACCTCCAGGTCCATCCCCGGCACCGGGCGGCGAGGACAAGGTCGCACAGCAGTACGGCGTGCGGCCGTACACCTGGCTGGCCATCAGCTCGGTCTGGAAAGGTCGGCTCGACGGCGATCCCGAGGCTCGCGCAGCTGTTCGAGCGCGACGTGATGGCCGTCAAGGAAGCGCTCTGACACTCGCTGGTTGAGGTGCGAGCGCCAGCGAACCTCGAAACCACCATGGTGGTTGAGCGCTCCTCATAACTCACCGGGTTTCGATACGCCGGTCGCGACCTCGTTCCTCGGTCGCGCGGCTACTCAACCTGCGCTCGCGCGCGCGCCGCGCTCGTACCTCGTGCGACGCGGCTCGCTTGCCCGTTCCAGCTGTCCCAGAGCGCTGCGTAGGGACCGCCGGCGGCGACCAGCTCGTCGTGCGAGCCGAACTCGGAGATCACCCCGTCCTCAGCCACAGCCACCCGATCGGCGTGGTGCGCTGGAAACGGCCAATACGCGATCGCGATCACCGCAGTTGCAGGCCCTCGAGTACCGCGGCCAGCGAGCGCTCCAGGTGCCGAGCCGCACGCGGGTCGATCAGCGAGGTGGCCTCGTCGAGCACCAGCGTGTGTGGGTCGGCCAGCACCAGTCGGGCCAGCGCGATCTGCTGGGCCTGCGCGGCGGCCAGACGCAGCCACCGGAGCCGACCACAGTGTCCAAGCCCTCGGCAGCCCCTCGACCCACTCCAGCGCATCGACGGCGTCGAGGGCGGCCCGGATGTCGGCATCGCTGGCGTCGGTCGGTGCGGCCAGCGCGAGGTTCTCGCGCAGTGTGTTGCCGACGAACACGTGATGCTCCTGCGTCACCAGCGCGACATGGCCGCGCAGGTCGCCGAGCGGTAGCTCGACCAGGCCGACGCCGCCACGGTCACCTCGCCGGTCCGCGGCGGATGGATGCCGGCCAGCAGCCAGCCCAGCGTCGACTTTCCCGGCACCCAATGGACCGACCATCGCGATCCGCTCGCCGACGCCAACCGACAGGTCGACCCCGTGAAGTATGGTCACCGAGACCCTCGACGTACGCCGCACGTCGTCGGCATCGATCTTCTCGCCGCTCGGCGTCCGGCCGGAGACCTCGCGGTCGTCAGGGACCTGGGCCACGCCGAGCAGCCTGGCCAGCGAGGCCGCGCCCATCTGTAGCTCGTCAAGGATCGACACGATCCGGGTCGACCGGGTCATCAGCATCTGCACGTACAGCGTCGCGGCGGTGACGTCGCCGAGCGAGACCTGGCCCTGCGTGTAGAGGTAGCCGCCGAGAACAGCAGCGTGCACACCGTCGGGATCAGGTAGGCGATCTCCATGTTCGGAAGAACACCGTCGGCGCAGGAAAGCGTGTAGCGCTCGGCGTCGAACGACTCCTTGATGTCGCGATCGAGGCTGTCGATCCTTCGTCGGCGAGGCCGAGTGCCTCCACACTGCGGGCGCCCTCGACGGTCTCGGTCAGCGTCGCGTTGATGTCCGAGTACGACGCGCTTTCGCGTAGGTAGCCGGCCTTGGCTCGGGCGAGGTACCAGCGCAACCCGATGACCAGCGGCGGCACGCCGAGCGCGCACGGGATCAGGACCCCCCCACCAGCCGACGCTGAGCGCCGCTGCGAACGTGAGGATGGCGGTGATCACCGCGATCGTCCACTCGGGCAGCGCCCAGCGCACCGACCAGCCGAGCTGCTCCACGTCGCGGCTGGTCCGGGTGAGTCGCAGGTCGCCGGAGCCGGCCGACTCGACGACGCCGACGGGCAGCGCCAGCGCGTTGCCCACGAAGTCCTCGCGCAGCTCGGCCAGCACCCGCTCGCCGAGCACCTGGCTGACATAGCGGGCGTAACGCGTGAGCACGGTCTCGATGATCAGGAACCCCGCGAGCAGCGCGATCACCCGGTCGACGTACGCGGTGGTGGTGCCCTGCTCGACGGCCCTGGACCAGATCGCCGAGCAGTCGGGGCGCTGTGCCAGCGCGGCGACGGCGGCGAGACCGTGGAGGAGTACGGCGCCGCCGAGCAGCCGCGGGTAGCGCCGGGCCAGCGTCTTGACGTAGCCCCACATCGCCGGCCCGTCGGCCACCGGAAGAATGGTGGTGCTCATCGCGTCGCCTCTGACGGCTCGGCGGCTTCGGTCTCCCGCGTGACCACGGCGCGGTAGTCGGGGTGCGAGCGCAGCAGCTCGCCGTGGGTGCCGGTGGCCATGATGCGGCCGTCGCGGAGCAACGCGACCTCGTCGACGGCATCCAGCATCAGCGGGCTGGTCGAGGTGACCACGGTGGTGCGCCCGCCCGGTGCTGCTGTGCCGGGCGGCGATCCGGGGCCTCGGTGTGCGCGTCGACCGCGGACGTGGGCTCGACCAGGATCAGGATCTCGGGGTCGGCGGTGAGCGCGCCGCACCAGCACCAGCCGCTGCCGCTGGCCGCCGGAGAAGCTTCGGCCGCGCTCGGTGACGATCGCGTCCAGGCCCTCGGGCAGTGCGTCGAGGATGTCGTCGGCGGAGGCGGTGTCCAGGGCGGGGCCCAGGTCGCCGGTGCCGGTCACGTCGAGCCGGTCGCCGAGCCGCCCGGAGAAGAGTGCTGCGGTGGTGTCCGACACGACGATCCGCCGACGTACGTCCAGGCGCGCCATCGCGGTCAGGGGTAGGTCGCCCAGGGTCACGTCGTCGTCAGGCTCCGGGGCGCACATGCCGAGCCGGTCGGCGAGCCGCGCCGACTCGTCGGGATCGTCGCTCACGATCGCGGTGATCGCACCGGGGCGGACGCGAAGCCCCGACCGGGCGTCGTACAGGGCGGCGCCGGGCGGTGGCAGATCGGCCGGCTGCTCGGGATCGGTCATCTCGGGGGTCACTGACAGCACGCGACAGACGCGAGCGGCGGAGACCCGGCCCCGGATGAACTTGTTGGCGTACTCCGTGGCGGTGCGCAACGGGATCATCAGGAACGCCGCGTAGCCGTAGAACGCCACCAGCTCACCGGGCGTGATCCGACCGGAGACGGCGTACCGCGCCCCGATCCAGACCACCACGACGACGAAGACGCCCGGTAGGAACACCTGGAGCGCGTCGAGCACCGACTGCAGCTTGGCCACTTCGACGCCGGCGTGCCTGGTGGACTGCGACTCGCGGCGGTAGCGGTCGTGAAATACCTGCTCGCCGCCGATGCCGCGCAGCACCCGCAGCCCGCCCACGATGTCGTTGGCGGTGTTGGCCAGGTCGCCGGTCAGCTCGCGCTGCCGCGCGCTGCGGCGCTGCAGTGGAGCCAGCAGCGGCCCCACGAGCAGCATCAGGGCGGGGACGCCGATCAGCACCACCAGCCCGAGGGTCACCGAGGTCTGGAGCAGGATCACCGAGACCAGCAGGAACGACACGATCGCGCCGGCGAACCGCGCGGACACGTCCATCACCTGGCCGAGGTGGGAGATGTCGCTCGTGCCGATCGCCACGACCTCGCCCGTCGAGACCTTGCGCGGCAAGGTGGCGCCGAGGTGTACGGCGTGCCGGCCGACCAGCTGGACCGTGCGGTACGCAGTGGTCAGCCAGTTCGTGACCGCGAACCGGTGCCGCATGATCCCGCTGCCCGCCTGGAGCAGCCCGATGGCGAACAGCAGGCCGGCGTACTTCAGCAGGGCGTCGGTGTCCTTGGCGGCGACGCCGTCGTCGATGGCCCGGCCGATCACGAACGGGAGCACCGCCTGGCTGCTCATCCAGACGATGCCGAAGGACATGCCGAGCAGCAGCGTGCGCTTCTGGCCCTTGGCCAGCCACCACAGATAGCGCACCGCGGACCGGTGGTCCGCGGTACCGGGGTGATCAAGAGGAAGGCGCCGCACCCGGCCACGCTACGGATGACGGGGGTGCGACTTCGACCGAATTACTCCGCCTGGCTGCGGACCAGCCGGCGGGGGAACACCACGAGCAGCCCGATCAGCACGGCCACCATCAGCCCGCCTACCACCAGCGACCAGGTGCGGTCGACGACCACGTCGAACACGAACGTCGTGATGCCGACGACGAGCAGGGCGACCCCGGCGAGAGCGAGGCTCGCAACCCGGCCGGCAGCACGGACCAGCTTGTCCTTCACCTGGCGCCCGGAGAGCGTGCGGTGCGCGGCCACGGGCGTCAGCACCAGCGCGGTGGTCACGCCGGCCAGCACGACGAGACCGAGGTAGAAGTCGCGCTGGTACTCCTCGAGGCTCCTCGAACTTGTCCTGGAACGGCAGCGTGAGCAGGAAGCCCGCGAGCAGCTGCACCCCGGTCTGCATGACCCGGAGCTCTTGGAGGATGTCGCCCCACTTGCGGTCGGCCTTCTCCTGTGGGGACTCGTTGCGGCCGTCCGGTCCGTAGTTGTTCATGGCGCCCAGTCCCCCTCAGATCGCTAGTTCATCCACGACCTCGGCACCGGGCAGCTGGCCCAGGAGCCGGCCCGCGAGCACGATCTTGGACCGCCGGATGCCCGAACCGATGATCGCGACGTCGATGGCCAGGCAGCGCGGGTCGACCAGCACCCGCCAGCCATCGGGCAGGCCGAGCGGCGTGATCCCGCCGTACTCCATCCCGGACTCCTCGACCGCGCGGTCCATCGACAGGAACGACGCCTTGCGGACGTCGAGCAGCCGGCGGACCCGGTTGTTGACGTCCGCCCGGGTGTCGGCCCGGACCACGCAGGCCGCGATCCGCTCCTCGCCGGCCCGGCTCCCCGCGATGACGACGCAGTTGGCGCCGGTATCCATCGGGAGCTCGTAGGCGGCGCTCATCGCCGCCGTGTCGGCGTGGTCCGGATCGATCTCCACCACCGCAACGTCAGGCGCCGCCGGCCAGGCTGCAAGAGCGGCCACGACCGGCGGCGCGAGGAGCTCGGGATGGTCGAGCACTGGTAGTGAGGTCAGGGTGCCGATCTCGGGAAGGGTCACGGCACCGATTCTGCGGTACTGCCCTAGCCCGTGGGCATCAGCGCCCACGCCACGACGTACGCGACGACCGCGGTGCCCAGGCTGAAGACCGCCGCGATCACCGTGAGCACCCGTACGAGGGTGGCGTCGATGCCGAAGTAGTCGGCCAGCCCGGAGCAGACGCCGCCCAGGGTCTTGTCGTGGGTACGTCGGGTCAGGCGCTTGCCGGTACTGGCGGAGTTCATACGTTCTCCTCGGTGGTGGTGTCGGAAGTCTCGGTCTCGGCGGGGGCGACCCAGCCGACCTGGCGGTTCTCGTGGCCGCGGTGTCCGTTGACCGCCAGCGCGATCAGGCCGGCGGCGCCGGCGAGCACCCACGGGGTGGGCAGCAGCCAGCGGACGTCGTCGCCCTCGACCACGTCGCCGATGATCAGGGCCCAGATCGCGACCAGGCCGAGCAGGGCGATCCCCATCACGAGGTGACCCACGTTGACGGGGTGCCGACCGCTTTCGCGCTCGTTCTCGGTGGCAGTAGCAGTGGTGGTGTCGCTCATCGGTCGATCCTTTCAGCGGTGTCGACGGTGATCTCGCCGAAGACGAGGTCGATGTCGAGGTTCAGCGTCGGCGCGTCCGTGGTCGGGACGTTGAGCCGCGCGCTGTTGGAGTTGTCCTGGTCGTCGCCGAACAGCCGGGTCTCACCGCCATCGACGGAGGCGTCGACGTCGATGTCCACGCCGTCGGGAACGGTGATCACGATCTGGCCGAACACGACGTCGACGTCGACGGTCCGCCCGTCAAGGTTCTCGATGTCCTCGATGTCGCTCAGGTCGAGCTCGATCTTGCCGGCGAACAGGTCGTAGGTGTCGTCGAGGTCGACTGCACGTGTCGGCGACTCGGTGATCTTGCCGGCGTCGACCTCGTGGGCCGCGGTCGCACCGGCGGTCGCCACTGCGGCCACCAGACCGACCGCGATCAGGCCGCCGGCCCGTCCGTAGAACGCGCCGACCAGCAGCATCGTGCCGATGATCCCCAACGCGAGCGCGGGGTACGCGGAGTCGGTGATATCGCCGCCGGCGAGGTCGATGATGCCGAGCGTGCCTTCGGCGAGCGCCGTGAGCGCCATCGTGAACCAGAACAGGACGGGTCCGCGCTTCCTGGGGTTGCGCGGCGGCGCCTGGTACGTCGGCAGGTGCGGCGCGCCGGGATACGTGACGCCGGGTGTGGGGGGCGCCGTCGGTGCGGGCGGGTGCGGCCGCGAGTCACCGCGGACGCTCACGATCAGCAGCGCGATCAGGCCGAGGATCGCCAGCGGCCAGGGGAAGCCCCAATCGCCCATCGAGTCGCCGATGACGGCGAGCGCGGCGAGCACGCCGACGATGATCAGCGCCACGCCGCGGCTGCGCTCATCGACCCGCAGCTTCGCGGACTCGGTGTGCTGCTCGGGCACCAGCAGCCAGCAGGCGCCGTAGATCAGCAGTCCGGCGCCGCCGAAGAAGATAAGGACGACCAGTGCCACGCGGGTGATGATCGGGTCGATGTCGAGGTGCCGGGCCAGGCCGCCCGCGACGCCGGCGATCTTGCGGTCGTCACGGGTACGGCGCAGCCGGCCGAGGTCGCGGATCTCGTCGCGGGTCACGCGGGGACCGGTGTCCGGACTGGCAGCGGCGCCGGGGTCCGACGGGTGCTCGGCCGGGGCCTCGGGAGGGTTCGTTGTCATGTCATCC
The DNA here is from genome assembly GCA_963780245.1 of uncultured Actinomycetota bacterium. Lineage (GTDB taxonomy): Bacteria > Actinomycetota > Actinomycetes > Propionibacteriales > Nocardioidaceae > Nocardioides. Next base: position 9,096 of record CAWABG010000004.1, read on the forward strand.
AGACTGTGGTCTCACGGGATCCCGCACCATCGGGGAGCACCCTGGTTCTGCTCGACCCGGCGACCGTCTGCCCTCAGGGTCCGACCGGGGTTCGTCCTCATGGTTGCGCACCTGCCGCTGTGTGACGATTGAGGCCACGATGAGCATCCCGTCCGCCCATGCCGCCCGCGCGCCGCGCCGGGCCACCCGAGACCTCCGCGAGCCGATCATCGGCGGCGTGGCGTCCGGGCTCGCCCGCCACCTGGCGCTGCCGGTGCTGTGGATCCGGGTCGCCTTCGTGGTGGCCGGGGCGATCGGCGGGCTGGGGATCGCGTTCTACGCCGCGCTGTGGCTGATGCTGCCGGCGGGCGACCAGTTCGAGACCGCGGCACCCGGCTTGGAGAGTGCGACCCGCGGCGGGCGCCGCCCGGGCCGGATCCGGCGGCTGACCGACGTCGGCCCGGTCGTGGCACTGGCGGCACTCGGGCTCGGCCTGGTCTTCGTGCTGGAGGCGCTGTTCGGCCGGGGCGCGCTGATCTGGCCGATCGCGATCGCGCTGGCCGGCATCGCGCTGCTGTGGCGGCAGGCCGACGAGGCGCAGCGCGAGCGCTGGCTCGACTCCACCGGCCGGATCAACCCGTCGCGGGTGATCCTGGGCGACGGCGGGTGGGCGTCGTACGCCCGTCTGGCCGCCGGCGTGGGCCTGATCATCCTGGCGCTGCTCGTGTTCGCGCTGCGCAGCGGCTCGGTGGGCGTGGCACTCGACGTGACCTTCGCGGCCCTGGTCGGAGTGGTCGGCATCGGCATCGTGGTCGGCCCGTGGATCTTCCGGCTCGCCACGGAGCTGACTGACGAGCGCGCCGAGCGGGTGCGGACCCAGGAACGCGCCGACGTGGCCGCTCACCTGCACGACTCGGTCCTGCAGACCCTGGCCCTGATCCAGAAGAACTCCGCGAACGCTTCGACGGTCGCGCGGCTCGCGCGGGCCCAGGAGCGGGACCTGCGGGCGTGGTTGTACGTCGGCGAGTCCACGGACGACCGCACCGTGGCCAGCGCTCTGCGCGGCGTGTCCGCGGAGGTCGAGGACGCGCACGGCGTCACCGTCGACGTGGTGACCGTGGGCGACCGCGACTTCGCCGATGGGCTCCGGCCGGTGGTCGCGGCGACCCGCGAGGCGGTGACCAACGCGGCCAAGCACTCCGGGGTGCCCCAGGTCGACGTCTACGCCGAGATCACCGAGGCCGCCGTGGACGTGTTCGTCCGGGACCGTGGCCGCGGCTTCGATCCGTCGGTCACCCCCGAGGATCGCTACGGCGTCCGGAACAGCATCATCGACCGCATGCAGCGGCACGGCGGCACCGGCGAGATCCGGTCCACCCCCGGCGAGGGCACCGAGGTGCACCTGCACCTGCCGCGCCCCACAGCCCAGGAAGGCGACGACGAATGATGACGACGGAGGCCGGGATGATCTCGGTGGTGATCGTCGATGACCACGCGATGTTCCGGCGCGGGGTGCGCGCCGAGCTGGAGGCGGCGGGCGCGGGTGTGGTGACGGTCCTGGCCGAGGCGGCCGACGTGGACGAGGCGGTCCGAGCGGTCGCCGAGCACCGGCCCGACGTCGTACTCCTCGACGTACACCTGCCCGGCGGCGGTGGCGCGGAAGTCATGCGACGCACGACTGTGCCCGACGCCAAGTTCCTGGCGCTGTCTGTCAGTGATGCCGCGGAGGACGTGATCGGGACCATCCGCGGCGGCGCCCGCGGCTACGTCACCAAGACGATCACCGGCCCCGAGCTGGTCTCCGCGATCCGGCGCGTGTCCGACGGCGACGCGGTCTTCTCGCCGCGGCTGGCCGGGTTCGTGCTGGACGCGTTCGCGGGGTCGATCGAGGTGGCCGCCGTCGACGAGGACCTCGACCGGCTCACCGAGCGCGAGCGCGAGGTGATGCGACTGATCGCGCGCGGCTATGCCTACAAGGAGGTCGCGAAGGAGCTGTTCATCTCGATCAAGACCGTCGAGACCCACATGTCGTCGGTGCTGCGCAAGCTCCAGCTCTCCTCGCGTCACGAGCTCACCCGATGGGCCTCGGACCGCCGGCTTCTCTGACCTGCCGTTTCCGCCTCGCCCGCGAGGGGTACTGCGGGCCGTGAGCGCAACCGAGACCCCACCGGCCGAGGTAGACGAGGGCGCTCTCAAACGGTCCATCACCGGCCGGCAGCTCTTCTTCTACACGCTGGGCGACGTCCTCGGCTCCGGCATCTACGTCCTGATCGGGCTGGTGGCGGCCGCGGTGGGTGGCGCGTTCTGGATCGCGTTCGCGGTCGGGATCTCGGTCGCGGCGATCACCGGCACGGCGTACGCCGAGCTGGTGACGAAGTACCCGCAGGCTGCCGGCGCATCGCTCTACGTCAACAAGGCCTTCGGCAGCAAGACGCTCACCTTCCTGATCACCGTGTCGTTCCTCTCGGCCAGCTTCGCGGCTGCCGGCTCGCTCGCGAGCGGATTCTCCGCGTACTTCGCCGAGCTGTGGGCTGGACCGCCAGCCCTGCTGGTGACGCTGCTGTTCGTGCTCGTACTGACAGTCATCAACTTCATCGGCATCACCGAGTCGGTGGTGGTGAACATGCTGATGGCGTTCGTCGAGATCGCCGGTCTGCTGATCGTGCTGGTCATCGGGATCTGGTACATCGCCGAGGGCGACGCCGACTTCGGAACGCTGGTCGACGTCAGCGCGGACGGCAACATCGGTCTCGCCATACTCGCCGGTGTGGCGCTGTCGTTCTTCGCGATGACCGGCTTCGAGAACACCGCCAACGTCGCGGAGGAGGTCATCGACCCGCACCGCTCGTTCCCGCGATCCCTGATCGGCGGCATGCTCGTGGCCGGGATCGTCTATGTGCTGGTGTCGGTCGCGGCGGCGCTCACCGTCGACACCGGCACGCTTGCCGGCTCCGACGCGGCCCTGCTGGAGGTGGTGGAGACGGGGATCCTCCCGATCGACACCGGCTTCATGTCCGACCTGTTCGTGGTGATCGCGATGATCGCGATCACCAACACCACCTTGGTGGCGGTCGTGACCCAGCCCCGGATCCTCTACGGCATGGCCAACGAGGACGTCGTGCCGGACGTCTTCGCGAAGATCCACTCGCGCCGCCGCAGCCCGTGGGTGGGGTTGCTGTTCAGCGCCACGGTCGTCGGGAGCCTGTTGGTTGCCGGCACGCTGATCAGCGAGGCGGGCGCGAAGCTTCTCCTCGTGGAGCGGCTGGCCCTGGTCACCGTGCTGTTCTTGCTGTTCATCTACATGCTGGTGATCGTGTCGGCACTGAAGCTGCGTGGTCAGGACGAGACGGAGGAGACGTTCCGGGCCAACACCCCGTTGCTGTACGTCGGCCTTCTCGGCAACGCGGCGATCCTGGGCTGGTCGGTCTACGACGACCCGAGCTCGCTGCTCTGGTGCGGGGCGCTGATCGCGGTCGGCGTGGTGCTCTTCCTCATCGAGCGCTACCTCACACCCGACAGCTGACGAGGCTGGCTAGTCTTCGCCCATGGAGACGCTGCGCCAGATCCTGCTGGTGATCCACATCCTCGGATTCGCGGCCCTGATCGGTGGGCTGCTCGTACAGGCCAAGAGCCCCGAGAAGGTCGTCAACTCGACGATGCGCGACGGAGTCGGTACGGCGTTCGTCGCCGGCATCGCCCTGGTCGGAGTGCTCCAGGCCGATGACGTCGAGGTCAACAACACCAAGATCGCGGTCAAGGGCATGATCGGTCTGCTGCTGCTGATCCTGATCATGGCCAACGCCCGCAAGGAACGGATCCCGCAGGGCCTGTGGGCCGGCCTCGTTCTGCTGTCGATCGCGAACGTCTGCGTCGCGGTGCTCTGGTCCTCGGTGCACGCCTGAGCCGCAGGCCTAGCCCGCCGCTGTCCCCGTTCCTCCGTAGGGTGGAGGCAGCATGAGCACCCTGCCGCTGCCCGGCTTCGACCAGGCCACCGAGGAGCCCCGGACCAGTCGTCGTGGACCCACCCCTGACGAGCTGCTCGAGGGTCTCAACGACCCCCAGAAGGCGGCGGTTCGACATGCGGGTGCGCCGCTGCTCGTCGTGGCCGGAGCAGGCTCCGGCAAGACCCGGGTGCTGACCCGACGGATCGCTTGGCTGATCTCCGAGCGCAAGGCACACCCCGGGTCGATCCTGGCGATCACGTTCACCAACAAGGCCGCGGCCGAGATGAAGGAACGCGTCGAGGAGCTGGTCGGACGGCGGGCGCGAGTGATGTGGGTGAGCACGTTCCACTCCGCGTGCGTGCGGATCCTGCGCAAGGAGATCGACAAGATCGGCTTCAAGTCGAACTTCTCGATCTACGACGCCCAGGACCAGAAGCGGCTGATGTCGCTCGTGATCCGTGACCTCGACCTGGACCCGCGACGCTTTCAGCCGGGCCCGGTCCTGCACTGGGTCAGCAACCACAAGAACGAGCTGCGCGACCACGAGGAGGTCGCTTCCGACGCGCGCAACGGGATCGAGGAGACCTACTCCGCGGCCTACACCGCCTATCAACGGCGGTTGCGCGAGGCCAACGCGCTCGACTTTGACGACCTGATCATGTTCACGGTGCACCTGTTCCAGGGGTTCCCCGAGGTCCGGGAGGTCTATCGCCGACGGTTCCGGCACGTGCTCGTGGATGAGTACCAAGACACCAACCACGCGCAGTACGCCCTCATCCACCAGCTCTGCGCCGACGATCCCGAACTGGTCGAGGAGGAACGCGTCGAGCCCGCGGAGCTGATGGTGGTGGGCGACGCCGACCAGTCCATCTACGCGTTCCGGGGCGCCAACATCCGCAACATCCTCGACTTCGAGCAGGACTTCCCCAACGCCACAACGGTCATGCTCGAGCAGAACTACCGCTCCACGCAGACGATCCTCAACGCCGCCAACTCCGTGATCGGTCACAACCAAGGTCGCAAGCCGAAGCGGCTGTGGTCAGACGCCGGCGACGGCGACCGGATCGTCGGGTACGTCGCCGACGACGAGCGCGACGAGGCCAGGTTCGTCTCCGAGGAGATCGACACGCTCACCGACGAGGGGGCCAAGCCGGGCGACGTCGCGGTGTTCTACCGCACCAACGCCCAGTCGCGGGTGTTCGAGGAGGTGTTCATCCGCACCGGCCAGCCCTACAAGGTCGTCGGGGGAGTGCGCTTCTACGAACGCCGCGAGGTGCGGGACGCGCTGGCCTACCTCCGGATGCTGGTCAACCCCGACGACCAGGTCTCACTGCGCCGCATCCTCAACGTTCCGAAGCGGGGCATCGGCGACCGGGCCGTCGCCTGCGTACAGGAGCTCTCGGACCGGGAGCGGATCACGTTCTGGGAGGCGCTGCGCCGGGCCGAGGAGTCGCCGGGCCTGGCCACCCGGAGCCTGGCCAACATCCAGGGCTTCGTGGCCATGGTCGAGGAGCTCCAGTCGATGGTCGATGCCGGCGAGCGGGCCGACGTCATCCTCGAGTTCGTGCTGGCCCGCTCCGGCTACCTCGAGCAGCTGGAAGCGTCCGAGGATCCTCAGGACGCCACTCGGGTGGAGAACCTGGGCGAGCTCGTCGCGGTCGCCCGCGAGTTCTCCGAGGACCCGGTGGCCGGGCCCTCCGCGGACCCGGCGGATGTGGACGCCGGCATCGTCGCACCGGGGCTCGGTGACTTCCTGGAGCGGGTGGCGCTGGTCGCCGACACCGACCAGATCCCCGACGAGCCGGACGCGGAGGACCTCGGCGTCGTGACCCTGATGACCCTGCACACCGCCAAGGGCCTGGAGTTCCCGGTGGTGTTCCTGACCGGCCTCGAGGACGGCGTCTTCCCCCATTCCCGCTCGCTCGGCGACCAGCCCGAGCTGGAGGAGGAGCGCCGGCTCGCGTACGTCGGCATCACTCGCGCCCGAGAGCGGCTCTACATCTCCCGGGCAGTGGTGCGGTCGGCCTGGGGCGCGCCGTCACATAACCCCGGCTCCCGGTTCCTCGACGAGCTCCCGGTCGACCTTGTCGACTGGCGACGCACCGAGGCCGCTCAGACGTCGTGGGGCCGGCCCGACCTGGCCAGCGGTTCGGCCGCCCAGCTGGGTGCCCCGACCGCCGCGGGCCGTCGCAACTTCTCCTCGGCTGCCGCGCGAGCCGACGCTGCCGCGAAGGCCAAGCCGGCCCGCGAGATTCCCTCGCTCGAGCCGGGCGACCGCGTTGTCCACGACTCGTTCGGGATGGGCACCGTGGTGGCGGTCGAGGGGGCAGCCGACAAGTCGGTCGCCTCGATCGACTTCGGGTCCGAAGGCGTCAAGCGGCTGCTGCTGCGCTACGCGCCCGTCGAGAAGCTCTAGGAGCGGGTTCGGCTACGGCGTGACGCCGTGCACGATGAACGCTGCATAGGGGTCGACCGGGTCGCCGCCGCCGGGGCGGACCTCGATGTGCAGGTGGGACCCGGTCACGTGACCGGTGGAACCGACCGTGCCGATCACCTCGCCGGCCCGCACGGTCTGCCCCTCGGTGACGCTGAACGACGTCTGATGGCAGTACCAGATCTCGGTGCCGTCCTCGAGCGTGACGATCGTCTTGTTGCCGTAGGCGCCGTCGTACCCGACGGAGGTGACCACGCCGTTGGCGATGGACTTGATCGGGTCGCCGGAGTCGCCGTTGAAGTCGAGGCCGGTGTGGTAGCTCGACCAGAGGCCGTACTCCCCGAACTCCGCGGTGATGCTGGAGACGGCGAGGGGGAGGACCCATCGGTTCTCCGCGATCTTGTCGGCCTGCTTCTCGGCCAGCTGGGCCAGCTGGCCAAGGGCGGCGTCGCGCTGCTCCGCCACCACCTCGGCCTCCTCGACCAGCTCGGTGTCGGAGGCGTCCTCGAGCGCGTCGCGCCTCGAGTCACGGCTCACTTGGGAGTCGCGGTCGCCCAGGGCGACCGAGCCGATCCCGCTGTCGCCGGACACCGCGCTCGCGGCGTTGTAGCGGGGCTCCATGCTGTCGGCCAGGTCGGCACCGGCGGAGGTCACGGTGCCGGTGACGGCCACGGCGAGAGAGGCCAGGCCGAGCAGCACCGGAGGCGAGGGCAGGCCCTTGAACAGCGGCCCGCGGGGGGCGGCGTGCTTGACCGCCTTGCGCTTGCCGGGGACGGTGACGATCGGGATGGAGCCAATGGTCTGGAGCTCCTGGGACGCGAGTACGGCGACCGGCTCGGAGACCAGCAGTGGGGTCTCGACGAGGTCCGGCGCGGAGTCCCGCCCGGCGACCCTGCGGCCGACGTACTTGACGTCCCTCGAAGGCTTCGAGGGACGGCGGATCGGGCCGCGATGATCCGCTCGGTGGCTACCCATCAGGCGTTGGCTCTCCGCTGTCCCGAAGTTGGATGAATGTCAAAGGATATTCAGGCGAAGCCACGACCATAACGGATTGGCCACGCGTGTAAAGCATCGGCACGGATTACCTGTGCACAACGGGATGGGTCGGCCGAGGTCACGCGCGCATGCTCTGCGCACTACTGTGCCGCCATGGAGCGGATCCGGATCGTCGTCGGGAAACCCGGTCTCGACGGGCACGACCGCGGGGCGAAGATCGTCGCGCGGGCGCTCCGGGACGCCGGTCACGAAGTGATCTATACCGGTCTACACCAGACCCCGGAGCAGATCGTCGAGACCGCGATCCAGGAGGACGCGGATCTGATCGGGCTGTCAGTGCTGTCCGGGGCGCACATGACCCTGTTCAAGCGACTGGTGGAGCTGCTCGCCGAGCGGGACGCCTCCGACATCGTGGTGTTCGGCGGCGGGATCATCCCCGACGAGGACGTGCCGGTGCTCGAGGAGCTGGGCGTCGCGAAGGTGTTCACGCCCGGCGCCACGACTACCGACATCACCGGCTGGGTCGCTACCCACTTCGCGGGCGCGCAGAACTAGCGTCTCGTCGCGACCACCCCCGGTCGTCGTTCCCGTCGGGCGGGTCTAGGGTGCCGATGACACCCCGAACGCTGAAGGCGCGGTCGCTTCCGGCTGCCCTCATAGGTGAGGACTTAGATCAGTGGATCTGATGGAGTATCAGGCGAAGGAGCTCTTCGCCAAGCACGACGTCCCGGTCACTCTCGGCATCGTCGCCCACACCCCGGCCGAGGCCCGGGCCGCCGCCGAGGAGCTGGGCGTCGTCGTCGTGAAGGCGCAGGTCAAGGCCGGCGGTCGCGGCAAGGCGGGCGGGGTCAAGCTCGCGAAGACGCCCGACGAGGCCGAGCAGCACGCCGACGCGATCCTCGGGATGGAGATCAAGGGCCTGACCGTCAACCGGGTGCTGATCGCTCCGGCCGCGAGCATCGAGGAGGAGTACTACTTCTCGTTCCTGCTCGACCGGGCCAACCGGCAGTACCTCTGCATCGCGTCCGTCGAGGGCGGCGTGGAGATCGAAGAGGTCGCCAAGACCAACCCGGACGCGGTCCGGAAGATCCCGATCGACCCGGGCACCGGCGTCGACGAGGCGAAGGCGCGCGAGATCGTCGCGGACGCGAAGTTCCCCGACGCGCTCACCGAGCAGGCCGTGACCATGGTGCTCCGGCTCTGGGACGTCTTCGTCAGCGAGGACGCCACCCTGGTGGAGGTCAACCCGCTCGCCCGGCTCGAGGGCGACGTGCTCGAGGCGCTCGACGGCAAGGTGTCGCTCGACGAGAACGCCGACTTCCGCCACGAGGACCACGCGCAGTTCGAGATCCGCGAGGAGGCCGACCCGCTCGAGGCGAAGGCCAAGGACAAGGGCCTCAACTACGTCAAGCTCGACGGCGCCGTGGGCATCATCGGCAACGGTGCCGGCCTGGTCATGTCGACGCTCGACGTGGTGGCCTACGCAGGCGAGCGGCACGGCGGGGTCTCGCCGGCAAACTTCCTCGACATCGGCGGCGGCGCCAACGCCCAGGTGATGGCCGACGGCCTCGACGTGATCCTGCACGACGAGCAGGTGAAGTCGGTGTTCGTGAACGTCTTCGGCGGCATCACCGCGTGCGACGAGGTCGCCAACGGCATCGTCGGGGCGCTGGAAATCCTCGGCGACGAGGCCACCAAGCCGATCGTCGTACGACTCGACGGCAACAACGTCGAGGAGGGCCGGCGCATCCTCTCCGAGGCGAACCACCCGCTGGTCACGATGGTGGACACGATGGATGGCGCGGCGGACCGAGCTGCCGAGCTGGCAGCCCAATCGACTACGGCCTGAGACGCAAGGAATCGAAGACAGTGTCTATTTACCTGAACAAAGACTCCAAGATCATCGTCCAGGGCATGACCGGTGGCATGGGCTCAAAGCACACCACCCTCATGGTCGAGGCAGGGTCCAACATCGTCGGCGGCGTCAACGCCCGCAAGGCCGGTACGTCGGTCGAGCTCGGCGGCAAGGACCTCCCGGTGTTCGGCTCCGTGAAGGAGGCGATGGCCGAGACCGGTGCTGACGTGTCGGTGCTGTTCGTGCCACCGGCCTTCACCAAGGACGCCTGCATCGAGGCGATCGACGCCGGCATCGGCCTGCTCGTCGTGATCACCGAGGGCGTGCCCGTGCAGGACAGCGCCGAGGTGTTCGCCTACCTCGACGGCAAGTCGACCCGGATGATCGGGCCGAACTGCCCCGGCATCATCACGCCGGAGGAGTCGCTGGCCGGCATCACGCCGCACACGATCGCCGGCAAGGGCCCGATCGGCCTGGTCTCGAAGTCCGGCACCCTGACCTACCAGATGATGTACGAGCTGCGGGACTTCGGCTTCACCACCGCGATCGGCATCGGCGGCGACCCGGTCGTCGGGACCACCCACATCGACGCCCTCGCGGCGTTCGAGGCGGACCCCGACACCAAGGCGATCGTGATGATCGGCGAGATCGGCGGCGACGCCGAGGAGCGGGCCGCCGACTACATCAAGGACAACGTCACCAAGCCGGTCGTCGGGTACGTCGCCGGCTTCACCGCTCCTGAGGGCAAGACCATGGGCCACGCCGGTGCCATCGTGTCCGGCTCCTCGGGCACCGCGGCCGCCAAGAAGGAAGCCCTCGAGGCTGTCGGCGTCAAGGTCGGCAAGACCCCCTCGGAGACCGCCGCGCTGATGCGGGAGATCCTCCAGAACAGCTGACCCGTCACAAACTCACGCTCAAACGCGCTGACCCGTCACGAAGTTTGTGACGGGTCAGCGCGTTTTCAGCAGCCGTCCTCGGTGAACTCGCACATCTCCGGGGTCAGGTGGTTGGTGATCTCGGTGAGGCGTTCGGCGGCGTAGGAAGCGGAGCTTCCCCCGGTGTACTCCCCGCTGGTGCTCAGCGCGATGATCGCTGTGCCGACCCGGGTGAGCTGCCAGATCTGGCCGCCTGGCAAACCATCGGTGTAGGTCAGGGAGAAGGTCACCGAGTCTTCGTACCCGGTCTCGGCCGGCAGCAGGTCCCAGGCCTGCTCGGGGCTGTTGGTCGGATCCAGCTCGTTGATCTCGGTCGGACACGTCCCGATCGCTGACCGCACGTCCGCCATCGCCGCGACCGCCTCATCCGCCGAGGCGAATACGACGAGCTCGCGGGACTCCTCGAACTCCGGCCCGGTCGTGGTGAGTGCGAGCCGGTCGACCCCGCTCTTCGGCCACACCGCCCGATCGCAAGGGGACACCTCAGCAGCACCGGGAGCCTTCGGGCCGGGGCCGCGGATCTCGCCGCCGTCGCCGGTCATGTCGATCAGGTCCCAGTCGATGGGGAAGCCGAGGTCCTCAGGTGGTGGCTCGCTCTGACCCGAGCCGTCGGACATCACGCCGCCGGCCTCCTCGACTGCGGACTCGAACAGGTCCTTCATGCTGGCGTCCAGTCCCTCCGGCTCCATCGGCCCGCCGACCTCCGCGAGCGAGACCAGGACCATCCGGTCGTCCCACTGGGCGAGGCCCATCCGGTCGAACCGGATCGCGTCGCACTCGGTGCAGATGTCGGGGGCGTAGAACTCGTGCAGCCGCCACTCGCCCTGGCCATTCTCCAGTTCGTACGACGTCACCGTGACGCCCTTGCGAGCCAGGTTGTCGCCGCCGGGGCAGCCGAAGTTCCACCCCTGGGCCTGGTCGTAGGCCTCACGTGCCTCACTCGCGCTGTCGAACTGCAGCACCTGGCTGCGGATCACCGACGACGGGATGTCGTTCGCCGGCGTGTCGGCAATGTCGGCACGGAAGTCCACGCGGTACCCACGGATCTCGTCGAGGGAGGCCGGGAGCTTCGGTGCGCAGCTGAACACCTGACCCTCCGGCGCCATCGACTGCCAGGGCGTCAGCCGGTCCCGGACCGGCAGCTCGTCGACGGTCAGCGCGTCGCCCTCGGTGATCACGGGTGCTGCCGGTTGGGGCGTTCCGCGGTCGTCTTCGCCGCCGCTCGCGACGACGGCGAGCGGTACGGCGATCAGCACGATCGCCGCGACCGCGCCACCCACGACCAGCGCGGCGTTGCGCCGGCGGAGTCGTTCGCCGCGACGACGGACCTCGGCTGCGGGGATCGGGCTCATGGGCACCCCCGGTTCGAAGTTGCTCAGCTCGTCCATGGGATCAGACATGGGTCACTCCTCCCCCGAGGTCGGTGGGTTGGTCGGTCAGCAGGGCCGCCAGGGCGGTGCGGCCACGGCTCAGCCGGGCCTTGATCGTGCCCTCGGGCACGCCCAGCTCCTGGGCGACCGCGTGCACGGGCAGGTCGGCGATGTGATGCAGCACCAGCGCCTGGCGCTGCGCCTCGGGCAGCTGTCTCAGCGCGGCCACCAGGGCCACGTGCGTCTCATCGACGGCGGGCGTCTCCGTGGGCAGCGCGACCGCCCGGTCGGCAGGGCGCCGGGCCCGGGTCGTACGACGCCAGCGGCTCACCGCCAGCCGATATGCCGTCGTACGCACCCAGGCCTCCGGATAGTTCGTCTTCTCCAGCTTGCGTCGGTGCGCCCAGGCCCGGACGAAGGCCTCCTGCACGCACTCCTGGGCCTCGTCGAGATTCCCGATCATCGCGTAGACCTGTCCGGTCAGCCGCCGGAACGACGCGGTGTAGAAGTCGTCGAACTCTTGCTCATCCACCCCGTCGACCCTCCTCGCCGCTGTCGTGGCTTGTCGATGGGGAGACGCCTGGGCACCCGGGTTGGTTGCACCTACCCGGCGGGAATTTTGGAGAGCTCAGTTTCGCGGGCGCAGCTCCCCGAGCCGGTCGAGCGCGCGCACCGCGAGCGCCTCGAAGGCGTGGTCCGAGATCGTCACCTTCCGAGCCCTCACGAAGCTGAGCTGCCCGACCGACGTGCCACTGCGCAGGATCGCCATCGAGTAGGTCAGCGAGCGGTTGTCGGAGAGCTCGGTCGTGAGGTGCCACACACTCAGCGCGCGGTCGCCGGCGCTGAAGCGCTTTCCCGCGCTCACGTCGGTACCGAGGTCCCGCGTGGCACAGTTCCCCAGCCTGGCCCGCACCACGTCGATGAACGCGGCCGCCTGCTTGGCCGGCAGCGCTCCGACGGTCTCGGTCAGCCCGAACTCGGTGGCCAGCCCGGCGCCGGGGATCACGAACGTGCGAGTAGCGGCCTGGGTGAACCTCACCCCCTGGAACCTGCCGGTGAAAGCCGCGTTCTCGCAGCGAGTGGCCGCCAGGTTGGCCGACGGAACCTCGGGCTCGGTGCCCGCCCACGGCTGGTTGACGCCCGAGACCGGGGGAAGGTCGACCTCGCTCAACAGGGCGGCCGGCCTCCCGAACCGGACCGGCGTGGTGAACATGAGCTTGGGTCGGTCGGTCGCGCAGCCGCCGCCGTCCTCGAGGCCGCACAGGCCCTCGACGGCGGCGGCCAGCATCCGGCCGGACCCGACGACGTCGGGCGCGTCCGCGGAGGCCACCCGGTCGACGGTCGACGTCGTGAACAGCCCGGTCCGGGCCACGCCGACGACGTAGGTCGTCACCGGCCGGTTCCACGAGCGCAGCACGAGCTGAATCGCCTGGTCACCCGCCTGCTCGACGGTGCGGGTCGCGATCAGCTGCATCCGGCTCTCCGCGCACCCCGCGAACCAGCCGACCAGGGTGCGATAGGTACGCCGGGCGGCAACCCGAGTCGCCGACGCCTCAACCAGCTGGACCGCCGCGGCCCGCGGCAGCTTCGTGCCCCTGCCGGCAAAGTCCCGCACCAGCGCCTCCGAGCCGTCCGGGTCGGCGGACGGCTCCCGCAGGCAGGGGAGCAGGTCGAGTGATTTCTCGGTGCTGGCGTGGGTGCGTCCCTCGCTCCACGTGCGGCCGCGGAAGAAGGTGTCGAGCTGGGCGGCGTTCACGAGGGCGCTCTGCGGCACCTGGACCATGGGCACGTCAGGGTCGGCCCCCTTCGGCGAGTTGCCGGCGGCGGCGCGGTCCAGGCTCGGTCGTACGCCGGCAGCGTCGGTGACCAGGGTGCCGCTGACCAGGAAGACGGCCACGGCTGCGACCGCGCCGACGGTGGTGTGGGTACGGCGTCGGGCGGCGCCGGCCCGGCGAATGATCGTGGCGCGCGGGAACCGGGTGTCGGCGAGCGCCCGCTCGATCGGCCCGAACGCGTCCCGGATCCCGACCGTCGGCACCTCCCTCAACCGGGTGAACTCACCCACGGCCTCCTGCAGCTCGCGCTCCGCCTCGTCGAGCGGCAGCCCGATCTCCCGGGCCATCTGGGGGATCGACGCGTTGGCGACCTGGGTCAGCAGCAACGCCTTGCGCTGCCGCATCGTGAGCTGACCGAGGATGTCGAAGGTGTCCTTGACCTCGGGGTCGAGGCCCTTGTCGCGGTGCCACAGCCGCGCCGTGTGCCTCCGCTGGGCGTGCCGCCACGCGTTCGGGCGCACGGCGGTCTCGGGATCCTCGAGCCGCTCGACCTTGCGCCAGTGGTGCCAGGCCAGGACGAACGCGTCGCGGACGGCAGCCTTGGACGCGGCCAGATCACCGGTGAGCGCGTACGTCTGCAGGAGCAGGCGCTCCCGGGTCTCCTTGTAGAACGTGTCGAACGCGTCCGGATCTCTGATGGCTTTTGGGGTGTTCATGGCGGCTGCCAACGGTACGGGAGTCGGCGTGGGTCCACAGAACCGGCGGAGCTCCGAGACATGATGCGATGGCCATGACTTCGCTGCTGCCATCGTCAACGAAGCGCACCTCCGCCGACGTCGAGCGGGACCTGGCGACTCGCCGGCCGCTCGCTCTCCTGGCCCTGGCCGGCGGCGGTGCCGCAGCCGCCGGCACCCTCGTGGTCTGCCTCGGAATCGCGGTCGTCGGCTGGTTCCTGACCGATGCCGGCGGGCACGGGTCGCCCAGCGGCGCCCTGCGGGTCGGCGCCCTCGGCTGGCTGATGGGTCACGGTTCCGGAGTCCGGATCGAGGGCGTCGCGATCACGGCGATGCCGCTCGGCATCACCCTTCTCGCAGCCTGGGCGGTCTGGCGACTCGGCCTCCGGGTCGGCGACTCGGTTTCCGGTCACGGGCCTGACGCCGACGCCATCGCCGACGGCGAACGCGACTGGACGGTGCCGCTGGCGCTCTCCCTGTTCACGGCCGGGTACGTCGTCACGGCCGTCCTCACCGCGACCCTGGCAGCCACCGCGACGACCGACCCGAGCGCGCCGCGCGTGGTCCTGTGGTCGCTGCTGCTCTGTCTGGCAGTCGGCGGGCCGGCGATCGCGGTCGGCTCCGGCCGCGCGGCGATCTGGGCGGCGGGGCTACCGCCGGTGGTTCCGGCTGCCGCGCATGGGTGCCGCCGCATCCTCCAGCTCTGGCTGGCCGTCGCCGCGCTGACCTTCGCGGTCGCGTTCGTCATCGACTTCGGCACCGCCGCCAACGTGATGTCCCAGCTACACACCGATGCCGGCGACGCCGCGCTGCTCATCGCGCTCAGCGTGCTCGTGGTGCCCAACGCGGTCGCCTGGTCCGGCTCCTATCTCCTCGGGCCGGGCTTCAGCGTCGGCGCCGGCACCCTGGTCACCCCGAACGCTGTCGCCCTCGGGCCGCTCCCGATGTTCCCGATGCTCGCCGCGCTGCCCGACGACGGTGCCATCCCGGGGTGGACGGCGTGGCTGGTCGCGCTGCCTCTGGTGGTGGCGATCCTGGGCTCGGCGTGGGCGCAGCGCCGGCACCCCACGACCCGTTGGGAAGAGGGCGCGCTGCGGGGGTGCGCGGGCGGCGTACTCGCCGGGATCGGGTTCGGCCTGTTCGCCGCCGTCGCCGGTGGCGCGGTCGGCCCGGGCCGGATGCGCGACGTCGGGCCGCTGGCGTTCGACGCACTTGTGCACGCCATCACCGCGTTCGGTATCGGTGGCCTGCTGGGTGGGCTCGCAATGACGTTCTGGGCGCGGCGGACCGCCGCCCGGGCGGAGCCGGACCCGGCCTAGACTGCGGGCCGTGCCTGACGCCTCTCCATCCGCGCGCATCGTCGTGCTCGTGTCCGGCGGCGGCACCAACCTCCAGGCGCTCCTCGACGCCTGCACCGACCCGGCGTACGGCGCCCAGGTCGTCGCCGTCGGCGCCGACCGCGACGGCGTCGAGGGCCTGGCCCGGGCCGAACGCGTCGGCGTCCCGACGTTCGTACATCGGGTGAAGGATCACGACGACCGGGAGGCCTGGGACCTGACGATGGCCCGAGCGGTCGCCGAGCACGACCCCGACCTCGTGGTGCTGGCCGGGTTCATGAAGCTGGTGGGGGAGCAGTTCCAGTCCCGGTTCGGCGGGCGGATCGTCAACACCCATCCCGCCCTGTCCCCGGCGTTCCCCGGCATGCACGGCCCCGCCGACGCGCTCGCGTACGGCGTCAAGGTCACCGGCGCGACCCTCTTCGTCGTCGACGAGGGCGTCGACACCGGGCCGATCGTCGCCCAGACCGCGGTCCCGGTGGCCGACGACGACACAGTCGAGTCCCTGCACGAGCGCATCAAGGTCGCGGAGCGAACCATGCTCGTCGACACGATCGGCCGGATGGCACGCGACGGCTTCACGATCACTGAGAGAAAGGTCCGGTTCGGCCAGTGAAATCACAAGCAGCGAGCGATCAGATAGTGATCAAGCGCGCGCTGGTGTCGGTCTACGACAAGAGCGGCCTCGAGGAGCTGGTGCGTGGCCTGCACGACGCCGGCGTCACGCTGGTGTCGACCGGCGGCTCGGCCGCGTTGATCGAAGGCCTCGGCATCCCGGTCACCAAGGTCGAGGAGCTGACCGGCTTCCCCGAGTGCCTCGACGGCCGGGTGAAGACCCTGCACCCGCGGGTGCACGCCGGCATCCTCGCCGACCGGCGACTCGAGAGCCACGTCCAGCAGCTCGCCGAGCTCGAGGTGGAGCCGTTCGACCTGGTGGTCTCCAATCTCTATCCGTTCACGGAGACCGTGATGTCTGGTGCCTCGCCCGACGAGTGCGTCGAGCAGATCGACATCGGCGGTCCCTCGATGGTGCGCGCGGCGGCGAAGAACCACCCGTCCGTCGCGATCGTCACCTCGCCGGGCCGCTACGACGACGTGCTCGCCGCGGTCGCCGCCGGGGGCTTCACGCTCGCCGAGCGGCAGCGGCTGGCCGCGGAGGCCTTCGTCCACACCGCGACGTACGACGTCCACGTTGCGTCCTGGATGGGCAACGTGCTCACCGATACCTCCGACGGCTCCGGCTTTCCCGCCTGGGTCGGGGCCACCTGGAACCAGGCCGCGGTGCTCCGCTACGGCGAGAACCCGCACCAGCCGGCCGCCCTCTACCGCAGCGGCTTCGGCCCGGGCGGGTTGGCCGCGGCTGAGCAGCTGCACGGCAAGGAGATGTCCTACAACAACTACGTCGACACCGACGCTGCCCGGCAGGCCGCATCTGCTTTCGAGGCGCCGGCGGTGGCGATCATCAAACACGCCAACCCGTGCGGCATCGCGGTCGGCAACGACATCGCCGAGGCTCATCGGCGCGCGCACGCCTGCGACCCGACGTCGGCGTTCGGCGGCGTGATCGCCGTCAACAGGCCCGTGTCGGTGGCGATGGCCGAGCAGGTCACCGAGGTGTTCACCGAGGTGATCGTGGCGCCGGCGTACGACCAGGGCGCGGTCGAGGTGCTGGCCCAGAAGAAGAACATCCGGATCCTGGTCTGCCCCCTGGAAGGCGGCGGGAGCGGGCTCCGACCGATCAGCGGCGGGCTGCTCATGCAGCACCCCGATCTGGTCGACGCTCCCGGCGACGACCCGGCGTCCTGGACCCTGGCCACCGGCGAGGCGGCGTCCGATGAGGTGCTCACCGACCTGGCGTTCGCCTGGAAGGCGTGCAGGTTCGTGAAGTCCAACGCGATCCTCCTGGCCCGCGACGGGGCATCGGTGGGCGTGGGCATGGGGCAGGTCAACCGGGTCGACTCCTGCAAGCTGGCCGTCGAGCGAGCTGGTGACCGCGCCGCAGGCTCGGTGGCCGCCTCCGACGCGTTCTTCCCGTTCGAGGACGGACCGCAGATCCTGATCAACGCCGGGGTGCGCGCGATCGTGCAGCCGGGCGGGTCGGTCCGCGACGAGCTCACGATCAAGGCGGCGGAAGCGGCCGGGGTGACGATGTACTTCACCGACACCAGGCATTTTGCTCACTGACGCGAAGCGTCAGCACGGAGCCGACCTGTTGGAAACGTGCCGGAGGAGCGCAGCGGGGGAGGCAGTTTGCGACGTTTCGGCGACCCCCGCCGCGGCGGTGACCTGGCCAGGAAGCGCAAGCACAGGGGGTTTGCCTGACCTCCAGCCCCGGATGCAAGGATGCCTTTCGTCATGACTGCAGAGAAGCTCGACGGCACGGCGACGGCCGGCGCGATCAAGGACGAGCTCAAGGCTCGGATCGCCGCCCTCCGGGAGAGCGGCGTGGTTCCAGGCCTGGGCACGGTGCTGGTCGGTGACGACCCGGGTTCGCGGTGGTATGTCAACGGCAAGCACAAGGACTGCGCCGAGGTCGGAATCGAGTCGATCCGCGTCGACCTGCCCACGACGGCGACGCAGGAAGAGATCGAGGCGGCGGTCGCCGCGCTGAACGCCGACCCGGCGTGCACCGGCTACATCGTGCAGCTTCCGCTGCCGAAGGGCCGCGACGAGAACCGGGTGCTCGGCCTGATCGACCCGGCCAAGGACGCAGACGGTCTCCACCCCATGAACCTCGGCTGGCTGGTTCTCGGGAACGAGGCCCCGCTGCCGTGCACGCCCGCGGGAATCGTGGAGCTGCTGCGCCGGCACGGTGTGGCGATCGCGGGCGCCGAGGTCGTCGTGATCGGCCGCGGGGTGACCGTCGGCCGTCCGCTCGGGCTGCTGCTGACCCGGCGATCCGAGAACGCCACGGTGACGCTGTGCCACACCGGCACCGTGGACCTGGCCGCGCACGTGCGGCGAGCCGACATCGTGGTCGCTGCTGCCGGCGTACCCGGGATCGTCACGGGCGACATGGTTCGTCCCGGCGCCGCTGTGCTGGACGTCGGCGTCAGCCGCGTGGACGGCAAGCTGGCCGGCGACGTCGCGCCGGAGGTGTGGGAGACCGCGGGCTGGGTGTCGCCCAACCCCGGCGGTGTTGGCCCGATGACCCGCGCGATGCTGCTGTCGAACATCGTGGAGATGGCCGAGAACCAGGCGTGAGCGAGTCGGAACCACCCGTCGAGGAGCCCGGGCCGGAAGAACCGACCGAGCGTCGCTACCCATCGACGATCGGTGGCGCCTTCTACATCGCCATCCTGGCCGCCACGGCGGTGGGGATCGCGATCGTCTTCAAGTCACACGACTGGCGGCTCGGCGTCCGGGTCGTCGCGGGTGCCGTGGCCGCCGCCGCGGCGCTCCGGCTGGTACTCCCCGAGCGCGACGCCGGCATGCTCGCCGTACGGCACCGGCTGACCGACGTCGGGCTGCTCTGTCTCGTCGGCGGGGCGCTGTTCTTCCTCGCGGGCAGCATCCCGGACCAGCCCGGGCCGTAGTCCGGGAAGATTCACCGGTTATGCGGTGAATCTGACCGTTCTGGTACGAACCTTCGTGACAGAAGGGTTCAATTCACCGGTTATGCGGTGAATTGCGCCGAGTGCCTAGATGAGGCCGAGCTCGGTGACCGCCTGCCGCTCCTCGTCCAGCTCGGCGACCGAGGCATCGATCCGGCCGCGGGAGAACTCGTCGATGTCGAGGCCCTGGACGATCTCCCAGTTGCCGTCCTTCGTGACCACCGGGAACGACGAGACCAGGCCCTCGGGGACGCCGTACGAGCCGTCGGAGGCGACCGCCATCGAGACCCAGTCGTCCTGGGCGGAGCCGTAGAGCCAGTCGTGGGCGGCGTCGATGGTGGCCGAGGCGGCGGAGGCGGCCGACGAGGACCCGCGGGCCTCGATGATCGCGGCGCCGCGCTTGGCCACGGTCGGGATGAAGGTGTTCTCGACCCAGTCCTGATCGCCGACAACCTCGGCGGCGTTCCGGCCGCCGATCTCCGCGTGGAAGAGGTCGGGGTACTGGGTCGCAGAGTGGTTGCCCCAGATCGTCATCTGCTTGATGTCGGTGACCGCGGCACCGGTCTTGGCGGCCAGCTGGGAGATCGCCCGGTTGTGGTCGAGGCGGGTCAGCGCGGAGAACCGGTCGCCCGGGATGTCGGGGGCGTTGGTCATCGCGATCAACGCGTTGGTGTTGGCCGGGTTGCCGGTCACGCCGATGCGTACGTCGTCGGCAGCGACCGCATTGAGCGCCTTGCCCTGGGCGGTGAAGATCGCGCCGTTGGCCGAGAGCAGGTCACCGCGCTCCATGCCGGGACCGCGGGGGCGAGCGCCGACGAGCAGCGCCAGGTTGACCCCGTCGAAGATTTTCTCGGCGTCGTCGCCGATCTCGATGCCGGCGAGTCCGGGGAACGCGCAGTCGTCGAGCTCCATCACGACACCCTCGAGCGTCTTGAGCGCGGGAGTGATCTCCAGCAGCCGCAGCTCGATCGGACGGTCGGCCGTCAGCGATCCGCTCGCCAGCCGGAACAGCAGGCTGTAGCCAATCTGACCGGCTGCGCCGGTGACGGCCACCTTCAACGGGGTTGCGCTCACAGGGGACTCCTCGTCGTGCGATCTTGGGCTCGCCCGACGCTAGCAGCGCAAGGCCGCCCTGCGACGATGGGGTCATGGGGATGAGAGGCCGACGCCGGGCGACCCTCGCCGGGCTCTCGCTCCTCCTGTTGAGCGGTGCCGCGACCGGCTGCGGGAGCGGATCGGCCCCGAGCCCGCCGACGGGTGTCGACGGGCTGGTGATCCCCACCCCGTCGATCGATCCGGACGACTTCGTCACCAGCGTCGACAACCCCTGGCTGCCGCTGCCCCTGGGCGCCGCCTGGGAGTACGACGTCACCGGTGACCAGCCGGGCGCCGCAACCGTGACCACGCTCGAGGGCCCCGACGTCGAGGGCGTCGCCACCACCGCCGTCCGCACCGAGCTGATCCCCGACCGGGGTGGCCGGACCGTGGCCACCGACTTCTATGCCCAGGACGAACGCGGCAATGTGTGGTGGTTCGGCCGCGACGGCGAGTGGCTCGCGGGGGAGGACGGGGCCGAGGCGGGGCTGGTGATGGCGGATCGTCCGCGCGTCGGCGACGGCTATCGGCAGGCCTTCGCACCCGGGGTCGTCGACCTGCTCGCGGAGGTGCTCGCCGTGGGCGACCAGGTGACCGTTGCGGTCACCTCAGCGCTCACCGGGAAGACCGTGGAGTCGTCGTACGAGAAAGGCGTGGGGCTGTTGGCCCTCGAGACCGTCGAGGGGGAGCCCGAAATGCAGCTAGGGCTCGTCGCGTACGACGAGCCCTAGTTCCGCACTGACGGGTTACTGCGGCGGGTTCGGAGGCGTCACCTGGGTAGGCCCGGAACCTTGGTCCGGCTCCGGCCAACTCTGCTGAGGCGGCGGTGCGGCCTGCTGCTGGGGCGGGGGCGCGGCCTGCTGCTGCGCCGGGATCCACTGCTGGGCCTGCGGGTCCCACTGCCAGCCGTCCTGGATGATCGGCTGCTCGGCGGGAGCCGCCTGACCGGCGGGCTGGTTCCATTGCTGCTGGTACTGGTCGACGTACCCACCCTGGGCCACCGTCTTGGGCGACCCGAAGTTGAGGCCGGACCCCGGCACCGGTTCGGCGCCGTGTCCGAACAGCCCTGGGTAGGCGAAGCCGGCGAGCGCGGCGCCGATCAGCGGAGCCAGGATGAACAGCCAGATCTGGGCGATCGCGTCGCCGCCGGAGAAGAACACCACACCGAGCGAGCGGGCGGGGTTGACCGAGGTGCCGGTCGCGCCCATCGACGCGAAGTGGATCGCAGCGAGCGCCAGGCCGATCGCGAGCGGGGCCAGGGCGGGGTGCTCGTTGCGGGTGTCGGTGACCGACAGGATGATCAACACGAAGACGAACGTCATCACGATCTCGATGATCAGCGCGCCGAGCAGCTCCACGCCGCCCTGGTCGCCAAAGCCGTTGGCGCCCAACGGGTCGCCGAACTCATAGCCGGTGTCGCCGGTGATCTGGATGATCGCCAGGACGAGGCCGCCGACGATCGCGCCGATGATCTGGGCGGCGGAGTACAAGCCGGCGTCGCGCCAGCTGATCCGGCCGCCGAGGGCCGCGCCCACCGAGACCGCCGGGTTGAAGTGGCCGCCTGAGATGCGTCCGAACGCGTAGACCATCGCCACGATGGCGATACCGAACGAAAGGCCGACGGCGGCGTACTCGCCACCGCTCGCGAGCACCGCACCGACGCCGAACAGCACCAGCACGAACGTGCCGATCGCCTCTGCCGCCAGCTTCTGCACCTCGGTTGGTGCGTCTGCATCTGCCATGACCGTGAACTCCTCGTTGTGGGTTCCCCGAACAACACGGGCGCGGACACAGACTCTACTCATTTCGGACCCCGTTGCCGCGCCACCACGACGGTGCGAGGCTGGCCGGGTCCGCCATGGCGGGCGGCGTCAGGTATCTTGACGTCAAGGAACTTTCGACCGGATCCGCAACCCAGGAGTCCCCGCCCCATGGCCAACAAGTCTGGCAACCCGCACGCGATCATCTACACCCACACCGACGAGGCGCCGCTGCTCGCGACGTACTCCTTCCTGCCGATCATCGCGGCGTACGCCGCCAAGGCTGGCGTGGCTGTCGAGACCCGCGACATCTCCCTGGCCGGGCGGATCATCGCGCTGTTCCCGGACCGGCTGACCGAGGAGCAGCGGATCGCCGACGACCTGGCCGAGCTCGGGGCGCTGGCGAAGACGCCCGAGGCCAACATCATCAAGCTGCCCAACGTGTCGGCCTCGATCCCGCAGCTCAAGGCGGCGGTCAAGGAGCTCCAGGAGCAGGGCTACGCGCTGCCCGACTACCCAGACGACCCGAAGACCGACGAGGACCGGGACGTCCGGGCGCGCTACGACAAGGTCAAGGGCTCGGCGGTCAACCCGGTCCTACGCGAGGGCAACTCCGATCGACGGGCCCCCGAGTCGGTGAAGGGCTACGCGCGCAAGCACCCGCATTCGATGGGGGCCTGGAGCTCCGACGCCAAGACCAACGTCGCCACGATGGCCGCCGACGACTTCCGCTCCAACGAGAAGTCCGTGGTGATCCCGGCCGACGACACCCTGCGCATCGAGCTGGTCAAGGAGGGCGGCGAGACCGAGGTGCTCAAGGAGGTCCCGGTGCTGGCCGGCGAGATCATCGACGGCACCGCGATGCGGGTGGCCTCGCTGGCGAAGTTCCTCGCCGAGCAGATCGAGCGGGCCAAGGCCGACGACGTGCTGTTCTCGGTGCACCTGAAGGCGACCATGATGAAGGTCTCCGACCCGATCATCTTCGGCCACGTGGTGCAGGCCTTCTTCCCGCAGGTCTTCGCCGAGTACGGCGAGCAGCTCGCCGACGCGGGCCTCAACCCGAGCAACGGCCTCGGCGGCATCCTGGCCGGCCTCGACGCGCTCGACAACGGTGCCGAGATCCGGGCAGCGTTCGAGAAGGGCATCGCCGACGGGCCGAAGCTGGCGATGGTCGACTCCGACAAGGGCATCACCAACCTGCACGTGCCGTCCGACGTGATCGTCGACGCCTCGATGCCGGCGATGATCCGCACCTCGGGACACATGTGGGGACCGGACGGCGAGGAGGCCGACACGCTCGCGGTGATCCCCGATTCGTCGTACGCCGGCATCTACCAGGTCGTCATCGACGACTGCCGGGAGCACGGCGCCTACGACCCGGCCACGATGGGCTCGGTGCCCAACGTCGGGCTGATGGCGCAGGCCGCCGAGGAGTACGGCTCCCACGACAAGACGTTCGAGATCGGCGCGAAGGGCACTGTCCGGGTCGTTGACTCCAGTGGCGCGACTCTGGTCGAGCACGAGGTCGAGCCGGGCGACATCTGGCGGGCCTGCCAGACCAAGGATGTCCCGGTGCGCGACTGGGTCAAGCTGGCCGTCAGCCGGGCCCGGGCCAGCGGCGACCCGGCGATCTTCTGGCTCGACGAGGGCCGCGCCCACGACCGCAACCTGATCGCGAAGGTCAACGAGTACCTCCAGGATCACGACACCGACGGACTCGACATCTCGATCCTGTCGCCGGTCGAGGCGATCAAGGTCTCGGTCGAGCGGATCCGCAAGGGCGAGAACACCATCTCGGTCACCGGCAACGTGCTCCGCGACTACAACACCGACCTGTTCCCGATCCTGGAGCTCGGCACGTCGGCCAAGATGCTCTCGGTGGTGCCGCTGATCAACGGCGGTGGCCTGTTCGAGACCGGCGCCGGTGGCTCGGCGCCCAAGCACGTGCAGCAGCTGGTCAAGGAGAACTACCTGCGTTGGGACAGCCTGGGCGAATTCCTCGCGCTGGCCGAGAGTCTCGACCACTACGCCGAGGCAACCGATACCCCGCCGTCGCGGGTGCTGGCCGCGGCGCTGGACAAGGCGACCGCGACGTTCCTCGACGAGAACAAGTCGCCGTCGCGGAAGGTCGGCTCGATCGACAACCGCGGCTCGCACTTCTACCTGGCGCTCTTCTGGGCCGAGGAGCTGGCCTCCCAGACCGACGACGCCGACCTGGCCGCCGCCTTCGCGCCGCTGGCGGCGACGCTGCGAGAGAACGAGCAGAAGATCGCCGAGGAGCTGATCGCCGTGCAGGGGTCGCCGGCCGACATCGGCGGCTACTACCGGCCGGACGACGAGAAGGCGAGCGCCGTGATGCGCCCGTCGACGACGTTCAACGACGCATTGGCCGCGCTGTAGACACCTCCGTGGGGGCGGAGTGCAGGATGGGGTCATGAAGACCCGACTGACCTGCCCCTGCGGCGCCAGCATCGTCGGCACCGACGAGGACGACCTGGTCGAGCAGACCCAGGCCCACCTCAAGGAGTCGCACCCGGGCCTGGAGTACGACCGGGAGCAGATCCTGTTCATCGCCACCTGACGTGGTGCGCTTCGCGTCGCTACCCACGGCTGCGGCCTGGCGGCTCTACGACGCCCACGAAGGCTTTGAGGTCGTCGGGATCGAGCCCGTTCCCGATGGGGTGCGGTTTGCGGGCACCTCGGTCGGTGTCGAGGAACGAGTGCCGTGGAGCTTTCGGTACGTCGTCGAGATCGACGCGTCCTGGCACGGGATCCGCGCGGTGATCAAGAACGCCGACGGGCGGTTGCTGACCATCGAGGCAAATGAGCCGGGCCGGTGGCTGGTCGACGGGACCCATGACCCGGTGCTTGACGGCTGCCTCGACATCGACCTCGAGCGCTCGGCGCTGACGAACACCGCACCCGTGCACCGACTCGGGCTCCAGGTGGGCGAGGGCGGCACGTCGGCCGCCGTCTACGTCCGCTCCAACCTCGAGGTCGAGCGCCTCGACCAGACCTACCGGCGCACCCGCGCCGGACACGGTCTCGCTTTCGAGTACGCCTCGCCACGGTTCGACTATCGAGCGACTCTTGCCTTCGCTGGTGATGGGCTCGTGGACGACTATCCGGGCATCGCCCGCCGCGTGGACGTGCAGTACTAGAACACGTTCTAATGTGACCATGACGTTCCCTGAGCTGGGCTGCTACGGCCTGGCCGGACACAGCGGCTCCCCGCGCGACCTGCTGGACGAGGTGCGGGCGGCCGAGGAGCTGGGCCTGGGCGCGGTGTTCCTGTCCGAGCGGTTCAACACCAAGGACGCCGCCGTGCTCGCCGGCGCGGCCGGAGCGGTGTCGACCCGGATCGGCATCGGGACCGCGGCCACCAACCACAACACCCGCCACCCGTCGGTGACCGCGACCATGGCGGTGACCGCGCACCGGCTCACGGGCGGCCGTTACGCGCTCGGTCTCGGTCGGGGCTTCGGCCTGCTCTTCGACGTGATGGGGCTGCCGCGGGTGACCGGCGCGCAGCTCGAGGACGCGGTCGGGATCTACCGCCGGCTGTGGCGCGGGGAGGCCTTCGACCACGACGGCCCGGCCGGCCGCTACCCGTACCTCAGCCTGGACAGCTCGTTCGACGAGCGGATCCCGGTGCTGATGATGGCGATCGGTGACCGCAGTCTCGAGTTGGCCGGCCGGGTCGCGGACGGCGTCGTGCTGCACCCCTTCCTCACCGACGAGACGCTCGCGCGATCGGTCGGCGTGGTCCGCAAGGCCGCCGCCGACGCGGGCCGCGACCCCGCGGACGTGCGCATCTGGGCGGTGCTCGCCACGGTCCACGACGGACTCCCGGAGGAGCTCCGGCTGCGCAAGCTGGTCGGCCGGCTGGCGACGTACCTCCAGGGCTACGGCGACGTGTTGGTCAGCGCCAACGGCTGGGATCCGGAGGCGCTGCAACGATTCCGCGAGGACCTGTTGGTCCGGGGCTACCCGGGCGCCTTCGACGCGGTCGGGACCGTTGAGGACCTGACCACGCTGCGCGAGCGGGCGATCCCGGCAGACTGGCTGGCCGCGGCGGCCTCCGGCTCGGCGGAGGACTGCGCGGCCCGGGTGCTCGACCAGCTCGGCGCCGGCGCCGACAGTGTCATCCTGCACGGCGCCACGCCGGCCGAGCTCGCTCCAGTGGTGGAGGCGTACGCCGCCATCCGGCCGGCCGGACGGTTCGACCCTCTCCCGGCCAACCCGGGGTGGTCGCGATGAGCCGCGACGCCTTCGCCGGCTGCAGCGCGGTCGTCACCGGCGGCGGCTCGGGAGTGGGGGCTGCGCTGGTCCGGGCTCTCGTGGCCGAGGGCGCTTACGTGGTCGTCGGCGACTTGGACCTCGATGCCGCGGCGCGGACGGCGGAGGACGCCACCGGTCCGGGCTCGGCAGTCGCTCGTGCTCTCGACGTTCGCGAAGCAACCGCAGTTGCCGAGGCCGTCGCCGGCGTGGTGGCCGAGCACGGGACCATCGACCTGATGTTCAACAACGCCGGCATCACGTTCGGCGGGGAGACCCAGGAGCTGACCCTCGACCACTGGAACGCGGTGATCGACGTGAACATCCGGGGCGTGGTGCACGGCGTGGCGGCGGCATATCCGGTCATGGTCGATCAGGGCAGCGGGCACATCGTCAACACCGCCTCGATGGGCGGGCTGATGGCCGCCGGACTGATCACCAGCTACGTGATGTCCAAGCACGCGGTGGTCGGTCTCTCGCTCGCGCTGCGCACCGAGGCGGCCGTCCACGGCGTCGGCGTCACCGCGCTGTGCCCGGCGGCGGTCGAGACGCCCATGCTGGACAAGGGCGAGCTCGGCCGGTTCCGAGGGCGCGACTACTACCTGAAGGGCCAGGGCATCCGACGCCCCCTCGACGCCGACGTCTTCGCTCGCCAGTCGCTGGCCGCGGTGGCTGCCGACCGGCCGCTGCTGGTCACGCCCTTCGCCGCCCGGGCCGCTTGGCGGCTCGGGCGGCTGTCGCCGGGCATGGTGTCGCGCGCCGGCACCCGCTTCGTGGCCAAGCAGCGCCGGATGCAGCAAGAGAGCGGGGCTTGACCTCCGTCGGCACTAATTGACGCGTGTCAAAACCCGCTCTAGGGTCCCTCGCATGCGCGAACCCACCACCGCAGTGATCGGCGCCGGGATCAGCGGCCTCACGGCCGGGAAGATGCTGGCCGACTACGGGGTGCCGTACACCTGCTTCGAGTCCTCGGACCGGGTCGGCGGCAACTGGGCGTTTCGCAACCCCAACGGGCACAGCAGCGCCTACCGGTCGCTGCACATCGACACCTCGAAACACCGGCTGTCCTTCAAGGACTTCCCGATGCCCGACGAGTACCCGGACTTCCCGCACCACACCCAGATCAAGGCGTACCTCGACAGCTACGCCGATGCGTTCGGGCTGCGCGACCACATCGAGTTCGGCAACGGGGTGGAGCACGCCCGGCGGCTTCCGCCGGCGGCTGGGAGCTGCGGGACCAGGCCGGTGAGACCCGGCGCTTCGATCTGCTCGTCGTGGCCAATGGGCACCACTGGGACCCCCGCACGGCCGACTTCCCGGGTGAGTTCACCGGCGAGACCATGCACTCGCACCACTACATCGACCCGACGGAGCCGCTCGAGCTCAAGGGCAGACGGATCCTGGTGGTCGGCCTCGGCAACAGCGCGGCCGACATCGCGGTCGAGCTGTCGAGCAAGTCGCTGCAGAACACCGTGACCCTGTCGACCCGGAGCAGCGCCTGGATCGTGCCGAAGTACGTCTACGGGCTGCCGGCCGACAAGTACTTCGTGACCTCGCCCCACGTGCCACTGCACTGGCAGCGATGGTTGCTGCAGAAGATGCAGTTCATGACCGGGTCCAACCCGGAGCTCTACGGCCTGCCGAAGCCGAACCACAAGTTCTTCGAGGCGCACCCCACGCAGTCGGTCGAGCTGCCGCTGCGGCTCGGGTCGGGAGACATCACGCCGAAGGGCAACATCGCCCGCCTCGACGGGTCGACCGTGCACTTCGAGGACGGCACCAGCGACGACTTCGACGCGCTCATCTACGCGACCGGCTACAACATCACGTTCCCGTTCTTCGACCCCGAGTTCCTCAGCGCTCCCGAGAACCAGATCCGGCTCTTCAAGCGGATGTTCAAGCCCGGCATCGACGACCTGGTCTTCATGGGCTTCGCGCAGGCGACGCCCACCCTGTTCCCGTTCGTGGAGGCGCAGGCGCGGCTCCTCGGCGCGTTCGCGGTCGGCCGCTACCGGCTCCCGGACGTCGACGAGATGGAGCGGGTCATCGACGCCGACCAGCAGAAGTTCACGGGCCACATCCTCGACCGACCCCGGCACACCCAGCAGCTCGACTACTTCGTCTACGAACACGACCTGCGCGCCAAGGAGATCCCCGCCGGCGTACGCCGAGCTCAGGTGACCGTCCCATGAGGTCGGCCACCGACCGGCGTCCGCCTGCCCGCGGCGACCAGCGCCGCTCCGCGCTGCTCAGGTCACTCGACGAGCACCTGCTCGACTCGAGCCTGGAGTCTCTCAACGTCGCCGACATCGCCCGGGCCGCGGGCGTGACCCGCTCTGCGTTCTACTTCTACTTCGAGAACAAGCAGGCCGCGGTGGCCGCCCTCGTCGCGGACATGTACGACGAGGCGGTGGCGGCCACCGCGCTGCTCGGCGGCTCCGGTGCCCCCGCGGAGAACATCGAGGCCACGATCCGCGCGCTGTTCGGCGCCTGGGAGCGGCACCAGCACATCTACCGGGCGATGCTCGACGCCCGGGCGACCAGCGCCGCGGTGCGCGAGTTGTGGGACAGCGACCGGTCGTCGTTCGTCCCGCTCGTGGCCGAAGTCATCGAGGCGGAGCGGGCCGCCGGACGGGCGGCCGCTGGGCCCGACGCGAGCGACCTGGCCACCGTGCTGCTCGAGCTGAACGACCGGGCCCTCGAGCGGCTGGCCCGTGGCGACGGCCTCTCCCGGGAGGCCCTCACCGACACCGTGGTCCACGTGTGGCTGAGTTCGATCTACGGGAGTGCGCAATGACAGTGACGATGACCGAGGTCAGCTTCGACTCCGCAGGCGTCGCGTGCCGAGGCACCCACGTGCGGGCGAGAAGCGACGACCTGCGCGGTCCGGCCGGAACACCTGTCGCGGTGATGGCGCACGGCCTCGGCGGCACCGTCGACTCCGGGCTGCTGCCGTTCGCTGAAGGGCTCGCCGCGGCCGGGCTGGACGTGCTGGCCTTCGACTACCGCGGGTTCGGCAAATCCGGCGGGGCGCCGCGCCAGACGGTCTCTGTCGCGGGACAGGTGACGGACTTCCGGGCCGCCCTGGACTGCGCGGCCGGGCTGCCGGGCGTCGATCCCGGTCGGGTGGTGCTCTGGGGTGTCTCGCTGGCCGGCGGCCACGCCTTCGAGGTCGCTGCCGACCGTGACGACATCGCCGCGGTCGTGTCGCTCACGCCGATCGTGAGCGGTGCGGCGGCAGGACGGCTCGCGCTGCGCCACCATCGGCCGTCCGACATCGCCCGGTCGACGGTGGCGGGACTGCGCAGCCGGTTCCGGGGGCCGCTGATGATGCCGATCGTCGGCCGACCCGGCGAGCTGGCCGCGCTGAGTCTGGACGGCCACTACGAGGACTACCTCGCCATCGCCGGACCGACCTGGCGCAACGAGATCGATGCGACGGTCGGGATGGAGCTGGGTGCGATGAGGTCCGCCGCCTCCGCCGCACGGGTCCGGACACCGATGCTGGTGCAGATCGCGGACTTCGACCGGAGCGCGCCGCCGTACGCAGCGCTCAAGGCGGCGGTGAAAGCGCGGGCCCAGGTGCGCCACTACCCGTGCGACCACTTCGACGTGTGGCCGGGCAAGGAGCGCTTCGACCTGGTGGTCGCGCACCAGGCGGCGTTCCTGCGCCGGGTGCTCGCACCGGTCGCGCGGATGTCCGATGTCTGAACCAGTCCTGGTCACCGGCGCGTGCGGCCTGGTCGGCCGGGCGACCGTGCGCCGGCTGCTCGAGGACGGCCGGCAGGTGGTCGCCACCGACCTCGTAGGCGACCTCCCCGACACAGCCGTGCGGCCGGTGGACCTCACCGATCCTCAGGCGGTAAGCGCGCTGCTCGACGAGGCGCGACCCAGCGCCGTCATCCACCTGGCTGCGGTGATCCCACCGCTCTGCTACTCGCGACCCGCGGTCGCGCGAGCGGTCAACGTCGACGCCACCAGTCACCTCCTGGACGCGTGTGCCGGCCTCGAGAAGCGTCCGCGGTTCGTGCAGGCGTCCAGCGTGGCGGTGCACGGCTCTCGCAACCCGCACACCCGCGCCGATCTGCTGGGGGCTGACACCGAGCTCGCGCCGTCGGACCTGTACGGGCGGCACAAGGCCGAGGCCGAGACACTCGTCCGTTCCTCAGACCTCGACTGGGTGGTGCTGCGCCTGGGCGGCGTGCTCACCGTCGAGCGAGCCACCGGGTGGGATGGCGACCTGGCCTACCTCGGGGGCTCGTTGCCCAGCGACGGTCGGATCCAGACCGTCGACGTACGTGACGTGGCCGCGGCCATGGCCGCAGCGACGACGGCCGACGTGGTCGGACGCACCCTGATGATCGGCGGCGACGACACCCACCGGGTGCGCCAGCACGAGCTCGCGGCGGTCATGACGGCGGCCACGGGCCTCGACGGAGGGATCCCCGAGGGTCTGCCTGGCGATCCGACGGACGACGAGGCCTGGTTCGCCACCGACTGGATGGACACCGCACCGGCTCAGGAGGCGCTGGACTTCCAGCACCACTCGCTGCCCGCGATGGTGGCGGAGGCCCGGGCAGGCGCCGGCAGGTCGCGGTTCGCGATGCGGTTGCTCGCACCGATCGTGCACGAGGTGATGTCGCGCCGCTCGCCGTACCGGGGCCGCGGTGTGCAGCACGCCCATCCCTGGGAGGCGATCGAGCGGCGCTGGGGAGGCCTACTCTTCGATCATGGGCAAGCGGTCGACCGAGAAGCTGAAGGGTGATCCGGCCGACGTCGCGTTCTTCGAGGACCTGCTCGACGCGTTGCGGCGCCTCGCGCAAGAACCCGACGATGTGCAGCATCTGCTTCGAACGGGCGCCGATGGGCGGCGTGGAGATGGAGATCGGTGGCCTGTTCGCCGACGTCCGCGGGTTCACCTCACTCGCTGAGAACATGGCGCCCGACGATGTCGCGAAGCTGCTCAACCGGTTCTACGGCGTTGCCTCTGAGGTCCTGACGAGGTCGGGGATCGTCCGTACGTCGGCAACGTCGGCAACGTCGGTGCCGGCGAGGTCAAGGACTTCACCGCATTGGGCGAGGCGACGTCGTCGACACGGCCTCACGCCTCCAGCCAGCAGCAACGACCGGACAGATGGTCATGTCGGAGCGGCTGTTGGACCGCCTCACGTCGCTTCCGCCTAACGCACGCCCGGTCAGCCTGGAGCTCAAGGGGAAACAGGAAATCGAGCGGGCACGGGTTCTCGATCCCCACGATGGGTGAGGCACACTGGTAGCGCCGCGGTCGCCGTGAGCCACCTCGAGCCGGGAGGTCGGTCCCGGTAGATAGCGCAGCCCGCCACAGAGATGACGACCGCCGCACGCGTTCCCTCCTCGACTGAGTCGCCCAACGCGCGACACTTCGCGCTCGCCCTGCTCGCCCTGTCGATGGGCGGTTTCACGATCGGCACCACCGAGTTCGTGACCATGGGCCTGATCCGCGAGATCGCCGATGGTGTCTCGGTCTCGATTCCCAGCGCCGGGCACGTGATCTCGGCCTACGCACTGGGCGTTGTCGTGGGCGCACCGGTGCTGGCCTTCTTCGGCGCCCGGTGGCCGCGGCGCGGCCTGTTGGTCGCGCTGCTGGCGGCGTACGGCGTGTTCAACGCGCTCAGCGCGGTGGCGGGCAGCTTCGGGATGCTGTTGCTCGCTCGGTTCCTCGACGGCCTACCGCATGGCGCCTACTTCGGGGTCGCCTCGCTCGTCGCGGCCAGCCTGGCTCCCGAGGGCCGCAAGGGACGCGCGGTGGCGCTGGTGATGATCGGTCTGTCGGTGGCCAACGTCATCGGAGTCCCAGGGGTCACCTGGATGGGCCAGCACCTCGGCTGGCGCTCGGCGTACTGGGCGGTGGCGGTGCTGTCGCTGGTGACCGTCGCGCTGGTGCTGGCGTTCGTCCCCTCGGTCCCCGGAGACAAGGGGGCCACCGGTCTCCGGGAACTGCGGGCGTTCGCCCACCTCCAGGTCTGGCTGACGCTGCTCGCCGGCGCGGTCGGCTTCGGCGGGATGTTCGCGGTCTTCTCCTACATCGCGCCCACCGTTACCGAGGTGGGCGGGCTCGGCGACGGCGCCGTACCGCTCTTCCTGCTGGTGTTCGGGGTCGGCATGGTCATCGGCACGTTCGCCGCGGGCGAGCTCGCGGACTGGTCGATCCTGCGCTCCCTGCTCGGCTCGTCGATCGGCATGGGCCTGGTGCTGCTGGCGTTCTGGGCGCTCGCACCGCACGGCTACTGGCTGCTTCCGGTGGCGTTCGGCATCACGTTCCTCGGCTCGGTGCTCGTGGTGAACCTCCAGCTGCGACTGATGGACGTGGCAGGCGAGGCCCAGACGCTCGGCGCCGCGATGAACCACGCCAGCCTCAACGTCGCCAACGCTCTCGGCGCCTGGCTGGGCGGACTGGTGATCGCCGCCGGGCACGGCTACCGGGCCCCGGCGCTCGTGGGTGTGGGGCTGTCGGTGGCCGGCTTCCTGATCGTGGCAGCGTCCGCCGCTCACCACGTGCGCGACCGGTCGTCCACGGGCTAACGCGCCCTGACAGAATGCCCGGCATGTCCGCTCCCGCCACCGCCACCGAGGTGGAGGCCTCGGAAGCCGCGTCCGGGACCGCCCGGCCGCGCGTGCTCTCCGGGATCCAGCCCACGGCCGACTCGTTCCACTTCGGCAACTACCTGGGCGCCCTGCGGCAGTGGGTCGACCTGCAACGTGACCACCAGCCGTTCTTCTTCATCGCCGACCAGCACGCCATCACCGTCGAGCAGGACCCGAAGGTGCTGCGGGAGCGCACCCTGCGGGCCGCCGCGCAGCTGCTGGCCATGGGCATTGACCCGGACCGCTCGGCGATCTTCGTGCAGAGCCAGATCCCGGAGCACTCCCAGCTGAGCTGGGTGCTCCAGTGCCTGGCCGGCTTCGGCGAGGCCCGCCGGATGACGCAGTTCAAGGACAAGTCCGCCAAGGGCGGCGAGGGCGCGGCCTCGGTGGGCCTGTTCACCTACCCGATCCTGCAGGCGGCCGACATCCTGCTCTACCGGCCGCACTACGTGCCGGTGGGCGAGGACCAGCGCCAGCACCTCGAGCTCACCCGCGACCTGGCTCAGCGGTTCAACCACCGCTACAAGAAGACGTTCCGGCTGCCCGAGCCCTACATCCTGAAGTCCACGGCGAAGATCGGCGACCTTCAGAACCCGACCGCCAAGATGTCCAAGTCCGCCTCGGGCGTCGGCGGCATCATCGAGATGCTCGACGACCCGGCGGTGAGCGCCAAGAAGGTGCGCTCCGCGGTCACGGACTCCGGCTCCGACGTCCGCTTCGACGTCGATGAGAAGCCCGGCATCTCCAACCTGTTGACCATCTACTCGGCGCTGACCGCTACCTCGGTCAGCGACCTCGAGGCTCAGTACGAAGGCAACGGGTACGGCGACCTCAAGAAGGACTTGGCCGACCGCGTCGTCGACTTCGTGACGCCGTTCCGCGAGCGCACGCTGGAGCTGCTCGACGACCAGGCGCACCTGACCGAGGTACTCCGCCAGGGCGCAGAGACCGCCAGCGCGGTGGCTCAGGCGACACTGCGCGACGTCTATCAGCGCGTCGGCTTCGTGGCTCCGACCGGCCGGCCCTGATGCCGACCGTTGGAGTCGCGATCGCGATCCCGGAGCCGTGGGCCACCCAACTCCAGGACTACCGCACCTCCGTCGGCGACACGACCGCGGCGATGATCCCCACTCACATCACGCTGGTCCCGCCGACCGATGTCGGGGAGGACCTGAGCACGATCGAGGAACACCTCGCGCTGGCGGCCGGCAAGGTGCACGCGTTCGCGGTGCATCTGCGTGGTACCGGCACGTTCCGCCCGGTGTCGCCGGTGGTGTTCGTGACCCTCGTGGAGGGGATCTCCCAGTGCGAGCAGCTCGCTGACGTCGTACGCAGCGGGCCGCTGGACACCGATCTGGACTTTCCGTACCACCCGCATGTGACCGTCGCGCACCACCTCAGCGACGGTCCGCTCGACCAGGCGTTCGCCGAGCTGGCGGGCTTCGACTGCGAGTTCCGGGTCGACGAGTTTCACCTCTACGTGCATGACCCGGAGCGCGGATGGCGACCGACCAGACAGTTTCCGCTGCTTCCCGCACTCGATCCCGGTAGGTGACCCTGATGGCCAGTCCCAAGGAACGACTCGCGGCGCTCCGACGGCGCCGGCCCGTGGTCGATCACCTGGTGCGAACCCAGGAGCACTACTCGGCGGTGAAGGCCGGGCAGCAGGCCGGCGCGGTGACGTACTTCGGCTTCCTCTCGTTCTTCCCGATCCTCGCCCTCGCGTTCGCCGCGGTCGGCTGGATCACCGAGGTCTTCCCGGATGCCCGCGAGGCGACCGTCGACGCGATCGCCGAGATCTTCCCCGGCATGATCGGCGAGGGTGACACCCAGATCTCCCTCGACACCATCGAGAACGCCGCCGGGGCGGCGGTCGGGTTCGGCCTGCTGGGCGTGCTGTACGCCGGCCTGGGCTGGCTCTCCAGCATGCGCGACGCGCTGCTGATCGTCTTCGAGCTGCCCGCCTACGAGCAGCCCAGCTTCCTGATCGGCAAGCTCCGCGACCTGGTCACACTGGCCACCGTGGGTCTGGTGCTGCTGCTCAGCGTCGCCGTCTCCGGGCTGGTCGGCCGGCTGTCCGAGGAGATCCTCGACCTGCTCGGCCTGGGCCTCGCGCTCGAGCCGCTGCTGTGGGTGCTCGCGGTGGTGGTCGGCCTGCTGGCCAGCACGGTGCTGTTCCTGGCACTGTTCCGGCTGCTGGCCGACCCGCGCACCCCGAAACGCTCGCTGCTGAAGGGTGCCCTGCTCGGGGCAGTGGGTTTCGAGATCCTCAAGCAGCTCTCGGGACTGCTGCTCACGACCACGGAGGGCCGGCCGGCCTTCCAGGCCTTCGGGATCGCGCTGATCCTGGTCGTCTGGATCAACTACTTCTCTCGGGTCGTGATGTACGCCGCCGCCTGGGCGCACACCTCGCCCCAGGCTCGGGCCCAGCGAGATCAGGTGCCGGTCGCCGTGCAGGGCCCGCAGACGCCGTCGCTGGTCCCGCCGCCGGAGCCGGGGAACGGCTGGCTCGGTCCGTTCGCCGGTGGCGCCGCGGCAATGCTGGCCCTGATCGCCGTCGTACGCCGCAAAAGCACCTGAAGTCACCCACGCCGCTCCCTAGACTCAGGGCGTGCGTGCTCCGCTCGCTGTTACTTGGTGGGGTCACTCGTCGACGACCGTCGAGCTCGGGTCGGTGCGGGTCGCGACGGACCCCCTGTTCGGTCGCGGCCTGTTCGCGCTGCGCCGGATGATCGAGGACCCTGACGAGCGCTGCGCCGAGGCCGACCTGGTGCTGGTCTCCCACCTGCACTACGACCACCTCGACCTGCGCTCCCTGCGCAGCTTCGTGCCCGGCACCCCGATCGTGGTGCCGCACGGCGCCCGCCGGCTGGTCCGCGGACTGTCGCGGCTGAACGTGATCGAGGCGCGTCCCGAGGACGCCCTCACGGTCGCTGGCGTCGACGTGGAGGTGCTGCCGGCTCACCACGACGGCCGGCGGTCGGTGGCCCACCGCCGCTCGGCACCCGCCATGGGCTTCAGGTTCGCGACCGAGGGCGTCTCGGCTTGGTTCCCCGGCGACACCGGGCTGCGACCCGAGGTGGTCCAGGTCCGGCCGGTCGACGTGGCGCTCGCGCCGATCGGCGGCTGGGGTCCCACGCTCCCGGACGACCACCTCGACCCCGAGCAGGCGGTGACCGCGGTGGGACAGGTCGGCGCCGAGTGGGCGCTGGCGGTGCACTACGGCACCTACTGGCCGATCGGGATGCGCCGGCTCAGGCCGAGCAACCACCAGCACCTGTTCGTGAGCCCGCCCAGACGGTTCCATGAGGCGGTGCGGGACCAGGCGGTGGCGACGGTGCCGCTCACGCCGAGCGTGGGGGAGCGGGTGGTGCTGGTCAGTGACCGTGACGCAGCGCCGCGTGCAGGTCCCAGTTGAGTCGCGAGATCACGTCGAGCGGGATCTCCTTGGGGCACGCTGCCGTGCACTCGCCGATGTTGGTGCAGCCACCGAAGCCCTCGTGGTCGTGCTGTCCGACCATGCTGACCACGCGGGAGTCGCGCTCGGCCTGACCCTGCGGCAGCTCGCCGAGGTGGGTGATCTTGGCGCCCAGGAACAGCGACGCGGAGCCGTTGGGGCAGGCCGCCACGCAGGCGCCGCAGCCGATGCAGGTGGCCGCGTCGAAGGCTCGGTCGGCCTTGTCCTTCGGGACGGGCGTGGCATGCGCATCCGGTGCCGCACCGGTGTTGACCGAGATGAAGCCACCCTGCTGGATGATCCGGTCGAACGCGCCGCGGTCGACGCAGAGGTCCTTGATGACGGGGAAGGCGTCGGCGCGCCAGGGCTCGATCGTGATCGTGTCGCCGTCGGTGAACGAGCGCATGTGCAGCTGGCAGGTGGTAGTGACCTCCGGGCCGTGCGCCTCACCGTTGATCATCAGGCCGCACATGCCGCAGATGCCCTCGCGGCAGTCGGAGTCGAACGCAATCGGCTCCTCGCCATTGGCGTTGAGCTCCTCGTTGAGTACGTCGAGCATCTCCAGGAAGGACATGTCCTCCGAGACGTCGTCGAGCTCGTAGGTGTGCATCGAGCCCGTGCTGGTGGCATCCGGCTGGCGCCAGATGTTCAGCGTCACCTTCACTTGTAGGACCTCTGCTTCATCTCGGTGAACTCGTACTCGAGGTTCTCCTTGTGCATGACGGGCGTGCCGCCCTCGCCGGCCCACTCCCACGCGGCCACATAGGCGTACTGCTCGTCGTGGCGGAGCGCCTCGCCGTCCTCGGTCTGCGACTCCGCCCGGAAGTGACCGCCGCACGACTCACGCCGGTTGAGCGCGTCGATGCACATCAGCTCGCCGAGCTCGAAGAAGTCGGCCACCCGGCCGGCCCGCTCCAGCGACTGGTTCATCGACTCGGCGGCGCCGAGCACCTTGACGTTGCGCCAGAAGTCGTCGCGCAGCGAGCGGATCAGGTCGACCGCCTTGCGCAGGCCGTCAGCGGTCCGCTCCATCCCGCAGTACTCCCACATGATGTTGCCCAGCTCGCGGTGGTAGGAGTCGACGCTGCGGGTGCCGTTGGTGGTCAGGAACTTCTCGACCCGCTGCTTGACCGACTCCTGCGCCTCCAGCACCGCGGGGTCGTCCAGGGCGATCTTGTCGAAGGGGCCTTCGGCGAGGTAGTCGCGGATCGTGTTCGGCAGCACGAAGTATCCGTCGGCCAGTCCCTGCATCAGCGCCGAGGCGCCGAGCCGGTTGGCGCCGTGGTCGGAGAAGTTGGCCTCGCCGGTGACGAACAGCCCCGGGATCGTCGACTGCAGGTCGTAGTCGACCCACAATCCGCCCATCACGTAGTGCACCGCCGGATAGATCCGCATCGGCACCTTGTAGGGATCCTCGCCCGTGATCCGGGCGTACATGTCGAAGAGGTTGCCGTACTTCTCCTCGATCGCGTCGTGGCCGAGCCGCTCGGTCGCGTCGGCGAAGTCGAGATAGACGCCGCGACGTACGCCGTCGACCGCGGGACCGACTCCTCGGCCCTCGTCGCAGACGTTCTTCGCCTGCCGGGAGGCGATGTCACGGGGGACCAGATTGCCGAAGGCCGGGTAGATCCGCTCCAGGTAGTAGTCGCGGTCCTCCTCGGGGATGTCCTGCGGGGACTTGTCGCAGTCGGCCTTGTTCTTCGGCACCCAGATCCGGCCGTCGTTGCGCAGCGACTCCGACATCAGTGTCAACTTGGACTGGTGGGTGCCGGTCACCGGAATACAGGTCGGGTGGAT
Source organism: uncultured Actinomycetota bacterium (assembly GCA_963780245.1). Taxonomy (GTDB): domain Bacteria; phylum Actinomycetota; class Actinomycetes; order Propionibacteriales; family Nocardioidaceae; genus Nocardioides. The sequence goes on from CAWABG010000004.1 coordinate 47,020, forward strand.
CTGCGTGTAGCAGGGGTTGGCCATGTAGGCGCCCTTGCGGTGTGCCCGCCAGGTCGCGGTCACGTTGCTGCCCATCGCGTTCGTGGACAGGAAGAACACGTTGCCGTAGCCGCCGGAGGCGAGCACCACGACGTCGGCGAAGTAGGTCTCGATCTCGCCGGTGACCAGGTCGCGCACGATGATGCCGCGTGCCCGTCCGTCCACGACGATCAGCTCGAGCATCTCGTGCCGCGTGTAGCACTTCACGGAGCCGGCAGCGACCTGGCGCTCGAGGGCCTGGTAGGCGCCGATCAGCAGCTGCTGCCCGGTCTGGCCGCGCGCGTAGAACGTGCGGGACACCTGGACGCCACCGAAGGAGCGGTTGTCGAGGAGGCCGCCGTACTCCCGCGCGAACGGCACGCCCTGGGCCACGCACTGGTCGATGATGTTGAGGCTGACCTGGGCCAGCCGGTAGACGTTGGACTCGCGGGAGCGGTAGTCGCCACCCTTGATCGTGTCGTAGAAGAGCCGGTGGATGGAGTCGCCGTCGCCCTTGTAGTTCTTGGCTGCGTTGATGCCGCCCTGGGCGGCGATCGAGTGCGCGCGCCGCGGCGAGTCCTGGTAGCAGAAGGACTTCACGACGTACCCCGCCTCGCCGAGCGTGGCGGCGGCCGAGGCCCCGGCCAGTCCGGTGCCGACCACGATCACCGAGAGCCGGCGCCGGTTGGCGGGGTTGGCGATCCGGGCCTCGAACTGCCGAGTGCCCCAACGCTCCTCCAGCGGGCCGGAGGGCGCCTTGGTCTCGGAGATCGGGTCGCCGTCGACGTAATAGCCGGCAGCGTCGTCGAACGTCTCGTCGTGCGAGACCGTGTGAGACGGGTCGAAGGCACTGGTGGTGTCGGGCATGTCAGTCATGGCAGGGCCTCACTTCTCGATGACGCCGGCGAGGACGAAGATCGGGACGAGCGAGAAGCCACCCGCGATCAGGATGGCGAACCCGTAGCCGAGCACGTTGGCGTTGCGGCGGGCCTTGGCGTTGTTGGTCAGCCCGAGAGTCTGCGCGGCGCTCCAGATCCCATGGCGCAGGTGCAGGCCGAGCGCCCCCATGGCCGCCAGGTAGATCAGGGTCATCCACCACAGGTCGAACGTATCGACCATCAAGTTGTAGGGATCGTTCGTCTCCCCGCCCTGGGGATTGACCCTGCCGATGGTGAAGTTGAGCAGGTGCCAGACGATGAAGATCAGCAGCGTCACGCCGCCCCAGCGCATCCAGTGGGAGGAGAACGTGGACGCGTTGTTCTTCTTCACGACGTACTTGATCGTGCGGGCCTTCCCCGCGCGGCGCCACAGTGCCAGCGCGCACACCACGTGGACGAGCAGCGCGAGGATCAGGCCGCCTCGGATGATCCAGAGGGCGCCTTCGTGCGGAAGCATCGGCTCACCGAGCTCGCGCAGGTGATGGGCGTACTCGTTGAACGCGTCGTGGCCGGCGAAGGCCTTGAGGTTGCCGTACATGTGCGCGAGCACGAACCCGATGAACGCGATTCCGCTGACCGCCATCAGCATCTTCAGGGCGATCGTGTTGCGCGAGGCGCTGGAACCCTTGATGAGGTTGACGCGCTGGATCGGGTGGTACGTCTGCTCGGGAGGCGGATTCGCTGGTGCCACGAAAGTCCACGCTACCGCCGCCCGGCCGTCCCCGTTGCCTCCAGGCGTGTGAGATACGTCAGGCCAGCGCCCCGGCGAGCTCGCGGCGGTTGCCGATGCCGAGCTTGGTGTAGACCCGGCCGAGGTGGTTCTCGACCGTCTTCGGCGAGACGAACAGCTCCTGGGCGATGTCCCGGTTGCTACGGCCCTCAACGGCCAGGCCGGCGACCCGGCGCTCGCTGGCGGTGAGCGACTCAGCGCCGAGCGCGATGCTGCGGCGGGGCCGGTCGCCGATCGCCTCGAGGGCGGCGGCGATCCGATTGCGTACGGCGGGCGAGCCGCAGGCCTCCGCGATCTCCGCGGCGACGTTGAGGCCGGCCCGGGCGTCGGTACGCCGGCCCAGCGCCCGCCAGGTCTCGGCCTGGTCGGTCAGGGCCTTGGCGTGCTCGAGCCGGTCGTGGGCGGTCTCGAGCACACCAATCGCCTCCGCCAGGCGGTCGGCGCGCTCCTGGGGGTCCTGCTCGAACCTCGCCGCGACCCGAAGCGCGGCACCCAGGTCGATCGGCGATCCCCACTGCCGGCACAGCGCCACGTGCTCGGTCAGCGCCTGATCGGCCTTGTCGGTCTCACCGATGCGGGACCAGGCGATCGCAGCGGCGAGGCGCCAGGCGAGCGGGGCCGGGTCGGCACCGAGATCGTCGAGTTCGGTCTTCAGTTGGTCCAGGTGCCGGAGCGCCCCGTGGGCGTCGTCCGCGGCAAGCGACACGCGCGCCCGGACCTCTTGCAGCCAGACCGTCGGCACCACGTTGACGCCGCCGCGGGAGGCGTCGAACTCCGCCAGCAGCCGGGTCGCGGAGTCGAGGTCGCGTCGCTCCAGGGCAGTGAAGCAGGCGAAGTTGGTGGCGGTGGCTCGGATCGAGATGACCTCGGGGCCGTTGGGCTCGTCGCGGACGGCGGCCAGGATCGACTCCGCGTCGCTCTCGGTGGCTGTCACGTCACCGCGGCGCCAGGCCAGCAGCATGCTGGCGTTGAGGACCATGGCGTAGTCGACCGGTGAGCCGCCGCGGGTGACGCGGAGCCGGGCCCGGTCGAACTCGGCCTGCCCCTCCGCCATGCCGTCCGCACTGATCAACGACATCATGGCCAGCACCCAGCTGACCAGCCCGGCGCCGCGGGTGGCGTCGTCGAACAGCGCGCCGCCGGCGAGCGCTCGCCGGGCGTACTCGGCCACCTCGTGGTGCGGATCGCTGTGGTAGCGGCCGCGCTGTCCGAGCAGCGCCAGCAAGGTCCGCTCCTCCGGGGTCTCGCCGCTGAGGCCGGCGAACTGCTTCAGGTGGTCGGCGGCCACGCGCCGCTGAGCGGGCAGGAAGGACCGCAGCATCCCCAGCCGCGCCTCCAGGACCAGACGGGCCGGCTCCTGGCTCAGCGGTGGCCAGTCCTCGAGGTCGGCGACGAGCTCGGCGACGGCGGCGTACGGCCCTTGTTGCTGGTTGGTGGCGGTGGCGATCGCGGCGAGCAGCTCGGCCCGGTGCCGCGCATCGGCGGCGGCGTCGGCCGCCGCCTGCAGGTGCGGTCGAGCGTCGTCGGGGCGCCACACCCGCAGCAGGCTCCGGCCCAGCCGTTCGCGAACGACCAGGTCGCCGGGGCGCTCGGTGAGCGCACGCTCCAGGCAGGCCACGGCGACCTGATGGTCGCCCGCGGTCGCGGACTCGGCGGCGGCCTCAACCAGGATGTCGGCCGCCACCGGGAGGGTGCCTACCGGTGCCATCAAGAGGTGCGGCCCCAGCTGCCGGGCCGGCGCCTGCTGTGCGTGCAACGCGGTGACCGCCCGGCCGTGCAGCGCCGCCTCCTGCAGCGGGCCGAGCGCCGCGAGCGTGGCCTCGCGGATCACCGGGTGCACGAATGTCAGCCCGTCGACACCGCCGACGAACACGTTGGCGCGCACCAGCGCGTCCACGGCCTCACTGAGCCCGTCGGCGTCGAGCCGGGCGACCTGGCCGGCCAGCCAGGGACCGGCGTGGAGGCCGAGTACGGCGACTGCGCCGGCGAGCCGGAGGGCAGGCTCGGGAACTCGGCTGAGCATCGCCCGCGAGATCGTCGCCGGCCCCAGCCCGGTGATCGCCTCGGCGGTCGCCGGGAGTCCGACGTGGTGGCCGGCGTTGACCAGCTCGTCCAGCAAGGCCCCGGTCAGGAACGGGTTGCCCCCGCAGGCCTCGTGCATCGCGGCCACCACCTCCGGGCACGGCGTCACCCCGTCGGGCGTGTGGAAAGCCGCGACCGCACCGGGAGACAGCACTTCGGGCAGCAACCGCTCGACGTGCGGAGACACGGTGAGCTGCTCGAGGGTCCCGGCGCCCTCCGGCGGCGGCCGGGTCGCGACCACCAGCGCGATCGGCAGGTCGGCCACCCGGCGGGCGAGGTAGTTGAGGAAACGCAGCGACGGCTGGTCCGCCCACTGCGCGTCGTCGACGGTGATGAGCAGTGGGCGGGTCGACGACAGGTCGATCGCCACCCACCACAGCGCATGCAGGGTGCGGGCGATGTCGGCGTCGGGCGCCTCTGCCTCGGGCGCGACATCGAGCGCCTGCAGCGCCCGGCCCGCTGGTCCCTCGAGGATCGCCGCGCGGATCTCCCCGCTGTAGCGGGACACCGACCGCTCCACCATCTGCCGGACGACCCCCCAGGCCATCGCGGTCTCGGTCTCGTCTCCGGTGGCCTGGAGTCGCCCGAACCCGCGCAATCGCGCCAGGTCGCGGGTCTCATGGACCAAGCGGGTCTTGCCGATCCCGGCGACTCCCTCGACGACGACGACCCGTCCCGCGCCCTTGCTGGCGGAGTCGAGGGCTTCGGCGATCCGCTCCAGCTCACCGTCGCGTTCGAGGATCTCCGAGGCCGAGCTCACGAACGAAGCATATGGAAGGTCGGCTAGATGACCGGGACGGCGAGCGGGTAGTGCTCGGCGACGAGCTCGTCGACCGCGTCGGTCCAGGTGCGCAGCGGCGCGATCTCGACGGGCCCGTTTGCCGAGCAGCGCCCGGTGCTTGTCGGCCACTACCGCGGTGACCGCGCGTCGCAGGTCGCGGGGGTCGTGCGGGTCGTAGAGCAGGCCGGTCTCGAGGTGGCGTACGACGTCCGGCGCGCCGCCCGACCTCGGCGCGACCACTGGTACGCCGCTGGCCGCAGCCTCACGGAGAGCGTGGCAGCAGGTCTCGTGCTCGCCGGGGTGCACCAGGACGTCGAGGCTGGGCAGCGCGATCGTCAGGTCGCCGGTGTGCAGCGGCCCGACGAGCTTGGCGTCCGCGGCCTTGGCCTGCAGCCAGTCGCGCTGTGGTCCGGCGCCGATCACGACCAGGCGGGCGTTGGGGACCGTGACCAGCTCGGCCAGCCGGCGTACGCCGTGCCGCTTGTGCAGCCCGCCGACGTACCCGATGACGACCTGCGGGCCTTCCGACGACTTGGCCCGCGACCAGACATCGTGCAGCCACTGGTCGCGCAGCGCCGGGGTGTAGGCATCGGTGTCGACGCCGGGCCGCCACAGCGACGCGGTCACGCCGAACTCGGCCATCCGGTCCACCATCCACGAGGACGTGACCAGCACCGCCTCGGCCCGGTCGGCCACCTTCGCGCGCCAGTAGTCGGCGGCGACGTCCAGCGCCGCTCCCTGCTCGACAACCACGGACGGGATGCCCTGCCGGCGGGTCTGCTTGAGCGCCTTGCGGCCCAGGGTGCCGGGGGACGTGACGTGCATGAGGTCGGGGCGGAACGACTCGAGTGCCTCGCGCACCTGCGCACCCAGCGGCTCCAGCGGACGGATCCGGACGACCGGGCAGCCACGGTAGGACGCGATCCCGGGGCCGGGAGCGATGATCTGGACCTCGTGGCCGGTGTCGACCAGTCGGTCGGCCACCGCCTTGAGCGTCGTCGTCGTGCCGTCGGTGGCGGGATAGAACGTCTCTGTCACCAGGGCGATCCTCATGCCACCACGGTCTCCGGCGCGGTCGACCAGTTGGTCTCGCTGAGGTGGCTGCCGGGTGAACAGCAGGGAGTGTGGGCACTTTCACATCGGGCTGTGTTCCCTTTCACAACCGCCTCCCAATGTGCAGACTCAGCACGGCTCACCGACGGAAGGGTGGCAATGACCACTGGGGTGCACGGCCCGACCAGGGCGCAGATCGAGGAGAAAACCCTCCGCAACGACCGCTGGTGGTTGGCTCCGCTGACGACGTTCACGGTGTTCTCCGCGTTCATCGTCTACGCGACCTGGCGCGCGTTCGCGGACGCGTTCTACTACGCGTCGCCCTACTTGTCGCCGTTCTACTCGCCCTGCCTGGGCGACTGCATCGACGACGCCTCCGACTTCGGCCAGCCGTTCGCTGGCTTCCCGCTGTCGGCGGCGCTGATCATCCTGATCTTCCCTTTGGGCTTCCGGATGACCTGCTACTACTACCGCAAGGCCTACTACCGCGCGTTCTGGCTCTCCCCTCCCGCCTGCGGCGTGGCCGAGCCCCACAGCGCCTACTCCGGTGAGACCCGGCTGCCGCTGATCCTGCAGAACATCCACCGCTACTTCTGGTACGCCGCGATCGGCGTGGGCATCGTGCTGACCTTCGACGTCGTACTGGCGTTCCGCGACGAGCATCACGAATGGGGCCACATGGGCCTCGGGACGCTGCTGATGATCATCAACGTCGTCTACATCTGGCTCTACACGCTCTCGTGCCACTCCTGCAGGCACACGGTAGGTGGCCGGCTCCGGCACTTCTCCAAGCATCCGGTTCGCTACAGGCTGTGGACCTGGGTGTCGAAGCTGAACGCCAAGCATGCGCGCTATGCGTGGGCGTCCCTGTTCTCGGTCGCACTGGTCGACCTCTACATCATGCTGCTGGCCCGCGGCGTGTTCGACGACCCGAGGTTCTTCTGAAATGAGTGATCGGCACCCGATGACCGGCAACGAGATGTCCGGCGAGGCGACCGGCGGCACGGAGCGGCACCAGTACGACGTGATCGTGGTCGGGGCCGGCGGCGCCGGTCTGCGCGCGGCGATCGCAGCCCACGAGGCGGGTGCCCGCACCGCCGTGGTGTGCAAGTCGCTGCTCGGCAAGGCCCACACGGTGATGGCCGAGGGCGGCATCGCCGCGGCCATGGGCAACCGCTGGCCGGAGGACAACTGGGAGGTGCACTTCCGGGACACCATGCGCGGCGGCAAGATGCTCAACAACTGGCGGATGGCGCAGCTGCACGCGCAGGAGGCGCCCGAGCGGGTCCAGGAGCTCGAGGACTGGGGAGCGCTGTTCGACCGCACCGAGGACGGCTTGATCTCCCAACGCGACTTCGGCGGGCACCGGTACGCCCGCCTTGCCCACGTCGGCGACCGCACCGGCCTGGAGATGATCCGCACCCTCCAGCAGCGCACGGTGCAGCTCGGCATCGACGTCTTCATGGAGTGCACGATCACCGATCTGCTCCTGGACAAGGGAGCCGGCGACCCGAAAATTTCCGGTGCCTTCGGCTACTGGCGCGAGACCGGGCGTTTCATCACGTTCGAGGCGCCGTCGGTGATCCTGGCGACCGGTGGCATCGGCAAGTCGTTCAAGGTCACCTCGAACTCGTGGGAGTACACCGGCGACGGCCACGCGCTGGCGCTGCGGGCCGGCGCGGCCCTGATCAACATGGAGTTCGTGCAGTTCCACCCGACCGGCATGGTCTGGCCGCCCTCGGTGAAGGGGCTGTTGGTCACCGAGTCGGTGCGCGGCGACGGCGGCATCCTCAAGAACTCCGAGGGCAAGCGGTTCATGTTCGACTACATCCCCGAGTTCTTCAAGGCGGAGACCGCCGACAACGAGGAGGAGGCGGACCGCTGGTACGACGACAAGAAGAACAACCGCCGACCGCCCGAGCTGCTGCCGCGTGACGAGGTGGCCCGGGCCATCAACTCGGAGATCAAGGCGGGCCGCGGCTCACCGCACGGCGGCATCTTCCTCGACATCGCCTCGCGTCGTACGCCGGAGTTCATCAAGAAGCGGCTGCCGTCGATGTACCACCAGTTCAAAGAGCTGGCCGACGTCGACATCACCCAGGAGCCGATGGAGATCGGTCCGACCTGTCACTACGTGATGGGCGGCGTCGAGGTGGACGCCGACACGCAGGAGAGCGCGGTCACCGGCCTGTACGCCGTGGGCGAGTGCTCCGGCGGCATGCACGGCTCCAACCGGCTCGGCGGAAACTCGCTCGGCGACCTGCTGGTGTTCGGCAAGCTGGCTGGCGAGGCGGCGACGACGTACGCCTCCGGTCTCGGCGACGCCAGGCCGGGCATTTCGGACGCGGACGTGAAGGCGGCGGCGGAGAGCGCTGTGGCGCCGTTCGAGGTGGAGGGCGGCGAGAACCCGTACACGATCCAGTCCGACCTCCAGCAGTCGATGAACGACCTGGTCGGCATCATCCGCGACGGCGCCGAGCTCGAGCAGTCGCTCCAAGCGATCGAGGCGTTCAAGGAGCGGGCGAAGACGATGGTCGTGGAGGGCCACCGGCAGTACAACCCGGGTTGGCACCTGGCCATCGACCTGCGGAACATGCTGATCGTCTCGGAGTCGATCGCGAAGGCGGCGCTCGCCCGCGAGGAGTCTCGTGGCGGCCACACCCGCAACGACTTCCCGGCGACCGACCACGAGGTGTGGGGCAAGAAGAACCTCATCGTCACCCTCAACGACAGCGGCGACGGGGTGGTGCTCGACGAGAAGGCACTGCCGGTGATGCCGGACGAGCTCAAGAAGTACTTCGAGGACCCTTCGACAAGCTCAGGACAAGGAGCAGGTCAATGAGCTACGACCTGAAGATGCGCGTCTGGCGGGGCGACGACCACAGCGGTGAACTCACCGACTACACGGTCGAGGTCTCGGAGGGCGAGGTGGTGCTCGACGCGCTGCACCGGCTCCAGGCCACCCAGACCGGCGACCTCGCGATCCGCTGGAACTGCAAGGCCGGAAAGTGCGGTTCCTGCTCGGCCGAGATCAATGGCAAGCCGAAGCTGCTGTGCATGACCCGGCTCTCGGACTTCGAGCCCGAGGAGACGATCACGGTCACCCCGATGCGGACGTTCCCGGTGATCCGCGACCTGGTGACCGACGTGTCCTACAACTACGAGAAGGCCAAGGAGCTGCCGTACGCCGAGCTTCCGCCGCGCGATGCCGATGGCAAGCGCCGGATGGCCCAGGTCGATGTCGAGCGCGGCCAGGAGTTCCGCAAGTGCATCGAGTGCTTCCTGTGCCAGAACGTCTGCCACGTCGTCCGTGACCACGAGGACAACAAGAAGGCGTTCGCGGGGCCGCGGTTCTTCCTGCGGTACGCCGAGCTCGACATGCACCCCCTGGACACCCATGACCGGCGCAAGCTGGCATCGGAGGCCGCCGGGATCGGGATGTGCAACATCACCAAGTGCTGCACCGAGGTCTGTCCCGAGGGGATCAAGATCACCGACAACGCGATCATCCCGATGAAGGAACGGGTCGTGGACCGGAAGTACGATCCGCTGGTCTGGCTGGGCAGCAAGATCGGTCTGCGCAACAAGGACAACGACGGCCGCACCGAGGTCTAGTCCTCGTTGCCACCTGTGCGTTCCCGGAGGAACGTGACCTCCGGGGAATCGGCAGGAGGGCAGCGCGATATGAAGTGGATCGAACCGGCAGACGCTGAGTACGACGAGCAGCGGTCGCTGTTCAACGCGATGATCGACAAACGGCCGCGGCTGATCGCCGCCTGCGAGAGCGCTGCTGACGTGCGAAGCGCACTCGAGCGCGCCCAGAACGACCAGCTCATGGTGGCTGTGAGGTCCGGCGGCCACTCGGTGGCCGGCGTATCCAGCAACGACGACGGTGTGGTCATCGACGTACGGCCGATGAAGTCGATCGAGATCGACCAGGCAGCCCGCCGCGCGCGGGTCGGCGGTGGCTGCACGTGGGCGGAGTTCGACGCCGCCGCGCAGGCGTTCGGGCTCGCCACCACCGGCGGCCGCGTCTCCACGACGGGCGTTGCCGGGCTCAGCCTCGGCGGCGGCTCGGGCTGGCTCGAGCGGCGGCACGGACTCAGCTGCGACAACCTGCTGGCCATCGAGCTGGTGACCGCGGACGGTCGGGAGATCCGTGCGGACGAGACTCAGCACCAGGACCTGCTGTGGGCTAGCAAGGGGGGCGGTGGCAATTTCGGTGTGGTCACGGCGCTCGAGTTCCAGCTGCACCCGGTCGGACCGATGATCATCGGCGGACTGATGCTGTGGCCGGCCGATCGGGCCCCGGAGATCTCCAGGGTCTTCCGCGACTGGGCGGACGGCTCTCCCGAGGAGCTGGGCACGGCTTTGGTCATGCTCAGCGGGCCTCCGGAGGAGTTCGTCCCGGCTCACCTGCAGGGCCAGCCCGCCGTGGGCCTCGCTGTGTGCTGGACCGGCGACGAGTCAACCGGTGCGGATCTCGTCCAGGTGATGCGGGACCTCGGCCCCGACGTCGATCTGGTCGGCCCGATGCCCTATGCCGCGCTGCAGTCGATGATCGACGACCCTCCGGGGTTCCGGCAGTACTGGAGCGCCGACTACCACGACTTCTTCCCCGACGAGGCGCTCGACGTGTTCATCGAGGCGGGCACTCATCGACCCTCTCCGCTGACCCAGCACCTGTTGCTGCCGTGGGGCGGTGCGCTGGCTCGCATCGACGAGGACGCGACGCCGATGAGCGAGCGCGGCGCCCGCTGGGTGAGCCATCCGTTCGCGACCTGGGCGGAGGCCGCCGACGACGAGGCCAACATCGCGTGGGTCCGTGACTACCGGCAGGCCAATGCGCCGTTCACGACCGGCGGTGTCTACCTCAACTTCATCGGCGACGAGGGCGACGATCGGATCAAGGCCGCCTTCGGAGCGGCGAAGTACGACCGCCTGGCGGGGGTCAAGGGCGAGTACGACCCCGACAACGTGTTCTCCGGCAACCAGAACATCCGGCCCGCGGTGCCCGCTTAGGCCAGCCGCTGTCCTGAACAGTTCCCAGGCTGTCCGCATGGACATGAAACTGGAGCTGGTGGCCGTGCCCGTGACCGATGTCGACCGGGCGAGGGACTTCTACATGCCGGCTGGCTTCGTGCTCGACCACGACCACACGGTGAGCGACGAGGTGCGCTTCGTGCAGCTGACCCCACCGGGGTCGGGATGCTCGATCGCGCTCGGCAACGGTCTGACCCAGATGCAGCCGGGTGCGCTGGACAACATGCAGATGGTGGTCGCCGATGCAGACGCCGCGCACGCGAACCTGAAGGGCCGTGGCATCGAGGTCAGCGAGGTCGACGACCGGGCCTGGGGCCGGTTCGTCTACTTCTCGGACCCCGACGGCAACGGCTGGGCGCTCCAGCAGCTTCCGGAGTGGTCGCAGAACGCCGAGCAGTAGCGCCCCCTCGCTGTTCAGGTCGATGAGCGCGGCTTGCGCGCGCCGCTGTGGTTGCGACCGAAGGGCAGCAGAGCGGGGACGAGGTGGCGTGTGGGGCGCTGCCGCCGGCTGTCGGCCGGCCCAGGAAATCACACTGCCTCACGCGTTGTTGGATCGTTCGTTCAAAGAGGTCATTTGAACGAACGATCCAACAACGCAGATGCGACCGCGATTGGCGCCGGAGAGAATCTGGACGTGGACCGACGGTGCTGGGGCTCGAGTTCGGGCTCTACCTCTGGGCGCTGGCGGCGGCCGCCGGGTTCGCCGCGCTGGTGGCGGTCTCCGAGACCGGCTTCTACCTGGCGCTGGCGTACGGCGTCGGCCGGGCCGGCGTGTTCTTCCGCCGCTCGAAGATCCGGCGTCGCTTGGACGCGGTCGCCGGCACGGTGCTGATCGCGCTCGGGGTCCGGGTGGCGGTCAGCTCGCGCTAGCCGCATTGAGGAATACCTCACGTCCAGCGTCCGAATGTTCACACTCGCTTCGGACGGGAGCTCACTGCTTCTAGGGTGCGCACCATGACCGAAGAGCGTCCCGCCACCACCGTCGAGGGCGGGCTGGACGAGCCCGGCGAGCTCGAGCCTGAGCAGGGCTCGCTCCGCCTCGCCTCCCCGGAGGACCGCGCGTCGGTCGCGGACTGGGAGGTCGTGGCGGCCGCTGTGCTGCGCAAGGCCAAGCGACTGGGCGACGACGACGCGGACTCGCTGGTGTGGGACAAGCTGACCCGGACCACCCTCGACGGCATCGAGATCACCCCGCTCGGCACCCCCGACCTGCTGGAGGACAGGGCCACGAGGGGCCGGCCGACCCGTCAGGGCAACTGGGACGTGCGCGCGCTGGTGCACGCCGACGACCCGAAGCTCGCCCACGAGGAGGCGATCGTCGACCTCGAGGGCGGCGTGACCAGCCTGTGGGTGCAGGGGAGCGGTGACGTCGATCTGACGGTGCTGCTCGCCGGCGTGCTGCTCGACCTCGCGCCCGTCGTCCTCGACGGCGTCGACCCCACCGCGTTCCTGGCCTACGCCGGCGATCGAGAGCTGCATGCCGCGACCAACCTCGGGGTGCCGGCTGCTGGGGCCACGGCCGAGCTGGCCAGGACGGCATGGCAGGCCGGCGTCCGCGCGTTCGTCGTGGACGCGACCAGGATCCACGACCGCGGTGCCTCCGACGTGCAGGAGCTCGGCTGGTCGATGGCCGCCGGCGCGACCTACCTCCGGACCCTGACCGACGCCGGGCTGAGCGCCGAGCAGGCAGCCGACCTGGTGGAGTTCCGGTACGCAGCCACCGACGAGCAGTTCGCCACCATCGCCAAGCTGCGCGCCGCGCGCCGGCTGTGGGCGCGCGTCCTCGAGCTGAGCGAGGCGACACCGCGGGAGATGCGACAGCACGCGGTGACCAGCCGCCCGATGATGAGCAAGTACGACCCCTGGGTGAACATGCTGCGCACCACCGTCGCTGCGTTCGCCGCCGGCGTGGGCGGTGCCGACGCGGTCACCGTGCTGCCCTTCGACTCGCCGCTCGGCCGCCCCGACGCGCTGGGCCGCCGGATCGCCCGCAACACCTCGCACCTGCTGGTCGACGAGGCGCACGTCGCCCACGTCGCCGACCCGGCTGGCGGCGCGTATGCCGTCGAGAAGCTCACCGACGACCTGGCCGTCGCGGCCTGGGACCTGTTCGGGCGGCTCGACGACGGTGCCGATCTCGATGCTGAGATCGCGGCGATCGTGGCCAAGCGGGACGCCGCCATCGCCACCCGGAAGCGGCCGCTCACCGGGCTCACCGAGTTCCCCCATCTGGCCGAGACGCTGCCCCAGCGCGCACCGGCCCCTGACACCGACGAGGTGCGTCGCTACGGCGCAGCCTTCGAGGCGATGCGCGACGAGCCGGCAACCCAGCCGGTCTTCCTGGCGACACTCGGCAGTGTCGCCTCGCATACCGCGCGCGCGACGTTCGCGGCCAACCTGTTCGCCGCGGGCGGCATCGGCGTCGAGCCGGCAGGCGCGACCGACGGCGTCGACGCGCTGCTGGCGGCGTACGACGGGCAGCCGGTCGTGTGCCTGGCCGGTGCCGACGCGACCTACTCCGAGTGGGGGACCGAAGCGGTGGCGGCACTGCGCAAAGCGGGCGCCACGCACGTGATCGTCGCCGGGCGCCCTGAATCTTTGGGGCCAGCCGCCCTCGACGTCGACGACTCCTGCGCGATGGGCGTGAACGCGCTCGACTTCCTGACCCGCACGAGGCTTGTCCTGAGTTCGCGAGGGACGAGCGGTATCGAAGGGGAGAAGCTGGCATGAGCGTCCCGAAGAGCTTCGCCGGATTGCCGCTCTCGGATGGTCTCGATGCGACCTCGCCTGGCGGCTCGGCCTACTCGACCAACGGGGCGTGGCACAGCCCGGAGGGGATCGAGATCCTGCCGGTCTACGGTCCCGAGCACCTCGAGGGCCTCGACGCGCTGGACACGTTTCCGGGGCTGAGCCCGTTCCTGCGCGGGCCCTACCCGACGATGTACACCACCCAGCCCTGGACGATCCGTCAGTACGCCGGCTTCTCGACCGCCGAGGAGTCCAACGCGTTCTACCGGCGCAACCTCGCGGCCGGTCAGAAGGGCCTGAGCGTCGCGTTCGACCTGGCCACGCACCGCGGCTACGACTCCGACCACCCGCGGGTGCGCGGCGACGTCGGCATGGCCGGCGTGGCGATCGACTCGATCTACGACGCCCGCACGCTGTTCGACGGCATCCCGCTCGACGAGATGTCGGTGTCGATGACGATGAACGGCGCGGTGCTGCCGGTGCTCGCGCTCTACATCGCGGCGGCCGAGGAGCAGGGGGTGAAGCCGGAGCAGCTTGCCGGGACCATCCAGAACGACATCCTCAAGGAGTTCATGGTCCGTAACACCTACATCTACCCGCCGGCGCCGAGCATGCGGATCATCTCCGACATCTTCAGCTACACCGCCGAGCGGATGCCACGGTTCAACTCGATCTCCATCTCCGGGTACCACATCCAGGAGGCCGGGGCGACGCAGGACCTCGAGCTCGCCTACACGCTCGCCGACGGGGTCGAGTACCTTCGCGCCGGTCTCGAGGCCGGTCTCGACATCGACAAGTTCGCGCCGCGGTTGAGCTTCTTCTGGGCGATCGGGATGAACTTCTTCATGGAGATCGCCAAGATGCGTGCCGCCCGCGCACTCTGGGCGCGGCTGGTCCGCGACTTCGACCCGAAGAATCCCAAGTCGCTGAGCCTGCGCACCCACAGCCAGACCAGCGGCTGGTCGCTGACCGCGCAGGACGTCTTCAACAACGTCGGCCGCACCTGCATCGAGGCGATGGCCTCGACGCAGGGCCACACCCAGTCGCTGCACACCAACGCCCTCGACGAGGCGATCGCGCTGCCGACCGACTTCTCGGCCCGGATCGCCCGCAACACCCAGCTGCTGCTGCAGCAGGAGAGCGGCACCACCGGCACCATCGACCCCTGGGCCGGCTCCTACTACGTCGAGCGGCTGACCCACGACCTCGCCGAGCGCGCCTGGGCGCACATCCAGGAGGCCGAGGCCGCCGGCGGCATGGCCAACGCGATCGAGCAGGGCATCCCCAAGATGCGGATCGAGGAGGCGGCGGCGCGCACCCAGGCCAGGATCGACTCAGGAGCGCAGCGGGTGATCGGCGTCAACACCTACCGGCTCGCCGCCGAGGACAAGCTCGACGTGCTCCGGGTTGACAACGACGACGTCTACCGGCAGCAGATCGCCAAGCTGGAGCGGTTGCGCGCCGAGCGCGACGACAACGAGGTTCGCAGTGCACTTGAGGCGCTGACGAACTCGGCCGAGCGGGGGGCCAGCAAGGGCTCTCTCGACGGCAACCTGCTCGCGCTGGCGGTCGACGCGGCCCGCGCGAAGGCCACGGTCGGCGAGATCTCGGACGCGCTCGAGAAGGTCTACGGACGGCACCAGGCCGTGATCCGTACGATCAGCGGCGTGTTCAGGGACGAAGCCGATGCAGCAGGCGACTCCTTGGTGCGGCAGGTCCGCGAGGCCACCGACGAGTTCGAGGAGGCCGAGGGGCGTCGGCCGCGCATCCTGGTCGCCAAGATGGGCCAGGACGGGCACGACCGCGGTCAGAAGGTGGTGGTCTCCGCCTTCGCCGACATGGGCTTCGACGTCGACGTAGGGCCACTGTTCTCCACGCCCGAAGAGGTCGCCCAGCAGGCCGTCGACGCCGACGTGCACATCGTCGGGGTCAGCTCGCTGGCCGCAGGCCACCTCGCCCTGCTGCCCGCCCTGCGCGAGGCGCTGGAGGAGCAGGGCCGTCCCGACATCATGACCGTCGTAGGCGGCGTGATCCCGCCCGACGACGTACCCACGCTGCTGGAGATGGGCGCCGCCGCGGTGTTCCAGCCCGGCACCGTGATCGCCGAGTCCGCACTCGACCTCCTCGCCAAGCTGCGGGACCAGCTCGGGCACTGATGGATGTCGCCGCGCTCGTCGAGGGCATCCGCGCCCGCAAGCGGGCGACGGTGTCGCAGGCGATCACGCTGGTCGAGTCGTCCAAGCGCGAGCATCGTGACGACGCACGCGCGCTGCTGACCGTGCTCGCCGGCGAGGGCGAGGCTATTCGGGTCGGCATCTCCGGCGTTCCGGGAGTCGGCAAATCGACGTTCATCGAGACCCTCGGCACCCGGCTCACCGCCAAGGGCCATCGGGTGGGGGTGCTCGCGGTCGACCCCAGCTCGACCCGCACCGGCGGTTCCGTGCTGGGAGACAAGACCCGGATGGCCAAGCTGGCGGCCGACCCCAACGCGTTCATCCGGCCCTCGCCCTCCGCCGGCACGCTCGGCGGAGTTGCCCGGGCCACGATGCAGGCGATGACGGTGCTCGAGGCCGGGGGGTACGACGTGGTGCTGGTCGAGACCGTCGGTGTCGGCCAGTCCGAGGTCACCGTCGCCGGGATGGTGGACACGTTCCTGTTCCTGACCCTGGCCCGCACCGGCGACCAGCTGCAGGGCATCAAGAAGGGCATTCTCGAGATCGCCGACGTCATCGCGGTCAACAAGGCCGATGGCGATCGGGAGCAGGAGGCCCGCGCGGCGGCGCGAGACCTGGCCGGCGCGCTTCGGCTCGTCCACGGCAAGGGGGAGTGGGCCCCGCCGGTCGTCACATGTTCGGGGCTCACCGATGTCGGCGTCGACGAGCTCTGGCAGCGGATCCTCGCCCACCGACATCACCTCGGCGACCGGGGCCTGGCCGGGAAGCGGGCGGGCCAGCAGCTCGACTTCACCTGGAGTCTGGTCCGCGACGAGATCGAGCAGCGGCTGCGGCACTCGCCCGCCGTTCGCGAGGTCCGCGAGCAGATTCGCGACCACGTGCTGTCCGGTGAGCTGCCCGCGACCGTGGCCGCCGACCGGATCCTGGCGGCGTACGACTCCGGCGTTTTCGGGACAGACGGCACCAGCAGCGCTTAACGTCCCGGTACTCCGGGACTCCCTCCTCATGTGCTCGGGACGTCGGGACGGGCAGTGTCACGCACGTCAAACCCCGAATGAACTACGTGGAGGAACCATGCATCGCAAGCATCTGGTGGCCGCGGTAGCCGCTGTCGCGCTGACCGGCAGCACCTTCGGCGCACCTGCCATCGCCGACGAGCCGAATGCCAAGCCCACTGTCAAGACACTGGTCGGCGGGCTGATCAGCCCGCTGAGCCTCGCCGTCTCCGATGACGGCACCGTCTACTACTCGCAGAACTTCGCGGGCAGCCTGCTCAGGAAGAAGCCCGGCAAGCAGCCCAAGGTCATCTACCAGGACGAGCAGGGCAACGAGGTGGGCGCTGTCTCCGAGCGGAAGGGCAGCCTGCGGTTCGCGCTGACCATCTACGGCAACGAGGAGGGCGAAGGCGCGGGTGCAGTGCTCATGGGCATCGGCGACAGCGGCGAGCCGAAGGTGCTCGCCGACCTCGGCAAGTTCGAGAGCAACCGCAACCCCGACGGTGACGTGACCTATGGGTTCCGCTCGCTGCCTGACGGCTGCGACCTGGAGCCGCCGCTCGGCGCGTACCAGGGCATCGTGGAGAGCCACCCCTACGCGACCGCGCAGGCGAAGGGCCGGACCTACATCGCCGACGCCGCGGGCAACGCCATCGTCAAGTACGGCAAGAGCGGCAAGCTCTCGACCGTTGCCGTGCTCCCGGCCGTGGGCGTCACGGTGTCCGCTGAGGCGGCTACCGCGCTCGAGCTGCCGGAGTGTGTCGTGGGACAGAAGATCTTCCTGGAGCCGGTGCCCACCGACGTCGAGGTCGGCCCGAACGGCAACCTGTACGTCAGCACCCTCCCGGGCGGTCCCGACGACGAAAACCTCGGCCTGAATGCGGCGGTCTACCGCATCAACCCGGAGACCGGCAAGGTGAGGAAGCTCGCGGGCGGGCTGCTCAGCGCGACCGGCGTAGCGGTCGACGACAAGGGCAACGTCTTCGTCTCCGAGCTGTTCCGCGGCCGGATCGCCAAGATCAAGGCGGGTTCGAAGGAGCCGGTGAAGTTCCTCGACACGCTGCTGCCGGGTGACATCGAGAGCAGCGGCGACGACCTGTACGCCACCGTCAAGGTGCTCATCGGCCCGGAGGGGCCGAACGACCCGACGCCGCCGGGCGGCGAGGTCGTGCGGATCAAGAGGTAGCTCGACGGCGACTAGGCTCGGGGTGATGACCACCGCCACCACGCAACTGATCGAGTCCGTTGTCGAGAAGTACGACGACGAGCTGATCGAGCTGCGCCGTGACGTGCATCGTCACCCCGAGCTGGCCTGGTCCGAGTCCCGGACCAGCGAGATCGCCGCCCACCGGGTCGAGCAGGCCGGCTGGCGGGTCACCCGGATGCCGCGCAGCGGGTTCGTCGCCGACCTGGGGGACGGCGACCGCGTCGTCGCCCTCCGCGCCGACATGGACGCGCTGCCGATCCCGGATCGCACGGAGGATCCCTGGCGCAGCGTCGTACCGGACGTCGCGCACGCGTGCGGCCACGACGTCCACGTCGCCTCCCTCGTCGGCGCCGCCCTGGCCCTGGCCGAGGTCCACGAGCGCGGCGAGCTGCCGGGGGCGGTGCGGCTGTTGTTCCAGCCGGCCGAGGAAGTGATGCCCGGCGGCGCCAAGCACCTCATCGCCCAGGGCGTACTCGACGGCGTGGAGCGGGTCTTCGCGCTGCATTGTGACCCGGCCGTGGACGTGGGCAGGATCGGGCTCCGGGCCGGAGCGCTGACCAGCGCCGCGGATCGGATCGAGGTGTGGCTCGAAGGCACCGGCGGCCACACATCTCGACCGCATCTCACCGGCGACCTCACGTTCGCCCTGGCCAAGGTCACCAGCGAGCTCCCCGCCGTGCTCAGCCGCCGGATGGACCCGCGCTCCGGAGTGAGCGTCGTGTGGGGCATCCTCCGGGCCGGCGCCGCCCCCAATGTCATCCCGGTCGGCGGGATGGCCGCCGGCACGGTGCGGATCCTGGACGCCGTAGCCTGGGCGGAGTGCGAGCCGATCATCCGGGAGGCGGTCCTCGACATCGTTCGCCCGTACGGCGTCACGGCCTCCATCGACTACCTCCAGGGCGTACCCCCCGTCGTCAACGAGCCGGGGTCCAATGCCCTGCTGGCCGCCGCCGTGCTGCGGGTGCTCGGGGTGAAGGGGCAGGTGAGCGTGCCGCAGAGCCTCGGCGGGGAGGACTACGGGTGGATGCTCGACCAGGTGCCCGGCGCGATGTTCCGGCTCGGGACCAGGACTCCCGGCGGGCC
>CAWABG010000005.1:0-259239 GCA_963780245.1 uncultured Actinomycetota bacterium
TCCTCCATGCGCACCACGAGGACCTGAAGCATGCAATGGAGCTGGCCGGCCGGAACGAGCACAACGCGCAGGAGACGTGGCAACGCGTGTTCCGGGACGCAGAACGCGCGGTGTTGCGCCAGGCCGCCTCCGCGTTTCCCGAGCTGGGATTCCTTCCCGAGGTAGCCCGAGAACGGGTGCTGTGGCAACGCCTCGGCTTCGCCGGGCAGCAAGGGGTCTATCCAACTGCATGCAACCAGTACCGCGCATCGATGAACTCGGTCGCACAGTGGGCCAAGCAGGGTGGCTGGATCGAGTACTCCGGCGCCGAATGCATCCCCACCGGCGCCAGCCTTCTGGAGGCGTTGGTCCACGACGAACCACGTGTGGAGCTGCTCCAACGGCACGATGGCCTCGGTCCCAACCTCACGGTGACCGAACCCGCTTTCGCCAAGGATCCGACCACCGACGAGATCGAGCGACTCCTGGCCGAGGTGCCCATCCTGCGGATGCTCTCCCCTGAGGAGATCCACACCCTGGCCGTCACTGCACGGCCCATGGTGCTGGGTCCCACGGAACGCTTCGTTGTGCAGGGAAGCGAGGGCAGGTCATTGTTCCTGGTCGGCGAAGGCGCCGTTGAAGTGCGGTTGCGCAACGACGACGGGAGTGACTGGCTCGTCGAGACGATGGAGCGTGGGCAGGTGGTCGGCGAGATGGCCCTACTGACCGGAGAGTTGCGAGCCGCGACCGTGCGGTCGGTAGACGAGTGCGTCGTCTACGAGATAGTTCGGCAGCACTACGAGCCTCTGCTGCTGGCTCATCCCGAGTGGTTGGACGAACTGTCCGGCATCATGGAAGAGCGATTGGCGAGGCGACAGGTTCGCATGGAGGAACGGGAGCGACACGGTTCCGCAGGCCTGAGGGAGCGGATCCTCCGTAACTTCTTCGGGTGACCGGCCGGCGTTCGGCATTGGCGAAGCAGTGGGGCGAGGATGACGAGAACGGCCGTCACAGCCTGCGCAGAGCCGTCTCGGCGGCGTTGAAACCGCCCATGCCATGTACGCCGGCCCCGGGCGGAGTGGCGGACGAGCACAGGTACACGCCAGGAACGCCGAGCGTGTAGGGGTTGGCGGCAAGCCGTGGCCGGAAAACGATCTGGCGCGCGGTGTTGGCTCCCGCAGCGATGTCGCCGCCCACGTAGTTGGCGTTGACCCTCTCCAACCCAACCGGGTCGTTGGTCGCGACGGCCAGGATCCGTTCGCGGAACCCCGGTGCGAAGCGCTCGATCTGGTCGATCACCACATTGGTGGCGTCGCCGTCGTACCCGTGCGGGACATGGGCGTACGCGTAGATCGGGTTGGCGTTCCCCGCGGACCGGCTGGGGTCCACGAGGTACTGCTGGCCCAGGAGGACGAACGGCTGGTCGGGCATCTCGCCCCGCACCGTCGCGGCCTCGATCCCGACGATCTGCTCGGCGCTCCCACCTAGGTGCACGGTTCCGGCGCGGCGACAGCCCGGGTTGGTCCACGGAATGTCTCCTTCTATGGCGAGGTCCACCTTGAACGCCGCCGGACCGTAGGAGTAGCGGGTGAAGGCGCGGCGCACTCGCGACGGCAGCCGGTCACCTACGATCTCGAGCACTCCGTCGGGCGCGGTGTCCAGTATGACCATGTCGGGCGAGCCCCCGGTCAGGTCGGACAGCGAGTCCAGGGAGGTGACCCGGATCCCGGTGATCACCTTGCCGCCGTGCTCGGCTAGCTCGGCGAGCAGCGCCCGGGTGATGGCCTCGGTGCCGCCCTCGGCGACCGGCCAGCCGACCGCGTGGGCCGCGGCCGTGAGCATCATCCCCACGGAACCGCTCAGCGGCGTGCTCAGCTTGTGGAAGGCGTGCGCGGCCACACCCATGAAGAGCGCTCGGGCCGGCTCGTCGCGAAACCGGCGAGCGATCAAGGTGGCGGGCTGCAGCGCCTTCATCCCGAACCTGCCCAGCGTGATCGGATGCGAAGGCACGTGCACGACCGGCTGGAAGACCTCATCGATCAGGTCGTCGAAGTTGCGCACCGGGGCGGCGAACAGGCGCCGCCACCTGGCGGCGTCCTCCCCCAGCGACACGTCGGTGATGCTGAGGTCGCGCGCGGCCAGCCCGGCCCGCCCGTCGTCGAGGGGATGCGCGAGATCGACCTCCGGCCACAGCCAGTTCAGCCCGTGCCGCCCGAGGTCGAGTGACGCGAAGTACGGCGAGGCGAAGCCAGTCGGGTGGAAGGCCGCGCACTCGTCGTGCAGCAGGTCGGGCAGGGTGAGCTCGCTGGTCCGGGTGCCGCCCCCGGGTCGGTCGTGGGCCTCGAGCACGGTGACGTCGATGCCCGCGTGAGCCAGCCGGATCGCCGCAGCGAGCCCGTTC
This sequence comes from uncultured Actinomycetota bacterium, assembly GCA_963780245.1. Classification (GTDB taxonomy): domain Bacteria; phylum Actinomycetota; class Actinomycetes; order Propionibacteriales; family Nocardioidaceae; genus Nocardioides. The sequence goes on from CAWABG010000005.1 coordinate 2,381, forward strand.
GGTCCGCTGCCCACCACGACTGCTGTGGTCACGCCGTCTGCTCCTGACCGCTCGTCAACGTCTGCTTGCGGACGAACCCGGCTGCCGCCCAGTCGACACCGAGCGGGATCGGCCCGTCCGGCAGCCACGGCTGCGCCTCGACACAATCCTTCACGTCCCAGGTTCCTCGCTCAACCACACCGAGCGCGGCGTCGATCACGCGGTAGCGCTGCGGTGGGTTCGCCCACGGGATCGCCTGCGACTCGCAGTAGGCGACCACCAGGTCGCCCGGTTCGAGATTGAGGCGCTTCTGCACCGCCGCCACGAGCCGCTCGTCGTGCAGGTGGCCATCGCCGAAGTTCCAGCCGAGAATCGTGCTGCAGATGAACTCGCCCTCCCAGATGGTGCGCGACTCGATGTCGTCCAGGTGTTCGTACATCACCGAGAACAGACCACGACCCTGGCTGTGCATGCTGCGCCACGCGATCGCCTTCTGCACAGTCATCTCGGCTTCGTCCTTCTCGTACGGCGTGAGCGCCATCCGCTGCAGCTGGTCGACCTGGTTCTCCACCAAAGGCAGCTCGTTGAAGCGCTCCTGGATGCCGGGCTTCATCGTCCACACCGCCGAGGCCCAGTTGCCGGCGTACTGCCGCATCGAGGGCAGGAACGAGACCAGGTCGGGGCGGAGGTTGCCGAGGATCGGGCCGAAGAGCAGCAGCGCGAAGATCGGGATCAGCAGCAGGGGCTCGGAGAAGTTCCAGATGTTGTAGACGCTGGCGTCGAACCCGTCACCGAAGCCGCCCCACAGCACGATGGCGATGTACCCGAAGTAGACATTCCACTCCAGCGGGACCGCCAGCGGGAACGTCGAGGTGATGAAGATGTGGAAGATCAGCATCGCCAACGCACCGAGCCTGGCGACGGAGTTGTCCGTCGTGAGCAGCAGGGTCAGCGGGATCAGGAGCTCGACGGTGGTGCCGCCCACGTGCGCCATGAACCAGGCGAACTTGGAGGGGCGGAGGTCCTCCGGGGCGTTCCGGTAATGCAGGCGTTTCACGACGTCGAGCTGCCCGGGGGTGTTGGACACCATGGGTGGCACCACGTTCATGAAGTGATGCCCGAGCTTCGAGGTACCCGCGCCGATCCAGACGACGCAGATGATGATCTTGAACGCGACCACCAGGTCGACGAAGTCCTCGCCCGAATCGATCGACCAGCTCAGCCAGGCGGAGAACAGCATGATCGGGAGGTACTGCTCGGATCGAGCGGCCAGGAAGACCACCTTGTCGCGCAGCCCCATCAGCGGCATGGTCACGAGGATCGGGATGAAGGCCTGGGCCGGGATCAGCTCCTGCGGCCCCACACCACCTAGCAACGCCACCGACACCGGCTCGGCATCGATGGCCAGCGGATACACGAGGCTCGCCAGCACGCCCACGAACAGCAGGACGTCGAGGATCGTGCGCTCGTCGCCGCCGGTGAACGGCACCCGCTCGCCCCACGGAGCCATCCGGATGGTGCCCGGGCGGATCCAGAAGCGGAGGTTGCCGATCATCGGCGCGAAGTGGCCGCAGAGCGGGCCGAACGCCCCGCCGAGGCCCACCACCTCGAGCAGCATCAGGTACACCGCCAACTTCTGGTAGACGACGATGTTGTCGAACCAGGTGCCGGGGTCGGTGAACTCGACACCCGTGGTCGTCATCGAGACGATCCACAGGCCGACGGCGAAGTAGAGGCCGACCATCTTCAGCACGTAGACCACGTGGAGCACGCGAGGAGTGCCGAAGCCGTCCTCGACCCAGTGCACGGTGAGGATTCGCATCCGCTCGCGGAGCGGAAGCCGCAGGAACTCCGACGGAGGCAGCGGCTGGGGTGAGGGGCTGAGGAATCCCATGTCACGCTCCTTGCGAAGTGCGGGCCGTGTGAGAGTACTGCGATGACCTCGCGGAGCGGCCCGATGCTCATGATCGTGGCGCTCGCCGGCGTCGTGGGCTGCTCGTCGTCGAACTCCGACGAGGCCCCCGCGCCGGCTCCGCCAACGACGGAACGCGGATCGACGTCCGGCCCGCGCGACGGCCCGACCGATTCCACCCGCTACCGGCCGGACCCCGCCAAGATCGACGGCGAGGCGAAGCGCGTCGCCGCCCGCGCCGTAGAGGCGCTGCCGGAAGTAAGGCGGGTGACGTACACGCAGTACTTCGGGTACCTGCCACCCGACGCCAGCATCCTGGTCGAGGCCGACTTCGTTGGCGCAGGCGGCACGACCTACGACGTGCGGATCACGCAGACCCCCGAGGGGTGGCGGACCGATTCGCTGACCGTCGCTACGCCGGTGCCAGCCCTGCAGGATCCGGGGCCTCTGATCCGTCAGGTGCTGGACAGCGAACGCATCGCGTTGCCGTGGGCCGGTCGCGTCGACGTCGCTGCGGGGCTGGTCTCGGACGCGGTGCTGCGCTCCATGATCGCGGTGTCGGAACAGCACCGGATCGGCATCAGCGTGCTGATCTCGGCCCACCCGATGCTGGTATTCGGCACCGACCGGCGCAGCAACCATCCCGATGGGCTCGCCTACGACATCGGGAGCATCAACGGCCGCCTGGTCGTCGACCCCGAGGCCACCGAGCTGGTGCGTCAGGTGATGCGGATCGGGGCAGGTACCGGTGCCTCCCAGGTCGGCGGCCCCGACGACCTGGACGGCGGCGGCAGCCAGTACTTCTCCGACCCCACACACAGCGATCACGTGCACGTGGGCTTCAACCAGTAGAAGCCAAGCGGCCCCTGGCTGCGTTTCCGCAGGTCAGGGGACCACTTCGATTTGTAGCGGGGGCAGGATTTGAACCTGCGACCTCTGGGTTATGAGCCCAGCGAGCTACCGAACTGCTCCACCCCGCGTCGTGAACCCAACGTTACCGTCCGGGGTGGAGCCGGGCCAAATCAGGGGTGGTTCCGATCCCTCATCCTCCGTTGCCGGCCTTGTTCTCCCGTTGAGCGTTCCGCTCATCGACCTTCGCCAGGGCCTTCGAGATCAGGTCACGACCCTGCTCCATCAGCTCGGCCCAGCGGACCGTGTCGCCCTGGCGCTGGGCGGCGTCGGCATCGGTGAAGGCTTTCTCGGCGCGGGTCAGCAGGGAGGTGATCTGCTCGTCCAGGGTCTGGTTGCCGCCACCCTTCGGGTCGTCGGGCTCGTCCGGACCACCTGGAGTGATGGGCGGGTCGGTGACGGGTTCGTCGGGGATCTCCGTGCCGAGCGCGTTGGCGAGCGCCTTGGGCAGGGTCTCGCCGATGCCGACGTCACCCTTGTAGCTCGCGATCACGTACCGGAGGATCGGGAAGCTCGAGGCGGTGCCGGAGCGGACGGCGTACACCGGTTCGATGTACACCAACCCGTTGTCCACGGGGAGCGTCAGCAGGTTGCCGAACACCGGCGGCGGGGCGTTGGCGACGCGCAGACCGGTGAGCGCCTCGACGACCTCCTCGTCCTGGCTCATCTCGTTGGCGACCTGGCCCGGCCCGGGAGCGTTGACGTCGGTGATCTCCAGGACCTTCATCTGGCCGAACTCGCCAGAGGTGGCGTCGGAGTTCACCGAGACGTACGACGCCAGGTTGCCCTTGCTCCGAGGCACGAAGACCGAGGTCATCGCCCAGTCGTCGGCGCCACTGACGTCACCTTCCTGGTTCAGGAACATCCGGTAGGGCGGTTGGAACGTCCCGCCCTTGTTCGGGTCTTCCGGGACTTCCCAACGATCATTGCCCTGGTAGAAGTTCCCGGCCTCCTTCACGTGGTACTTGGCCAGCTGGTAGCGCTGCACCTTGAACAGGTCCTCCGGATAACGCAGGTGCTCCATCAGGCCATCGGGGATCTCCGACTTCGGCTGCACGGTGTCGGGAAAGGCGCCCTGCCATGCCTTGAGGATCGGGTCGTCCTCGTCCCAGGCATACAGCGTGACCGTGCCGTCGTAGGCGTCGACCGTCGCCTTCACCGCGCTGCGCATGTAGTTGATCTCGTCGGTCGGCAGCGTCTGCAGGCCGGTGTCCTCCTGCAGCGCGTCCTCGATCATCGCCGCGAACGACTCCCGCTGCGAGCCCGGGTACCGATCGGTGGTGGTGTAGCCGTCGACCACCCACAGCACCTTCCCGTCGACGACGGCCGGGTAGGGGTCGCTGTCGAGGGTCAGCCACGGCGCGACCTTCTCGACCCGCTCGGCGGGCTTCCGGTTGTAGAGCACCTGGCTGTTGCCGTTGACCCGGCCCGAGAGCACGAAGTTGGGCTCGCCGAACTTCACGGCGTACATGAACTGGTTGAAGCCGCTGCCGATCGGGACGCCACCGTCGCCGTCGTACGTCGTGTAGTCGTCCTCTTCCTCTTCCACGGCGCCGGGCAGGGCGAGCTCGACGCTGTTGGAATCTTCCTCGGCCTTGCCCACCACGGAGTAGTCGGGGCTCTTCTCGCCGAAGTAGATCCGCTGCTCGAAACCGTCCTCCTCGAGGCTGGTGAGCGCGTCCTGCCCCGCGTCGTTGCCCTCGGCCCAGACGATCCGGTCGCCCGACACAGCTGACGGGATCTGGTCGGCGTATGCCGCAATGATCCCTTCGCCGTGGGTGTAGACCGTGTGCAGGTTGGACCAGTTCCGGTCGCTGGGGTTGATGCCGCTCTGGTCCAGCTCGCGCGCGCCCAGCACGAGTGGCGTCTCCTCACCGTCGATGTCGTAGCGGTCCACATCCAGGACGCTGGCCACGGAGTAGTGCGCCCGCACCTGCTGGCGCTGCTCGAATGTCTCTCGCACCTGTTGCGGATCCACTAGCGGCACCGACGCCGTCTCGCCGGTGATCTGGTCGAGCGTGAGGTCGCCGATCCCACCGTTGTAGTCCTCGTACTCCACGTCGCTGAGGTCGTACGCCGCGGTGGTGGCCGCGATGTTGCGCTCGATGTACGGCGCCTCCTTGTCGGCCTCCGAGGGCTTCACCTGGAACTGCTGCACGATCGCCGGCCAGATCATCCCGAGCAGAACCGACGAGACCGCGAGCAGCGCCAGCCCGACGACAGGCAGCTGCCAGGTCCGCCGCCAGACGTTGAGGAAGAACAGCACGGCACAGATCAACGCGATGCCGAGCAGGATGTTCTTCGCGGGGAGCACCGCGTTCTCGGCGGTGTAGTTCATGCCCGTGAAGAGCCGGTTGGACTCGTTGACCAGGTCGAACCGGTCCAGGTAGTAGTCCACGGTCTTGGCGAGCACGAACACGCCCAGCAGCACCGAGATCTGCACCTGTGCCGCCGGGGACAACCGGTCCCGGCTGACCTGCAGCCGGATGCCACCGTAGAGATAGTGCACGATCGCGGTTGCGATCAGCGCGATCACGGCCGTCGCCATCGCGAAGTCGACCAAGTAGTGCTGCCACGGCAGGTGGAAGACGTAGTAGCCGATGTCCTTGTCGAACTGCGCGTCCTTGCTGCCGAAGGACTGGGCATTGCGCCACAGCAGGTAAGTGCGCCACTCACCCATCGCGGAGGCACCGGCGAACAGGCCGATCACCAGCGAGGCGCCCAGCAGCAGCCAGGTCCGGATCGGCGTCACCGCGTCGCGGTAGCGGTCGAGGCCGGTCTGCTCGGGAGACGTCGGCCGGAACAGCGGGCGGAACCGGTAGGCCAAGAACATGTTGATGCCGACGGCAGCGCCCATCAGCGCGCCGAACACGATGAACAGCCCGACCTTGGTCCAGATCAGCGTGCTGAAGACCTGGCCGTAGCCGACGGATTTGTACCAGAGCCGGTCGGTGTAGATCGACGCGAACGTGGTGATCCCGAAGAACACCACGATCAGGATCAGCGCGGTGATGAGCAGCGCCCGCGATCGTCGCGGCGCCGGGCGCTCCGGTCGGCGCGGTTCCTCTTCGTCGAACAGCTCGCTCACGGCTTCTCCTGCTCCTGCTCTTGCTCATCGCTCAGGGTCGCGCCCAACAGGGCCAGCAGCCCGGGCACCAGGTCGGTGCCGCCCACCACGGACTGGTCGTCGTCGTGCGTGCGCAGTCGTAGGGCACAGTACGTCGCCCCGTGGCGGGTCGCACCGGCCACTATCCGCACCTCTTGGCGTTCGGGGTGCTCGAGGGCGAACTGCTGCGCCCGCTCCGGGTCCTCGGGGATCGCGTCGTCGGCGTCCGGCGGCAGCACCAGCCGCTCCACCACCGCGGCACAGCCGGCCACGTCGTCGGGCCAGGCGATCGACTCCAGCACCTGCTCCAGCGGCACCCCCGGGTCGAGCTGGTCCTGCTCCACAGCGGTCAGCGATCCACGCTCGGACGACGCGTCGAGGCCCATCGCCGCGGCCAGGGCCGGCTCGCGGCGTACCAGCTGGGCGGTTTCGACCAGTGCGTAGAGGCGGGCCGGCTGGTCCCAGCCGCCGTCGGCGAGATGGTTCTCGATGTCGAGGACAGCGGCCGCCAGGGCCGGGTCGCCGTCGAGGTCTGCGGTCGGGTCCATCAGGACGGCGCGTCCTCACAGCTGGGCAGCTCGGCGTCGTGGTCGGCGGTCCACGCCTCGATCGCCAGCCGGGCGTCGTGCATCGTGTCGGCGCGGACCAACTTCATGTCTCCGTTGTCGACGGTCAGCGCGTCCTCGCAGTTGTCGGCCGGCACCAGGAACAGCTCGGCATCCGAGTCGCGCGCGGCCGCGACCTTCTGCTGGATGCCGCCGATCGGCCCGACGGTGCCGTCGCGGACGTCCTCCCTGCCAGCGAAGATCTCGCCGGTGCCGGCGATGATCTCGCCGTCGGTCAGCGATCCCGGGGTCAGCGTGTCGTAGATGGCCAGAGAGAACATCAGCCCCGCGCTCGGCCCGCCGATGTCCGGCGAGATGTGGACCGTCACATCGAACGGGAACCGGAACCCGGTGCCGAGGTAGATCCCGATCGAGGTCCCGTCCTCACCCTTCTCGGGAGTGACGGTGATGTCGGTGCGCTTGTGGTCCCGGAGCACGACGATCGGGAGCGGCTCGCCTGGCGTGCTGCTACGAATCGCATTGATGACGTCGTCGGTGGTGGCCACCTTCTTGCCGCCGATCTCGAGGAACAAGTCCCGCGGCTGCAGCTCACCGTCCGCAGGCGCGTCGGCGTTGACGTAGGAGACGCCTGGCAGCGGGGTGACCTTCAGGCCGAGCTCCTGCTGGGCCACGGCGATCGCGGCGTCCTGCGAGGAGATCATCTGGACCTGGCCCTCGATCTGGTTCTCCTCGTCCGTCTTCACGTCACCGTGCACGGCGTCGTAGGGGTAGACGGCATCGTCCGGATCCAGCCAGGCGCCCATCAGCTCGAACAGGGTCTTGTCGGTCTCGGGCGCGGTGACCAGGACCGTGGTCATCCGCAGCTCGCCGTTGTCGCGGTAGGTCTTGTGGCCGCTGACCTGGATGATCTCGGCCTCGTTCTGGTCTTTCGCAAGGACGTCGACCGTGTAGCCGGGCGCATAGACGACGAACGGCAGCGGCATCAGCGCCGCGGCAACGATCAGACCGAGCACCAGCGGCACGGCCGCCACCGCGGCGATCAGGCGCTGGTTCATGGCGCCAACCCTCTCATCCGGGCCAAGTCTCCCGGCGTGGGGTTCAGCCTGCGCGACGCTCCTGCTCAGGCGGCTTCGCGCGCGAGGGCCGTACGGCGACACCGGTGCTGCGGTCCCGCTGCGGCACGCGAGGGGCGTAGCGCCCGGTGGGCCGCTTCGCGCGGCGCTCCTCGGAGAGCGCCTCGCCCAAACGGCGTACCGCCGCCTCGCGGTCGATCTCGCCGCGTCCCTGCCGGCTCAGCCAGGACACCCAGGCCATCGCCAGCACGGTCACGACGACCGGGGGCACCAGCCACAGCAGGATCTCCACCTTCCGAGGGTAGGACGGCCCGCTGGTTGAAGTGCGAGGCGCGCCCTACGGCGACCCGACCCACTCGTCGGTGCCGTCGGCGAAGCGCTGGTGCTTCCAGATCGGCACCTCGGCCTTGAGCGTGTCGATCAGGTCGCGGGACGCGTCGAACGCCTGGCCCCGGTGCGCGGCGGCGGCGGCGACCACGACCGCGATGTCGCCGATCGCGAGGCTGCCGACCCGATGGACTGCGGCGACCGCATGCACCGGGTGCGCGTCGGCGACCCGCTCGCAGACCGCTCGCATCGTGCCCAGCGCTCCCGGGTGCGCGGAGTAGTCGAGCCCCACAACTTCCAGTTCAGTGCCGCCAGAGTTGTCGTGGTCGCGGACCCGGCCGACGAACAACGTCACGCCGCCGCTGCCCTCCCCCTCGACGCTGGCCAGCACCTCGGCGACGTCGAGCGGTGTCTCCCGGAGCTCCACGAGACGGACGAGGGACTGGCTCACGCAGCGACCCTAGCCCGCCTGCTCGGTTGTCGCGTCGGCGTACCGTGGGGCCTATGAGCAACGACCCCGGGGACGGCCCGGACGAGGGGCAGAACCCGTTCAAGGGCACGCCCTTCGAGCAGTTCTTCGCCGGCGGCATGCCCGCCGGGATCCCGGACCTGAGCCAGCTGATGGGCCAGTTCCAGTCGCTGATGCAGCCCTACGACGGCCCGCTCAACTGGGACGTCGCCGACGACCTGGCGCGCAAGACCGTCGCCTCGCAGCCCGACCCGAGCCCCAGCCAGCGACAGAAGGACGCGGTCGCCGACGCCGTACGACTCGCCGACCACTGGCTCGACGAGGCCACCGGCTTTGCGTCCGGCGTGACCTCGACCGCCGCGTGGAGCCGGGCCGAGTGGGTCGTGGAGACCCGCGACGTCTGGAAGGTCCTGGTCGAGCCGGTCGCCGAGCGTTCCGTCTCCGGCCTCGGCGGCGCGTTGCCCCCGGAGATGCAGGCCACCGCCGGCCCGCTGCTCGGGATCATCGGCAAGGCCGTCGGGGCGATGCTGGCCACCCAGGTCGGTTCGGGGCTCGGCGCCCTGGCCGGTGAGGTGCTCAGTGTCTCCGACATCGGCATCCCGCTCGCCGCTCCCGGCAAGGCCGCGCTGCTGCCGGCCAACGTGACGGCGTTCGCCGAAGGCCTCGACGTCACCGAGGACGACGTCCTCCTCTACCTCGCGCTCCGCGAGGCCGCGCACCAGCGGCTGTTCGCGGAGGTGCCGTGGCTGCGCGAGCACCTGATCGGCGCGGTCACCGACTTCGCCAGCGGCATAGAGATCAACGCCGAGGCGATCCAGCAACGGATGGAGGAGCAGCTGCGCGGCGTCGATCCGACGAACCCCGAGGCCATGCAGAAGCTACTCGAAGGCGGGATGTTCGACCTCCCCGAGTCGCCCGCGCAGCGAGCCGCGCTGGAGCGGCTCGAGATCGCGCTGGCGCTGGTCGAGGGCTGGGTCGACGAGGTCGTCGGCCAGGCCACCGCCGAGCGGATGCCGGCCGCGGCCAAGCTGCAGGAGGCCGTACGCCGCCGGCGGGCCGCAGGTGGGCCGGCGGAGGAGACCTTCGCCGCCCTGGTCGGTTTGGAGCTGCGGCCGCGCCGGCTGCGGGACGCCTCGACGCTCTGGGGATCCTTGCGCACCCGGCAGGGCACCGAGGCCCGCGACGGCGTGTGGATGCACCCCGACCTGCTGCCGACCTCCGCCGACCTGGACGACCCGCTCGGCTTCCGCGAGGACGCCGCCGCGCCGCCCGTTCTCACCGAGGACGACTTCGACGCCGAGCTGCGCAAGCTGCTCGACGACGAGTGAGCCTGCACACCGACGCGGTCCGCGCACTCCGCGACTGGGCGCCACCCAGCACTTCCCAGGCCGGACTGCGCGATCGCTACCTTGCCCACCTCGCTGCGCATCCCGACGGCTTGTCGCGGGAGTGCCGGCCCGATCACCTGACCGCGAGCACCCTCGTGCTCAGCCACGACCGGCGCCGGGTGCTGCTGACCCTGCACGCCAAGGCCGAACGGTGGTTCCAGTTCGGCGGGCATTGCGAACAGGGAGACCCGACGCTGGCGGGCGCGGCGCTGCGCGAGGCGGCCGAGGAGTCCGGGATCGCCGACCTGCTGATGGCACCCACTCCCGTGCACCTGAGCGAGCATGCGGTGCCGTTCTGCGGTCCCGGTGGCGACGTACACCACCTGGACGTGCGGTTCGTCGCGGTGGCGCCCGAGGATGCCGAGCACGCGATCAGCGAGGAGTCGCTCGACGTCCGCTGGTGGCCGGCGGACGCGCTGCCGGATCCCGAGCCGGAGCTGATCGAGCTCGTGCGGCTGGCGCGCGCGACACACTAGATTGCGGGCGTGGACCCAACGGGGATCCTGCTCCAGACGAGCGTCTTCGGCGACCTCACGGCGGTGGACGTCGAGGAGTTGCTGCCAGAGGTGAGCGAGCGAACCTACACCGCGGGCCAGTCGATGTGGATCGAGGGCGATCCGGCGCTCGCGTTGTTCGTCGTGGCCGAGGGTCAGGTCAAAGCGCACCGCGTGGGCTACGACGGCGGCGAGGTGATCCTGGGGATCTACCGCGGGGTCGACATCGTCGGCGAGGTCGGCCTCTTCCATCCGACCGGGGTGCGCCGGGTCAGCACCACGGCGATGACCCCGAGCAGGTGTCTGCGCATCGCACGGGCACCGCTGCTGGCGTTCCTCGCCCAGCACCCGATCGCGATGGAGCGGATGCTGGAGCGCCTCAGCTCCGTCGCGGGGCAGGCGGCGTACTCCTTCAGTGGGTTGGCGTTCGACGACATCCGGCGGCGGGTGGCGGCCGCGTTGCTGGGCTTGGCCGAAGAGTTCGGAGAAGACACCGGCGATCAGGGTGTGCGGATCCGGCTCCGGCTGTCGCAGGGCACCCTGGCCTCCCTCGTCGCCGCGTCGCGCGAGAACGTCAACCGGGCCCTCGCGTCGTTCGTGAGCACCGGCGCGGTCAGTCAGCGCCATGCGCACTTCCACCTGCACGACCTCGGCGCGCTGCGCGAGGCGGCCGCCCCACCCGTCGACCTGTGACGCGCGGCACTGCACCGGGTCCGCAGCGGTTGCAGGCTGCGCACATGACCAGCACCAGCTCCAGCCTCGATGCCGACCTCCGCGCCGGGTTAGCCGGTTCGCCGGCGAGATCCTGACCCCTCACGACGGCGACCGGTACGACGCTGCCCGGACCGTGTTCAACGCGATGTTCGACCGGCGTCCCGCGCTCATCGCGCGAGCCACGTCGTCCGCGGACGTCGCCACCGCCCTCGGCTTCGCCCGCGCGAAGGGCCTGCCGGTCGCCATCCGCGGTGGTGGCCACTCGGTCGCGGGCTACTCGACGATCGACGACGGTCTCCTCATCGACCTCGGGCCGATGCAGCGAATCGAGGTGGATCCCGTCGGGCGGCGCGCACGCGTGCAGCCGGGGGTCACCTGGGGCGAGCTCGACCACGCCACCCAGGAGCACGGCCTGGCCACGACCGGTGGCCGGATGACCACGACCGGCGTCGCCGGCTTCACTCTCGGCAGCGGCAGCGGGTGGCTGGAGCGGCAGCACGGATTGGCGTGCGACAACCTCCTGTCGGCGGAGGTCGTGACCGCCGATGGCCGGGTCCTCACCGCGAGCGCCACCCAGAACCCGGAGCTCTTCTGGGGTCTGCGTGGAGGTGGCGGCAACTTCGGTGTGGTCACCGAGTTCGAGTTCCGGCTGCACCCGGTCGGACCGCTGGTGTACGGCGGCTTGCTGATGTACCCCCGCGACCGGGCACCCGAGGTGGCGCGGCACTTCCGTGACGTGATGCGTGACGCCCCACGTGCGATCGGCGCGGGTCTAGTGCTCATGCACGCCCCGCCCGCCCCGTTCGTACCACCGGACCTGCAGGGACGTCCGGCGGTCGCGGTCATCGCCGCTCACTGGGGGACGGTCGACGAGGGCGAGGCGGCCCTGGCGCCGCTTCGAGAGTTCGGCGAACCGCCGGTCGACCTCATGCAGCCGATGCCGTACGTGGAGTTCCAGGCCCTGACCGACGGCGGAAACCCACCCGGGCGACGCAACTACTGGCGTTCGCAGAACCTGCGCGACCTGCCCGACGACGCGATCGACGCCGTTATCGCCTCCGCCTCGGTGGCCACCTCACCGTTCAGCGTCGTGATCATCGGTCAGGCCGGGGGCGCGATCGCCGACGTACCGGAGGAAGCAACGCCCCTGGGCTCTCGATCGGTGCCGTGGGTCTGTCACTGCTACGGCAGCTGGGCCGAGCCGGACGACGCGCCACACATTGAGTGGGTGCGCGCCACCGAGCAGGCGCTGAGGCCGTGGACCGCCGACGGCATCGCGCTGAACTTCGTCAGCGAGATCGACGACGCCCGGGTCCGGCAGACCTTCGGCGAGGAGAAGTACCGTCGGCTGGTGGCGCTCAAGGACGAGTACGACCCCGAGAACGTCTTCCGGATGAACCAGAACGTGCGGCCGTCGGCCGCGACGACGTAACTCAGTCGACCTCGTCGGGCGGAGCCTCGACGTGGGCGGCGGCGGACCAGCCGAGCAGGTAGCCCTTGGCCTTCTCGGCCTGCGGGTAGCGATCGACCCAGGCCCAGAACTTCGCGTTGTGCCCGGGCTCGAGCAGGTGCGCGAGCTCGTGCACGATCACGTAGTCGATCACCCAACCCGGCATCCGCTCGAGTCGCTGGGACAGCCGGATCGTGCGGTCGCCGGGCGTGCACGATCCCCAGCGCGAGTTCTGGTTGGTCACCCAGCGCACGCTCAGGGTGTGGCCAGACCGCCGAGCCAGCGGTCACTCAGCTGCAGAGCGCGCTCGAGCAGGTCGTCGTCGGAGAGGAGGCTCTTCTGCTCAGCCTTCTCGATCCGGGCGACCATCGTCTCGACCCACTCGGCCTCTTGCTTGCGGGTCAGCGAGGCCGGGATGAGTACGACGATCCGCTCGCCCTCGCGGTAGGCAGATACCGTCCGTCGGCGCCGCTTGGAGCGGCGTACCTCGACTTCGGCACGCGTCATGTCGCCAACTTACTTGCTCGCCCAGGCCAACAAGCGCTCCTTCGGCCAGGTGTTGACGATCCGGTCCGGATCGATGCCGGCGTCCTCGGCGCGCTCGCAACCGAGCACCTGGAAGTCGAGCTGGCCGGGCGCGTGCGCATCGCTGTCGATCGAGAACACGCAGCCGATGTCGCGGGCCAGCTCCAGCAGCTTCGTCGGCGGGTCGCGGCGCTCGGGACGGGAGTTGATCTCGACCGCGACATCGTTCTCGGCGCACGCCTCGAAGACGGCTTTCGCGTCGAACTGCGACTGACCGCGGGTGCCGCGGCCACCGGTCACCAGCCGCCCGGTGCAGTGGCCGAGCACATTGGTGTGCCGGTTGCGGACCGCGCCGATCATCCGCCGGGTCATCGCGTCCTTGTCCATCTTCAGCTTGGAGTGGACGCTGGCGACGCGTACGTCGAGCCGGTCCAGGAGCTCTTCGGTCTGGTCGAGCCCGCCGTCGTCGAGGATGTCCACCTCGATGCCCTTGAGCAGCGTGAAGCCGCCGATCGCCTGGAGGTGTTCGTTGACTGCGTCGACCACACCGAGCTGCCGGGCCAGCCGCTCGGGGCTCAGCCCTCGAGCCACGGTCAGCCGCGGCGAATGGTCGGTGAGCACCATGTACTCGTGGCCGAGCTCGATCCCGGTCATCGCCATCTCCTCTATCGGCGAGCCACCGTCGGACCAGTCGGAGTGCAGGTGCAGGTCGCCTCGGATCGCGCTGCGCACCTCGGCGCCGCCGTCGGTGAGCGGCCCCGCATGCTCGGCCTCGAGCGCGGCGAGCCGCTCGGGCAGCTCGCCGCGAGCCGCCGCCGTGATCACCTTCGCCGAGCTGGCGCCGATCCCCGCGAGCTTGGTCAGGCTGCCGTCCTCGACCGCTCGGGAGACCTCGTCGGGTGGCATCGGCAAGATGGCCGCCGCCGCGCCCCGGAAGGCCTTCACCTTGTAGGTGTCCTCGCGCGCCCGCTCGAGCAGGAACGCGATCCGGCGCAGCGCCGCGACCGGCCCGGCGTCGTACGGCTCGGGATCCGGCACTTTTCCCTCCACTTATTTCTTGTCCACACCCGGTGGAGATCGATTCTCCCTGGTCAGCGCAACGTACGGCGGTCGGCGACCGGATTCGTCCACAGTGGCGTCGTACCTCCCGAGGCCGATTTCCACGGGGTGGGACCGTCGTCCACAGATTCATCCACAGGCTCATCCACAGGAGTGGTCCAGCCTGCATTGACCCTGTGGCCGGCGGCTCCGTACGTTTCTCGACCAGACGAGGCCCTCAGTCCGTCGAACGACATTCGCAAGGGGAAGGCAAGTGTCGTGAGACCGACTGGGGGCCTCCTCATATTTGGTTCAGCGACCCTGGAAGACCGGCGCGCGCTTCTCGTGGCTGGCCCGGATGCCCTCCTGGAGGTCTTCGGTGGCCAGGGTGATCGGCTGGGCCATCGCCTCCCACTGGATGCAGGCCTCGAAGTCCCGGTGCCCGCCGTCGGCCAGCGCCAGCTTGGTCAGCCGGCTGGCGATCGGGGCGTTCGCGGCGATCTCGGCGGCGGTGCTCAGCACCTCGTCGCGGAACGTGTCCGGCGCGATCACCCGCGAGACCAGGCCCAGGCGCAGCGCCTCGTCCGCCTCCACGACCCGGCCGGTGAGCAGCAGGTCGCGGGCGGTGGCCTCGCCGACGACGTTGGGCAACAGGTAGGTGCCGGCCATCCCGGCGTGCATGCCGAGCCGCACGAACGGGGCGCCGAGCTTGGCGCCGGTGGCGGCGTACCGGATGTCGCAGGCCAGTGCGAGGCACAGCCCCGCGCCGATCGCGGGTCCGTTGACCGCTGCGATCGTGGGGACCTCGAGCTTCCGGATCGACAGCCAGGCCCGGTAGAACCCGATCATCCGGGTGCGCAGGTAGTCGACGGTGGCGTCGGGCTCGCTGGCGATCCAGCCGGTGTTGCCACCCGAGCAGAAGGCCGAACCCTCGCCGGTGACCACCACCGCGCGGACCGACGGGTCGGCCGCCAGGTCGTCGATCGCGGCGACCCACGACACGGTCATCTCGTCGGACATCGCATTGCGCATATCGGGGTTGTCGAGGACCAACAGGGCGACCCCGTCGGACGGGCGCTCGAGGCGCAGATGGGTGAGCTCAGGCATGCGCGCAGGGTACTGAGAGGCCGATTTCGGCGCCGTGAGCGGTTTCACGCTCAAGTGAGGCTCGCGGAGCGCCTGCCACGCCTGCGCCCAGGCGTGTCGTAAGGTCGAACTGGTCCTGAGACACCGGTCACAGGACTTCCGGCGGGCTTCCCCTGTTCACCCCGTCGCGACGACCGAATGAGTGACGACAACAAGGAGGCCGTCATGGCGGAGACCTGGAGCGGCGAGTTCTACTGCGTGAAGTGCAAGGCGAAGCGTGAGGCCTCGGGCGAGGTCAGGGTCAACGACAAGGGCACCCGGATGGCCAAGGGAGTCTGCCCCGTCTGCGGCACGAACCTCAACCGGATCCTCGGCAAGGCGTAGTAGCGCCCCCAAGTAACAGCCAGACTTCTAGGACGGCGGCACCCCCTCGGGGAGTGCCGCCGTCGGCGTTCTGGCGGGCTGTGGAGAGCCAGAACGCGCCCGCCTGTGGGTGTGTGACGCTCGCGGCATGAGCCAGCCACCCCCCGGGCGCCTGAGGTGGCGTCCGGGCTTCCACGTCGTACGCCGCGACGCCGAGCACCTGCAGGTCGGCATCGACCCGCCGCTGCGGGTGATCGTCCCGGACAGCCCGGAGGTGCGCGCCACGCTCCGCCATCTGCCCGTCGCTGCGGAGGACCCCCACTCCCGCTCCGCGCTGGCATCACTCCGTGCGGCGGGGTTGCTGCTCAACGGCGGGGAGCCGGACTCCACGACGCCGGGCGACCCTGCGGCGCGGAGGGCGGCCGAGGCGCAGTTCGGCGAGGACGCCGCCCGGCGACTGACGGCGAGAGCCGCGGCCCGCATCGGCATCCGCGCCGCGACCCGCGTGCGGGCAACGGCAGCGGGCCTGCTGCGAGCGGCCGGCGTAGGGCTGGCCCTACCGGGAGAGACGCCGAGTGTCTGGTTGGTCGTGACCGATGACGAGCCCGCGCGCGGCGACCTCGACCCGCTGGTCCGCGAGGGCGCTCCGCACTTCCTCGTGACCTGCGGCCCAGCCGCCCGGATCGGGCCGTTCGTGCTCCCTGGTCGCACCGCGTGTCTGCGCTGCGTCGACGCGCACCTCGCCGAGTCGGACCTCCGTCGCCCGCTGGTCGTCGAGCAGGTGGCCCGGGCGGCGCCGGCCATCGGCGGGGCACCGGTCGACCCCACGCTGGAGCTGCTGGCGCTGGCCTGGGCGGTTCGCGACCTGGCGCGCCACGCCGAGGGAGATCTCCCGGCGACCTGGTCGGCGATCGTGACGATCGACCACAGCGGACCCGCCGTACGCCGGGAGTGGGAGCGGCACCCGCACTGCGGCTGCGCCTGGGACGAGGTGTTCTAGCGCGGGTTACCAGTACTCGACGTCTAGCTTCCCCTCCATGCTGCGCAGGTGCTGGCGCGAGCACGCGTCGCAGTAGGTGCGCTGGCGGCCGTTCTCCACCGAGGTGCTCCAGGTCAGGGTCCGGGCCGCATCGGCCTCCTGACGACCGCAGAAGTCGCACACCCGGGGCTGCTCGTCCGCCACCCCATCAGGGTACGACCGCCGGGGCCCGGAAATGAGAAAGAGGCCGGGTACGACGTGGCGTCGTACCCGGCCTCGGATTCACCCGCGATCAGGGTGTTCCGGAGGTGACTCCCCCGGAGTCCTACAGTGCGCGAGCGAGTGCGAGACGAGCCCGCTGCGCAGCACGCTCAGCCTTGCGGCTCAAGCGGCGGTAGCGAACGAGGTTCTCCCCCGCGCGCAGCTGCTGCGCCTCTCCCAGGCGCGCGGACATCTGGGCCCGCGCTAGGTCTTCATGCATGAGGTGGTTCATGTCAGGTCCGTTCGTTCGGTGTGTCAGTTCGGGTGGGTGTGGTGCTTTTCGGTTGAGGACTACGAGTCGCTGGTCACGCGGCGACCTCGTTCTTACGAGGACGGCCACGCGGGCGCTTACGGGGGATCACTACTCCCTGCAGGAACAGCTCACCGCCCCAGACGCCCCAGGGCTCACGCCGGTCGAGCGCACCGGTCAGGCACAGGGCCTGTACGGGGCAGTCCGTGCAGAGCGCCTTGGCGAACTCCACGTCGGAAGGGGACTCGGCGAACCACAGCTCGGGATCGTTGACCCGGCAAGGGAGCGCCAGCTCGTCCACCTTCTCGGCCTGGTCGTGCAGTCCGCCGAGTGTCAGCTCGGCATCCTTCACGGCAGCCCCATCAGTGCGGTCGAGAACGCTGATGGTCATATGTCACCTCCTGTCGTTGACCTGATCGCGTTGGTTGTTCGGTCGGGGTCTGCGGCTCTTGTTCAACGCCTTAGAGAAACAAGAAGGCCGCGGATCCCTTAGTGGGTTCCGCGGCCTGGAGGTGCCGGTTCTGTTGGTGTCAACAGACTGGCGGACTCCAGGCATTGGTCCCCGGGATGTAGGCCGAAACGTTGCCCACGTGTCCCTTGGTCGCAGCCACGCGGTCGCGCGTGATGACGAGGGCGCGGCCGCAGATGGGCATGCCAAATGCGGACGTGAGCTGCGTCCGGTTCGGGTTCTTGATGTTGACCACTGAGGCCACCTCCTTCACTTCATCGTGCGCCGGTCTTGCCGAGACCGTGGTGCGCGGTTGCTGGTTCGGGAAAGTTACCGTGACCCGTATGTAAGGAGCAAACCATTTGTTGACTTTTTTTGGAGATTTCTCCTGATTGGCAGGATTTCGGTCCGACGGATCAGTTATTCGACGAGGGTCAGCAGTTCGTCGCCGTACTTCTGGAGCTTGTCGGGACCGACCCCGGAGATGTTCAGCAGCGCCGCCGGGGTGCGTGGCCGGTGCTCCGCGATCTGCTCGAGGGTGCTGTTGCTGAACACCATGAACGCCGCCACCTCGTCGCTGGCCGCACGCTCCTTGCGCCACTCGCGTAGTCGTTCGAACAGCGCCTCGTCGTAGGGCGCCGGACAGTCGACGCAGCGGCGTCGGAGCTTCTCGGCCTTGCTCTGGAGCGGCCGCCCACACTCGGCACAGGTTCGGGCACCGCGGGTCCGCTTCGAGCCGGCCACCGGTCGCTGGCCCTCGGGCAGCAGCGAGTCGAGGAAGCGCGACGGCTTGCGCCGGGCCGCCTGGCCGGGGTTGCGGGCGCTCGCCCAGGACAGCCGCAGGTCGGTCCGGGCCCGGGTCATGCCGACATAGAGCAGCCGGCGCTCCTCCTCGACCGCCTCCGGGGTGTCGGCGTAGGTGATCGGCAGGGTGCCGTCCTGCAGGCCGCACAGGAACACCGAGTCCCACTCCAGACCCTTGGCGGCGTGGAACGTCGCCAGGGTGACGCCGTCGGCGACCGGGGCATGCTGCTCGGCGGCGCGACGGTCGAGGTCGTCGACGAAGGCACCGAGGTCTCCCTGCCCGGCCCGGGCGAACTCTTCGGCCTGGGACATCAGCGCCTGCCAGGACTCCCAGCGGTCGCGGGTCCGACCCCGCGCCTCGGGCGGCTGCTCCGACCAGCCCATCGAGGCCAGGATCGCGCGCACGGCGTCGACCACGTCGCCGTCGTCCGCACCCGATCGAGCGGCGCCGCGGATGCGGGTCACCGCTTCGCGCACCTCCGGCCGGTCGAAGAACCGGGCTGCGCCGCGCAGGACGTAGGGGATGGCTCGATCGGTCAGCGCGTCCTCGAAGGCCTCGGACTGGGCGTTGATCCGGAACAGGACCGCAATCTCACCGAGGGCGCGGCCACCGCGACGCAGCTCCTCGATCCCCTGGGCCACCGCCGCCGCCTCGGCGACCTCGTCGGGGTGTCCGGTGTAGCTCACCTCGGGACCCGTCGGTCGCTGGGCCCGCAGCTCGACCGACTCGGTGCCCGACCCGGCGAGCAGGGCGTTGGCGGCCGCCACCACCTGTGGCGTCGAGCGATAGTTGCGGACCAGGTCGATCGAGGTCGTGCCGGGGTACTTCGTCGAGAACCTGGTGAGGTAGCCGGCGTCGGCGCCGGCGAAGGAGTAGATCGTCTGGGCCGGGTCGCCGACCACGCACAGCTCGTTGCGGCCGCCCAGCCATAGGTCGAGCAGTGCCGACTGGATCGGCGACACGTCCTGGAACTCGTCGACGACGAACCATTTGTACTGTCGGCGGACCTGGGCTGCCACGCGCTCGTCGTCGGCGAGCAGCCCGGCGGTGAGCAGCAGCACGTCCTCCATGTCCATCCGCCCCTGGCCGCGCTTGACCTCCTCGTAGCTGGCGAACACCCGACCCACGCTGTCGAGGTCGAGACCGGCCACGGTGCGGCCACGATCGGCCGCGAGCTGCGCATAGTCGTCGGGGTGGACGTTGCTGACCTTGGCCCACTCGACCTCCGAGGCGAGATCGCGCAGCAGCGCCTGGTCGGCGTTGACCCGGAGCCGCCGCGCGGCGGTGACGAGCAGCCCGATCTTGGACTCGATAAGGGTGGGGAGTTCGGTGCCGTAGGCGTGCGGCCAGAAGTAGCGGAGCTGACGCAGCGCAGCGGAGTGGAAGGTCCGGGCCTGCACCGCCTGCGCGCCGAACCGGCGTAGCCGCTGCCGCATCTCGCCGGCCGCCCGGGTGGTGAACGTCACGGCCAGCACCTCGGTCGGCGCGTAGACGCCGGTGGCCACGCCGTAGGCGATCCGATGCGTGATCGCCCGGGTCTTGCCGGTGCCGGCGCCCGCCAGCACCCGCACCGGGCCGCGCAGCGCCTCGGCCACCTGACGCTGCTCGGGGTCGAGCGCGTCAAGCAGCTCATCCGGCGACGTCATCGGGAACAACTCCAGGTCGAGAGTGGTTGATCAGGGCGGCAGGAACGACCCTAGACGCAGGAGGGGACACCCCACGATGAGCGGCACTTTCACCATGTACACCACCCCGTGGTGTGGCTACTGCCACCGCTTGAAGAGCCAGCTCGACCGCGAGGGGATCCCCTTCGAGATCGTCGACATCGAGCAGACGCCGGGTGCAGCCCAGATCGTCGAGTCCGCCAACCACGGCAACCAGACCGTCCCGACTCTCGTATACGCCGATGGCACCGCCCATACCAACCCGTCGGTGGCCCAGGTCAAGGAGAAGCTCGCCTCGCTCGCGGCCTGAGGATCACCAATGGCCAGGGAGGGCGCCGCCGTACCAGTGCTCGACGAGTGACCGGCTGATCGAGACCCCACCGGGCAGCACCAGCCTGCCGGCCTCGGCCTGCTCCCTCATCTCCTTGCGCGTGAACCACTGCGCATCGTCGAGCTCTTCGTTGTCGAGGGCGATGTCGGTGGTCTCGGCCCGTCCGATGAACCCGAGCATCAGGCTCGAGGGCAACGGCCACGGCTGGTTGCCGAAGTACTCCACCTCTCCGACCACGATGCCGGTCTCTTCGGCGACCTCGCGGCGTACCGCATCCTCGAGCGTCTCCCCCGGCTCGCAGAACCCCGCCAGCGTCGAGAACCGGCCCTCCGGCCACACCGACTGCCGGCCGAGCAGGCATCGCTCCTCGTCCGAGCCCGGTTCGCCGTGCGCGACGACCATGATCACCGCCGGGTCCGAGCGCGGGAACTGAGAGCGCCCGCAGTCCGCGCACTTCAGCTCGTGGCCCGACGCCCGCACATCGAGCGCTCCGCCGCAGCGCGGACAGAACCTGGTCGCCCACAGCCACTCGGCCAAGCCGAGCGCGTGAAAGAGCAGCGGTGCCAGCTCCACCGAGTCGCGCCCGACGAACGGCAGCAGCCCGCGCAGCGGGAACCACTGGTCCGGCTCCGCCTTCGCCGCGTCCGGCGGTACGACGACGGCGAACCAGGTCCGGCCGTCCCGCTCGCCCAGCAGCACGCGGTCACCCGCGGGCGCCGTACCCGGGGACACCCAGTCGATGGAGCCGTCCCGCGGCCGGACCCGCGTCCCGGACACGACCAGCACCCGGGTCGCCGGGTCCTCCCAGCGTCGCGCGAGCCACGCCTCGTCGTTGCGGCGGAGCCCGGCGCGGTCGTGGGGGTTCGCGGCCAGCTCCAGGTGCGGATACGTCACGAGCCGACTCTAGGACTGCCTAGGGTGAGACCTGTGAGCACCCACATCGGCGCCGCTGCCGGCGACATCGCCCCGATCGTCCTGATGCCCGGCGACCCCCGTCGCGCGACCTGGGTCGCGGAGACGTTCCTCGAGGATGCGCGCCGCTACTCCGAGATCCGCGGCATGTTCGGGTACACCGGCACCTGGCAGGGACACCCGGTCTCGGTGCAGGGCTCGGGCATGGGCCAGCCGTCGGCGGCGATCTACATCAACGAGCTGTTCCGCGAGTACGACGTACAAACCATCATCCGGGTCGGGTCCTGTGGGGCGCTGGCCGAGCGGCTGTCGCTCCGGGATCTCGTGATCGCCTCGGGTGCCTGCACCGACTCCTCGATGAACCGGATCGCCTTCGAGGGACTCGACTTCGCCCCGGTTGCCGACTTCGAGCTGCTGCGCGACGCGGCGGCCGCGGCGGAGCGACACGGCGGAGCTCATGTCGGGCTGATCTTCAGCAGCGACTCGTTCTACCCGGCCCGGCCGGAGCTGACCGCCCGGATGGTCGAGCACGGGGTGCTCGCCGTGGAGATGGAGGCCAGCGCCCTCTACACCCTGGCCGCCCGCTTCGGCCGCCGAGCGCTGGCGATCTGCACCGTGTCGGACCAGGTCGTCACCGGCGAGGAGACCACTGCCGACGAGCGCGAGCGGAGCTTCGGTGCCATGGTCGAGATCGCGCTCGAGGCCGGGCTCGTCGCCCCCTAGTCGTTGGCGCGCTCCCGCACGTACGCCGCGAACCCGGGCAGCGTGAACCGCACCAGGCCGTGACCCACCGGCTCGATCACGCCCTTCTCGATCAGCCGCTCCCGGGGAACGCTGATGGCGTGCGTGTCCTGGCCGAGGTTGTCGGCGATCTGGGCACGGCTCACGTTGTCGGTCTCGACCTTCGCCATCGCCCGGACGAACGCCTTCTCTGCTGGAGTCGCCGATCCCCAACGGGCGCGGTACATCGCGTCGAGCTGATCCTTGGCCGCCGGGACGCCGGCCCGCACGTGGTCGGCGTCGACCTCACCGCCACTCACCGGTTGGGCCGCGGCCCATGCCGAGCTGCCGAGCAGCTGGAGGAGGTAGGGGTGCCCGCGGCACTCGTCGGTCACGAGCGCCAACGCCTCCGGCGCCCAGGTCACCTCGAGTGCCTCGGCGGGGGCGGTGAGCAGGGCCAGCGCGTCGATCTCGCTGAGCAGGTCGAGCGGGACGAACGTGCTGCGCTCGCCGAACGTCGCAGCCCGGGTGATCGCCTCCGGTGTCACCGGCAGCCCGGCGGTGACCACCGCCAGCGGGTTGTCCTCGCGCTCGCCGTCGAGGTTCTGCAGCGCGTTCAGCAGGATGGAGAGGTCGTCGGCCGATGCGGCGTGCAGCTCGTCGATGAACACGATCAGCCCGGCTCCGCCACGGCCCCGCACCAGGGCGGCCGCGTCGTGCAGCAGGTCCTCGAGAGCGCCGATCGGCGCGCTCGACGAACTGGGGCGCGCGGCCTCCTCGCCGCCGGTGTGGAGGTCGCCGGTCACCTTGAGCCCGGGAACGCCCAGCTCGACCGAGACCCGCTCGAGCCTCGCGCTCCAGCGTTTGCCCTCGTCGGAGTCGAGGGTCAGGTCGGCGCGATGCAGCGCGCGCTCGACCCCGCGCACGAGCTCGGGCAGGAACGGCCGGTCGCGCGAGCACGCCACCCACACCGACACGAACCCGAGCTCGGCGGCCTGCCGCTGTGCGGTGCGCAGCAGTGACGTCTTGCCGAGGCCGCGCGGAGCATGGAAGACCAGCAGCGGCCCGCCGAGCTCACCAAACGTGGCCACCCGGCTCACCTGGTCACGGATCCGGCTCAGCTCGGCGACCCGACCGGCGAAGATCCGCGGCACCTGGCCCGGTGTGTAGGG
The DNA here is from genome assembly GCA_963780245.1 of uncultured Actinomycetota bacterium. GTDB lineage: Bacteria > Actinomycetota > Actinomycetes > Propionibacteriales > Nocardioidaceae > Nocardioides. Next base: position 25,322 of record CAWABG010000005.1, read on the forward strand.
GTTGCTCAGCGCCTCCGCCATGACTCGTCTCCCTGAGATAGACGTTGATACTTGACCGAAAGTATCAAGAACTATCCGCCATCACCAGAGACTCCAGCTCGGTGCGGCCGGGCAGCTTCTCCGGCTCCACCAGCTCCCCGGTGCGGACGTAGAAGAACCCCGCGCGCACTCGTTCGAGAGGTACGTCGTGCAGCTCGGCCCAGGCCAGGCGGTAGACGGCAAGCTGCAGCGGGTCGGCGGTCTGCGCGCGGTTGGTCTTCCAGTCGACGAGCAGGAAGCCCTCGCCATCGGCGTAGACCGCATCGATCCGCCCGCGGACCACCTGGCCACCGAGCACCAGCGCGAACGTGGGCTCGACCGCCACCGGCACCCGTTCGGCGAACGGGCCGTCCTCGAACCGCTTGATCAGGTCGCGCAGATCGGCATCGTCGTCGATCTCCGAGTCGCCCCGGCCCGGCAGCTCGTCGGGATCCAGTAGGACCTGTTGACCGAACCGGGTCTCGACCCACGCGTGGAAGCGCGTCCCGAACCGCGCCGCAGGCGACGGCGGACGGGGCATCGGCCGGGCCAGGTCGCGGGCGAACGCGTCGGGATCGTCGCGGAGCCGGGACAGGGAAGTGGCCGACAGCCCCGGCGGAAGCGCGACCACGATCTGCGGCGACCGGTCACGAGTGGCCTCGTCGACCAGTCGGTTGATCTCCTCGTCCCACTGCCGGATCTGGTCGAGCACCAGCATGTCCTCCACGGCATCGGGCTCGTCGACCTCGGCCGCGCGCACCCGCTCGGCCGCGTCCCGCCGGCGCTCCACCTCCGCAGTGCGATGCGAGATCGGCCAGGGCAGATCGGGCGAGCGGTGGGCGTACGGGCTGGTTTCGCCCTTGGCCACGCAGTCGCGCCAGGACTCCGGCTCACTTCCCCATGAGGCCATCGCCTCCCGCGTCCGGACGAGGTAGGACGACGGGCCGAGGCCGTTCTTGAGGTGCGGTGCCCAGCACCACGCCGAGACTGAGAGCAGGTGGCGGGCCCGGGTCCAGGCGACGTAGCCCAGCCGCAGCTCCTCGAGGGCCTCATGATCCTTGGCCGCCTTCGCGAACGCGGTGATGTCGTCCGGCGAGTGACCGCCGAGTGCGGGCAGGTCGCGGGCATCGCCACGCAGCGCGTTGGGCATCATGAACGGCACGGTGAGCCAGCTGGAGCGACCGCGGTTGGTCGGGAACTTGGTCTCGGTCACACCGACCAGGAAGACCGCGTCCCACTCGAGTCCCTTGGCGCGGTGGACGGTGAGCAGCTTGACCGAGTCGGCCTCGGACGGGGTGGCGACATCGAGCCCTTGGCCGAACTCATCCTCGGCCTCGAGCCAGGCCAGCAGCGCGGCGAGCGTCACCAGGCCGTCGACGGCCTGGAACTCGGCCACTGCCTGGACGAACAGATCAAGGTTCTCCCTGCGCGCCTCCGCTGCCGGGCTGACCGACGAGGCCAGCTCGACGTCGATGCCCGTGGTGTCGATGATCCGGCGGACGAGATCGAGGATCGGTTCGCCGATCGCCGCTCGCAGCCGACGCAGCTCACCGGCCAGCAGCCCGAACCGGTCGCGAGCCTCCGTGGAGTACGCGAGGTCGCCCGGATCGTCGAGCGCGTCGCAGAGGGACGGGATCTCCGTCGGGTCGGACCCCTCGACCGCGGCCGCGAGCTGTGCCTGCACCGTCGCGAACTCCTGCCCACCGCCCTGCGCGCCGGTGAGCTGGCGGGCGCGGCGACCCAGCAGCGCCAGGTCGCGGGGGCCGATCGCCCATCGCGGTCCGGCCAACAGGGTGAGCAGCGCGGCGTTGGCGGTGACGTCCTGGATCAAGGAGAGCGTGGCGACCACCTCCGAGACCTCGGGCAGCCGGAGCAGTCCCTTGAGGCCGACTATCTCGACCGGGATCTCCCGGTCGCTCAGCGCGTCGAAGACGGCGGCGGCGTGCGCGTTGTCGCGCGTGAGCACGCCGATCTCGCGCCAGCAGGCCTCGTCGGTGCGCGCCGCGAGATCGGCGTGGGTAGCGAGAACCTGCTCGGCCAGCCACCCGAGCTCGTCGTCGTAGGTCTCGTGGACGATGGCGTGCACCTCGCCGGGGACGGCACCGGGCTTCGGCTCGAGCGGCAGCAGCTCCGGCCGCAGTGCGTAGAGGTCGGCCGCGAGGTGGTTGGCGGTGGCCAGGATCCGTTCGTCGGAGCGGCGGTTGACCGTCAGGGGGTACGTCGTGGGGCTGCCGTTGCGGGCCGGGAAGTCCTGGCCGAACTCGAGGATGTTGGACACCGATGCGCCTCGCCAGCCGTAGATCGCCTGGTTGGGGTCGCCCACCGCCGTGACCGCGTGGCCGAGCCCGGAATCGGCGTCGGGCCCGGAGAACAGCCGGCTCAGCATCAGCGCCTGGGCGACCGAGGTGTCTTGGTACTCGTCGAGCAGCACGATCTTGAACTTGCTCCGCTCGATGGCGCCGACCTCGGGGCACTGCTCGGCGAGCCGGGCCGCGAGGGAGATCTGATCGGAGAAGTCCATCAGCCCGAGGTGACTCTTCAGATGGCGGTAGCCCACGATCAGGTCGAGCAGCTCGGCCCGGCGGTCGATCGCCGAAATGGCCTTCTCGCACTTCTCGCGATAGGTCTTGCGGGTCTCGCCCGCCATGCCGGCCTCGAACTTCGGCCGCTCTGCCGCGTCGTGGCTGCGCAGTCTCTCGGGGTCGACCAGGTGCTCGCTCAGCTGCCCGTCGAGGGCGAGCAGGTTCTGCACGACCGTGGGTGGATGGTCGCTGAGCTGCTCGACCGGTCCCGTGTGCCGTTGCACGGCGCGGGCCGCGAGCTGGTAGCGACTGGCGTCGGCAATCAGCCGGGTGTCGGGCTCGTGGCCGATCCGCAGGCCGTGCTCGGTGAGGAGGGCCGCGGCATAGGCGTGGTAGGTAACGACGGTCGGCTCCTCCACCTCCTCCTCGTCGTCCGTCCGCGGTCCCGGCTCGGGCAGCAGGCCGGTCGCGCGCAGGCTGTCACGGACGCGCTTCTGGAGCTCGGCGGTCGCCTTGGTGGTGAACGTGAGACCGAGGACCTGGCCGGGTGAGACCCGTCCGGTCGCCACCAGCCACACCACCCGGGCCGCCATCACGGCCGTCTTGCCGGACCCGGCTCCGGCGATCACCACCGCGGGCTCGAGTGGGGCGGTGATCGCGGCGAACTGCTGTTCGCTGAAGGTCCAGTCGACGCCGAGCAGGTCGCGCAGTTGCTCAGGGGTGTCAATGGCGAGGTGGATCATCCGAGCACCGTCCCGGAAGCCTTGTCGGGGCAGATCGCCTGGAACGTGCACCGGCGGCAATGCGGCCCGGGCCGCACCACGAACTCCTCGGAGCGCAGCACCTCAGCTGCCACCATCAGCTGCTCTTCGACCAGTCGGGGCGCGCCGTCGTCGGCTGGGCGCGACTGGTGCTGGATCTTGGGCAGGATGTCGCCAGCCCTCAGCTGCACGAGCTCTGCGCCGCCCGAGAACACCTCGCGGCCGACCAGCTCGTCGGCCGCTCCGTGGTCGACCGCAAGCTGGTAGAGGCCGAGCTGGGAGTGCGCCTCGACGTCCTTGTCGTAGGGCATGTACTTGCTCGTCTTGAGGTCGACGACCACGACGCGGCCATCCTCGTCGAGCTCGAGCCGGTCGGCGTACCCGTGCAGCCGGACCACCTGTCCGTCGGGCAGCGTCACCTCGGCTGTCATCCGCGGCTCGACGGCCATGACCGTGCGGGCACCAGGGCGGCCGTGCCAGGCGACGAACCTCGCCAACGCCGCGTGCACCGCCTCCCGCTCGCGGGACCGGGACCATGGCGTGCGGAACTCCATCCGCCCCCACACGTCGTCGACCAGTGGCATCAGGTCGGACTCGACGTCGAGGTCGGGGCCGACCTCACCCTTGGCGATCCGCTCCGCGATGGAATGCACGATCTTGCCGAAGCCCTGGCCCGTGGACGTGACCACCTCTCCCCCGGCCTCGCGCTGCAGGAACCACTGCGCCGGGCAGGTGAGCAGCCCCTCGAGGGCGCTGGCCGAAAGGGTGAGCGGCTCGGCCGCGGGTCGCACGGGCTGCTCCGACCGGCTGGGTGCGCGCAGCCCCCACCAGGTGGCCGGGTCGGCGCTGGCCGCGACCGGTCGATCATGGACGTCGGTGTCAGCGAGCCGCCGGAGTCGCTTGGCGGCCGCGGCGCGCAGCGGCTCGGGTTGCTCGGGGTCGGCGAGGGTACGGCGGATCTCGGCCACCAGGCCGGCCATCGAGAGCGGGCGGGTCGGTCGGCCGACCCGATGCTCGGCGTCACGACCGAGCTCGTGGATGAACCGGGACGGCTGCTCGCCCTCGTCGTCGGGTGAGGCCACCGCCGTCACCACGAGCCGCTGCCGCGCGCGGGTGCAGGCGACGTAGAACAGCCGGCGCTCCTCGGCGAGCATCGCGGCCCGGGTCAGCGCGGGCTGCAGCCCGTCGCGGCCGATCCGGTCGGCCTGGAGCAACGTGTCCCGCCGACGCAGGTCGGGCCAGGCGCCGTCCTGGACGTGGGCCACAACGACGAGCCGCCACTCGAGTCCCTTGGCGCGATGCGCGGTGAGCAGCCGGACCGCCTCGCCCCGGACCCCTCGGTCGGCGAGCGTGTCGGCCGGGATCTCCTGGGCGCGGAGCGTGGCCAGGAACTCGCGCACGCTGGTGTGACCCTTCTGCTCCTCGGCCCGCGCGGCCTGCTCGAACAGCGCGCAGATCGCGTCGAGATCCCGATGCGCGAGCCGGGCACCGTAACCGCCCGCCTGGGTCGCCGTCCGCAGCCGGGCGCCCCAGTCGGACCCGTCCCACAGCGTCCAGAGCACCTCCTCGACGGTCGCGCCGTCGGCGAGGTCGGCGCGGGCGCTCGCGACCAGCTGGGCCAACCGCAACGCCCGTCGCGCGGGCTCGCTGTCGAGGCCGGCCAGCGCCTCGGGGTCAACGACCGCGCGGCGGACCAGGTCTCGTGCGGCGGTGTCCGCGTCCCGCGAACGCAGCGCCCGGGTGAGCGACCGGACGTCGGTCGCGTCGAGACCGCCCAGCTGCGAGGTCAGCAGCGCCTCTGCCCGGTCGGCCCCCACGAAGTCATCGTGGGACGGGTCGGTGATCTCGGCGTCGACGACGACAGCGAGGGCACCGAGCAGGGGGAGTACGGCGGGCTCGCGGACCAGCGGGGTCTCGTCGCTGGCCACCTCGACCGGGACCCCCGCCGCGGTCAAGGACCGCCGCAGCCCGGGGATCGATCCGCGCCCGGAGCGGACCAGCACCGCCATGTCCGACCAGCCGATGCCGTCCTCGAGGTGCGCGCGACGGAGCAGGTCGGCGACGTTCTCGGTCTCGGCCCGCGCGGTGTCGTAGGTGACCACCTCGATCGAGCCCGGGCCGAACTCGTTGTCAGCGGGGGTGGGGTCGCGGAAGGCCGCGAACTGCTCGCGCGGGATCGCTCCGGTGATCCCGATCGAGGCCGCGATAGCGCGGGACGCGCGCAACAACCGCGATCCGAACCGTCGGGTGGTGCCGAGCGCGATGACCGGTGCGGTGGATCCGTCGGAGCGCGGGAAGTCGGCAGGGAAGTCGAGGATCCCCCGGACGTCGGCGCCGCGGAAGCCGTAGATCGACTGGTCGGGATCGCCCACCACCATCAGGTGGCGACCGTCCCCGGCGATCGCACGCAGCAACGCGACCTGGCTGGGATCGGTGTCTTGGTATTCGTCGACGAAGACGTGGGTGAACCGGGACCGCAGCTCGTCGCGGTGCGCGTGGGCCTCGATCACCGCGCGGGCGATCAGATCGGGGTAGTCGATGGCACTCAGATCGCCGAGGACGTCGAGGTACTGCCCGAGGAAGTGGCCCGCGGCCACGAACTCCTCGATCCCCTCCTCACGGCCCAGCGAGATCAGCTGCTCGGGATCGAGCCCACGCTCTCGCGCCCGGGAGAGGACGGTGTGCACCTCACGGGTGAAGCCCCTGGTGCCGACCGCGGCGCGCAGCGCTTCTGGCCACCGGACGGACTCGGGATTGTCGGTCAGCAGCTCCTGCAGGACGACGTCCTGCTCCGGCGCGGAGAGCAGCCGCAGCGGCGCGGCGTACAGCTCCGCCGGCGCGTAGCGGCGCACCAGCGCGTAGGCGAACGAGTGGAACGTCGAGGCCAGACCCGTGGCCATGGTCCGGCCCAGCCGCGCCGTCACCCGGTCACGCAGCTGCTCGGCCGCCTTGCGCGAGAACGTCAGGGCCAGCACCTGATCGGGACTGGCGCCACCGCGTTCGATCCTGTCGACGATCGCTTCGACCAGCGTCGTGGTCTTGCCGGTCCCGGGACCGGCCAGCACCAGCAGCGGCCCGCCCGGATGGTCGACCACTCGCTGCTGCTGGTCGTCGAGCGTTGGAGCCTCGGCGACGACGTGCGGCCGCACGAGGCGGTACGTCGTCTGCGAGGTCACTGCCCCACCTAATCACCGAGCGGCGACACTCGTGCGCGGCTGGAACGGGTGTCTAGGGTGGCCGGCATGACCACACCGCACGAGTCCGTCGCCGTGCTGTCTCGGGCCCTCGACCAGGCCGGTGATGTGCTCGCCGCCGTACAACCCGACCAGCTCTCCCTGCCCACCCCGTGCCCGGACTGGGACGTCGAGTACCTGATTCGGCACCTGCTCGCCGACTGCGCCAACTTCGTCACGATGATGAACGGCGACGAACCCGACTGGTCCGCGGATCCCCCGCCGTTGCCAGAGGACTGGGCCGGCGCGTTCCGGTCAGCGGCCGATGACCTGATCCACCTCTGGCACCAGCGCGAGGGCGACGCCGACGGGCCGCCGGCCGACATGCAGACCGGCGAGTTCGTCGTGCACACCTGGGACGTCGTCCGCGCCGTCAGCTCGCCCACGAAGCCCGACGTGGAGGCCGCGGAGCGCGGGCTCGCGTTCATGTCGGCCGCCATGAAGCCCGAGATGCGCGGCGATGCGTTCGGCCCGGAGGTGACCGTCTCTGGGGATGCCCCGGCCTACGACCGGCTCGCCGCTTTCGCGGGTCGCAACCCCGGGTCCTGAGCTAGCCGACGCCCCGCACCATCCGGTGGCAGTGCACCAGGATGTCGCCGCTCTCGACCGGCGCCGCGTGATCGAACGGACCGTCATCGCGCCAGCCCTGGCGTTCGTAGAACCCCTTGGCCCGAGCGTTACCGATCACCACGGCCAGCCACGCCCTCGCGTGCCCACCAGCGGCGACCTGACGCCCCGCCTCGGTGAGCAGTAGCCCGGCGACACCACTGCCTCGGTGCGCTTGCGCGACGTAGACCTGCTCCACCTCGTCGCTGCCCGGGATCACCATCACGAAGCCAGCGATATCGCCATCCACGTCGGCGATCGTCGTGTCGCAGACTCGGTCGGCGGCCCGGCTCCGGAAGGAGTCGGGGGTGCGCACCGCCACCAGCTCGTCGGGCACGCGACCGACGTGGGCCTCCCGCCAGCCGGTTTCCCAGATCCGGGCCACGTCCGCTGCATCGGCAGCGGTCCCGGGTCGGAGCCGAGGCTCACTCATCGCCCGCCCTCCGTCGCACTACGAGCTGCTCGTGCAGGGCGCGCATCTCCTGCTCGAGCTCGGGCGCCGGTCCGTCCACGAGTACGTCGGGTGCGACCGCGTTGACCGGCAGCGGCGTCACCGGGGACTCCCCCGCGCCCCAGGAGGCGCGCCACTCCGTGAGCTGGGCCGACGAGACGGCGTACACGATCCGGCCCAGGCCCATCCAGCCGTGGGCGGCCGAGCACATCGGACAGTGTTCGCCCGAGGTGTAGACCGTCGCGGCCGCCCGCTCCTCGGCGGAGAGGTGCGTGGCCGACCAGCGGGCGATCTCGAACTCCGGGTGCCGGGTCTCGTCGCCGTCCTTGACCCGGTTGCGGTCCTCGAACCTGACGCCGCCGCCTGCGTCCACGAGCAGCGAGCCGAACGGCTCGTCACCGTCCTCCAGGCCCTCGCGGGCGAGCTCGACACAGCGTCGCAGGTGGGTCAGGTCGGTCTCCGAGAGGCTCATGCCGCGAGTCTGGCATCACGACGTCCCAACCTCTGCCAGAGTTTTCGTCATGACCGCGGAAACGGCTCGCCCGATACCGTTCACGGCCAAGCGGCTGGCGGGACTCTTCATCTGCGTCGTTCTCCTCGCCATAGGTCTCATGTGGGCGTGGCTCTCGATGCGCGCGGTGATGGGCGTCGGTGGCTCCTGCGCATCCGGCGGGCCCTACGAGATCGCCACCCCTTGCCCCGACGGCTCCTGGCTCATCGCGATCGCGATCCCGATGCTGATCATCACCGCGATGATCGGCTCGGCGCTCGCCATCTCCGTCTCGGCCCCCAACCTGTTGATGCCGATGTGGTTCCTGCTGTTCGCATCACTGGGCTGGAACTTCCTGGAGTACGGCATCCGCGGCAACACCGAGGTCGGCTTCATCGTCTGCGGCGTGGTGTTCGAGCTGATGGCGCTCCCGGTGCTGTTCCTCGTTCCGGCGGCGCTGCGCAGCAGGACAGAGCGCACCGAGGGTGCGCCCCGGCTGTGGTGGTGGGTCGGCTGCTACCTCGGACTGGCGTCCGTCGGCATCTCCATCGGCGCCTGGAGCTACGTGCAGGTCTCCACGTAGCTCAGTCGTCCAGGGCGCGGTCGTTGTAGACGCCGGCCTCCTCCTGGCCGGTCAGCGCCTGGATCGCGGCCATGATCCGGTCGGTGAGCTCGCGCCGGGCCCGGCCGAGCGGCACCCCGGCGTACTCCCCCGCGGTCTCGATCGGCTCACCGAACGCGACGGTGACCTTCGCCAGCCGAGGCAGTCGCGAGCCCACCGGCTGCAGCCGCTCGGTCCCGATCAGTCCGACCGGCACCACCGGCACTCCGGCCGTGAGCGCCAGGTGAGCGACACCGGTACGGCCTCGGTAGAGCCGACCGTCGCGCGACCGGGTGCCCTCGGGGTAGATGCCGAACGCCTCGCCACGACCGAGCACCTCCAGCGCCGTGTCCAGGCTGGCCAGCGCCGCCTTGCTGTCGTCGCGGTCGACCGGAAGCATCCCGAGCCCCTCGAACCAGGCTCTCGATACAGCGCCCTTGACGCCGGCGCCGGTGAAGTAGTCGGACTTGGCCAGGAAGGCCACTTTGCGCGGCACCACCACCGGGATCACGACCGAGTCGACGAAGCTCAGGTGGTTGCTGGCCAGGAGCACTCCGCCGGTGCGCGGGACGTTGTCGAGGCCACGGACCGTCGGCCGCCAGATCAACCGCGCCACCGGAGGAACCACGGTGTGCAGCGCGGTGTACATCATCGAGCGAGCAGCTCCACGAGACGCGGTGCCTCCGGCGTCCACAGCCGGACTGCGACGTCGCCGGACCGGTCGGCATGGAAGTCCTCTGCCTTGAAGGCCACCCGCAGTACCTCGCCGTCGGCAGTCACGTCCAGGGCCGGCGACGGCAAGGACGAGCGCTGGAGGTCGAGCTGGCGAACTCCGCCCGCCCACAGGACGACGCGGCTGGTGGTGACCAGCGCTCCGCCGGAGCTCCGCACCCGCTTGCCGTTGAAGCGCTTGCCCGGCGCACGGTAGTTGTCGTAGGCGATCGCGGCCTTCAGCTTGCGCACGTGGAGGACGATGACGTCGGCGCGAGCCTGTTCGAGCTCGGCCTCGTCGAGCACGTCACCGGTGAGGAAGTTCCCCAGAGAGTCCCATGGCTCGATCGTAGGGCGCTAACCGACGTCGACGTTGCTGGCCGACTCACCGGGTCTCGAAATGCCGGTCGCGACCTCGTTCCCGTCGATACACCCGCTCGTCCCTCGCGGGCACTCACGACAAGCCTCGGTCGCGCGGCTACTCGACCTCCCGGCCTGGTCGGGGACTTCGACGGCTCAGTCCCCGGGCCGCGAAAAAGGCGAAGGGCCCTCGTTGGTATGAGCAACAAGGGCCCCTCATTTGACCGGTACTGGTGACGCTCCCGATCGATCCGGTCTTCCTTCCGACCCCGCTGACTTCGTCACCCAGTCAACGCCCTGGATTGCTCCAGAGTGTGGATCTTCTCTCCGACTGATCCCGTCCTCCCGGAGGAGAACGTGAGAGAGTTCTATGCCCTGGACGGGTGGCCGCGCAAGGGGTTTGCCCTTATTTTTCGGGCAGTTCTCGCCGTTCGGCGTGTCGTCCACAGATGCCACCCCGGTCGTCCACAGGACGGGCCCCAGGTATCCACAGGACTGGGAAAACCTGTGGAATCACCGGGTCGGTGGTGTGCGGTTGGCGGGTAACTGTCACCGGGTCTCGATACGCCCGGTCGCGAGCTCGTTACTCGGTCGCGCGGCTACTCGACCTTCCTCGGCCTCCTCACCTCGTCCTCGCGAGCTCGGACAGCGGGCCGTGAAAATAGGCGAAGGGCCCTCGTTGGTATGAGCAACAAGGGCCCTTCATTTGACCGGTTCGGTGATGCTCCGATCGACACTCTTCGCTTCCGGCCCCGGCCGCCGATCACCCGGCTTCCGCGAAGGATTGCTCCTCCGTATGGACCCTCGTCTCCGAGTTGCCCCGCTCTCCCGAAGGAGAACGTGAGGGAAGTTCTATGCCCTCGGATCGAGGTCGCGCAAGGGTTTCCGCAAACATTCTTCGGGTTCTACAGAGGACTCGCGTGTCGTCCACAGGACAGGCCCCGTTCGTCCACAGAAACCCCTGGTTCGTGCACAGAATCTGGGACTGGCTGTGGAGAGCCGACCTAGAGGAAAACGTAGTTGTACGTGACCAGCACCGGCTGCGGGAAGCCGAGGTTGATGCTGACCGTCGCCGAGGAGCCGGTGGGGGCCTCGGGCACTCTCACAGTCAGTTGGACGATCGGCGCCTCGGCCTTCACCCCGCCGAGCGAGTGCGCACCGGTGTCGGTGCTGGGGCCGGAGAACGTGAAGACAGTGCCGCCCATGCTGACCGGGCCCATCGCCAGGTTGTCACCGGTCACCTCACCCCAGTAGCTGACGTCGAAACAACAGACCGCCCGGTCGTCCGGGACATCCCAGACCACCTTGATGCTGCCCAGGACCGGGTCCGTCCACCTCGCCGTGCCGCCTTCTGCGTCGACCACCCAGCCAATCGCCGCCAGGCCCGCCGTGTCGATGGGTTGGTTGTCTCGCGTGATCGCGAAGCCCGTCCGCTGTGCGACGCCTGACAACCGCGTTTCGGTGGCCGTCGGTGTCAGCGTCGATGAGGGCGACGGGACTCGTCGATGAGTCGGTCGCGGTCGGGGACGCCGTCGCGCTCGGCGAAGGATGCGGCTTGTCCCCCCTCGAATTCTCGTCGTCGCAGCCGTTGGCCTGCAGGAGCAGCAACAAGATCCCGAGGCAGATGAAGCGAAAGACCCGAGGCATGGCCACCTCCAGGTGAGTTGACCAACGCTACTGCGCCACGGATCGCCTGGCGGACAGGTCTGATCCAGTTGTTCCCGAGCCGCGGGCGGCCTCGAAAGCCGCGGCCACCTCGAGCAACCGCCGGTCCGCGCCGTGCGGGGCGACGATCTGTACGCCGACGGGGAGACCGTCCGGCGTGGTGCCGGCCGGCACGGAGATCGCCGGGCAGCCGGTCACGGTGATGAAGTACGCCGACCGCATCCAGTCGAGGTAGGACTCGAGTGCGATCCCGTTGATCTCGTGCGGGAACTCCTGGTCGGCCGGGAACGGCGGCACCTGGGAAACCGGCATGACCAGGACGTCGTACTCGCCGAAGAAGCTGCGCATCCGCTGGGCCAGCTCGGAACGCCGCTCGTAGGCCCGCGCCACGTCTGCTCCGGTCAGCGGCTCGCCCGCCCGAATGTTGTCGGCGAGGGACTGTTTGAACGCGTCGGGGTGCTCGCGGAGCAGCTCGCCGTACCGCGCCTGGAAGTGCCACGCACGCAGGGTCCGGAACGTCTCGTCGGCATCCTCGAGGTCGGGCCAGGCTCCGAAGATCCGGGCACCGTTGCGGGCGAAGAGCCGCCCTGCGTCCTCGATCACCCGCGCCACCTCGTGGTCCACCTCGAACGCGCCGCCGAGGTCGAGTGACCACGCCACCCGGATGCCGCGCAGCGAGCCGGAGAACGGCGGGGCGAACGTCGAGCCGGGGTCGCCGAGGGCATGAGGGGACCGCGGGTCGGGTCCGGCGAGCACCGACAGCAGCAGGGCGAGGTCGTCGACGTTGCGCGCGAGTGGGCCACCCACCGACGTGGTCTCCCACAGGTTCGGATGCGGCCACTCGGGCACCCTGCCGAGCGACGGCCGCAGCCCCACGGCTCCGCAGAACGACGCCGGGTTGCGCAGCGAGCCGCCCATGTCGCTGCCGTCGGCCAGCGGCACCATGCCCGCGACGAGCGCGGCCGCGGCGCCGCCACTCGAACCGCCCGCCGACCGCGACGGATCGACCGGGTTGAGGGTGGTGCCGAAGACGGTGTTGAACGTGTGCGACCCCGCCGCGAACTCCGGCACGTTCGTCTTCCCGAGGAGGACGACGCCGGCCCGGCGGACCCGCTCGACGATCAGGTCATCGGTGTCGGGGACGTGCTCGGCGAAGAGCGGCGAGCCGTAGGTCGTCCGCCAGCCTGCGACGGCGTGGGTGTCCTTCACCGCGAACGGCAGGCCGTGCAGCGCGCCCAGGACGCCGCCGCGGGCCAGGTGGTCGTCGGCCGCCCACGCGCCCCTCATCGCGCGCTCAGGGTCGAGGGAGACGATCGCGTTGAGCTCGGGGTTGCGCTGCTCGATCCGGGCCAGGTGCAGCTCGAGCAGCTCTCGCGCGCTGATCCGCCGCTCGCGAACGGCCGCGGCCATCTCGCGCGCGGTCGACTCGACCGTCAGCTCGGTCATGGCGCCATCATCGGCGACGCCCCCAGCGCCCGGCGACCACGCCGAGCAGCACCAGTCCTGCGCCAACCGCGATGCCCTTGAGGAAGTCGTTGCTGACGCCGGTCGTGGCTGCCGCCGCGGGCCGCTCGTAGACGCCGGGGGCACTCTGCGCCACCGCCTCGACCGGCGCCGGGCCGGACAGGGAACCGGCGACGTTGTCGAAGAACTCCTTGGCCATCCGTTTCGAGACGCTGCTGAGCATCCGCTGCCCGACGCCGCCCACCATGCCGCCGACGACGGCGTCGGCCTCGTAGGAGATCTGCGTGCCGCCACTGGCTTCGCTGAACGCGACCTGGACGGTGGCGTCGATGGTGCCCGGTGCCCCGGCACCTTGCAGCCGCATCACCAGCGACTGGCGCTCGACCAGATCGGAGAGCGCGCAGGTGCCGTCGTAGGTGCCCTTGATCGCGGCCACTCCGGCGGTGACCGTCATGGCGTACGTGTTGTCACCGGTCGTCTCCAGCCGCTCGCAGCCGGGGATGGTTCGCACCAGCACGGCGGGGTCGAGCAGGGCGTCCCACACCTGGGCGACCGGGAACGGGATCGAGTTGGTGCCGCTGATCTTCATCGGTGCGCCTCACTCTGTTGTGTCTCGATATGGGCTCGCTGGCGCTCGCCCGACTCGACAACCGGGGGCTCGCTCCGCTCGCGAAGGTGGAACAGCTCGGACGGGGAGATCGGCATCGCGACGATGGGAATGCCCTCGGCGTCCTCGATCGCGGCCGCGAACACCGCGGCGGACGGGATCACGCCGGCCTCGCCCGCGCCCTTGATGCCGAGCGGGTTCAGCGGGGACGGCGTCTCCAGATGGTCGATGGCGATGCCGTCGGGGATCTCGGTGACATAGGGCATCAGGAAGTCCATGAACGACGCGTTCTGCAGCTGGCCGGACTCGTCGTACGCCATCCGCTCGTAGAGCGCGCCACCGACGCCCTGGGCGACGCCGCCGTGGATCTGGCCCTCGACGATCATCGGGTTGATCAGGTGGCCGCAGTCGTGGACGACGGCGTACTTCAGGATCGTGATCTCGGCGGTCTCCGGATCGGTCTCGACGATCACCGCGTGCATGCCGGAGGCGAAGGTCGCCCGCTCGGGCGAGTAGAAGTCGCGGCCCTCGAGGCCGGGCTCGTCGTCCTCGGCGACCGGCGGCTTGCCGGGGTCGCCGACCGAGAACTGGGTGGCCGCCTGCGACGCCTCGTCGAACGCGTACCGCAGCGGGTTGGAGAGGACCGCGACCGTGCCGAGGTCGATCGAGGAGCCGGGCGATCCCTTCACCGCGACGACTCCGTCGACGATCTCCAGGTCCGACTCGTCGGCCTCGAGCGCCTCGGCCGCGATCCGCAGCACCTTCTCCTTCGCGCGCTTGGCCGCCAGGTGGATCGCCGAGCCGCTCATCACCGCGGCCCGCGACGCGAACGTGCCGACGGCGTACGGCATCCGTCGGGTGTCGCCGGTGACCACCTCGACGTCCTCGAACTTCACTCCGAGCTCATCGGCGACCAGCTGGGCGAAGACTGTGGCGTGCCCCTGGCCCTGGGTGGTCAGGCCGGTGGCGACCTTGACCTTGCCGGAGGTCTCGATCTGCACGTGGGCGCCCTCGTAGGGGCCGACGCCGGTGCCCTCGACGTAGCAGGCCAGGCCGATGCCGACCTGACGTCCCTCTGCTGCCATCTCCGCCTTGAACGCCGGGAACTCGTCCCAGGCGATCAGGTCCTTGATCTTCTGCAGCGAGGTCGGGTAGTCGCCGGAGTCGTACTCCAGCTCGCGCCCGTCCTGGAAGATCAGCCCCTGGTCGTAAGGGAACTCGTCCGGCTGGATGAAGTTGGCGGCGCGCACGTCGGCCCGGTCCTTGCCGAGCTGCGCGGCGATGGCGTCCATCGTCCGCTCCATCACGTAGCAGCCCTGAGGCCGGCCGGCACCCCGGTAGGGCGTGACCATCACGGTGTTGGTGTAGAGCGACTCGAAGCGGACCCGATAGACCCCCGGCTTGTAGGGGCCGAGCAGCTGAGTCGAGGTGATGATCGGGACGATCAGGCCGTACGGCGTGTAGGCGCCGTGGTCGTGCCAGAACGTCACGTCGAGGCCGAGCAGCCGGCCCTCGTCGTCGAAGCCGACGTCGACGTGGTGGACCTGGCCGCGCTCGTGAGCGGAGGAGATGAAGTGCTCGCGCCGGTCCTCGGTGAACTTCACGGTCCGGCCCAGCGTCCGGGCGGCCAGCGGCACCAGAAGTTCCTCGGGCCACGGGTGGTTGATCTTCACGCCGAAGCCGCCACCCACATCGGGGGTGATCACGTCGACCTGCGCGAGGTCGAGGCCGAGCTTGACCGCGACCGCGGCCCGGACGCCGGTCGAGGTCTGGGTCGACGTCCACACCTGGAGGCGGTTGATGTCGGGGTCCCAACGAGCCACCGTGCCCCGGCCCTCCATCGGCATGCATGCGCTGCGTTCGATGGTCAGGTCGAGGCTCAGCCGATGGGGCGCCGCCGCGATCGCGCTCTCGACGTCGCCGGTGTTCTGCTCCATTCGCGCGCCGACATTGCCGGGTACGTCGTCGTGCACGAGGTCCGTCGCGGCGCGCGCGGCGTCGATGCCGACGACCGGCGCGAGGTACTCGTAGTCGACCTTGATCCGGCCGACAGCGTCCTCGGCGACGTAGCGGTCGTCGGCAACCACGAACGCGATCGCCTCCCCCATGTAGTTGACCTCGTCCCGAGCGAGCGCGTACTGCGTGCGCCCGTGGGTCAGGTCGGGGTGCGGGATCAGCAGCGGCAGCGGCTCGGCCATCAGCGGTGAGAGCCCGCCGAGGTCGTCGTGGGTCCATACGGCGTGCACGCCCTCGAGCTCGAGCACCTCGTCGACGTTGATGTCGACGATTCGGGCGTGCGCGTGCGGCGACCGGAGCACCGCGGCATGCAGGGTGTCCTTGCCGATCGCGACGTCGTCGACGTACCGACCCAGGCCGCGGAGCATCCGCTGGTCCTCGACCCGCTGCACCTTCGTGCCCATCAGCTTGGTCGTCATGAGCGATCGGCGTTCAGCTCGGCGGCTCTCTCGACCGACTTCACGATGTTCTGGTAGCCGGTGCAGCGGCACAAGTTGCCGGCGATCATGTCCCGCGCCTCCTCGTGCGTCGGGGTCGGGTTGTCGCGCAGCCCGGCGGTGATCGTGGTGAGGAAGCCCGGCGTGCAGAACCCGCACTGCAGGCCGTGACACTCGACGAACGCCTGCTGCACCGGGCTCAGCGATCCGTCGGCGTTGGTGAGTCCCTCGACGGTGGTGATCTCGCAGCCGACGGCAGAGACGGCGAACATCAGGCAGGCCCGCATCGGCCGGCCGTCGACGAGCACCGTGCAGGCGCCGCAGACGCCGTGCTCGCAGCCGACGTGGGTGCCGGTCAGGCCCAGGTCGTGGCGCAGCGCGTCCGAGAGCAGACGGCGGGCCGGCACCGCGAGGTCGTGGGCGACGCCGTTGACGACGAGGCGTACGTCGTGGAGCTCCTCGGTCATGCCGCGGCCTCCTCGATGACGCGGCGGGTCAGCACCCGCACCAGCTGGGCGCGATAGGCCGCGGTGGCGTGGATGTCGTCGGTCGGTTCGAGCTGCTCGAGCGCCGCATCGCCGGCCTCGGCGATCGGCACGCCGCTCAGATCGACCACCGTGGGCACGTCGCTGACCGAGACGTACCCGACGAGCACCCGGTCGCCGTCGACCAGGGCCGCGGCGCCGACGAGTGCGTAGTCACCGTGTCGTCGTGCGATCTCGGCGAACGCCACCTTCGCGCCGGGCGCGAGGGCCGGGAAGAACGCCGACGTGGCGATCTCGTCATGCGCGAGCGACGACTCCAGTGGGCCGACGTAGAGGTCGGCCGCGGGGATGGTACGGCTACCCGACGATCCGGTCACCTCCACCGAACCGCCGAGCAGGCTGAGCACGACCGGCATCTCGGCGGCGGCGTCTGCGTGCACGAGCGAGCCGACGGTGGTGCCGCGGTTGCGGATGGTCGCGTGCGCGACGTTCGAGAGCGCCAGGGTCACGAGCGGCTGCACGCGGCGTACGTCATCGTCGGCGAGTACGTCGGCATGCCGGGCCAGGGCGCCGATTCGGACTCCCTCGTCGGTGGCCTCGATGCCGTCGAGGTCGGGCAGCCTGTTGATGTCGACCAGCATCGAGGGCGCGGCCAGCCGCATGGAGAGCAGCGGGACCAACGACTGGCCACCGGCCAGGACCTTCGCGCCGGGGTCGGCCGCCAGGGCGGCAACCGCGTCGGCGAGGGACTCGGGGCGTAGATAGCCGAAGGGAGCGGGCTTCACACATCACCTCCGGCCGACGAGACCTCACCGTATTCAGGCTCAGGACATCCGCTCGATGGCGAGACCTGCCGAAGGCACGCCGGGGCCCCTGTCATCACTTGGTGATCTCCAGGATCCGGAGCGCCACGGCCACGTCGAGGCGCAGGTGCGGGTCGGAGGCGATCGGGCCGAGCATCTTCTCGAGCTTGGAGACCCGGTAGCGCATCGTGTTGTAGTGGAAGAACTGCGCGCGGGCCGCCTCGGCAACGTTGAAGTTGGTGTCCAGCAGCACCTGGAGGGTCTCGCGCAGGTCGGCGGCCTCAGGGGTTGGGTCGGCGAGGCTGCCGAGGGCGTCCCGGGTGAAGGACCGCAGTTCGTCGACGTCGGGGACCAGCGCGATCAGCCGGTGCAGGCCGAGCTGGTCGAAGTACGTCGTTGCTCCCCCGCCGCTCATCCGGCGGCCGACCTCGACCGCTCGTCGGGCCTGCGTGTAGGCCTCGGGCAGGTCCTCGAGGGTCAGCGCCGGCCGACTCACGCCCACCGAGAACGAGCGGCGGCCACCGCCCTTGTCGCCTGCCACCGCGGTCACCGCCCGGGCCACGATCTCCTGGCCGTCCGGCACCGGCAGGAGGCTGACGACTTCGGACGAGAAGTCCACGGTGGGAATGCCGTCACCGAGGCCGGCGCACACCTGGCGCCAGGCCGCGGCGAACCGCTCCTGCCAGTGCCGGCGGGTCTCGCGGTCCGGCGCCGGCGCGTCCGCGGACAGCGGATCGATCTCGGCGGCGACCACCACGAGCGGGAGACCCAGCTGCCAGCCGAAGGTCTCGATGTGCTCGGTGACGTACTCCGCGCCGACAGCGCGGCGCAACAGCATGTCGCGCAGGAAGTCGCCCTGATACTTGTTCTCGACCGCGGTGATCGCCTCCTGCCGGGTGATCAGCAGCGCGGCAACGGCGGCGGCTCTTTCGAGCGCATGCACGTCGTCGGAGGTGAGCGGACCGTCGACGCGCACGCACACCAGCCTGGCCAGGTCCGCGCCACCGGCGGCGACGCGCAGGCCGAGCACCTCCCCCACGCCGACCTTGGCGGCCTCGCCGACCACCCGCTCCACGCGCAGCCGACCGGTGGGCTCGATCAGATCGTGCGCCTCGAGCAGCGTCAGGTGGCCGTCACTGAGTGCCGCGGCGCGCTGCCGGCCATCGGTGGAGGTGACCACGACGCCGACGTCGAGCGCCCGCGAGACCTCGTCGGCAATGCCGCCCAGGTCACCGCCCTCGAGGACGATCTGGGTGAGCCCCGTGTGCAGGGCGTCGATCCGCGCCAGGCCGCCTATGGTGCCGTCCGTTATCAAGATCTGCAGCCCTCCCGTGCGATCGTTGGCACAACCTCACATCGGCGAAGCGTACGACGTCCGGATAGCGTCGGGGAGGTGATTCCGGTCAGCGCGCCACGAAGGGTCCGGGACCGGCTGCTCGGGGCCCCCGACGGTCCGGTGCCGGTACTGCACCGCGGACCGCACGCCGTCTACCTTGATCTCGAAGGTTCGTGTCTGGGCGTGCTCGCGGCCGGGGCGGTGGCCGTGCCGTGCGCCCTGCAGACCCGGCTCGAGGTGCTGCCGGACGTCGGCGAGGCGGCGCTGGAGGCCGGCGTCCTGCACTTGGACGGGGTGTCGCTGCGGATCGGCCGGATCGTCGACCCTCAGGTGCCTGCACTGGCGTTGAGCCGGCTGGGGCCGCTGCGGGTCACGGTCGAGGAGCTCGTCGGCTACGGCGACGGGCTGACGCCGTACGGTGACGACGTGTTGTGTGGATGGCTGGCGGTCTACCGCGCGGCTGGCCATGCCTCGGCCGAGGTGGACGCCGCGGTGCGGGATCGGTTGCACCTGACCACGAGCTTCTCGGCAGCGCTGCTCGACTGCGCGCTGCACGGCGAGGTGATCCCCGAGTTCGCGGCGTACGTCGTCGCGCTCGGCACCGAGGACGAGGACCGAGCGGCAGCCCGGCTGCGCGCGGTGGGCCACACCTCGGGGGCCGGGCTGCTCGAAGGCGCACGATGGGCGCTGGCCGCGTGACAACCCACGTCGAGCTGCGGCCGGGCGCGTTCGCGGACTCCGTGACCCTGCTCCAGGTCAGCCGAGCCGTGCAGGGTCTGCCGGGAGTGACCGCCGCGCAGGTCGCGATGGCCACCGCCCTCAACCTCGAGGTGCTGGCCGGGATGGGCTTCGACATCCCCGCCGAGGCCACGACCAACGACATGGTGGTCGCGCTGCGGCTCGAGAGCCCCGAAGCGCTCGACGCCGCGTTGGCCGGGGTCGCACAGGCGCTCGCTGACGCGACGAAACGCCCCAGCGGGCCCGGTGCCGAGCAGGCACCATCACGCACCACGGGCTCGGCGCTGCGAGAGACCGGTGACGACGCCGTCGTGCTGATCTCGGTGCCGGGTGCCAGCGCGCTGCCGGAGGCGATGGACGCCGTCGATGCGGGCCGCGACGTGATGATCTTCAGCGACAACGTGCCGGTCGGGCAGGAGGTCGCCCTCAAGCGGGCGGCAGCCGAGCGCGGCGTGCTGGTGATGGGTCCTGACTGCGGCACCGCCGTCGTCGACGGCGTGGGGCTGGGCTTCGCCAATGTCGTCTCCCCCGGCCCGGTCGGCATGGTCGCCGCCTCGGGCACCGGCTGCCAGCAGCTGCTGGTGCTGCTCGACCACGCCGGCGTCGGCGTCACCTCGGCGCTGGGCGTCGGCGGACGCGACCTGTCCGCCGAGGTCGGCGGGCTCGCGACCCGCGAGGCCCTCCGCCGCCTCGACGCGGACCCGAGGATCAGGCTGATCGTGCTGGTCTCCAAGCCGCCCGCGCCGGAGGTGGCCGCCGAGATCACGGCGTATGCCGACGGGCTGTCGACGCCGGTCGAGCTCGCGCTCCTCGGCCCCGGCCAGCCCGACCTCACCGCCGCGGCGGAGCAGGTGCTTCGACGACTCGGGCGGGAGATACCCGAGTGGCCGGTCGTTGGTCGAGTAGCGAGCGCCAGCGAGCGTATCGAGACCCGTATCGAGACCTCTCGGATTGCGGGATTGTTCGTGGGCGGGACGCTCTGCAAAGAGGCGTCGCTCATCGCCGGCCCGGACGCGGGGACGTTCACCGACTTCGGCGAGGACGAGTACACCCACGGCCGGGCCCACCCGATGATCGACCCAACGCTGCGCCTCGAGGAGATCGCCAAGGCCGCCGCGGACCCCGAGGTCGGCGTGATCCTGCTCGACGTGGTGCTCGGCCACGGCGCCGAGGATGACCCGGCCGCGCTGCTCGCTCCGGCCATCGAAGGCATCTCGCAGCCGGTGGTGATCACCGTCGTCGGCACCGGCGCCGATCCCCAAGGACGAGACCGGCAGGTCAGTGCGCTCGCGGACGCGGGTGCCGAGGTCCACCTGTCCAACGCGCTGGCCACCCGGCGTGCCCTCGAGCTCCTCGGGAGTCGCTGATGCACGTCGTCAACACCGGCGCGGGCCTGCTCGCCGATGCCGTCGAGGCCCAGGCAGTCGACGTCACGCGGGTCGACTGGCGCCCGCCGATGCCCGGCACCGAGGCCGATCTGGCAACGGTGCTCGCCGACCCACGGCGACGCGAGGCCAACGTGCGCGCGCTGGCCGCGATGCTCGACGTGACCGCGCACCTCGTCGACGTGCTGCCCGCCTCGGAGGCCCTTGGCCTGCAGGCAGGTGAGTTCCTGCATGCCGGTCCGCCCATCGCGTGGGAGCGCGCGTCCGGCCCGTTGCGCGGGGCGCTGCTGGGCGGCGCCGCGCTCGAGGGTCTCGTCGCTGATCCCGAGGACGCGGTCTCCCTGTTCGAGTCCGGTACGTCGGTCAGCCTCGAGCCCTGCCACCACCGCGCGACCGTCGGCCCGATGGCCGGCGTCGTCACCCCGAGCATGTGGGTGTGGGTGCTGGAGGACCGGGCCAGCGGGCGTCGTACCCACTGCACGTTGAACGAGGGACTGGGCAAGGTGCTCCGGTACGGCGCCTACTCCCCCGACGTGCTGACCCGGCTGCGCTGGATGAACGACGTACTCGGCCCGCTGCTCCAGGCCGCGGTGCGCGCGATCGATCCGGTGGACGTCACGGGGATCCTGGCCCAGATGCTGCAGATGGGCGACGAGGCGCACAACCGCAACCGGGCCGGGACGCTGATGCTGCTGCGCGACCTCGGGCCGTCGATGGTGACCAGCGGGCACGAGACCGCCGACGTGGCCGATGCGGTCCGGTTCATCGGAGGCAACGACCATTTCTTCCTCAACCTGGCGATGCCGGCCTGCAAGCTCGCGCTGGACGCCGCCCGCGGGATCGACGGATCCACGATGGTGGTCGCGATGGCGCGCAACGGCACCGACTTCGGGATCCAGGTCGCTGGCACCGGTGACGAGTGGTTCACCGGCCCGGCCCAGCTGGCCGATGGGCTCTACCTCGGCGACTACGGACCCGACGACGCCAACCCCGACATCGGCGACTCCGCGATCACCGAGACCGCGGGCATCGGCGGCTTCGCCATGGCGACGGCGCCGGCGATCGTCCGGTTCGTCGGCGGCTCGGTTCCGGACGCTCTCGCCACCACCCGGCGGATGCACGAGATCACGCTCGGCGAGAACCCGCGCTGGGCCATCCCGGTCCTCGAGTTCCAAGGAGCCGCCACCGGCATCGACGTGACCCGGGTCTGCCGCACCGGGATACTCCCGCAGATCAACACCGGCATGGCCGGGAAGGTCGCCGGGATCGGCCAGGTGGGTGCCGGCCTGGTGAATCCGCCGGCCGAGATCTTCCCGAGGGCACTGGCGAGATTGGCAGAGAGAGTATGAGCGACGGCCCGCTGTCCGACCTCATGGTCATCGACCTGACTCGGGCCCTCGCCGGCCCGCATGCGGGGATGATGCTCGGCGACATGGGCGCCCGGGTGATCAAGGTCGAGTCGCCCGGTGGCGACGACACCCGTTCGTGGGGTCCGCCGTTCGTGGGCGAGCCGGACGCGCGTGAGTCGACGTACTTCATGTCGGCCAACCGCAACAAGGAGTCGATCGTCCTCGATCTGAAGGCCGCCGACGACGTCGAGGTGCTGGCCCGGCTCGTCGCGCGCGCCGACGTGCTGATGGAGAACTTCAGGACCGGCGTGCTCGATCGGCTCGGGTTCCCGGTCGCGCGGCTGCACGAGCTGAACCCGCGGCTGGTGATCCTGTCGATCACCGGGTTCGGGCACGACGGCCCCGAGGCCGGCCGGGCGGGCTACGACCAGATCGCCCAGGGCGAGGGCGGGCTGATGTCGATCACCGGCACCGAGCTGCCGACCAAGGTAGGCGTGCCGATCGCGGACCTGATCGCCGGTATGAACGGCGCGTACGGCGTGCTCGCCGCACTGCACGAGCGCGAGCGGACCGGCGTCGGCAAGGTGGTTCGCACGTCACTGTTGGCCGGGGTGGTCGGGGTGCACGCGTTCCAGGGCACCCGCTGGACCATCGCAGGTGAAGTGCCCGGCTTGGCCGGCGACCACCATCCGTCGATCGCGCCGTACGGCATGTTCGCGACAGCGAGCGCTCCGATCCAGATCGCGTGCGGGTCCGAGGGTTTGTGGCGGGCGTTCTGCGGTGCGTTCGATCTGGATCCGGCTGATCCGAGGTTCGTGACCAACTACGACCGGGTCACCCGTCGCGACGAGCTGATCGCGGTGATCGAGGCGAAGTTCGACGGTCGGAGCGCCGAGGACTGCCTGGCCGTGCTGGCCGAGGCCGGCGTCCCGTCAGGCAAGGTGCGCAGCCTCGACGACGTCTACAACTGGGAGCAGACCCGCTCCCAGGGGCTGCTCCTCGACGTCGAGCACCCCTCGCTCGGCAATGTCTCGCTGCCGGGGTCGCCGATCCGGTTCGACGACAACGGGTTCTCCGGAGGCAGGTCCACCCACCTGCCCCCGCCGACTCTGGACCAGCACGGCGCGGCGATCCGGGCCTGGCTCGACGCCGACCCGTCCTGACCGATCTGCACAGAACCTTCACGAGTCGCCCCCGCTTCCCGGCCAGTCACGCTCCTACGCTGCTTGCATGAGACGCCAGCGGATTCTCGTGGTCGAGGACGAGTCGCTCATCAACCAGGCCATCTCCGAACGCCTGGAGTCCGAGGGGTACGACGTCGTCCGGGCCTTCGACGGCCCCGGCGCGGTCTCCGCGTTCGCCGAGCACGCGCCGGACCTGGTGCTGCTCGACGTGATGCTCCCGGGCTTCGACGGCCACGAGGTGTGCCGCCGGATCCAGGCCGAGCGACCGGTGCCAGTCCTGATGCTGACCGCCCGCGACGACGAGGCCGACATCCTGGTCGGCCTCGGCGTGGGTGCCGACGACTACTTGACCAAGCCGTTCCGGATGCGGGAGCTGGTGGCCCGGGTGGCCGCTCTGCTCCGACGGGTCGACCGAGCCAGCGAGCTGGCGAGCCGACGCCCGACCGAGATCGGCGGTCTGCGGATCGACCCGGCGTCCCGGCGGGTCTGGCGGGACGAGGTCGAGGTACGGCTGACCCCGACCGAGTTCGACCTGCTCGCCTGCCTGGCCGCCGAGCCCGGGACCGTGGTGACCCGCGAGCGGCTGCTCGCCGACGTATGGGGCTGGCCGGGCGGCTCGGGGACGCGCACCGTTGACAGCCACGTGAAGGGCCTGCGGGCCAAGATCGGTGCTGACCGGATCCGCACCGTGCACGGCGTCGGCTACTCCCTCGAGCCGGGTGACGAGTGAGCGGCCAGCCGCTCGCACCGGTCGGGTCGCTCAAGGTCAAGCTCGGCGTGCTGGTCGGCGCCAGCGTCGTGGTCGCCGCGCTCGTGGGCACCCTCGGGCGGGCCGGCGGGGTCTCCCCCTGGCTGAGCATCCCGGTCACGATCCTGCTGGCGCTCGCGGTCACGCAGCTGCTGGCCGTCGGCATGACATCACCGTTGCGCGAGATGACCGCAGCCGCGAAACGGATGGCTCGCGGCGACTACAGCGTCCGGGTCAGCGAGACCTCGCACGACGAGGTCGGGGAGCTGGCCCGCGCGTTCAACCGCACCGCGCGAGATCTCGCGACGGTGGACCGGCAGCGCCGCGAGCTGGTGGCCAACGTCAGCCACGAGCTGCGTACGCCGCTGGCCGCGCTGCAGGCGGTCCTCGAGAACCTCGTCGACGGCTCCGAGCCCGCGGACCCGGACGCGCTCCGGCCCGCGCTCGCCCAGGCCGAGCGGCTCGGGACCCTGGTCACCGACCTGCTCGACCTGGCCCGCGTCGACGCCGGAAAGGCGCCGCTGACTCCGCAACCGGTAGCCGTGGCCGCGCTGCTCGTCGAGGCCGTCGAGGAGGCCCAGGTCTCCGGCCGGCCCGTGCAGTATGACGTCCTCGTCGACCCGCCCGACCTGGTCGTCCGCGCCGACCCGGCTCGGCTGCGGCAGCTGGTGGCCAACCTGCTGGACAACGCGTCGCGACACAGCCCGACCGGCGGGTCGGTACGGGTGACCGTGACCCGCATCGACGACCGGCATCGGATCGAGGTCTCCGACCAGGGACCGGGCGTCGCACTGCTCGACCGAGATCGCGCGTTCGAGCCGTTCGGAACCCTCAGTGCGACCGAGGGTGGGGGTGGCACCGGGCTCGGACTCGCCATTGCCCGCTGGGTCACCGACCTGCACGGCGGCAGCATCGCGTTCGTCGAGCCGGAGTCCGGCAGTACGGGCGCGCGGGTCCGCGTCGACCTCCCCGCCGCACCCCCCGTCCGTCCCGCCCCGACCGAGGAGACCCTCATGTCCACACCTGCCCCACCTCCTGCACCTGCCGCCGTCGTACCGCCTCCGGTGACCGACGGCCTGCTCGGCCCGTTCTGGCCCGACCGCGGCGAAGCCGGCCGACCGGCCCTCCTCCTCGCCGTCCTGGGCGTCGGCCTGCTGGCCGCGCTCGTGCTGCCCTACCGGGATGCCGGGGTGGGCACGTTCGTGGTGCTCGTCGCCGGGGGCGTGGTGATCATGGCGGCGAGCAAGAACCGCACCGAACCGTTCACCCGGGCCTGCGCCGGGATCTGCTTGCTGCTGGCCGGCGCCTCGGTGATCCGGGACGCCGACTGGATCATCTTTCTCAGCGTGTTCACCGGAGCGATCGTCACCGTGTGCGGGGTGACCGGAGCACGCACGATGCCGGGCTTCGCCCTCTCGGCGCTGTCCGGGCCGCTCGCCGGGCTGCGCGGGCTGCCCTGGCTCGGCCGCTCCCTGGGGGCGATGACCGGACACGGGAATTCCGCCGCCGTACTCCGCACCGCCGTCTGGTCGGCGACCGGGCTGCTGGTTTTCGGGCTGCTGTTCGCGTCGGCCGATGCACTGTTCGCGGAGTGGGCGGACGCCATCGTCCCCGACCTCAACATGGAGTCGTTCGTGTTGCGCGCATTCATCCTGGTCGCGGTGGGCGGGGTGGTGCTGGCGGCGGCGTACCTCGGGCTCAACCCGCCCCGCGTCGACCAGCCGCAGGAAGAGGTCCGACCGGTCAGCCGACCGTTCGAGTGGCTGGCTCCCGTGCTCGTGGTGGACGGGGTGTTCGCCGCGTTCCTGGTCGCGCAGGCGACGGTGATCTTCGGCGGTCACGACTACCTGGAACGGACCACCGGACTCACCTACGCGGACTACGTGCACGAGGGCTTCGGGCAGATGACCGTCGCCACCGCACTGACCCTTCTGGTGATCTGGGCCGCGGCCCGCAAGGCGCCCCGCGCGACGCCCAAGGACCGGCTGTGGGTGCGCGCGGCTCTCGGTCTGCTCTGTGTGCAGACCCTCGTGGTAGTGGCCTCGGCGTTGCACCGGATGCACGTGTACCAGGAGGCGTACGGCTTCACCGAGCTGCGGCTGCTCGTCGACGTCTTCGAGGGCTGGCTCGGGCTGCTCGTCCTCGCGGTCATGGTCGCCGGGCTCACCCTGAAGAAGGCGGTCTGGCTGCCGCGCTTCGCGCTGCTGACCGGCGCCGGCCTGATCGTCGCGCTGGCCACGATCAACCCGGATGCCTGGATCGCCCAGCGCAACGTCGACCGCTACGAGGAGACCGGCAAGCTCGACTGGTCGTACCTGCAGGGTCTCTCCGACGACGCGGTGCCCGTGCTGAGAACTCTCCCTGAGGAGGTCCAGCCCTGTGTTCTCGCCGGCCACCAACGAGCGGACGACGACTGGCTCGAGTGGAACCTCGGGCGCTGGCGCGCCCACGACGACCTGGTGCGGATCGACGCACCAGCGCAGGCGCCGAGCGGCTGCCCGGACAGCAGATGAGGGCGGGCGCCAGCACGAACCGGAATCCGAGTGACGAATCTTCCCGTTCTGTCGTGAAGCTTCATGACAGAACGGGAAGATTCACCGGATAACCGGTGAATCTCCCCACCGCCTCAGCCCAGGTCGACGATCGCGGCCACCGGGCCGCCGCCGTCCGGGCCTTGGTGGGCAGCGGAGACGGAGACGAACACCGCCGGGTCGCCGGTGACTGCCGCGGTCACGCCGCCGACGCAGGCCTTGATCTGCCGGTGCCAGTGCACGTCGGAGTCGTCGAGCATCGCGTTGCGGCGGCCCCGGACCTGGCCGTCCTGGGAGACCTCGCACTTCAGGAAGACGTTGACCAGCTTGCCGTCCAGGTCGGCGGTGTGCGGCCGGTCGGGCAGGTCGAGGCCCGCGGACCGGATGGCGTCCCAGATGCCGTCCGCGTCCAGCGCGTCCTTCATCACCGAGTGGCCCACGCGGTAGCGGCCGCCCACGCCGGTCGCGTTGCCGACCACGACGATCTGCGCCTGGTCGAGCTCGACGCCGGACGAGCAGGAGGCCACGGCCGAGTAGAGCGAGCGGTCGTGCATGACGTCCGCGTCGGTCGGCATGTCGATCTCACCGAGCGCGACCGCGATGCCCAGAGCGGTGCAGCCGTTGGAGAGGTCCATCGACTCGTGGGTGTGCTCGGTCCACACGGTCTTGCCGCGCGACTTGGCGTCGCGGATCGTGTGCACCGTCAGCAGCGGAGTCTTGGTCTGCACGTAGTGGACGTCGGCGACATCGGTGATGCCGGCCCGCTCCATCGCGACCTTCACCGCGTCGGCCACCTTCGAGACCATCGCCACCCGGCCGATGTCCTCGGGCAGCAGCACCTCGCTCATCGCGAAGCCGACCGTCAGCCGCGGCTCGTCGCTGGGCTCGGCGTCGGTCGTCGCGAAGATGGTGGCGTGCGGGCTGATCACGCCGTCGGTACCGCCGGACCAGACGATCGGCACCTCTTTCACCTGATCCGCGGCCGCTCCCTTCGCGATCAGCACCTCACGGAACGCCCGGTCGGCGATGATCCGGGTGTAGTCGTTGACTCCCCCGTTGCCCTCGGTCTTGCCGATGATCGCGATCACGCGGTCGGCCGCCATCACCCCCTCGTCGATGAGCTTCGCAAGCTCGGAGGCGTCGGCGACGGAGTGGATCGGGACCTTGCGGACTTCGATGGCGGAGGGCATGACGTTCCTTTCGGTTGAACGGGTCAGTTGGGTACGACGACGGTCCCGGAGCCACCGGTGACCGCGTCGACGATGTTGTCCAGGCTGGTGATCACGCCACGGCGGCCGGTGGTCTCGACGAACCGGCAGACCGCGTCGACCTTGGGTCCCATGGATCCGCTGGCGAAGTGCCCGGCGGCGGCGTACTCGCGCATCTCGGCCACCTTGACCTTGCCGATCGGCTCGGCCTCGGGGGTGCCGTAGGCGATCACGGCGTGCGAGACGTCGGTCGCGACGACCAGGGTGTCGGCGTCGACGACCTCCGCCAGCAGTGCCGCGCCGAGATCCTTGTCGATCACCGCCTCGATGCCGTGCAGCCGGTCGTCCTCACGGACCACCGGGATACCGCCGCCACCGTTGGCGACGACCACGAAGCCGGCCTCGATCAGGGCCAGCACGGCGGGTGCGTCGAGGATCTCGAGTGGCTCGGGCGAGGCGACCAGTCGACGCCAGCCCTTCTCGCCGCGGTCCTCCCAGGTCTCCCCGTGTTCCATGAGCAGGGCGGCTTGGTCGGCAGGAAGGTAGCGGCCGATCGGCTTGCTGGGCTGGGTGAAGCCCTGGTCGTCCGGGTCGACGCGGGTGCGGGTGACCACGGTGGCCAGCTGCCGCGTGACGTCGCGGGCGGCCAGTGACGCCTCGAGGGCGTTCATCAGCACGAACCCGAGCGTCGCCTGGGTCTGCGCGCCGCACCAGTCCAGCGGCACCGGCGGAACCACCGCGGCGGCCAGCTCGTTCTTGACCAGCAGGTTGCCGACCTGAGGCCCGTTGCCATGGGTGATGACCACCTCGGCCTCGTGCTCGAGCAGCTGCGCGACCGCCTCCATGGCGACCTCCGCGGCCTCGATCTGGTCCTCGGGCCGGGCTCGACCGTCCTTGTTGGTCATGGCGTTGCCACCCAACGCCAGCATCACTCTCATACCGGCATCACATCCACGTCGGCGTGGTCGGCGCCACCGGACAGCCGGGCATAGCCGGGACCGCGGTCGAAGAACGCGGTGGCGCTCGGCCGCGACCTGCGCTCTGCCGCCGTCGCCGCCGGGTCATGGCCGAGCTGGTCGAGGTCGTCGCCGGTCAGCACCACGCCGTACGTCGCCAGCGCGGCCTCGCGGCTCACCTTGCGCCACACCACGTCGCGGACCACCAGCTCGGGGTCGCGCTCGAGCGGGTCGCCCCATCCGCCGCCACCAGTGGTACGGATCCGGATCACCTCACCCGCCTGCACCGGCTCGGCGTCCGCGAGCGCATCTACCTCGCGTTCGTTCGGGCCGCCTGCGTCGATGACGACCTGGAACGGGGTGCCGGCGAGCCCGCCCTTGACGCCCCAGCAGGCCAGGATCGAGCGATCCGCGATCGACATGAAGTGCGCGTCCTTGAGCATCCGGATGTGCTTCTCGTAGCCGAGGCCGCCGCGGAACTTCCCGGCCCCACCGCTGTCGACGGCCAGCGAGAGTGCCTCGACCCGGAACGGGAACCGCGACTCTGTGAACTCGGTCGGCAGGTTCCGCGAATCCGGCACCACGTGGATGGTGTCCTCGCCGTCGGCGTAGTAGCGGCCGCCGGAGCCACCACCGAGCACCTCGCGCATCAGGTAGGGGCGGCCATCGAGGTCGTCGCCGTACACACCGGTGTAGCGGATCGTCTCCTGGTCGGCGGGCATCCGGCCGTCGACGGCCTTGGCGAGCACGCCGGCCAGTACCCCGAGCAGTCGGAGGATCACGAACGTGCGGGCGTTCGTCGGCGCCGGGAAGACCGGCGTGAGGAGGGTGCCCGGCGGCGGGAACCGCATCTCTATCAGGGGTACGACGCCCTCGTTGACGTCGAGCTCGGCCATCCGCTCGGGGCTGTCGGCGAGATTGCGCAGGATCGGCGCCAGCCACTTCTTCAGGAAGACCCCGTCGCTGTAGTCACCGCAGTGGTTGATCGGACCCTTGGCCTGCGGCGAGGTGCCGTCGAAGTCGAGGATCAACCGCTCGCCGTCCGGGTCCTCGGGGGCGGTGCGGGTCAGCGTGATCCGCTGGGCGTGCAGCTTCGGCTCGTCGATACCGTCGTGCTCGGCGTAGTCCTCCCAGACCCACGAGCCGACCGGGATCTTGCCGAGGATCTCGCGGCGGTACGTCGTGGTCGTCCGGTCGATGATCGCGTCGAAGCACGACTCGACAGCCTCGACGCCGTACCGGTCGAAGAGCTCGCCGAGCCGGCGGGCGCCCATCAGGCAGGCCGAGCACTCGGCGTCGAGGTCGGCCGCCAGGCTCTCGGGCATCCGGGAGTTGCGGGTCATGATCGTGAGAGCCGCCCGGTTGGGCACGCCGGCGTCCCAGAGCCGGATCGGCGGCACCATCAGACCCTCCTCGAAGACGCTGGTCGCATCCGAGGGCATCGAGCCGGGCACCGCACCGCCGATGTCGTCGTGGTGGCCGAAGGCCTGCACGAACGCAACCACCTTGCCCCCGCTGAACACCGGCACCGTGACGCACAAGTCGGGCAGGTGCCCGATCCCGCCCTCGGAGCGGTACACGTCGTTGTGGAAGAAGACGTCGCCCTCGCGCATCTCCTCGATCGGGAAGTCCCGCGCGATCGGGTGGACCAGCGCGGAGTAGGAACGGCCGGTCAGCTTGCGCAGCAGCCGGTCGTGGATGCCGGCCCGGAAGTCGTGGGCGTCACGGATCATCGGGCTACGGCTGGTGCGGCCGATCGCGGTCTCGACCTCCATCTCCACGCTGGCGAGCGACCCCTGGACGATCTCGACCAGCACCGGATCGGCGCTCGCGCCGGCGTCCGGTGTCAGCGGCTCGAACGGGAACTGGGTGGGTGCGCGACGGCTCGCCATCACTGGACCTCCCTGCTGACGATGATGTTCAGGTACTCGTCGATGCGGGCTGTGAAGCCCGGGTGCAGCGGCACGGTGGAGCCGAACTCCTCGATGATCGCCGGTCCCTGAACCTCGGTGCCGGGCGGCAGGTCGGTCCGCCAGAGCACCGGCGTCTCGACGTACCCGTCGGCGGCCTCGAAGCAGACTTCTCTCGTGGGTCGAGTGGCTCCCGAGGAACGAGGGGGCATATCGAGACCATCGTGCTTCTTGATCTCCGGCCGCTGGATCGGCCCGATGCCGGACACCCGCAGGTTGACCCACTCCACCTGCTGGGTCGGGTCGCCGGCGAAGTCGTAGCCGTAGAGCCCCTTGTGCTCGGCGTGGAACCTGGTCGCGACCTCGGCGAGGACGGCGGCGTCAACCGGGCCTTCCGGCACCGGCACCCGCACCTCGAAGGCCTGTCCGAAGTACCGCAGGTCGGCGGTGCGCAGGTAGCGGTGCTGGTCGGCTGCGAAGCCCTCCTTGGTGAGCGCGGCCGCTGCCCGCTCGGTGAGGTCGTCGTAGATCGCCGTCACGGATGTGGGATCGAGCGTGTCGGCCAACGACACGTGGGTCTGCACGTAGTCGTTCTTCACATCGACAGTGAGCAGCCCGAACGCGGACACGTTGCCGGGCTCCGGCGGCACCAGCACGGCCTGGATGCCGAGGATGTCCATCAGCCGGCACAGCAGCAACGACCCGGAGCCACCGAAGGTGGTCAGCGTGAAGTCACGGACGTCGAGGCCACGCTTCACGGTGACCTGGCGCAGCGCGTTGGCCTGGTTCCACGCCGAGATCTCGAGGACGCCGCTAGCGCAGGCCTCGCGACTCAGCCCGAGCTTCGCGGCGAGCTGGTCGACGCCGTCGAGAGCAGCCTGTACGTCGAGCGGGATCTCGCCACCGAGCAGGTGCGGCGGGATCCGGCCGAGCACGACGTGCGCGTCGGTGATCGTCACCTCGATGCCGCCCTTGGAGTAACAGAGCGGCCCCGGGTCGGCGCCGGCCGACTGCGGCCCCACTTTGAGGGTGCCCTCGGGCGAGAGCCAGGCGATCGAGCCCCCGCCCGCGCCGACGGTCACCACGTCGATCATCGGGATCTTCGACGGGAACACCCCGACCGTGCCCTCGGTGGTGAGCGTCGGCTCGCCGTCGATCACCACGCTGACGTCGGTCGACGTGCCGCCGCCGTCGGAGGTGAGCACCCGATCGTGGCCGGCGACCTTCGCGATGAGGGCGGCACCGAGCGCACCGGCCGCAGGTCCGGAGAGGACGGTGGTGATCGGCTGGTGCACCACCTCGTCGGCCGACAGCACTCCGCCGTTGGACTTCATCACGTAGAACGGGATGGACCGGTCGCCGTACTGACGCAGCCGCTCGGTGATGTTGGTGACGTACGCCGACAGCCGCGGCTTCACTGCCGCGTCGACCAGCGTCGTCATGGCCCGCTCGTACTCGCGGTACTCCCGCAGCACCTCGCTGCTCACCGAAACCACGGCGTCGGGGTGCTCCTCGGCGAGAATCTCCCGCATCCGCTCCTCGTGGGCGGGGTTGGCGTACGCGTGCAGGAAGCAGACGCCGAGCGTGCCGATGCCGGCATCCCGGAACCAGCGTGCCGCCGCGCGGGCACCGTCCTCGTCGAGCGGCTCCAGCTCCGCGCCGGTGAAGTCGAGCCGGCCCGAGACGCCGCGGACCAGGTGCCGCGGGACGATCCGGGGAGGCTTCACCCAGAAGTAGGAGTTGCCGTAGCCGTCGGGCACCGACTGACGGGCGATCTCGAGCATCGCCTCGTAGCCGGTGTTGGTGATGAACCCGAGCCGGTCGACCTTGCCCTCGAGCAGCTGGTTGGTGGCCACCGTGGTGCCGTGGCTGACCGCCGAGATCCGATCACCCGTGGCCCCGATCAGGCCGAGCACCTTCTCGATGCCGGCCAGGAACCCGTCGGCCGGGTTGCTCGGCGTCGACGGTGTCTTCGTGGTCACCAGCTGTCCGGTGGCCTCGTCCAGGGCCACCACGTCGGTGAAGGTGCCGCCGGTGTCGATGCCGATCCGGATGCCGCTCATGGGTTCGCTCCGTGTCCGAGATGGGCTGCCTGGTCGAGATGGAACGTGATCGTCGAGGTCGAGGTCGCCACCAGCCTGCCCGATGCGACCACATACACCGGCGCGGCGTGCTCCGTCAGCACCTGGCGGAGGGTCGGGTGTTCGTGGATCACGAGGTCGGCGTTGCCGCCCACCTCCAACCGGTGGCCGGCCACGCCGAGCACCGTCGCCGCGGTCGTCGTGACGGCGTCGTACACAAGATCGATGCCGGGGGCGTCCACCGCCTCCAGCGCATGTGCCGCGAGGAACGCCACCTCCAGCAGGTGGTGCCGGCCGAACGGGTAGTAGGCGTCCTCGATGTCGTCCTGGCCGAGCGCGACCGGGATCCCCATCGCGGTCAGCTCGCGCACCGGCAGGTGCAGCGGACCCGTGTGTGGGTCGCTGACGAAGCCGAGACCGGCGCGCTTCGCGAGGCCGGCGAGCCGCTCGAGGGACGGGCGGGCGTAGAGCCCGACCGCCCGCGCGTGGTTGGCGACACCGCGACCGACGAGGCCGTGCTCGAGCATCGCCTCGGCCAGCATCTCGGTGGTGCGCAGGCTCGCGTCTCCGGCGTCGTCCACCAGCATCGCCACCCGGCGGTCATTGGCCGCCGCCAGCGAGCACATCCGCTGGACGTGCTCGCGCGCCTCTGCGTCGGTGTGCTCGATCCACGGAATCCCGCCGACGACGTCGGCACCGAGCTCGACCGCCTCCCGGACCAGCTGCTCCGCCCCCGGGTCGCGGAGCAGCCCGTCCTGCGGGAACGCCACGACCTGGAGGTCGACCACACCGCGGAACTCCTCACGGAGCGCCAGCAGCGGAATCACCCCCTCGAGCCGGGCCTTGGTGTCCACGTCGGCGAACGCCAGCACGTGCCGGACGCCGTACCGCACCGCCTCGAGGACCGCCCTCCGAGCATTGGGCTCGATCCAGGAGCGGTCGTACCGCTCCTTCACCGCCGAGGCGAGCTCGATCGAGTGCAGCGCCGACCCCATGTCACCCGAGGTGTACGCCGTCAGCGCGGCGTCACCGATCCGGTCGAGCGTGTAGACCTTGTCCAGGTGCATGTGGCCGTTGACGAAGCTCTCCGTCACCAGCCCTGCGGCGGCGTCCAGCTCGACCGTTCCGGACAGCGGGTCCTGGCCGACGGCCGTGATCCGTCCGTCGTCGACACCGATCTGCCAACGACCCTCGCGGCCGCGGAGCGTGGCGTCGGCGACGACGAGCTGGTGGGTGGGCACTCGTCGATTCAAGCGCGGGCCGCCGTGGCCGGGCCACGGCACAATCTGCCGACGGGGGCCCGGTTCGTCGGCAACCTATGCCAGCGGCCCACTCACCCGAAGGTGAGTGGGCCGCTGTCGACTGCTGTCAGGCCTTGTCGTCGTCGTGAGGTGGCGCGTGGTCCTCCGTGTGTGCTCCCTCGTGGCCGACCGCGATGATCGCGCCGTCGTCGGCGACATCGCTCGGCGCGATGACGCGCGCCAGGTGATACCCGAGGACGACGACCAGCGTGCCCAGGGCAATGCCACTGAGAACGAAGTCGTCGGTGATCTCGAGCGTGGCGTCTCCGATCGCCAAGATGATGCCCGCCGCGATCGGCAC
The DNA here is from genome assembly GCA_963780245.1 of uncultured Actinomycetota bacterium. Taxonomy (GTDB): domain Bacteria; phylum Actinomycetota; class Actinomycetes; order Propionibacteriales; family Nocardioidaceae; genus Nocardioides. The sequence goes on from CAWABG010000005.1 coordinate 59,580, forward strand.
CAGGTTCACGGGGTTGGCGAAGTTGACGTTGTTCTCTTTCCAGATCTTCGCGCCCAACAGGCCGATCATCCCGTAGAGCACCAGCGTGATCCCACCGAGCACGGCCGGCGGCGTCACGTTGACGATCGCGCCGAACTTGGGGACGAGGCCGAGCAGGATCGCCGTGATGGCTGCCACGAAGTACGCAGCAGTCGAGTAGACCCGAGTTGCTGCCATGACGCCGATGTTCTCGGCGTACGTCGTGGTCGGCGAACCACCCACGGCGCTGGTGATCACGGTGCCGACACCGTCGGCGGCGACCGCGCGTCCCATGCTGGGGTCGAGGTCCGTCTTGGTCATCTCCGCGACCGCCTTGACGTGACCGACGTTCTCCGCGACCAGGGCGATGACGGCCGGCAGCACGAGCAGCGTGAACGTGATCGAGAACGCCGGGGTGTGCCAGCCGACCGCGTCCAGGTTGCCGGCAAGGGTCTGGTTGCCGACGAGGTTGTCCTGCGTCTGGTCCGGGAAGCCGAACCAGTCCTCCGCCTTGACCGCGTCCCAGTTGACCCGGTCGTGCGGACCGGGGTCGGGGAAGCCCGGGAGCGGCAGTGAGATCGTGCCCCAGATCAGGTCCGCGAGCCAGGAAACGACGTACCCGAAGACCAATCCCAGGAAGATCGCGATCCGGCCGAAGAAGCCGCGCAGCCCGACCGCCATCACGATCACGGCGGTCATCGTGAGCAGTGCGATCCACGGGTCCGAAGGCATGTAGGTCTTCGTCGCCACCGGGGCGAGGTTGAACCCGATCAACATCACCACTGCGCCAGTGACGACCGGAGGCAGGACGGCGTTGACCGAGTCGGCGCCGAGGAAGTGGATGATCACACCGACGATCGCCAGCACCACACCGGCGACCAGGATCGCGCCGGTCACGTCGGCCGGGCCACCAGGCCCGCCGCTGCCCGAGTACGTGTAGATCGCTGTGGCGCCACCGACGAACGAGGCGGACGTACCGAGGTAACTCGGCACCTTGCCCTTCACGATCAGCAGGAAGCAGATCGTGGCGATGCCGCTCATCATGATCGCCAGGTTGGGGTCCAGCCCCATGATGATCGGGAACACGAAGGTCGCCCCGAACATGGCCACGACGTGCTGGGCGCCGAGGCCCACCGTCTTGCCCCAGGCGAGGCGCTGGTTCGGCGCGACGGCCTCCCCGGGAGCTGGATCGACTACTTCCCACTTGAACATCGACATGAAAGGACCCTTTCGCTGTGGGTGAGGCCCGAGCTCTGCTCAACCTAGTGAGATCCATGACACACCTACGACGGCGACAGTTGCCGAAGGAACGCCGTACCGGATGGCACTTCTCGATCAGTCCACAAGAGCTCTTGTACAACAACTGTTGTTGATCTAGCCTCGTGATCATGCCCCGCCCCGAGATCCGCAAGCTGACCGAAGCCAAGGCCCTGGCCGCGCTCGCGCACCCGTTCCGCGCCCGGATCATGGACGCGCTCAAGGTCGACGGACCCTCCACCGCGTCCGCGCTCGCCCGGCGCACCGGCCAAGCGGTCGGCAGCGCCAGCCACCACCTGAAGGTGCTGGCCGAGGCGGAGCTGGTGGTCGAGGCGCCCGAGCTCGCCAAGGACAAGCGCGAACGATGGTGGCGGCTCACCTCCCCCGGCACCCGCTGGTCGCGCGAGGACTTCGCGGACGATGCGTCGGCGATCGCGGCCGCGCATGCCGCCGAGGCTCTGGGTCTGCAGCGACAGTTCGAGCGCAGCCGCGAGTGGATGGCCAACGCGGAGTCCGACCCGGTCTGGGACAACGCCGCCTGGGTCACCCAGCAGTGGCTGCGGCTGTCGCCCGACGAGCTGCAACAGCTCGCTGACGAGGTCATCGAGGTGATCCTGCGCTGGAACGGCCGCGCTACCCCGGAGGACGGCGTCGAGCGAGAGCCGGTCTTCCTGTTCGCCCGCGCCTTCCCGGCCCAGCCATGACCGCACTCACCACCGCACCCGCCACGGTCGGGCCCCTCTCCAGCAACCACGCCTTCCGACTGCTCTGGCTCGGCGAAGGCGTCAGCGTCCTCGGCAACGCCACCTCGTTCGTGCTGCTCCCCTTGCTCGCGGTGGTCGCCTTCGACGCCGGCCCCGGCGCGATGGGCGCGTTGGCCACGGCGGCGTGGCTGCCCTGGCTGCTCATCGGGCTGCCGGCGGGCGCTTGGGTCGACGGGCTGCCCGCCCGGGGAGTGATGATCTCGGCGGACCTGGTCTCGGCGGTCGCCTACTCCAGCGTCCCGCTGGCCTGGTGGCTCGATGTGCTGACCCTCGCGCAGTTGCTCCTGGTCGCCCTGGTCGGCGGCGCGGCCACGGTGTTCTTCCGTACGGCGTACTCCGCGTTCCTCCCCCGGATCGTCGAGCGGGAGCACCTCGAGGCCGCCAACGGCCGGCTGTTCGGCACCGAGTCGGCGATGCAGATCGCCGGGCCAGGAGTCGGCGGACTCCTCGCTCAGTGGTTCACCGCTGCCTTCGGCATCCTGCTTGACGCCGCGAGCTTCCTGTTCTCGGCGGTGTGCCTGTGGCGGATCAAGCCCAGCAACGCGCCGACGGTCACCGCACCGACCACGTCCCTGCGCACCCGGATCGCCGAGGGGGTCACGTTCGTGCGGCGCGACCGCTATCTCCCGTGGCTCACCGGCATCGGCGGGCTGGCCAACCTGGGCCACACCGGCCTGGGTGCCCTGCTGATCCTTTTCCTGGTCCGCGACCTCGACCTCGACCCGTCCGGCATCGGCCTGGTCATGGCGATCGGCAGCAGCGGCGGTCTGCTCGGCGCGCTCATCGCGACCCGGGTCTCCCGGCGGATCGGGTCCGGACACGCCTCGACCGTGTTCATGCTCGGTGCCGGCTTCCCCTGCCTCCTGGTGCCGCTCGCCGGCCCCGGAACCGGGATGGTGCTGGTGCCGCTAGGCCTGTTCCTAGCGGGAATGTTCGTGGTCGCGGGCAACGTGATCCGAGGGGCGTGGCGGCAGCGGTACGTGCCGATGCACCTGATGGGGCGGGTCGTCACCACGACCCAGCTGGTCAACTTCGGCACCATGCCGGTCGGCGGGCTGCTCGCCGGCGGGCTCGGCGCCGCCGTCGGCGTGCGAGAGACCATCGCGGTGATGGCGGTCGTGATCCTGGCCTCGTCGATGGTCTTCCTGCTCAGTCCACTTCGTGGTCTTCGCAACCTGCCGTCACCAGTCTCACCTGCGGGCTGCTAGACAAGCGTCATGGCTACCACTGCACTCGGCGGCAACGCCGTCCACACCGTCGGCGAGCTCCCCGGCATCGGCGACCCGGCTCCCAACTTCTCCCTTGTCGGCCTCGACTTCGGCGAGGTGACCCTCCCGGAGGGCACCCGCACGATCCTCAACATCTTCCCCAGCGTCGACACCGGCGTCTGCTCAGCGGCGATCCGCAAGTTCAACGAACTGGCGGCGGGCTTCGAGGACACGACGGTCATCTGCGTCTCCAACGACGTGCCGATGGCCCAGTCCCGGTTCTGCGGCGCGGAGGGCATCGAGAACGTCACGGTCGCCTCCGCGTTCCGGTCCAGCTTCGGCGACGACTACGGCATCAGGCTGATCGACGGCAAGTGGGAGAACCTGCTGGCCCGCGCGGTCGTCATCGTCGGCGCCGACGGCAAGGTCTCCTACACCCAGCTGGTACCGGAGATCGCCACGGAGCCCGATTACGACGACGTGGTCGCCGCACTGGGCTGAGTCTCGATACCCGCAAGCTCGTCCCTCGCTCGCGCTACTCGACCACCGAAGGCGCGTCGGGCGACCAGAACGCCCGGACGATGTCCACCGAGCCCGAGGGGCGCAGCGGCGTGCCCTCCTCGAGGTAGGCCTGTCGCGCCTCGACCTCATGGGTCGGCGGCAGCGACCCGTCACCCCGCACCACCCGCCACCACGGCACCGGGCCGCCGTGCCGCGACATCACCGAGCCGACCTGGCGCGGACCACCGCCGACCGAGTCGGCGATTGCGCCGTACGTCGTCACCCGGCCACGCGGGACCTGCTCGACGTACTCCAGCACCCGTTCGGCGTACTCCTCCGGGTCAAGCCTCGCCAACCGGCTCCTCCTCCGGAAGTCCGACCGCCACCGCGGCCACGATGGCGGCCACGACGATAGCCACCATCCCGGCGATCCACACACCGGGTGGCGCGGGCTGGTCGCGCAGCAACACGGCGAGCATCCACACGACCGGCGCAGCGACGGACACCGTGGCCCCGCGGGTGAGCCACAGCCGCGCGGTCGGCGCATCGATGACCATCTGAGGTGGCCCATAGGCAGTGAGCACCGCAGCGACGTGCGCGACCAGCAGGGCGAGCGCGGCGATCAGCGCGGCCGCCGACAGATCGGCCTGGTCCGACCGCACCCACCAGAACAGCACCAGCCCGAGAGCCAAGGTGCCGACACCCGACTCCGGGTAGAACGCCCAGCCGAGCGAGAGCCCCAGCACCAGCACGGCCATCCAACCCGACGGCGGGGCATCCGCCGCGGCCGCGGCGAACAACGCGGCCATCGGGCCCAGCAGGATCATCAGCCGCGCCACCAGCTGGGAGAGCGACCACTCGAGTGCGCTCATCGCGGCCGCACCTGGGGCAGCTGAGCGCGTCGGGCCAGCCGGTGCAGCACCTCGTCGAGAGTGCCCGGCCCCAGCCATGCGACGACCGGACACCCGAGACCCGACAGTCCCGCGAGCACCTGCTCGCGCTCGATCTTGCGCATCCGCCAGGCGAGCAAGGCAAGCATCGGGTCGGTGTCCTCCGGTAGCGCCGGCTCGGCATCGTCCGGGAGGGTGTCGATCACCAGGGTCGGAAGGCCGCGCCGCGCGGTGCCGGCCGCGACGGTGGCGATCGCCTCGGTCAGCATCGGCGTCAGCAGCACGACCGTGGTGCCCTCGGTGGCGCGCAGCGGCACCAGTGACCTGGTGGCCAGCGAGCGATGCCCCTCGGTGCCCGACTGGATGGCCGAGAGCGCATGGAGCAACCGGCGCAGGTGCACCCACCCCGACCCGAAGCGCACCTGGCGTCCGCTGCCGCCCACCACTCGGAGCGCCACCCGGTCCCCGCGGCGTACCGCGTTCTCAGCCAGCGCTGCGGCCGCGCGGACCGTGAGGTCGAGACTGCTCGCCGTTCCGTCCACGCCACCCGAGCGACCGTGGTCGGCCACGGCGTCGATGACCAGCAGGATGCCGGCATCCTCCTCGGCCCGGGTCGTGGTCGCGTGCAGCCGCTCGGTGCGACTGGAGACCCGCCAGTTGATCCGGCGCAACCGGTCGCCGGGCTGGAACTCCCGGATCCCCGCGAACTCGGAACCGGACCCCGCCCGCGCGGAGCGATGGGCGCCCACCAGGCCCTTGGGCTGTGGCGTCTCGGCGCGGGAGGTGTACGCCGTCGGCGCGGGCAGCACCTGCATCTGCAGGCCGGGCAGGGTGACCGGCCCCCAGCGGTAGCCCGCCCAGCGGGTCGTGAACGCCACCCGCTCATGGCCGAGCACCCGCCGCCCCCAGCGCCGGGGGCTGATCTCCAAAACGGGGAGGCCGTTGGCCATCAGCCGCGAGACGCGACCCTCGGCCGGATGGGTGGCGATGTACGCCGCCTCGGCCACCGAACGGGTGACCTGTTCGGCGTCGTCGGCGTCGGTGACCCGCAACCGGGACGTGGTGCCCTGGCCCTCGTGCAGCGACACGTGGTCGATGTCCGAGCGCAGCGCCGGGGTACTCGACGGGCGCGCTGCCAGGCCCATCGCCGCACAGAGGACCAGCGGTGCGACGAGCACCAGTCCGACCGGCTCACCGAGGAGGACCGCCCCGCCGATCCCAAGTCCGGCGAGCACCAAGGCCCGGCTCAGCGCGGCGGTCGCTCGCCACTGGACCGTCATAGGGTCAGCGCTCGGTCTTGGTGTGCTCGAGGGTGGCCGGCGTCGGCACCTGGGTGAGTACGTCGTCGACGACCGTCCGACCGCTGGAGTGGGTCATCCACAGCTCGGGGCGGATCGTGATCCGGTGGGCCAGCACGGGGCGGGCGACCACCTTCACGTCCTCCGGGATCACGTAGTCGCGGCCCCGGATCAGCGCGAACGCCCGCGCGGCGAGCATCAGGCCGAGCGAGCCCCGCGGCGAGGAGCCGGTGAGCACCTCGCGGTGGTCGCGAGTGGCGGCGGCCAGCGCGACGCAGTAGCGCCCGACCGAACCGTCGAGCCGGACCGACTCCACGGCCGCCTGCATGGCCTGGACACCAGGTCCGTCCGTGAGCGCCTCGAGGGTGATCTCCTCGCGCCCGCGCTCGACGCGGCGCACGAGCACGTCGTACTCCTCGTCGGCGGACGGGTACCCGAAACCCACCCGCATCAGGAACCGGTCCAGCTGCGCCTCCGGCAGCGGGTAGGTGCCTTCGTACTCGATCGGGTTCGCGGTCGCGAACACGCAGAACGGCTCGGGCAGCGGGAACGTCTCGCCCTCGACCGTGATCTGCCGCTCCTGCATCGCCTCCAGCAGTGCCGACTGCGTTTTCGGCGGAGTGCGGTTCACCTCGTCAGCGAGCAACAGGCTGGTGAACAGCGGGCCGGGCCGGAAGTCGAACTCGCCGCGCTGCTGGTTGTAGAGGAACGAGCCGGTCAGGTCCGAGGGCAGCAGGTCGGGCGTGAACTGAGCGCGCCCGAACTCCAGGCCGAGTGCCTGTGCGAACGACCGAGCAGCCAGCGTCTTGCCCAGTCCCGGGAAGTCCTCGAGCAGCACATGCCCCTTCGCGAGCACGGCGGCGAGCACGAGCGTCAGCGGCTCACGCTTGCCGACGACCGCGCGCTCGACCTCGTCGAGTACCCGCCCCGCGAGCTCGCCGGCCTCGGGCACGGTCAGTGGGCTCACAATTCCTCGATCCTGCGGACGCACCGCTCGATCTGTTCGCGGTCGAGCTTGTACGGCGGGTCGTTGACGAGCCGGGTCAGCTCCGGCCCCATCAACTCGTATGCCCGCGCGGTCTCGGGTCGCTCGCCGTGCCGCAGCATCAGCACCTGCTCGGTCAGGCTGCCCAGCCGGTCCCGCAGAGCGGAGTCGGGCCGCGCGACGCTGAGGTGGTGCTCGAGGATGCGCAGGTTGGCCGCAGTGCGTGGATCCCGCCGATGGATCTCGGCGATGTGGGACGCCTCCAGCACCCACACCGGCGACGGCGCCGGTACGGCGTCCACCATCAGGCCCGCCAGGACGACCACGGCCGCCGTCACCAGCACCACGCCCACGGGGTCGGGGTCCATCTCGAAGCGTGCACCCGCCCATAGCGTGGCGATCGCCGCGGCGATCATCACCGCCAGCCGGAACCACCAGCGGCCGCCGGTCACGACGTCCCTTTCGCGTGGCGGGCGCCGAGACTGCGATGGATCCGTTCCAAGGCCTCGACCGCCGCCGTACGGGCCGACTCGGCGAGCTCGTGATCGGAGAACCGCGCCTCGCGGTAGAGCACCGACAGCTCGGCGACCGCCCGCTCGTGGGCAGCGACCACGTCGAGCACCCGGAGCGTGAACTCGGCGGGCGTCTCCCAGGCTTCGCGCCCGAAGCCGGCCTTCTCGGCCTGCACCTCGAACCGGTGCCAACAGGCGACGATCCCGTTGCGCGGCGTGCCCTCGCGCAGGAGTGCCAGCTGCTGGCCGGCGTCGCGCACCATCTCCTCGGCGGCCTGCTCGGGAGAGGCCGGCAGCACCTCGAACTCGACCGGCCGACGGCGGCGCCGCTTGCGCCAGCGTTCCGGTGTCGCGTCCAGGCGGACCCAGCGGAGCACCAGCGCGAGGAGATAGAGGACGGCCAGGAGGATGGCGATCTCCAGGGCGATGAGCGCCGCGCTGGCACCGCCCTCGTCGTCCTCCTCTTCCTCTTCGGCTGCTGCCTGAGGCTCCGGAGCGATCTTGTCGACGTCCGCGGGCTCGCTCGAGGTGTCCTCGGACGAGCCGCTACCGCCGAACACCCGGTCGGGCCCGATCGCGGCGGCCCAGGTGGCGAGCACGACGACCAGCACCGTGGCGGCCAGCACCGCCGGCCCCACGGCTGGAGGGCCCGGTCGTGGTCCCGGCTCCGGAGAGCTCGCGCTCATGCCAGCAAGTTACTCGCGGGGAGCCCCCCGCGCGATCACGCGGGGATCACGACCGGCGATCCGTGGCCGCTAGGGGGTGAACGATTCGGTGCCGGGCACCAGTTGGAGGCCAGAGATGCCGGCGTATTGCTGCGCGTAGCCGAGCTCGTGGTTCAGGTCGCCGACGCCGTTCGAGCCGGCCAGCGGGGCGACTGCCAGGGTCGAGAGGGTGCCCAGCGCGCGGCCGCCCGCGTCGAGGAACGCACTGCCCGAGTCGCCCGGCACGCCCGGCGACACGGTGTAGACCGGGTGCGTCCAGCCGTCGCCGGACGTGCCGAGGCTGGTGCCCTGCTTCGGGGAGAGCTGGCTCTGTCCGGACCGGAGGCTCGAGTTGCCGTACGAGTAGACGGTCTCACCCGCGGCGGTGCCCTCGGTGTTGATGCCCACCGGACCGCCCCAATGCGGGACGGTCGGGTTGACCTGCGCGAGGTCGTCGGCGTCCACGCGCACCAGCGCGAGGTCGTTGTAGTCACAGGTGTTGGCGTCGGTCTCGTTGCGCTGCTGCATGGTCAACCAGGAGGAGTACGCCAGGGTCCCCTCGCCGACCGTGGTGCCCGCGCTGACCAGCGAGCCGCCCTGGACGAACTCGACCCGCGTGCCGAGCGGCAGCGACCCGGCCTCGCAGCCGTTGGTGTCGGTGGCCTCGCCGGTGCCGGCGCAGTGCGCGGCGTACCCGACGTACACGGTGCCGGCGCCGTCGGTGAAGACGAAGTTCGCCGTGCACTGGGCACCCTCGGTGTACATCTGCACGCCGGGGTGGATCAATGCGGTGTCCGCGGGCGCCCACGTGGGGGCGGACATGGCCGGACTGGCGGTGAGAGCCGAGGCACCGAGTGCGGTGGCCACGGCAAGGACGAGGACCGAGTGACGCGCCGAGAGGTTCATGCTCCCTCAACGACGCATGGTCACGATGGGTTACGCGCGAGTAGTCATTAGTGACTATGCGCGACCCTAGGAACGATCCTTAGTACGCCGGCTGGCTCGGGTCGATCTGGCTCACCCAGGCGGAGATGCCGCCGCCCACGTGCACCGCGTCGGCGTACCCCGCGCCCTGGACGATCGCCAGGGACTCGGCCGAGCGGACGCCGGTCTTGCAGTACATGACGACCTGCTTGTCCGAGGGCAGCTTCTCCAGCGCGTTGCCGCTGCGGAACTCGGCCGGCGGAATGAGCACGGAGCCGGGGATCTGGTTGATCTCACGCTCCACCGGCTCCCGCACGTCGACGAGGTAGAAGTCGCGGCTGCCCTCGTTGCGCTCCTTGAGCATGTGCTCGAGCTGGGTGACCGAGATCGTGGAGCCGGCTGCCGCATCGGCGGCCTCCTGCGAGATCGCGCCGCAGAAGGTCTCGTAGTCGATGAGTCCGGTGACGGTCGCGTTCTCGCCGCACAGGGCGCAGTTGGGGTCCTTGCGGACCTTGAGCTTGCGGTACTCCATCTCCAGGGCGTCGTAGATCATCAGCCGGCCGACCAGCGGGTCGCCGATGCCGGTGAGCAGCTTGATCGCCTCGTTGACCTGGATCGAGCCGATGCTGGCGCACAGAACACCCAGCACGCCGCCCTCGGCGCAGCTCGGGACCATGCCCGGCGGCGGCGGCTCGGGGTAGAGGCAGCGGTAGCAGGGAGCGTCATCGGCCAGGGTCGGCGCGAACACCGAGGCCTGCCCGTCGAAGCGGTAGATCGATCCCCAGACGTACGGGATCTTCAAGAAGTACGCCGCGTCGTTGACCATGTAGCGGGTGGCGAAGTTGTCGGTGCCGTCGACGATCAGGTCGTAGCCCTCGAACACCTGCAGCACGTTGTCGTTGTCGAGCCGCTCCTCGTGCAGGATCACCTGGACGTACGGGTTGGTCTCGCCGATCGACTCCTTGGCCGACTGGGCCTTGGACTTGCCGATGTCGGACTGGCCGTGGATGACCTGGCGCTGGAGGTTGGACTCGTCGACCTCGTCGAACTCGGCGATCCCGATGGTGCCCACGCCGGCAGCGGCCAAGTAGAGCAGCGCCGGGCTGCCCAGCCCGCCCGCACCGATCACCAGGACCCGGGCGTTCTTCAGCCGCTTCTGCCCGGCCATGCCCACGTCGGGGATGATCAGGTGGCGGCTGTAGCGGCGTACCTCGTCGATGGTGAGCTCGTCAGCAGGCTCGACCAGCGCGGGAAAACTCACGGTGACACTCCTCATCGGTTCGGTGCGGTCTCGGGACAACGCCGCACCGCCCTGTCCATGTTCCCTCCGGCCACCACCGCCGGCCGACCACATCCCGTCATCCGGACGCAAACGTACGCGCGGGTAGGCTCGCCGCTGTGACCCACCAGCACGACGTTGACGAGGTCCGCCCCCGCGGTGGCCGGCTGCCGCGCCGCGAGCGCCGCGAGCAGCTGCTCTCGTCCGCACTCGAGGTGTTCGTCGCGCAGGGCTACCACTCGGCCGCGATGGACGACATCGCCGAGCGCGCCGGGGTGTCCAAGCCGGTGCTCTACCAGCACTTCCCCGGCAAGCTCGAGCTCTACCTGGCGCTGCTCGAGACCTCCTGCACCGCGATGATCGCCAACTGCGCGGCCGCACTCGAGTCGACGCATGACAACAAGCAGCGGGTCGCGGCGGCCATCGACGCCTTTTACGAGTACGTCGCGGCGGACACCGGTGCGTTCCGGCTCGTCTTCGAGTCCGACCTGACCAACGAGCCGGCCGTACGCGGGCAGATCGAGCGGGTCACCGACGAGTGCGCGACGCTGATCGCCGGCGTCATCCACGACGACACCGGCCTGCCGGACCCGGCCTCCCGGCTGCTCGCGGTCTCCCTGGTCGGAATGGCCCAGGTGAGCGCGCGGTTCTGGCTCGCGGACGGCGCCGGAATCACGAGGTCCGACGCCACGGCGCTGGTCTCGGGGCTGGCCTGGCGGGGGATCCGCGGATACCCGCTCACCGATGAGCACTGAATCCAGAGCAACAACCGAAGGAGCCATGACCGTGGAGGTCAAGATCGGCGTGCAGCACGCCGCCCGAGAGATCGTCCTGGAGAGCGACGTCGATCGCGACACGCTCGAGAAGCAGATCGCCGATGCCGTCGCCAGCGGCGGAATCCTCAGCCTGAGCGACTCCAAGGGCCGCCGCACGCTGGTGGCCGCCGACAAGATCGCGTACGTCGAGATCGGCGGCGGCGTCGCCGGTCAGGTCGGCTTCCGGAGCTAGACCACTAGGGTTGATCGAGGTGGCCGCGATGGGCGCGGCCCCTCGACGAAAGCAGGTCTCGGAATGGTCTGGTGGACCATCGTCACCCTGGTCGGCGGGCTCATCATCGGTCTGCTCGGCAAGATGGTCGCCCCCGGCGATCGCGACCGCATCCCGCTCTGGCTGACCGTGGCCTGCGGCATCGGCGGGATGCTGATCGGCAGCGCCGTCTACTACGCGCTGTTCGGCGTCAACGACAACGTCAAGGGCAACTCGGACTATGGCTTCGACAACACCACCAAGGGCATCGACTGGTGGCGGCACGTCTGGCAGATCGCCGTCGCGGCGGTCCTGGTGGTGCTCGCCTCCGCAGCGACCGGCCGGAGCAAGGCCAGCGCCTGATCGCTAAGCGTCCAGGCCGAGCTCGGACATCCGCTCGTCGTGCCGCTCGGTCAGCCGGGTGAACATCCGGCCGATCGCGGCCAGGTCGAGGCCCGGTCTGTCCACGCCACCGGCAAGCAGCGCCGCCAGCGTGTCGCGGTCCGCCGCGACGCGCTGCGCCTGGGTGAGCGCCTCCCCCATCAGCCGCCGGCCCCAGAGCGCCAGTCGGCCGCCGAGCGGCGGATCCGCGGCGATCGTCTGGCGCACCCGCTCCACCACGAACGCCGCGTGCCCGGCGTCCTCCACGGACGAGACGACCAGGTCGCGGGTCTCGGGGTCGAGGTAGGCGGCGATCTCCCGGAAGAAGTCGTTGGCCAGGCCGTCGCCGACGTAGGCCTTGATCAGGCCCTCGAGCCAGTCGGCCGGAGCGGTGTGCTGGTGGAACTGGTCGATCGCGAGCCGGAAGGGGGCCATCGCGGTGAACGGGTCAGCGCCCAGGTCGGAGATCCGGGCGTGCAGCGGGGGGACCTTCCCGAACTCAGCGCTCGCCATCGACGCCAGGGCCACCTTGTCCTGCAGCGTCGGGGCCAGCTTCGCGTCCTCGGCGAGCCGCTCGAACGCGGAGATCTCGCCGTACGCGATCACCCCGAGGAGGTCGATGACCGCCTCGCGGTAGGTGGGATCGTCGAAGGCGACAGGGAGGCTCTCGCCCGCTGATTCAGACACGGCCGCACCCTACCGATAGACTGGCGAGGTAGTTCGCCGCCATCCGGGCGGCCCGTATGTGCGCGGCCGAGTGTGAATTGGCCGCAGACGTTCGAAGTTATCGATTCGCCTGTCCGGCTGATCTCACACGAAAGCGACCAAGACACTGACTACCTTCCGAGAGCTCGGGGTTCTGCCCGAGATTTGTGACTCGCTCGAGCGCGCGGGCATCACCGTCCCGTTCGCCATCCAGGAAATGACCCTGTCGGTCGCCCTGCTGGGCACCGACCTGATCGGTCAGGCCCGCACCGGCACCGGCAAGACACTGGCCTTCGGCATCCCCGTGCTGCAGCGCAGCGTCGCGCCGAAGGACCCCGACTACTCCGAGATCCCGCAGGGCAAGCCGCAGGCGCTGATCGTGGCGCCGACCCGCGAGCTCGCCCTCCAGGTCTCCGGAGACCTGGCCCTGGCCGGCGCCGACCGCGGCCTCCGGGTGCTCACTGTCTACGGCGGCGTGGGCTACGAGCACCAGCTCGAGACCCTCGAGTCCGGCGTCGACATCGTCGTGGGCACCCCCGGAAGACTCATCGACCTGTGCAACCGCCGCGCCCTCGACATCTCGCACGTGCACGCGCTGGTGCTCGACGAGGCCGACGAGATGCTCGACCTGGGCTTCCTGCCCGACGTCGAGCGGATCCTCAAGATGACGCCCGAGACCCGGCAGACGATGCTGTTCTCGGCGACCATGCCGGGCGCGATCGTGGCGCTGGCCCGGACCCACATGCGGCACCCGATGAACATCCGCGCCGAGTCGTCGTACGAGAACGCGACGGTGCCGGCCACCGCGCAGTTCATCTACCTCGCGCACGACCTCGACAAGCCGGAGATCATCGGCCGGGTGCTGCAGGCCGAGGACGCCGGCAAGATGCTCGTCTTCACCCGCACCAAGCGCCAGGCCCAGCGGATCGCCGACGACCTGGCGGAGCGCGGCTTCAAGGCCAGCGCGCTGCACGGCGACATGGCTCAGGTCGCCCGCGAGAAGGCGCTCACCAAGTTCCGCGAGGACAAGCTCGACGTGCTGGTCGCCACCGATGTCGCCGCCCGCGGCATCGATGTCGCCTTGGTCACCCACGTCATCAACTACACCTGTCCCGAGGACGACAAGGCCTACATCCACCGGATCGGCCGCACCGGACGGGCCGGCGCCTCGGGCATCGCGATCACCTTCGTCGACTGGGCCGACATGCACCGCTGGAAGATGATCAACAAGACGCTCGACCTGCCGTTCGACGAGCCGCAGGAGACGTACTCCACCTCCGAGCACTTGTTCCATGACCAGGGCATCGCGCCGGGCACCAAGGGCCGGATCGTTGACCCCGCCCCGGTCGAGCCCCGGGAGCGTCCGGACCGCAAGCCGCGTGACGGGGACCGCGACCGGTCCCGCAACCGCGACCGCAGCCGGACCCGCACCCGCAGCGGACAGAACGTCGGCGCGGGCGAGAAGTCCGAGCAGCCCAAGGCGACCCAGGGTTCGGGCGACGGCTCCGGCAATCGCAATCGCAACCGCAACCGGCGCCGCCGCTCCGGCAGCGGCACCCCCGCCGCCGGCTGACCCGTCCCCACAACGCTGACCCGTCACCAAGTGACGGGTCAGCGTGGTTCTAGGCAGTGACGACGACGGTCGTGCCGATGGGCGCGAACTCCCAGAGCGCGATGGCGTCCTTGCGGGCCTGACGGATGCAGCCGTGCGAGAGCGGCGTGCCGAGCTGGGCCACGGTCTGCACCAGCTGACCCTCGTCGACAGGGATGTCGTGAAAGCCGATCGCGGCTCCCGCGTCGCCGGTGGTGAACCGGACGAAGTACTTCATGGTGCCGGAGTCGTCGATGCCGACGGCGTCCTCGGACCGCGAGTAGACCCGGAACGTGCCGGTGTCCAGGTTGTCGAACACGCTGCCGGAGACCGGGTAGGTGCGCAGCACTTCGGCGGCGCCGTCGACCAACCAGACCCGCTGCCGACTCTCGCTGAAGACGACGCGGCGCCCGGCTCCGGAGCCGGCGGGCAGCGACGTGTCATCAGGGTCGGCCGCGATCTCGGGCTGCGCCGGGTCGTCGCGCCGGTCGGTGTCGGTGTCCGTGTCTTGGATCCGGGGTTGTTCCAGCTGCGCCTTGTCCCCGACGTCCTGGTTGTCCTCGTCGCCGGAGGAGCGATCGATCGCGGACACCGGGTCGGCGTCGTCGGCGGACGTCGGCAGCAGGCCGGTGCCGCCCACGACCGCGACGACCATGACGGCGAGCGACGACACCAGGGTCACGATCCGGCCGTAGCGGGGTCGGACCTCGGCACGGTGCCGGTAGTCAGCACTGGGGCCCTGTCGGCGCGCCGGTCCGGCGCGGTGCTTGGTCACGGCCGCCCTCCGCCCGCGCGAGCGACGAGGTTCTCGGCCACCTCACGGTAGGCGCGGGCACCCTTGCTGCTCCGGTTCGTCGCGAGGATCGATCGGCCGGCGGCCGGTGCCTCGGCGAACTTGATCGTCTTGGGGATCGGGGGCTCGATGACCGCGAGGTCGTAGGTCTCCGAGATTGTCTCGAGCACCGTGCGCGCGTGGTTGGTGCGGCCGTCGTAGAGCGTCGGCAGCACGCCCCAGACCTCGAGATCGCGGTTGGTGAACCGGCGTACGTCGTGAACCGTGTCGAGCAGCTGCCCGACGCCTCGGTGGGAGAGCGTCTCGCACTGCAGCGGGATGAGTACGCCGTCAGCGGCGGTCAGCGCAGCGACGGTGAGCACGCCCAGCGACGGCGGGCAGTCGAGCAGCACCCAGTCGTACTTGTGGCCCGCCTCGGCCAGGTCCTCCAGCACGCCCCGAAGCACGTGCTCACGGCCGGTGCGGGTCAGCAGATCGGCCTCGGCCCGGGCCAGCTCGATCGTGGCGGGCAGCAGATCGACCCCGTCCTCGGTCGGGATGATCGCCTCGTGGGTGGCCAGTCCCTTGGTGAGCACGTGGTGGATCGACAGCTCGAGATCCTCCGGGTCGATCCCGAGGGAGAACGTGAGGCACGACTGCGGATCCAGGTCGACCACGAGCACCGAATGCCCCAGCTCCGCCAGCGCGGCGGCCACCGAGGCGACGGTCGTGGTCTTGGCGACGCCGCCCTTCTGGTTGGCGATCGCGAGGGTCGTGGTCATCAAGGGTCCATCATGCCGGACGCGCAAGACGGTGTGGCGCACGCACCTGTTTGGATGTCGACATGTCCGTCCCCCCGTCAACTGCCATGATCACCGGCCCCACCGCCGGCATCGGTCACAGCTTCGCGACCCAGCTCGCCGCCCGCGGCCTTGACCTGGTGCTGGTCGCCCGGAACGCCGAGCGGCTGGAGGAGGTCGCGACCGAGCTGCGGGCGTCGTACGACGTCGAGGTCGAGGTGCTGCAGGCGGATCTCGTCGACAAGGCTCAGCTCGCCACCGTCGAGGCCCGCCTGACCGACCGCGACCGCCCGATCGACCTGCTGGTCAACAACGCCGGGTTCGGGCTCAAGGAGCGGTTCCTCGTCAACGAGGTCGATGCCGAGCAGGCGATGCTCGACGTGCTGGTCACCGCCGTGCTCCGGCTGACCCATGCCGCTCTGGGCCCGATGACCGAGCGCGGGCAGGGCGGCGTCATCAACGTGTCGAGCGTCGCGGCGTTCTTCCCCCGAGGCACCTACGCCGCGGCCAAGTCGTGGGTCAACAGCTTCAGCGAGTGGGCGGCCAACGAGTACCGCTCGCAGGGCGTCACCGTGATGGCGCTGTGCCCGGGGTTCACGAAGACCGAGTTCCACGAGCGGATGGACGTCACCCGCGGCTCGGGGTTCATGTGGCTCGACGCGGACTTCCTGGTGAAGAAGGCGCTCGACGACTTCGACAAGGGCCGGGTGTACTCGATCCCGGGCGCGCAGTACAAGACGATCGTCGGGCTCACTCGACTGGTCCCCACCAGGGCCCTGCAGCGCCTGCAGTCGATCGGGCGGCGCTAACCCTCACCAGTACGGTGCCGGACCTCCGAACGGCATCTCCACGAGCTGGGGGCCGACGGTCGAGACGTCTCGCAGGATCCAGTCGTCCCGCAGTAGCAGGATCGCCGAGGCCGGTCGCAGTACCAGCCACAGCCAGCGCCCGGCGGCCTCGCCGGCCACCACGGACCGGTCCCACTCCCCCACGGCAGCGCTGACCGAGATCGGCCAGAGCGGCACGACCTGACTCTCGATCCGCACCTTCACTGCCGGTTGGCCGGCGCCGATCTCCGATCCCGGGTCGTCGTACGGCGTCCCGGCGACGCGGCTGCCGAGCCCGGTGCCCGCCTCCTCGCTGACCACGAGTACGTCGACCGGGCCGTCGAGCTGGCTGGTGCCCGAGACGCAGGTCATCGTGGCCCGGGTCCGGCCGTTTGCACCCACCGCGGCAAAGTCGCTCACCGACCACCCGGGGCTCATCGGCCAGGGCAGGTATGTCGGGAACAGCCACCGCGGTGCGAAGGTGCTCCGCGAACGCGTCGTACGACGACTCCTCGGGGCGCCACAGCGGGTCGATCTCCCCGTGCTCGACGCAGACCCACCCGGCGTCGGTGTCGGAGACCGGCGCGGCGCAGCGAGGGCAGCCGACCAACAGCATGCGCCAACGGTGGTAGCGAGGGTTCGGGACGTCAAGAGTTCCAGCGCAGCACGACGGCGTTCTCGCGCTCGTAGCCCAGCGCGGAGACCGTCGCCGTGTCGAGCCGGAAGTGCCGTCCGTCGGCCGCTGGGAGCCCGAGCCAGCGCGCGGTCAGGACCCTCAGCGCGTGCCCGTGGCCGAACACCAGCGCTGATCCGTCGACGGCTCGTACCCGCTCGACCACGCGGTCCAGGCGGGCGGTCACCTGATCGGCCGTCTCACCCCCGGGACTCGGATGGCTCCACACGGTCCAGCCGGGCACGGTCTCGCGGATCTGCTCGGTGGTGATGCCCTCGTAGTCGCCGTACGCCCACTCCGCGAGGTCGTCGTCGAGCTCCGCGTGCGGGAAGCCGGCGAGCTCTGCCGTCCGCCGGGCCCGCAGCCGCGGGCTGGTCAGTACCAGCGCAAAGTCCACCCCGGCCAGCCGCGGCCCCAGGTCGCGCGCCTCGCGCTCCCCTTCTGGCAGCAGACGGCAGGTCCGTGGCCGACGTGTGCCGGTGGTCGCGGCTCCACTCGGTCGGTCCGTGCCTGACCAGCCAGACCTCGCGCATCGCCATGGTGCGAGTCTGGCAGGCTGCGGACATGGCCGACTCGCGCGTTGCCGTCTACATCGACTTCGACAACGTCGTCATCTCCCGCTACGACCAGGTGCACAAGGAGACGCGTGACGCCTGGCGGGCGGACAACGCACGCGACCACCTGCCCGACGGCGAGGACCCGATCTCGGCCAAGCTGGCCGAGGCGACGGTCGACATCGGCGCGGTCCTCGACTACGCCTCCTCCTACGGCGCCGTGGCGCTGGCCCGCGCGTACGCCGACTGGTCGGTGCCGGCGAACTCGGCGTACCGCCGCCAGCTGGTCGACCGCGCCGTCGATCTCACCCAGCTGTTCCCGGTCAGCGGCACCAAGAACGGCGCCGACATCCGGCTGGCCGTCGACGCGATGGAGGACCTCCGCCAGTACGCCGACATCAGCCACGTCGTGATCGTCGGCGGCGACTCCGACTACGTGCCGCTGGCCCAGCGGATCAAGCAGCTCGGCCGGTTCGTCGTCGGGATCGGGGTCACCGGCTCCACCAGCCGGGCCCTGATCGCCGCCTGCGACGAGTTCAGCCAGTACGACGCCCTGCCCGGCGTCGCTCCGGTGAAGCCGAAGGCCGCCGCGAAGACCGCTGCCAAGTCGGCGGCCAAGAAGACCACCAAGAAAGCGACGTCGCGCCGGGCCGCGAAGAAGGCCGAGGCCGACCCGGTGCAGGAGGCGGGCGACCTGCTGGTGCGCGCGATCCGGATCGCCCAGGACAAGTCCGACGACGACGAGTGGCTCAACGGTGGTGGCGTGAAGAGTCAGATGCAGCGGATGGACCCATCGTTCAAGGAGAAGGCGCTCGGGTTCCGCAACTTCACCGTGTTCGTCGAGTCCCAGTCGGACCTGGTCGAGTCCCGGACCGACTCGGCGGACGGGCACCTGCGGCTGCGCCTGCGCTGATACATCCCCTCGCGGCCGGGAACCGTGGACACGGCACTTCTCCCGGAGATAAGGAGTCGGTGGTGGAGGTTGACCTGTCTGGTCGCGTGGCTCTGGTGGCGGGTGCGACACGAGGCGCGGGCCGCGCCATCGCCGTGGAGCTCGCGCGGGCCGGGGCGTTCGTGTATGCGACGGGGCGTTCGAGCCGAGAGGCAGGTCCTTCGGACATGGACCGGCCCGAGACGATCGACGAGACCGGGGAGCTAATGACGTCGATCGGCGGCCAGGGCTCCGCTCTGCGCGTGGACCACCTCGATGTGGCGGCCGTGCGCGCTCTGGTCGACCGGATCGGAGCTGAGCAAGGGCGGCTCGACGTGGTCGTGAATGACATCTTCGGCGGTGACAGATACGCGCAATGGGCGACCCCAGTCTGGGAACACGACCTGGATGGCGGACTGAGGATGCTGCGCATGGGCATCGAGACGCACATCATCACCACCGCGCTCGCCCTGCCCCTCATCCTCGATACCGGGGACGGGTTGATCGTGGAGATCACGGACGGGACCAGTGAAGTCAACGCCGGCAACCGCCCGGGCGTCGGGTTCTACTACGACTTCGTGAAAGCCGGCGTCGACCGGCTCGTACGCAACTTCGCCCGCGACCTCAAAGACACTCCAGTAGCCACGGTCGGCGTGACGCCGGGCTGGATGCGATCGGAGCGCATGCTGGAGGGCTTCGAGGTCACCGAGGAGACGTGGCGAGAGTTCTGTCACAAGGAACCCAGCTTCGGGATCTCGGAGTCCCCGACCTACGTGGCACGAGGCGTGAGCGCGCTGGCCGCCGACGTTGATCGTGGGCGGCTCACCGGTGAGGTAGTCACCTCTCGGCAGTTGGCGGACACCTACGACCTCACCGATGTCGACGGTTCGCGACCGGACTGCTGGGGACTCATTGCTGACCACGGCTGGTCCGAAGAAGACCCAATGGTCATACAGAGATACCGATAGGTGTCATATGTCTGCTAGTGCCGCAGATCAATGGGCACGCAGGCGCATGCCTGCAACCCCGCCGGGTGGCGGGGTGTGGGGCGGGGTGGTCAGTCGGGGGTGAGGTGGCCGAGGTCGCGGGTGCCTCCGGGTCCGCGGTGGAACCACAGGCCGTTGGGGCTGCGCCACAGGTAGTGGCCGGCTTCGAGGGCGAGGCTGGTCCAGCCGCCGTGGGTCTTGGCGCGGTGGTGCCCGCGGCAGGCGGGGGCGGTGTTGCACGAGCAGGTGGGGCCACCGCGACCGAACGGGATGACGTGGTCGCAGTCGCAGGAGGCGGCGGGTCGGGTGCAGAACGGGAACACGCAGGTCACGTCGCGTTCGACGGCTTGGTCCCAGATCCGGTCGGGGCGTTCGTAACGGTCCACGTGGAGGTGCTCGGTCAGGTCGATGACCTCGGTGATCACGACCTGGGTGTCGGGGTTGGTGCACCAGCCGGCCACCTGATCCACCGAGATCGCTGACCGGGTGGTTGCGCAACGGGCCTGCTGTTGGTCGTTGGTGTGCACGTGGATCACGGTCTGCCGCGGCTTGACCAACGGACCCGCCTGCCCGTCCGGGTTGTCGGGGTTGAGGTCGAGCTGGGTCTGCCGTCGGGCCAGCGCACCGAGCGCCATCGAGCGGCGTACGTCGACCGACTCCGCGCAGCCCAGCGCCTTGAGCTCGGCGGCGCCGTGGTCCAGGGCGGTGTCCAGGTCCAGGGCGTCGGCCAGGTCCATCGCACCGGAGATCTCGACCACCCCGTCGGGTCCGACGTCACCGGTGTGCACCTCCACCCGCCGGCTCTCCATCGCCTGGCGGCGCTTCTCGGCGGCCGCTTCGGGCGCGTACAGCGCGAGCGCTTCGGCGGCAAGGCGTTCGACCTGCCCGTAGGTCACCTTCGCGGCAGTCGAGGCGAGCCGGGCGTCGAGGAAGCTGGCGCCGCGCTTCGGCAGCGGCAAGGTGTGCTCAGCGACCCGGGCGGCTCGCCACCACGGCAACCGACCCTCGACGACCTCTTCCCAGAACGCGGGCAGCCGGTAGCGGACCTCCAGCACCCGCCCGACATACCGCTTGCCGGCGTCGGTGGTCATCCCGAGCGCGGCCGCCAGCTCGACCACCGCGAACTCCGACACAAACGGGGCGCCTTCACCCGCGAGCGCGAGGCCGGTGTCGCGGCCGAACTCCACATAGGTGCTCGCCCGGTCGGCGTCGACCTCGTGAGCGGCGCACCACTCGATGACCAGTTCCAGCTGATCGACCTGCGCGCTCATCTCGGCCCTCTTGGCAGTGCGCACCGCGTCGAGCAACCCCACCGGGGTGGGCTGCTCGAAGGAGTGGGCCGCTGCTGTCATGACACCAATCCAAGCACCGAGCACCGACACTCAACCTCGGCAGCATCGGACCGGTTTGGCCTGTGGTTGAGCGGGATTCTCGGGCGTGGTCTCGATACGCGTTCGCTCGTTCCTCGCTCCCGCTACTCGACCAACGAGGGTGACGGCCCTGCCCATCCGGGCTCCACCTCGTCCGTAGCCAGCCTTTCGATCGCAACCACAGCGGACTCGCAAGGCGAAGCACGGCGGGCAGGGGCCGCGTCAGGACATCAGGGCGAGCTGGTTGGGGTCCTCCGGGTCGATCCGGACCGTGATCTGCCTCCCCACCTTGTAGCGCTTGGCGTGGCGAGCTCCCCACACGTGCTCGTAAACGACCTGGCGGGTGGTCCCCTGGTCCTGGACATCGAGCACCAGATCGTAGATCGGGATCAGTCCCTCGAGCACCCGTCCGGTGTCCGTCAGCGCCGCTACGGTGGCGGTCGCCTCGCGCCCGGCCTCGCCGATCCGGGTCTCGATGGCCATCCGCGCCTTCAGCTCCACCTGTTCTGGCGTGTTCTGGGCTGCCTCGACCTGCGCCTGGAACGCCGCCTCCTGCTCCTGGTCCACGGTCCGCGCCTGTTCGACGTACTCCGCGTCCTCGGCTCGCGCCTTGCCCGCGAACGGATTGCTCACCCGGTCGATGATCGCGTCGACGCCTCCGCGCTGCCGGTTGACCTCGCGTTCGACCCGGGCAATGCGCTCCCAGATCGGGACATGCTGTTCGTAGGCGGCGTCCCAGTCGACCCAGATGGCGTGCGGCTTGTCGGGGTCGATCCAGCACGGAATTGCCGCCTCGGACTGCAGCCCGTGGTTGGGCCGCATGCGCAGCGAGAACGAGCGCTTCCCGCCCACCGTCCCGGCCTTGACCCACAGCGGCGCCCGGCGCTCCTCGCGGAACTCGTACGCCGCCCCCGACTCCGGCTGGACCTGCCAGAGCACGTCCAGGATCCAGACGTCGAACACACTGCCGCCACTGCCGCCCTCGGGGTTCAGGCGATCCCTCGCGACGAAGTCGGCCGCGTTCGCTCGACCCGGCAGCCACCCGCGCGGCGGCCTGCGCATGAATCCGGGACCGAGCTGGAAGCCCATGGCCGGACCCTAGCGCCCCCGCACGGCCGAGATCAGGCCTCCTGCGGCCCCGGCCAGTTCTTGTCGGGCTCCGGCACCGGACGGCCGGGCTGCTCGCCGCCGCGGCTCTCGAGATAGCTGTTCTTCGGCACCATCACCTTGCGGCGGAAGATGCACACCACCTTGCCGTCCTGGTTGTAGCCGATGGTCTCGACGTAGACCACGCCGCGGTCGTCCTTGGACTTCGACTCCGACTTGTCGAGGACCGTGGTCTCGCCGTACAGCGTGTCGCCGTGGAACGTCGGGGCCACGTGCCGGAGCGACTCGACCTCCAGGTTGGCGATGGCCTTGCCGCTGATGTCCGGCACCGACATCCCGAGCAGGATCGAGTAGACGTAGTTGCCGACCACGACGTTCTTGCCGAACTGGGTGGTCTCCGCCGCGTAGTGCTCGTCGAGGTGCAGCGGGTGGTGGTTCATCGTCAGCAGGCAGAAGAGGTGGTCGTCGTACTCGGTGACCGTCTTGCCGGGCCAGTGCTTGTAGGTGGCCCCGACCTCGAACTCCTCGTAGCTCCGGCCGAACTGCATGCGAACTCTCCTGACAGTGGGACGCCCAGTGGACCGGCCCATCCTGCCAGGCTGCGTCAGGACCCCCCGCCGCCGGCCTTCCGGCGGTGCATCTTGGGCGCTCCTCCGATGACCTCGGAACCGTGCGCCTTCTCGCGAACCGGCGCATCCTCCTGGACGCCCTTGCCCTTCGAGTTCTTGCGCTCGAGGGCCTCGCGCATCTTCGCTTTCAGGTCTTCATTGCCCTCGGTCATGCTGCCTCCCTGATCGGATGCGGTCGGATCTCCACTCTGTCACCCCGGGTCAAGCAGCGTCGAACCGATAATCAACCGATACTCAGAACATGCAACCGATCACGCCGCAGCCCCGTCGGAAGGGCATGTGGACCAGATCTGCCCGCGTCCTGGCCGTCGCGCTGCTCGCCACCCTGGCGCTCAGCGCGTGCAGCGACGACGACGACGGCGACGACCAAGCGACCGACCCAGGCTCCGACACCAGCACCGAGGGGACACCGACGGCCTCTCCGACGGTTGGCACCTACCCGGCCTTCAAGGCCGAGGACTACGCGTACACCCTGCAGGTCAGCTGCTTCTGCCCGGACGCCGGCGTCCCGATCCGGGTCACCGTCCGAGACGGTGAGTTCTCGGAGGCGGTGTACGCCGAGAAGGGGGCGGCCTTCCAGGAGGGCGACCCGGCGCCCGAGTACTGGGAGCTCACCATCAACGACATCATCGAGGAGCTGAACGCCGCCACGGACGCCGAGAACGTGCAGGTGGAGTGGCCCGACGGGCAGGACTACCCCAGCTCGGTCTCGATCGACCGGAGCGCTCAGATTGCCGACGAGGAGATCGGGTACGCCCTCTCGAGCGTCGACGTGGGGTAAAGCCCGTCCGTCGCGCGGACGTACGGAGCGTGACGACATAGACTTGTCGCCGGATCGCGTCCGTTCGAGTCGACTTCCCCAGGGGTGAGCTGTGCAGCACAAGGCGGCGGTGCCGCGCGACCCCACGATCCCCTTGGTCCTGGGGCTCGCGATCGTGATCGCCGTCGTACTGCTGATCAGCAGCCCCCCCGGCGGTGGTGACAGCACCACACCGGTCTCGTCCGAGCCGTCATCCGACGCCAGCGGGACACCCGGCGGCAAGCAGCCCGCGCTCCTCGGAGGGCAGGCCCAGAAGGTCGTCGCCGCGCCGACCATCGAGAAGCTGCACTGCGTCACGCTGCCCGGAGACACCGAGATCACCGCGGTCTCCTACAACATCAAGTCCCTGGTGAGGACCAGCGCCGGGGCGGTCGCCAGTGTGCTGCGCTCCTCGGGCGCCGACGTCGTGCTCATCCAGGAGATCAAGAACGCCCACGTCGGCAACCAGCCGGCCGCGATCGCGGGCATGCTGGGCATGCACTACGCCTTCGCGCAGAACGTCGCCTACGGCAGCAGCGGTGGCTACGGCACCGCCGTTCTCTCCAGGTTCCCGATCGTGAGCGCCGACAACACCCACCTCCCCCGGCCCGGCAACACCCAGCAGCGCGGCCTCGCGCACGTGGTGATCGACGTCGACGGCAAGGAGGTGAGCATCTACAACAGCCACCTGCAGAACCTCTCCGAGTCGGCGCGGATCATGCAGATCCGCGCGATCGCCGGGATCGTCGCACAGGACGACCGGCCGCAGATCTTCGGCGGCGACATGAACGCTCACTACGGCTCGCCGGTCATGGGCATCGCCCGGACGGTGTTCACCGACACCTGGGCCACGGTCGGATCCGGCAGCGGGCTGACCCACCCGGCGACCAACCTGCGCGGTCGGATCGACTACCTGATGAACGCCAACGAGGGGATCACGCCGGTCGCGTCCGATGTGCTCCCGGCCAGGCTGTCCGACCACATGGCGGTGCGTGCGCGCTACGTCATCGAGGGTCCAGGTGGCCAGCGATGCGTCCCCATGCCCGCCGAGACCGAGAAGCCGCACGCCGCCGATCAGCGCTAGAGCTTGTTGACCTGCTCGGCGATCAGCCCGGCGATGCCCTCGAGCGCGGCCTCGTGGACGTCCGCGAGTGGCACCTGGTCCGGGTCGATGCCCGGTACGTCGACAGGCTCGAGGTCGGCCCATTCGCCCACGAGCCGCGCGCCGGCTCCCCGCAGTGTCGCGACGTTCCGCACGGTCTGCTCGCGGACCCAGGGCGGCGTCACCAGGCCCAGGGCGGGCTCTGAGTCCCGGCGGGCCGCCAGCACGGTCTTCGCCAGGGTCTTCTTGCGGAGGCCCTGACCGGCGGGGAACGCCAGCCCCTTCTCGTCCAGCAGCTCGTTGACCCGGCGCAGCGCGAGCAGCGACGCCAGCCCCAGCGACTCGTTGGCGCGGCTGACCTCCCGCCCGGCGTCCAGGTCGAGGCCGGTCGCCTCGGCGAACCGTTCGGCGAGGGTGGTCCGCGGAGAACCGGGCTGGGGCAGCGTGACGAGCGTGATGCTCTCGGTGCCGACGACGCCCGACCAGTCCGACACCATCCGGACCAGGTCCTGCTGTCGCCAGAAGGTCCCACCGGGCGTGCGTCGGTCGGCCGCGCCGGGACCGCCCTGCGGCCGCTTGGCCTCGGCGTCGGCGACGTACTCCGCCCAGGACCAGGTGCGCCCGTTCTGGATCGTCTCCTGCCACATCGAGACGAGGGTGCGGTTGAGGTCGCGGGCCGTGATCACCACCCGGACGGCCTCGCCGCCGAGCTGCTCGACGATCGAGGCGATCGTGTCGGGGTGCGCCGGTCCGAGGTACTCCATCGAGATCGCGACCGACCCCGGTGTTGTCCTGACCTCCTCGACCAGCGTTTGCCACCGGCCCCGTGGCATCTCGCTCCGCGGGGCGAGTGCCTGGCGAACGGCGCGGGCCTGGTCAGTCCATGCCTCCCCCGGCACCAACACCCCGGCGTCGGCGAGGCGCGACTTCTCGGCGAACAGCAGGGCCTGCAGGTAGCTGGTGCCGGACTTCATCGTCCCGACGTGCAGCACCACGCGTTCGGCCATGGGCGCGACCCTATCGAGCAACGCTGGTCGAGTAGCGAGCGCCAGCGAGCGCATCGAGACCGATCCCGTCTGCCCTCGTCTCACCGGGTCTCGATACGCCGGTCGCGACCTCGTTCCTCGGTCGCGCGGCAACTCGACCTACGTGACGATGCGGATCCCGCTCGGTCCTCGCGGGCTCCGGGTCACTAAAGCTTGTACTCCTCGAGCAGGCGGCGCCCGATGATCATCCGCTGGATGTCGGCGGTGCCTTCACCGATGAGCAGCATCGGCGACTCGCGGTAAA
This sequence comes from uncultured Actinomycetota bacterium, assembly GCA_963780245.1. Classification (GTDB taxonomy): domain Bacteria; phylum Actinomycetota; class Actinomycetes; order Propionibacteriales; family Nocardioidaceae; genus Nocardioides. The sequence continues at coordinate 85,463 of CAWABG010000005.1, forward strand.
GGCGCTCGATCTCGTACTCCTTGGAGAACCCGTAGCCGCCGTGGATCCGGAAGGAGTCCTCGACGACCTCATTGCAGTACTCGGAGGCGAGGTACTTCGCCATGCCGGCCTCGAGATCGTTGCGCTCGCCCTTGTCCTTGATCCGGGCGGCGCGAACGACCATCTGGTGCGCGGCCTCGACCTTGGTCCCCATCTCGGCGAGCCGGAACTGCACGGCCTGGTGCTCGGCGATCTTCTTGCCGAACGCCTCGCGCTGCTGGGCGTAGGCCACCCCGAGCTCGAAGGCGCGGTTGGCGACGCCGACGCCGCGGGCCGCGACATTGACGCGGCCGACCTCGACGCCGTCCATCATCTGGTAGAAGCCCTTGCCGGGCTCGCCACCGAGGATCTGGTCGGCGGAGATGTTGTGGCCCTCGAACACCATCTCGGTGGTGTCGACGCCCTTGTAGCCCATCTTGTCGATCTTGCCGGGGATGGTGACGCCCTGAGCTGTCTCGCCGAAGCCCACCTCCTTCTCGACGAGGAAGGTGGTCATGTTCTTGTAGACCGATTCAGCGCCCTCGTCGGTCTTCACGAGTACGGCGACGAGGTTGGCCGACCCACCGTTGGTCAGCCACATCTTCTGCCCGGTGATCGAGTAGCCGTCACCGTCCTTCACGGCCTTCGTCTTGATCGCGGCGACATCGGAGCCGCAGCCGGGCTCGGACATCGAGAACGCGCCCCGGATCTCGCCGGCGGCCATCTTGGGCAGGTACTTCTTCTTCTGCGCCTCGGTGCCGTGCTGGATCAGCATGTAGGCGACGATGAAGTGGGTGTTGATGATGCCGGAGACGCTCATCCAGCCGCGGGCGATCTCCTCGACCACCAGCGCGTAGGTCAGCAGCGACTCTCCGAGGCCGTCGTACTCCTCGGGGATCATCAGCCCGAAGACGCCGAGCTCCTTGAGCCCCTCGACGATCTCGGTGGGGTACTCGTCGGCGTGCTCGAGCTCGGTCGCGACCGGGAGGATCTTCTCCTCGACGAAGGTGCGGACCGCCTTGAGGATCTCCTGCTGGTCCTCGTTGAGCCCGTCGGTCTCACAGAGTCGAGACATGGCACGACCTTTCTTACTCGTGGGTAGCGCAGGCATCCTACGCACGCCGGCGGGCCCGGCGGGCCAGCCGTCGGATCCGTGAGTCAGCCTCGGCGTGAGACGTGCCACGCCCGCCGCCGCCCTCACGCGGGCTGCGCTCCCGGACATCCTCCAGCAAGCGTGCGACCAAGTTCACAGCGACGTCGGCCACCTCGTCGTCGGTGACCGACGACGGGTGCCGTCGCGGCGGCAGGTCGCCGGGCACCAGCAGCTCGTCGGCGTCGCCGACGACGTCGTACGACGCCGCCCGGATCCGCTCCACGGCCCGCGCGCCGCGCTCCCGGGCGTCGGCGATCTGGTCCTCACCCGGCCAGTAGCGCTCGCCGCCGCGCGGGACGAGCCGCTCGTCGGCGAGGAACGTGCGGATCCAGCGGCCGCGGTCATAGGCGCTGCGGAACGCGCGGAGGTGCGGGTTGAGCCGACGCAGCGTCTCGGCCTCCACGAGGCCCATGGTCTGGTTGCGGAACGCCGCCTCGTGGGGCACCACGTCCGGAGCCAGCCCGAGCACGCCGGCGAGCCGCTCCCACAGCTCCTCGCGCGGCCGCTCGGCACTCGGGGCCACGATCAGGTGCAGCCGCTCGTCCGGCACGGCGGGCGACCAGCGGTCCAGGACCAGCCCGAGATCGAGGGCCCGCCAGTCCCAGACCTGCCGAGGGTCGTCGGAGACGGTGCGGCCGTAGTCCTCCAGCGGGGTGGTGCCGAGGTTCTTGAGCGACTCCTGCCAGCTCGACGTGAACAGCCCGAGCGGCTCGCGCGCGGTCACGACGACGTGGACCTCGGCCGGCGCCAGCTCGGCGACCATCCGTTGCGCCTGCTCGTCGCTTGCGGCGCAGAAGAACTCGTGGCTGACCAGCGCGTCACCGTCGTGGGCCGCGATCTGCCGTCGTACGACGTCCCAGGCCTCGCTCGCGCCCGGGCCGCGCCGCCCAACGCCCGGGTCGTCGCGGACGATCATGGACGCGAGCAGGTGGTCGCGCTTCTCGCGGCCGGGGATCAGCAGCCCGTGAGCGGCCAGCGCCGCCCGCTGCGGCCAGACGACCGACTGCAGGTAGGACGTGCCGGTCTTGGGCAGCCCGATGTGGACGAAGACGCGCCTGCTCACGTCCCGAGCTCTTCGCGGAAGCGCTCCAACAGCTCCACGGCCTTGTCGGGATCCTGCCGGGCGAGAGGCAACAGCAGCTCCTGAACAACGTCGGTCAGCTCGGCCAGCCGAAGGTTGAGCTGCTGGAGCTCATCGACCTCCGCCTCGAGCCGGGCCACTCGCTCGCGCATCCCGCGCGGGTCGGACATCCGGCGCAGCCCCGAGCGCAGCAGGCCGTCGTTCGTGTCGTCAGATTCAGTCATCTCGAGGCCATTCCATCACCATCCGGCAGGAGTACGGCGCTGACCCGTCCTCGGTGGCGCTGGGTTGCTCGAACTGATCGAGCTCGACGATCTCGGCCGAGAGCACCGTGGCGCCCGCCGCGATGGCCTCCGACTCGACCAGCTCGGGGTCCAGGTCCCAGACCAGTGGGTCGACGTAGTGGCGGCGCCGTCCTTCGGGCGGAGCGACCAGGAACTCGGCGTACATCCGGCCGCCATCGCCGAGCGTCATCTGCGCCAGCCGCCACAGGTTCTCGCGGCCGCGCTCGGGGGTCGCGTTGAGCAGGTGCCGGACGAGCATCGTCCGTGGTCCGTCGACCCGGGCCAGCCGTCCGCCCCAGGCGAGGGTGTGCCGCAGCTCGAGCAGGTTGAGCTCCGCGAGCTCCACGCTCCAGCCCTCCTCCTCGGCCCGGTCGCGCAGGTGGGCGTGACCGTTGCTCGAGAAGTCCAGCCCGTAGGCCTGGTGCCCACGCTTCGCCAGCCAGACCGAGTCCTGGCCGCGACCGCAGCCGACGTCCACGACCGTGGTCTCGGCCGGCTCGGCTCGATGCACCATCCGGGCGAGAGCGTGCGGCTTCGGGCGCGGACCTCGGTGCCGCGACGTCGAGTAGCGGCGGTCCCACCCGTTGCGTTGTGTGCGCGTCCCGCGGAACCAGACATCGAGCCGGTGCCGGATCGCCGCGTCCGTCTCGAACTTGAACGTGGGGTCGGGCACCCGCCAGGACGGTCCGTACATCGCCGCGAGCAGTCGATCAGGGTCCGCCGGTGCCGGCAGCCGCCGTCCCTCCAGCTCGACGAGTCCGAGCGGGCGCAGCCAGGACTCCTCGAACGGCGCGAAGATCTCTCCCAGTAGCACCAAGTGATCGTCGTAGAGGAAGCCGGCGAACACGTCCAGGCCACGCGGTACGCCCTCGCTGTCGCGCACGGTGACCTTGAAGGCGCCGCCGCTGTAGCGCGAGATCTCCAGCCCGTCGCGGTGCAGCAGTCGCTGGATCCGGAACGACTCCCGGATCACGTCGACCGGGTGCGTGTGCCGGCTGAGGTAGGCCACGTCCGCATCGTTGTCGTGCCCGATCAGCTTGCCCTCGCGAACCGCGCCCAGAAGAGTGCCGTACGCCGGGAACGCGTCCAGGCCGAGGTCGGCCAGCTTGGCCAGGACCAGCTCGGTGGCATCGACCAGCGGGCGCAGCTGGTCCGGGTCGCTGGCGTCGAACGTCGTCACCAGCCGTCCGCCCGGGTCGATCACCAGCGGAAGGCCCTTCGGGTCGGCCACGCTCACCCGACCCTCACCGGTGCCGAAGCTCAGCTCCGCCTCGACCAGCAGCTCGCCGGACGTGTCGCGCACGGCCACCAAGGCGATGCCGTCGAGAAAGCCGCGCAGGTCGCGCGGCCAGGGCACCCGCCAGCTGCCGGAGACCCGCTCGGCGACCTTGGCTCCACGGAACGACCAGATCCGGCGGCCGTCGAACAGCACGTCGAGGATCTCGTCATCGGGCGTCCCGAGGACGACGCCCTCCTGGTCCACCGATACAGTCGAGCTCACAACAGCCCCAGGAACCGGTCCGGAACCCGCACCATCGGCCGGTTGCGCATGGCCACGATCTGGCCGTCGCCGGTCGCCTTCCACATGTGGCCCCGCTTCTGGACGATCTTCTTCAGCCCGAGCCCCTTCACCTCGAACTTCGCGATCGCCTCGCGGTCCAGGTCGGTCGTGATCTCGTCGAGCAGGGCGGTCATCTCGTCCTCGGACCGCGTCCAGCTGGTCCCCTTGGCCCGCCCCTCGGTGGTGTTGAGCTGGTGGCGCCGGGCCGAGATCTCCGCGAGGTGGTCGCGGTCGGCGAACTTCATGTGGAACATGAACAGCTCGCGGTCGATGTCGTACGCGCACTCGATGCCGTGCGAGGCGTGTGCCCAGGCGGCGGGCTGCCACTTCAGGCTGGGCTTGCACATGAGGGGCAGGAACTTCGCGAGCCGCCGCTGCCCGAGGATCGGCTCCCCGTCCCGGAGCGCCGCTTCGCGGGACACGTCGTGTACGACGTTCAGCCCCAGCACCCCGACGGCGGCCCGGTCCGGGCGCGCGGCCACGAAGTGCCGCAGCGACTCGTGCTTGCGCGGCTCGGCGACCACGAACTCGTCGGCGTCCGCGAACATCACCGCGTCGTACGCCTCGAGCAGGCCGGCGGAGATCCCGGCCAGCAGCCCCATCCGAGCGGGCTCGAACCCGCGCTTGCGGAAGTAAGGGATCTTCAGCACCGGGCACGGCAGGTCGTCCGTGGAGCCGTCGGCGCTGTTGTCGTCGATCACGACGAGGTGCTCGGCACCGACCTGGGCGGCGTAGTAGTCGACCCAGCGGCGGATCATCGTGCCCTCGTCGCGGGCCATGGTGATCACCGCCAACGAGGGCAGCTCACCCTCGGCGCGCGGGGGCGGGGTGTACCCCGGGACCTGGCTGGTGCCCTCGGCGGCACCGCGGCGGGACAGCCTCATTCGGCGTCCTCGCGAGAAGCGCGGCTGTTCTTCCTACGCAGCGACCGGTCCGACTTCGCCCAGCCCTGCACGAAGTGCTCGAGCCCGTCGACCGCGGCGGCGAGCCGGTCCTCGACACTCACCTCGTCGGCGTGGATGCCGGGGACCGGGAGCGGCCGCAGCTCGTCGAGATCGCCGACGACGCGATGGCCGTCGGCCCTCAGTCGCTTGACCTGCTGCTCGCCGCGCTTGCGGACCCAGTCGGCGTCCAGTCCGAGCCGCGGCTCGTCGCCCTGACGAGCGACGAGCCCTCGCTTGGCCAGGAAGTGTTTGACGTAGCGGTCGTAGTGTCGCGGCATCGTGCCGTCGTCCTGCTGTAGCTGCTGGTTGAGCTGGACCAGCACCAGTGCGGTCGCCAGGCCGATCGACGGGTTCGCCCGGACGTCGAGCTCCACGCCGTCCGGGGCCACGCCGAGGACGCTGGCGAACCGCTCCCACAGAAGGCCTGGCGAGGCGCCCTTCGGGGGCACCGTCACCAGCGTGAGCCGGCCCCCCAGCTGCTGCGACCAGCGCTTGGCGATGGCGGGAGTCGCTTGCTGCCGCCAGAAGTTGCGGCCGGCCTGGGTGCCACGGTCCTCGGTGCGGACCGCCTCGAGGTAGTCCACCCAGCCGGTCGTGGAGCCGTTCTGTGTGGACTCCAGCCACATCGCCGGGATGTTGCGTGCCAGGTCCCGGCAGGTGAGGACCGCCTCGATCTCGGTGCCCGGGAAGCTGTCGCGGATCTGGGCGATCTTCTGCGCGCTGCGCGGTCCGAGGAACTCCATGGAGACCACGGCGGTGCCCGACCAGGCGTTGATCTCGTCGGCGAGGGTCTGCCAAGGGCCGGCGGGGTCGAGTGGCTCCTGCTTCGGGCCGCCCCGCCCGATGAGGTCCCGGACCGCGTTGACCTGGAACTTCCAACGGGGACCGGCGAACAGCACGCCCTGCCCGGCGAGCCGGTCCTTGTTGTCGCCCAGCACGTTCTGGATGAAGCTGGTTCCGGACTTCATGGAGCCGATGTGCAGCACCAGACGCTCGGCCACCGGCTCTCCTCTCCCTGCTGCCGGAACGCCCGGTCAGGGAACCTGGACGTTCACCACCGGAACCCAGTGGTCGGTGGAGAGCCTAACCAGGGGTGGTTTGGTGTACGCGAACCCGCTGTACTTCGCGGCCTTGGACCCGAAGATCCAGTCGACGCGCATCACCTTGCGCGGATCGACGCACTCCCCCTGCCCGTTGATGCGGCCGCCGTACGGCGAGACCATTCCGGTCTTCTTCAGCACCTTGCACAGGATCGTGCGCTTCTCGTTGAAGTCGCCGATGTAGAAGACCGGGAGCCCGCTCTGCTCGAGCTCCTTGATCTTCGCGATCTGCGCCTTGACCGCCCTGTTGCGCTTCTCCTGGTAGTCCCAGGGCGCGTTGTGGATGTTCATCACCCAGAACTGCCGCCCGGTGGCCCGATGCTTCAGCCGAACCACCGGCCGCTGCAACACGCGGGCGATGAACTGGGTGCGGATCGTCATCTTCTTGGTGGCTTCGTACTTGCGGGTGTCCCAGACGAGCGGGGCCTCGACCGCCAGATCGCCCGCCCCGGGACCGGGGTAGGCGGCATACCGCCCCCGGGCCGCGGTGAGGATGCCCTGGAGCTGTCCCGCCGTGGGCTCCTGCAGCCCGACCACGTCGAGTCGGTTGGTGATCAGCGCCTGGGCGGTCCAGTCGGCGCGCATCCGGCTGGGCCCGAAGCGGTCGTCGTGCGCATAGGGCCTGGAGTGCCCGTTGCCGAGCACGTTGAAGGAGGCGAGCCGGAACGAGAACGGTGCCCGCCGCGGAGTCGGCGCCGGGGTCGCGATCCTGGGGATCGTGCTCTTCACGGACTTGCCGTCGCCGAGCTGGCCACGCTCGTTGTTGCCCCAGCACACTGAGGCATCGCCGCTGGCCGCGCACACGTGCAACCAGCCTCCCGACACTGCGGAGTAGTTCCCTGTGCGCCTCGTCGGGGTCAGGATCGCGTCGCTGCCGCTACCGATCTGGCCGTAGCGGTTGTCGCCCCAGCACCACAGTGCGCCACCGGACTCGACCAGGCACGACGTGCCCTCGGCGAGCCCGATGGTGGCGGCCTTGTGACCGCCCTGGACCAGGCGGGGCGTGGGGCTTCCGACGTTGTTGCCGGTGCCGAGCTGACCCTGGGTGTTGCGTCCCCAGCAGCGCACCGCGCCGCCCGAGGTGCGACCGCACGTGTGCGTCCAGGACACATCCACCTGACGCCAGTTGTCCGCGGTGCCGACGCGGGTGGGCTTCGAGCGGTCGGCATACGAGCCGTCGCCCACCTGGCCGAACAGGTTGCGGCCCCAGCACCAGAGCCCGCCGTTGACCTTGGTGGCGCAGGTTGTCCATCCGCCGGCCGACACGCTGCGCCAGTTCCCGGCCACCTTCTGCCGCTCGGGCGACTGCTTCTCGTTGCCCTGCCCGAGCTGCCCGGCGGAGTTGTCACCCCAGCAGCGCAACGTGTCGTTGACGTTGATCGCGCAGGTGTGGAAGAACCCCATCGAGACCGACCGCCACCTGCTCGAGCCGGGAACCTTGGTCGGTACGGCGCGGACGGTGCGGGTCTCGTCGCCGATCTGACCGCGGTGGTTGAGGCCCCAGCAGTAGAGGCCGCGGTTGGTGCGGATCGCGCAGGTCGACGCGCCGCCGCCGGTGACCTTCACCCAGTCGGGCTTGGCGCCGACCTGGGTGGGCGGCTCCGAGTCCTGGCTGGCCGTGCCGTTGCCGATCTGCCCGTAGCTGTTGCGCCCCCAGCACCACAGGGTGCCGGTCGCCTTGATGCCGCAGCTGTGCTCCCCGCCGGCGGCGACGTCCGGCATGCCGGCCAACCGGACCCGGTGGGCAGGACGCTCGTCAGCGGGCGCTGGAGAGGTCGACGCGAACGCCGGTACGGCCAGGGCCAGCACGAGGGACAGGGCGAAGGCCCCGAGACGGGCAGCGCAACTCACGGTCGACCTCCGTTGCTTGGGGAAGACGGAAGACCACCGGAAGCGTAACTTTACTTTGCGCGCCGCGCGGGCATTCCGGACGGCGCGCCGCAGCGATCGAGGAGGGTTACCTCTCCATGTTGCGGTAGGGGTCGAAGACCTGACCGCGCTCGAGGACCGGCGGGGTGCACGGCGGGCTCGACAAGTGAATGCCGAAGAGCCGGTTGATCTGCCGGCCGTACAACCTCTCCACCCTGTCCTTCTCGATCACCAGGCCGTTCTCGTCGGCGAACAGACCGATGCCGGACCAGTTGGCGGAGCCGTTGAAGACGATGCGGGCGCTGCGGTCCTTCTTGTAGAAGCCGCTGATCGACATCGCCTTCATGTGCAGGTAGATGTCGTAGGCGCAGTCACCATCGTTGTCGCGGACCAGGTGGTTCCTGGGGACCCCTGCCAGGATCGCTCGGGACTGCCTCGCCATCTGGCTGTAGACGATCCTGATGTTGCATCCCTGGTTGTGCAGCTGCTTGATCCGGCGCGCGATCTTGGCGCCACGGCCGCCGTTGAACACGTCCTGGGCGATCCGGATCGCGGTCCGGCCGTTGATGCCGGCGCCCCGCGCGCCCCTGCACCTGACGTCATTGAGCATCTCGAAAGGAATGTCCGGGCGGCCCCGGTTGGGGTTGAACCACCCGCGGATGAAGCGGTCCTGGTAGCTGTGCCACGGTGCGACGCGGTCCCGGCCCGCCTCGTTGAAGACCTTGAGCGACGTCCTGTAGGGCACCTTGCGATCCACGATCGTGAACATGTCGTTCCACTGGTTGCCGGCCGCCGAACCGGTCATGTTCGCCGACGAGGACATCACGACCTGCTTGGACTGGCCGACCTGGGAGAACAGGTAGAGCTTGCTGTGCATCGCACCACCGGTGCCGCGGCAGGAGTTCGAGCAGGTGCGGAACCAGCTCCTCATCTCCGGCCGGCGGTTGCCGTTGTTGGCCAGCGCCCGTTTCATCTGCGCGAAGGGGCCGTTGGGGCCCTGCTCGTAGGCAAGCGAGCGAGCCATGATGATCCGGACGCTGACGCCGCGATAGTGGGCGGCCCGCAGGCGGTTCACGAAGGTCCAGCTGTTGAAGTTCCAGGTCATCGCCCGGATCTTGCCGCCCTTGGGCGTGTGGTCGATGGCCCGGAGGACCTTGGAGTTGATCGCCTGGGAGCCCGGACCGTTGAAGGTGGTGCCCGGCTTCGTCCGGAACCGATCCGGCTTGGCCTTGTTGTCCGCATCGTCAGCCGCGGCGCTGCCCACGCGGGAGAACGACGGACCATCGCTCAGCGCGGCGTTCGCGGCGGTCGAGGTCCCGAAGCCCGTGGCAAGGACGGCGGCCGCACTGACCATCGCGATAGTCATCCGTTTGGTCGTCACACTTGTCTCCTGAGATGCGGTCGCGGCGGCGTCGGGGCTGGAACGGCACGCCGGTTGGTCGGCTTGGTTGTCTCGGTCAGCCCTGGCAGGCGGTCAACGCCTGTTGGAACTGCTCGCTTTCGGTGAGGCTCGGCACCTCGTTGATGAACTTGCCCGTCACCGCGTAGAACCGGTCGTCGAACTCGATGATGGCGGCGCCGTAGGAACACCGATGCTTGTCGGCCTTGACCGCAGTACCGTCCTGCTCGCACCCGCGGTAGTCGCGCCGCAACTTCGCGCCGGCGACCCAGACGTCGGCGCAGGCCGGCAGTCCGGTGCTGCCCTCGGTGCTGGACGGGGACTGGCTCGTGGGGTCGTCCCCCGCCAGGTTATCGGCGGGGTCCGCGTCGTCGTCACCGCAGCCCGCGGCCAGCAGTAGGATCGCGGCTGCCAGCGCTGAGCGCGTGAGAACGGACGTTGAGGACACGCGCCAGATGATAGGTCATCGGCTCCCCTCGCAGCGGGCTTCCTGCCATTTACGGCCCGGCCCGGCACCGCCGTGCAACCAGTGCCGGACGCTAGCGTTGGGACCGTGAGCACCGCCCCGTCACGCGTCTACGCGGCCCGGCTCGTCGGGCTGCCCATCTTCGACCCCCAGGGCGATCAGGTGGGCAAGGTTCGCGACCTCGTGGTGACGATGCGCTCGGAGGCGAGCCAGCCCCGGGTTCTGGGCATGGTCGCCGAGGTGTTCGGGCGGCGGCGGATCTTCGTGCCGATGACCAGGGTCACCAACATCGACAGCGGGCAGGTCTACACGACGGGCCTGCTGAACATGCGTCGGTTCGAGCAGCGGTCGACCGAGACCCTGGTGATCGGGCAGATGCTGGACCGGGCGGTCACAATCCGGAGCAGCGGGGTCCGCGGCACGGTCTACGACGTGGCGATGGAGCAGGGCCGGACCCGCGACTGGGTGCTCAGCCGGGTGGCGATCCAGGAGTCGGCGAAGGCGCTGCGCCGGCGCGGGCAGACGCACGTCGTGGAGTGGAGCGACGTCGACGGCGTCACCGGCAGCGAGCCGGCCCAGGGCGCCACCCATCTGGTCGCGGCGCTGAACGACATGCGCCCGGCCGACGCCGCCAGCATGTTGCACGACCTGCCCTTGGACCGCCGGATCGCGGTCGCTGCGGCGCTGCACGACGAGCGGCTGGCCGACGTACTCGAGGAGATGCCGGAGGAGGACCAGGTCGAGATCCTGGAGCACGTCGGCGCCGAGCGGGCCGCCGACATCCTCGAGGAGATGTCGCCCGACGACGCCGCGGACCTGATCGCCGACCTGCCGCCGGAGACCGCGGAGATCCTGCTGCAGCTGATGGAGCCAGAGGAGGCCGAGGACGTACGCCGACTGATGTCGTACGTTGAGGACACGGCGGGCGCGATGATGACGCCCGAGCCGGTGATCCTCGGTCCCGACGCCACCGTCGCCGACGCGCTGGCCCAGGTGCGCAACCCGGATCTCACCCCCGCACTGGCCGCGCTCGTCTACGTCTGCCGGCAGCCGCTCGAGACGCCGACCGGCAAGCTGCTCGGGGTGGCACACATCCAGCGGCTGTTGCGTGAGCCCCCCTCGACGCTGGTCGCCGGGGTGCTGGACGAGTCGATGGAGAACCTGCGCCCCGAGGCGACAATCGACCAGGTCGCGGCGCACCTGGCGACGTACAACCTGGTGGCCGCGCCGGTGGTGGACGAGAACCGGCACCTGCTCGGGGCCGTGACCGTCGACGACCTGCTGGACCACATGCTGCCCGACAACTGGCGCGACGAGGCGCTGGGCACGGACGCCGGGAGTGGCCGTGGCTGAGTCCCGAGCCCCCCGCGGCCGCCTGGACACCCCGCGCACCGTCCGGCGGCAGCTGGTCCGGCGCCCGCAGTACGACCCCGACCGGTTCGGGTCGTTCGCCGAGAGCTTCGCCCGGTTCATGGGCACCGCCACGTTCCTCATGTGGATGACGCTGGTCGTCGCCGTGTGGGTCGGCTGGAACGCGCTGGCGCCCGACGACGCGGCCTGGGACATCTACCCGTTCATCTTCCTGACCCTGATCCTGAGCCTGCAGGCGTCGTACGCCGCCCCCCTGATCCTGCTCGCCCAGAACCGGCAGGAGGACCGGGACCGGGTGATCGCCGAGCAGGACCGGCAGGCCAACACCCGTGCGCACGCCGACATGGAGTTCCTCGCCCGCGAGATGGCCTCGCTGCGGATGGCCGTCGGCGAGGTGGCCACCCGTGACTTCGTGCGCTCAGAGCTACGCAGCCTGCTGGCCGAGATCGACGAACGTGCGCAGGCTCACCCCAGGGAGTCGGCCGCCGGGGACGGGTCCACGGGTCCCTCCACCTAGACTCGGAGGATCATGAGCACCGCTTCCCTCGAGCACGTCAACGCAGCGCTGGCCACCGTCAACGACCCCGAGATCAAACGGCCGATCACCGACCTCGGCATGGTCGAGTCGGTGGAGATCGATGACGCCGGTGGAGTGCACCTGACCGTGCTGCTCACCGTCGCCGGCTGCCCGATGAAGGACACGATCACCCGTGAGGTGACCGCTGCGGTCGAGACGGTCGACGGAGTGACCGGCGTCGACCTGACCCTCGGCGTGATGAGTGCCGAGCAGCGGGCCGGCCTCAAGGACCTGCTCAGCGACGGCAAGGCGCAGCGCGAGATCCCGTTCGGCCAGCCCGGCTCTCTCACGAAGGTGTTCGCGATCGCCAGCGGAAAGGGTGGTGTCGGCAAGTCGTCGGTCACCGTCAATCTCGCGATCGCGATGGCCAAGCAGGGCCTCAAGGTCGGCGTCGTGGACGCGGACATCTACGGCCACTCGGTGCCGGCGATGCTCGGTGTCGCCGACTCGCGGCCCACCCAGGTCGACGACCTGATCATGCCGGTGCCCACCCCCAGCGGCGTCTCCGTGATCTCGATCGGGATGCTCAAGCCGCGCCGGGACCAGGTCGTGGCCTGGCGCGGACCGATGCTCGACCGGGCGCTCGTGCAGATGCTCGCAGACGTCTACTGGGGCGACCTCGACGTGCTGCTGCTCGACCTGCCGCCCGGCACCGGCGACGTGGCGATCTCCCTCGGCCAACACCTCCCGGGTGCCGAAGTCGTCGTGGTCACCACCCCGCAGGAGGCGGCCGCAGAGGTCGCCGAGCGGGCCGGAACGATGGCCTCGATGATGCATCAGCGGGTCGTCGGGGTGGTCGAGAACATGAGCTTCCTGGCCTGCCCGCACTGCCTGGAGAAGGGCGCGGACCACCGGCTCGAGATCTTCGGATCCGGCGGTGGGGATCGGGTGGCCGCGACCTTGTCGCAGCGGTTCGGCTACGACGTACCGGTGCTCGGTCGGATCCCTCTCGACCCGTCACTGCGCGAGGGCGGCGACGCCGGAAAGCCCATCGTCGAGTCCGACCCGACCGCACCGGGGGCGACCGTGCTCACCGAGATCGCGGACACCCTCGCCGGCCGCGGCCGCGGCCTCGCCGGCATGCAGCTCGGGCTCACACCCTCGAGCAAGCTCTAGTCTTCGTTCCCATGACGGGCGTCCAGCCGCTGCTGATCGGCGACATCGGCTTCGGTGAGCTGATCGTCATCGCTTTCGTCGCGGTGCTGGTCTTCGGGCCGGACAAGCTGCCCGTCGTCGCCAAGCAGGCCGGGCAGATGGCGAGAAAGATCAGGGACTTCGCCACCTCGGCACGCGACGAGCTGCGCACCGAGCTCGGTGACGAGTACAAGGATCTCGAGCTGCGCGACCTCGACCCCCGCACGATCGTCCGCAAGCACATCATCGAGGCAATGGAGGCCGGCGACGACGAGGCCCCGCCTCGTCGCACCGGCCAGCGCCCACTCGTCGCGGATGAGCTGCCGCCGTACGACGCTGAAAGCACCTAGGACCTAGTCCCGGCTCTGCACCGCCGCGAGCACGTCGAAGCCGACCAGGCCCACCCGGTCGCCCGCCCCGAACACCTCGACGAAGTCCCCTCCCACGCGGCGCAGCACACCGACGTGCACGGAGCCGTCGCGCAGGTGCAGCACGCAGCGCTCCCCGGTGTCGGCGAGCCGGCGCAGCGCCGAGCCCAGGCCGAGCTTCGTGAGCGGCGACCAGGCCACCTCGGGCACCGATCGCTGCGCGGCTCCCCGAACCACCGCCACTGCTGAGATCGCGGCTATCCAGTCCTGGGCGGCGCCCGAGAGCAGGCACCAGCCATCGCCCACGCGGTCGAGGCGTCCGGTGATCGGCCCGACCCCGACGACCTCCAGGGTGACCTCCGACCCGACGGAAGCCATCAGCCTGCTGGCCAGGCTCACGTACCGGTACTCCGCGCGGCTCCGATCGGCCAGCTCCGGCTCCCGCTCGCTGTCATAGATCGCCTCCGCTCGCCCCTCGAGATCGTCGAACAGCGCGAACAGGTCGTCCTCCCAACCCATGGCGGCACCCTACGGGCCGGACGTGGCGCTGTGGATGACCGGTTGACGGGACTGCTCCATCGAGCATTAACTACATTAAACAGAAGCAAACGCAAGGATCTCGGGATGTTTCGCTTGACATCTGCGGGCACGGTCCGCTGTCTCCTGGTCTGGCTGCTCGCCACCGCGGCCGCCGCCGTGACAACCGCGTGGGTAGCGCCCGACCTCCGGATCGACGGCCTCGCCGAGGCCTCGTTCGATCGGGTCGTGGTGAGGCTGGCGGCGGTCGCGCTCGCCGGATGCTCGCTCTGGGCCTGGGCGGCCACCAGCATCGTGGTCGGTCAGGTGCTCGTCGGGCGGCCGTCCGGCAACCCGGCTGCCGTCCCCCGTTGGCTGCGGACCGCCGTGCTGGTGGCCAGCGGGCTGGCGGTAGTCGGCGCCGCCGGCACCGCCCATGCCGACGAGGAGACCGCCCGCGCCCGCGCCGATCATCCACGGGTCCTGGCCGGGCTGCCCTCGCCGGATCGGGTGGTCGGGTCGATGCCGCCCGCCCCCGAGACGCGCACCGCCCGGATCCACATCGTCCAGTCCGGCGACACGCTCTGGGACATCGCCGCGACCGATCTGGGCGCCCGCTCGGACGGTGGCCGGATCACCACCCACTGGCACCGGATCCACGCGCTGAACCGCGCGGTGGTCGGCGCCGACCCCGACCTGATCCATCCCGGACAGGAGCTCCGGATGCCCGCGCAGGAGTTGGACCGATGAGAGGAGCCGTCATGACCCCACTGTCCGACGACGTGATCCCGATCCGCGTCCCGATACCAGTCGCGCTCACCCAGGGCACGCTGGCCCTCGACCTGCAGCCGCGCCTCGAGCCACCATCGCTGGAGGTGACACCGATCGGCCGGCACCGGCGACACAGCATCGAGGAGTGGGTGCGCCGGTTCGCGCAGGCCGCGGTCGAGATCGTCGGCGGCGACCGCCCTCCGAGCCAGCTGCTGCGATGGACCAGCAGGGCCGTGTACGCCGACCTCGAGCGTCGCGCCGTACTCGTCGCACGGGCCGGGGGTCACGTCCCGGGCGCCGCCCGGGTTCAGCCGGTCACGCCACGGGTGCGCAGCATCCACACGTCGTTCCTCACGCCCGAGGTAGTCGAGGCCAGCGTGCACGCGGCGTACGGCCCGCGCTCGCGAGCCGTCGCCGCCCGGTTCGAGCTGCGCAAGAACCGATGGGTGTGTACTGCCTTGGAATTTGCTTGAGCAGTAGCCCGCGAGGAACGAGCGGGCTGCGTGGGCTCAAGCAGGTCGAGTGCGGCCGCGACTGAGGGACGAAGTCGCGTGCGGTGTATCGAGACCGGCGTGACCCGGAGCCTCGCGAGGCACGAGCGAGGGTCCCGAACACTCACGCAGGTCGAGTAGCCGTGCGAGCGAGGGACGAGCTCGCAACCGGCGTATCGAGACCGGGTGCCGCCTGAAACAACGGTGGTGTGGTCTCGATACGCGCTCGCTCCTTCGTCGCTCGCGCTACTCGACCAACGGGGTGCTCGCGCTACTCGACCAACGGGGTGCTCGCGCTACTCGACCAACGGGGTGCTCGCGCTACTCGACCTGCGCAGCGTTACCCCGCTGCGCGAGCCGTGAGGCCGCTCGGGCCGCCCGGGGCGCCGTGGCACCGCTTGTACTTCTTGCCGGAGCCACACGGGCACAGCTGGTTGCGCCCGACGTCCGAGTAGGGGTCGTCGGCGGACTTGGTCACGGTGCCGCCGATGACCTCGGCCTCGCCCTGCTCGGACGGCGCCGAGTAGGACAGGTTCTGCGGTCGGGACGGCGCCTCGAGTCCCTTGGCCTTGATGTGCGGGGCCTGCTGACCGGCGGCGACGACGGCCGCCATGTCCCGACGCATGGGCTCCTCGACCGGCGGTTCCGCGAACGCGCCCTCGTGCATTGCACCCCCGTGGCGGGAGCCGTCAGCGTGGTAGTGGAACTCGCCCTCTTCCTCGTCCTCCTCGTCGTCCACCTGGACCTCGAGGTTGAACATGAAGCCGACGGCCTCTTCCTTGATGCCGTCCATCATCGCGGCGAACATGTCGAAGCCCTCGCGCTGGTACTCGACCAGCGGATCGCGCTGCGAGTAGGCGCGCAGGTAGATGCCCTCGCGGAGGTAGTCCATCTCGTAGAGGTGCTCCCGCCACTTGCGGTCGAGCACCGACAGCAGCACCCTGCGCTCCAGCTCGCGAATGACCTCTTCGCCGATCTCGGCCTCGCGGGCGTCGTAGGCGGTGTGCGCATCCTTCTTGAGCATCTCGATCAGCTCGTCGCGGTCGAGGTTGGCGCGGCCACCGGCCTGCTTCTCGAGCGTCTCGTAGGAGAGCGAGACCGGCCAGATCAGCTTGAGGTCGGTCCACAGCTGCTCGAGATCCCACTCCTCGGAGAACTCCAGCAGCGAGCCCATGACGAAGCCGGTGACGACGTCGTCGATGAAGGTCCGGATCTGCTCCTCGAGGTCCTTGCCCTCGAGCACCTCCCGGCGCTCGGCGTAGATGACCTGGCGCTGGCGGTCCATGACGTCGTCGTACTTGAGGACGTTCTTGCGGGACTCGAAGTTCTGCGACTCGACCTGGCCCTGGGCGTTGGCGATCGCGCTGGTGACCCGCTTGTTCTCGATCGGTACGTCGTCCGGGATCTTGAGCACCTGGAGCACTCGGTCGACCCACTCGGACTTGAACAGCCGCATCAGCTCGTCCTGCAGCGACAGGTAGAACCGGGACTCACCCGGGTCGCCCTGACGACCGGAACGACCACGCAGCTGGTTGTCGATCCGGCGGGACTCGTGCCGCTCGGTGCCGATCACGTAGAGGCCGCCGAGCTCCTTGACCTCGTCGTGCTCGTTGGCGACCTGGGCCTGGATCTCCGACATCACGCCGGGGAACGCCGCGTCGTACTCGTCGGGGGTCTCGACCGGGTCGAGGCCCTTCTTGCGCAGCTCCTGGTCGGCCAGGAAGTCGACCGAGCCGCCGAGCATGATGTCGGTGCCTCGACCAGCCATGTTGGTGGCGACCGTGACCGCGCCCTTGTGGCCGGCCATCGCGACGACCTTGGCCTCGTCGGCGTGGACCTTGGCGTTGAGCACGGTGTGCGGGACGCCTCGCTGCTTCAGCAGCCCGGACAGCAGCTCGGACTTCTCGACCGAGACCGTGCCGACCAGCATCGGCTGACCCTTGGCGTGCCGTTCGGCGATGTCCTCGACGACGGCTTCGTACTTGGCCTCTTCGGTGCGGTAGACCAGGTCGGCGGCGTCGTCGCGGACCATCGGCTTGTTGGTCGGGACCTGGACCACGCCGAGGTTGTAGATCTTGTCGAACTCGCTCGCCTCGGTCATGGCCGTACCGGTCATGCCGGAGAGCTTCTTGTAGAGGCGGAAGTAGTTCTGCAGCGTGACCGTGGCCAGCGTCTGGTACTCCTCGCGGACCGTGACGCCTTCCTTGGCCTCGATGGCCTGGTGCAGGCCGTCGTTGTAGCGCCTGCCCGCGAGCATCCGGCCGGTGTGCTCGTCGACGATGAGCACCTCGCCGTTCATGACGACGTACTCCTTGTCGTTGCGGAACAGCTCCTTGGCCTTGATCGAGTTGTTGAGGAACGAGATCAGCGGCGTGTTGGCCGACTCGTAGAGGTTCTCGATGCCGAGGTGGTCCTCGACCTTGGTGATGCCGCCCTCGAGCACCGAGATCGTGCGCTTCTTCTCGTCGACCTCGTAGTCCTCCTCGCGGACCATGGTGCGGGCGAGCTTCGCGAACTCGTCGTACCACTTCACCTCGTCCTGGGTGGGTCCGCTGATGATCAGCGGGGTGCGCGCCTCGTCGATCAGGATCGAGTCGACCTCGTCGACGATGGCGAAGTGGTGGCCGCGCTGGACGCAGTCGTCGATCGAGCTGGCCATGTTGTCGCGGAGGTAGTCGAACCCGAGCTCGTTGTTGGTGCCGTAGGTGATGTCGCAGCCGTAGGCCTCGCGGCGGGCGTCCGGGCGCATCTGCGGGAGGATCACGCCGGTGGTGAGGCCGAGGAAGTGGTGCACCCGGCCCATCCACTCGGCGTGGTACTTCGCGAGGTAGTCGTTGACGGTGACCACGTGGACACCGTTGCCGGTGATGGCGTTGAGGTACGCCGGCAGCGTGGCCACCAGGGTCTTGCCCTCACCGGTCTTCATCTCGGCGATGTTGCCGAGGTGCAGCGCCGCCCCGCCCATGATCTGGACGTCGTAGTGCCGCTGGCCGATCACCCGCTTGGCCGCCTCACGCACGGTGGCGAACGCCTCCGGCATCAGGTCGTCGAGGGATTCGCCGTTCTCGAACCGCTCCTTGAACTCCTTGGTCATCCCCTGGAGCTCGGCGTCGCTCATCGCGACGAAGTCGTCCTCGATGGCGTTGACTGCCTTGGCGATGACTTCGAGCTGACGGAGGATCTTGCCCTCTCCGATACGGAGAAGTCGGTCGATGATCACGGGCACGGCGAAGAGACTCCTTGCTGAAAGACGGGCTCGGCCACTCTACCTAGCGGGTGCATGCCTCCCTAAACGACCAATCCCAAGGTCTCCCACGCTACGCGCCGCTAGCTGGCACGATCCCTCGGAATTGCCCGTCAATGACCGGTGAGCGCTGGAGCCAGGTCGCCCATGGCCTCGATCGTGATGTCGTCGAGCCCCAGCCAGCCCGCCAGGTCGCGCAGCTCGGCCGACAGCTCATCGGCGGTCTCAGCGGGTGCATCCGGCTCGGCGTACGCCGCCTTGACCAGCAACCGCCCGCCGGGACGGTCGGCCTTCAGGTCCACGCGCGCGACGATCCGGTCGCCGAGGAGGAAAGGCAGCACGTAGTAGCCGTATTGGCGCAGCTCGGCCGGGACGTAGATCTCGATCCGGTAGTGAAAGCCGAAGATCGCCTCGGTGCGGGCCCGCTCCCACACCACCGGATCGAACGGGCTGAGCAGCGCTCGTGCGTTGACCCGGCGCGGCAGTCGTACGTCACGATGGAGGTACGCCGGCCGGTGCCAGCCCTCGATCTGGACCGGCAGCAGCTCGCCCTCCTCGACGAGCTGGGCGATGGCTGGGGCGGCTCGCTTGGCGCCGATCCGGTAGTAGTCGCCCAGACACTGCGCGCTGCCGACGCCGTGAGAGATTGCGGCCCGGCGGACCAGCTCGACCAGCGCGTCGTCGACGCTGGGGATCGGTGCCGCGAGCACCTCTAGGGGCAGCACCTTCTCGGGCGGCGCGTAGACGACCTCGAACTGACCGTTGCGCCGAGAGATCGCGACCTGCCCGGACATGTAGAGGTAGTCGAGCATCTTCCGGGCGGCCGACCAGTTCCAACCCCAGTTACCGCGCTCGCGGGGAGCGCCGTCGTCGAGCTCGCGCGCCGTGCACTCGCCGCGAAGACGCACCTCGGCGAGTACGTCGGCCTCGAAGGCCGGGTCGTCGTCAGCGGTGAGCCACTTTCCCCGCTGCTCCCGGTAGTGGTCCATCCGGTGCTGCATCACCGGCCACAGGTCGACCGGCATGAAGGCCTGGACGTGCGCCCAGTACTCCACCATCCGGCGCGGCCGGCGCTCCGCCGCACGGCGCAAGAGGTCCACGTCGTAGGGGCCCATCCGCGAGTACAGCGGCATGTAGTGCGCTCGTTGCAGCACGTTGACCGAGTCGACCTGGAGCACGCCGGTGCGCGACAGCGTGCGACCGAAGGTGCGCATCGTCGGGGTGGCGTGCCTCGGGTCGAGGAACCCCTGAGCGCCCAGCGCGATTCGTCTGGCCTGCGCCTGGGAGATCGACTCCCTCAAGACGGGAACTCGAGCAGGTTCTCCCGGACGGCGTACATCACCGCTTCCATCCGCGAATGCAGCTGGAGCTTCTCGAGCATGTTGCGCACGTGATTCTTGACCGTGTTCTCGCTGATGTAGAGCCTGGAGGCGATCTCCTTGTTGCTGTGGCCCTGCGCCACCAGGCGGAGCACGTCGAGCTCTCGCTCGGTCAGCCGGAGCCCCGGACCGGAGGCCTTCTCGGGCTTGGACATCTGCTTGAACTCGTCGATCAGCTTGATCGCCATCGACGGACTGATCAGCGACTGGCCGTCAGCCACGACGCGTACGGCCTGGGCGACCTCCTCGATGGAGGAGTCCTTGAGCAGGTAGCCGGAGGCACCACTCTTGACCGCCTCGTAGAGGTCGGCCTCCTCGTCGGAGACGGTCAGCATGATGATCTTGGCCGAGGGGACGGCCTCCTTGATCGACAGGCACGCCTCGATCCCGGAGCGCTTCGGCATGCGTACGTCGAGGAGCACCACATCGGGCGCCGAGCTCTCGGCGATAGCAGTGCCCTCGACGCCGTCGCCGGCCTCACCCACCACCTCGATGCCGGACTCGACGGCCAGCAGCATGGTCAGGCCGCGTCGGAACAGCTCCTGGTCGTCGACGACGAGCACGCGAACGGGCTCGTTGCCGGTAGGAGTGGTCATTTCGAGATCGGGCACGCCCGAATCATGGCACGAACGGGCTACGGGGCCTGGTCAGGAAGGGTCAGACTCCCCGAGGTCGAGCGAGATGACGCCGTAGTCGTAACCGCGACGGCGGTAGACGACCGAGGGCCGCTCGCTCTCCTTGTCGACGAACAGGTAGAAGTCGTGGCCGACCAGCTCCATCTCGTAGAGCGCCTGGTCGAGCATCATCGGGCTCGCCGGGTGGGTCTTTTCCCGGACCACGAGCGGACCGTCGCCGGTGACCTCGATCGGGCCGACCTGCCGCTCGGTGGTGACGGTCTGGTCGTCGTCGGACTCTCCGGTGCCGTTGAGGGGCATCTCGGCCAGCGCCTGGCCCACGGACTTGGGCGCGTGTCGACCGCGGTGCACCCTGCGTCGGTCGTGGGCGCGCCGCATCTGCGCGGCCATCTTGTCGAAGGCCAGGTCGAGGGCGCCCATCTGGTTGTCCGCGGCCGCCTCGGCGCGGATCACCGGTCCCTTGGAGAAGGCGGTCAGCTCGAGGTGTACCGCCTTGTCGTGCTGGCGCGGGTTGGGTTCACAGTCGACTTCCACGTGGACCCGGATGATTCGATGATCGTGCTTCTCCAGTTTCGACAACTTCTCACTCACGTGCTCCCGGAACCTGTCCGTGACCTCGCAGTGACGACCGGTGACCACAACTTCCATCTGAACCTCCCGTGACAACGTTTGGCTTTCGAGGGTTGCCCGACGCCGAGGTCAGGCCGAAGCCCCCATGGCGGTGGTGCGGCATGGAGTCCGCCCGGCCGACCTGGTCTTCGACCCCACATTCGCCTGCTGAGGCTCTCGCGGCTTGCGTGCCACTACTGACCCTCTCGGCTCGTCGACGGCGTATGACCGTCGGGAGACGGCAGGACTTACGACTAAGCCGCACCGTGATCCCGCGACACGAATGCCGCGGTTACGTGGACCGTTTCGCCTGCGACTGGCATCGGCTTGCCGAGTCGGTTCGCTCTTCCCGAATCGGGTTGAGCGCTCCCACTCGGCGCAACCACGGACCCGGACGGACTCCATAGACAGACGTTAGACCGTGCCTGGTTGCGGCGAAAGGCAACCCCCGGAACTTTGCGTTGCCGGCCGCCTTCGGCGGGTGGCCGCCACGACGGCCACGCCGACGACACCCAGACCCACGGCCTCCAGTGCGCGTTGGGCCTCGCGGGCAGTGGCGCCGGTCGTCAGCACGTCGTCGCAGACCACGACATGTGCTCGTGAAAGCCGTTCGGCCAGACGGACGAGGGCGCGACTCGGGGAGCGCATCGATCCGGCGAGGTTCGCGCTGCGCTCGTGAGCGTCGAGCCCGGCCTGGTCCCGGACGCCGGTCCGCAGTCGCAGCAGGGGTACGGCCGTGGCCGGAACGTCGTCCGCACGCAGCCACCCGGCGGCTCGCACGGTCATCGTCCAGGTCGGGTCGTGGCCACGGGATCGGACGCTCGCCGGCCGCGACGGCACCGGGACCAGGACCACCGGTCCGGTCCCAGCGTCGGCCAACGCAGCGGCGACGGCGGCGCTGAGCAGCTGCCCCAGCGGTGTGGCCAGCGCAAGCACTCCCTGCTCCTTGTGGGCCAGCACCATCGCCCGCACGAGGCCGTCGTACGCCGTCGCGGCGAACGGCTGAGCGAGGCCGGGCGGCGTCGGGGACGGCCAGGCGTGGTCGGCGCCATCGGGGAGGGTCGCGGCGCACTTGCGGCAGAGGACGCGGCCGGGGCGGCCGCAGCCGACACAGCGGCTGCCCAGCAGCAGGTCGCCGAGGGCGTCGGGCAGCATCTGGCCAGCCGAGCATTCGCACCGGCCGACGGCAACCGCCATGGCCCGCCCTGTGGAAAGGGTGCCTAGCCGACGTACCCGAGCGAGGCAACCGGGCCGTCGATGAACGGCAAGGTGGCACCGCTGTCGAGGTCGACGAGGCCATCCCGCGTGACGGCGAACGGCGTGCTGGTGCCGTCGGGGGACGCGGCCAGCCCCACCACCCGCCCGCTCACGGAGGTCGAGAGCGACTCTGCGGGGGCGCCGTCGACGGGGACGGTGGTCACCTCCGACGTCACCCCGGAGATCGGGCGCACCACGATGATGGAGGTCGGCGAGGTCCAGGCGACGTCGGTGATGTGCGCGCGCTCGACGCCCTCCAGCGGGATCTGGCGAGTGGCTCCGGCTCCGACGACGATGCCCTGACCGTCGTAGTGGATCCGGCCGGCCCTGATCTCGTCTCCGTTGCGACCCCGGACCACGGCCACGAAGCGGGTGCCGTCGCGGGAGATCAGGAACGCCCGCACCCGCCGACCGCTCACTTCGGGGACGCGGATGGTGCGTAATGGGCCGCTCTCGTTCTCGCGGTAGGCGACCCGGGCGCCGGCCGCCGTGTTGTCGACGATCCAGAGCCGGTCGGTGAAGTCCCACACCGGTGGCAACAAGCTCGTCCTGCCGCGAGCAACGGTCCTAGGCTGCTCGCCGGACTGGACCCGCACCGGCGCACTCAGCAGCGAGCTCCCGTCGGCCGACACACCCACCGCCGTCGAGGCGTCCAGGTTCACCGAGATCGACCGCAGGCCTTGGTCCACCTCACCGAACGGTCCGGCGGCTGGGTCGATCGAGTCGGGCTCGCCGTAGACCATCAGACCGTCGCGCAGGCCGTAGAGCAGGGTGTTGGCACCGGCGCCGGACGGGTCGTACTGCGACCCCTCGCTGACGGCGTACTGGTTGTCCCCGCCGGGCGGACGTAGTTCCTCTCCGCCGATCGAGACCCGGAGCGCCCGGATCCCGGGGACCTGGCGTAGCGTCCAGCCGAGCTGGGCCAGCATCCGGTCCAGATCTTCGTCCTTCGGTTGTGCGGAGTTGCTGCCGCCGAGATCGATCTGGGCGATCCCCTGATCGGACACCGGCACGGACAGCCCGGCGTCGACCGTCGGGAGGTAGGTGCGGGAGATTCTCTGCAGGTCCTCACCGGGCTCGAGCAGCCGGTTGGTGAGAGTGCTGGCCAGCTGGCCGCCGCGAGGCACGAACACCGGCTCAGGGACCAGGATCCGGCCGGTGCGGTCGAAGAAGTACAACGACACCTGGATGAACCGCTGCGCGAACCATGAGTCACGCACGATCAACGCGTCGCGCGGATCGGTGATGCGGAACTCGCCGTCCTCGGACGTCAGATGGAACGTGAGCTGCTGCTCGGCATCCGGCAGATCCCCGAGCCAGGCACCGCTGGCATCGAGCTTCTCGGCCCCCTGCAGATCGACGGTCGCCACGCTGCCGGACACCTGCGGCGGCAGCGCCGCATCGAAGGTGATCGTCCCCTGGTCCGGGTTCCACGCACCGGCGGCCTCCTGGGACAGGTACTGCCTGGCTGCGCCGATGTCGATCGGCCAAGCCGACATCGCGTTGATGAAGCCATTGACGATGTCGGCAGCCGGCGCCCCCGGCGCCGGAGGTATGGCGTCGATGGACGAGGCTCCGTCCTGGGAGGAGCCGACGGAGCTGTCGGCGTTGTGGACCGGGCCGGAATCGGGCATGGAGACGCAGCCGGTGGCGAGCATCAGCAGCGCCAGGACGGCAAGCCCGGCGCGACGGCGGGTCCGGCTCATCGCGACGACCCCCTCAGCGTCGGAGGCAACACGTGTTCGTCGGCGTCCAGCGGCACCAGGGGCAGCGGGCTGTGCCGCAGCGGCTCGCCGGAGTGCCGCGGCAGCGTCAATCGGAACTGGGCCCCCTGTCCGGGGCGACCCCAGGCCTGCAGCCAGCCGCCGTGCAGGTGGGTGTCCTCCAACGAGATCGAGAGTCCGAGTCCGGTGCCGCCGCTGGTCCGGGCCCGAGCCGGGTCGGCGCGCCAGAACCGGTTGAACACCATCGCCGACTCCCCTGGCCCGAGGCCGACGCCGTAGTCGCGCACCACGACCGCGACCGCGTGGTCGTCGGACTCCAGGCGCACCACCACGCCGGGATCACGGCCACCCGCGTCAGTGTGGTCGATCGCGTTGGTGATCAGGTTCCGCACGATCCGCTCGACCCGTCGCTGATCGGCCTCGGCCAGGCAGGCGTGGTCCGGAGCGTCGACCCGGATCCGTACGCCGCGCTGGTCGGCAAGCGGCTGAGTCGCCTCGACGACGCGCAGCACCACGTCGACCAGGTTGACGTCGTCCGCGTTGAGCATCGCGGCGCCGGCGTCGAACCTGCTCACCTCGAGCAGGTCGACCAGCAGCGTCTCGAAGCGATCCAGCTCCGTCTGCAGCAGCTCGGCGGCACGGGCGGTCGCGGGGTCGAAGCCCTCTCGCGCGTCATGGAGTACGTCGCCGGCCATCCGCACGGTCGTGAGCGGGGTTCGGAGTTCGTGGGAGACGTCGGAGACGAAGCGCCGCTGCAGCCGGCTCAGCTCTTCGAGCTGCCGGATCTGCCGCTGCAGGTTGCTGGCCATCTGGTTGAACGACGTGGCCAGCCGGGCCAGGTCGTCCTCGCCGGACACGCGCAGCCGCTCCTGCAGCCGGCCGGCGGCCAGCCGCTCGGCCACCCGGCGCGCCATCCGGATCGGCGTGACCACCTGGCGCGTGACCAGCCAGGTCAGGCCGGCCACCAGGATCAGCAGCAGTCCGCCGGCGGTGAGGAGCGCTCGGGTCACCAGCGCGAGAGTCTCCTCCTGCTCCTCCAACGGGAACAGGAAGTACAAGGTGTACGACTGTCCGTCCGCGGGCAGGCGCACCTGGGAGGCGACCACGATCCCCGGTTGCTCGGTCGTCCGGCCGTCCTCATCGAGGACGATCTGGGTGTAGGTCCAGGCGCTGCGGGCGCCGATCTCGTCGAACCTGTCCACCATCGACTCCGGCACGCTGGCCGTGTCCAGGCCGCTGGTGTAAACGGCACCGGTCTCGTCGAGGTCGAGCCCCCGGCCGCTGGGACCCGAGAGCACCACGCCGAAGTCGCGGACCTGTCCGCGGGCGATGACCTTGTCGGCCAGGTCGCGTTGCTGCCGGGTCGCGTCGGCGTCCAGGCCGGATGCGGCGTCGAGGCGGACCTCGGCCTCACGCACCTCGCCCCGGACCTCCGCGACGACCGCGTCCACCCGCTGATCGAGCAACCCGTCCCTCGTCTGCTGGAGCAGGAACCAGCCGACCACGCTGACCACGACCGCCGAGAGGACGAGGGTGCTGGCGACGACGCGGGCCTGGATCGAGCGGCGCCAGAAGGTGAGCGCCCGACGTACGCCGTCCGTCAGTCTCCGCGTGGAGCGCCGTGACATCTCAGACACGTCCTCACGTGGTGCCCGCCTTGTAGCCGACGCCACGCACCGTCACCACGATCTCGGGGTGCTCCGGGTCGTGCTCCACTTTGGAGCGCAGCCGTTGGACGTGCACGTTGACCAGCCGGGTGTCGGCCGCGTGCCGGTAGCCCCAGACCTGCTCGAGAAGCACCTCGCGGGTGAAGACCTGCCACGGCTTGCGGGCCAGGCACAGCAGCAGGTCGAACTCCAGGGGCGTGAGGCTGATCGTCTCCTCCTCGCGGGAGACCACGTGCCCGGCCACATCGATCGTCAGGTCGCCGATCTTGAGGGTCTCGTGTGTCGTCGAGTCGACCCGCCGGACCCGGGCCCGGATCCGGGCGACAAGCTCCTTGGGCTTGAACGGCTTGACGACATAGTCGTCGGCGCCGGACTCGAGGCCGACCACCACGTCGACGGTGTCGCCCTTCGCGGTCAGCATCACGATCGGGACGCCGGACTCGTTGCGGATCTCCCTGCACACGTCGATGCCGTCCTTGCCGGGCAGCATCACGTCCAGCAGCACCACGTCGGGCTTGTAGTCCCGGAACTCGTCGAGCGCCTCGTCCCCGCGGAAGCACATGCGGCTGTCGAAGCCCTCCTGACGCAGCACGATCGTCAGCATCTCGGCCAGGGCGGCGTCGTCGTCCACGACGAGCACGCGCCCCTTGGTGGCCAAGGAGTTGGATGCGGGCTGGGTCATGCCGTCAATACTGCCTCACCGCACCGAGTCGAGGGCCCGAGCACAGCGCTGGTCGAGTCGCCGCGAGCGCCAGCGAGCGGCGTCTCGAGACCACACCACCGATCCTCAGGTCGCGCCGGGTCTCGATACGCCCGGTCGCGACCTCGTTCCTCGGTCGCGCGACCACTCGACCTACGCTCACCCACGCAGTCCGCTCGTGCCTCGCGGACTGCTGCTCGCTAATAGCGGTAGGTGTCCGGCTTATAGGGGCCGTCGACCGACAGGCCGAGGTACGACGCCTGCTCGTCGCTGAGCGGCGTGAGGTTGACGCCGAGCGCGCCGAGGTGCAGGCGGGCGACCTCCTCGTCGAGGTGCTTGGGCAGCACGTAGACGCCGACCGGGTAGGCCTCGGGCTTGGTGAAGAGCTCGATCTGGGCCAGCACCTGGTTGGTGAAGGAGTTGGACATCACGAAGCTCGGGTGGCCCGTGGCGTTGCCGAGGTTCATCAGCCGGCCCTCGGAGAGGACGATGATGGCCGAGCCACCCGGGAAGGTCCACACGTCGACCTGCGGCTTGACGTTCTTGCGCTCCGCGACCCCGGGGGTCTCCAAGCCGGCCATGTCGATCTCGTTGTCGAAGTGGCCGATGTTGCCGAGGATCGCGTTGTGCTTCATCCGCTTCATCTGATCGACGGTCACGACGTCCTTGTTGCCGGTGGCCGTGATGATGATGTCGGCGATCTCGAGCGAGTTGTCGAGGGTGTCGACCTGGTAGCCGTCCATCGCTGCCTGCAGCGCGCAGATCGGGTCGATCTCGGTGACGATGACCCGGGCGCCCTGGCCGCGCAGCGACTCCGCACAGCCCTTGCCGACGTCGCCGTAGCCGCAGACGACCGCGACCTTGCCGCCGATCAGCACGTCGGTGGCCCGGTTGATGCCGTCGATCAGCGAGTGCCGGCAGCCGTACTTGTTGTCGAACTTCGACTTGGTGACCGAGTCGTTGACGTTGATGGCCGGGAAGAGCAGCGAGCCTTCCTTCATCATGTCGTAGAGGCGGTGCACGCCGGTCGTGGTCTCCTCGGTGACGCCCTTGAGCTCACCGGCGATCTGGGTCCAACGGTCCGACGACCCCTTCAGCGACGCCTGGAGCACCTCGAAGATGATCTTCTGCTCGCCGCTGGTGGCGGTGGCGGGGTCGGGCGCCTCGCCCTTCTTCTCCGCCTCCACACCGAGGTGGACGAGCAGGGTGGCGTCGCCGCCGTCGTCGAGGATCATGTTGGCGAAGGTGCCGTTCGGCCACTGCAGGATCTGCTGGGTGCACTCCCAGTACTCCTCCAGCGTCTCGCCCTTCCAGGCGAAGACCGGCACACCGGCCGGGCTGTCGACCGTGCCGTTGGGACCTACGGCGACCGCGGCCGCGGCGTGGTCCTGGGTCGAGAAGATGTTGCAGGAGGCCCAGCGGACCTCGGCGCCCAGCGCGGTCAGCGTCTCGATGAGAACGGCCGTCTGGATCGTCATGTGCAGCGAGCCGGCGATGCGTGCACCGGCCAACGGCTTGCTGTCGGCGTAGCGCTCGCGCATCGCCATCAGGCCGGGCATCTCGTGCTCGGCAAGCTGGATCTCGGTACGGCCGAAGTCGGCCAGAGAGATGTCGGCAACCTTGAAGTCCATGCGGAAGCGCTCCTGATCGAATACGTGAATTCTCGAGGCGAGAGTAAGCCGAGATTAGAACGCCCTTCGTCGGAACGAAGAATCCTCGACATACCTGCCGGGGTAACAGCCGAGCGGTCAAAAGTGGCGGCCAGCGGCTCAGCCGTCGGACGGTGCGGGCTCCTTCTGGTGCCCCCCGAGCGGCAGCATGTGCATCACCGCCACGACGACGGCGCCCACGACCACCCCGATCGCGGCTGAGGCGGCCGTGTTGACCAGCCAGCCGAGCACCGAGCCGATGCCCTCCACCGCGTGGTGCACGTCCTCTTCCCAGTGGTGCACGGTCTCGTAGAGCCAGTGCCAGCCGAGGTCGTCGGTGCCGACCAACAGGATGTGGCCTCCGACCCACAGCATCGCCACGATCCCGACGCCGGAGATCACCGTGAGCAACCGGGGCATCGCCGAGACGAGACCATGGCCGAACCGCTGGGCCGCCTTGCTCTTGCGCTGGGTGAGCAGCAGCCCCACGTCGTCCATCTTCACGATCGCGGCGACCACGCCGTAGACGAGCACGGTGATGCCTACCGCGACGATCGCCAGGATGATGGCCCGCGGCACAAAGGACTCCGAGGCAACCTCGTTGAGCGCGATCACCATGATCTCCGCGGAGAGGATGAAGTCGGTACGGATCGCTCCCGCGATCATCGACTGCTCCTCGTCGGGCCCGATCTCGGTCGCTGACTCCTCGTGGGGCTCGTGTCCGGTCAGTCGCTCCCAGATCTTCTCGGCTCCCTCGTAGCAGAGGTAGGTGCCACCGGCCATCAGGATCGGGGTGAGTGCCCAGTCCAGGAACTGGCTGAGCAGCAGCGCCGCCGGGAGGATGAACAGCAGCTTGTTGCGCAACGACCCGCGGGCGATCCGCTTGATGATCGGCAGCTCGCGCTCTGCGAGTACGCCGTGGACGTACTGAGGCGTGACGGCGGTGTCGTCAACGACCACGCCCGCGGCCTTCGCGCTCGCGCGGCCCGCCGCCGCACCGACGTCGTCGACCGAGGCAGCGGCCAGGCGCGCCAGAACCGCGATGTCGTCCAGCAGTCCGAAGAGTCCCGCACTCACGCGGGAAGGCTATCCAGTCACCCCACCCGACGGCATCCGCGGTCCGTCCGGCTCGTCCTCCGTCGCGACTGCGGTGATCGCCACCGCGTGCCGAGCATGGCGTTCGGCGTACCCGAACGGATCGACAAAGTCCTGCAGCCGGGACGCCAGCGGCCGCCAGGCCAGAAGCAGTGCGAGCAGCAGCCCTGCGACGGTGGCCAGGGCGAGGGCGAGGTCCGGGTGGTCGAGCGCCCAGCCCGGGAAGTCCGTATAGGACACCCCCTTCACCACAAAGCCGTGGAAGAGATAGACCACCAGCGTGTAGGCACCCATCCGCGCGAACCAGCCGCCGACCCGAGGCACCAGGGCCAGGAATGCCAGGGTGCCCAGCGCCCCGATCGCGAGCACCGTCAGCCGGATCACCAGGGCCTTGACGTCACTGACGTCCATCTCGTCGTAGCGGGACCGGTAGTAGAGCCATTCGGTTGCCGCGATCCGGTCGGTGTAGCGGGTGAGTACGGCGATGCCGACGAAGATGAGTACGGCGGCCGGCTTGACCCAGCCCGTCCGCAGCCGCTCGAGGTGCTCGGGCGTGGCCTTGAGCCCGAGCACGAAGAACGGCAGCAGCCCGAAGACCCGGGCCAGGTCGAGCGTGTCGCCGAGCCACAGCCCGGCAAGCAGGCTGATCACCAGCGCCACCACCACGCCGCCCCACATCGTCCGGAAGATCGGGGTCAGCAGCCGCCAGAAGAACAGCGCCGAGAGGTACCAGAGCGGCCAGTGGGGGTCGGCGAACAGGTCCTCGAGCTTCTCCCCGCCGACGTGCACCCGGAACGTGGCCATCGCGCACTCGAACATCAGATAGGGCACCACCACCGTCCGGAACAGCTGCCAGAACCGCTGCTGGGTGTAGGTGAAGCCGCGGGAGAGGTAGCCCGTGACGAAGACGAACGCCGGGATGTGCCAGGCGTAGAGGAGGTCGTAGAGATGGCTGTTGAGTGTGGTGATCGGAAGGACCGTCCAGCCGTGCCCGATGACGACCAGCGTCACCAGCGCCATCTTCGCGTTGTCCAGCCACGGGTCCCGAGTGGTCGTGGGCACGGCGTCAGTCCTCGACCAGGCCCAGGCGGAGGTACTCGGCGGCGTACGTGCCGCTCAGCAGCAGCGATGCATAGCGGGCGATCTCGCTGGGCTCCTCGTCGGCCGAGATGGTCTCGACCCGGACCGAGTGGGAGTCGGCCGCGGCCCGCAGCCGCCCGCGATGCTCGCGCACGACCGCATCCTCGGCGCCGTCGTCGAGGATCATCAGCACCGGCCGGAGCTCACCGCCGCCACCCTCGGCGAACGGATCGTCGAAGACGTCGCGGGGCCGGGTCTGCTCGATCACCGGGAGCAGGTGCTCGGCGTCGCCGGCCAGCGCCGCCCGGCCGCTGGCCCGGCGGATCGACTCCGCGACCCGCCGTGCGGCGCGGGCGGCGAGCACCGAGCCGCCCCACACGAGCGGGTTGGCGTCGGCGAGTGTGATTGCCAGCACCTTGGCCGGGTTGACGGCGATGTCGCGGTGCGGGGAGCAGGCCGTGGCCACCGTGTCGAGTGCGTTGGCCACTTCCTCCGGGTCGGCGTTCGGGCCCAGTGAGATCCGGTCGAGGAAGCGCAGCATCACCACCGCGGTGGCGAGCTGGTCACGCGTCGCGGTCGGCAGGATCGTGCTCCATCGCCCCGCGGCGTGATCGGCCACCATCGAGCTCGGTGGGCAGGCGACGACGAGCTGGCACCCTCGGCGGACCGCTTCGGCCACCGCCGACGCGGTCCCGGTGTCGGCCCCGTCCGGTGCGAGTACGACGACCAGGTCGAGGCTGCCCGCCCAGCCGGGCAGCGCCGGCGACGGCCAAGCGACAAACGGGACGGGACACCACGGCTCCAGGACAGCGCGCAGCAGCCGCGAGTCCGGCCCGGCGGCGATCACCGCTCGGGGCCGGGCGTCCTGAGCGCGGGAGACCGCCTCGTCCGTGGCGTCGAGTGCCTCGCCGCCCTCGCGTCGAACCCTGGCCCCGGACTCGGCGAGAGTGCGCAGGCGGAGATCCGCCGACGCCAGGGCGCTCTCGTTGTCGAGTCTCGACTCGTCGAACCAGGTCATCGGCCGGCCTAGGAGCTGGGCTTGCGGGCTTCGTCGACCAGGAGGACGGGGATGTTGTCGCGGATCGGGTAGGCGAGACCGCAGCCCCGGCAGACGAGCTCGGCGGTGTCGCCCGCCTCGACGAGGTCCAGGTCGGCCCGGCAGGCCGGGCAGACGATGATCTCCAACAGCTGGGGATCCAGCTCGACCTTGGCCACCGGGATCACCGGTCCTTCCGGATCAGGGCGAGCACGCCATCGCGCGTCGCCGTCATGGTGTCTTCGTCCTTGCCCTCGACGTTGAGACGGAGCAAGGGCTCGGTGTTGGACGGACGGACGTTGAACGTCCAGTCGGCGTGGCTGACGGTGAGGCCGTCGAGGTGATCGGTGGTCACGCCGTCGCGGCCGTCGTACGTCTGCTCGAGCTCCGTGATCACCGCGGCCTGGTCGTCCACCTCGGTGTTGATCTCGCCGCTCATCGGGTAGCGCTCGTAGGCGGCCAGCAGCTGGGAGAGCCGGACGTCGGTCTCGGCCAGGGCCGCCAGCGTGTGCAGGGCAGCCAGCATGCCCGAGTCCGCGCGCCAGAAGTCGCGGAAGTAGAAGTGCCCGCTGTGCTCACCGCCGAAGATCGCGTCGGTCTCCGCCATCGTGGCCTTGATGAAGGAGTGCCCGACCCGGGTGCGGACCGGCGTCCCGCCGAGCTCGGTGACCAGCTCGGGTACGGCGCGGCTGGTGATCAGGTTGTGGATCACGACGGCGCCCGGCTCTTTTGCGAGCTCCCGGGCGGCGATCAGTGCGGTGAGCGTCGACGGCGGGACGGCTCGCCCGTTCTCGTCCACGACGAAGCACCGGTCGGCGTCACCGTCGAAGGCCAGGCCGAGATCAGCGCCCTCGGCAAGGACGGCCTTCTGGAGGTCGACGAGGTTCTCGGCCTCGATCGGGTTCGCCTCGTGGTTCGGAAAAGTGCCATCGAGCTCGAAGAAGAGCGGCACCACGTCGACGGCGTCCCCGAGGCGCTCGAAGACGGCGGGGGCGGTGTGCCCGGCCATGCCGTTGCCGGCGTCGATCACGACCTTCAGCCGCCGACCACGGACCGGGGCCAGCGTGAGCAGGTGGGCGGCGTACGCGCCGAGGACGTCGTGCTCGGAGATCGATCCGGTGTGACCCTCCGGCTCCGGAGTGTCGGCCAGCACTCGATCACGGATCTCGGCGAGGCCGGACTCCAGCCCGATCGGCGAGGCGCCGGCCCGGCACATCTTGATGCCGTTGTACTGCGCCGGGTTGTGGCTGGCCGTGAACATGGCGCCAGGCACCCCGAGGTGTCCGGAGGCGAAATAGAGCTGGTCGGTCGAGGCCAGCCCGATCATCGTGACGTCGGCCCCGGCGGCGGTGGCCCCATCGGCGAACGCGCCGGCCAGGCCGGGCGAGCTGGGCCGCATGTCATGACCGACGACCACCTGATCGGCGCCGACGACCTCGACGTAGGCACGGCCCGTGGCCCGGGCGAGCTCCTCGTCGAGCTGGTCCGGGACGATGCCACGGACGTCGTACGCCTTGAAGATCGCGTGCACGTTCGACGGGTCGAGGGTGTCGGCCATGCGCCGAACCTTAGTGGGTGAATCTGTGCGCAACCTCAGTCGGTGCTGAGCACTCGCAGGTGCCCGCGCCGCGTGGACTCACGTCCGGTCTCGTCGGCCGGATCGACCCGCACCGGCTGGATCGGGCGACCGGCCTCGCGCACGGCGTCGGCCAGTGCGAGCAGGTCGTCCTCGGTCGGGCCCGGCCCCGGCTGGTCGTTCGCCAGCCGCAGCACCTCCCACCCACGGGGGGCCGAGAGACGTTCGCTGTGGGTTTCGCACAAGTCGTAGGCGTGCGGCTCGGCGAAGGTCGCGAGCGGACCCAGGACGGCGGTCTGGTCGGAGTAGACGTAGGTCAGCGTGGTGATGGCCGGTCGGCCGCAGGGGCTACGCGAACAGCGCCGGGCGAGACTCACGCGGCCGACGCTACCCCGCGACCAGCTCGGACCCGTTTAGGCTCGCGGCCGTGAGGAGTCGGCGAACACGTGACCGACGCGGACGCGGAATGCGCGGGCCCGCGGTCCGGCCGCGCGACCCCGGAACGCCCGAGCTGCAGACCCGGCGTGAGCGCTTCGACGAGCTGGTGCTCGATGTCGTGACCGAGCTCGACGAGCGCTGGCAGCAGCACCTCGGACTTGTCGAGTACGCCGTCGAGGATGCCCCGCAGATCCCCGACGACTGGGACACCGGCCGGGTGCCCCTCGCGTCGCTGGTCCGGGGCAGCGGATCGACGCCGACCCGGCTGGTGGTGTTCCGCCGGCCGATCGAGCACCGCTGCGCCACCCGCGCCGACCTCGAGCTGCTGGTCGTCACGGTGGTGGTGGAGCAGCTGGCCGAGCTGCTCGGCATCGAGCCCCACCAGGTCGATCCTCGTTACCCGGACCCCGACATCACATAGGGCAGTCCCGGGCGTACGTCGGCGACCAACCCGCTGCGGGTGATGGGTCTCAGCCGGAGAACTGCATCGCCGTCTCCGGACGCCAGCACCGCGCCCCCGATCTCGGGTCCGTTGGTGGAGACCGAGACCAGTACCGCGCCTCCCGGCAGATCGAGCACTCCGCCCCGGCCGGCGGCAAGCTCCACGCGGTCCTCCGACACCACCTCGCCGTCGGCGTCGCGGGACACGACCCGCACCACCGCCGCACTCGTGGCGCCGCCGAGCACTAGCCGCTTGTCTCCCCGAGGGACCACGAGTGCGGTCTCGGTCAGCGGCTGGGGCGGCGCGAGGTGGCTCAGGTCGCCACCGATGAAGAGCCGCGCGGTGGCGGTCACCGGCGCGGACGACTCGACGAGCAGCCCCAAGGCATCGCGAGCGTTACGGTCGCGCAGCAGCGTGGACATCGTCACCCGGGCGACGCTCTGCGGCGGGATCACGATCTCCTTGGTGCCGACTGCGGCGAAGGTGGACTTCTCGGTCACCACCTTGATGCTCGCCCGGGTCTCGGTCTCTGCCGGGTTGGTCAACAGCAGCACGCGCGGTCCGGCGCCGTCGGGGAGGCCGAGCAGCAGGTTGGACGTCGCGGGCGCCGGCTGGGAGGGCAGGTAGTCGGTCGCCGCATTGCCGGTGCCGAGCTCGTCGGAGGTATCGAGCACCGCTGCAGAGACGCGGCCACGGGTGGTCCGCACGTGCAGGGTCAGGTTCCCGCGGTGCGGCAGCTGCTGGGCGAGGTCGATCTGGACGACCGAGCGACCGGGTACGGCTCGCCCACGCAACACCGGCGCGTCGATCAGACCCCGAGCGCCGTACACGAGCACGTCGACGACGGCAGCGCCTTCGTCCGGGTTGACCAGCTCCAGAACCGACGAGTGCTTGGCCCCTGCGCCGACGCCGGTGAACCACTCGTCGAGCGCCGGCGGACGACAGTCGGGCGCAACCAGCGGCGACCCGGATCGACCGGCAATCAAGCCCGATGCGAGCGCACC
Organism: uncultured Actinomycetota bacterium; assembly: GCA_963780245.1. Lineage (GTDB taxonomy): Bacteria > Actinomycetota > Actinomycetes > Propionibacteriales > Nocardioidaceae > Nocardioides. Next base: position 120,101 of record CAWABG010000005.1, read on the forward strand.
GTCGGCGGCGACCACTACCGGCGCCTGGCCGCCGTTGACCTCGTTGGGCCGCCGTGGGGTCAGCCGCGTCGTCCCTTCGCGACTGCCCTGGCGGACCAAGACCCGGCCGGTGGCGTCGGTGTCGTTGGCGACCACGACGCTGCCGGCGCCCGAAGGACAGATCACGGTCGCGCGGGTCAGCGGGGTCTCGTCCGGCGCGGCCCCGGGGCGATGGACCTCGCCCGGTCGGACCAGCAGCGCGCCCAGCAGCACCAGCAGCGGCAGCCCGATGGCCAGCCAGAGCGTGACATCGGTCCGCCGCCCCTCCGGAGCGGCCGCCGCACGTCGGCCCGTCGTCGGTGAGCTCATCCGTCGTCCCGCTTCGCTCGGAGTGTCGGCAGGCACAGCACCAGCACGACCAGCAGAGCCAGTCCCTGCAGCACGAGCAGCACGATGCGCAGCCAGGATCGCGAGCCCTCGGTCGCGTCGGGATCGGGTGCCTGGCTGACCTGCCAGGCCCGCGTGCTTCGGTCCTCCGCGCTCGCCTGGACCAGGCCACCGGTCGCGTCCAGGGCCGCCGCAACGGAGCCGTCCGCGGGCGCCGGGAGCACGACGTACTCGATGCCCCGCTCCGCCAGTGTTGCGACGACCTCCGGTGTCGGGCGCGACGCGAGGCTGCGCACGGTGTCCGTGAAACCGGAGTCCTCGCCGGCCAGGCCGATGATCTCGTCCTCTCCGAGGGTGACCCCGTCGCCGCGACGCACCGTGTAGCGCAGCCCTTCGTCGACGTCACCACGGACGACCAGGATGCCGTGCTCGGGACCGGTCTCCGCGCGCTGGACCATGTACGCCGGAATGCCGGCGTCCTCGGTGTCCGTCAACGTCTCGTCCGTGCCGGAGAGCCACCAGCCGATCGCGGCCAGCGGCACCAGGGCGGCCACGACCACAACGGCCACTAGCCCGCCGAGCGCCCAGCGGCCCACGGGTACAGAGTCGAGGCGCTGGCCCGCGATCACGGCGGCGGTCACGAAGCAGGCCTGCAGGACGACGACGAGGAACGCGACTCCGGCCTGCGAGTCGGTCGCGGCAACGGAGGCCGTGACGTTGCCGAGCAGCGCGGCCAGCACCCCCGCCACCGCCGCCGTCACCCAGCAGACCAGCACCGGGATCCGGGTGGGGGTCGGCACCAGGGCCGCGAGCGCCAGGACCAGAAGCACGATGCCCACCCACGACGGGGCGCCGAGCCCGCCGAGTCGGCCGGCCAGCAGGTCCAGGGTCTCGACGTTCGGCGTCGGCAACCGGCCGACGTCGAGGATCAGCGCCGCTCCGGCGCCGTTGAAGATCGACGGCAGCCACCAGGGCGCGAGCAGCACCGGCACCGCGCCTACCGCCGTCGCCGGCGGTCCCCAGATCGAGCTGTCTGCCATCGCGCCCGGCACGATCCGGAACGCAGCGGTCAGCACGGTGAGCCCGAGTGCCAGGCCGAACAGCCAGGCCACCGGGGTGAACGCCGTGACGACGGCGAGCAGGAGGCCGGCCCGCCACGCGGCTCGCCACCGGCGGTCGGGGTCCGGGTCGGCGAACCCGAGGGCCGCGTGGGCGAGCCACGGCAGCACGGCCCCGGACACCACGGGCCCGAGCCGACCGTCGCCCCAGGCTCCAGCCGCGACCGGGACCAGGGCGTACGTCGTCGCGCCCCACAACAACAGCCACCGCGATGCGCCCTGTGGGCTGACGAGTCGGCCGACCACTCGGAGGAACCGCCAGGCTCCCCACAGGCCGAGGGGGACGGCGAGGACGAGCAGCGCCGAGATGGTCCAGGTGGTGCCGAACACCGCGGCGAGCAATGCGAGCGGTGCGATGTAAGGCGGCGCCGGGACGTCGGTGCCGAGCGCGAGTGGGTGCACGGACTCGAGATGCAGCCGCCACCAGGCGCCGGCCGACTCGGGGACCGGCGACAGCCCGCCACCGGTCACGTCACCGAAGCCGGCTCGCGCCGCGATCAGTGCGAGCAGCACGAACACGGCGAGCAGCACGGCGATCGGGTTCGTCAGGAACCGGGCGGCCAGGCCGGTGTCGACATACTCCTCGACGTCGGCGAGCGCGGCCTGCCGGCGAGCGGCCATCGACGACGGGTCGCGCTCGGCCGCCGCCACCCGACGTCGCTCGGCGACGTCCGCTGCCTGGTTGGTGGCCGCGGCGGCCAGGTCGCTCACAAAGTCGAGTCCGTGCCGGTAGGGCAGCCACGGCGGTGCCAGCAGTCCGCGTACGACGTCCGGGTCGGCGCTCTGTCGTCCCCGGCGCTCGCGCCGGGCGGCGATGATCTCGCCTGGCCGGGAGTACAGGGACACCAGCGCGGCGAGGTCATCGAGAGCCTCACCGACGGACCGGACGACCAGGAACCCGATCATCCGCAGCACCGTGCCGAACGCCAGCCGGATCGCTTGGAACGGCAGCGCCCAGGCACGGGAGTTGACGAGCAGTGTGTAGAGCGCGGCCCGACGCTCCTGGTAGTGGGTGTGCCGTCCGGTCAACGGGGTCCGGCGGACCCCCCGGTGCGCCGCCTCCGCATGGAAGACGACCGCGGCCGGCACCACCATCGTGGTGTGACCGGCGGCCGCCGCGCGCCAGCCGAAGTCGAGGTCGTTGCCGAAGATCGGCAGCTGCTGGTCGAACCCGCCGAGCTCCTCGAGCACCCGTCGGCGGACCAGCATCCCCGCGGTGTTGACCGCGAGCACCGTCCGCACCTCGTCGTGCTGGCCCTGGTCGTACTCGCCCCGCTCCAGGCCCGTCTCGCGGCGCCCGGTGCCGGAGATCGTGATCCCCACCTCGAGCAGCCGGCGCAGCGACGGCCACTCACGCAGCTTGGGCCCGAGGATGCCGACCTCGGGATTCTCAGCGGCCACTGCGAGCAGCGTCGCCAGCGCCTCAGGGTCGGGGTTCGCGTCGTCGTGCAACAGCCAGACCCATTCGCACTCCGGACCCGACGCGCGCAACAGCTCGAGGCCCATCTCGACGGCCGCGGGGTAGCCGATCCCGCTCCCGACCCGCTCGACCCCGCCGAAGGCCCGCTCCAGCAGCTCTGCGCTCTCGTCCTTGCTGCCCGTGTCGACGGCCACCACTCGAGCGAGCGGGGTCGTCTGTGCCCGGATGCCCTCGATGACGGCGGGCAGCCAGCGCGCGCCGTCGTGGCTGACCAGCAGCGCGGCGACGCTCGGTGGTCGCACGGGGGAAGAGTCGGGCACGATGCGCCACCCTAACGGCGCGTCCACAATGCCCGAAAAAGCAAGGAGCCCCGGCGGTGGCCGGGGCGTTCCTCGCCGAGAACTGGTGCTAGCCAGTCAGACGGCACGCTTCTTCAGCTTGCGGCGCTCTCGTTCGGAGAGACCGCCCCAGATCCCGAAACGCTCATCGTTCATGAGCGCGGATTCCAGACAATCGTCGCGTACCTCACACGTGAGGCAGACCTTCTTGGCCTCCCTCGTGGACCCACCCTTCTCCGGAAAGAACGCTTCGGGATCGGTCTGTGCGCACAGCGCACGGTCCTGCCAACCCACGTCCTCGGCGTCCGGTTCGATCAAGAAGAGTTCTCTCATCGCCCACCGCCCCTTTCGACCCTGCTGTTTCGACCCTGTCTCGCCTCTGATCCGCCTGGCTTCCGGCCAGATGTACCCTTGCCCCGGCGAAACAACACTGTGGGAATTACACGCCTGTCGTAACCCGAAAGTCAAGCGTTTGTCTGCTATGGGCGTACCGAGGCCGCCGCCGCGGTCCGTGCACCGACCGGGCAGAGTACGTCGCATGAACAAGCTGACCGTGCTCTCCGGGGGGATGGGCGGCGCCCGATTTCTCCAGGGACTCCGGCACGCGCTGGCCGGCCCGGGGCTGCCCGGCGTCTCACCCGATGCCGAGATCACCGTGATCGCGAACACCGCCGACGACCTCTGGATCCACGGGCTCAAGGTGTGCCCCGACCTGGACACGGTGATGTACACGCTCGGTGGCGGCATCGACCACGAGCGAGGGTGGGGCCGCCGCGAGGAGACGTGGAGCGTGAAGGCCGAGCTGGCGTCGTACGGCGTGGAGCCGACGTGGTTCGGACTCGGTGACCGGGACATCGGCACCCACCTCGTGCGCACCCAGATGCTCGACGCCGGGTATCGGCTCTCCGAGGTGACCGAGGCCCTCTGCCAGCGCTGGCGGCCCGGGGTAAGGCTGCTGCCGATGAGCGACGACCGGGTGGAGACGCACGTCGCGATCGCCGATCCGGACTCGCCCAGCGGCCGCCGGGTCGTGCACTTCCAGGAGTACTGGGTGCGGCTGCGGGCCGAGGTCCCGGCCGAGGCCGTGGTGTTCGTCGGGCTCGACGACAGCGAGCCGGCACCGGGCGTGATCGACGCGATCACCGACGCCGACCTGGTGATCCTGCCGCCGTCCAATCCCGTGGTCTCCGTCGGGACCATCCTGGGCGTGCCGCGGGTCCGCGAGGCGCTGGCCGCCACCAAGGCACCGGTCGTCGGCCTCTCCCCGATCGTTGGCGGCACCCACGTGCGTGGGATGGCCGAGCAGCTGCTGACCTCCATCGGCGTGGAGGTCAGCGCAGCGGGTGTCGGACTGCACTACGGCGCCCGCTCGTCCGGCGGAGTGCTCGACGGCTGGCTGGTCGACGAGAGCGATGCCGACGCTGTTGACCAGGTGCGGGCGGGCGGCATCGCCTGCGAGGCCGTCCCGCTGATGATGACCGACCACGACGCGACCGCCGCGATGGCCGCGGCCGCGGTGCGGCTGGTGTCCTAGTGTCCCGCGTCCGAGGTGATGGTGTGATTGGCGTGTTCAGGGTGTGTGCATCGGAACGCGGCGGCGCGCAGGCGTACCCCGCCGTCCGTCAAGCGTCGCCAACGCAGCGAGGTGCGTGCCATGAGCGCGCGAACACCTCGGACGTGGGGCACTAGGTGGCCGAGGTGTCGGCGTACGCGCCGGACGGCGTGCCGGAGGTGACCGCGGGGGCGGACCTCGTCGGCCTGCTGCTCGCGGTCGCGGAGCTCGCCGACGGCGAGATCGTCGCGGTCACCAGCAAGGTGGTCGCCAAGGCCGAGGGGCGCGTCGTGGCCGGGGACCGCGATGCGCTGCTCCCGAACGAGACCGTTCGGGTGGTCGCGCGTCGCGGCCCGACAACGATCGTCCGCACCCGGCACGGGCTGACCCTGGCGGCCGGCGGGATCGACGCCTCCAACGTGCCCCGCGGCTCGGTGGTGCTGCTGCCGGACGATCCCGACGCATCGGCCCGCCGGATCCGCGACGAGATCACGGACCGGACCGGTCGCAACGTGGGCGTCGTGGTCACCGACACCGCCGGGCGGGCCTGGCGCGAAGGGCAGACGGACATCGCCATCGGCGCGGCCGGGCTGCGCGTCGTCGAGCAGTACGCCGGCCGGCTGGACCCGCACGGCAACGAGCTCGAGGTCACCGCGCCGGCGGTGGCCGACGAGATCGCGGGACTCGCCGAGCTGGCCCAGGGCAAGCTCGGTGGCCGGCCGTTCGCGGTGGTCCGGGGACGCGCCGACCTGGTGCTGCCGAGGGGCGACCACGGCCCGGGCGCGGTCGCGCTGGTGCGACCCGAGGGCGCGGACCTGTTCGGGTACGGCTCCCGGGAAGCGGTGCTGCGTGCCGCCCGCGGCGAGGTCGTCGACGCCGCGCCGTTCGGCTCCCCCGTCAGCCACGACGAGCTGCTGCGCGCGTTGGCCCAGGCCGGACTGACCATCGACGACGCGGCCAATCTGGCGGCAGTCCGGATCGTCGCGTTCGCTCACGGTTGGCGTGCCGAGAACCCGTCAGGCGATGGCGATATCGGATTGCGTCCGGTCACTCCGTAGACTCTGCGCGTCCCAGACAGAGATCGAGGAAGCCGAGCCGTGGCCAAGCCCGCCAAGTCCGACCGCCAGAAGGTCATCGACGACATCAAGAAGAAGCAGAAGGGCGCCGAAAAGCGCCGCGGAATGATGATCGTCGGCGTCTGTGTCGTCATCGCTCTGCTGATCGTGGGCGCTGCGGCGTACCAACCGATCAAGAACTGGTGGGATCTCCGACAGTTCAACGATATCGACCTGGCGTCGATCGGCGCCCCGGCCTCGGTGTGCGGCGACGTCACGAAGAAGGCCGCGGGAGAGTCCAACGACCACCGTCCGACTGGCGAGCAGGTCCTCTACGAGGACGCCCCGCCGGCGTTCGGCCCGCACTGGAACGAGTCCGGTGTGGCCCCCGCCCGGATCGACAAACGCTTCTACATTGACGATGACCGTCCCGAGCTCGAGTCGCTCGTGCACAACCTGGAGCACGGCTACACGATCCTCTGGTACGACGACTCGATTGCCGACGACGCAGGCAAGCGCACCGAAGTAGAGGCCATCGCCACCAAGCTCGACGCCAGCGACGACAACTTCCGGTTCAAGTTCATCGCGGCGCCCTACACCTCCGATGACGAGAAGGAGAGCGGCGCCAAGTTCCCCGACGGCCAGCACATCGCTTTCAGCCACTGGAAGGCCGGCGACAAGCCCGAGGGCATCTGGCAGTACTGCTCCGAACCCAGCGGCGAGGCGCTGAAGACGTTCATGGCCGACTACCCCTACACCGACTCGCCCGAGCCGAACGTTCCGTAGTCAGCTGCTACGTCAGGTCGTCCCGGCCGCGGGCCTTCAACGCGTCCACGACCTGCTTGACCTGCTGCGCCCGCGCCCGCGTCGTCACGAGTACGGCGTCGGGCGTGTCCACCACGACCACGTCGTCGAGCCCGATCACCGCGACCAGACGACCGCCCGCGGGCACGACCAGGCCGGCCGCGTCGATGGCCTCGACCAGCTCGGCGTCGCCGAGGACCGTCGTGCCGTCGCCGCCCAACAGGGTCGCGAGGGAGTCGAAGTCGCCGATGTCTTCCCAGCCGAAGCCGGCCGGCACCGTCGCGACCCGGCCGGAGTCCGCCGCCGGCTCGGCGACCGCATGGTCGAGTGCCTTCCTGGGCAGCGTCGGCCACACCTCCTCCAGCCGGCCGGGGTCGGCGGCGATCTCGCGCAGCGCTGCTGCGAACCCGGGATCGCTCGCCGCGAGCAGGTTCAGCAGTACCCGCGGCCGGACCACGAACATGCCGGCGTTCCACCGGTACCGGCCGGTTGCGAGGTAGCCCTCGGCCACCTCCGCCGACGGCTTCTCCACGAACTCGCGGACTGCGCAGACCGTCGCGTGCCCGGGCAGCTCGTCGCCGAGGTGGATGTAGCCGAATGCGGTCGAAGGGTGCGTCGGCTCGATCCCGATGGTCACCAGCCAGTCGTCATGGGCCGCCTCGACCGCAATGCCGACGGTGCGCCGGAACTCCTCCGCATCGGCGATCACGTGATCGGCAGCGAACGAGCCCATCACGGCCTCGGGGTCCCGGCGCTCCAGGATGGCCGCGGCCAGACCGATCGCAGCCATCGAGTCGCGCGCGGACGGTTCGGCGATGATCGCGTCGCTCCCGAGAACCGGCAGCTGGTCGGACACGGCGTCACGGTGCGCCCGGCCGGTCACCACCAGGAACCGGTCCTCGACGGCCGGAGCAAGCCGGTCGTAGGTGCCCTGGAGCAGCGAGCGCCCGGAGCCGGTCAGGTCGCGCAGGAACTTCGGTGCGGACGACCGGGACAGCGGCCAGAGGCGCGTTCCGGCGCCGCCCGCCGGGATCACGGCCCAGAAGTTGTCGATGGCGGGCATGGGCGGAAGGCTAGTCACCAATGACCACCTTCGATGCCGTTCTCACCAGTGTCCTGAAGGCGGATCCGGGCCGCCCCTTGGTGACGTTCTACGACGACGCCACCGGCGAGCGGGTGGAGCTCTCCCGGATCACCTACGCCAACTGGGTGGCCAAAGCGGCGTCGTTGCTCGTCGACGAGCACGATCTGATCCGCGGTGACACGCTGCGGCTGGACCTACCGCCGCACTGGCTGGGCCCGGTGTTCCTGGGCGCGGCCTGGACCGCCGGCCTGGTGGTGTCCGACACCGACGAGCCGACCGCGGTGGTGTGCGGCCCCGATTCGGTACGCCGCTGGGCGGAGCGGGCGGCCGACATGCCGGTCCTCGCCTGCTCGCTGCTGCCGCTGGGCGTCCGGTTCGCCGACCAGCTGCCGGCCGGCGTCCATGACGTCGGCGTGGAGATCTGGTCCCATCCCGATGCCTTCGTGCCGTACGACCCGCCCGGTGACAGTGACCCGGCGTACGACCTCGGCGGAGAGCAGCGGAGCCAGGCCGAGCTGTGGAGCGCGGCCGCCGTCGGCGATCTACTCGCCGACGGCGGTCGGCTCTTCACGGAGGCGAACCCGACTTCCCCGTCGGGTATCGCCGCCTTTGCGGAGCCGCTCGCTCGGAGCGGCTCTCTGGTCCTGGTCGCTCAGGCCGATCGGGAGCGGCTCGAGGCGACATATGCCGCCGAGCGCGCCACCTCTCGCTTCCCTGCCTGAGCAACCAGGGGTCGGTGGTCTAGGGCCTAGGTCGCCTTGTCATAGATCTCCATTCCGTCACCGAGAAGGAGGGGTCTGCCGAACCCCTTGGCCGACCCCGGGAGCAGCCACAGCTGACCGGTTCCCCGCTTGCGAACGACGACGTCGGCGTGGCCGGTGAGTCCGACGTCACTCACCCCGACGGTCCAGTCGAACGCGCTCATGTCGATCTTCAGCTGACGCCCGTTCATCAGGCCGCCCGGGCCGTTGCCGCGGAACCACACGAGCTTCCCGCCGCTCCGGAACAGGGTGTCGGGAGCGCCGTCGCGACTCCACAGGCCGATCGGGATCTGCCGCGCGGCCTTGATCGCGCCGTGGGCGACATAGCTGGGCCTGAGCCCGTCGGCGCCCTTGCCCGGGTAGATCCGCATCGCGCCGCCCCGTGGCTGCCCCATCAAATCGGGCCAGCCGTCGCCGGTCATGTCGCCGACCGCGGCGAGCAGGCGGACGCCCTTGAAGCCGGTCGCGATCCGCTGCCACGGCGCGAAGTTGCCGTCGCCCTTGCCCCGCTTCAGGTAGAGCGCGTTGTTGCCCGGGTTGCGGATCATGATGTCGCTGTGTCCGTCGCGGTCCCAGTCACCTGCGTTCAGGATGATCGAGATGCCGCTGAGGTCCACGCCGGTGGCGATCGGTCGGCCGGCCTTGTACGACGTCCTCGTCTTCTTGATCGGCAGCACGAACGCCATCCCGTCGCTGGCCCGTCGGACCAGCAAATCCGGATGGTCGGTGCTCGCCAAGTTGGACTCGAGCTGTCGCCCGCTCCAGCCCTTCTGCAGCTGAGCAGCGAGCTCGCGGATCGCCGGGATCTTCGCGTAGAGGTACCTGCCGGGGCAAGCCGTCGATGCGGCGTCGCGGTGGCCGTTGATCGCCTTGAAGTTCCTCGAGGTGACCCACTGCTCGCTCGAAGCCGCGCTGACGCCGTGCAGGGACAGCTTCCAGGCGAACAGCGCGCCGTACGCCTCGAGCATCGCGTTCGACGGGCGGACCAGCTCGAAGTTGCCGATGGCGGACATCGCGAAGGCGTTGTCGTTGTAGCCGAGGGTGTGCGCTCCGACGACCGGCCGGTTGACGCCGCCGTACCGGCCCTCCCAGATCCGGCCGAACCGGTCGACCAGGAAGTTGTAGCCGACGTCGCTCCAGCCGCGGGACTTCACGTGGTACGCGTAGATGCTGCGCAGGATGCCGGGCACCTGGGAACGCGTGTAGTCGTTGGCGTTCACCGTGTGGTGCACGAATCCCGCATGCACCTCGAAGTAGTGAAGTGACCCCTTGTGTCGGATGCTCTCGTCGGCGCCCCACTGGGCCCTGCGAGAAGATCTTCGGCTTCGGGGTGTACGTCGCCGCGGCCAGCGCCAGGGCGTCGGTGTCGTCGGTTTCCTCGACGCTGGCCGGGACCTGCTCGTCCGCGCCCTCACCGGCAAGGGCGGCCGTGTCGATCGCCGGCAGCTCCTTGGCGGTGCGCTCGGCCTGGCCGGGATCGATGACGGCGAGCTTCATGTCGGCGGGCGCGCCGCTGTCCGTCGCGACCCGCACCTGGACCTCGTCGACCTCACCGACCAGCAGCGGGTCCGTGCCGGGGCGGTCGTGCGCCGCCTCGTCGCTGTCCGGGTCGGGCCCGTGGTCGTCGTGGTACTCGATGGCGGTCCAGTCGGACCACCCCACTCCGTCGTAGGTCCGGGCCTCAACGGTGATGGCGTCGTCGGCGTACGTAGTCCCGTGCTGCCAGGTCACCCCGACCGCGCCGTACCCCGTGACCGGGAGCGGTCGGCTGGTGACCTCGCTCGCGCCGCTCGGCCTGATCACCGAGCGGGCCATCAGCCCCTTCGGTGCGATCCGGGCGCCGGCCGGTGCGGTGAGCGAGTACTCCTTCACCTTCGGGTCCACGGCGGCTGTGGGCACCGCGGAGGGCACGGCGGCCGCCCGGGCGTACGCCGCCATCGGCGCCGCCGTGCTGCCCGCAGCGCTGCCGACAGGCTGCCGGACGACCACGTTCAGGGAGATCACGCCGGCGGCGGGGGTGAGGATGGCGAGCACGACGCCGAGTGCCAGAAGCTGCTGGCACACGGTCACGAAACGGGCCTGGTGAGGCTGCATTGTTGGCTACTCCAGTGCGAGGGGAAGAGTCACACGGGTAGCAACTTTCACACGCGTCACAGGCGTGCGCTAGAGGATCTGAGTAACTACAAACTTGTAATTTCCAGTCGCCGCGCCGGTGAGTCAGAGATTTGTCAAGAACGGTGGTTGAGGTGCGAGGAGCGCCAGCGACGAGCCTCGAAACCAGCACGAGAGGCACGAGACCGAACAGCCAGGGAACACGGGAGGTTCTCCGGCACCTGGTGCCGGAGAACCTCCCATGTCGACCCGAGCAGCGGCCACACATCCGGAACTGCCGATGAGCGGCCGTTAAGAGTCGTTCAGGTGGAACACTTTCGGCTGCGAAGGCGGCCGAGAACTGAGGACTTCACGGCCGAGCGAAGGACCAAACCTGGCGGACTACGGCTTCCCGGCCCGTGAGTCCCGACTCGGCGAGCAGGGGCCTCAACACATCGTCGATGTAGCGCTGCCCGCCGGACTCCGCGCGCCACACTTCGGCAATGACGAATCCGTCGCCCTCGGGGTAGACCGCGTGTGACATGAGACCCTCAGGCGGACCTCCGGCTCGCTGCATGGATTGCCCGACCTTGGCGTCGAGCTCGTGGAACTGATCCTGAGTCGCAGGAGTCACGGTGAGCTCGAGCAGAACGGCCATGGAAAGGATCTTCGCCCATGACCCGGGGCTAGCGGAAGGGTGCGCGACGGCCGTCCACATCTGCCGCGGAGCGGCCGTCCGATCATGCCGCAGACAGCGCAAGGGAGGGTCGGTCATGGCCCGTTCCGCGCACCTCACCATCGCACGGTCTCGATACGCGCTCGCTCCTTCGTCGCTCGCGCTACTCGACGAACGTGGCGCTAGATGTCGGCGCCGAGCTCGTCGTCGAGATCGGACTCGTCGTCCCGATCGGGCTCGTTCTCCTCGCGGCTGTCGTCGTAGTGGAGGAGCTTGATCCCCTCGTCGACGTCGCCGTCGAAGATCAGCTGGCCCTTCTGCAGCACCAGGACTCGGGTGCACATCCGGCGCACCGAGCCGGCTGAATGGCTGACGTAGAAGAGGGTGCGGCCGCTGTCGCGGACCTCCTGCATCTTCTGCAGGCACTTCTTCTTGAACGGGCGGTCTCCGACGGCGAGCACCTCGTCGGCCAGGAAGATCTCGGAGTCAACGTGGATCGCGACCGAGAAGCCGAGCCGGGCGCTCATCCCGGAGGAGTAGTGGCCCACCTCGGTCTTGAGGAACTTGGTGTCGATCTCGCTGAAGGCGACGATCTCGTCGTACCTCCGGTCGATCTCCTTCTCGCTCATCCCGAGGATCGCGGCGTTCAGCCGGATGTTCTCCTCGCCGCTGAGCTGCGGGTGGAAGCCGGCGCCGGTGGCGATCAGGCCGGCGATCCGGCCACGGGTGCGGATGGTGCCGGTGTCGGGTCGCATCACCCCGTTGATCATCTTCAGCAGGGTGCTCTTGCCGGAGCCGTTGAGACCCATCAGCCCGATCGACTCCCCCGCGCTCACGGTGAACGACACGTCGTCGACCGCGCTGAACGTGTCGCTGACCTTGCGGCCCTTCACCAGCGCCACGGTCACCTGCTTGAAGGTGCGGTGGTAGCGGAGGGTGAACTCCTTGGTGACGTTCTCGACGCGAATGGTCTCGGTCATCAGATGCCGCTCCGGGATCTTGCTCTCGAGCCGGCTGAAGACCTTCTGGGAGAAGTACAGGATGACCAGGCAGGCGCCGATCATCACGAGCCCACGCTCGTGCAGGTGGGAAGGCAGGTGCTCGACCATGGTGTGCTCGGGGTCGTCGGTGGTACCCACCCAGAAAGCACGCTGGAACAGCAGCACCGCGTCGGCGATCGGGTTGAGCAAGTAGTACGGCGCAGCGGGCCCGAACCGCTCCTCGACCATGCTGTAGGGGTAGATCATCGGGACGCCGAACCGGACGAAGTTCGTCAGGATGTTGACGACGCTCGACCAGTCGCGGAAGAAGACGTTGGCGGCGCTGAACAACAGGGCCATGGCGGTGCCCAGGAGCATGATGATGATCAGCGCGATCACGACCGCCAGCAGCCCGCCGGCATCCGGGGTCCAGCCGTAGGCCAAGCAGGCGATCATCAGGATCACCATCTGCGGGACGACGTGGTAGAGCGACACCAGCATCGAGGCGACCGGGAACATCTCGTTGGGCATCGCCATCTTCCGGACGATCGCCTTGTTGCGCACGATCGAGCGGGTGCCGCCGTTGAAGGTCTCCTGGAAGTAGTGCACCAGGATGATGCCGCAGAACATGTGGATCGCGAAGTTCGGCACGTCCCTGTGCAGCCGCAGCAGCAGGCCGATGACGACGAAGTAGATGGCGAACTGCGACAGCGGGTTGATGTAGGACCAGATCAGGCCCAGGAACGAGCCGGAGTAACGGGCGCTGATCTCGCGACGCACCAGCAGCCGGAGCAGGTAGCGGCGGCGGAAGACCTCGAGCAGCCCGTTGCGGGGCGCCGGGTCGACCCAGGGCAGCTCATCGACCCGAGCGTGGTACGCGTCAGTCATCGGTGCCGTGCGTCCAAGGGCGGAACGTCTCGTCCCACGCCTCCGGCGAGGTCACCTCGGCGAGCTGGGCCCGGTAGTCCGCGGCCAGCCGCGGCCACTCGCGCCGCAGCTGGGCGTGGATCGCGAGCGTCTTCTTCAGCAGCTCGCGGTACTTCTCCGGGTCCCGCTGGTACATCGCCGCCGAGGTGCCGTCGTTCATCGAGACGATCGCCGAGTCGTACTTCGCCAGCCGGTACCACTTGGCGTCCATCGCGGTGAGCTCGGTCTCGGGGAACTCGCGCGACATCTTGCGCGGCGTGGTCAGGTGCCGCAGCGGCGCGATGGCAGCGCTGAGGATCTGGGAGCGCCTACTCGGGATCTCGATGCCGTCCGCCTTGCCCTTCCTGGGCGGCTTCTCGCGCCGGATCGGCGGGAACGAGTCGGGATCCTTCTGCAGACGCGCATCGGAGAAGCCCTGCACGAACTCGCGGATCTCAGCGAGCTTGTTCGGCAGCGCCGTGTGCAGCGCGCGGGGACCCTCCAGAACGTCGAGGATCGCCTGGTGCCGGATCTCGACCGTGGAGTACTGCATCGCGACCAGGTGCGAGATCTGGTGGTTGAGGCTCTCCTGGATCATCCGGCCGCCATTCTTGTACGGCGAGTGCAGCAGCGCGGCGACGAACCGGTTGCGCTGGTGGAAGTAGGCCTGCCAGTCGACGGCATCGTTCTTGTCGGTCCACGGCACGTGCCACACTGCGGCGCCGGGGAAGGTCACCGTCGGGTAGCCGGCGGCCTTGGCGCGCAGGCCGTACTCCGCGTCGTCCCACTTGAGGAACAGGGGCAGCGAGAGTCCGATCTCGTCGAGGACCGAGCGCGGGATCAGGCACATGAACCAGCCGTTGAAGTCGACGTCCGCACGCTTGTGGAGCCATCTCGCCGAGCGCAGGTTGCGGGCGGCGAAGTCCCAGTCGCTGTAGCCGTCGAGCCGGGTCTGCCACCAGAACCGCCACGGCTGCACGATCTCACCGAAGCTGTGCATCCGGGACCGCGAGAACAGGCTGAACATGTGGCCACCGACCAGGGTCGGCCGCCGGGCCAGGTCACCGAACGTGACCGCCCGGATGACGCCCTCGGGCTCGCAGACGACGTCGTCGTCCATCATCATCGCGTAGGTCGCGGTGCCCTTGCGGACGGACTCGAGCTGGCCCCGTGCATAGCCGCCGGAGCCGCCGAGGTTGCCCTGCTCGATGATCCGCAGCTTCGCGCCGAGCGAGCCCTGCGCCTTCGCGAACTCCGGGGAGTCGACGACCTTCTGGGTGCCCTGTTCCATCACCAGCACCTCGTCGAGGTACGGCGCCAGCTCGGCGTCGTCGCCGAGCTGGCCGAGCAGCTTGGCGCAGAAGTCGGGCCGGTTCATCGTGGTGATGGCGATGTCGACCGTGCCGTGGTCCGCGCGCTCCTCGGGAACCTCGGCGGTCCACTCGGCCGACTCGACCACGACGTCGTCGTCGCCGGCCACCACGTCGTACCAGTACCAGCCTCCGTCGACGAAGGGCACCAGCGACAGGTCGAAGGCGAAGACGCCGCGGTCCTCGGTGTCGGTCTGTGCCGAGTCGACCCGCTGGGACCGGCCGTTGGCCATCGACTTGTAGACGATGACGGTGGCGCCGCGACCCCGGATCGTGACGGTCAGCGTGACCTCGCTGACCACGGTCCACCGGCGCCAGTAGCCCGCCGGGAAGGCATTGAAGTAGGTGCCGAACGAGAGTCGCTCGCCGGACTTCACCCGGAGCGCGGTCCGCGACTCGATCTGGTCCGGGTGAATGGTGCGCCCGGTCGACGTCGACTGCCGGATGGCGGCGTTGTTGAGGTCCTTCGCGGCCCGGTTGCCACCGATGTCGTAGCGGTCCGCGTCGAGACGCACCTCTTCGGGGTCGACGTACAGCGGGAGCACGTCGAAGTCGTGGTCCAGCGGAAAGATCTGGCGCTGCAGCAATCGCGTACGGCTGCGGCCACTGGTCTCAATCGTGGCGGTGGTCATTCGTCGACTCCTCCGGACGTCAGCGGCGCACCGTCGGCGAAGTGCGGCTTCAGCTTGTTTTCGTACATGGTCAGCGCCGAGCCGATCGCCATGTGCATGTCGAGGTACTTGTAGGTGCCGAGGCGGCCACCGAAGAGCACCATCGGCTCCTTCTTGGCGAGCTCGCGGTACTTCAGCAGCTTCTCGCGATCCTCGGCGGTGTTGATCGGGTAGTACGGCTCATCGTCCTCCTCCGCGGCACGGGAGTACTCGTGGACGATCACCGTCTTGCCGGGCAGGTAGGTGCGCTCGGGGTGGAAGTGCTTGAACTCGTGGATCCGGGTCCAGGGCACCTCCTGGTCGTTGTAGTTCATCACCGAGGTGCCCTGGAAGTCGTCGACATGCTTGACCTCGGGTTCGAGGTCGACGGTCCGCCAGGAGAGCCGGCCCTCGGAGTTGCCGAAGTACTCGTCGACCGGACCGGTGTAGACGATCGGCACCGTGCCCTTGAACTCGTCGGCCACCCCGGGGGTGTGGCAGAAGTCGACATTGAGTCTTATCTCGATGTTGGGGTGGTCGGCCATCTTGGTCAGCCACGCGGTGTAGCCGTCGACCGGGAGCCCTTCGTACTTGTCGCTGAAGTAGCGGTTGTCGAAGTTGTAGCGCACCGGGAGCCTTGTGATGATGTCCGCGCTCAGCTCGGTGGGGTCGGTCTGCCACTGCTTGGCGGTGTAGCCCTTCACGAACGCCTCGTAGAGCGGGCGGCCGATCAGGCTGATCGCCTTCTCCTCGAGGTTCGTGGCCTCGGCGGTGTCGATCTCGGAGGCCTGCTCGGCGATCAGAGCGCGGGCCTCGTCGGGGGTGTGGTTCTTGCCGAAGAACTGGTTGATCAGCGCCAGGTTCATCGGGAACGAGTAGACCTGCCCCTGGTACTTCGCGAACACCCGGTGCTGGTAGTTGGTGAAGCCGGTGAACCGGTTGACGTACTCCCAGACCTTCTCGTTGGAGGTGTGGAAGAGGTGGGCGCCGTAGACGTGCACCTCGATCCCGGTCTCGGGTTCGGCCTCGCTGTAGGCGTTGCCGCCGAGGTGGTGGCGCCGCTCCAGCACGAGCACGTTCAGCCCGAGTTCGTCGGCGCAGCGTTCGGCGATGGTGAGGCCGAAGAATCCGGAGCCGACGACGACGAGATCAGGAGTGGACACGATGGGTCAGTCTACGAGTGAGGCGCGATAGACCCCATTTCCCGCGCTGCGAGCATGGCGTGGATCACACCAACAACTGACATTCGTCATCGGGCGGACACCCCTTACCCTGTTTCTCGTGCGTGAATGGTGGGCCTCTTCTTCGTGGGGCAGGTATTTCGGGTGGGCCTGGGCCGTGGGGCTGGTGATGCTCGTGGCGACATTCTGGATCGCCGGGACCGAGAACCTGCCCATCCGCGACCCGGATGCATTCATCCCCGGCTACTTCCGGATGCCGCTCATCGTGCTCGCGGCCATCTTCACCGACATCCTGCCGCGAGCAGTACACCGCTCCGGTGGCCGGCTGCGTCGGCTGCCGGACACCTGGCGCGAGGTGGCGGCCGAGCGCTGGCCGCGCTCGCACTGGATGTTCGCGCTCTCCGGGATGGCGGCCTGGTACCTCACCTACGCCACGTTCCGGAACCTCAAGAGCTTCGTGCCGTTCGTCAACCCCAACAACTACGACGCCGAGCTCGAGTCGATCGACCGGGCGATGTTCTTCGGCCACGAACCCGCCGACCTGATGCACGACCTGCTCGGCACCGGCGTGGCCGCCCAGGTGATGTCGGCGGTCTACCTGGTCTGGATCTTCCTGGTGCCGGTGAGCATCGCGATCGCCCTGGTCTACACCCGAGCGACTCGGGCCGGTTCGTGGTACGTCACCTCGGTGGCGTTCTGCTGGGCGTTCGGGGCGCTGATCTACCTGCTCGTGCCGACCGTCGGGCCGATCTACTCCGACCCGGGCGAGTTCACCGATCTGCACCACACCTACGCGACCTGGCTGTCGGAGACGTTGCTCGACGACCGGGTCGCGGTGGTCGCCGACCCGTGGGCGGCCGGCACGCTGCAGAGCATCGCCGCGTTCGCGTCCCTGCACGTCGGGATCATGATGACGATCTGCCTGGTCGCCGAGCTCGTCGGGTTGCCGCGCTGGGTGCGGATCGCGGCCTGGTGTTTCCTGGCGATGACCTGCGTGTCCACCGTCTACCTCGGCTGGCACTTCTTCGTCGACGTGATCGCCGGGTTGGCGCTTGCCGCGGTCGCGGTCTGGCTGGGCGCCATGGCTACCGGCAACCGCGTGGGCCTGCGCCCGCGGCTCAGGCCGGAGGAGGAACCGGCGCGGGAGCCGGCGGCATCGACCGCGAGTCTCTGAGCGCGCGGACCACGTTCCGCGCCTCGCTGCGTCCGCCCCGGAACGGGCTCAGCAGCACCACGCCGGCAGTGATCAACCACGGCTTCGCGCGGACCGCCGCGTTCTCGCCGTAGCGGCGATGCACGGCGAACAGGTTGCGGTACATGTAGTAGCCCTTCCAGCCCGCCAGGTCGTGCTGCTGGTCGAAGTCGAGCTGCCGGACGAGCACTGCGTCGCGGATCGCCCAGATCCGGTAGCCGGCGCGGCGGGCGCGCAGGGCGAAGTCCACATCGTCGTAGAAGATGAAGTACGCCGGGTCCGGTAGCCCGATCTTGTCCACGACCGCGCGGCGAACCAGGAAGCCCTCGAAGGCGACGACGTGGATCTCGACCTTCTCGGGCAGGGCAGCGCGCGTGCCGAACGCGGTCTCGACCGACTCGGTCTTCGGCTTGAGCGCCCAGGGCCGGCGCAGGTCGAACTCGGTCGCGGCCTTCTCGACCAGCGCCCCGTGACGGTCCTCACGGACCGCCATCAGGCACGGCTCGTCGTGGGACATCAGCACGGACAGGCAGTCGGGTGCCGGGACGACGTCGTCGTCCATCAGCCAAATCCGGTCGAAGCCCTGCTCGTGGGCCGCGCGCACACCGTGGTGGAAGCCGCCGGCACCGCCGAGGTTCTCGGTCATGTGCAGCACCTGGAGGCCGGGGTTGGCCGCCTCCGCCAGCACCTGCCGGGTGAGGTCGGTGCTGGCGTTGTCGACGACGATCACCGCGTCGGGAAGGCGCTCCAGCGCGGCCAGCCCGGCGAGCATCCCGCCCAGCAGGTCGGCCCGGTTGTAGGTGACTACGACGACCGCGACGGTCTCCTTGCCACCCGTCACGAGAGGAACCTCCGGTGCCGGGTGAAGTCACCGCGCAGGCCGTCGTACCACGCCCGCAGGCTCATCGGGATCCGGCGCGGCTGCGTGTAGGTGAACAGGTAGAACCAGATCGTCTTCACCACGAACATCAGCACGTGCGGCCAGCCGCGGTACTCGCGCAGGTTGACCGGGTTGTTGCGTGCCATGCAGTAGTGCTTGAGGTCGCTCTCCGTGTGGTTGTACGTCGTCCGGCCGAACATCATCGGCGTCCCGAGGTCGTCGGTGGCCGGGTGCAGGAAGTGCGCGTCGACGACGGTGCCGATCCGGGCGCCCGCGCGTTCGGCCCGCCAGAGGTACTCGACATCGTCGCCCCAGATGAAGAACTCGGCCCGCGGCAGCCCGATCTCGTCGACCAGCGCACGGCGCAGCAGGACGCCGTTGAACGGGATCACCACGTCGCGGATCAGCCCGTCCTCTCCCGCAGCCTCGACGTCCGCCATCCGGTGCACCACGCCGGTGCCGCCGGGGAGCCGGATGGGGAAGCAGAGCCGTTCGGGATCCTGCTCGGCCAGCACCGCCGGCCCCCAGAAGTCGAGGTCGTCGCGGGTGAGCAGGGTGGCCAGGCAGTCGGGCTCCGGGATGCCGTCGTCGTCCATCAGCCAGGCGAGCTCGGCCCCGCGCTCCAGCGCCCAGGCCAATCCGTCGTGGAACCCACCCGCGCCGCCGCTGTTCTCGGGAAGCGTCCGATACCTCACGGTGGTCGAAGCGCTGGCGGAGTGTGCCTCGAAGCCCTGCAGCCACTCGCCGGTGCCGTCGGTGCTCGCGTTGTCGACGATCAGGACCTCGGCGACGTCGGAGACCTCACGCAGTCGCGCCACCAGGCGCTGCAGAAGCGCCAGCCGGTTGTAGGTCACCACCACAGCCACGACGCGCACGGCGGACACCCTACGGGGCCGCCACAGATAGGTTGATCGGTGTGGAGACCGACGATGTTTTGACCCTGCTGCAGGACGTCGCGGAAGAGGTGATCAACCCACGGTTCCGTTCTCTGGGGGTCGACGAGATCCACGAGAAGAACCCCGGAGACCTGGTGACCGCGGCCGACCACGAGGCCGAGGTGCTGATCACCGCGGCCCTGCTGGAGGCCTATCCGGGGACCGTGGTGCTGGGCGAGGAGGCGTACGCCCACGACAAGTCACTGCTGGCCCGGTTCTCCGCTGCGGAGCACGCGTTCACGGTCGACCCGGTCGACGGCACCAAGAACTTCGTGCACGGGTCCAAGGACCACGCTGTGATGGTGGCCGAGATCCAGGCCGGCGAGGTGACCCGCTCCTGGATCTGGCATCCGCAACACCAGACGTCGTACGTCGCGGAGCTCGGCGCCGGTGCCTACCGGACCACGGGGAAAGGAACCCCCGAGCGACTCGTCCGCCCGGCCGCGCCGCCGGAGCCGATCACGTGGCGCGCAGTGACGTCGCGGCGATCCTGGGTCGGCCGTGAGCTCGACGGCCTCCGACCCCTGGAACTGACCTGGATCTGCTGCGGGGTCGACTACCCGCGGCTGGTGGAGGGTCTGGCCGACGCGGTGCTCTACGGGCACGCCAACGCCTGGGACCACGCCCCGGGCGCGCTACTGCTCTGCGAGTCCGGCGGCCACCACGGCACGATGGACGGCGGCGCCTACGACCCACGCTCACCCGCCCGACCCGGCCTGATCGCGGCGGCCGACCGCGCGACGTACGACGGGCTGGTCCTAGCGGCCCGACAGCTACCGGGCCGGCGCTAGCAGGCCGCCGCGAGGTCGTCGGCCTGGTTGGCCGCGTAGCCCTCGGAGAGCGAGCCGAGCGAGCCTCCGGTCACGCTGTCCGGGTTCTTCTTACCGCCCTTGCCGGGGGTGCCGCCCTCCCCTTCGGCGCGGTCGATCGCCGCGGCGACGTTCTTCTGGATCTTGTCGATGTCGGGGTCTGCGGTGTTGATCATCGGCGGCACCAGGGAGAGGGTGGCGACCTTCTGGCCGCGCGCCTCCAGCGCCAGCGGGATGAACCGGTCGACCTCGGAGGCCGGGAGGTTGGTCGAGATGGTGTCGACGGAGGCCTTGGCGAGCTTCTCGAAGTTGCGGAGGGCTGCCTGTGGGCTGATCTGTTCGAGCATCGCGTTGAGCACGCACTTCTGCCGGGCCATCCGGGAGTAGTCGTCGGAGCCCTCGCGCGCCCTGGCGTACCAGAGGGTGTCGTGACCGTTGAGCTTCTTGACGCCGGGCTGGATGTACCCGGTCACGTCCGAGCCCAGGCCGCCGACGGGGATCGGCTGCCGGACGTTGAGGGTGACGCCGCCGACCGCGTCGACGATGTCCTTGAAGCCCTCGAGGTTGACCATCACCCAGTAGTTGATCTCGAGGCCGATGATCCCCTCGATCGCCATGATCGTGGCGTCGGTGCCAGGGTTCTTGGACTTCCCGAACAGCTCGGTGTTGTCCTGCGCCCAGGTGCTGACGCCGTTGAGGTAGCAGTCGGGACAGTCGAACCCGTCGGGGAACTGCTCGTCCATCACCGAGCCCTCGGCGAACGGGAAGTTCGCCATGTTGCGCGGCAGCCCGATCAGTACGGTGCGGCCGGTGTCGGCGTCGATCGAGGCGACCGTCATCGAGTCGGGCCGCAGTCCCCAGCGCCCGGCGCCCGAGTCGCCACCGAGCAGCAGCACGTTGTAGCGGCCGTCGTGCGGATCGCTCGCCTCGCCGTCACCGAACAGCGCGATGATGAAGTCGCGCTGTACGCCGACGATGTGGGCGCCGAACAGCATGGTCCCGGCCACCGCGAAACACAGCAGCCCGTTGACGCCGACGGTCGCCCGCCGGTGCCCGAGGCCGTAGGAGAGCGGCTGGCCGATCCGCCACGCGTCGATGAACAGCGCCGCCCACGCGACCGCGCCGAGCAGCAGCCCGATCCGGACGAACAACAGGAGCGTGACGTCGGAGACCAACCAGAAGACAAGGTCGCGGTGCACCAGTACGGCGAAGAGCGTGACCGCTCCGATCACCAGCAGCGCGATCCAGATCCGCAGCGCGATCCGGCCGACGCGCCGGTTGCCGGCGAGCAGCTGGGCGGACCCCGGTGCGACGAGCGTCATCACCATCAGCGACATGGCGCGGCGGAAGCGGACACGCGCGGCTCGCTCGGTGACGGGCGACATCCAGGATCTCCTGCTCGGGGAAGGAAGCAGTGGTGACGTCCAGTATCACCAGTCACACGCGTCACACCCCGGCACGACGCGCCGAGTTGCCTGCACATTCAGACTCCCCTGTAGCGTCGGGCGCATGTCTGATGGGCCCGGAGAGCGGGGCGAGCCCGAGTTCAACTGGCTCTACGGGAAGAAGCGGGGAGCCGACGACGACGAGGCGACCCAGGCGATCCGTCAGCAGCCGCGGCCCGACCACACCCGCCAGATCCCGGTGCAGCAGCAGCCGCCGCCGCACCAACCGGCGCAGCGCGAGCCGGTCCGGCCGACTCCGCCCCCGGTGGCACCGCCCCCGGGTTCGCCACCGGGCGACTCCGGCGGCAGCATTTTCCGCCGGCCGAAGTTTTACCTACGTACGGTGCTGGTGCTCTTACTCCTCTGGATTGTCTACCTCGTCGCGGTGCCGTTCTTCGCCTGGCAGAAGGTCGACAAGCTCGAGTTCGAGCCGAGCGGCGACCGGCCGTCCGACCAGCCCGGCACGACGTACCTCATGGTCGGCAGCGACTCCCGGGGCGACCTCTCCGAGGAGGAACGGAAGCGGCTCGGCACCGGCAACGCGGCCGGCCAGCGCACCGACACGATCATGATCCTGCACACCGGCGACGGGCCGAACCTGCTGATGTCGATCCCGCGTGACTCACGGGTCGCGATCCCCGGGCACGGCGACGACGAGAAGATCAACGCGGCGTTCGCGTTCGGCGGACCGAAGCTGCTCACCGAGACCATCGAGAACGAAACCGGCATCCGGATCGACCACTACGTCGAGATCGGGTTCGGCGGGTTCGTCGACCTCGTCGATGCCGTTGGCGGGATCGAGATCTGCCCCAAGCAGGCGATCAACGACCCGCTCGCCAAGCTGAAGATCAAGAAGGGCTGCCAGGACGTCGACGGCGCCGTGGCGCTCGGCTACTCGCGGTCCCGCCACACCTACGCGCAGGGCGATCTGCAGCGCGCCCAGGCCCAGCGCGAGGTGGTCGCCGCGATCGGCCGCAAGGTGGCCTCGCCGTGGTCGGTCCTCAACCCTTTCCGCTACTGGAACCTCAACATGGCCGCCACCAAGGCGGTCGCCGTGGGCGAGGGCATGGGTCCGATCCGAGCGGTGATGTGGGCGTCGGCGATGACCAACGTCGACGGCGAGGACGGGCTCACCTGCGGGGTGCCGATCGCGGACCTGTCGGTGCTGTGGCACGAGGAGAGGTCCGAGCAGATGTTCAAGGCGATCATCGAGGACGACACCGACAGCATCCCCGAGAAGCTCTGCACGAAGACGGGCCTCCCCAAGTGAAACCCCAACGGCGGATGAGCTACCAGACGCTCGACTGGTCGGTCGACGCCGATGGCGTCGCCACCCTGACCCTGAACCGGCCGGACGCGCTCAACGCGTTCGACCTGACCATGGCGCGCGAGCTCGAGCAGGTGTTCCTCACCGATGCCCTCGACGACGCGGTCCGGGCCGTGGTCGTGACCGGTGCCGGACGGGCGTTCTGCGCCGGCATGGACCTGTCGGCCGAAGGCAATGTCTTCGGCCTCGACGAGAGCGTCCGGCCGACGCCGGAAGAGCTGCGCGAGCACCTCACCGAGGCGCCGTACCACGACGGCGTCCGCGACACCGGCGGGCGAGTGACGCTGGCGATCCACGCCCTGCCGAAGCCGGTGATCGCCGCGATCAACGGGCCCGCCGTCGGCATCGGCGCCACCATGACGCTCGCGATGGACCTGCGGCTGGCCTCGACCAAGGCTCGGATCGGGTTCGTGTTCGGTCGCCTCGGCATCGTGCCCGAGGCGGCGTCCACCTGGTTCCTACCGCGCATCGTCGGCATCCAGCAGGCTCTCGAGTGGGTGTACTCCGCGGAGATCCTCAACGCCGAGACCGCGCTGGCCGGGCGGCTCCTGCGCAGCGTGCACGAGCCCGACGAGCTGCTGCCCGCGGCCCAGGAGCTGGCCCGCTCGTTCGTGGTCGGCCGGTCCGCCACCGCGATCGGACTGGCCAAGCGGATGCTCTACCGCAACGGCTCCGCGGCCGACCCGCTCGAGGCGCATCTGTCCGACTCGCTGGCGATGTTCTACACCTCGATCGGCGACGGCAAGGAGGGGGTGGCGGCGTTCCGCGAGAAGCGCGATCCCGAGTTCACCGGCCGGGCCAGCGAGCTTCCGCGGATCTTCTAGCTGATCGCGC
Source organism: uncultured Actinomycetota bacterium (assembly GCA_963780245.1). Lineage (GTDB taxonomy): Bacteria > Actinomycetota > Actinomycetes > Propionibacteriales > Nocardioidaceae > Nocardioides. The sequence continues at coordinate 143,875 of CAWABG010000005.1, forward strand.
GAGAACGTCCTACGAAGGTCGCCACGGTCGTGTCGCCGGCCCGCACGGTCACGTCGTACACGCCGTCGCGATCGTCTCTTGAGCGCTCGACGGCGGTCGCGACCAGCTCGTCTCCCGCGTACGTCGGCGCCATGAACCGAATCTCGGCGCCGGCCGCCACGGTGGTCACGCCGTAGGAGTTGCAGGCGAACGCGAACGCCGAGTCGGCGACGGCGAAGGTGAGCCCGCCGTGCCCGATGCCGTGGCCGTTGACCATGTCCTCGCGCACCACCATCCGCAGGGTCGCCCGGCCGGGCCCGACCTCGACGATCTCCATCCCCAGCGCCTGGCTGGCCCGGTCGCCGGCCCACATCGCGTCGGCCGATCGCTGCGCCACGTCCCCCGGGGTCATGACCACAAGGCTAGTTTCGACCCATGACCAGCTGGCAGGAGCCCGAGTCGGTGCGCTTCATGCTCGACGAATGCACGACGTGGGCGATCGTCGGGCTGTCCGGCAACCCGACCCGGGTGGCGTTCTCGATCGCGGCGATGCTGCAGGGCCGCGGGAAGCAGATCGTGCCGATTCATCCGACCGCCACCGAGGTGCTCGACGAGCAGGCCTACCCCACGCTCGGCGACGTACCGTTCCCGATCGACGTGGTCGACGTGTTCCGGCGGTCAGTAGCGGCCGGCGAGTTCGCGGACCAGGCGGTCACGATCGGGGCCAAGGGGGTGTGGTTCCAGCTCGGCGTGGTCGACTCCGCGGCGTTCGAGCGAACCATCGCTGTCGGCATGCCGATGGTGATGGACACCTGCCCCGCGATCGAGTGGCGGCGCCGCCGCCGGCCGAGCCCGGGATGAACCGACCAGGGGGTGACCTGACGGTGCCCCCCGGGCCGGGGCTACCGGACAGCCTGGTGATCCCGGCCGCCGAGTTGGTCGAGAAGTTCTCGCGCTCACCGGGACCCGGCGGTCAGTCGGTGAACACCAGCGACACGCGGGTCCGGCTCGAGTACGACGTCGCCGGCTCGGCTGCGCTCAGTGAGGAACAGCGGGAACGCGCTCTGGCGCGGCTGACGGAGGACCGGATCGTCGTGGTCGCCTCCGAGCACCGCTCACAGCACCGCAACCGAACCGCCGCTCGCGAGCGGCTGGCCGACGAGCTCAGGTCCGCGCTCGCACCGCCGCCTCCCCCTCGACGCCCGACCAAGCCGAGCCGCGGCGCACAGCGTCGACGCCTGGATGAGAAGCGGCAACGCGGTGAGACCAAGGCGCTGCGTGGCCGGGTGCAGGACGAATGACTACCGGATGACGGCCGCGGTGAGCCGCGAGGCTTGCCGCATCAGCCACTCCAGCGGCCCGCTGCGGCGCAGCGCCACGAACGCCGCACCGATCACCAGCACGATCGCGGAGTGCGCGAAGAACGCCGGCAGGTCGTAGTCGTCCGGCCAGCGCTCCGGGGTGTGCAGCAGCACGTGCAGGCTGTAGAGCGACAGGGTCATGGTGCCGGCACCGAACGCGATCGCGGCTGCTCGCTCGCCGGCGCGCGGTAGCAACCGCACCGCCAGCAGGCACCCGCCGATCACCGCCAGCGCGCTGCCGAGCGTGGTCGCCAGGTCCAGCGGCGTACCGCTGTGCGGATCGGCGACGAGCAGCAGGTCCCAGCCGGCATCGCGCGGGACAGTCCCGTGATAGTCGGCGGCGTTCTCTGCGGGTTCCAACCACTCGGCCATGACCTGCGCGGCGACGGCGATGCCCGCACCGCAGACAGCCAGGCGTACGTCGACGCCGCGCCCTCGCAGGTCGAGCCGGCCGACCGCCAGGCCGGCGAGCAGATAGGCCAGCCAGGGCAGCACCGGGTAGTAGCCCGTCACCGAGAGCTCGGCCAGGAGTCGCGCGGGCTCGTCGAGTCGATCGAACGTCGGCAGCGCGTACGTCGGCGCCGGCAGGTGCGGCGCCAGCCAATGGGCAACGACGGGTGCCAGCCCGAGCCAGCAGGCAGCGGTGACGAACAGCGTCCGGGCATGCAGTCCGAGGAACGGAAGTCCGAGCAGGAACAGCGCGCCGTAATAGGCCAGGATCACCGCGAGGCCCGAGTTGAGAGCGCCCAGCCCCAGCCCGAGTGCGGCGATCAGCAGCGCGCGGACGGCGAGCCCGCTGGTCGTCGCCACCCGCTCCCGCCCGCGGACCGGCCGCGAACCGCCGGACATCAGTGCCAGGCTCACCCCGGCCAGCACGGCGAACAGCGCCGCGGCACGACCGCTGGTGACCCAGTGCCACAGCGGTCGATCCGTGCCCGGCAACGGCGCGACCAGGGTGTGCGTCGCGATCATGCCGATCAGGGCCGAGCAGCGAGCAACGTCCAGGCCGACCAGGCGAGACGGCTTCCCGGGCGAGGTGAAGGTCAGAACCCGGCCCGGCGGGATGCACTGGAGCCACGTACCGATTCGCCCTTGGCCCGAGCGGTCTCGCGGAGCTCTGCCTGGAACGTGATCATCCGGGCCCGCAGGTCCGGGTCGCCGGCCGCGAGGATCCTGACGGCGAGCAGCCCGGCGTTGCGGGCGGCACCGATGGCCACGGTCGCCACGGGCACTCCAGGCGGCATCTGCACGATCGAGAGCAGCGAGTCCATGCCGTCGAGAACCTTGAGCGGCACCGGCACGCCGATCACCGGGAGCGGCGTGACCGACGCCAGCATGCCGGGCAGGTGCGCGGATCCCCCGGCGCCGGCGATGATCACCCGGATACCGCGGTCCGCCGCGGCCCGGCCGTAGGCCAGCATCTCGTCGGGCATCCGGTGCGCCGAGACCACGTCGGTCTCGTGTGCGATGTCGAACTCGGCCAGTGCCTCGGCGGCGTCCTGCATCACCGGCCAGTCCGAGTCCGAGCCCATCACGATGCCGACCTGTGCGTCACTCACTGGTGTCTCCCAACTCTCCCGCGAACCATGCCGCGGCATGGCGCGCGCGCTCGAGGCAGTCGGCCAGGTCGTCGCCGTAGGCGTTGACGTGGCCGACCTTGCGGCCGGGCCGCAGCTCCTTGCCGTACAGGTGCACGCGCAGCCGCGGGTCGCGGGCCAGCGCGTGCGGGTAGCCGTCGTACAACCGGCCGACGTCGCCCTCGGCGCCGCCGAGGATGTTGACCATCACCGTCCAGGGCGCGCGCGTGACGGGCGAGCCCAGGGGCAGGTCGAGCACCGCCCGCAGGTGGTTCTCGAACTGCGAGGTCTCCGCCCCGTCCTGGCTCCAGTGACCGGTGTTGTGGGGTCGCATCGCCAGCTCGTTGACGAGGATCCGGCCGTCGGAGGTCTCGAACAGCTCGACCGCGAGGATGCCGGTGACGTCGAGCTCGCCCGCGATCCGAAGCGCGACCTGCTGGGCCTCGGCCGCGCGAGCTGGATCCAGGTCGGGAGCGGGTGCGATCACCTCGACGCAGATCCCGTCGCGCTGGGTCGACTCGACGACGGGGTACGCCGCCGCCTGGCCGCTCGGGGACCGGGCGACCAGGGCCGAGAGCTCCCGCCGGAAGTCGACGAGCTCCTCGGCGAGCAGGCCCACGCCGTGGGACGCGGCCGTCTCGAGCGCATCTGCGCAGTCGGCGGCCGAGCGGACGAACCACACACCCTTGCCGTCGTACCCACCGCGCGTGGTCTTCAGCACGCAAGGGAGCCCGAAGGCTTCGATGTCGGCAGCGGACTCGACCACGGCGTGGCGCGGGCACGGGACGCCGAGCTCGGTGAGCCGGGATCGCATCGCGCCCTTGTCCTGGGCGTGCACCAGTGCGGCCGGTCCGGGGCGGCACGGAACCCCGGCGAGCTCGAGCTCGAGCAGGTGCTCGGTCGGCACGTGCTCGTGGTCGAAGGTGACCACCGCGCAGCCGTCGACCACCTTCCGCAGCGTGTCGAGGTCGGTGTAGTCGCCGACCACGTGGTCGGGGATCACCTGGGTCGCGGAGACCCCTTCGGCCTCGGCGAGCAGCCGCAGGGGTACGCCGAGCGCGATCGCCGGCTGCGCCATCATCCGGGCGAGCTGACCGCCGCCGATGACGGCGACGACGGGCGCTGGTGGAGGCACCGGCCCAGCGTAGTGCCGGGCTAGGGGCCTACCCGACCGCGCCGTCCACCACGGGCGCCTTGCCCACGGGCGACTGGACCACGGGCGCGTGGACCTCGAAGCGCAGGCCCTTGCCCCGGATCGTGGTGATCAGCGTGGGGTGGCGAGTGTCGTCACCGAGCTTGCGGCGTACCCAGCCGAGGTGGACGTCGATGGTCTTCGAGGAGGTCCAGAACGTGGTGTTCCAGACGTCGCGCATCAGCTCGTCGCGGGTCACGATGTCACCGGCGCGGGAGATCAGGCAGTGCACGAGATCGAACTCCTTGCGCGACAGCACGACCTCGGACCCAGCCCGCCAGGCGCGCCGCGTCTCCGGATCGAGTTGCACGTCCTGTACCTCGAACACATGAACAACCTAGGAAGCACTGAGACCACGTGGCAGCGAATCAGTGAAGATGGCCCGGATGGGCTATGGCGCCCCTAGGTACCTGAAGACCCGTCCTATTCCTGCGACTAGTGACGTCGTACGGCGACTGGCTCCAGGATGCCGAACCCGCGCATCGGCCGGGCGGGCAGCCGCCGGGTCTCGAACTGGTCCTCGGGAAGCAGCCGCGCAGTGGCGGCGTCGATGATGATCCGGTTGCGCCGGGCCACGGCCGTCAGTCGGGCCGCCATGTTGACCGGAGGCCCGAAGACATCACCCATCCGCATCACCACCGACCCGCTCGCGAGGCCCACGCGCACGTCGGGCATCCGCTTGTCCCGGCCGATCACGGTGATGATCCCCTCGGCGGTGTCGTAGGCCCGGATCGGGTCGTCGTTCACGAACAGCACCGAGTCGCCGATGCTCTTGATCACCCGGCCGTTGTGGCGCGCGACCACGTCGGCGCAGCGCGACTCGAACACCTCGACCAGGTCTCCGATCCGCTCCCGGCTGAGGTCGTTGGACAGCGCCGTGAAGCTGACGATGTCGGCGAATCCGACGCTGACCTGGGAGGTGCTCAGGTCCTCCTCGTCGGCCCCCATCGCCTCCATGCGAGCGACCGCCGCCGCAAGGTGCCGCCGCCATGAGTAGATGAGCAGCTCCTCGAACGGCTCGCCGAACTCCTCCAGCAGCTGCCGGGCGGTCTCGATCCGGGTCGGCGCGCCTTCGCCGGCATCTTGCAGCTCCTCGATGCGCGGCACCAGCGCGGCCACTTCCCAGTCGGCCAGCCGGGCCATGGTCTGGCCGACGGCGCGGGTGAGGGTGACCGCGAGGTCGAGGTCGATGAGGCCGCTCTCGACCCCGGCGACGAGCGTCGAGACCGCATCGACGTCCGCGTTGTTGAAGGCCCGCTCGTCGCCGTGCTCGGGGAAGCCGAGTGCGCGCCACAGACGACGAGCATCCTCGACGCTGATGCCGGTGCGCTCGGCGACGTCGGCGGCGCTGAGCTCGGGCTCCTCACCCAGGATCATCCGGGCGACAGAGTCCGGCTCTTCCGGCTCGCCCTTGGAGCGACCCCTAAACCCCTTCATCGGCGGAGGCGGCGCCACCGTGCAGCCGGTGCAGCAGCTCGTTGAGGCGGCGCTGGGTCTCCTCGACATGGGGGATGTCGGGCAGCAGGACCTGGCCGTGGGTGCTCGCGTCGCTGATCACCAGCGTGCCGCAGCCCAGCATCCGGTCGATCAGCCCGAGCTCGTAGGCGACGTCGCTGATCCGGGTCAGCGGGATGTCGTGGCCGGTACGGGTGATCACGCCGATGCGCGTGATCAACCGGCGGTTGGTGATCGTGTACGACGCGGTCAGCCACACGAGCAGCGGCCACACGAAGAGCCACAGGATGCCGAGAACGACCAGCGCCCAGACGACGAGCCGGGCCGTGTCGTTGTCGACGAACTGCATGAAGGCGACACCGATCGCCAGCAGCACCACGAGGGCGAGCAGCGGCAGGATCAGCGCCTTGGGGTGCGTGCGGGTGCTGATGACGACGGACTCACCCGGGTTCAGCAGCTTCTGCGAGATAGGCACGCCCAGGATCATTGCACCCTGGCGGGCCGTGGACGACCCCTTCAGCCGAGCGAACGCACGTGCACCACGTCGCCCGCGCCGACCTCGTGCCGCCCATTGGCCGCCTCCACGACCAACCGACCGGATCCGTCGACGGTGACGGCCTCTCCCTCGAGCACGCTGCCGTCAGGCAGGTCGACGCGCACCGCCTGGCCCACGGTCACGCAGGCGGACGCGTAGGACTCCGCCAGGTCACCGCCCTGCTGCCAGGCGTCGTACGCGTCCCGGATCGCGGCGAGCACGGGCACCAGCACCTCGGACCGGTCCGGCGGCTCGGCGGCCCCCGACTCCAGCGAGAGCGACGTTGCTGTCGGCACGGGAAGCTCCTCGGCGGTCATCCCGGTGTTCAGACCGACGCCGACCACGGCGGCGGGACCGTGCGGGGTCTCCAGCCGCTCGACCAAGATGCCCGCGACCTTGCGCTCCCCGATCAGTACGTCGTTCGGCCACTTCACCCCGGCGGCGTATCCCATTGCTTGAAGCGCGTGAGCGGTCGCCAGCCCCGTCAGCAGTGGCAGCCAGGGCCAGTCGGTGGCCGGCACGGTGGGCCGCAGCAGCATCGAGAACGTCAGTGCGGCCCCGGCGGGCGTCTCCCAGGTGCGGTCGAGCCGTCCGCGTCCGGCCGTCTGGTGGTCCGCGACCACGACGAGCCCCTCCAGCGCACCCGAACGCGCCCGCTCGCCCGCCAGGACATTCGTGGACGGAGCCTCCGCGACCACTTCGACGACCATGTCCGGCCCCACACCGGCCGCGATCCGGGCCTCGTCGAGGGGTGGGCGGCGGGCGGAGGCTGCGGTCACGGGCACTACCCTGTCGCAGCAGACGCGAGGAGGCCACACCAGTGAGTGCAGAGGGCACCGAGGTACCGGACGACATCGACATCCACACCACGGCGGGCAAGGTCGCGGACCTCGAGCGACGGCTCGACGAGGCCGTGCACGCCGGCTCGGAGAAGGCCGTCGAGAAGCAGCACGCCAAGGGCCGCAAGACCGCCCGCGAGCGGATCGCGCTGCTGTTCGACGAGGGATCGTTCGTGGAGCTCGACGAGCTCGCCCGGCATCGCTCGACGGCGTTCGGCCTCCAGGACCGCCGCCCGTACGGCGACGGCGTCGTCACCGGCTACGGAACTATCGACGGCCGCCAGGTATGCGTGTTCTCCCAGGACTTCACGGTGTTCGGCGGATCGCTGGGCGAGGTCTACGGCGAGAAGATCACCAAGGTCATGGACCTGGCGATCAAGACCGGCTGCCCGATCATCGGCATCAACGAGGGCGCCGGCGCCCGGATCCAGGAGGGCGTGGTCTCGCTCGGCCTGTACGGCGAGATCTTCCGCCGCAACGTGCACGCCTCCGGCGTCATCCCACAGATCTCACTGATCATGGGCAACTGCGCGGGCGGGCACGTGTACTCCCCCGCCGTCACCGACTTCACGATCATGGTCGACCAGACCTCGGCGATGTTCATCACCGGCCCGGACGTCATCAAGACCGTCACCGGCGAGGACGTCACGATGGAGGACCTCGGCGGCGCTCGCGCCCACAACACCAAGTCCGGCAACGCCCACTACATGGGCACGGACGAGGAAGACGCGATCGAGTACACCAAGGCGCTGCTGTCCTATCTGCCGCAGAACAACCTCGACGAGCCGTTCGCGTACGACGAGGAGGCGGACCTCGAGCTCACCGACCTCGACCGGAGCCTGGACACCCTGATCCCGGACTCCCCGAACCAGCCCTACGACATGCACGACGTGATCACCGCGGTGCTCGACGACCAAGAGTTCCTGGAGGTCATGGAGCTCTTCGCGCCGAACCTGATCGTGGGCTACGGCCGGGTCGAGGGCCGGCCGGTCGGCATCGTCGCCAACCAGCCGATGCAGTTCGCCGGCACCCTGGACATCGACGCCTCCGAGAAGGCCGCCCGCTTCGTCCGGTTCTGCGACGCGTTCAACATCCCGGTGCTGACCTTCGTCGACGTCCCCGGCTTCCTGCCCGGCACCGACCAGGAGTGGAACGGCATCATCCGCCGCGGCGCCAAGCTGATCTACGCCTACTCCGAGGCGACCGTGCCGCTGGTCACGGTCATCACCCGCAAGGCCTACGGCGGCGCCTACGACGTGATGGGCTCCAAGCACCTCGGCGCCGACATCAACGTCGCCTGGCCGACCGCCTCGGTCGCCGTCATGGGCGCCCAGGGCGCCGTCAACATCCTCTACCGCAAGGAGCTCGCCGCGGCTGCCGAGAAGGGCAACGAAGCGGAGGAGCGAGCACGGCTGGTCACGGAGTACGACGACCACCTCGCCAACCCCTACCTGGCTGCCGAGCGCGGTTATCTCGACGCCGTGATCCAGCCGCACGAGACCCGCGCCGAGGTGGTGCGCGCACTGCGGCTGCTCCGCTCGAAGCGGGAGACGCTGCCGGCCAAGAAGCACGGAAACATCCCGCTGTGACCGAGGAGCAGGAGGTCACCGCCCCGCTGCTCAAGGTGGTCGACCCCGACGCCACGCCGGAGGAGATCGCCGCGCTGGTGGCGGTGTTCTCCTCGCTGGGTGGTGCGGGGAAGCCGCCGCCGCGCCGCACGCCGGAGTGGCAGGCCAACCACCGCAAGGTGCGGTTGACGCTGCCACCTGGTCCCGGCGGCTGGCGGAGCAGCGGCCTGCCCCGTTAGGTCGTTACGCCGCGAAGAAGACCCGCAGATCCGCGACGACGTCCTCCGGCACCTCCAGCGCCGCGAAGTGGCCACCGCGCTCGAACTCCGACCAGTGGTCGATGTTGGCGTTGTCGCGGTCGGCGAACGCCCGGATGGTCTGGAAGTCGTCCTTGAACACCGCCACCCCGATCCGGCCCTGGCTGATGACCGGCTCGGCGCCGGAGTGCTGCTCCTCGTAGTGGTAGCGCACGGCCGTGCTGGAGGTGTTCGTCAGCCAGTAGAGGCTGACCTGGGTCAGCACCTGGTCGCGGCTGACCAGGCTGGTGCCGTTGCCGAAGTTCTCGAACAGCTCGTTGTAGGCCAGCTGCCCGACCGGTGAGTCCGCGAGGCCGGCCGCAACTGTCTGCGGACGGGTCCCGTTCATCGTGTTGTAGCCGCCGACGCTCTGGAACCACTGCAGGTGACCGAGGGCGGCGTACTCCTTGGGACCGAAGTCATCCATCTCCCCCTCGGCACCACTCGGGAACGAGAAGAGCTGGAGCACGTGGGCGCCCAGGAAGCCTTCGGGGTTCAGCACGGCGAGCTCGCGGGACACCATCGCTCCGCCGTCGCTGCCGTGGGCGCCGTACGAGTCATAGCCGAGGCGCCGCATCAGCACGTCCCAGGTGCGGGCGACCCGCGCCATCGTCCAGCCGCCGTCCACGACGGGGGTGCTGAAGCCGAAACCGGGGATCGACGGAATGACGACGTGGAAGGCGTCCTCGGCCTTGCCACCGTGCGCGACCGGGTCCGTCAGCGGACCGATCAGGTCGAGAAACTCGGCGAACGAGCCCGGGTAGGTGTGGGTGAGGACCAGGGCCCGAGCGCCCGGCTCCGCCGAACGGGCGTGGACGAAATGGATGGTCTGGCCTTCGATCTCGGTCCGGAAGTTCGGGTAGGCGTTCATCCGGTCCTCCTGGGCGCGCCAGTCGAAACCGGTCTTCCAGTGGTCGACCATCTCGCGCAGGTAGGACTCGGGGGTGCCGTACGCCCAGGAGTCACCAGGGGCGGACGGCGCGAACCGGGTGCGCGCGAGGCGGGCCTGCAGGTCCTCGATGTCGGCCTGCGGGATCGCGACGGTGAAGGGGCGGATCTCGGTGTTGGTGGTGGCGTTCATGGCGGATCTCCTTGGCTGGGTTCTGGTTGGTGCTTCGCACGCTATGACCCATTCCGGAACAGTTCTTTCCGCTATTCTCGGCTCGATGGCATCAACTTCTGCGCGACTTCTGGCACTGCTCGGCCTGCTGCAGTCGCGGCCCGACTGGGGCGGCCCGGAGCTGGCCCAACGGCTCGGCGTCACCGACCGCACCGTCCGCAACGACATGACCCGGCTGCGCGAGCTCGGCTACCCCGTCGACTCGGTGCGAGGCCGGGGCGGCCGCTACCGGCTCGGGGCGGGCGCCAAGCTGCCGCCACTCCTGCTGGACGACGACGAAGCGGTCGCCGTGGCGGTCGGACTGCAGGCGGCCACCGGCATCACGGGAGTCGAGGACACCAGCACCCGCGCGCTCACCAAGCTCGAGCACGTCCTGCCCGACCGACTGCGACGCAAGGTGGCGGCGCTTCGTTCGGCGAGCAGCGCCGGGCCCGCCAACACCGGGTCCGACGCGGAGGACCCCGAGGTGGATGCCGCCGTCCTCGGCGACCTGGCCGCCGCGATCCGCGACCACCAGGGCGTGCGTTGCTTCTACCGCGACGAGCCGCTGGAGCTCGAGCCGTACCACCTCGTTGCCTGGCAGCGGCGGTGGTATCTGCTGGCCCGGGAGCCGAAGAACGGCAACTGGGCGCCTTACCGGGTCGACTGGCTGCAGCTCCGCACCCCGGGCGGCCGACCGTTCCGACCCGAACCGTTCCCGGGCGACCTCACCGAGTTCGTCGTGCGCGAGGTCGCCAGCGCGGGCTGGGCCGTGCACGCGCGGATCCTGGTCCACGCCCCGGCCGAGGAGGTGCTCGCGCGGATCAACCCGGCGGTCGGCACGGTGGAGGCGCTCGGCGAGGCCCGGTCGGTGCTCGTGACCGGAGCCGACAGCATCGCGACCTTGGCGGTTTACATCGGCATGCTCGGCATGGACTTCACCGTGACGGAGCCCGCCGACCTGGTCGACGAGCTCCGCACGGTCAGCGAGCGCTACGCCCGCGCCGATCGACTAGGCCTTCACCTTGCCGGGAGCGAACAGCGCCGCCACCGCGGCGATCGCGACCGCGGCCGCACCGGTGAGCAGCGCCGGGCCGATCGCGCCGTCGTACCCGTTCGGCGTGATCTCGCCGCCGTTGCCGAGGAACACCGCGACCAGCAGCGCGACGCCGAGCGCGACACCGAACTCCCGGATCGTGGAGTTGGCCGAGCTCGCCTTGGCGAAGTCGGAGTCCGGCAGGCCCTCGAGAACGGCGGTGGCGCTGGGCGCGAAGGTCAGGCCCATGCCGATGCCGGCCATCGCCAGCGGCAGCACGAACGCCGAGTAGTCGGCGCCCGACTCGGTGAGCGCGGCGAACCACACCAGCGATGCGGTCTGCAGAACCAGGCCGACGAGCAGCAGCGACCGCAGCCCGGTCCGGGACGAGAGCATCCCGGCGATCGGCGCGACCACCATCGGCGCCGCGGTCCACGGCAGCGTCCGGAGTCCCGCCTCGAGCGGCGAGTAGTGCTGCACGACCTGGAGGTACTGCGACAGCAGGAACACCGTCCCGAACATCCCGATCGTGAACGTCAGCCCGATCACGTTCGCGACCGAGAACCCGCGCGAGGAGAACAAGCGCAGCGGCAGTACGGCGTGAGCCCGACCCCGCGCCCAGACGACGTACGCCGGCAGCAGCAGCGCTGCGACGACGATCGGGCCGAGGACGCCGGCGGAGGTCCAGCCGTCGTCGTTGCCGTGCACGATGGCCCAGATCCCGAGGAACACCGCGCCGCCGAGCAGCAGGGTGCCGACCGGGTCCAGGCGCTGCCAGGTACCACGCGACTCGCGGACCGCCACCAGCAGCAGCGGGATGGCCACCAGCGCCACCGGCACGTTCAGCCAGAAGATCGCCTGCCAGTTCACGCCGTCGACGACCGCACCGCCGATGACCGGTCCGAGCGCGACACCGAGGCCGGAGACGCCGCCCCAGATGCCGATGGCGACGGCCCGCTTGTTCGCGGGGACGGCCGAAGCCAGGAGGCTCAGCGAGAGCGGCATGATCGCCGCGGCGCCGAGGCCCTGGACCGCGCGAGCCGCAATCAGCGCGTCCGCTGAGGTGCTCAGGGCGGCGGCGATCGAGGCCAGCGTGAACAGGACGACGCCGGAGAGCATCACCCGGCGGCGGCCCAGCCGATCGCCGAGGGTGGCCGCCGGGAGCATGAACGTCGCGAAGGTGAGCGTGTAGGCGTTCACGAACCAGGACAGCTCCCCCACCGACGCGCCGAGGTCGGCCCGGACCACGGGGAGTGCGGTGGTCAGCACCAGGTTGTCGAGGGTGGCCATGAACATCGGCAGGGACGCGGCCAGGATCGCCAGCCACGGGGGAATGCGCCGAGTGGCGCGAGAGGGGGCCTGTTCGGCCGGAGGTGCTTCGACCACGGCGGTCATGACTTCTCCTTGTTGGCATTGAATGATTACTTAGTGCCACGACCATAAGTAATCGACTGATAACATGTCAACCATGAATGCCTCCCCGCCACCCGGATGCCCGCCGACGAGCGTCGAGAGCAGTTGCTCGACGCCGCCACGCGCGCCTTCGGGCGCGGTGGCTACCACGGCACCAGCACCGACGCCGTGGCCCGGGAGGCCGGCATCTCGCAGCCGTACGTCGTCCGCACGTTCGGCACCAAGCTCGAACTGTTCCTGCAGGTGTTCCGCCGGGCCACCGACCGGATCCGGCTCGCGTTCGAGGCGGTGCTCGACGAGGGCGAGTTCGACCCGCGAGAGCGAGGACGACGCGGCCCGGCTCGGGATGGCGTACACGAACCTGCTCGCCGACCGCGACCTGCTGCAGATCATGATGCACGGATACTCGGCCGGAGGTGTCGACGAGATCGCCGAGATGAGCCGGGAGTGCATGGCCGAGATCTTCCGGACGATCCGGCGCACCGGCTGGGACGACGACAGCTGCCGCGACTTCATCGCCCACGGGATGCTGATCAACGTGCTGCTCTCGATGCGCGCGCCGGAACATGTCGGCGACTCCCCCGAGCTCGACGCGCTGTCCGAGTGCACGTTCGGTGACACTCTCGAGCTGGCCGCCAAGTGACCCAGCTCGTCCTGGCCTCGGCCTCCCCGGCCCGGCTGGCGACCCTGCGCTCAGCAGGCGTCGAGCCGGTGGTGATCGTCTCCGGGGTCGACGAGTCCCAGCTCGACGGACTCCCACCGGCCGAGCTGGCGCTGCAGCTCGCCGAGCTCAAGTGCGCGGCCGTCGCGAGACGCGACGACCTACCGCCGGGCGCGCTGGTGCTCGGCTGCGACTCGGTGCTCGAGCTCGACGGACGAAGCCCTCGGCAAGCCCGACGATGCCGAGCAGGCAACCGCTCGTTGGCGGCAGATGCGCGGACGCAGCGGCGTCCTGCACTCCGGTCACTGCCTGCGCGACACGGGCGACGGACGCACGGCCGCCGCCACGGCGTCCACGGTCGTGCACTTCGCCGACGTCGACGACGACGAGATCGCGGCGTACGTCGCCAGCGGCGAGCCGCTGCACGTCGCCGGCGCGTTCACGATCGACGGGCTGGGTGGCGCGTTCGTGTCCGGGATCGAGGGCGACCACCACACCGTCGTCGGCCTGAGCCTGCCGCTGCTGCGGGACCTGATGGCCGAGCTCGGCCACCGCTGGATCGACCTGTGGGCTACTCGTTGAGCTCGGCGACGCAGTCGTCGACGGCGACCGCCTGAGCGGCCTCCCGGTTGACGGGGTAGTACCAGTTCACGACCACCCGGCCGTCGAGCCAGCTCTGGTCGTCGTCCGCGGTCTGGAGGGTGATCGGGGTAGCCCTCTTCGGCGTCCGTCGGCCGACTCGAAGATCCAGAGGTTCACCCCGGACAGGGTCCCGGACCCGGTGTCGAAGAGCAGCAGGTCCGACGGCAGCTCGGTCGCCTCCACGCCGATGTGCTCGGACTCGACCTCGAACGCCGTGTTCGGGTTGACCTCGGCCTCGACATCGGCGTCGCCGAGACAGCTCACGAGTGCATCGGCGTCGGTCTCGAGCCCGCTCTTCTCGGGCTCGTCGGAGAGCCGCCGTCCGTCGTCGTCGCCACAGCCGGCCAGCGCGAGCGCCAGCACCACCACCGCCGCGCCAGCGGACCCTGCTCGCCTCATGTCGGACTCCCTACTCGACGGGCAGTCCCAGCCCGCGGGCGATGAGCATACGTTGCACCTCGGAGGTTCCTTCGCCGATTTCGAGAACTTTCGCGTCCCGGTAGAAGCGGGTCACGGGGTACTCCTCCATGAAGCCGTAGCCGCCGAAGACCTGGGTGGCGATCCGGGTCGCGGTGACCGCGGACTCGGTGGCGTAGAGCTTGGCGATCGACGCTGCGTGCTTGAAGTCCTTGACGGGCGCACCGGCGTCCTTCATGGCGGCAGCCTTGTAGACGAGCAGCCGGCTCGCCTCGAGCATCACCTCGAGGTCGGCGATCTGGAACGCCACGCCCTGCTTGCGCCCGATCGGTCCGCCCATCGTCTGTCGCTCGCCGGCGTACTCCACGCACATCTCGACGCAGGCCTGGATGCAGCCGACGGCCAGCGCGGCGATGGCGACGCGGCCGTCGTCGAGGATCGCGAGGAACTGGGCGTACCCGCGACCCCGCTCGCCGAGCAGGTTGCCCTCGGGCACCCGGGCGTCCTCGAAGCTCAGCGGGTGGGTGTCGGTGGCGTGCCAGCCGAGCTTGTCGTAGGACTTCTCGGCGGTGAACCCCGGAGTGTCGCTCGGCAGGATGATCGCGGAGATCTCCGGCTTGCCGGCCTCGCTGACGCCGGTGCGCGCGGTCACCGTGACGCACGAGGTGATCTCGGAGCCGGAGTTGGTGATGAACTGCTTGGCGCCGTTGACGACCCACTCGCCGTCGTGGAGCTCCGCCTTCGTCGCGGTGGCCCCGGCGTCCGACCCGGCTCCCGGCTCGGTCAGCCCGAAGCCGGCCAGCCGCTGCCCGGACACCAGGTCGGGCAGCCAGGCGTCCTGCTGCTCCTTGGTGCCGTAGGTCTGGATCGGGTTGATGCCGAGCCCGACCGCGGCCTCGAGGGTGATGCCCATCGACTGGTCGACCCGGCCGAGCTCCTCGATCGCGACGCACAGGCTGGTGAAGTCGCCGTCCTCGCCGGCGCCGCCGTACTCCTCCGGGTGCGGTGAGCCCCATCAGGCCGAGCTTGCCCATCTTCTGCACGACGTCGACCGGGAAGTGGTGGTCGCGGTCCCACTGCGCGGCGTACGGCGCGATCTCGGCCTCCGCGAACTCGCGGACGCTGCGGCGGAACTCCTCGTGCTCACGGGACAGCTCGTAAGTCATGCGACCCATGCTAGACCCGATCGGTTAGCGTTCGTTAACCAGCCGGGCGCAGTGCCACCATGTCCCGGTGCTGACAACTGGGCGATACGCGATGACCGGCGCCACCGGATTCCTGGGCGGGGTCATCGCCCGCATGCTGATCGACGGCGGCCACGAGGTGGTCGCCCTGGTCCGCAAGCCGGAGGCCGCCACCGACCTGAGCGACCTCGGGGTCACGCTGGTGCCGGGCGACCTCGACGACGAGGCCGCGCTGGATCGGCTGCTCGACGGCGCCGACGGGTTCTTCCACGTGGCCGGCTGGTTCAAGTTCGGCCGTCGCGAGAAGGACATGCTGCACACGGTCAACGTGCAGGGGACCCGGAACGCCCTCGAGGCGGCGCTCAAGGCCGGGGTGCGCACGGTCTACACGAGCACGGTCGCGCTGTACTCCGACACCCACGGCGAGGTGGTCGACGAGACCTACCGGTTCACCGGCAAGCACGTGACGGAGTACGACAAGACCAAGGGGCTCGCCCACGATGTCGCCCTCGAGTACGCCGAGCGCGGGCTGCCCGTGGTGATGGTGCAGCCGAGCGTCATCTACGGACCGGGCGACACCAGCACCATGGGCGAGATCAGCCGTCGGGTCGCGGGCGGCAAGTTCACCCCCGGACCCAAGGGCGGCGGGGCGTGCTGGGTCCATGTCGACGACGTGGCGACGGGACACCTGCTCGCGATGGAGAAGGGCGTGCCGGGCGAGAGCTACCACCTGACCGGTGAGGCGGCGACGTTCCAGGAGGCGCTGACCAGTCTCGCCACGATGACCGGCGGCAAGAAGCCGCTGTTCATCCCCCGATGGCTGGTCCGGACCGCGGCCCGGATGAACGGCGCGCTGGAAATGGTGTTCAAGCTGCCGCAGGACCAGACCCGCGAGGCGATGCTGGCCTCCACCTCCACCTACTACGCCGACAACGCCAAGGCGCAGCGAGAGCTCGGCTGGACACCCCGATCGCTGAAGGAAGGCTTCACGGAGACCTACGTGACCGCGGGCTGAACGCTCAGTCGCAGTTGTCGCAGACCCCGGTCGCGGGCAGCGCCATGAAGCAGGTCGGGCAGACCGAGACCGGCCGGTCCGTCTTCGCCACCCGGGGCTTGGCGGCCGGAGCGCTGGCCCGTTTGGTCGTTGCCGCACGCGCCCGGGCCGGCCGCTTCGGCGCCGTACCCGGCAGCTGCGACGGCGACTCCCCCGTCGGCGGGTGCCGAGCCCGCCCACTGGTAGCACTCGAGTCGCTCTCGCGCCGCCACCAGGTCGTCGCTCGTGCCCACGACCAGCGCGACCAGGTTCGGCTCGCCCATCCGCTCGCAGAACACCGAGATCGGGCCGAGCACCTTCGGCAGCCACAGGTCGTGGTGGCGGGTGGTGCGGATATCGGTGCTCGCCATCAGCTCCTCGGCGAGGTCCGACTCACGGACCACGGCGTGGTACGACGCGGCGGTGCGGACCAGAACGTCCCGGGCCGCCCGCGCCCAGGTCTCCAGGGCGATCGACTCCGAGGTGGGCGTGCCTTCGGGTTCGTGCCAGAAGCCTTTGCGCTGTTGGCTGTAGTGCGAAGGAGCCACGGCGGGCAAGCGTAGACGTCCACGGTGACGAGCCGGGAGCGGGGATGGATCCGGCGAGCGATACCCTGCCCCGGCGAAGATCGAGCCAATCCAGGAGTGCCAGTGCCCGACGTCAAGTCCCTGAAGAAGGTCCTCGTCGCCAACCGCGGCGAGATCGCGGTCCGCGTGATCCGGGCCTGCAAGGACGCCGGCATCGGCAGCGTCGCGGTGTACGCCGACCCTGACCGGGACGCCGTCTTCGTGCGGCTGGCCGACGAAGCGCACTCGCTGGGCGGCGCCACGCCGGCGGATTCCTACCTCGACATCGCCAAGATCATCGCCGTCGCCGAGAAGGCCGGCGCCGACTCCGTGCACCCGGGCTACGGCTTCCTGGCCGAGAACGCAGAGTTCGCTCAGGCGGTCATCGATGCGGGGCTCACCTGGATCGGGCCGCCGCCGTCGGCGATCGAGGCGCTGGGCGACAAGGCCAAGGCCAAGCACATCGCGGACAAGGCGAACGCCCCCCTCGCCCCCGGCACCAGGATCCCGTCCAGGACGCCGACGAGGTCGTCGAGTTCGCGAAGGAGAACGGGCTTCCGGTCGCGATCAAGGCCGTGTTCGGCGGCGGTGGCCGCGGGCTGAAGGTCGCACGCACGCTCGAGGAGATCCCGGACGCCTACGAGTCGGCGGTCCGTGAGGCGGTCAGCGCGTTCGGCCGTGGCGAGTGCCTCGTCGAGAAGTTCCTCGACAAGCCGCGCCACGTCGAGACGCAGTGCCTGGCCGACCAGCACGGCAACGTCGTGGTCATCTCGACCCGCGACTGCTCGCTGCAGCGCCGCAACCAGAAGCTGGTCGAGGAGGCCCCGGCGCCGTTCCTCACCGACGCGCAGAACACCGCCTCTACGAGTCCTCCAAGCGCATCCTGCGGGAGGCCGGCTACTACGGCGCCGGCACCTGCGAGTTCCTGGTGGCCCAGGACGGCACGATCTCGTTCCTCGAGGTCAACACCCGCCTCCAGGTCGAGCACTGCGTCTCGGAAGAGGTCACCGGGATCGACCTGGTCCGCGAGATGTTCCGGATCGCGGCCGGCGAGGAGTTCGGCTACGACGACCCGGGGGTGCGCGGGCACTCCATCGAGTACCGCATCAACGCCGAGGACGGCGGCCGCAACTTCATGCCGGCACCCGGCACGTTGTCTGCCTGGAGCCCGCCGAGCGGCCCGGGCGTCCGGCTCGACGGTGGGTACGAGAACGGTGAGACCATCCCCGGCTCGTTCGACTCGTTGATCGCGAAGCTGATCGTCACCGGCCGCGACCGTACCCAGGCCGCTGGAGCGGTCGCGCCGCGCCCTCGACGAGTTCGTGGTCGACGGCATGCCGACGGTCATCCCGTTCCACCGGGCCGTGGTCGACGACCCGGCATTCGTCGGCGACGGCGAGACGTTCGGCGTCTACACCCAGTGGATCGAGACCGAGTTCGACAACCGGATCGAACCCTACGGCGGCGAGGCAGCCGGGGCCGACGAGCCCGGTGAGCGCCAGACCGTGGTGGTCGAGGTCGGCGGCCGCAGGCTCGAGGTGGTGCTCCCGGCAGGCCTCGGCGGGATGACCGCCAGTGGGTCCGGCCCCAGCAAGCCCCAGCGCAAGGCCGGCAAGAAGTCGGGCGCGGCAGCCAGCGGCGACGCCGTGACCAGCCCGATGCAGGGCACGGTCGTGAAGGTCGTCGTCGAGGAGGGCCAGACCGTCGCCGAGGGCGACACGGTCGTGGTCATCGAGGCGATGAAGATGGAGCAGCCGCTCAAGGCGCACAAGGCGGGGACCGTCACCGGCCTCCGGCCGAGGTCGGCGGAAGCCGTCACCAACGGCGCTGTCGTGTGTGAGATCAAGGACTGATCTTCTCCACCACCCAGCCGGGTAGCGTCGGCGCGTGAGCACCACTGCGTGAACCGAGAGAACGGGTCAGCCCGCGGGCTCGGTCGATGTGGCTGGTCGGCTGCCTGGCCGAGGGCCTGGTGACGCTGGCGATCCTGGTCGGCGTCGCCATGGCGTGGGGATCGCTCCCCGCGCGCTGGTGGCTGGTCGGTGCCGGCGGCGTACTCGTGCTCGGGTACGTCGTGGTCGTCCCGCGGTGGCGATACCTGGTGCACCGCTGGGAGGTCTCCGAGAGCGCGGTCTACACCCAGACCGGGTGGTGGGCGCGCGAGCGCCGGATCGCGCCGATGTCGCGGATCCAGACCGTCGACTACGCCGAGGGCGCGCTGTTCCGGCTCTTCGGCCTGGCCACGGTGACCGTGACCACGGCGTCGGCGGCGGGAGCGCTCACGATCGAGGGCCTGGACAAGGCGCTCGCGCAGCAGCTGGTGGACGAGCTGACCCTGAAGGCGGACGCCGTCGAGGGCGACGCCACGTGACCGAGCTGGTCCGGGACGCGGAGTGGCAGCGGCTCGACCCACGGATGCTCCTGGTCCACCCGGTCCGCGACGTGATCCGGTTCCTGCCGGCGCTCATCGGCCTGTTCGTGGCCGGTACGGCGGCCGGCGGCGGGCCGTGGCAGTATCTCGGCGTCCTGATCCCAGTCTCGATGGGCCTGGTGCGCTACCTCACCACGCGGTACCGGTTCAGCCAGGGCCGCGTGGAGCTGCGCCGCGGGCTGCTCAACCGGCACGTGCTGTCGACGCCGCTCGACCGGGTCCGCACGGTCGACGTGACCGCCTCGCTGATCCACCGCGTCCTCGGTTTGGCGACCGTGCGGATCGGCACCGGCACCGCCTCCACCGACTCCGACGAGCGGCTCGACCTGGACGGGCTCCCGGCAGAGCGAGCGCGCGGCCTGCGCGCCGAGAGCCTGCACGCTGCGCCGTCGACGACCCACGACGACGTCGCCGAGGCGCCGGCGCAGCCCGAGGAGCGGCTGGCCCTGAGCCTGGACCCGGGATGGGCGCGGTACGCGCCGCTGACGAGCAGTGGCGCGGTGATCACCGTCGGCCTCTTCGGCGGTGGCGCGCAGCTGCTCAGCGAGCTCGGCGCGTTCTCGGGGGTCGACGCCCGGGACTGGTCGCTGAGCATCCCGGTGTGGGCCGCCGTAGTCGTGGGCGCGGTCGGGCTGCTGGTCGGGGTCGCGGTGCTGTCGGTCGCCGGCTACCTGGTGACCAACTGGGACTTCCGGCTGTCCCACACCCCCGGCTCATGGCACCTGTCGCGCGGGCTGCTCACCACGAGAGAGACCAGCATCGACGACGGCCGGCTCGCCGGAGTCAGCATCGGAGAGCCGATCGGGCTCCGGCTGGCCGGTGCGGCCCGACTGGCCATCGTGACCGGGCTGGGTGCAAGACGGCAAGCTCGGCGCTCGCGCCGCCGCCCGCTACAGCGCGCCGAGGTGGTCCGGGTCTCCGGCCAGGTGCTCGGCACGGACGGTCCGGCAACCAACGGCTTCACCGACCACGGTCCGGCCGCAGTGCGTCGCCGCTACACCCGCGCGCTCGGCCCGGCACTGACCGCGCTCGCCGCGGCCGTTGTTCGTGATCCTCGCCGCCGACTGGTCATGGTGGCTGCTCGTGGTCCCGGCCGGTGTGGTCCTGATCGCGCTGACCCTCGCGTCGGACCGGGCGCGGTCACTCGGGCACGCGCTCGCGGACGGGTACGTCGTCGCCCGGTCCGGCAGCCTGAACCGCCGACGCGAGGCGCTGGAGATCGAGCACGTCATCGGCTGGACGTTCCGGAGCACCTGGTTCCAGCGCCGGGTCGGCCTGACCACCCTGGTCGCGACCACGGCCGGCGGTCGCCAGGCGGTCACCCTGCTCGACGTGCCGGAGCAGGACGCCGTCGAACTGGTCGGTATTGCGGGCCCAGCACTGGTATCCGACTTCGGTTGTCGAGTGGCCGCCAGCGACGGCTCGCGAAGTCGTGGGCAGTTGTATCGAGACACGACTAGCGTCCTCCCATGTTCTCCAAGGTGCTCGTGGCCAATCGAGGTGAGATCGCGGTCCGGGCGTTCCGGGCGGCCTACGAGGTGGGCGCGCGAACGGTCGCGGTGTTCCCCCACGAGGACCGGTGGTCGGAGCACCGCCTGAAGGCCGACGAGGCCTACGAGATCGGCGAGCGCGGACACCCGGTGCGGGCCTACCTCGATCCCGACGCCATCGTCGAGGTGGCGGTCCGGTCGGGAGCCGACGCCGTCTATCCGGGCTACGGCTTCCTGTCGGAGAACCCTGACCTGGCGGAGGCGTGCGCGAACGCCGGGATCACGTTCGTCGGGCCGACGGCGGAAGTGCTGACCCTGACCGGCAACAAGGCCCGCGCGATCGCAGCGGCCGCGGCTGCCGACGTACCGACCCTGGCGTCGATCGAACCGTCGACGGACGTCGACAACCTGGTCGCGGCCGCCGACGAGTTGCCGACGCCCCTGTTCGTCAAGGCGGTCGCGGGCGGTGGCGGCCGCGGGATGCGCCGGGTCGACGACCGGTCGAAGCTGCGGGAGGCGGTGGAGACCTGCATGCGCGAGGCCGAGGGCGCCTTCGGGGACCCGACGGTGTTCATCGAGCAGGCGGTCTCCGAGCCGCGGGCACCGTCGAGGTGCAGATCCTCGCCGACGCCGAGGGCGACGTCATCCACCTCTTCGAGCGCGACTGCTCGGTGCAGCGGCGGCACCAGAAGGTCATCGAGATCGCGCCCGGCCGCGTCTCGACCCCGAGCTGCGCGACCGGATCTGTGCCGACGCTGTGCGGTTCGCTCGCGAGATCGGCTATCGCAACGCCGGCACCGTTGAGTTCCTCGTCGACCCCGAGGGCCGGCACGTCTTCATCGAGATGAACCCGCGGTACCAGGTCGAGCACACGGTGACCGAGGAGGTGACCGACGTCGACCTGGTGCAGTCGCAGCTGCGGATCGCGGCCGGCGCACGCTGGCCGACCTCGGGACTCTCCCAGGAGTCCGTCACTCTGCGCGGCGCCGCTCTGCAGTGCCGGATCACGACCAGGATCCCGCCGACAGCTTGCCGTCGCGACACCGGCAAGATCACGACGTACCGCTCCCCCGGCCGGCCGGGCGTCCGCGCTCGACGGTGGTTCGACGTACACCGGCGCGGAGGTCTCCGCGCACTTCGACTCGATGCTCGCCAAGCTCACCTGCCGCGGCCGCACCCACGAGCTCGCGGTCGAGAAGGCGCGGCGGGCGGTGGCGGAGTTCCGGATCCGCGGCGTGACGACCAACATCGCGTTCCTTCAGGCCGTGCTCGAGGACCCCGACTTCGTGGCCGGCCGGGTCACCACGTCGTTCATCGATCCCACCGGCGGCTCCTGCCGCCCGCGCCAGGCCGACCGCGGCACCAGGCTGCTCGAACTACCTGGCCGACGTGACCGTCAACCAGCCGCACGGCGCGGCCCCGGTGAGCGTCGACCCGCGCGCCGAGCTCCCCGAGGTGAACCCTGGACGTGCCGGCTCCCCACGGCACCCGCCAATTGCTGCTCGAGGTGGGACCGGAGGAGTTCGCCCGTCGGCTGCGGGCCCAGGAGCTGGTCGCGGTCACCGACACCACTTCCGGGACGCCCACCAGTCGCTGCTCGCCACCCGAGTGCGCACCACGGATCTGCTGGCCGTGCCGGCCACGTCGCCCCGATCACCCCTGCGCTGTGGTCGATCGAGTGCTGGGCGGGGCGACGTCGCGTCGCGCTCCGGTTCCTGGGCGAGGACCCGTGGGAGCGCCTGGCCGCGCTGCGCCAGGCGGTTCCCGACGTGTGCCTGCAGATGCTGCTCCGCGGCCGCAACACGGTCGGCTACACGCCGTACCCCACCGACGTGACGACGGCGTTCGTGCAGGGGGCGGCGGAACCGGGATCGACGTGTTTCGGATCTTCGACGCGCTCAACGACGTCGAGCAGGTTCGGCCGGCGATCGAGGCGGTGCGGGGCACCGACCGGGGCGTCGCCGAGGTCGCGCTGTGCTACACCGGCGACCTCTTCGACCCTGACGAGCAGCTGTACACGCTGGACTACTACCTGACGCTGGCCGAGCGGATCGTCGACGCCGGCGCGCACGTGCTCGCGATCAAGGACATGGCGGGACTCCTTCGCGCGCCCGCCGCGCGGCGGCTGGTGACCGCGCTGCGGGAGCGCTTCGACCTGCCCCTGCATCTGCACACCCACGACACCCCGGGCGGCCGAGTTCGGCACCCTGCTCGCGGCGATCGACGCCGGGGTGGACGCCGTCGACGCCGCCTGTGCGGCGATGGCCGGCACCACGTCGCAGCCGCCGTTGTCGGCGCTGGTGTCGGCCACCGACCACTCCCCGACCGGGAGACCGGACTGTCGCTGGCGGCGGTGAACTCGCTGGAGCCCTACTGGGAGGCCACCCGCCGGGTGTACGCGCCGTTCGAGCTGCGGGCTGCCCGTCCCCCACCGGCCGGGTCTACCGGCACGAGATCCCGGGCGGCCAGCTGTCCAACCTGCGTCGCAGGCGATCGCCCTCGGGCTCGGGGAGAAGTTCGAGGAGGTCGAGGACATCTCGCGCGGCCAACGACATCCTCGGCAACATCGTGAAGGTCACGCCCTCGTCGAAGGTGGTCGGCGACCTCGCGCTCGCGCTGGTCGGCGTCGGCGCCCATCCGGCCGCGTTCGCCGCGGATCCCGCGAAGTTCGACATCCCCGACTCGGTCATCGGCTTTCTCGACGGCGAGCTCGGCGACCCGCCCGGTGGCTGGCCCGAGCCGTTCCGGACCGGGCCCTGGAGGGACGGTCCTGGCAGGCGCCCACCGAGGAGCTCACCGACGAGCAGCGCGACGGCTTGGCCGCCGGCTCGGCGAGTCGTCGACGTACGCTCGACGAATTGCTGTTCCCCCGGACCACCCGGGACTTCATCGAGGCCCGCGACCTACGGCGACGTGTCGGTGCTACCCGCCCTCGACTACCTCTACGGGCTCCGGCAGGGCGACGAGCACGAGGTCGCGCTCGACGAGGGCAAGACGCTGCTGCTCGGCCTGCAGGCGATCAGCGAGCCCGACGAGCGCGGCTACCGGACCGTGATCGCCACCATCAACGGTCGGCCCGCCCGATCGCGGTCCGCGACACCGCCCTCGCCGCCGAGGTCGCCGCCACCGAGAAGGCCGACACCTCGCAGCCCGGCCAGGTCGCCGCACCGTTCCAGGGCGTGGTGACCATCACCGTCTCCGAAGGTGACACCGTCGCCGCTGGCGACACGGTGGCCACGATCGAGGCGATGAAGATGGAGGCGTCGATCACCGCCCCGGTCGACGGCACGGTCGAACGGCTCGCGATCAAGGGACCACAATCGGGTCGAGGGCGGAGACCTGGTGCTGGTGCTCGCCTGAGCGGCGGCTTCCTAGCGCTTGCGGACCTCGAATGTCACCCACTCCGACTGAGCCCGAACCTCGACCGGAAGGTGGCGCCGGAGACGGCGATCGAGGCGTCCGCGCCCACCGGCCTGATCGACAGGACCCGACCGCCCCACTGGCCGTTGCCGTCCCGGCGCGTGACCGTGATCCGGCGCAGGTTGCCGATCTGGGGGTAGGCGTTCTCGATCCTGCTGTCGGTGACCTTGGTCGACCAGGTGTGGTTGGGGTTGCCGGACCAGCCGTCGTACGGATCCGCCTTGGCGGGCAGGTCACATGGACCCCTCGGAGGCCCAGCCACCGTTGCTCGAGGAGAACTGCGTGAACGCCGGCTCGCCCTGATAGACGCGGATCTCGCCGCGGGTCTCGTCCACTGCCCGGTTCGATGCTGCGGGGTGCTCGGAGGTCACCCCGCCGTAGACCTGGCACGAGGTGGTGTCGCAGATCTGGTAGCGCGAGGTGAGCGGGTGCGCCCGCTCGTACGACGCGTATGTGCGGGCCGCCACGGCCTGCGCCTCGACCGCCTCGGGGCGCCAGGTCGCCGGCACCTCTCGCGGCACCACACCCTTCACGTAGTTCTCGAGTGAGGTCGCGTTGACGGTGTCCCGCGCCGCCGGCCCTTCACGGCGGGTAGGCGCGCAGTCGCCCCTCGGTACTTCACCCGACCGCTGGGCGTCACCAACGTCACGGGTGCGCCGGCGGCGGCGAACTCGCCGTAGCCGTCCAGGTCACGCCAGGTGCGCCACCGGTCGGTGAAGTAGGACACCCGGTCGACCCCGCCGGCGGTCACCGAGACCCGCCACAGCGACGCGCCCTTGTCCGGGAGCGTCACCTTGCCGCCGCCCGCGCTGTCTCGGATCGTAGGCCGGACCGGGCCTTCACCACGAGGTCGTCGGTGGTGTCGCCGGTGATCAGCACGGTCACCCCGCCGCCGATCTCGCCGACCCGGGTCCCGGGTAGTAGAAGCGCAGGATCTGCCGGTGCGTAGCCCCTTGCGAGCCGCGCCCTCGGCGCCGTACTGCGACATGCCGTGGCCGTGCCCGTAGCCGTGGCCCTTGATCGTGATCGATGCCTTGCCGGGCACCGACCAGTGTCGCCGGCCACTGCCGGCGCCGCCACGAGGGTCAGCACGACAGCGGTCAGGACGGCGAGCAGGCGTCGCGGCATGGCGGAAGCGCGAGGGACGAAAGGTTCGGGCCCCGTCGACCGGTACGTGTCGGAGCACCAGGGCCCGATCCTTCATTTTCGGGTGGATTTCACCTTGATCCACATCACGCCGTTCTTGCGGGTCTTGATGACGCGGTGCGTGGTTCCGGTCCGCGGCACGTCGACGCTGTACCAGCCAGGCTGGTTGTGGCCGAAGTGCTCACCTGCGCCGTGCTGGTCGCTGTCGGACCAGCAGCGCAGGGTGTCGTCGAACAGCCTCACCGCCTTCCGCCTGGGAAGCGTGAACTTCTCTCCCTGGAAGCGGATCGTCTGCTTCTTGCTCGACCTGTCGGAGAGCGCGGCGTGGTCAGCGGCGAAGCCGGGCCGCATGAGCGCGCCGTCGGGCGTGTGCACAAAGCCGGGGTTGACGTCGACCGGGAGTATCTCTCCGTGACCCGGGTGATCACCGACGTTGTTGTCGGTGTACGACGCGTCCCAGTAGGTGATCAGCGCACCCTTGTTGTAGTGGAAGAACTCCACCTTGTGGGCCAGCTCGCCGGTGAACCCGAAGTTGTACAGGTGGCTGAGCGGCTTGTCATAGCCCTTGTGCACCGACCGGCTGTCGAGGAAGTACGCGTTGGTGTACGGCACCAGATCGTTGCCACCGTGTTCATGAAGCCCCGGTAGGTCCAGCCCTCGTCCTTCGTCTCGGCGGTGCCGATGCTGGTGCCGTCCAGGGTGATGTTGTCGAGCTGGAACCCGTCGAGGACGAACGCCCCGTCGGTGATGTAGCGCCACCGGATCTGGTTGGTCCCCTCGGGCACCGTCGCGGTCAGGTCGACCCACTCGCCCGCGGTGTTGCCGGAGATACCGACATCGTTGGGGTCGTAGCCGCTCTGGTCGTCACCGTCGTAGTTCTCCGAGGTGTCGATCTGCGTCCAGGAGGCGCCGTTGTCGCTCGACACCTCGAGGATGCGCAGTCCCAGCCGTCCTCGATCTGGTACTTCACCTTGGCGGTGAGCTCTCCGCCACCGGTGACGGTGCGCTTCATGTTGTTGTCGAGGTCGTTGCCCTTGTCGCTGTAGAAGTAGCGCTCGCCGCAGTCCTCGGCGCACGGCGCGCCCAGGTTCTGCCGGATCTTCTTGTCGGGCAGCCGGACGACGATGCCGTTGGGCTTCTTGCCCTTCGTCTGGCCAGGACGCAGCTTGACCGTCTTGGACTTGCCGGGTTGGACGATGGCGGCCTCCAGCCAGCCGAGCTGGAACTTGTCCCAGGCGCCGAGCGGCATCGGCCGGTCGCCGATCCCGGGATCGCCCGGGTTGGTGCCCCGCGACTGGCTCATCAGCGACCACCAACGCGTGCTGTTCTCGGCGCCACCGGTGTTGCCGGAGGTGTCGTAGAGGTCGGGCAGTCCGAGGTCGTGGACGTACTCGTGCGCGAACACACTGAGGCCGCCGTTCTCGGGCTGGATGGTGTAGTCACCGATCCACACGCCGGTCGGGTTGTCAGGGATCTGCACCGCCCCGCCGTCGGACGGACCGCCCTCGCCGATCTCGATGCCGCCGAGCTGAGCGCCGTCGCCCGGGCCGGAGGTGAACCGCGGGTTGATCTGCGCGTACCAGCGGTGCGCCCAGATCGCGTCGCTGCCGTACGTCGGGTCGCCGTCGGACTGGTCGCCGCCCGCGTGCACGATCTGCATGTGGTCGATGTAGCCGTCGGGCTCCTTGAAGTTCCCGTCGTCGTCGAAGTCATAGCGGTCGAGCTCGTTGAACGTCTTCAGGTAGGCCTGGATCTCGGCCATGGTGTCGCCGGCGTCCAGCCGGTCCTGGGTCCACTGGGCCAGGCCGTCGCGGAGCAGGAACCAGGTGTTGTTGCAGACGATGGAGCCACAGGTGTCGCGGCCGTACCGAGCCTCGTTGAACGGCACCTTCACCCACTCGGTGACGTCACCGTTGATCCGGTACTTGCCGCTGGACTGGTCCCTGAAGAAGGTGTCCAGGCGGTTGAAGTACATGTTCTCGTAGTGGGACTTGTTGTAGTCCGCCTTCCACAGCGTCGAGTTGTCGACGCTCCGGTCGGGCTGGGGGATCTCGTTGTGCATCGGGCCGTCGAACGACGTGGCGTCGGACTCACCGTCCGGGAACGCCGAGTGCGGGTGTCGCCGAACTCGGCGAGGATCACGAACACCCGCTCGTTGCCGACCTGGGCCGCCTGGGCGTACTGGCCCTTCGCGAGCCGCTGAACCTTCGCGTCGCTGCCGGAGCGGAGCCGCTTCTCGACCGCGGCCTTGCGCAGGGCGTCGTACTTCTTCTGCCACGGCTGGCGGAGGTTGTCGCTGCCCGGGTGGTCGTGCCGTCCCGGTCCGGCGCCGCGGTCGCGGCGACCGTTGCCGATCCGGGTGCAGCGCTCACCTGAGGTGCGGTGAGAGGCAGTGTCAGGGCCACCGCTGCCAGGGTCGCGGTCGCCAGAGCAGCCAGTTTCTTCCGTTGCATTCAATGCCTCCGAGGTGCTTGCTACACGAGACCCGTCCTTGGATCCCTCGCGTGGAATGCGCCACCCGGCATCCGACAACGTTCCGGCCCCGGGGGGAATACCCGGCGTTCATCGTTACCCGACCGTTACCGGCCGGAAGATCTGCAGGTCACACGCGGTGCAGCCGTCGAGCAGCCTCCGCGACCGAAGCCGCTCATCGAGGGGTACACGGTGAACGCCTGGGCCAGCTGGTCGGCAGTGAGCGACTCGGCGACCGCGATGGACACCGGGTCGATCAGCTCGCTGGCCCGCGGCGCGACCACGACACCGCCGACCACGATGCCGGTGCCCGGGCGGCAGAACAGCTTCACGAAGCCGTCGCGCACGCCCTGCATCTTGGCCCGCGGGTTGCCCGACAGCGGCAGCGTCACCACCTCGGCCTGAATCTCGCCGGCGTCGACCGCCTGTTGCGACCAGCCCACGGTCGCGATCTCGGGGGCGGTGAACACGTTGGAGGAGACCAGCTTCTCGTCGAGCGGCTTCACCGCGTCGCCGAGGAAGTGCCACATCGCCGGATCCGGCCCTGCATCGCCGCGACGGAGGCCAGCGTCAAGACCCCGGTGCAGTCGCCGGCTGAGTAGACGCCGCGGGCAGAGGTGCGCGAGACCCGGTCGACGTTGACGAACCCGCCGTCCTTGAGGACCACGCCGGCCTTCTCAAGGCCGAGGTCGCCGGTGTTGGGAACCGAGCCGAGCGCCAGGATGCAGTGCGACCCCTGCACCGTGCGCCCGTCGGTCAGCGTCACCGTGACGACGTCGCCGTCGCGGGCGACCGACTCCATCCGCGACCGGGCGAGCACTGTCATCCCGCGGCGGGTGAGTACCTCCTCCAGAACCTTGGCCGCGTCGGCATCCTCCCCGGGCAGCACCCGGTCGCGGGAGGAGACGAGGGTGACCGGGATGCCCAGCGCCAGGTAGCCGCTGGCGAACTCCGCGCCGGTCACGCCGGACCCGACGACGATCAGCTCAGTGGGCACCTCGGTGAGGTCGTAGACCTGCTCCCAGGTGAGGATCCGCTCCCCGTCGGGCTGGGCGGTCGGCAGGGTGCGCGGCGCGGCGCCGGTCGCGATCAGCACCGCGTCGGCGGGGTACGTCGTGTCGTCGGCGACCACTCGGTTGGGACCGTCGAGACGGCCGCGGGCGCGGACGAACCGCACCCCCTCCTTCTCGAGGCGGCCGCTGATGTCGGCCGACTGCTCGGCGGCCAGCGCCTTGACCCGCGCGTTGACTCGAGCGAGGTCGACCCGGATCCCGGTGGCCGCGTCGCCCTCGGCATCGTGGAACGCAACCCCCAGCTCCGCGGCGCCCGCCATGTCGGTCATCAGCTCGGCGGTCGCGATCAGGGTCTTGCTGGGGACGCAGTCGGTGAGCACCGCCGAGCCGCCGATGCCGTCGCTGTCGACGACCGTGACCTCGGCGCCCAGCTGGGCCGCGACCAAGGCGGACTCGGTAGCCACCCGGGCCTCCGCCGATGATGACGACCTTGTCGCTCACTCGGTCATTCCTCTCGTCTCACCGGGTCTCGATACGCCCATTCGCGGCTTCGTTCCTCAGCCGCGGCGGCTTCTCGACCTTTCGGACGACGCAGCCACCTCGCAAGCTCGGTGCCCGCTGTCCTCAAAGATTGATCATGTGGCCGGCGATGCCCTCGACCGCTTCCTTCATCGCCTCGCTCAGCGTCGGATGGGCGAACACGTTGCGGGCCACCTCGTCGGCAGTGAGGTCCCATTGCTGGGCCAACGTGAGCGCGGGCAGCAGCTCGGTCACCTCGGGGCCGATCATGTGCGCCCCGACGATCTCGTTGTGCTCGGCGTCGGCCACGATCTTCACGAAGCCGACGCCCTCGGCCATGCCTCGCGCCTTGCCGTTGGCCGAGAACGGGAACGTGGCCACCTTGACGTCGTACCCCTTCTCCTTGGCCTGCTCCTCGGAGTACCCGAACGACGCAATCTGCGGCTGGCAGAACGTTGCCCGCGGGATCATGTCGAAGTTGATCTCCATGGTCTCGGCACCGGCGATCGTCTCGGCGGCGACCACGCCCATGGCCTCGGCGGTGTGGGCCAGCATCAGCTTGCCGGTGCAGTCGCCGATCGCGTACACGTTGTCGACGTTGGTGCGGCCGCGGGCGTCGACGTCGATCGCGCCGCGGTCGGTGAGCTTGACGCCGGCGGCCTCGAGTCCGAAGCCCTCGACGCGAGGGGCGAAGCCGAAGGCGGCGAGCATCTTGTCGGCCTCGAGCACCTCGGAGTCGCCGCCGTCGGCCGGGCTGACCGTGACCTTCACGCCGCTGCCGGTGTCCTCGACCTGGTCGACCTTGGTGGAGAGCAGGACCTTGACCCCGAGTTTCTTGTACTGCTTGAGCAGTTCCTTGGAGACGTCCTTGTCCTCGGTCGGGACCATCCTGTCGAGGAACTCCACGATCGTCACCTCGACACCGAAGTTGACGAGCACGTAGGCGAACTCGACGCCGATCGCCCCGGAGCCGCCGATGATGATCGACTTGGGCAGCTGCTCGGTGAGGATCTGCTCCTCGTAGGTGACGACGTTGTCGCTGACGCTCATCCCCGGCAGCATCCGGACGACCGCGCCGGTGGCCAGGATCAGGTTGTCGAAGGTGTGCGAGCCAACGTCAACAGTGTTGCCGCCCTCAGTCTTCTTGACGTCGATGCCGGTCGGTCCGGTGAGCGTGCCCCAGCCGTCGACCTCGGTGATCTTGTTCTTCTTCATCAGGTAGTGGACACCCTTGGCGCTGGCGTCGGCGACCTTGCGGCTGCGCTGGTGGGTGGCCGCGAAGTCCATCGTCGCGTCGCCGCTGATCCCGAAGGTGTCCTTCTCGTGGGTGATGATGTGGGCGATCTCCGCGTTGCGGAGCAGCGCCTTCGACGGGATGCACCCGACGTTCTCGAGGCAGACCCCGCCCCAGTACTTCTCCTCCACGACCGCCACGGACTTGCCGAGCTGCGCGGCGCGGATGGCGGCGACGTACCCACCGGGGCCGGCGCCGAGGACCAGAACATCGAAGTGAGTCACAGCAGTCAGCCTAGACGTGTCGCGCGGAGCGACCACCTTCGGCCGATAGCCTTCTGAGGTGACGCTGTACGCCGCCTACGGGACGAACATGGATCCCGCGCGGATGGGCGAACGGTGTCCGCACTCACCGATGCAGACCACGGGCTGGCTGAGCGGCTGGCGGCTGACGTTCGGGGGCGAGGAGCACGGCTGGGACGGCGCCCTGTCGACGATCGTCCAGGACCCGTTCGAGCAGGTCTTCGTGGCGGTTTTCCACGTCACCCGCGAGGACGAGAGCCAGCTCGACGGCTGGGAGGCCGCCGACTCGGGCCTCTACCGGAAGACGAAGGTACGAGTCTCCACGCTCGGCGGCGAGATCGTTGCCTGGACCTACGTTCTGGACGCCTACGAGGGCGGGCTGCCCTCCGCGTCGTACCTCGGCGTGATCGCGGCTGCGGCCGAGGCCGCTGACGCTCCCGACGACTACGTCACGGCCCTGCGGCGCAGGCCTTGCAGATCCACCGGCTTGTAACCCGGACCCCGACTAGAGTTCCCGCGTGACCGAGACCTCGCCGTACGACCTGGCCACCGAGGCCGCCGCCGAGCTGGGCCGCCTCACCGGCGTGGAGCGCCACGATGTGGCGCTGGTTCTCGGCTCCGGATGGCTGCCGGCGGTCGACGCGCTTGGCGAGGCAACGACCGAGATCGCCACCACCGACCTGCCCGGATTCTCCGAGGCTGCGGTCGTCGGCCACTCGGGCAGGATCCGCTCGGTCCGAGCGGGTGACCGCAACCTGTTGGTCTTCCTGTGCCCACCCACTACTACGAGGGAAGGGTGTCGCGGCGGTCGTCCACGGCGTGCGTACGGCGGCCAAGGCGGGGTGCCGGGCGATCGTACTGACCAACGGCTGCGGCGGCCTCAAGGAGACCTGGACTCCCGGCACCCCCGTGCTGATCAGCGACCACATCAACCTCACCGGCCGCTCCCCCATCGAGGGCGCGAACTTCGTTGACCTCACCGATCTCTACTCGAGCCGGCTCCGGGAGATGTGCCGCGATGTGGAGCCCGGGCTCGACGAGGGCATCTACTACGAGTTCCCCGGACGGCACTATGAGACACCGGCCGAGATCGCCATGGTGCGAGCTATCGGGGGGCACCTGGTCGGTATGAGCACGACGCTCGAGGCGATCGCCGCCCGCGAGGCCGGGATGGAGGTGCTCGGCATCAGCCTGGTCACCAACCTCGCGGCCGGCATCAGCGGCCAGCCGCTCAACCACGAAGAAGTCCTGGAGGCCGGGAGAGCCGCGGCCTCGCGCATGGGGGGATTGCTCAGCCGTATCGTGCCAAGGATCTGAGGGAGTCCATGACCGGCAACGCCGTCGAGACCCGGCATCGCCTGATCGAAGCCGCCACCCGGGGGTTCGCCGAGAAGGGCGTGCACAGTGCCTCCCTGCTCGAGATCACCCGGCAGGCCGGCCAGCGCAACCGCGGCGCCGTCCACTATCACTTCGGCTCCCGCGAGGGCATGCTCGTCGCCGTCCTCGAGCAACACGTCGACCTACTGGCCGCCCGCGAGCGGGAGCTGCTCACCGTCGCCCGGCAGCAGCCCGACGACGACATCGCCTCGGCGGTGGCCGCCTTCGTCCGGCCGGCCGTCGAGCTCGGCGACCTGGGCTGGGAGGGCCGCTGCTACCTGGTGATCCTGGCCGAGCTGGTCGAGGACGACCCCGACTCGCTGGATCCCGAGGTGGTCGCCGCGCTCACCCGGGCCGGCGGGTATGACGCCTACGGCTTGCTCGAGGAGCGGCTGCCGCCGATGTCCGACGAACTCCGCCTCGAGCGGATGTCCCTGGTGACGACGTTCATCCTGCGCGCCGCCGCGGACCGGGCCCGCGCCGGCGACCGCCCGCACCCGAGCCGACACCAGCTCGACACCGAGGCGTTCATCTGCAACCTGATAGCGATGTCCGTGGGCATGCTGACCGCCCCCACCGAAACGTGACCGGCATGCGGGTCCTGGTCACCGGCGCCGGCGGGAGCATCGGTCGGGCGCTCGCGGTCGGTCTGTCGGAGCACGGACACGAGGTCATCGGGCTGGACCTGGTGCCGGCGCCGGACGGCGACGACCGACGCTGGTACGTCGTCGACTGCACGGATCCCGACGCCGTGCGGGCCGTTTTCGCCGAGGAGCGGATCGATGCGGTGGTCCACCTCGCTGGCAACCCGGGCGAGGGTTCGCTCCCCGACTCCCTACCTCGCACGTCGTCACTACGGCGGCGCTGCTGGACGCGGCCGTCGCGCACGCCGTACACCGGTTCGTCTACGCCTCTTCCAACCACGCCGTCGGCCGCACCCCGCACACCGACCTGGTCACCGTGGAGACGCGCCCCCGGCCCGACACGTTCTACGGCGTCGGCAAGGTGGCCGCCGAAGCGTTGCTGAGCCTGTACGCCGATCGGTACGGCATCGACGCCCTCGCCTGTCGGATCGGCCTGTTCCTCCCGGAGCCCACCACCGTCCGGAACCTGTCCACCTGGCTCTCACCCGGCGACTGCGTGCGCATGTTCGAGGCGTGCCTCACCGCACCCGCTCCGGGCTACGCGGTGCTCTACGGGATCTCCGCCAACACCCGGGCCTGGTGGGATCTCGAGCCCGGTCGGGCGCTCGGCTACCGCCCGGTGGACGACGCCGAGGCGTTCGCGGACCGGATCGCCGCGGGGGCCGACGATGCCGCCGAAGGAGCTTTCGTGGGTGGGCCGTTCACGTCGGAGACGCACGACCGCCCGGCTCTCGATCCAGGCGGTCCGTGAGCCCAGCGACGCAGCCGAGCATCATCCGGTGATGGTTCCAGCGCAGCAGTGGGCGGGCGACGTACGACCCGAGCGCGAGTAGGCCGGTCACCCGTACTCGCTGCTCGAACTCCATCCGGGTGCCGGCCGGCTCCGGCGAGAGCTCCCACCGGACCGAGCCGTCGAGGTCACCGGAGACCTCGACCTCGAGCACGGTCCCCTTCCCGCGATACCGCATGCAATACCAGGTCCAGGGTGTAGGGCAGCGTCGAACGACACAGCACCCGGGCGTCGTCCGGCCCGAGCTTCGCGACCGCGCGGATCTGCGGCCACCACTCCGGGTACCGCTCCAGGTCGACCACCGCCTCGCGCACGGCCTCGAGGGGCGCGGGCACGCTCCAGGTCCCCCGGAACTCGTGCTCCGCTGTCGGCCAGCCCATCCGGCCAGCGTAGGGCGCGGGACATCGGGTACCGGGTTTCGATCGACTCAAGGAGGAGTCATGACCCAAGGCATCGAACGGGACCCCGACAAGCGCATCGACAGCGACCGGGGCACCTACGACATCGAGCGCGACGGCGTCTCCGACGAGGAGCGGCAGAGCGGCACCGCCGGCCTGCCCACGCAGGACGACGTGCCGGCGGAGACGGTGGAGGAGATCGAGAAGGACCGGGCCGAGCGGCTCGACCCGGAGAACCGGCCGGAGGGCGCGGAGATCGACAACACCGACCGCACCTTCGACTCCGGTGCCGGCAAGTTCACCGACGATGACACCTACGACGCCGAAGAGCGGCCGTTCGTGACCGAGGAGGGCGTGGCGCCCCCGGCTCCCGACAAGGACAACCCGCAGAACACGTAGCTGACGGAGGTGGGGGCTCCACGAACGTGCCCTCATGACTCCTGATGTGGACGTGCTGCTCGACCGGGCACGGTCCTGGGCCGTGGCCGACCCGGACCCGGCCACCCGCGCCGAGCTCGAGGCACTGATCGCCGCCGTCGAGGCCGGGCCGACGCAGCCGACCTCGCCGACCGCTTCCGCGGCACGCTGGAGTTCGGCACCGCCGGGCTGCGCGGCGCTCTCGGCGCCGGACCGAACCGGATGAACCGGGTGGTGGTGCTGCGCGCCGCCGCCGGGCTGGCGGCTACCTGCGCGACCAGGGCGCCACCGGCGCAGTCGTGATCGGGTACGACGCCCGGCACAACTCCGACGTCTTCGCCACCGACACCGCCGAGGTGATGACCGGCGCCGGCTTCACGGCGTACCTGCTGCCGCGGCCGCTGCCGACCCCGCTGCTGGCCTTCGCGATCCGCGACCTCGGCTGCGTCGCCGGCGTGATGGTCACCGCCAGCCACAACCCGCCGCAGGACAACGGCTACAAGGTCTACCTCGGTGACGGCAGCCAGATCGTGCCGCCGGCCGACGACGCGATCGCCGCCCGGATCGCCGCGGTCGGACGGCCGAGCATGTCCCGCGCGGGGAGCGGCACCGTGCTCGAGCGAGGCCGTCGTCGACCGCTACCGCGACACCGTGGCCGCCCTGGTCGGCGCGGGCCGCGCGACCTGAAGATCGTCTACACCCCGTTGCACGGCGTCGGCGGCGCGACCGTGCAGCAGGTGCTCGAGCAGGCCGGGTTCAGCGCCCCGAGCCGCCGGCCCAGGCCGAGCCGGACCCGGACTTCCCGACCGTGGCGTTCCCGAACCCCGAGGAACCCGGCGCGATGGACCAGGCGATGGCGCTGGCGCCGAGGGTCGACGCCGACATCGTGGTCGCCAACGACCCGGACGCCGACCGGTGCGCGGTCGCGGTGCCCGGCCCGCACGGCTGGCAGATGCTGCGCGGCGACGAGGTCGGCGCACTGCTCGCCCAGCACCTGCTCGGCCGGGGCAAGCACGGCGTCTACGCCCAGTCGATCGTCTCCTCCAGCCTGCTCGGCGCGATGGCCGCGGCCGCCGGCGAGGAGCACCAGGAGACGCTGACCGGCTTCAAGTGGATCGGCCGGATCCCCGGACTCGCGTTCGGCTACGAGGAGGCGCTCGGCTACTGCGTCGACCCCGAGCACGTGAAGGACAAGGACGGCGTCTCGGCGCTGCTGCTGGTCTGCGAGCTCGCCGCCGCGGCCAAGGCGGCCGGACGACGGTGCGGGACCTGCTCGACGACATCGCCCGCGAGCACGGCCTGCACGCCACCGACCAGCTCAGCGTCCGGTTCTCCGACCTGGCCGAGATCCCGGCAACGATGCAGCGGCTGCGCGAGCAGCCGCCGACAGCCTCGGCGGGCTGACGGTGCTCCGGCTCGACGACCTCGCTCTCGGCTCCGCGGACCTGCCGCCGACCGACGGCCTGCGGTACGTCTCGCCGACCGCGCCCGGGTGATCGTCCGCCCGTCCGGCACCGAGCCGAAGGTGAAGTGCTACCTGGAGGTGGTGATCCCGGTCGAGCCGGAGGACGGCGTCGACGCGGCCAGGATCGCGGCGGTCGGGCGGCTGGACGCATCCGCGCCGGGGTCCAGCAGGCAGCCGGGCCTGTAGCGGTCAGACAGGAAGGTGACGACGAGGCCGAGCACCGGCGGCGCCAGCAGCGTGAGCTCCGGCCAGGCCCAGGACCGGCGCACGGAACCGGTCGGCTGACCGGTCTCCTTGGCCGCACCGCGGCGGCCAGGATCTGCTCGGTCATCAGGTCGGCGATCGCCTCGGGGCTGGAGGCGACCGGGTGCTTGGTCTCCGCACCGCGAGGCGGGTCGCCCGAGGGTACGGCCGGCGTCGGCGAAACCGGCTCCGCGGCCGTCGGCTGGATGCCCCGCACCATGGCCTTGATCCGGCGCCCGACCGCGATCCCGTCGTACGCCTGGTCACCGACCTCGACCCGGGTGATCGCCTTGACCCGGACCACGGTGATCGCGGCCAGCGGCACCGTCCAGGTCGAGAACGCGTTGCGCAGGATCAGGCCGCCGGCTCGCGGACGATGACCGCGGGCCGCCGCAGCATGTAGCGACCAGTCGAGCAGCCCGACGGCGGCGAAGAGCCAGCGCGAAGCGCACCGACACGGCGTTCGGGTCCATCAGCAGCGCGCACCGTCCCGAGCACGCACATCGCCAGGCCGACCCAGCCGGTGAAGCGCTACCGGTGGTCGGCCGTACTTCTGCTCGGTGATCGTCACTGCCACGGACAGCCTAGCGGCAGCGCCGCGAACGGTGGGATTAGCCGTGATCCGGGCGGACTCCTAGACTGGCGAAGTGACGATCCTGAACTCAACGGAGTTCTCGGACGTCACGAGTCCTCCGACGCTGCGCTCCGCCGCTTCCTGCACGGACTCCCTGGTGTCGACCAGGTCGGAGCCGAGCAACGCGCCGCGGCCTCGGCACCCGGTCGATCAAGACGACCGCCAAGGCGTACGCGATCGACCTGGCGATCCAGATGGTCGACCTGACCACGCTCGAGGGCTACGACACCGCCGGCAAGGTCCGCACCCTCTCCGCCAAGGCGATGCGTCCGGACCCGACCGACCCGACCTGCCCGTCGACCGCCGCGGTCTGCGTCTACCCGGACATGGTCGCCACCGCGAAGAAGGCGCTGGGTGACAGCGGCGTCAACGTCGCCGCGGTGGCCACCGCGTTCCCCAGCGGCCGGGCGGCGATGGACATCAAGCTCGCCGACACCACCGACGCGGTCGAGGCCGGTGCCGACGAGATCGACATGGTGATCGACCGCGGAGCGTTCCTGTCCGGTCGCTACCTGGAGGTCTTCGAGGAGATCGTCGCGGTCCGGGAGGCCTGCGGAGACGCCCACCTCAAGGTGATCTTCGAGACCGGCGAGCTGCAGACCTACGACAACGTCCGCCGGGTCAGCTGGCTGGCGATGATGGCCGGCGCGCACTTCATCAAGACCTCCACCGGCAAGGTGCAGCCGGCGGCGACGCTGCCGGTCACGCTGATCATGCTCGAGGCGGTCCGCGACTACCGCGAGGCCACCGGCCAGATGGTCGGCGTGAAGCCGGCCGGCGGGATCCGGCACAGCAAGGACGCCATCAAGTACCTGGTGATGGTCAACGAGATCGCCGGCGACGACTGGCTGGACCCGGACTGGTTCCGGTTCGGCGCCTCCACCCTGCTCAACGACCTGCTGATGCAGCGCTCCAAGATGAAGACCGGCGCCTACTCCGGTCCCGACTACGTGACGCTGGACTGATGACGCCATGAATGCAAACAGGCTTCGAATACGCACCCGCTCCTGAGTCGCGGAGCATCGTCGACATCAAGCCGTCGTACGGGCTGTTCATCAACGGCGAGTTCGTCGACGGGCACGGCAAGTCGTTCAAGACGATCAGCCCGACCACCGAGGAAGTGCTCGCCGAGATCGCCGAGGCCGACGACGACGACGTCGACGCCGCCGTGAGGGCCGCGCGCCGGGCCTACACCAAGGTCTGGGCGACGATGCCCGGCCGTGAGCGCGGCAAGTACCTCTACCGGATCGCCCGGATCATCCAGGAGCGCGGCCGCGAGTTCGCCGTCCTGGAGTCGATCGACAACGGCAAGCCGATCAAGGAGTCGCGCGACGTCGACGTACCCGTCGTCGCCGCGCACTTCTTCTACTACGCCGGCTGGGCCGACAAGCTCGACTACGCCGGCTACGGCTCGACCCCGCTCGGCGTCGCCGGCCAGGTCATCCCGTGGAACTTCCCGCTGCTGATGCTGGCCTGGAAGATCGCGCCGGCGCTGGCCTGCGGCAACACGGTGGTGCTGAAGCCGGCCGAGACGACGCCGCTGACCGCGCTGCTGTTCGCCGAGATCTGCCAGCAGGCCGACCTGCCGCCGGGCGTCGTCAACATCATCACCGGCGCCGGCGGCACCGGCCAGGCGCTGGTCGCGCATCCGGACGTCGACAAGGTCGCGTTCACCGGCTCCACCGACGTCGGCAAGGCGATCGCTCGCAGCGTGGCGGGATCGAACAAGAAGGTCACCCTCGAGCTCGGCGGCAAGGCCGCGAACATCGTCTTCGACGACGCGCCGCTCGACCAGGCGGTCGAGGGCATCGTCAACGGCATCTTCTTCAACCAGGGCCACGTCTGCTGCGCGGGCTCACGACTCCTGGTCCAGGAGTCGATCTCCGAGGAGCTGCTTGCCAAGCTCAAGCGCCGGATGACGACGCTCCGCGTCGGCGACCCGCTCGACAAGAACACCGACATCGGCGCGATCAACTCTGCCGAGCAGCTCGCCAAGATCAAGGAGCTCTCCGACATCGGCGAGGCCGAGGGCGCCGGCCGCTGGTCGCCGCCGTGCGACCTGCCGTCGCACGGCTTCTGGTTCCCGCCCACGTTGTTCACCGGCGTCTCCCAGGCGCACCGGATCGCCCGCGAGGAGATCTTCGGCCCGGTGTTGTCGGTGCTGACCTTCCGGACGCCCAGTGAGGCGATCGAGAAGGCCAACAACACGCCGTACGGACTGTCCGCGGGCGTGTGGACCGACAAGGGCTCCCGCATCCTCAAGATGGCCAACGCGCTCAAGGCGGGCGTGGTCTGGGCCAACACGTTCAACAAGTTCGACCCGACCAGCCCGTTCGGCGGCTACAAGGAGTCCGGCTACGGCCGCGAGGGCGGCCGGCACGGCCTCGGCGCCTACCTGAAGGGTGGCCAGCGATGACTGCGGCCAACGAGCGGCTGAGCGTACGCAAGACCTACAAGCTGTTCATCGGCGGCGACTTCCCGCGCTCGGAGTCCGGCCACTCCTACGTCGTCAACGACAGCAAGGGCCGCTTCGTGGCCAACGCCGCGCTCGCGTCCCGCAAGGATGCTCGCGACGCCGTCGTCGCCGCTCGCAAGGCCTTCCCCGGCTGGGCGGCCAAGACCGCCTACAACCGGGCCCAGATCCTCTACCGCGTCGCCGAGATCATGGAGGACCGCCGGCCCCAGTTCGTCGCGGCGGTACGCGAGTCCGAGGGCCTCAACGCGGCCCGCGCCGACAAGGTGGTGGACGAGTCGATCGACCGCCTCGTCTGGTACGCCGGGTGGGCCGACAAGCTCACCCAGGTCGTCGGCAACGCCAACCCGGTCGCCGGCCCGTTCTTCAACCTCTCCACGCCCGAGCCGACCGGCGTGGTCGCCGTGCTCGCGCCCCAGGAGTCGTCCCTGCTCGGTCTGATCAGCGTGGTCGCCCCGGTCGTGGTCACCGGCAACGTCGCCGTCGTGGTGTCCTCCTACGAGCGCCCGCTGCCGGCCGTGACGTTCTCCGAGGTGCTCGCCACCTCCGACGTCCCCGGCGGCGTCATCAACATCCTCACGGGCTCCGCTGCGACGATCGCGCCCTGGCTCGCCGCACACATGGACGTCAACGCGATCGACCTCGTCGGCATCGCCGGCGAGACCGCACTTGCCGGCGAGCTCGAGGTCGCGGCCGCCGACAATCTCAAGCGCGTACGCCGGACACCTGCCGCCGAGCCCGACTGGACGATCGCCCCCGGCCTGGAGTCGATGACCGACTTCCAGGAGATCAAGACCGTCTGGCACCCGATCGGTGTCTGAGGAGGCGGCCGGTAGATCAGTACGGGCTCGGGCTATGCACCAGCGACCGCCCGCCGCGACGGGACGTTTCCAGACGCCTGCATGACCTGGAGTGCATCCGACTTCTTCAACCGGACAAGACCGTCGCGAATGCGGGACTTCGCGGTACCGAGGGGAATCCCGAGCAGGTCCGCGACCTGGGCGAAGGTGTTCCCGTCGAGGTAGGCCAGTCGAAGCGCCTCGCTCTGGCGTGCTGAGAGGTCGCCCATGGCGTCCCTTACGGTGCGCGCCTCGATCGATGCCCACGCCTGATCGTGGGTGGGATCGCTGACACTGCCGCCGCCCCACTGCTCTCTGACGTGACGATCATCTCGAGCCGCCCGGCGGCCAACGGCACGGACGTGGTCGATCGCCACGCGGTGGACGATCATGAAGATCCAACCCAGGCTCGAGCCCTTGCGCGGGTCGAAACGGGCTGCCTGCTGCCACATCGACAGGTAGGCCTCTTGGACGGCGTCCTCGGCGAGCCTCCGGTCGTGAAGCACTCGTAGTGACAGTCCGTAGGCTCGCGCGGCCGTCTCCTCGTAGAGCGCGGCGAACGCAGCCGAGTCACCACGGGCCGATCGCACGAAGAGTTCGTCTAGCCTGGCCACGGCTGGTGTCCGGCCAGTCACGGCGCTGCCACGGGACGATTGGTGGGTCGCACGTGGAGACCTGCATTTCGCCGCTTTCGATTGGGCGCCGGGGTCCGGGGTCGCCAGTGGTGGGTTCCACTCCGCCGGTACCCACAAGCGCCTGACCGACACCACGCACCATCAGGATGTTCGTCGAGCTCCGTGGCGCCGTCACCGGGCCACGGCTCCGCTCCGGCGGGTTCGTGACCCACTGGTTCCGGCGCACCGATCGCTGGGATCATGGTGCCGTGCCCGCCACCGTCATCGTCCTTGCCGGACCCTCCGGGGCCGGCAAGTCGCGGCTCGCCGAGCGGATCGGGCTGCCGGTGCTGCGGCTCGACGACTTCTACAAGTCAGCCGGGGACCCGACTCTGCCCCGGATCGCCAGCGGCTCCAACGCGGGGCTGGTGGACTGGGACGACCCGGTGTCGTGGCTGATGGACGAGGCGCTGGAGGCAGTCGCCGAGCTGTGCCGGGCAGGCGCCGCGACGGTGCCGATCTACGACATCGCCAAGGACGGGCGCCACGGGTCGCACACGCTCGAGCTCGGCGAGCAGGATCTCTTCGTGGCCGAGGGGATCTTCGCCCAGGAGATCGTGCCGGCCTGCCAGGAGGCGGGGCTGCTGACCGCGGCGTACTGCGTCCGGCAGCACCCGGTGGTCACGTTCTGGCGTCGGCTGACCCGCGACCTGCGCGAGCACCGCAAGCCTCCGCTGGTGCTGGTCCGCCGCGGCATGGCTCTGCTCCGTGACCAGCGCAACGTGGTCGCCCACGCCGTTGAGCTGGGCTGCGAACCCGTTACGCCGGAGGAAGCCTTGGCCAAGGTCCGTGGGCTCACCACGGGAGGCGTGACGCGATGACCGCGCCGCTGTTCGGCCGGGAGCTGCGCCAGCCCGACCAGCGGTCCTGCGGTCCGTCCTGCCTCGTCGTGGCCCGGATGGTGCTGGACCCGGACTACGCCGAGGGGACGCTGGCCCGGTTCGACACAGAGGTGCTGGCGACCCACCGCCGGGTGATCAGCGCCTGGCCGCGGGCCCTGGGCACTCCGCCGTGGGCCGTGGCGCGCGAGATGGAGCGGATCACCGGCGTGGAGCTACCGTGGCGGCTCGCCCGCTGGCGGCGCGACGCGGCGTACGAGCGGGTGCTGGCGGGGCTGCAGACCGGCCTGCCGGTGCCCCTGTACGTCGGCAGCACCCTCCTGCCGCGCCACGTCGTGCTGGTCGTCGAGGAAGGGGAGTCCGGCGGCGTGGACGTCTACAACCCCGCGCGCGGCCGTCTGACCACGGCGTCGCGGGAGGGGTTCGCGGCCCGCAGGCTCGGGCTCGGGAGCTGGGACGTGCCGTGGTTCACGGTCACGCCCTTGACGCCACCTGAGAGAATGAGAGAATAGTTCTACTTTCTCTCATGGAGGCGCGAATGGTGACGTCCTCGGTCGTCCGGCCAGTTGTGGAGCCGGGCCAGGTCGACGACCGGGACCCGGTGCTTGACGCGGCGCTCGCCGCGTTCCTGGACTTCGGCATCCGCCGCACCAGCATGGGCGAGATCGCCCGGCGCGCGGGGATCAGCCCC
The DNA here is from genome assembly GCA_963780245.1 of uncultured Actinomycetota bacterium. Lineage (GTDB taxonomy): Bacteria > Actinomycetota > Actinomycetes > Propionibacteriales > Nocardioidaceae > Nocardioides. The sequence continues at coordinate 186,239 of CAWABG010000005.1, forward strand.
GCGACCCTCTACCGGCGCTACGCCGCCAAGTCCGAGGTCGTGATGGCGGTCGGCCTGCGCGAGGCGAGCCGCGACATCGCGGCCATCGACGCCCGGGTCGACACCTCCGCACCTCCGGAGGAGCAGCTCACCCAGATGTACCTCGAGGTCTCCCGCCGCGTGCGCGGCAACAGGCTGCTGCGCAGGGTGCTCGACACCGAGCCCGAGACCGTCCTTCCACGCCTCACCCTGGAGGCCGGACCGCTCCTGGACATCGGGCGCAGCTACCTCGCCGACTTCCTGGGCCGCCTGCAGCGGGAGGGCCACCTGCCGGCGTACGACGTCACCCTGGTCGTCGACTGGCTGGCCCGGCACGCGCAGTCCGAGACGCTCACGCCGGCCGCGTCCGCACCCTCCGAGCAGGAAGTCCGCGACTTCGTGCGCCACCATCTCGCGCCGTTCGTCGGCATCTCCGTAGAAGGCACCCGATGACCACCACCCCCGCCCCCGCCACCGCGCGCCCCCTGCCGACCCGCCTCGCCGAGCCCGGTGGCGCGCTCTGGGAAGGAGCGGGGCTGATCACGTTCTCGTTCAGCAACGGCGGTGCCTTCCTGCTCCAGGTCATGGAGCCGTCGATCGCCGCGGTCGTCGACCAGCACAGCGTGTTCCGCACCGACCCGATCGGCCGTGGGCTGCGCAGCCTGGCCTCGGTGATGATGTGGGTCTACTCCGACGAGGAGTCGCTCCGGGAGGTCGAGCGGCTGCGCCAGCTGCACGCACCCCTCGAGACCGTGGATGCCGACGGCGTCCGCCACACGGCGCTCTCCAGCGGCCCCTGGGCCTGGGTGCTGCTGACCGGCATGCACGCCTTCACCGAGGCGGTCCGGGTCTTCGGTGAGTCCGCCGACCGCGAGGAGGTCGAGCGCGTCTACGACGAGATGAAGCAGTTGATGCGCGGCTTCAAGGTGGCCGAGAAGGAGATCCCGGCGACGTACGACGACTTCTGCGCGCACTTCGACAAGGTGGTCACCGAGCACCTCCAGAACACCAAGGTCGCGCACGACTTCATCGAGGGGTCCCGGCGCCCGGGTCCGCCCGTGCAGCTGCCCCAATGGCTGCACCCCGTGTGGCGCGTAGCCACGGCGCCGATGGGCCACTTCCAGTACCTGGCCATCCTCGGCATGATCCCGCCATCGGCACGCGCGACCCTAGGGGTTCGCTGGGGCCGCTCGCAGGACTTCCAGCTGAAGTGGTTCGGCCGGGTGGTCGGGAAGGTCGTTCCGATGCTGCCGGAGCGGCTCAAGTACTTCCCGATCGCCTACGAGGCCCGCAAGCTCGACCGGGTGCGCCGGGAGCGCCCCCATGACACCCGCGCGATCACCAAGGCGGAGCGCAAGCTCCGGACCGCCATCGACAAGCGGCCGACCTAGCCGCCCAGCTCGATGTAACCGGGCTTGATCACCTGGTCGATGATCGCCAGCCGTTCGTCGAACGGCAGGAACGCCGACTTCATCGCGTTGATCGTGAACCACCGCAGGTCCGCCAGTGTGTAGCCGAACGCCTCCACCAGCTGGTGCATCTCGTGGGTCATCGAGGTACGGCTCATCAGCCGGTTGTCGGTGTTGACCGTGACCCGGAACCGCAGCCGCGTCAGCAGGCCGATCGGGTGTTCGGCGATCGAGGTCGCGGCTCCGGTCTGAAGGTTGGAGGTCGGGCACATCTCCAGCGGGATCCGCTGGTCGCGCACGTAGGCGGCGAGCAGTCCCAGCTCCACCGACCCGTCCTCGGCGACTGTGATGTCGTCGATGATCCGGACGCCGTGGCCCAGACGGTCCGCGCCACACCACTGGATCGCCTGCCAGATCGAGGGCAGCCCGAACGCCTCGCCGGCGTGGATCGTGAAGTGCGAGTTCTCGCGCTGGAGGTACTCGAACGCGTCCAGGTGCCGGGTGGGCGGGTAGCCCGCCTCGGCGCCAGCGATGTCGAAGCCGGCGACGCCCCGGTTGCGCCACGCGACCGCCAGCTCGGCGATCTCCATCGAGCGGGCCATGTGCCGCATCGCGGTGAGCAGCTGGCGGACCACGATCCGGCCACCGGCCGCGGCGGCGCCCTCGTCGAAGCCCTGCTGGACCGCCGCCACGACCTCGTCCAGGGTCAGCCCGGCACCGACGTGCTGCTCGGGGGCGTACCGGATCTCGGCGTACACGACGCCGTCGGCAGCCAGGTCCTCGACGCACTCTCTCGCCACCCGCGACAGCGCCGGCACCGTCTGCATGACCGCGACGGTGTGGTCGAAGGTCTCCAGGTAGCGCTCCAGCGAGCCGGAGTCCGCCGCCTCCGCGAACCACTGCGCGAGCGACTCGGTGTCCGTCGCGGGCAGGGGGTGCCCGATCTCGCCGGCCAGCTCGAGCACGGTCCCCGGACGGAGCCCGCCGTCGAGGTGGTCGTGCAGCAACACCTTGGGCGCCTGACGGATCGTCTCGCGGGACAGGGCGGTAGGTTCCGTGGCGGTGGCGCTCATCAGGCCATCCAACCAAACGTCGCGGAAGAGGAGCGATCAGGATGCGCGTGTTCACCACGTTCGACGAGCTGGCCGAGGCGACCGGCGAGGAGCTGGGCACCAGCGAGTGGGTGGAGATCACCCAGGAGCGGGTCGACCAGTTCGCCAACTCCACCGGTGACCACCAGTGGATCCACGTCGACGTGGAGCGCGCCGCAGCCGGGCCGTTCGGCGGCACCATCGCGCACGGCTTCCTCACCCTGTCCCTGGTGCCGTGGCTGGGCTCCCAGATCTTCGGCCTGGAGACCCCCGGCGCCAAGCTCAACTACGGCGTCAACAAGGTCCGCTTCCCGCACCCGGTCCGGGTCGGGAAACGGATCCGCCTGACCGTGGCGATGGGAGAGGTCACCGAGATCCCCGCGGGTCGTCAGATCACGCTGAAGCACACGATCGAGATCGAGGACGAGGCGAAGCCCGCCTGTGTGGCTGAGACCGTCGTCCTGCTGCTCGCTTAGCGGGGAGCGCCGCTAGGCTTTTCGATAGGGCAATCCGTCTGCCGCCGGCGGGCGAGACCTGCCGACGAGGCCGGCGACGGCGAAGATCGTGACGACGTACGGCAGCATCAGCATGAACTGGCTCGGCACCGGCGATCCCAACACCGAGAGCACGCCCTGCAGGTTGTAGGCGAACCCGAACAGCAGCGCGGCCATCGTTGCCCGGATGGGATCCCACTTGCCGAAGATCACCGCGGCCAGCGCGATGTAGCCCGCGCCACCGGTCATCTCCCGCGTGAACTGGGAGACCGACACCAGCGTGTAGAACGCGCCGCCGGTGCCGGCGATGGCGCCGGCGATCAGCACCGTGCGGTAGCGGGTGCGGATCACGTTGATGCCGACCGTGTCCGCGGCCTTCGGGTGCTCGCCCACGGCCCGGACCCGCAGGCCCCACTTGGTGCGGTAGAGCGCCCAGGCGACGACCGCCACCGTGATGTAGAGCAGATAGACGATCGGCGTCTGCCGGAACAGGATCGGCCCGACGAGGGGTACGTCGCCCAGCAGCGGGATGTCCCACGCGCTGAATCGTGGTGGCGAGTTCAGGTCCGCCGAGTTCGGGGCCAGTACCTGGGAGAACATGAAGCTGGTCAATCCGATCACGAGCACGTTCAGGACCACACCGACGATCACCTGGTCGACGAAGTAGCTGATCGCGAACAGGCCGAGGAGCAGCGCCACCAGTGCCCCGGCGACCGGAGCGCCGCCGAGCACACCGGCCCAGACCGATCCGGTGATCGATCCGATGAGTCGCCGCGGCGAAGGCGCCGGCGAGCAGCTGCCCGTCGATCGCGATGTTGACGACGCCGGCCCGCTCGCCGAGGACACCGCCGAGCGCTCCGAACACCAGCGGTACGGCGAGTGCCAGCGAGCCGGCGAGGAGCCCGACGACCGGAATGGTGCCGCCCGGCCGCGGCCCAGGACAGGAAACCGACGATCCCGACGACGGAGAAGATGCGCCGCGAGCCACAGTGGCGTGGTCCGCTGTGCTAGCAGGCGGCGCACCGACTCCGCGGTGATCAGCGCGAGGATCGCGATCATCACCCACGCGGTGACCTCGGACGGCACGGTGATCTTGGGCAGCTCGAAGAGGTCGTCCTTGGTGGCCAGCCGGAACCCGGTGTCGCCGTCCTGCGAGCCGAGCCCGACGGCGAGAGCAAGGGCTAGCGTGAGAACGCCGAAGATGACCGGGGTCTTGCGGCTGACGACCGTGATGACCTTGTCCTCCGGCAGCCAACGGCGGGGTGGCCGGGGCCGTGGCGGTGGTGTCGCTCACAGCGCCTCCTTCGCGGGCAGGCGGAAGATCGCCCGGATGAGCGGCGGCGCCGCGATGAACAGCACGATGAGGGACTGGATGACCAGCACGATGTCGACCGGAATGCCCTCGGAGGCCTGCATGGAGAACCCGCCCGGCCTTGAAGGCACCGAACAGCAGGCCGGCGAAGAGGATGCCGATCGGATGCGAGCTACCCAGCAGGGCGACCGTGATGGCGTCGAACCCGATACCGGCGTCGAGGTCGGTGGTCACGCCGCTGGTGACAGTGCCCAGCACCTGGTTGGCACCGGCCAGGCCGACCAGCGCCCCGGCGATCAGCATCACGCCGATGTAGGCCCGACCGACGTCGATGCCCGAGGAGCGGGCCGCGTGCGGATTCTCGCCCACCGCGCGGAACCGGTAGCCGAGCGCGGACCGGTTCAGCAGCCACCAGACCAGGGCCACGGCGACCAGAGCGAGGACGAAGCCGATGTGCACCGTTGAAGCGGTCACCGAAAAGCTTCGGCATCGTCGCGGTCTCCTGCATGGGCAGCGATTTTGCGTTGAACGAGTTTGGCGCCTGCAGGATGCTCTGCCCGGGTCAGCGCGAAGAAGACCAGGTAGAAGCCGACGTAGTTGAGCATGATCGTGACGATCACCTCGTGCGCGCCGGTGCGGGCCTTGAGCAGACCGGCGAGGCCGGCCCACAGCGCGCCGGCGAGCATCGCGGCGGCGGTCGCGACGATCAGGTGCAGCGGGGCTGGCAGGTCGACCTTGATCGCGACCCATCCCGCGGCGGCGCCGGCCAGGAGCATCTGCCCACGACCGCCGATGTTGAACAGTCCGGCGCGGAAGGCGAGTCCGACACCCAGGCCGGCCATGATCAGTGGTCCGGCGAACTTCATGGTCTCGGTGAGCGGCCGGATCCTGGTCTGGAAGTCGACGCCTTCGCCGTTGTAGATCGAGCCGCGGAACAAGGCGTTGTAGGCGCCCCAGATCGCGTCCCAGGCGGCCTGGAAGAAGTCACTGGGTCGGGCGAAGATGTAGCCCGCCGAGTCCCGGACCTCCTCGTCGGTCACCATGATCAGCAGGGAGCCGAAGACGACGGCGAGGAATACCGCGAGGACGGCGACCAGCGCGTTGCCGGTCGTGATCGACCGGAGCACGGTGTGCCACTGGCCGATCTCCGGACGTCGCGGCGCGTCCTCTTCCTCGGGGGGCGACTTCTGGACCGTCGGCTCCTCTGGTTCGTCGGTCACGCCACCACTCCTGAGGGTCGTTCTCCGGTCATCATCAGGCCGAGCACCTCGCGTGGCGTGTCGGCCGGCACGATGCCGACGATCCGGCCGCGGTAGAGCACCATGATCCGGTCGGCGAGGGCCACCACCTCGTCGAGCTCGGTGGACACCACGAGCACCGGCACCCCGGAGTCGCGGGTGGCGATGATCTGCTTGTGGATGAACTCGATCGAGCCCACGTCGACACCACGGGTCGGCTGGGCGGCGACGAGGAGGCGCAGGTCGCGCGAGAACTCCCGGGCGACGACGACCTTCTGCTGGTTGCCGCCGGACAGGTTCTCCGCCTTCGTGGTCACTCCGGGTGCGCGCACGTCGTACTCGCGCAGCTTCTCCTGGGCGAACGTCTCGAGCTTGTTGAGCTGCAGCGCCCCGAGGCGGACGAACGGCGCCCCGAAGCTGCGGTCCAGCATCAGGTTCTCGGCGAGCGTGAACGTGCCGACGAGCCCGTCGACCTGGCGGTCCTCGGGCACGAACCCGACACCCGCCTCCAGGATCTGGCGCACGCTGCGACCGACCAGCTCCTTGCCGTCGAGGCGCACGGAGCCGAGCACGTGGTGCTGGAGTCCGAGCAGCGCCTCGGTGAGCTCGGTCTGGCCGTTGCCCTGTACGCCGGCCACGACCAGGACCTCGCCGGCCCGGATCGAGAAGCTCAGGTCGTCGACGTGCACCAGGCCGGTCTCGTCGGCAACGGTGAGACCGTCGACCACGAGCGCGTCCTCGGCCGGCTTGGCCGGCTCCTTGTGCACGGTGAGCTCCACCGGTCGGCCGACCATGAGCGAGGCGAGCTCGGCGTTGCTGGCGGTGGGGCTGGCTTCTCCCACGACCTTGCCGAGCCGGATCACGGTGATCTTGTCGGCGACCTCGCGCACCTCGCGCAGCTTGTGGGTGATGAACACGATCGCCGCGCCGGAGGCCTTGAGCTGGCGCATGATCTCCATCAGCTCGTCGGTCTCCTGCGGCGTGAGTACGGCAGTGGGCTCGTCGAAGACGAGCACCTTGGCGTCGCGGGACAGCGCCTTGATGATCTCGACCCGTTGCTGCACGCCGACCGGAAGGTTCTCGATGATCGACTTGGGGTTGACGTGGAAGCCGAACTGCTCGGAGATCTCCCGCACCCGCTGCTCGGCCGCCTCGAGGTTGAGCGAGCCCGCGAAGCCGGTGGCCTCGTTGCCCAGCATGACGTTCTCGGCGACGGTGAAGACCGGGACCAGCATGAAGTGCTGGTGCACCATCCCGATGCCGGCGGTGATGGCATCGCCCGGCCCGGAGAATTTCTGCACCTCGCCATCGAGCACGATCTCGCCCTCGTCGGCCTGGTAGAGGCCGTAGAGCACGTTCATCAGCGTCGACTTCCCGGCGCCGTTCTCGCCGAGGAGCGCATGGATCTCTCCCGGCTCGACGGTCAGCGAGATCTGGTCGTTGGCCACCAGCGCACCGAAGCGCTTGGTGATGTTGCGCAGTTCCAACTGCATGGGCCGCATCCTAGGGGCGAGGGCGGGGATGGCGCGGGAAAGTCAAAGGGAGGCCGGCTCGCGCCGACCTCCCTTCAACCACGGTTACACGGTCATTCGCTGAGGTACGACGTCACCGTGATGGATCCATCGATGATGCCGGCCCGCAGCTCCTCCAGCTCTCCGGCCAGGGTGTCGGACACCTTGTCCTCGAAGTTGTGGAACGGCGCGATGCCGACGCCGTCGTTCTCGAGCGTGCCGACGTACGGCGTGAAGTCGAACTCGTCGTTGCCGGCGGCCAGGACGGCTTCGTAGGTCGAGACCTTCATGTTCTTCAGGATCGACGTGAGGATCACGTACTGCGTGTTCGGGTCGCTCTCGAAGAAGTCCGCGTCCACGCCCAGCATGGCCGACGTCGGCGCCAGAGTCCGCGATCGCGGTCAGCGCGCCACCGGTAGATCGGGCCACCGACCGGCAGGAGCACGTCGACGTCCTGGTCGAGCAGCTGCTTCGCCGGTCTGAGTGGCGGTGGGGTTGGCCGCGAAGCCACCGGTGAACGAGCCGTCCGCGCCGTCCCAGCCGACGACCTTGACGTCCTTGCCCTTCTCGGCGGCGTAGTACTCGGCGCCCTGCTTGAAGCCGTCCATGAAGATCGTCACCGTCGGGAACGGCAGACCGCCGTAGGTGCCGACGACGCCGGTCTTCGTGTAGTCGGCCGCCACGTAGCCGGCCAGGAAGGCCGCCTGCGCGGTGTCGTAGAGGATCGGCTTGATGTTGGGCTGGTCGGCCTGACCGTCGAAGGTCTGGCCGTCGTCGCCACCGTCGGCCGCGTCGTCGATCAGGACGTACTCGATGTCGGGGTTGGCGGCCGCGGACTCCTTGGTCGCGGCGGCCAGCGCGAAGCCCACCGTCACGATGACGTCGCAGCCCTCGGCGACCAGGCTCTCCAGGTTGGGGCCGTAGTCGTTCTCGCTGTTGGACTCGACCGGCTTGAAGTCAGCGTTGAGCTCCTCGGCCGCCTGCTCGACGCCCTCGAAGCTGAGCTGGTTGAACGACTTGTCATCGAAGCCACCCGCGTCAGAGACGATGCAGGGCAAGAAGTCAGACTTCGGCTCGTCGCCGCCATTGCCATTGCCGTCATCCGAGTCGTCCGGGTCGCCACACGCGACGAGCGCCGTGGATGCCACAAGGGCAGCGATACCGCCGATGACGGCCTTCTGCAGCTTCTTCATCTTGCCTCCATGTCCGCGCCCCGCACCGTGGGGGACGACGATCGATCAACCTAGCTGGATGGTGCCGGGCAGACTAGGCCTGCGAGAAGGGCCATGTCCGAAGGTTTATCGAGTTGCGACCTTGTGGTTCAGCCGGTCTGGCCCACGCTGTACCGGATTGCGGCGGAATGTGGGGTGGGCGAGGCTGTCCGCCCGACGACAGGAGGATGCGCCGATGGCGGACGCAGAGTACGACTGGGAGCGACTCCAGGCCGCGGCCATCGAGGTGATGCACCTGGCCTACGCGCCGTACTCCCGGTTCCGCGTGGGCGCAGCGGCCGAGGTGGACGACGGCAGGGTGGTCACCGGCTGCAACGTGGAGAACGCGGCGTACGGCGTCACCTTGTGCGCCGAGTGCGGCCTGGTGTCGCAGCTGCACGCCACCGGAGGTGGCCGACTCACCCACTTCGTCTGCGTCAACGGCGAGAGCCAGGTGATCATGCCGTGCGGTCGGTGTCGCCAGCTTCTCTACGAAGCCGGTGGTCCAGACCTCCTGCTGCTCACCGTCTCCGGAGTGCGTCGGATGGACCAGGTGCTGCCCGATGCCTTCGGACCCGCCGACCTCGTCGACGACGGCTGAGTAGTCTCCTCGCGGAGGTGACCGGATGACCCACGACGCTGTCGAGGTGATCTCGGCGAAACGCGACGGCGGCCGGCTGTCCGATAGCCAGATCGACTGGACGATCAAGGCCTACACGGCGGGCGAGATCGCCGACGAGCAGATGTCCGCGCTGGCGATGGCGATCCTGCTCAACGGGATGGACCGGGCCGAGATCACCCGGTGGACCGCCGCGATGATCGCTTCGGGCGAACGGATGGACTTCTCGTCGCTCTCCCGGCCGACGACCGACAAGCACTCGACGGGCGGGGTCGGCGACAAGATCACGCTGCCACTGGCGCCGCTGGTCGCCGCGTGCGGAGTCGCGGTCCCGCAGCTGTCCGGGCGGGGCCTCGGGCACACCGGTGGCACCTTGGACAAGCTGGAGTCGATCCCCGGCTGGCGCGCCGACCTGTCAAACCAGGAGATGCTCGAGCAGCTCGAGTCGGTGGGCGCGGTCATCTGTGCGGCCGGCGACGGCCTGGCCCCTGCCGACAAGAAGCTCTACGCACTGCGCGACGTGACCGGCACCGTCGAGGCGATCCCGCTGATCGCGTCGTCGATCATGAGCAAGAAGATCGCCGAAGGCACCGGTGCGCTCGTGCTGGACGTCAAGGTCGGCAGCGGCGCGTTCATGAAGGACGTCGACACCGCCCGCGAGCTGGCCGAGGTGATGGTCGCGCTCGGCACGGATGCCGGGGTCCGTACGGTCGCCCTGCTCACCGACATGGCCACCCCGCTGGGCAACACGGCCGGCAACGCCATCGAGGTCGCGGAGTCCGTCGAAGTCCTCGCGGGCGGCGGGCCGGCCGACGTGATCGAGCTGACCCTCGCGCTGGCCCGGGAGATGCTCGCGGGGGCCGGACGCGATGACGTCGACCCCGCCGACAAGCTCGCCGACGGCTCGGCGATGGACGCCTGGAAGGCGATGATCCGGGCCCAGGACGGCGACCCCGACGCCGAGCTGCCCGTGGCCCGCGAGTCGCAGGTGGTCACCGCACCGACCAGCGGTGTGCTGACCCGCCTGGACGCGATGGCGGTCGGCCTGGCGGCCTGGCGGCTCGGTGCCGGCCGGGCCCGCAAGGAGGACCCTGTCCAGGCCGGTGCCGGCGTCGTCTGGCACGCCCGGCCGGGCGAGCAGGTGCGCGAGGGTGACCCGCTGTTCACGCTGCTGACCGACGAGGCGGACCGGTTCGACCGGGCGCTGGCCTCCCTGGAGGGCGGCTACGACATCGAGGGCGATGCGTCGTCGTACGCACCGACTCCGCTGGTGATCGAACGGGTCAGCTGAGAGCCCCGACGACCGCTTCGGCCTGGACCCGCGCCCCGATGCCGATCGCTCTCTCGTCGACGCGCAGGTCGCCCTGGTGGAGGTCGTACGTCGGCCCGCCGGGAGTCCTGGTCCCGAGCCGGAACATCGCGCCGGGCACCTGGTCGAGCATCCACCCGTAGTCCTCCCCGCCGAGGCTCTGCGGCACGCTCACCTGCCCCTTCACCCCGAGCACCCGCAGCACGGCGGCGGCCAGCAGGGCGTTGGACCCCGGCTCGTTGACGACGGGCGGTACGCCCTGGAGGTAGTCGATGGAGGCCGTGACGCCGTACGGGCGAACGATGTCGAGGACCGCCTCCCGGATGATCGGCTCGCACTCCGCCCAGGCTACGGCGTCCAGGATCCGCACCGTGCCGGCGGCCATCCCGCCGACCGGGATGACGTTGGGGGCGGCGCCGGCCCGGAGGATGCCCCACACGACGCTCACTCCGGAGCGCGGGTCCATCCGGCGGCTGAGCACGGCGGGGAGCTCGCTGGTGACCTTGGCCAGGGCGAACGTGAGGTCGCCGGTGAGGTGCGGTCGAGACGTGTGGCCGCCGGTGCCTTCGAGCCAGACCTCGATCCGATCCGCGGCGCTGGTCAGCGCTCCGGCCCGGAGCCCGATCCTGCCCACGTCGACGGCCGGGTCACAGTGCAGCGCGAACACCCGCTCCACGCCGTCGAGTACGCCCTGGGCGATGAGGTGCTTGGCGCCGCCGGGCATCACTTCCTCGGCCGGCTGGAACAGCAGCCGGACCGCCCCCGGCAGCTCGCCGCGCTCGTGGACCTCGGCCAGGGCCAGGGCGGCGCCGACGAGGGAGGCGACGTGGACGTCGTGGCCGCACGCGTGCGCGACGTCCGGTACGACGCTGCGCCAGGGATCCTCCGTGCGATCCGGGATCGGCAGCGCGTCCATGTCGGCGCGCAGGGCGACGACGCGGTCGCCGTCCCCCAGGTCGGCGACGAACCCGCTGCGCGGCATCCGGGTGACCCGCCAGCCGGCCTGCTCGACCCGGTGGGCGGCGATCTCGCTGGTGCGGGACTCGGACCAGGCCAGCTCGGGGTGACGATGCACGTCACGGCGCAGCTCGATCAGCTCGTCGTCGTACTTCTCGACAACGGACTCGATCAGTTGCGTGGTGGCGGTGGTCATCACCCCGAGCCTAGTCGCCGTCGAGCTACCTCTTGATCCGCACGACCTCGCCGCCCGGCGGCGTCGGGTCGTCTCGGCCCCTCCGGGCCGACGAGCACCTTGACGGTGGCGTACAGGTCATCGTCGCTGATCTCGACGTCGCCCGGCAGCACCGTGCCGAGGTACTTCATCGGCTCCTTCGAACCGGCCTTGATCTTGGCGATCTGGCCGCGGAACAGCTCGGAGACGAAGACGTTGCCCTTGTCGTCGACCGCTACGCCGGTCGCGCTGAGCAGCCCGCCCGCGAGCTTCCGCACCTTGCCGGTCTCCGGGTTGATGCGGTAGACCGCCGCATTCAGGCCGAGGCTGCCGTCCTCGGGACCACCCGGGAGGGTGCTGACGTACAGGTTGCCGTTCGGGCCGACCTCGACGTCGGTGGGCACCGGCTCGAGGAAGATCTTCTGGCCCACGACACACTCCGGCAGCTCGAGCGCGGTGGCCGCCTCAGCGGACACCGTGACGCCCACGGCCGGCAGCACGGCAACGGTCGAGAGCTTGCCGCTCTTGCCGTACTTGACGATGGTGTTGCCCGCGGCGTCGGCGATGTAGGTCCGGCCCTTCGCCTGTGCGGTCGCGTAGGGGTGGCTCTCCACGATGCCCTGGTACGCGCCGAGCGGCGGCTCCAGGTCGCAGCCGTCCGGCAGCGAGCGGAAACCATAGGTGACGTCGCCGTCGGGGTTGCGGTTGGTCTCGAACTTGCCGAGGTCGGCGAGCACCTTCGGCTTGCCGCTGTCACCGACGCCCAGGAGCACGGCGCCCGCGCCCTCGCCCTCCTCGTTGCCGGGGATGGTCAGCGCGAACCGCAGGCTGCCCTTCCGCTCGGAGACGGCGCCCACCTCGTTGCCCTGCTCGTCCTGGTAGATGACCTTGGGCTGCTTGCCGGGCTTCTTCCGGAGCAGGGTGCCGGTGAAGTTCTGCGAGTAGTAGACGGTGCCGTCGTCGGAGACGGCGAGGCTCAGCGGGCTGATCAGCCCACCGACCAGCGTCTTGACGGTGGGCTTGGCGCTCGGCTCGTCGGCGACGGCCGGTGCACCGATGGTGCTCCCTGCCAGCGCGACAGCGGCGAGCGCAGCCACCAGATGCTTGCGATGCATGGTTCCTCCACGTGGTTCATCTCGGGTGTTGGCGCGGCCGAGCCTGCCCGTCCCGACGTCCCGAGCACATGAGGAGGGAGTCCCGGAGTACCGGGACGTTAAACGCTGTCGGTGCCTTCTGTCCGGGAAACGTCAGAGTCGTACGCCGCCAGCATCCGGTCGGCGGCCACGGTCGCGGGCAGCTCACCGGAGAGCACGTCGTCGCGAAGCTGCTCGCGGACCTCGCGGACCGCGGGCGAGTGCCGCAGCCGCTGCTCGAGCTCGTCGCGCACCAGGGACCAGGTGAAGTCGAGCTGCTGACCGGCCCGCTTCTCGGCCAAGCCCCGCTCGCCGAGGTGGTCGCGATGAGCCAGGATCCGCTGCCATAGATCGTCGACGCCGACGTCGGTGAGCCCGGAGCACGTGACGACCGGTGGCGCCCACTCCCCCTTGCCGTGGACCAGCCGGAGCGCGCCGGCCAGGTCGCGCGCCGCCGCGCGGGCCTCCTGCTCCCGATCACCGTCGGCCTTGTTGACCGCGATGACGTCGGCGATCTCGAGGATGCCCTTCTTGATGCCCTGCAGTTGGTCGCCGGTGCGAGCCAGGGTCAGGAACAGGAACGTGTCCACCATCCCGGCGACGGTGACCTCGGACTGCCCGACGCCGACGGTCTCGACCAGCACGACGTCGTACCCCCCGGCCTCGAGCACCGTCATCGCCTGCATCGTGGCGCGGGCAACGCCGCCGAGCGTGCCGGCGGACGGCGAGGGCCGGATGAAAGCGTTGGGGTCGGCCGCCAGCTTGGCCATCCGGGTCTTGTCACCCAGCACGGAGCCGCCGGTGCGGGTCGAGCTCGGGTCGACCGCGAGCACCCCCACCCGATGACCCTCGGCAGTGAGCCGGGTGCCGAGACTCTCGATGAACGTCGACTTACCGACGCCCGGGACGCCAGAGATGCCGACCCGGATCGCGTCGCCCTCGCCGGCGAGCTCGGTCAGCAGCGCCCGGGCGTCGCCACGGTGCTCGGGCTTGGACGACTCGACCAGGGTGATCGCCTGCGACACCGAGGCCCGCTTGCGGGCGCGGATCCCCTCGACGAGCGCGGCGGTGTCCACCATCAGTGGCCGAGCTGGTCCCGCAGCTTCGCGAGCAGGTCGAGCGCGGACTCGGCGATCACGGTGCCGGGCTGGAACACTGCGGCGGCGCCCATCTCCAGCAGCGTGGGTACGTCGTCGGGCGGGATCACGCCGCCGACCACGGTCATGATGTCGGGCCGACCCTGGTCCTCCAGCGCCTTGCGCAGGGCGGGCAGCAGGGCGAGATGGCCAGCGGCCAGCGAGCTGACCCCGACGATGTGCACGTCGGCGTCGACCGCCTGCTGAGCGACCTCCTCCGGCGTGGAGAACAGCGGCCCCACGTCGACGTCGAAGCCCATGTCGGCGAAGGCGGAGACCACGACCTTCTGACCGCGGTCGTGCCCGTCCTGGCCCATCTTGGCAACCAGGATGCGCGGGCGGCGGCCCTCGGCCTCCTCGAACTCGTCGGTGGCCTCGCGCACCTGCCGGACCAAGGAGTCGCCGGCGGCGCCATCCGATTTCATCGCTTCGTCACGATAGACCCCGCTGATCGTACGGATCACCGCCTGGTGCCGTCCGTAGACCTTCTCCAGCGCGTCCGAGATCTCGCCGACCGTGGCCTTGGCGCGGGCCGCGTCGACCGCCAGGGCGAGCAGGTTGCCGTCCAGCGAACCCTGGGAGGGTCCTCTTCGCGCCGAGTTCGTCAGCGCCTCGAGCGCGCTGCGCACGTCGTCGTCGTCGCGCTCGGCGCGCAGCCGCTCCAGCTTGGCGATCTGCTGGCGGTAGACGTCGTCGTTGTCGACCCTGAGCACGTCGAGCTTGTCCTCGGCGGCGAGCCGGTAGGTGTTGACACCGATCACCCGCTGCGCTCCCGAGTCGATCCGGGCCTGGGTACGCGCCGCCGCCTCCTCGATCCGCATCTTGGGGATGCCCTGCTCGATCGCGTTGGCCATGCCGCCGGCGGCCTCGGCCTCCTGGATGTGCGCCCAGGCCCGCTCCGCTAGGTCGTGGGTCAGCCGCTCGACGTAGTAGGAGCCGGCCCAGGGGTCGATGGTGCCGGTGGTTCCGCTCTCCTGCTGCAGCAGCAGCTGGGTGTTGCGGGCGATCCGGGCCGAGAAGTCGGTCGGCAGCGCGATCGCCTCGTCGAGGGCGTTGGTGTGCAGCGACTGGGTGTGGCCCTGCGTCGACGCCATCGCCTCGATGCAGGTGCGGCCGACGTTGTTGAAGACGTCCTGCGCGGTCAGCGACCAACCGCTGGTCTGGCTGTGCGTGCGCAGGCTCAGCGACTTGGGGTTCTTCGGGTCGAAGTCGCGCACCAGCCGGGCCCAGAGCGCGCGGGCGGCCCGCATCTTGGCGATCTCCATGAAGAAGTTCATCCCGATCGCCCAGAAGAAGCTCAGCCGCGGCGCGAACTTGTCGATGTCGAGCCCGGCCTCGAGACCGGCGCGGAGGTACTCGACCCCGTCCGCGAGCGTGTAGGCGAGCTCGAGGTCCTGCGTCGCCCCGGCCTCCTGGATGTGGTAGCCGGAGATGGAGATCGAGTTGAACCGCGGCATCCGCTCGGCGGTGTAGCTGAAGATGTCGGAGATGATCCGCATGCTCGGGGCGGGCGGGTAGATATAGGTGTTGCGGACCATGAACTCCTTGAGGATGTCGTTCTGGATGGTCCCCGCCAGCTGCTCCGGCTTCACCCCCTGCTCCTCGGCTGCTGCGATGTAGAGGGCGAGCACCGGCAGCACCGCGCCGTTCATCGTCATCGACACCGACATCTCGTCGAGCGGGATGCCGTCGAACAGCGTGCGGGCGTCGTAGATCGAGTCGATCGCCACGCCCGCCATGCCGACGTCGCCGCGCACCCTCGGGTGATCGGAGTCGTAGCCCCGGTGCGTGGCCAGGTCGAACGCGACGCTGAGGCCCTTCTGGCCGGCGGCCAGGTTGCGCCGGTAGAACGCGTTGGACTCCTCGGCCGTCGAGAAGCCGGCGTACTGCCGGATCGTCCAGGGCTGAGTGGTGTACATCGTCGGGTAGGGCCCGCGCAGGAACGGGCTCAGCCCCGGGAACGTGTCCAGCGCGTCCAGGCCCTCGAGGTGCTCGGGGCCGTAGACCGGCAGGATCTCGATCCCCTCCGGGCTCTGCCAGCTTCCCTCGTTGGTCGAGTAGGCCGAGCCGCTAGGCGAGGCCGTATCGAGACCACCGGAGAGCGGCAATCCGGCGAAACTCTTCGGCACGCTCATGCCAGCTTCTCCCCTTCGATACCGCTCGTCCCTCGCGAACTCAGGACAAGCCTCGTGCGGGTCAGGAAGTCGAGCGCGTTCACGCCCATCGCGCAGGAGTCGTCGACCTCGAGGACGTCGGGCTTGCCCGCCACGATGACGTGGGTGGCGCCGGCCGTGCGCAGCGCCTCGACGGCGTCCGCCCCCCACTCGGTGTACGTCGCGTCGGCGCCGGCCACGCACACGACCGGCTGTCCGTCGTACGCCGCCAGCAGGGCGTCGACGCCGTCCGTCGCTCCCGCGGTCTTGACCGTGATGCCGCCGGCAGCGAGCAGGTTGGCCGCGAACGTCGCGCGCGCGGTGTGCGAGGCCACGCTGCCGAGAGTGGCCAGGAAGACCGGCCTCGTCGCCGGCTCGTCGCGCATCGCCTCGAAGGCTGCGCCGTAGCGGCGCACGACGTCGACCTCGGGGGCGGGCGCGCGCTCGGGCAGCGTCTCGGCCAGGTGGGGGAACTCGGTGAGCCCGGTGAGCGGTCGCTTGCGGGTGGCGATCGCCGCGTCGCGCTGCGCGACGGTCGTCGGCGATCTCCGCGTCAAGGTCCGCGCCGTCGTCGATCCGGCCGAACAGGTCCCAGGCCGCGACGGCCAGGTCGTCGGTGAGCTTCTCGACGGCGTACGCACCGCCGGCCGGGTCGGCCACGTGGGCCACGTGCGCCTCGTCGACCAGCAGGTGCGAGGTGTTGCGGGCGATCCGGCGGCCCAAGGCGTCGGGGCGGCCGAGCGGGGAGTCGAACGGCAGCACGGTGACCGCGTCGGCGCCCCCCACACCCGCGGCGAACGCGGCCACGGTGGTGCGGAGCATGTTCACCCAGGGGTCGTACTTGCTCATCATCGGCCGACTCGTCACCGCGTGCTGTCGCATCTCGCGCGCGGTCCCCTCGCTGAGCTCCAGGACGCGCGCCCACAGCCGGCGCGCGGCCCGCAGCTTGGCGATGGTCGCGAACTGCTCGTCGGTGGCGGCGTACCGGAACTCCACCAGATCCGCCGCCTGGTCGACGGCCAGCCCGGCGTCGGTCAGCGTCCGCAGGTAGGCCGCGCCCGCCGCCATCGACCAGGCGAGCTCCTGGACGTCGGAGGCGCCGCGGTCGTGGATGGTGGTCGCGTCGACGACGAAGGCCCGGACGCCGGCCTGCCACGCGGTCCGGGCGAGCTCGACCGTGGCCTGGTCCGCCGGTACGCCGAGGTTGGTGGCGGCGTGCAGCTCGCGGTCCCCGGCGTAGGCGAGGAACGCGGCGGGGTCGACGCCGTCGAGGACGACGGGCGCGAGGTCGAGCAGGACGCCGTCGAGCAGCACGGCCAGGTCGACGTCACCGCTTCCCTGCACCCACAGGCTGGTCACGCCTCCCTCGAGGTCGACCATCGCCTCCTCGTGGGCCAGCTTCGCGTCGTCGGCGTGCACCAGCGCCCGCACGTCCCAGTCACCCTGACGGGTCGGCCGGCCGCTCGTGGCCCGGCCCTCCAGCAGGTCAGGAGTGCCGAGCGGGGTGATCTCGATGCCGTCGAGGGTGGTCCGGGTCAGCTTGTCCCACACCAGCGAATCCGCGTCGTCGTCCCCGAGCCGCTTGGTCTTGCGCAGCACGGCGGCGGCCGCCGCCTCCCAGTCCGCGACCGTCGCGCGGTCCTCCGGGGAGGCGAGGCGCAGCGAGCCCTGCTCAGGCTCCAGCTCGCTCGGGCTCGTCCAGCCCACCCTCGACGGTTGGGGCTGGGCGCTTCTTCGGTCATGGTGCGCACCCTAGAAGCAGTGAGCACCCGTCTCTAGCCAGTGTGAATTTTCGGACGCCTGACGTGAGGAATTCCTCAGTCCTTCAGCGCGAGCTGACAGCCACTCGGACCCCGAGCGCGAGCAGGACCATGCCCGCGATCGCGTCCAGCCGGCGCCGGCTCTTCCAACGGCCGAAGAAGGCCCCGGCCCGGCCGACGCCGTACGCCAAGGTCAGGTAGAAGCCGGTCTCGATGACCCCTGCAAGACCGCCGCCTTCGGGTTGGCGAGCTGCACCACGACGCCATCGCCGAACGCCCGCCACCCACCCACGGCGGCGCGACGGAAGATCAGCGCCATTGCCGGCCCGGGTGCGGCGGAAATCAGCAGCACCGCCACCACGAACGCCGGCATCAGCGCGATCAGGTCCACGTCCAGATTCTCTCGAGCGCCAATCGCGGTTGCATCTGCGTTGTTGGATCGTTCGTTCAAACCAGCTCTTTGAACGAACGATCCAACAACGCGTCCGGCACTGTGATTTCGGGCGCCGGCCGACAGCCGGCCTTCGCAACCACAGCGGCGCGCAAGCCGCGCTCATCGACCTGAACAGCGAAGGGCGCTACTGCCCGGCGTTCTGCGACCACTCCGGAAGCTGCTGCACCGCCCAGCCGTTGCCGTCGGGGTCGGAGAAGTAGACGAACCGGCCCCAGGCCTGGTCGTCGACGTCGCTGACCTCGATACCGCGGCCCTTCAGGTCCGCGTGCGCAGCGTCCGCGTCGGCCACCACCATCTGCATGTTGTCCAGCGCACCCGGCTGCATCTGGGTCAGGCCCTTACCGAGCGCGATCGAGCACCCGGACCCCGGTGGAGTCAGCTGCACGAAACGCACGTCGTCGCTCACCGTGTGGTCATGGTCGAG
This sequence comes from uncultured Actinomycetota bacterium, assembly GCA_963780245.1. Classification (GTDB taxonomy): domain Bacteria; phylum Actinomycetota; class Actinomycetes; order Propionibacteriales; family Nocardioidaceae; genus Nocardioides. The sequence continues at coordinate 204,682 of CAWABG010000005.1, forward strand.
CACGAAGCCCGCCTGCACGTAGAAGTCCCTCGCCCGATCGACATCGGTCACGGGCACGGCCACCAGCTCCAGTTTCATGTCCATGCGGACACCTTAGGAACGGATGCGGCCAGCGCCTGTCCTGAATTGCCTGCGGTCTTGACCAATCCGACATTAGCGACGTACTTTCCATGATAGTTAATTAGCCACTACGGAAAGAAGGCGACATGACCCCGGCCGTCGACGACCGCCTCACCGAGACGTTCGCGGCCCTGGCCAGTCCGACCCGGCGGGAGATCCTCACCCAACTGGCGGAGGGTCCGGCCAGCGTCAACGAACTCGCCGCACCCCTCGCGCTGACCCTCCCCGCCGTCTCGAAGCACATCAAGGTGCTCGAACGGGCGGGGTTGGTCAGTCGCGGCCGGCATGCCCAGTTCCGGCCCTGCAGCCTCGACGCCGGTCCGCTCCAGGAGATCGCCACCTGGGCCGAGCAGTACCGGCCGATCTGGGAGGCGCGTCTGGACCGGATGGACGCCTATCTCAAGACCCTGCAGTCCCCTCGACGCAGTCCCCTCAACGAAACGGATGACGACGATGCCCGATGAGCCGACGACCGGCACCGCCATGAGACTGGAGCGCGAGTTCGACGCCGCCTCGGACCTGGTCTGGCGGATGTGGACCGACCCCGACCACTTCAGCCAGTGGTACGGCCCGGTCGGCGTCGCCGTGTCGGAGGCACGCATGGACGTGCGGGTGGGCGGTCGACGCGACGTCGAGATGACCTCGAACGACGGCTCGATGCAGGTGCGGTTCACCGGCGAGTATCTCGAGGTCGTCGCGCAGGTTCGCCTGGTCTACACCGAGGCGATGACGGACGCCGACGGGAACCCGCAGTCACCCGACACCCAGGTCAGCGTGGAGCTGGAGGACCTCGGCGGACGCACCAGGATGGTGCTCACCCACGCGGGTCTCCCGCAGGACTCCCACGGAGCCACCGGCTGGGCGATGGCGCTCGACAAGCTGGCGGCTCACCTGGGCGGCCTCACGGCCCAGACCTAGACCTCGGTGCGGTTGTCGTTGTCCTTGTTGCGGATCCCGATCTTGCTGCCCAGCCAGACGAGCGGGTCGTACTTGCGGTCCACGACGCGTTCCTTCATCGGGATGATCGCGTTGTCGGTGATCTTGATCCCCTCGGGACAGACCTCGGTGCAGCACTTGGTGATGTTGCACATCCCGATCCCGGCGGCCTCCGAGGCCAGCTTGCGCCGGTCATGGGTGTCCAGGGGGTGCATGTCGAGCTCGGCGTACCGCAGGAAGAACCGCGGCCCGGCGAACGCCAACTTGTTGTCCTCGTGGTCACGCACGACGTGGCAGACGTTCTGGCACAGGAAGCACTCGATGCACTTGCGGAACTCCTGTCCGCGCTCGACATCGACCTGGGCCATCCGGCGCTTGCCGTCGGCATCGCGCGGCGGCAGCTCGGCGTACGGCAGCTCCTTGGCCTTCTCGTAGTTGTAGGACACGTCGGTCACCAGGTCGCGGATCACCGGGAAGGTCCGCATCGGGGTGACCGTGATCGTCTCCTCGGGCTGGAAGTCCGAGAGCCGGGTCATGCACAGCAGCTTCGGCTTGCCGTTGATCTCGGCCGAGCAGGAGCCGCACTTGCCGGCCTTGCAGTTCCACCGGATCGCGAGGTCGCCGCTCTGCGTCGCCTGCAGCCGATGCAGCGCGTCCAGGACGACCTCGCCCTCGGACACCTCGACCGTGTAGTCGGCGAGCTCGCCGCCGGCCTCGTCGCCCCGCCAGACGCGCATCTTCAGGTCGTAGCTCATTGACTTGCTCCTTGTCCTGAGCTGTCGAAGGGTCCTCGAAGTACTTCTTGAGCTCGTCCGGCATCACCGGCAGTGGCTTCTCGTTGAGCACCACCCCGTCGCCGCTGTCGTTGAGGGTGACGATGAGGTTCTTCTTGCCCCACACCTCGTGATCGGTCGCCGGGAAGTCGTTGCGAGTGTGGCCGCCCCGAGACTCCTCGCGGGCGAGCGCCGCCTTCGCGATCGACTCCGAGACGATCAGCATGTTCCGCAGGTCGATGGCCAGGTGCCAACCCGGGTTGTACTGCCGGTGCCCCTCCACGACCATCGTCTTCGCCCGCTCCTTGAACTCCTCGATCGCCTGGAGCGACTGCTCGAGCTCGGCGCCGTCCCGGATGATGCCGACCAGGTCGTTCATCGACTGCTGGAGGTCGGACTGGATCGTGTACGGGTTCTCGCCGCCCTCCACCTCGAACGGTGCCACCGCGCTGTCCGCCGCCGCCTTCACGTCGGCGTCCGCCACGGCGGGCCTGGCGTCGCCGAGACCGGTGGCGTACTTCGTCGCCGCCTCGCCCGCCAGCTTGCCGAACACCAGCAGGTCGCCGAGCGAGTTGCCGCCGAGCCGGTTGGAGCCGTGCATGCCGCCGGAGCACTCGCCGACGGCGTACAGGCCGGTGACCGCGCTCTGCTGTGTGTCGGCGTCCACCTCGACACCGCCCATCACGTAGTGACACGTCGGGCCGATCTCCATCGGCTCCGCGGTGATGTCGACGTCGGCCAGCTCCTTGAACTGGTGGTACATCGACGGCAGCCGCTTCTTGATGAACTCCGGCGTACGACGCGAGGCGATGTCGAGGAAGATGCCGCCGTGCGGTGAACCGCGGCCCGCCTTGATCTCCGAGTTGATCGCCCGGGCGACCTCGTCACGCGGCAGCAGCTCGGGGGACGACGGTTGTTCTTCTTGTCGTCGTACCACCGGTCCGCCTCTGCCTCGTTGTCGGCGGTCTCCGCCTTGAAGAACTCGGGGATGTAGTCGAACATGAACCGCTTGCCCTCGGAGTTCTTGAGGATGCCGCCGTCGCCGCGCACCGACTCCGTGACCAGCAGCCCCTTCACCGAAGGCGGCCAGACCATGCCGGTCGGGTGGAACTGTACGAACTCCATGTTGATCAGCGCGGCGCCGGCCCGCAGGGCGAGCGCGTGGCCGTCGCCGGTGTACTCCCACGAGTTCGAGGTGACCTTGAACGACTTGCCGATACCGCCGGTCGCCAGGATCACCGACGGCGCCTCGAACGTGACGAACCGGCCGGTCTCGCGCCAGTAGCCGAACGCGCCGGAGATTTTCGCGTCTCCGGCTCCCTCCTCCAGGAGCAGGTCGGTGATCGTGCACTCCATGAACACGTCGATGCCGAGCTGCACCGTGCGCTGCTGGAGGGTGCGGATCATCTCCAGCCCGGTGCGGTCGCCGACGTGGGCGAGGCGCGCGTATCGGTGACCGCCGAAGTCGCGCTGGGAGATCAGGCCGTCCTCGGTGCGGTCGAACAGCGCTCCCCAGTCCTCGAGCTCCTGGACCCGCTCCGGCGCCTCCTGCGCGTGCAGCTGCGCCATCCGCCAGTTGTTGAGCATCTTGCCGCCGCGCATGGTGTCCCGGAAGTGCACCTCCCAGTTGTCCTCCGGCCAGCGGTTGCCCATGGCCGCGGCGATGCCGCCTTCGGCCATCACGGTGTGGGCCTTGCCGAGCAGCGACTTGCAGACCACGGCGGTGCGGGCGCCCGCCTCGTGGGCCGCGATCGCTGCACGCAGGCCGGCGCCGCCGGCCCCGACCACGATCACGTCGTACTGGTGACGCTCCGTGCCGCCGGTCGCCTCGCCGGACATCTCGTTGCCGGTCATGGGGTGCCGATCACTCATTTCAGAAGAACCTCGGGTCGTCGAACACGCCGCGGGCCAGCAGCATGATGTAGAGGTCGACCAGTGCGACCGAGAACAGGGACGCCCACGCATAACGCGCGTGCTTTTCGTTCAGTTTCGACACCCAGGTCCACAGCCGGTAGCGGACCGGATGCTTGGAGAAGTGCCGGAGCCGACCACCGACCGTGTGCCTGCAGGAGTGGCACGACAGCGTGTAGAGCCAGATATAGACGACGTTGATGATCATCAGCAGCGTCCCGAGGCCCATGTGGCCCCATTCGTGGTGCTCGTCGCGGAACGCCAGTACGACGTCGAAGGTCAGCACGATGCCCACGCCGACCGCGGCGTACCAGAAGTAGCGGTGGATGTTCTGCAGGATCAGCGGCAGCCGGGTCTCACCGGAGTAGGCACTGTGCGGCTCGGCCACGGCGCACGCTGGAGGAGAGAGCCAGAACGCGCGGTAGTAGGCCTTGCGGTAGTAGTAACAGGTCATCCGGAAGCCCAGAGGAAAGATCAGGATGATCAGCGCCGCCGACAGGGGGAAACCGGCGAACGGCTGGCCGAAGTCGGAGGCGTCGTCGATGCAGTCACCCAGGCAGGGCGAGTAGAACGGCGACAAGTAGGGCGACGCGTAGTAGAACGCGTCCGCGAACGCGCGCCAGGTGGCGTAGACGATGAACGCAGAGAACACCGTGAACGTCGTCAGTGGAGCCAACCACCACCGGTCGTTCCGGAGGGTCTTCTCCTCGATCTGCGCCCTGGTTGGGCCGTGCACCCCAGTCGTCATTGCCACCCTTCCGTCGGTGAGCCGTGCTGAGTCTGCACATTCAGAGCCGGTAGTGAAAGGAAACACAGCCCGATGTGAAAGTGCCCACACTCCCTGCTGTTCACATGCCCGCCACTCCAGCGACGCCATCCGGTCGACCGCGCTGGAGACCGTGGTGCCATGAGGATCTCCCTGGTGACAGAGACCTTCTATCCCGCCACCGACGGCACGACCACGACGCTGAAAGCGGTGGCCGACCGACTGGTCGACACCGGCCACGAGGTCCAGATCGTCGCTCCCGGGTCCGGGATCGCGTCCTACCGTGGCTGCCCGGTCGTCCGGATCCGTCCCCTGGAGCCGCTTGGTGCCCAGGTGCGCGACGCGCTGGAGTCGTTCCGCCCCGACCTCGTGCACGTCACCTCCCCCGGCCCCCTGGGGCGCAAGGCGCTCAAACACACCCGCCGGCAGAGCATCCCGTCCGTGGTCGTCGAGCAGGGCGCGGCTCTCGACGTCGCCGCCGACTACTGGCGCGCGAAGGTGGCCGACCGCGCGGACGCGGTGCTGGTCACGTCCTCGTGGATGGTGGACCGGATGGCGGAGTTCGGCGTGACCGCTTCGCTGTGGCGGCCCGGCGTCGACACGAACGCCTACACCCCGGCGCTGCGCGACCAGTGGCTGCACGACGTCTGGTCGCGGGCCAAGTCGGCGGAAGGGTCGCAGATCGTGGTCGGGTACGTCGGCGGGCTGCACAAGCGGCACGGCGTACGCCGGCTGGCCGAGCTGACCACGATCCCCGGTGCGCGACTGGTCGTGATCGGCGCCGGACCACAGCGCGACTGGCTGCAGGCCAAGGCCCCGGACGCCAAGCTCGTCGGCCCGCTGCACACCGGCGACCTGACGATCGCGCTGCCCAGCCTCGACGTGTTGGTCCACCCCGGCGAGCACGAGACTTGCTGCCACGCCCTCCGTGAGGCGGCGGCCAGCGGCGTGCCGGTGGTCGCGCCGAGGTCGGGCGGAGCGCCCGACGTCGTACGCCACCTCGAGACCGGCCTGCTCTACGACCCACGCAACCCCCGCGACCTGCGGCGCGCGGTCACCGCGGTCGTGGCCGACAAGCACCGCGCGCTCCTCGGAAAGCGAGCCCGTGAGCTCGCGCCGCTGCGCACCTGGACCGACGCGGTCGACGAGCTCGTAGCCGAGCACTATCCGCTCGCCGTCCCTGTGGGATAGGTCGCATAGACGCCGGTCTGGCATATCTCACACGCCCGGTGACCACCGGAAACAGCCGGCGACGGTAGCGTGGACCTTCGTGGCACCAGCGAATCCGCCTCCCGAGCAGACGTACCACCCGATCCAGCGCGTAAACCTCATCAAGGGGTCCAGCGCCTCGCGCAACACGATCGCCCTGAAGATGCTGATGGCGGTCAGCGGAATCGTCTTCATCGGGTTCGTGCTCGCGCACATGTACGGCAACCTCAAGGCCTTCGCCGGCCACGACGCCTTCAACGAGTACGCCCATCACCTGCGCGAGCTGGGCGAGCCGATGCTTCCGCACGAAGGTGCGCTCTGGATCATCCGAGGCGGCCTGCTCCTCGCGCTGCTGGTGCACGTGGCGTGCGCGCTCGCGCTGTGGCGCCGTGCGGGCAGGGCCCGCACGACCAAGTACATCGTGAAGAAGAACAACGCCTCCACCTTCTCCTCGCACTGGATGCGCTGGGGCGGTGTAACGCTGCTGATCTTCATCGTCTGGCACCTGCTCAACTTCACCATCGGTCGGGTGAACCCCCAGGGTGGGTCGACCAACGACCCCTACAACCTGATGGTCGACACGTTCGACCTGTGGTGGATGACCCTGATCTACCTCGCGGCCATGGTGGCGCTCGGCCTGCACCTGCGCCACGGGATCTGGAGCGCCGCGCAGACCCTCGGACTGACCAACAACGCCAGGGCCCGCCGCAACGCCAACGTGCTCGGCTACGGGTTCGCGATCCTGATCGCGGGTGGCTTCTCGCTCGTCCCGATCTTCGTCCTCGCCGGCGTCATCAAGAAGTGAGTCTCTGACATGACCGACATGCCCGACACCACCAGCGCCTTCGACCCGTCCCACACCGTCTCGCACGACGAAACCTTCGACGACGCTGCCGGCTACTACGTCGACGGCGACCCGATCGCCGACGCCAAGGCGCCCTCCGGTCCGCTGGAGGAGCGTTGGGGCACTCGGCAGTTCGAGGCCCGGATCGCCAACCCCGCCAACCGGCGCCGCCTCTCGGTGATCGTGGTCGGCACCGGCCTGGCCGGCGCCTCGGCCGCCGCCACTCTCGGCGAGGCGGGATACGTCGTGAAGTCGTTCTGCTACCAGGACTCGCCGCGGCGCGCGCACTCGATCGCGGCTCAGGGCGGCATCAACGCGGCCAAGAACTACAAGGGCGACGGCGACTCCATCCACCGGCTCTTCTACGACACCATCAAGGGCGGCGACTACCGCTCCCGCGAGTCCAACGTCTACCGGCTGGCCCAGGTCAGCCTCAACATCATCGACCAGTGCGTGGCCCAGGGCGTGCCGTTCGCGCGAGAGTATGGCGGTCTCCTCGACAACCGGTCCTTCGGTGGCGTCCAGGTGTCCCGCACGTTCTACGCGCGCGGCCAGACCGGGCAGCAGCTGCTCATCGGCGCCTACCAGGCGCTCGAGCGCCAGGTCGCCGCCGGCACCGTGAAGTGCTATACGCGGCACGAGATGCTCGAGCTGATCGTGGTCGACGGACGTGCTCGCGGGATCATCGTGCGCGACCTGGTCACGGGCGAGATCGAGACCTACTTCGCCGACGTCGTGGTGCTCGCGTCCGGCGGCTACGGAAACGTGTTCTTCCTGTCCACGAACGCGATGGGCAGCAACGTGACCGCGACCTGGCGAGCGCACCGCAAGGGCGCCTATATGGCCAACCCCTGCTACACGCAGATCCACCCGACGTGCATCCCGGTGACCGGCACCCACCAGTCCAAGCTGACCCTGATGTCGGAGTCGCTGCGCAACGACGGCCGGATCTGGGTACCCAAGAACAAGGCCGACTGCGAAAAGAACCCTCAGGACATCCCCGAGGAGGACCGCGACTACTACCTGGAGCGGATCTACCCGGCGTTCGGCAACCTGGTCCCCCGCGACATCGCCTCTCGGCAGGCCAAGAACGTCTGCGACGAGGGCCGCGGAGTCGGTCCCGCGGTCGACGGCGTGCGCCGGGGGGTCTATCTCGACTTCGCTGACGCGACCGAGCGACTCGGCCACGACGCGATCGAGGAGAAGTACGGCAATCTTTTCGACATGTATGCCCGGATCACGGGCGAGGATCCCTACCAGGTGCCGATGCGGATCTATCCGGCCGTGCACTACGTGATGGGCGGCCTGTGGGTCGACTACGACCTGCAGTCGACGATCCCCGGGCTGTTCGTCACCGGCGAGGCCAACTTCTCCGACCACGGCGCCAACCGGCTCGGCGCCTCCGCGCTGATGCAGGGGCTGGCCGACGGGTACTTCGTGCTGCCGAACACCATCCGCGACTACCTCGCCGAGGGTCCATTCGACAAGGTCGCCCTGGATGACCCTGCGGTGCTGGAGGCGCAGGAGTCGGTCAAACAGCGGGTCGAGAAGTTCCTCACCACCAACGGCACCCGCAGCGTGGACTCTTACCACCGCGAGCTCGGCAACATCATGTGGGAGTACTGCGGGATGGAGCGCACCGCGGACGGACTGCGCAAGGCGATCGACCTGATCCGCTCCCTGCGCGACGACTTCTGGCGCAACGTCAAGGTGCTCGGCGCCGCCGAGTCCATGAACCAGTCGCTGGAACGGGCCGGCCGGGTGGCCGACTTCTTCGAGCTCGGCGAGCTGATGTGCATCGACGCCCTCAACCGGCGCGAGTCGTGCGGCGGCCACTTCCGGGCGGAGTCGCAGACCGAGGACGGCGAGGCGCTCCGCCACGACGAGCAGTACGGCTATGTCGCCGCGTGGGAGTGGGCAGGCGAGGACGGCACCCCCGTCATGCACAAGGAGAACCTCGAGTACGAGTTCACCGAGATGAAGCAGAGGTCCTACAAGTGAAGGTGACGCTGAACATCTGGCGCCAGCCGGATGCCACCAGCACGGGCTCGATGCATACCTACGAGCTCGACGACGTCTCGGAGGACATGTCCTTCCTGGAGATGCTCGACGTGCTCAACGAGGAGCTCAACGCCACCGGCGAGGAGCCCATCGCGTTCGACTCCGACTGCCGTGAGGGCATCTGCGGCATGTGCGGCCTGATGATCAACGGCGAGGCTCACGGCCCCGAGGTCACCACCACGTGCCAGCTGCACATGCGCTCGTTCACCGATGGCGACACGATCACGATCGAGCCCTGGCGAGCCGACGCTTTCCCGGTCATCAAGGACCTCTGCGTCGACCGCGGCGCGTTCGACCGGATCATCCAGCAGGGGGGCTACATCTCGGTCAACACCGGTGCAGCGCCGGACGCGCACGCCACCCCGGTCCCGAAGGACAAGGCCGACCGGGCCTTCGACGTGGCCACCTGCATCGGCTGCGGGGCCTGCGTGGCGGCCTGCCCCAACGGCTCCGCGTCGCTGTTCCTAGGCGCCAAGATCACCCACCTGGGCGAGCTGCCCCAGGGTCAGGCCGAGCGCGACACCCGCGTGGTCAACATGGTCGGACAGCACGACCACGAGGGCTTCGGTGGCTGCACCAACATCGGCGAGTGCACGGCCGCCTGCCCCAAGGAGATCCCGCTCGATGTGATCTCGCGCCTCAACTGGGACCTGCACGCGGCGCTGCGTCACGGTCACTGACCAGTCCGACGCGCTTGCCCGCGGTCGGCGTGAGGGGCACCGTGGCGAGGCCCTGGTCCCGCACTGCCTCGTGGAACCGCCGCGGCGGGGTCAGGAACAGGCGCTGGTGGTTGCTCGGCCGGAGCCGGCGCATCCCGATCGGCCAGTAGGTGCCGTAGTGCACCGCCAGCGTCCACCGGGCGCCGACCCGACCGACTGCGGTCACCGCCTCCTCGGGATCGAGGTGGTCGTCGCCGAGCGTCGGACCCCAGCCGCCGATCGGCATCAGGGCGACGTCGACCGGCCGGACCCGGGTGATGTCGGGCCGCAGCCCCGTGTCACCGGGGAACCATGCCGAGCCGCCCTGGGTGGCAAACCGGAACCCCAAAGCGGGGGCCGCGCGCCGGTGCGCGATAGAGCGACGGCCATCGTGGTGGGCCGGCAGCACCTCGACGTCGACCCCGGAGATGGTCAACGCATCGCCCGGCTTGGCCTCGACCACGTTCAGCCGGGAGAGTCCCCGCACCAGCCGCGAGGCGCCGCGCGGTACGACGATCGGCGTGCCCGGCACGAACCGTTGGAGCGACGGCAGGTGCAGGTGGTCGTAGTGCAGGTGCGAGACCAGCACCAGGTCCGCCTCGGCACAGTGCTCGTCGGGGTCGTCGATCATCCGGCGCAGCGCGAAGAGGCCGCGGCTGAACAGCGGATCAGTCGCGACCCGAACGGACCCGAGCTCGACCGTGGTCGACGAGTGACCCCACCAGGTGACGGCGAGCGGGAGCACGCGCCGAGTCTAGTGAGCGGCGCCGACCGGATCAGGTGCTTTTCCTTCGTACGACGGCGATCAGCGCCAGCATGGCCGCGGCGCCGCCGGCGAACGGACCGAGCCAGCCGGTCCGCGGGTCCGGCGGTTCGACGAGCGACGGCGTTTGCGGCCCCTGCACCGCCACCGGCACGTCATCTCGCTGAGCCCGGGCCTGCGGCGAGGTGTACGCCCAGGCAGCGGCGTACATCACCACCCGCGAGAAGTAGTTGATCCAGACGACCAGGATCAGCGCGATGCCGAACGCCTGGAAGGCGGGCTGACCCTTGGTGGTGGCGAGGAGCAGTCCCGACAGCTGCTTGAGGATCTCGAAGCCGACCGCCCCCAGGATCGCGCCGCTCAGCAGCGAGCGCTTGGGTGCGTGCGGGTCGGCCAGCAGCCGGAAGAGCGCGAGGAACAACACCGTGCTGGCCAAGAGGCCGACTCCCACCGCGAGAACCCACAGCAGCGGCTGCAGCGCCGTGCCCAGGCCGAGCAGGTCGAGGATGTCCTCCGACAGTCGGCCCACGAGTCCGGAGACGCCAACGCTGAGCAGCAGCACCAGGCCGACGGCGGCCAGCGTGACCAGATCGCGGAGCTTGCCGATCAGGAAGCTCGGCTGCTCGTAGGCGGGCAGCTCGAAGACGATCAGCAGCGCGTCGCGCATGCTCGATAGCCAGCCCAGGCCGGCGTACAGCACTCCCAGGAGGCCGAACCCGACCGCCGCGCCGGCGGCGTTCTCGATCGTGTCGAGGGAGATCTGGCTGTCACCCTCGCCGATCATCCCGGGGAAGACCTCGGCGATCGCGTCGACGGTCGCGTCGCGGGCATCCGGGAAGACCCCGGCGATCCAGCCGACCGCGGCGAACGAGAGCGCGAGAATCGGGAAGAACGAGAGGAAGCCGAAGTACGTCACCGCGCCGGCCTGCTGCCCTGCCTTCACGGCCGAGTAGTGCTCCTGGGTGCGGACCAGGTGATCGACCACGGGCCGGCGCCGTCGGAGCGCCGCGAGTCGTTCCTTGGGACTGGCCATCGAGCGTCACCTACCGGGATCAGGGAGCAGCGGGAACTTTCTCGTCGGTTGCCATCCGCGCTCCGGGTCATGCACGTACAGAGCGAACTCGTCGACGCGGAACTCGCACTCGAAGCCCGCGAGCTCGGCGAACGCCTGGTCGAGCGGGCCGTCGCTGAGGTGGTGCGCGACGGTCACGTGCGGGTGGTACGGGAAGTCCAGCTCGGTCTCCAGCGGCCCGCTGCGTACGACGTCGGCGAGCTGTTCGCACTGAGAGATGCCCTCCACGAGGGTCACGAACACCACCGGCGACACCGGACGGAACGTGCCGGTGCCACGCAGGTGCACCGCGAACGCGCGCACCTGGGCGGCCGCGTGGACGAGGTGCTCCTCGATCGTGCTCAGGTCCTCCCCGACGTCGGTCGGCGGCACCAGCGTGATGTGCGTGGGGATCATCGCCGCGGTCGTGTCGCCGACGGAGGTGCGGTAGTCCTGGAGCTGGGTCGCCCAGGGCTCCGGGATCGCGACCGCGACTCCGATGGTCGGCATCAGGCCCGGCCGGTCGGTGCTACGAAGCCGACGCGCTGATAGACGTCGCGCAGCGTCGCCTGAGCCACGGCTCCGGCGGTCTCGGCACCCTGGCGGAGGACGTCGGTGAGGTGCGCCTGGTCCGCGAGCAGCTCCAGCGTGCGTTCCCGGAACGGCGTCACGAAGTCGACGACGCAGTCAGCCAGGTCCTTCTTGAGGTCGCCGTACCCCTTGTCGACGTACTGCGCCTCGAGGTCGCTCACCGAGGTGGCGGTCAGCGCCGAGTAGATGGTGAGCAGGTTGGAGACCCCGGGCTTCTCGTCGACGTCGAAACGGACGGCGGAGCCGGAGTCGGTGACCGCGGAGCGCACCTTCTTGGCGCTCACCGCCGGGTCGTCGAGCATCTCGATGATGCCGGCGACGCCGGAGGCGGATTTGGACATCTTGGCGGTCGGATTCTGGAGGTCGCCGATCTTCGCCGTCGACTTCAGGATGTACGGCTCGGGCAGCCGGAACGTCTTCTTGTAGCGGTGGTTGAATCGCTGGGCCAGGTCGCGGGTGAGCTCCAGGTGCTGGCGCTGGTCCTCACCTACCGGCACGTAGTGCGGCCGGTAGAGCAGGATGTCGGCCGCCTGCAGGATCGGGTAGGTGAACAGGCCCACCGAGGCCGCGCCCTCGCCGCCCTTGGCGGACTTGTCCTTGAACTGCGTCATCCGGCGGGCCTCGCCGAAGCCGGCCAGGCACTGGAGGACCCAGCTCAGCTGGGAGTGCTCCGGGATCTGGCTCTGGACGAAGATCGCCGAGCGGTCCGGATCGATACCCATGGCGAGCAGCTGGGCGGCGGCTCGCAGGGTGCGCTCCCGCAGCACCTTCGGGTCCTGCTCGACGGTGATCGCGTGCTGGTCGGCGATGAAGAAGAACGGCTGGTGGTCACGCTGCAGGTCGACCCACTGCCGCAGTGCACCCAGGTAGTTGCCGAAATGGAACGAGTCGGCCGTGGGCTGGATCCCGGAGAGCACGCGCGGTCGTGCGGTCCCGGACGCGGCTTCCGAGGCCTCCACCTCCGTGGCGGTGGCGGGAGCAGACATGCCGGGCATTCTGTCAGGGCGTGGGGCGGACCGTGACGCGCACCCGGTCGGCTCGCGCCCGCTGCCGGATCACCAGCACCGGCTCGTCCGCGCCGGATATCGCTGTGCCGCCCTTCACCGAGACGACGTACCCCTTCCGGTAGACGAACCGGGGCACCGAGATCTCCGTCAGGCTGCCTCCGGTGAACGTGCCCGGGCCGCCCGCCCTGGCCACGGTCCAAGAGGTCGTGAACCTCTTCGACGGGCGGTCGTACGCCGACTCCAGCGGGGTACCCGAAACCCGCAGCGGGTGCGGGATCACCAGCGCCCGCATCTTTGCCCAGTCGACGTTGCGGCCGCGCGGCGCCTTGCTCGGGTCGAAGACGAGCGCCTGGGTGGCGCCGGGCCCCGTGGTCGTCGGGTCCGCACACCCGCAGTAGGCCCAGTACTGCCATCCGACGAGCGCCCGCTCCGCCCGCTCGACCATGTCCCGGAGCGTGTGCTGGTGCGTGGTGGCGCCGAACTCGGTGAGCAGCGGCGCGTCCCCGGTCCGACGCACATGGGCAGCGGTGTTCTTCCACACCAGGTCATCGAAGGTGTCGCAGGCCAGCTCTGATACCTCGTCGATGGGGATCGGCACCTCGGCGGAGAGGCAGTAGTCGTGGAAGGAGAAGCCGAGCCTGCGGCCTTCCGGCCGGACCCTGGTCGGCACGCCGTTGTTGAACAGCACGTGAGGCTCGTAGAAGATCGCCGTCCGCTTGTCGACCTTGCGGATGGCGTCGATGTTGCGTTGAGAGAACCGCTCGAGCTTGGCGTCGAATGCCGGGCAGCCGAGCGGGATGCAGAGCGCAAACGTGGTGCCCGGCCACGGCTCGTTGAAGAGGTCGACTCCGAGGATCGACGGGACGTCGCGGAAGTACGCCGCGGTGTGCGCCCAGGCGGCCGCGTACCGGTCCTGGAGTCCGACGCCGCCAGGGCCCGGCGCATTCCGCCAGAAGTTGTCGAACGCCACGTTCAGCGCCGCCATGGCGAAGTAGTTGTAGGGGAAGCCGAGCTGCGGCGTCGCCGGCAGGCCGCCGTCGAGCACCGCCCAGTCCGGCGCGCCCTCGCCCTGGAAGCGCTCGTTGTAGAGGTCCTGGTGGAAGTCGAGCATCGTCCAGATGCCCTCGTCGGCCAGGATCTCGGCCGTCCGCGCGATCCGGGCCAGGTAGCGGTCGTCGTACCTGCCCGGGCGCGGCTCGACCGCCTTCCAGATCAGCCCCAGCCGAACGGTCCGGAACCCGTTCCGGGCCAGGAACCGGGCGTCGTCGCGGCCGAAGCCGATCTTGTCCGGTGCGTACGGCTGGCGCTTGTAGACCATGTTCACGCCGTGCAGGAGCAGCACCCGACCCTTGGGGTCCAGCATCCACTGGCCCGACGGGCGGGCTCGAGTGTTGTCGTCGGCGGGCGGGTCGTCGGCGCTCGCCGGCGTCGCCGTCAGGAAACCGGCCAGGACTGCGATGACGGCGAGGACGAGGCGCATGCCCCGCCAACGACGGCGGTGGTGGCGCGTTACCCCTCGGTCGAACGACCGCGCACGTGGTGGGCGGCGGACGCTGCCACGATCAGGAAGCCGGCCACCGACAGCCCCACGCCCACGAGCGCCGGAGCCCGATAGCCGTGCCCGGCGGCGATCACCAGGCCGCCCAGCCAGGCGCCGAGAGCGTTGGCGACGTTGAGGCTGGCGTGGTTCATGGCGGCCCCGAGCGTCTGGGCCTCGCCGGCCACATCCATCAGCCGCAGCTGGAGGTTCACGACGAGCACCGAGCCGAGGAACGTGATGCCGAACGCGACCGGCAGCAGCCAGTACCCGTGCGGCGCGAGCGCCCAGAACGCCAGCAGCACGAGGCCCATGCCGATCGACGAGCCGAGCAGGGACCGCAGGATCGACCAGTCCGCGAGCTCGCCCGCGGCGAACGTGCCGATGACCATGCCGACGCCGAACACCAGCAGGAACAGCGGTACGGCGCCGTCGCCGAGCCCGCCCACCTCGGTCACCGTGGGCGCGATGTAGGAGAAGACCGCGAACATGCCGCCGAAGCCGACCGCGCCGGCGAGCAGCGTCAGCCAGACCTGGAGGTGGGTGAACGCCCGCAGCTCACGCAGGCCGGTGGCCTCCTTGTCTCCGGGGACCGACGGGACGAACGCCAGCACCAGCGCGACAGTCACCAGCGACAGCACCGCCACCGCCCAGTACGCCGAGCGCCACCCGAGGTGCTGGCCCATCCAGGTGACCCCTGGGACTCCGATGACGTTGGCCACCGAGAGTCCGATCATCACCAGCGCCACCGCGCGTCCCTTGCGGCCCTCCGGAGCCAGGCTGGCCGCCACGAGCGAGGCGACCCCGAAGTAGGCGCCGTGCGGCAGCCCGTCGAGGAAGCGAGCGAGCAGCAGCATCCCGAAGCTGCCCGCAACCGCGCTGAGCGCGTTGAACACGCCGTACGCCGCCAGCAACGCGATCAGCAGCCCGCGCCGCGGCCACCGGGCGCCGAAGAACGCCAGCACTGGTGCGCCGACGACGACGCCCAGCGCGTAGGCCGAGATCACATGCCCGGCGCTGGGGATCGAGACCGAGACACCATCGGCGATCTCGCGGATCAGGCCCATGGTCACGAACTCGGTGGTGCCGATGGTGAAGCCGCCCATCGAAAGAGCGAGCAGGGCGAGCGCGAAGTGTCGCGCGTTGGGCGACTCGGTCGAGGAGGGAACGCGTGCGGCGGTCGTCATCTCTGTGGCGGGCTGCGCTATCTACCGGGACCAACCCCCCGGCTCGAGGTGGCTCACGGCGACCGCGGCGGTACCAGTGTGCAACGGCGCGTCGGACGAAGGCCATTCGGCGATCAACCCTCTGCATACCCTGAGGGTCGACCAGGCCTACGAAGCGAGCAACCAGATGAGACCACTTCGGTACTCGATCAACGTCACGCTCGACGGCTGCTGCCATCACGAGGCAGGGCTCCCGCCGGACGAGGAGTCGATGCGCTACTGGACCGCTGAGATGGAGCGAGCCGATGCCCTGCTCTTCGGCCGGGTGACCTACGAGATGATGGAGTCGGCGTGGCGGCGGCCGGCCACGGGCACGTGGCCCGACTGGATGGATGAGTGGGAGATCCCGTTCGCCGAGGCCATCGACCGGGCGAAGAAGTACGTCGTGTCGAGCACGCTGAGCGACGGTCGACTGGAATGCCGAACTGGTGCGAGGCGACCTGGGGACAGCGGTTCAGCGGCTCAAGCAGGAGCCGGGCGAGGGCCTGTGGGTCGGTGGCGTGACGCTCCCCCTGGCGTTGGCGGATCTGGGACTGATCGACGAGTACGAGTTCGTCGTGCAGCCGGTCCTCGCCGGACACGGGCCGACGTTGCTCGCCGGTCTGCGCGAGCGCATCCAGCTCGAGCTCGTGGACCGCCAGGAGTTCCGGTCGGGGGTGGTCGCCGTGCGATACCGGCCCAGGCGAGGTGCTTGACGTGTGGTCCTACCGCTCCGAGAACTCGATCCTGTCGATCTGCTCGCGGAACTCCGTCTTGTCGATCGGGAGCATCGGCTCGTTCGCGTCGGCGGGGTCGATCGGGTCTGCGATGTCGGCCGGGTCGCTGTTCTCCGACCAGAGCACGGGCTCGATCCTGTCCCACCAGAGCAACGGGTCCGTGCTCTCCAGCCAGACCGACTTCGCGCTCCGCAACCGCCCGATCGCCCGGCGCGGCCTAGTGCTGGCCCTTCTCGCGGCGGTCGTGCTGCTCCGTCCACCCCGGCCAGACCCGGTGCGCGACTGAGGCCGGCAGCCGGCCGCCGAGGTGCATCGACCGCCATACCCCGCGGTAGCCCGGGAGCACCCCGCTCGCGATCAGGATGTGCCCGGCCAGCAGCGGGATCAGGAGGTACGTCGACCAGCGGTGCAGCGGGACCAGCCACACGAACGCCGGCCCGCCATGCAGGAGCGCGATCGCGATCCCGCTCGCGGTGACGGCCAGGAGGAGCAGCACCAGCAGAACGTTGGCGATCCGCTGCCCCGGGTCGAAGCGACCCTCGTGCCGACCGAACCGTCCGGTCACCACCGACACCGGCCACCGGGCGAACCACCTCAGGTCGGCGCGCCGGAAGCGGAGTGACTCTCGGACGAACGACCACGCGCCGCGCGGCATGAGCAGCAGACCTGCAGCCACCAGTCCCGCGAACGCCCAGCCGATCCAGACGTGCAGCCGGGTGTCCGGAGCGTCGGCCAGCCGGCTGAGCGGGGACGGATCGCCCTCCCTGCCGAGCAGCAGCCAGACGCCGGTCCCCAGGAGCAGCAATACGGTCAGGTAGGCACCCGCATGCAGCCAGCGCGCCGCGCGGCCGTACCGCTCCACCACGGCGGGCCGCACCCGAACGTCAGTAGCCAAGGCCCGGGCCCTCGGTCTCCTCGTCGTCCTCCTCTTCAGGGGGAGTCGTCGCGCCGTTCTCGTCGACGGTCACCGAGATCTCGTCCTCCTCGCCGGCCGACGAGTGGTCTGCGTGCTGGAGCGTGATGTTCACGGTGTGCTCCCCCGGCGACAGGTCCTCCAGCGTGAACTCGTTGCCGCCGACGACCGTGTAGTCATTGGAATGGCCGTCTACGAACACATGCACGTGGTCGCGGCCGGTGTCGGGCTCCCCCAGCTCCACATCCGAGTCCCAGGTCACGTCGAACGTGGTGCCGACCGTCGCCCCGTCCTCGGGGCTGGTGATCGTGAGCCCGCTCCCGCCCGAGCCGGCGCTCGCCTCGTCGTCGCCGCACGCCGCGAGCAGCCCGAGAGCGGCGACGGTGGCCACCGCCGCCGCGCCCATCCTCGCCGTTGCACTCATGGTCTCTCCCTTGGTCCGTGGTTCGTGTCGCTCGGTACTACGGGCGGCGAACCGACCCCGGATCCATGCATCCCGACGCGGCTCCGAGCCGTACTACCGCTGTGACCGCGCTCTCCGACGAGACGCTGTTGGCCGGGATGGCCGACGGGCACCAGGACGCCGCCTCGTCGTTCGTGCGCCGGTACCAGGCACGGGTCTTCGGGCTCGCGCTGACGATCGTCGGCACCCCAGCCGTGGCCGAGGAGGTGGCTCAAGAGGTGTTCCTGAAGGCGTGGCGCCACGCGTCGACGTACGACGCCCGACGCGGGCGCGTCTCGTCGTGGCTGCTCACGATCACCAGGAACGCGGCCATCGACGCGGTCCGGTACCGCCACGAGAAGCCGATGGATCCGGAGCTGCTGATGGCAATGCTCGGGGGCCGCGACGCAGCGGCGTACGACGAGGACCGGGCGGCCAGCCTGTCCCTGCGGCAGGCCCTGGCCGAGCTCCCCCAGGACCAGCGGCAGCCGATCCTGCTGATGGCGTTCGGCGGCCTGACCGCCCAGGAGATCGCCAGCCGAGACGGCGTACCGCTGGGCACCGTGAAGTCGCGCGTCCGCCGGGGACTGCGTCGTCTCGGCGGAAGGCTGGAGGTGCGCGATGACTGACGCGTCGAACGATCAGCACTGCATGCCCATCCGCGAGCTGATCCCCGAGCTGGCGATGGGGGTGGCCTCCGGCGACGTCCGTGCCGACGCATTGGAGCACCTCACCGGCTGCGCCGGGTGCCGGGCGCGGCTCCGGGAGGCGACCGCGGTGGTCGACGAGCTGCTGCTGCTGGCGCCCGCGCACGAGCCACCGCCAGGGTTCGAGTCCCGGGTGCTCGGCAGGCTGGGTCACGGAAGGCGCCGTCGGAGGACGGTGCTGCTGGCTGCGGCGGCCGCCGTACTCGCCGCGGTCGCGGGCGCCGGCGTCACCCGCTGGGTCGATGACAACGATAGGCAGCCGGTCGGCGGGGGGTCCCTGCGGGCGGCGGAGCTCACGACCGACACCGGGTCCGAGGCCGGGCAGGTCTTCGCCTACCTGGGTCATCCGTCCTGGCTGTTCGTCACCGTCGACGGGATCCGGTCCGGCGACTATCGGGTTCAGGCGATCGACGCTGAGGGTCGCGCGACCGACATCGGCTACTGCTGGGTCCGGGAGGGCAAGGGGTCCTGGGGCGCATCGGTCGACGTCTCCCTCGACACGGTGGACCGGATCGAGCTCGCCCACCCCGACGGGAGCATCGTGACCGCCCAGCTTCTGAAGTAGTGGGTCAGCTCCCCCAGCGGCGCTCGATCGCCTGCCAGGGATGCGCGTGCTGCACGCCGAGGCCCCGGTACGGCGAGCGGCGCGACATCACCCCGTGCACGAACGGTGCGAGCAAGCGCATTACGAACCGCGACCTGCCCGGCGCGCGCCCGGGCCTCGGCCACCATCGCGGGGAGCGAGTGGTGCTGGAAGTCGAGCACCTCCTGGGCGGGTGCGGTGTCCATCCAGTCGGTCGTGAACCAGGCGGTCGTCGTCCGCGGGGTCACCGGCCAGGCCCTCGGGAATCCCGCCGTCGAGTCCGACGGCCGCCGTCATCGACGGCCGCGAGCTCGTGCTGACGGACCCGGTGCGTGTCGTCGCCACCGATCATCAGCGTGCGGCCGACCACGTCGGCGGTGGTGGCCGCGGCCATGGCGGCGGCGACATCGCGTACGTCGACGGTCTGGATCCGACCGTCACTGGGCAACGAGCCGCCGAGGTAGGCCAGGTCGGCATCCCACCCGGCGGCTCGCTCGACGGTGAGCACGCCACCCAGGCGCAGGATCACCCAGTCCAGGGCGGAGGAACGGATCAGCGTTTCGGCCTCCGCCTTGTGCCCGCCGTACAGATCCGACGGAGCGATCGGCGTGTCCTCCCCCAGCAGGTCCGCGTGGGTGTGCGGGTTGCGCGACCCGTGCACGGCGACGCTGGAGGCATGAACCCAGCGAGGGGACGGCTCGAGGCGAGCGCAGGCGTCGATCAGGTGGCGGGTGGCGTCGACGTTGACCGCCCGGGCGACTCGGGGCCGCGTGTAGCAGAGCGGTGGGATCACCGCGGCCAGGTGGACGACCGCAGCCGGTCGCACCTCGTCAAGCAGTGCGGCCACTGCCGTCGGGTCGGTCAGGTCGACCCAGCGGATCGTGCACAGCGTTGGGTCGATTGCCACCAGCTCGGCGGCGACCCGCTCCGTCAGCTTGCTGCGGAGGTCCGACACGACCACGCGTCGGCCGTCATCCAACAGCCGCCGAACCGTTGCCCGGCCGACCAGGCCGCAGGCCCCGGTGACCAGGACCGGCTCAGCCGACATCGGACGTCGCCCCTGCCGGTGCGAGGACGCGACGGAGGAAGGCGACCTGATGTCGGACCACCAGGCCGAACCGCTCCTTGCCCGGCCACACGTCGAAGTGGTCGCACGGGTAGTGACGTACCTGGGCGCGCGCCTTCATGGCCGCCTTCAGCGCGGAGTACGGCGGCGCGCTGCGATCGAAGTCCGCGATCTGCACCAGCATCGGTGCCCGAACCCGGGCGGCCGAGGCGAGTGACTTCATGGCCCCCAGCTCCAGCCCGACTGCCGCATCGATCTCGTTGCGCCACGTCGGTCCCGCTAGCGAGGTGTAGTCCTCGTAGTGACCCTCGAGCGTGAGCGCCCCCAGCTCTCCGGGCCGTCCGACCAACGGCATCATGACCGGTCCGCGCAGCCGGCTGCGCAGTCCGGCAACCGTCGACCGGGCGATGTCGACCGGCCGGTGGTGCCGCAGCGCGAGCCGCCCTGCAGCCGCGCCGCTCACGATCGGCGTCAGCGAGACCACGGCCGCGATGTCGTCACGGTCGGCAGCAACCTCGAAGACGTGGCCACCGGAGAGCGACACGCCCCACACCACCACCCGGCCGGCATCGATGCCCGGAAGCCCCGCCGCGCACTCCACCGCGCGCCGGTAGTCCTGCACCTGTGCCGCCACGGACACGGTCTGCCGCGGCTCTCCATCCGATGTGCCGAAGCCGCGGTAGTCGAACGCCAGGACGTCCAGACCTCCCGCTGCCAAGCCCTCGGCGAACGGCAGCAGCCCGGAGTCGACGGTGCCGCCCAGGCCGGCCGCCATGACCGCGATCGGCCGTCCGCCCGGGGCGCTGAGGTCGTCGTTGGTCGCACCCACGTGGATCCCGCGGCAGGCGGCGCCTCCGGAGTCGAAGGTGACCTCGGTCGTCGTCTCGGTCATTGCGCACTCCCGTAGATCGAGCTCAGCCACACGTGGACAACGGTGTCGGTCAGCGCTTCTCGCGAGAGCCCGTCGCCACGAGCGAGCCGCTCGAGGGCTCGGTCGTTCAGCTCCAGCAGCACCGTGGCCAGGTCACTCGCATCGGGTCCGGCCGGCGCGCGTCCCGCGGCGCGCTCGCCGTCGATCACCTCGGCCACGAGCGGGACGAACGACGCCCGGTCGCTCTCCCACATCTCACGCACGGGGGCGCTCGTCGCGCGGGCGTCGAGCATCGCCCGGTAGATGTGCTGATGCCGCTCCCAGGCCCCGAAGAGCGCGCGGATCGTGGCCTCGATGTTCTGCGCCGGCGGGTCAGAGCCGCCGAGCAGCGCGGTGGCCGCCACCGCCTCGTCGTACATGTCCTCGACGAGGGCGGCCACGGCCGACTGCTTGTTCTCGAAGTAGAAGTAGAAGGCGGACCGGGTCACCCCGGCGGCCCGGGCGATGTCGGCGATGTTGACCGACTCGAGACTCGCGTCCAGCAGGTGCTCGTCGAGCGACCGCAGCAGCGCGGAGCGGCGCCGGTCACCGCGGGCCGGCGGCCGGCGGTCGGTGGCGGACCTCATCGGACGCCCACCTGTGCTCGTCGTACGCCGGCGGGGATCTCCTTGGCGCGCAGGTCGTGCTCGTAGACGAAGTAGTCGAGCTGCTGGGTGTGCCGGGGTCGATCGAGGACGTGGCCCAGGAACTTCTGGTGGTCGGCGTCGATGACCCGCTCCATCTCCTCGACGTCGGGGAGCCGGTAGCGACCGACCGCGAACGCCGCGAGGAGCCGCGCCTGCGCCTCCACGAACGGAAACAGGGTGGGCGTGGCCTGCGCGAAGCCCATGAAGACCAGGTCATCGATGCCGGGCTTGAACATCCGCTTGAAGAGCCGGATCTGGTTCTCGGGAGCGCTGAGGAACTCGGGGTCGAAGAAGGGGAACGTGATGTTGTAGCCGGTCGCGTAGATGATCGCGTCGAAGTCGTCGCTGGTGCCGTCCTCGAAGTGGACGGTCGACCCGTCGAGGCGGGCGATGTTGCCCTTCGGAGCGATGTCTCCGGACCCGAGGCGCAGCGGCAGCTCGACCGACTGCGTGGGGTGCGCCTCGAAGAACTTGTGGTTCGGCTTCGGCAGGCCGTAGAGCTCCGGGTTGGAACCGGTCATGAACTGCATCTTCTGGAGCAGCCAGCGCTGCCAGTGCAGCGGCACGTGCGGCGAGGTCACGAAGTATTTGTCGGCGGGCAGACCGTAGACGTACTTCGGCACGATCCAGGCGCTGCTCCGGGTCGACAGGGTCACGGTGTTCTGCAGCGACTTGCTCGACAGCTCCACCGCGATGTCGGCGGCGCTGTTGCCGAGGCCGACCACGAGGATCCGCTTGCCCTTGAGCTCGAGCGGCTCGGTGGGGTCGATGTAGTGGTGCGAGTGCATGGTCTCGCCGGTGAACTCGCCCGGGAAGTCGGCGGTGCGGGGATCCCAGTGATGCCCGTTGGCCACGACCAGCAGATCGAAGTGCCGGGTCACGCCAGCCTGGTCCCGCAGCTCCCAGCCTCCGTCGGCGAGCCGCTGCGCGTGCTCGACCCCGTTGCCGAACTCGATGTTGTCGCGCAGCCCGAACGCATCGGCGTAGCTGTCGAGGTAGGCCTTGATCTGGGTGTGGTGCGGGAAGTCCGGGTATTCGTCGGGCATCGGGAAGTCCTTGAAGGACAGCCGGTGCTTCGAGGTGTCGATGTGCAGCGAGCGGTAGGCGCTGCTGTGGCCGTTGGGGTTGCGGAAGGCCCAGTTGCCGCCGACCCGGTCCGAGGTCTCGAAGCAGGTGTACGGCACGCCGTAGTCGGCGAGCATCTTCCCCGCCGTGAGGCCGCTGATCCCGGCGCCGATGACCGCGGTGGTGGGTGCGCGCATGCGAGGACCCTAGGCCCGGATTTGACACGCGTCAATTTGAACCGACGGAGGTCAGGATTTCGCTTCCTGCTGCATCCGGCGCTGCTTGGCCACGAAGCGGGTGCCGGCGCGCGACACCATGCCCGGCGACAGCCTGCCGAGCCGCCACGCCGCCCGGGCGGCGAACGGCGTGACCAGCAACGGCCGGTTGGCAGCCACCGCGGCCAGTGACTGGCGGGCGAAGACGTCGGCGTCGAGCGGGTGCCGGATGCCCTGGCCCTTGAGGTAGTAGTCGCGACCGCGGAATCGGCCGAGCTCGCCCTTGTCCAGCATCGGTGTCTCGACCGCCGCCGGACACAGCGCGGTGACGCCGACGCCGTGCGCGGCCGCCTCGGTGCGGAGCGCGAGCGAGAGGCCGACCACCGCGTGCTTGGTCATCACGTAGCTGGTGATCAGACCGGCGGCCATCAACCCGCCCATCGAGGCGGTGTTGACGATGCGCCCGCTTCCCTGCTCGACCATGACCGGGTACGCCGCCGCCACGCCGTGCACCACGCCCCGGATGTTCACGTCGATCACCGCGTTCCAGTGGTCGAGGGTGAGCTCATGCGTCTCACCGCCGAACGTGATGCCGGCGTTGTTGAACATCAGGTCGATGGACCCGTGCTCGGCCACCACATCGGCAACGATCTCGGCAACGGCGGCCGCGTCGCGTACGTCGAGCGCCCGGGCGACGGCCGTCCCCGGTCCAGTCGCGGTCTGCGCCATCTGCGCCGCGGCATCGGGGTCGAGGTCCGCGACGACGACGTGGGCGCCCTCGGCCACCAGCGCCCGGACCAGCGCGGCGCCCACTCCCGATCCACCGCCGGTAACGACCGCGCTGCGGCCGGAGAAGACATCGCGGCTCATCGCGACCACCCGGGGTTGACGGGGAGATGGTCGAACCTGCCGGCGGGTCGGATGGCGGCGTACGCCGCCACCACGGGGGCGAGCTCGGCCGGCGTGGCCCCGTGCAGGATGACGCTGTCGGCGCCGGCGTCGAGCTGGTCGAGCACCCGGGCCGCGCAGTCCTCCGCCGAGCCCGATGCCGCCGCCGCCAACCAGTCCGCCGGGATGGCGCGCTCACGCAGCGTGGTCAGGTCCTCGACGGTCCCGACCGCGTCGAAGGCACCCGGGTAGCCCTGGACCAGCGGGTCCGCCCGAAACGCTCCCAGGGCGGCCGGGTCCCAGCCGTTGGCGGAGACGAGCACGTCGCCGTAGCCCTGGAGGTACGTCGCCAGCCGGCCGACGAGCTTGCGCAGCCGGAGCTCCTCCGGGAGCCCGTCGTGGACCGTCGCGAGCACCGCCCACACTCGCACCTGCTCAGGGTCGCGGCCCGCGTCGGCGGCGGCCTTGCGGACCACGCCGACCGAGCGCGCGAGCGTCTCGTCGGTGAGGAAGGTGTGCAGGACGACGCCGTCGGCGACGCGGCCGGCCAGCTCGAGGCTGCGATCGCCGATCGCCATCATCAGCACCGGGATCCGCTCGTCGAAGGAGCTGTCGAGGCTGAGGAATGGGTAGCGGCCTGCCGGACCGTCGTGGTCGAAGGCCTCGCCCCGCCAGAGTCGGCGGTAGATCCCGATCGCGTCCTCGAGCTGCGCGCCGGTCACCTTCGGCAGGCCCATCAGGTCGAACAGCAGGCCGAAGCCGCGACCGAGGCCGAGGGCGTACCGGCCACCGGTGAGCCGATGGGCGGTCACCGCCATCGTCGCCGTCACCGATGGATGCCGGTGTTGTGGTTGGTCGCCGCGGTTCCGATACCGATCCGGGAGGAAACCGCGCCGGCCGCACCGGCGAGCACCGCGGCGTCCTTGGTGTTGAACCGTTCGGACAGGAAGATCGCGCCGAGGCCCAGCTTCTCGGCTGCCTCCACCTCTTCCAGCAGGTCGCGCGGAGAGCCGCTGTGTCCGGCCAATCCGTAGCAACCCAGCTCGGGGAACGTCATGAGCACATTAGAACGTGTTCTAGTGCAACACGTCCACGCGCCGGGCGATCCCCGGATAGTCCTCCACCAGGCCATCCGGCGCGAACGCGAGGCTTGCTCGGTAGTCGAAACGAGGTGAGCCGTACTCGAACGCGAACCCGCGATCGGCGGGTAGTCGGAGGTAGGTCTGGTCCAGGCGTTCGACGGAGAGCGTGGTGCGGACGTAGACCGCCGCAGACTCGCCCTCCCCGCCGACGTCAAGCCCGAGTCGGTGCACGGGTGCGGTGTTGGTCGAGCGCCGAGCCCTCGAGGTCGATGTCGAGGCAGCCGTCCAGCACCGGATCATGCACCCCCTCGACGAGCCAGCGTCCGGGGCCGTCGGCCTGCACCGTGACCCGCCGACCGTCGGCGGCGTCGATGGTGGCGCGGACGCCGTGCCACGACGCGTCGACCTCGACGGCGTACCGGAAGCTCCACGGCACGCGCTCCTCCACGCCGACCGAGCTTCCCGCGAACCGGCATCCGCCCGGGCCGGCATCGATCGCGACCACCTCGAAGCCGTCGTGCGCGTCGTACAAGCGCCACGCCGCCGTCGCCGGCAGCGGCGCGAAGTCAGCGACCACCGGTCAGGTGGCGATGAACAGGATCTGCTCCCGGTCGTACTCCAGGCCCGGGTGCGACTCCTTGAGGTGGGCCTGGGTCTTCTCGACCAGGTCGTCCTCGTCGGTGCCGACGATGCTGGCGCCGCAGGGACAGGTCAGTCGGGTCTTCATGACCCCATCCTGCCCCCGACCCCTACAGCGCGGCCAGTGCGTCGTTGAACGTCGTCGACGGCCGCATCACCGCGCTCGCCTTCTGGTCGTCCGGCCGGTAGTAGCCGCCGATGTCGGCGGGCGAGCCCTGGACGGCGATCAGCTCCTCGGCGATCTTCTGCTCGTTCTCGCGCAGCGTCGCGGCCAGCGGCGCGAACGCGGCGGCCAGCTCGGCGTCGTCGGTCTGGGCGGCGAGCTCCTCGGCCCAGAACAGCGCGAGGTAGAAGTGCGAGCCTCGATTGTCGATCGAGCCGACCTTCCGGGACGGCGACTTGTTCTCGTCGAGGAACGTCGCGGTCGCCTTGTCCAGCGCGGCGGCCAGCACCCGCGACGGCGGGGTGTCCGTCGCCGCGGCGTACTTGTCCAGGCTCTCGGCCAGCGCGAGGAACTCACCCAGGCTGTCCCAGCGCAGGTAGTTCTCCTTGACCAGCTGCTGCACGTGCTTGGGCGCCGAGCCCCCGGCGCCGGTCTCGAACAGGCCGCCGCCGTTGATCAGCGGCACCACCGACAGCATCTTCGCCGAGGTGCCGAGCTCCAGGATCGGGAACAGGTCGGTGTTGTAGTCGCGGAGCACGTTGCCGGTGACCGAGATGGTGTTCTCACCCTTGCGGATCCGCTCCACCGACACCTTGATCGCCTCGACCGGGGACAGGATCGAGATGTCGAGGCCGTCGGTGTCGTGATCCTGGAGGTACTCGTTGACCTTCGCGATCAGGTTGCGGTCGTGGGCGCGGCCCTCGTCGAGCCAGAAGATCGCCGGGTCGCCGGTGGCCCGGGCCCGGGTGACGGCCAGCTTGACCCAGTCGCGCACCGGCACGTCCTTGGTCTGGCAGGCCCGCCAGATGTCTCCCGGCTCGACCTCATGCTCGATCAGCGTGGCGCCGCTGGAGTCGACGACGCGGACGGTGCCCTTCGCGCCGATCTCGAAGGTCTTGTCGTGGGAGCCGTACTCCTCGGCGGCCTGCGCCATCAGCCCGACGTTGGGCACCGAGCCCATCGTGGCCGGGTCGTAGGCGCCGTGCTCCCGGCAGTCGTCGATGACGACCTGGTAGATGCCGGCGTACGACGAGTCGGGGATCACTGCGAGCGTGTCCGCCTCCTCGCCGTCCGGACCCCACATGTGGCCCGAGGTGCGGATCATCGCCGGCATCGAGGCGTCGACGATCACGTCGGACGGCACGTGCAGGTTGGTGATGCCCTTGTCGGAGTCGACCATCGCCAGCTTGGGTCCGTCGGCGATGCCCTTCTCGAACGCTGCCCGGATCTCCGCGCCGTTCTCGAGCTGGTCGAGGCCGGCCAGGATCCCGCCGAGCCCGTTGCTCGGGTTGAGGCCCGCGTCGGCAAGCTGCTCGCCGTACTCGGCGAAGACCTGGGGGAAGAACGCCTGCACCACATGGCCGAAAATGATCGGGTCGGAGACCTTCATCATGGTCGCCTTCAGGTGCACCGAGAACAGCACGTGGTCGGCCTTGGCCCGCTCGATCTGCTCGGCGAGGAACTTCGCCAGCGAGGCGACGCGCATGGCGGTGCCGTCGACGATCTCGCCGGCCAGCACCGGGACCTCCTTGAGCAGCTCGGTCTCGCCGCTCTCCTTGACCAGCTCGATGCGCAGCGTGTCGTCGGCCGGGATCACCACGGACTTCTCGTTGGAGCGGAAGTCGTCGGCGCCCATCGTGGCGACGTTGGTCTTGGAGTCGGAGCTCCAGGCGCCCATCGAGTGGGGGTGCTTGCGGGCGTAGCCCTTCACGGACTCGGGGGCCCGACGGTCGGAGTTGCCCTCGCGCAGGACCGGGTTGACCGCCGAGCCCTTGACCTTGTCGTAGCGCGCCCGGATGTCCCGGTCCTCGTCGGTCTTCGGGTCGTCGGGGTAGTCGGGCAGCGCGTACCCCTGCTCCTGGAGCTCCTTGACCGCGGCCTTGAGCTGCGGGATCGAGGCCGACACGTTGGGCAGCTTGATGATGTTGGCTTCGGGCGTCGTGGCCAGCGCGCCGAGCTCGGCCAGGTCGTCGGCGATCCGCTGCTCCTCGGTCAGCCGGTCCGGGAACAGCGCGATGATCCGCCCGGCCAGGGAGATGTCGCGGGTCTCGACAGCCACGCCCGCCTTGGCGGCGTACGCCGCGACGATCGGGAGGAAGGAGTACGTCGCGAGCAGCGGCGCCTCGTCGGTGTGGGTGTAGATGATCGCGTGCGGGTTGCCAGACTTGTTGGCCATGGGGCGGGGACTCCTGGGTTGCGGATCCGGTCGAAAGTTCCTTGACGTCAAGATACCTGACGCCGCCCGCAATGGCGGACCCGGCCAGCCTCGCACCGTCGTGGTGGAGCGGCAACGTGGCCCGAAATGAGTAGAGTCTGTGACCGCGCCCGTGTTGTTCGGGGAACCCACAACGAGGAGTTCAGGGTCATGGCAGATGCAGACGCACCAACCGAGGTGCAGAAGCTGGCGGCAGAGGCGATCGGCACGTTCGTGCTGGTGCTGTTCGGCGTCGGTGCGGTGCTGGCGAGCGGTGGCGACTACGCCGCCGTCGGTCTTTCGTTCGGTATCGCGATCGTGGCGATGGTCTACGCGTTCGGACGCATCTCAGGTGGACACTTCAACCCCGCGGTGTCGGTGGGCGCGGCCCTCGGCGGCCGGATCAGCTGGCGCGATGCCAGCCTCTATTCCGCCGCCCAGATCGTCGGCGCGATCGTCGGCGGCCTCGTCCTGGCGATCATCCAGATCACCGGCGACACCGGCTATGAGTTCGGCGACCCGCTGGGCGCCAACGGCTTCGGCGACCAGGGCGGCGTGGAGCTGCTCGGCGCCCTGATCATCGAGATCGTGATGACGTTCGTGTTCGTGCTGATCATCCTGTCGGTCACCGACACCCGCAACGAGCACCCGGCGCTGGCCCCGCTCGCGATCGGCCTGGCGCTCGCCGCGATCCACTTCGCGTCGATGGGCGCGACCGGCACCTCGGTCAACCCCGCCCGTTCGCTCGGCGTGGTGTTCTTCTCGGGCGGCGACGCGATCGCCCAGATCTGGCTGTTCATCCTGGCTCCGCTGATCGGCGCCGCACTCGCCGGCTTCACCTACCCGGGACTCTTCGGACACGGCGCCGAGCCGGTGCCGGGATCCGGCCTCAAGTTCGGGTCGCCGGCCACGGTGGCCCAGGGTGGGTACGTCGACCAGTACCAGCAGCAGTGGAACCAGCCGACCGGCCAGTCGGCGCCCGCCGAGCAGCCGATCATCCAGGACGGCTGGCAGTGGGACCCGCAGGCCCAGCAGTGGATCCCGGCGCAGCAGCAGGCCGCACCCCCGCCCCAGCAGCAGGCGGCCCCGCCGCCCCAACAGAGTTGGCCGGAGCCGGACCAAGGTTCCGGACCTACCCAGGTGACGCCTCCGAACCCGCCGCAGTAACTCGTCAGCGCGGAGCTAGGGCTCGTCGTACGCGACGAGCCCTAGCTCCATTTCGGGCTCCCCCTCGACGGTCTCGAGGGTCACCAGTCCCACGCCTTCCTCGTACGACGACTCCACGGTCTTCCCAGTGAGCGGCGAGGTGACCGCGATGGTGACCTGGTCACCGATGGCCAGCACCTCCGCGCGCAGGTCGACGACGCCGGGCGCGAAGGCCTGCCGATAGCCATCGCCGACGCGCGGATGGCCCGCCATCGCCAGCCCCGCCTCGGCACCCTCCTCCCCCGCGAGCCACTCGCCGTCGCGGCCGAACCACCACACGTTGCCGCGTGCGTCCTGCGCGTAGAAGTCGGTGGCCACGATCCGGCCACCCCGGTCGGGGACCAGCTCGGTGCGGACGGCGGTGGTGGCGACGCCCTCGACGTCGGGGCCCTCGAGCGTGGTCACGGTCGCGGTGCCCGGCTGGTCACCGGTGACGTCGTACTCCCAGGTGGCGCTCAGGGGCAGCGGTAGCCAGCGGTTGTCGACGCCGGTGACGAAGTCGTCCGGATCGACCGACGGGGTGGGGATCACCAGCCCGTCGACGCCCGCAGGTGGACTCGGGTCCGATCCGCTCCCGCAGCCGCTCACGGCGCCGCTCAGCAGGAGGAGCGAGAGCCCGGCGAGGGTCGCCCGGCGTCGGCCTCTCATCCCCATGACCCCATCGTCGCAGGGCGGCCCTACGCTGCTAGCGTCGGGCGAGCCCAAGATCGCACGACGAGGAGTCCCCGTGAGCGCAACCCCGTTGAAGGTGGCCGTCACCGGCGCCGCCGGCCAGATCGGCTACAGCCTGCTGTTCCGGCTGGCGAGCGGATCGTTGACGGGCGACCGTCCGGTCGAGCTGCGGCTGCTGGAGATCACTCCCGCACTGAAAACGCTCGAGGGTGTCGTGATGGAGCTCGACGACTGCGCGTTCCCCGGGCTCGCGGGCATCGAGATCGGCGACGACGCCGAGAAGATCTTCGACGGGGTCAACCTGGCGCTGCTCGTCGGCGCCCGCCCCCGCGGCCCGGGCATGGAGCGCGGTGACCTGCTCTCGGCCAACGGCGCGATCTTCACCGCGCAGGGCAAGGCGCTCAACGCGGTAGCGGCCGACGACGTACGCATCGGCGTGACCGGCAACCCGGCCAACACCAACGCGTTGATCGCGATGAACAACGCCCCGGACATCCCGGGCGACCGGTTCTCCGCCCTGACCCGCCTCGACCACAACCGGGCGATCTCCCAGCTGGCCGCGAAGACCGGTGCCGCGGTCACCGACATCAAGCACATGACGATCTGGGGCAACCACTCGGCGACCCAGTACCCCGATGTCTTCCACGCGGAGATCGGCGGCCGGAACGCCGCCGAGGTCGTCGGCGATCAGGACTGGGTCGAGAACACCTTCATCCCGACCGTGGCCAAACGCGGCGCCGCGATCATCGAGGCCCGCGGGTCCTCGTCGGCCGCCTCCGCCGCCTCGGCAACCATCGACGCCGCCCACGACTGGCTCTACGGCTCCGCCCAGGACGACTGGGTCTCGATGGCGGTCGCCTCCGACGGCTCGTACGGCGTCCCCGAGGGCTTGGTCTCGTCGTTCCCGGTGGTCACGAAGGACGGCAACTGGGAGATCGTCCAGGGCCTCGACATCGACGACTTCTCCCGCGGCCGGATCGACGCCTCGGTCGCCGAGCTCGACGAGGAGCGGCAGGCGGTCACCGAGCTCGGGCTGATCTGAAGGGCGAGCAGACAGCGACTAGGGTCCCGGCTGGTCCGGGATGCTGCCCGCGAGGAAGAACAGTGCCCCACCGACGAGG
This sequence comes from uncultured Actinomycetota bacterium, assembly GCA_963780245.1. GTDB lineage: Bacteria > Actinomycetota > Actinomycetes > Propionibacteriales > Nocardioidaceae > Nocardioides. The sequence goes on from CAWABG010000005.1 coordinate 235,404, forward strand.
CAGAGAATTCCGACGTCGGTCAGGCGGTGCCGGACTGCGAGCATGCCGGCGTCGCGCTCCGGGAGCACCAGCCGGAGCAGGGCGGCGGCAGCCACGGCACCTGCGACGACCCGCACGCCGAGCCGCCAGTCGTGTGACCTGAAGACGATCGCGATCCCCACCGCTGTGGCGGCCAGGATGGCGATGTAGAAGGCGCCACCGATCGTCGAGGGGTAGCGGCGCTCGGTCGGTCCCTCCGGCCCGGGCTCCTCGACGGGTGGCTCCGACTCGCTCACGCCTGCTTCTCGGCCATCTCCACGATGTTCGACAGCAGCATCGCGCGGGTCATCGGGCCGACACCGCCGGGGTTGGGTGAGACCCAGCCCGCGATCTCCCACACCTCCGGCGCGACGTCGCCCGCGAGCTTGCCGTCCACTCGGCTGACGCCGACGTCCAGCACGGCCGCGCCGGGGCGCACCATGTCTGCGGTGACGATGCCCGGCACGCCGGCAGCGGCGACCACGATGTCGGCCCGCCGCACGTGCGCGGCCAAGTCCACGGTCCCGGTGTGACACAGCGTCACAGTGGCGTTCTCGGAGCGCCGGGTCAGCAGCAGCCCGAGCGGACGTCCGACCGTCACCCCGCGGCCGATCACGACGACCTCGGCACCCGCGATCGCCACACCGTGCCGGCGCAGCAGCTCCACGATGCCCGCGGGCGTACACGGCAGCGGCGCCTCGTTCCCGAGCACCAGCCAGCCGAGATTCGTGGGGTGGAGACCGTCCGCGTCCTTGGCCGGGTCGATCAGGCCGAGCACCCGGTTCTCGTCTCGGCCCTTCGGCAGCGGAAGCTGCACGATGTAGCCGGTGCACGCCGGGTCGGCGTTCAGCCCGGCGACCGCCGACTCGATCTCCTCCTGCGTCGCGGTCGCGGGCAGGTCGACGCGGATCGACTCGATGCCGACCTCGGCGCAGTCCTTGTGCTTGCCGTTGACGTACCACCGCGAACCCGGGTCGTCGCCGACCAGCACCGTGCCGAGGCCGGGAACCACGCCGCGCTCCCGGAGAGCGGCGATCCGAGCCTTGAGCTCGTCCTTGATCGCGCCGGCCGTCGCCGTGCCGTCCAGCTTCTCTGCAGTCATATCGATAGGCATCCTGTCATCCGGGGCTGGGGTTCAGACAAACCCCCTGCACTTGCGGTTCCCGGCCAGGTCGCCGCCGTGGTCGGGGTCGCCGACCCCGTCGCAAACTGCCTCCCCCGCTTCGCTCCTCCGGCAAGTTTCCAACGGGGTCGGCTCCGAACTGACGCTGCGCGTCAGTGAGCAAAATGCCGGGTGCCGGTGAAATACATCGTCACCCCGGCCGCGTCTGCGGCCTTGATCGTGAGCTCGTCGCGGACCGACCCGCCCGGCTGCACGATCGCGCGCACCCCGGCGTTGATCAGGATCTGCGGTCCGTCCTCGAACGGGAAGAACGCGTCGGAGGCGGCCACCGACCCCGCGGCGCGGTCGCCCGCGCGCTCGACGGCCAGCCGGCAGGAGTCGACGCGGTTGACCTGACCCATGCCCACACCGACCGAGGCGCCGTCCCGGGCGAGCAGGATCGCGTTGGACTTCACGTAACGGCACGCCTTCCAGGCGAAGGCCAGGTCGGCGAGCACCTCCTCGGAGGCGGCGCTGCCCGTAGCCAAGGTCCAGGAAGCCGGGTCGTCACCGGGAGCGTCGACCAGATCGGGGTGCTGCATCAGCAGCCCGCCGCTGATCGGTCGGAGTCCGCTCCCACCACCCTCGAGGGGGCACACCAGGATCCGGATGTTCTTCTTCTGGGCCAGCACCTCGACCGCGCCCTCGTCGTAGGCCGGCGCCACGATCACCTCGGTGAACACCTCGGCGACCTGCTCGGCCATCGCCACCGACACCGGCCGGTTGACGGCGATCACGCCACCGAAGGCGGAGGTCGGGTCGCAGGCGTGCGCGCGCCGGTGGGCCTCGGCGATGTCGTTGCCGACGGCGATGCCGCACGGGTTGGCGTGCTTGATGATCGCCACCGCCGGGGCCTCGAACGCGGCGGCGGCCTGTCGAGCGGCGTCGGTGTCGACGTAGTTGTTGTAGGACATCTCCTTGCCGTGCAGCTGCTCGGCCGCGGCCAGCCCGCCCGGGCCGAAGCCGCTGCGGTAGAGGGCGGCCGGCTGGTGCGGGTTCTCGCCGTAGCGGAGCACCGCCGCCTGGTCCCAGGTCGCGCCGACCCAGGCGGGGAAGCCCGAGCCTTCGGACGTGTCGGTGAGCACGTTGCCCATCCAAGAGGCCACGTGGACGTCGTAAGTCGCCGTGTGGACGAAGGCCTCGGCGGCAAGCCGCTGTCGCTCGACGAGCGTGAAGCCCCCGGCCGCCACCGCGGCGAGCACGTCGTCGTAGCGGTCCGGTGAGGTGACGATCGCGACGGACGGGTGGTTCTTCGCTGCCGCGCGCACCATCGAGGGGCCGCCGATGTCGATCTGCTCGACGCACTCGTCGGGCGAAGCGCCGGACATCACCGTCTCCGTGAACGGATAGAGATTGGAGACCACCAGGTCGAACGGCTCCACCTCGAGCTCTGCCAGCTGCTGGACGTGGCTCTCGAGCCGCCGGTCGGCAAGGATGCCGGCGTGCACCCGCGGGTGCAGGGTCTTCACCCGGCCGTCGAGGCACTCGGGGAAGCCGGTGAGCTCCTCGACCTTGGTGACCGGGATGCCGAGTCCCTCGATCAGCGCGGCCGAGCCGCCGGTCGACACCAGCGCGACGCCGGCGTCGTGCAGGCCACGCACCAGCTCCTCGAGGCCGGCCTTGTCGTAGACCGACACCAACGCGCGCTTGATCGGGATCTGGTCACTCGCTGCGCTTGTATTCACTGGCCGAACCGGACCTTTCTTTCGGTGATCGTGAAGCCGTCGCGGGACATCCGACCGATCGTGTCGACGAGCATCGCTCGCTCCGCGACCTTGATGCGCTCGTGCAGGGACTCGACGGTGTCGTCGTCGGCCACCGGGACGGCGGTCTGAGCGACGATCGGGCCGGTGTCGACGCCCTCGTCGACCACGAAGAGCGTGGCGCCGGTGACCTTGACGCCGTACGCGAGCGCGTCGGCGGGGCCGTGCATGCCGGGGAACGCCGGGGACAGAGCCGGATGGGTGTTGACGATCCGCCCGCCGAACCGGGACTGGAACTCGTCCCCCACCAGCTTCATGAACCCGGCCAGCACCACGAGGTCGGGGTCGTGCTCGGCGACCGCGCGGGCCATCGTCAGGTCCCAGGCCCGCCGGTCGTCGTGGTCCTTCACCCGATGCACGAACGTCGGGACCCCCGCACGTTCGGCCCGGGCCAGGCCCTCGATGCCGTCCCGGTCGGCGCCGACGGCGACGACCCGGGCGCCGTATGCCGGGTCGGTGCAGGCGTCGAGGAGAGCCTGGAGGTTGGTGCCGCCGCCGGACACGAGCACGACGATGCGCGTAGGTGTGGGGGCGTCAGGCACGGCCCGCAGTCTAGGCGTCCGCGAGCTCCGCCCGGGCGGCGGTCCGCCGCGCCCAGAACGTCATCGCGAGCCCACCCAGCAGTCCTCCGATGCCGAACGCGGTGATGGCGTGCACGAGTGCGTCGAACGCCAGCGGCCCGACGTCGCGCATCCGGCCCGGGCCGACCGCGCCGCCGGCGACCGCGGCGAACAGGCCGAACGCGATCCCGGCGAGTACGCCGCCGGCGCACCCCCGCAGCGCGCCCTCTTCCCAGCGGGTCGTGGGGTGCCGGCGCTGGGCCCAGGCCGAGCCCAGGATCCCCACGATCAGAGGCAGCGCGACCAGCCACGCCGTCCACCCCGGGGTGGCACCGTCGTCGGGCAGCGCGGCGAGCATCGGGAACATCGGGAGCGGCCCGAGCGCGACGGCGTTCGGGGTGACCAGGGTGCCGGCGCCCACAGTGAAGCCCGGGCCGAGGAGATAGGTGCCGGACCAGGCGACCGCGTTGGGCACCACGAGCATGCTGACCGCGATCAGCAACGCGGCGTCGCCGGCGTCGGTGTGCAGCTGCGACAGCACGTTGGCGGCGGTGCCGAAGTCGATGACGAAGACAACCGCGAAGGTCAGCGCGGCGACGGCCAGCCAGAGCTGGAGGATTCGGCGGCAACCATGCGCGGCAGCGGGGACCACCGGCGGCAGCCCGGCCGCCCAGATCGCCGCGCGGCCGGAGCCGACCGCGATCGCCGGCCCGCCGACACCCAGGCACAGCAGCAGCGACCACAGGACCACGCGCGGCGCGCTCGGGTCGGTCGTCGCAGTCGCGGCCAGGGTCGCGGTGAGGACGGCCGTGACGACGTAGCCGGCCGTGAACAGGGAGAGCGCCAGCGGAACCGTCCAGTCGCGTTCTCCGTCTGCGATGGCGTCGGCATCGGGGCCGTGACCGGAGACCGAGTCGCCGACCCGGAGGCCGAGCCGCCAGACCGCCCAGGCGGCAAGAAGGGTGATGCCAAGCGGCATCGCCGTGATCGCGACGCCCTCGATCCGGACTCCAGAGCCGTGCCCCATCAGCCAGCCGAGGGCACCGACCCGCAGCGCGCCCCTGGGTGAGCCGTGCCCGCCCGCGTCGGTCAGGAACCAGCCGACGACCGCGATGCCGAGGCAGACCACGAGGGTGCCGGCGGCCGCGGCACCGCCGCCGGCCAGGGCCAGCGAGAGCGAGCGGTCGGCGGGTCGCCAGGTCCCGCTCGACGTCGGCGGAGGTGCGCTTCGTTGACGGTGGCAGCAGCGAAGTCATGGCCATCGCATCATGTCCCGGAGGTCCGCCGGTTCTGCGGACCCACGCCGACTCCCGTACCGTTGGCAGCCGACATGAGGGATCCCGACGCGTTCGACACGTTCTACAAGGACACCCGGGAACGCCTGCTGCTGCAGACCTACGCGCTCACCGGTGATCTCGCCGCGTCCAAGGCCGCCGTCCGCGACGCGTTCGTGCTCGCCTGGCACCACTGGCGCAAGGTCGAGCGGCTCGAGGACCCCGAGACCTCGGTCCGCCCGAACGCCTGGCGGCACGCCCAGCGGAGGCACACGACGCGGCTGTGGCACCGCGACAAGGGCCTCGACCCCGAGGTCAAGGAAACCTTCGACATCCTCGGACAGCTCACGATGCGGCAGCGCAAGGCGCTGTTGCTGACCCAGGTCGCCAACGCGTCCATCCCCCAGATGACCCGCGAGATCGGGCTGCCGCTCGACGAGGCGGAGCGCGAGCTGCAGGACGCCGTGGGTGAGTTCACCCGGCTGCGCGAGGTATCCACCGTCGGCATCCGGGACGCGTTCGCCCCGATCGAACGGGCGATCGCCGACACCCGGTTCCCGCGGGCCACGATCATCCGCCGAGCCGGCGCCGCCCGGCGCCGTACCCACACCACCGTGGGGGCGGTCGCGGCGGTGGCCGTCTTCCTGGTCAGCGGCACCCTGGTGACCGACGCTGCCGGCGTACGACCGAGCCTGGACCGGGCGGCCGCCGGCAGCTCGCCGACCGGCGACGAGCCCGACGCGCCAACGGTCCAGGTGCCGGCGAGCGCCCTGGTGCGCGCCGCCCAGCTCGACACGTTCTTCCGCGGCCGCGCCTGGAACGAGGGACGCACTCACGCCAACACCGAGGGATCCCTCGACCTGCTCCCCTGCCAGCGGGAGCCGTACGCCGACCCGGAGGGCTCCGAGGCGTTGGTGCGGAGCTTCGCCGGCACTGGCGCGAAGCTGCCGCGAGCCGCGGCGGTCCAGATGGTCGAGGCGTCGGCGACTCTCGTTGCCGCCCGGCGTGCCTATCGCACGCTGGTCGGCTGGTTCGCGGGGTGCGCCGACAGCCGCGTGCAGCTGATCGCGACCCGCACCGTCGAGCAGGCCGGTGACCAGGCGACCCAACTGGTGCTGCGCTCATGGAACCGGCCGGTGACGACGTACGTCGTCGGCGTGGCCCGCACCGGACTGTTCACGACGTCGACCGTCGACCGGGTGGCGACCGCGGACGCGCCCGACGTCGTCGCCTCGGGCCGGATGCTGGCCGCCGCCGTCGAGGGCCTGTGCGGTCTCGAGGGGGGCGGCGGCTGCGCGACCGACCGGCCGAAGCTCGCGTTCACCACGCCCGTCCGGTTCGGGATGCCGGCCGCCCTGCTGAGCGAGGTCGACCTCCCACCGGTCTCCGGCGTTAACCAGCCGTGGGCGGGCACCGAGCCCGAGATCCCGTCGACCAACCTGGCGGCGACCCGCTGCGAGAACGCGGCCTTCACCGGCAAGTTCCAGGGGGTGAGGTTCACCCAGGCCGCCACCCGCACGTTCGTGATCCCCGACGCCGAGCTGGCAACCGAGTTCGGGCTCACCGAGACAGTCGGGGCGCTGCCGGCCAAGCAGGCTGCCGCGTTCATCGACGAGGTGCGGGCCAGGCTGGGGAGCTGTGCCACCCGGGACCTCGGTACCGACGTGAGTGCCGGAAAACGCTTCAACGACGGCGACCGGGCGCTCAGCGTCTGGCACCTCACGACCGAGCTGTCCGACAACCGCTCGCTGACCTACTCGATGGCGATCCTGCGCAGCGGCACGGGGGTGGGGCAGCTCAGTTTCGTGCAGGCTCCGGACGTGACGATGTCGGAGGGCGCCTTCGACGCACTCGCGCTGCGGGCGCTCGACCGGCTCGGCGAGCTGCGGCAGCGACGCTGATCTCTTGAGAATTTCCGCCGGGTAGGTGCAACCAAGCCGGGTGCCCAGGCGTCTCCCCCTCGACAAGCCGAGACAGAGACGAGGAGGGTCGAAGGGGTGGACGAGCAAGAGTTCGACGACTTCTACACCGCGTCGATCCGACGGCTGACCGGGCAGGTCTACGCGATGATCGGGAACCTCGACGAGGCCCAGGAGTGCGTGCAGGAGGCGTTCGTCCGAGCCTGGGCGCACCGGCGCAAGCTGGAGAAGACGAACTACCCGGAGGCCTGGGTGCGCACGACGGCGTACCGACTGGCGGTGAGCCGCTGGCGGCGTACGACGCGGGCCCGGCGACCCGCCGACCGGGCGGTCGCGCTGCCCACGGAGACGCCGGCCGTCGATGAGTCGCACGTGGCCCTGGTGGCCGCGCTGCGACAGCTGCCCGAGGCGCAGCGCCGGGCGTTGGTGCTGCACCACATCGCCGACCTGCCCGTGCACGCGGTCGCCGAGGAGGTGGGCGTGCCCGAGGGCACCATCAAGGCCCGGCTGAGCCGCGGCCGCACCGCCCTGGCCGCCCTGCTGACCGACCAACCCACCGATCTCGGGGGAGGAGTGAGTCATGTCTGACCCCATCGACGAGCTGAGCAACTTCGAACCGGGGGTGCCCGTGAGCCCTATCCCCGCTGCCGAGGTCCGGCGCCGAGGCGAGCGACTCCGCCGCCGCCGCACCGCTCTGGGCGTGGGTGGCGCGGTCGCGGCGGTCCTGCTGATCGCTGTACCGGTCGCGGTCGTCGCGAACGGCGACGACGGCGGCGGGACACCCCAGCCGGCTGCGCCCGTGATCACCGACGACGATGCGCTGACCGCAGACGAGCTACCGGTGCGGGACCGGCTGACGGCCTGGCAGTCGATGGCGGCGGAGGGTCAGGTGCTCAGCTGCGCACCGCAGCTCCCGGCCTCCCTCGACGAGACCCGCGGGTACCGCGCGGACTTCCGCGCCGACGTCGCCGGCGCGCCGGCCGACGAGATCCCGTCATCGGTGATCCGCAGCCAGGTGCTGCAGTTCGACAGCGCGACCGAGGCACGTGCGGCCTACGACCAGGCCCAGGGTTGGAGCTCCGGCTGCCCCGGCGGCGACAACCTGGCCCGCAAGGGCGTCAACGCGACGTCGTACGAGCTGGAGAACGGCCAGGGCGAGTGGCGGCTGCACGAGTTCTACGCCCCCGACATCTGCACCGAGTGCGACGCGATCCGGTTCGAGCGGATGGGCATCGCCCAGTGGGAGGACCGGATGATCCTGGTCTCGCTCGCCGAGGTGGGCGGCCCGCTGGAGCCGGAGGGGCTCGACGAGTCGATGAACGAGCTGTTCGACGCCGCGGTCGCGAAGGCCGACGGCGTGATCACGGGCGCGGGCCGTGCAGGCGAGGACGGCGGTGAACCCGAGGCCTCCATCGACATCGGCTTACCCGCAGCAGCCGGCGTGGAGGTCACCTTGGACGGCCCGGGACCGAAAGCCCGCGGCGCTGACGAGGTCTCCCCGTGCGAGCGAGACGTCTGGCCGCAGACCGGCGTGGATCGCCTCGCGGTCACCACCACAGGACCTGAGTTCGCCGAGTCCCGTGAGCTGGTCGAGTTCCCGGGCGCCGACACGGCCGCGGGTGTGGTCGACGCCGTCCGTTCCGCGATCACGGCCTGTCCGACCGAGGTCAACGAGGCAGACCCGACCACCAACCCGGAGCAGGCCTGGGACGTGCTATCGATCGACACTGGGTACGAGGGCTCGGTGACCTTCGCGCAGACTTACGTGGACGGCCTGCCGGGGGGTGCCGTCTGGCAGTTCACCCCGGTGGGCAACGCGGTCCTGGTCACCTACGTCGGCGGCGAATACACCCCTGGGAAGTCTGTCGCGGCGGCCGCTCGGCAGCTGAGCCAGACAACGCGTCTGATCGTCCCCACGATGTGTGGGTATACCGAGGACGGCTGCTGAGTCAGCGATCCGTCAGGACCGATGTCAGGCTGCTTGCGAGCCGAGCGGGGTCGTCCAGCCAGGGAAGGTGGCCGGCGCCGTCCCAGACCTCCAGGGAGGCTCGCGGCAGCGCTCCCACGAGCCGCTCGCCGACGTCGGCGCCGCCTACCGGATCGTCCGTGCCTACGAGCACGTGAACTGGTGCGGCCACCTCAGCAAGCTCGTCGGGGCTCAGGTCGAGCGAGTGGTCGAAGCCATGGAGAAACGTGCCGCAGGCACGGATCATCGCGGCGTCGTTGCGCATCGTGTCGGTCGTGCGCTGCCATGCGAGCTCCCAGTCAAGCATGGGCCCAGGGATGCGGCCCTCGTCCAGAGCCCGGCGTTGCCCGAGTTGCCGGAGACCCATCCGCGCCGCGGCGGCGGTCGCGGGCATCGCGAGCACTAGTCGGCCGAGGACCGGAGCTCGCAGGACGGTGAAGAACGGCGGCGCCGTCCAGCCGGGCACGAACGGCGGGCAACCGGCGAGGTACACCGACCGAACCCGATCGGGCAGCGCCCGTGCCGAGCGAAGGGCCGAGTAGCCGCCGAGGGAGGACCCGACGAGGGTCACCTCATCCAGCCCGAGGGCATCGAGGACGTCCGCAGTGAGTTGCTCGACGTACCTCGGCAGAGTGAGGTGATCCGGCACGAACGTTGCTCGCGGACTCAACCCGCACCCGGGGCGATCGAGCAGGATCGCCCGGACGCCGCGCAGTGCCGCGGCGACGTATGCCCAGGTCCCCGCGGCCATGGGTCCACCGTGCAGGAAGAGCACCGGCTCCCCCGCTCCGGCTTCCAACACGCGAGCGCGGACGTCGAGAGTCGGCAGCTCGAGCCATCGCTCCTGAAGCTCCAGGCCTGCGGCATCGAACAGCCTGCGCTCGGCCTCCCGGAACCGATTCACATCCATGGCAAGCAACCTTTCGTCTCATGTTACGTTACATGTAACGTAACATGTACTGATATCCTGTCAACCCATGGGCAGACCGAGAGAGCACGACGAGCAGACCCGCGAGGCATTGCGCGCCGCAGCCGAACGAATCTTCGATGAACGCGGTCCCGCGGCCGTGTCGGTCCGCGCCGTGGCGGATGAGGTGGGCACCACGACGCGCGCGGTCTACAGCCTGTTCGGGTCTCAAGAAGGGCTCCTCGTGGACGCCCTCGCCCAGCGCGCCTACGAGATCCTCACGCGAGGAGTCAGAGACCACGCCGAGACCGATGACCCGGCACAGGATCTCGTCGAGATGAGCGTGGACGTGTTCAGGCGCCTCGTCCTCGAGCACCCGGCGCTGTTCCGCATCGCATTTCAGCGAGTGGTTCCGGCCTTCGAACCAGGACCCGAGCTGTTGGCGGTCAGGGAGATCGGCCTGAGCACGCTGACCGCCAAGGTGCAGCGACTGGAGAGCGCGGGCGTACTGCGGGGAGTCACCGTCGAGGAGGCGACGATGGCCTTTCAGGCGATGTGCGAAGGGCTCGCCAACTTCGAGCTTCGCGGCGCGATCATGCGGATGTTTCCTGCCGACCGCGAAGCGGATGCCTGGCGAACCTCGATGGGCGCCCTTGTCGCCGGGCTGACGCGTCCTTGAATCGCTGACCCGTCGCGAGTTCGCGACGGGTCAGCGTTTTCGAGGTCAGCTGTTGTTGAGGATCTCCCGCATCAGCGCGGCCGTCTCCGACGGGGTCTTGCCGACCTTCACGCCGACCGCCTCGAGGGCTTCCTTCTTGGCGGCGGCTGTGCCGGAGGAGCCGGAGACGATGGCGCCGGCGTGGCCCATGGTCTTGCCCTCGGGAGCGGTGAAGCCGGCGACGTACCCGACGACCGGCTTGGTCACGTTGGCCTTGATGTAGTCGGCCGCCCGCTCCTCCGCGTCGCCACCGATCTCGCCGATCATCACGATCGCCTTGGTGTCGGGGTCCGCCTCGAACGCGGCGAGGGCGTCGATATGGGTGGTGCCGACTACCGGGTCACCGCCGATGCCGATAGCGGTGGTGAAGCCGAAGTCCCGCAGCTCGTACATCATCTGGTAGGTCAGCGTGCCGGACTTCGACACCAGCCCGATCGGGCCCTTGCCGGCGATCGTGTGCGGCGTGATGCCGGCCAGCGACTCCTCCGGCGTGATGATGCCGGGGCAGTTCGGGCCGATCATCCGGGTGGACTTGCCGTCGAGGTACGCGAACACCTCGGCGCTGTCCTGCACGGGCACGCCCTCGGTGATCACCACGAGCAGGCCGATGCCGGCGTCGATGGCCTCGATGCAGGCGTCCTTGGTGAACGCCGGCGGCACGAAGACCACGGACACGTCGGCACCGGTCTCGGTCATCGCCTCCTTGACGGAGCCGAACACCGGCAGGTCCTTGCCGCCGAGCTCGACCGACGTACCGGCCTTACGGGCGTTGACGCCGCCGACGATGTTGGACCCCGCCTCGACCATGAGGGTGGTGTGCTTGGAACCCATGCCACCGGTCATGCCCTGGACGATGATCTTGGAGTCTTTGTTCAGGTAGATAGACACTGTCTTCGATTCCTTGCGTCTCAGGCGTTCGCCAGCTCGGCGGCTTTGTCGGCCGCGCCGTCCATGGTGTCGACCATCGTGACCAACGCGTGGTTCGCCTCGGAGAGGATGCGCCGGCCCTCCTCGACGTTGTTGCCGTCGAGTCGTACGACGATCGGCTTGCTGGCCTCGTCGCCGAGGATGTCCAGCGCGCCCACGATGCCGTTGGCGACCTCGTCGCAGGCGGTGATGCCGCCGAAGACGTTCACGAACACCGACTTCACCTGTTCGTCGTGCAGGATCACGTCGAGGCCGTCGGCCATCACCTGGGCATTGGCGCCACCGCCGATGTCGAGGAAGTTCGCGGGCTTGACCCCGCCGTGCTTCTCCCCGGCGTAGGCGACCACGTCGAGCGTCGACATGACCAGACCCGCACCGTTGCCGATGATGCCCACGTCACCGTCGAGCTTGACGTAGTTGAGGCCCTTGTCCTTGGCCTTCGCCTCGAGCGGGTCGGCCTCCTCGCGGATCTCGAACGCCGCGTGCTCCTCATGCCGGAAGTCCGCGTTCTCGTCCAGCGAGACCTTGCCGTCCAAAGCCTCGAGCACGTCGCCCGCGAGCCGGGCCAGCGGGTTGACCTCGACCAGAGTGGCATCCTCACTGACGAAGACGTCCCACAGCCGGAGCACCATCGTGACTGCCTGCTCGGTGAGCGCATCGGGGAACTTCGCATCCGCGACGATCTCGCGCGCCTTGGCCTCGTCCACGCCGGTGCCCGGGTCGATCGGGATCTTGCGGACCGCGTCCGGGTTGGTCTTGGCGACCTCTTCGATCTCCACGCCGCCCTCGACGGACGCGATGCAAAGGTATTGCCGGTTGGCCCGGTCGAGCAGGAACGAGAAGTAGTACTCCTCCTCGATGCTCGCGGCCGGGGCGATCAGCACCCGGCTGACGGTCAGGCCCTTGATCTCCATCCCGAGGATCGCCTCGGCGTGCTGCTCGGCCTCGTCCGGCGTCTTCGCGAGCTTGACCCCGCCCGCTTTGCCGCGCCCGCCGGCCTTGACCTGCGCCTTGACGACGACGACGCCGAGCTCCTCGGCGGCGGCCCGGGCCTCGGCCGGGGTGTGGGCGACGATGCCGAGAGTGACCGGGACGTCATGCTTGGCGAAGAGCTCCTTCGCCTGATACTCCATCAGATCCACTGATCTAAGTCCTCACCTATGAGGGCAGCCGGAAGCGACCACGCCTTCAGCGTTCGGGGTGTCATCGGCACCCTAGACCCGCCCGACGCGTACGACGACCCGGGGTGGTTGCGACGAGACGCGAGCGCAGGTGGCCCCGAGTCGCCGGACTCTCGTAACGCTTTCGGGACGGCCACCACGTACCAATAACCCGTGACCATCATCGAACGCCGGATCATGTCGGCGTACCTGGCTCGTGGCGCAACTTTCACGTGTGCGGCCGCGCTCGCGCTGTTGCTCGTCACCGGATGTGCTGCGGACGAGCCCGCGGCCGAGACGCTCGCGGTCGAGACGTCCGAGACCGCAGCCCCGACGCTTCCGGGCCGGCTGATGTTCTCCCGGTTCGATGAGTCCACCCACACCTTCATCAGCACCCACATCGTCCGGGCCGACGGTTCGGACGAGGTCGAGCTCACCCTGCCCGGTCCGGAGGGCGGCGGCAGGTGGTCCCACAGCGGCACCGAGATCGCCGTCATGACGATCCGCCCCGACGAACGCGTCGGAACCGCCGTCATCACACCGGACGGCACCGTCGAGCGGGTGCTCGACATTCCGGACCCCACTCTCAATCTCGTGTGCACCGACTGGTCTCCCGACGACGCCCGCCTCGCCTGCGAAGGCTGGGACGACACCGACTCGTCGCGGGTGGGTATCTACACGGTCAGCGCGACGGACGGCTCTGATCTCCAACGGCTGACTACGCCGCCCGACGGGCTCGTCGACTTCCCGGGCGGCTACTCGCCCGACGGCACGCAGTTCGCCTTCCTCCGCAGCGCGGACGAATCGCAGGGCACGCTGATGATCGTTGACGCACCGGGCGGCGAGCCGCGCGCGTTGTCGGACGAACAGTTCGAGGACCCGGGGCGCTTCTCCCCCGACGGGAGATCCCTGCTCACCGCGGGCGGCGGGGACATCACCACCCTCGACCTCGACGGCAAGGTGATCGAGCGGATCAGCGAGGACGGCGCGTTCCTCTTCGGAGCGGCCTGGTCACCCGACGGTGATTGGATCGCCTACTCGCGTGCCGTTTCCGGGCCGTTCGCCGACGTGTACGTCAGCAGGCCCGACGGCAGCGAGCGCTACCAGGTCACCGACACCGAGGAGAACGAGATCCAGATCGACTGGGGTGCTGGCGGCTAGCTCTCCGCCCCGGTGAAGTGGCTGGCCACCCAGCCGGTGATGTCGCCGGTAGTGGCCCCGGGCGTGAACACCTTTGCGACGCCGAGCTCCTCGAGCACGGGGACATCCTCGTCGGGGATGATCCCGCCGCCGAACACCACGATGTCGGAGGCGTCCCGCTCGGCCAGCAGCTCCACCAGTCGCTTGAACAGGGTCATGTGCGCCCCGGACAGCACCGAGAGCCCGATCAGATCCGCGTCCTCCTGGATCGCGGTCTCCACAATCTGCTCCGGGGTCTGGTGTAGACCGGTATAGATCACCTCGTGACCGGCGTCCCGGAGCGCCCGAGCGACGATCTTTGCCCCGCGGTCGTGCCCGTCGAGACCGGGTTTCCCGACGACGATCCGGATCCGCTCCATGGCGGCACACTAATGGGCCGGGTGTTCGGGCGTGACCTCGGTCGACCCACACCGTTGTGCACAGATAATCCGTGCCGATGCTTTACACGCGAAGCCAATCCGTTATGGTCGTGGCTTCGCCTGAAATCCTCTGACATTCATCCAACTTCGGGACAGCGGAGAGCCAACGCCTGATGGGTAGCCACCGAGCGGATCATCGCGGCCCGATCCGCCGTCCCTCGAAGGCTTCGGGGGACTCCAAGTACGTCGGCCGCAGGGTCGCCGGGCGCGACTCCGCGCCGGTCCACGTCGAGACCCCGCTGCGGGTCTCCGAGCCGGCCCTTCGAGACGCCTCGTCCGTCGGCTCCTCAGGAACCATCGCAGCGGCCGCGTCGCACAAGCTCGAGACCACCGGCTCCGCCCCGATCGTCACCGCTCCCGGCAAGCGCAAGGCGGTCAAGCACGCCGCCTCCCGCGGGCCCCTGTTCCAGGGCCTGCCCTCGCCTCCGGTGCTGCTCGGCCTGGCCTCTCTCGCCGTGGCCGTCACCGGCACCGTGACCTCCGCCGGCGCCGACCTGGCCGACAGCATGGAGCCTCGATACAACGCCGCGAGCGCGGTGTCCGGCGACAGCGGGATCGGCTCGGTCGCCCTGGGCGACCGCGACTCCCAGGTGAGCCGCGACTCGAGGCGCGACGCACTCGAGGACGCCTCCGACACCGAGCTGGTCGAGGAGGTCGAGGTGGTGGCGGAGCAGCGCGACGCCGCGCTCGGTCAGCTGGCCCAGCTCGCCGAGAAGCAGGCCGACAAGATCGCCGAGAACCGCTGGGTGCTGCCGATCCAGCCTGCCGTCATCACCGCCCGGTTCGGCGAGTACGGCCTCTGGTCGAGCTACCACACCGGTCTGGACTTCAACGGCGACTCCGGTGACCCGATCAAGTCCGTCGCCAACGGTGTCGTCACGTCCGTCGGGTACGACGGCTCCTACGGCAACAAGACGGTCGTCACGCTCGAGGACGGCACCGAGCTGTGGTACTGCCACCAGTCGGCGTTCAACGTCTCCGAGGGGCAGACCGTGCGCGCCGGCGAGATCATCGGCGCGGTCGGCTCCACCGGCCACGTGACCGGCTCCCACCTGCACGTCGAGGTCCGCCCCGGCGGCGGCGACCCGGTCGACCCCTATGCAGCGTTCATCGTGCATGGCGTGACGCCGTAGCCGAGCTCGCGAGGCACGGCGGACACGCCGATGCACGGCGAACATTGGTGGTCGAGCAAGCGGCGCGACTGAGCTTGCGAAGTCGCGACCCGCGTGTCGAGACCCGGTGACGGGCGAGCAGACCTAGAGCTTCTCGACGGGCGCGTACCGCAGCAGCAGCCGCTTGACGCCCTCGGACCCGAAGTCGATCGAGGCGACCGACTTGTCGGCAGCGCCCTCGACCGCCACCACGGTGCCCATCCCGAACGTGTCGTGGACCACCCGGTCGCCGGGCTCGAGCGACGGGATCTCGCGGGCCGGCTTGGCCTTCGATGCAGCGTCGGCTCGCGCCGCGGCCGAGGAGAAGTTGCGGCGGCCCGCGGCGGTCGGCGCACCCAGCTGGGCGGCCGAACCGCTGGCCAGGTCGGGCCGACCCCACGAGGTCTGCGCGGCCGCGGTACGTCGCCAGTCAACGAGGTCGACCGGCAGTTCGTCGAGGAATCGGGAGCCGGGGTTGTGTGACGGCGCGCCCCACGCCGACCGCACCACGGCCCGGGAGATGTAGAGCCGCTCGCGCGCGCGGGTGATGCCGACGTACGCGAGCCGGCGCTCCTCCTCCAGCTCGGGCTGGTCGCCGAGCGAGCGGGAGTGAGGGAAGACGCCGTCCTCGAGGCCGGTCAGGAACACCACCGGGAACTCCAGGCCCTTGGCGGTGTGCAGGGTCATCAGAGTCACGACCCCCAGGTCCTCGGCGTCCGGCTCGTCGGGGATCTGGTCGGTGTCGGCGACCAGCGCCACCCGCTCCAGGAAGTCGGCGAGTCCGGGGGCGACGATGCCCGCGTCGACGTCCGCCGGGTCCGCCGAGGGACCGGCCACCGGATCCTCGGAGAACTCGCGGGCGACCGCGACGAGCTCGCCCAGGTTCTCCACCCGAGTGGCGTCCTGGGGATCCTCGGACGCCTCCAGCTGCTCGAGGTAGCCGGAACGGGCCAGCACGAACTCGAGGATGACGTCGGCCCGCTCACCGGCGTCGACCATCGACTGGAGCTCCTCGACCATGGCCACGAAACCCTGGATGTTGGCCAGGCTCCGGGTGGCCAGCCCGGGCGACTCCTCGGCCCGGCGCAGCGCCTCCCAGAACGTGATCCGCTCCCGGTCGGAGAGCTCCTGGACGCAGGCGACGGCCCGGTCGCCGATGCCCCGCTTCGGGACGTTGAGGATGCGGCGCAGCGAGACCTGGTCGTCGGGGTTGACCAGCATCCGGAGGTAGGCGAGCGCGTCCCGCACCTCGCGGCGTTCGTAGAAGCGCACTCCCCCGACGACCTTGTAGGGCTGGCCGGTGCGGATGAACACCTCCTCGAACACGCGCGACTGGGCGTTGGTGCGGTAGAACACCGCGACGTCGCCCGGCTTCGCGCCCTCGTCGGTGAGCTTGTCGATCTCCTCGGAGACGAACCTGGCCTCGTCGCGCTCGTCGTCGGCGACGTACCCGACGATCCGGTCGCCGTCGCCGGCGTCGGACCAGAGCCGCTTCGGCTTGCGACCTTGGTTGTGACCGATCACGGAGTTGGCGGCGTTGAGGATCGTCTGCGTGGAGCGGTAGTTCTGCTCGAGCATGACCGTTGTGGCGTTGGGGAAGTCCTGCTCGAAGTCGAGGATGTTGCGGATGTTGGCGCCGCGGAACGCGTAGATGGACTGGTCGGCGTCGCCCACCACCATCAGCTCCGCGGGCTCCACGCGTTCCTCCTCGACCAGCTCGGGATCGTCGGCGCAGAGCTGGTGGATGAGGGCGTACTGCGCGTGGTTGGTGTCTTGGTACTCATCCACGAGCACGTGCCGGAACCGCCGCCGGTAGACCTCCCGGACCTCGGGGAACCCCTGGAAAAGGTGCACCGTGAACATGATCAGGTCGTCGAAGTCGAGCGCGTTGGCCTCACGCAACCGACGCTGATAGGCGGTGTAGGCCGCGGAGTAGGTCTCCTCGATCCCGTTGCGCGCGTCGGCAGCGACCTCCTCGTGGTCGCGCAGCTCGTTCTTGTGGTTGCTGACCCAGTGCAGGACCGGGCCCGGCTGGAAGCGCCGCGGGTCCAGGTCGAGGTCGCGGATCACGATCGACATCAGCCGCTTCTGGTCCTGGGCGTCGTAGATCGAGAAGTTCGACTTGAAGCCGAGCTTGTCGATCTCCTTGCGCAGGATCCGGACGCACGCGGAGTGGAACGTGCTCACCCACATCACCCGCGCCCGCCGGCCGACCAGCTCCTCGACCCGCTCCTTCATCTCGGCCGCGGCCTTGTTGGTGAACGTGATCGCCAGGATCGAGCCGGGGTGCGCGTTGCGCTCTGAGATCAGCCAAGCGATCCGCCGGGTCAGCACCCGAGTCTTGCCGGAGCCTGCGCCGGCCACCACGAGCAGCGGCGCACCCGCGTGCCGAACCGCCGCCTTCTGGGGGTCGTTGAGGCCCTCGAGCAGCTCGTCGGGGGTGGGTCCGCGACGAGTGGTCCGGGGCTCCTCGGTGGCCTGTTCGAAGCCGGGCAGCGGCAGGGTACTCATGCTGCACCCACCCTACGGAGGAACGGGGACAGCGCGGGCGCGGCCCGTGACTCAGGCGTGCGCCGACGACCAGAGCACCGCGACGCAGACGTTCGCGATCGACAGGAGCACCAGCCCTGCCCACAGGCCCTGCGGGATCCGTTCCTTGCGAGTGTTGGCCATGATCAGGATCAGCAACAGCAGGCCGATCAGGCCCTTGACCGCGATCTTGGTGTTGTTGACCTCGACGTCATCGGCCTGGAGCACTCCGACCAGGGCGATGCCGGCGACGAAGGCCGTACCGACTCCGTCGCGCATCGCCGAGTTGACGACCTTCTCGGGGCTCTTGGCCTGCACGAGCAGCCCACCGATCAGGGCCGCGAAACCGAGGATGTGGATCACCAGCAGGATCTGGCGCAGCGTCTCCATGGGCGAAGACTAGCCAGCCTCGTCAGCTGTCGGGTGTGAGGTAGCGCTCGATGAGGAAGAGCACCACGCCGACCGCGATCAGCGCCCCGCACCAGAGCAGCGAGGCCGGGTCGTCGTAGACCGACCAGCCCAGGATCGCCGCGTTGCCGAGTAGGCCGACGTACAGCAACGGGGTGTTGGCCCGGAACGTCTCCTCGGTCTCGTCCTGACCACGCAGCTTCAGTGCCGACACGATCACCAGCATGTAGATGAACAGCAGGAACAGCACGGTGACCAGGGCCAGCCGCTCCACGAGGAGAAGCTTCGCGCCCGCCTCGCTGATCAGCGTGCCGGCAACCAGCAGGCTCCCGACGACCGAGGCGCTGAACAGCAACCCCACCCACGGGCTGCGGCGGCGCGAGTGGATCTTCGCGAAGACGTCCGGCACGACGTCCTCGTTGGCCATGCCGTAGAGGATCCGGGGCTGGGTCACGACCGCCACCAAGGTGGTGTTGGTGATCGCGATCATCGCGATCACCACGAACAGGTCGGACATGAAGCCGGTGTCGATCGGGAGGATCCCCGTCTCCACCACCTCCAGCAGGGCCGCGTCGGAGCCCGCAAGCGTGCCGGTGTCGACGGTGAGCGCCGCCGCGACCGACACCAGCACATAGACGATCCCGGCCACGACCATGCCGCCGATCAGGGATCGCGGGAACGAGCGGTGCGGGTCGATGACCTCCTCCGCGACGTTGGCGGTGTTCTCGAAGCCGGTCATCGCGAAGAACGACAGGGCCACACCGGCGAGTATGGCGAGACCGATGTTGCCGTCCGCGCTGACGTCGACCAGCGTTCCGAAGTCGGCGTCGCCCTCGGCGATGTACCAGATCCCGATGACCAGCACGATCAGCAGACCGGCGATCTCGACGAACGCCATCAGCATGTTCACCACCACCGACTCGGTGATGCCGATGAAGTTGATGACTGTCAGTACGAGCACGAACAGCAGGGTCACCAGCAGGGCTGGCGGTCCAGCCCACAGCTCGGCGAAGTACGCGGAGAATCCGCTCGCCAGCGAGCCAGCAGCCGCGAAGCTGGCCGAGAGGAACGACACGGTGATCAGGAAGGTGAGGGTCTTGCTGCCGAAGGCCTTGTTGACGTAGAGCGATGCGCCGGCAGCCTGCGGGTACTTCGTCACCAGCTCGGCGTACGCCGTGCCGGTGATCGCCGCGACCGAAATCCCGACCGCGAACGCGATCCAGAACGCGCCACCGACCGCGGCCGCCACCAGCCCGATCAGGACGTAGATGCCGGAGCCGAGGACGTCGCCCAGCGTGTAGAAGAAGAGCTGCCTGCCGGTGATGGACCGCCTGAGGGCGCCCTCGTCTACCTCGGCCGGTGGGGTCTCGGTTGCGCTCACGGCCCGCAGTACCCCTCGCGGGCGCGGCGGAAACGGCAGGTCAGAGAAGCCGGCGGTCCGAGGCCCATCGGGTGAGCTCGTGACGCGAGGAGAGCTGGAGCTTGCGCAGCACCGACGACATGTGGGTCTCGACGGTCTTGATCGAGATGAACAGCTCCTTCGCGACCTCCTTGTAGGCATAGCCGCGCGCGATCAGCCGCATCACCTCGCGCTCGCGCTCGGTGAGCCGGTCGAGGTCCTCGTCGACCGCCGCCACTTCGATCGATCCCGCGAACGCGTCCAGTACGAAGCCGGCCAGCCGCGGCGAGAAGACCGCGTCCCCGTCGGACACGCGCCGGATCGCGGAGACCAGCTCGGAGCCGGTGATCGTCTTGGTGACGTAGCCGCGGGCCCCGCCGCGGATGGTCCCGATCACGTCCTCCGCGGCATCACTGACAGACAACGCCAGGAACTTGGCGTCGGGCACAGTCGTGCGTCGCATCACTTCCGCGCCACCGCCGCCCGGCAGGTGTACGTCGAGGAGTACGACGTCGGGCCGGTGCTCGGCGACCGCCCGGACCGCCTCGTCCACGTCGGCCGCCTCGGCCAGGACCGTCACCACACCCGCACCCGCGGCCTCCAGCTCGGCGCGCACCCCACGCCGGAACATCGCGTGATCATCGACGATCACCACCGAGATCATCCCGGTCTCCGCTGTCGTCATTCGTCGTCGCCTTCCTGGTCTGCGGGGCGGGGCAGGTGCAGGTGCACCTCGGTGCCCTCGCCGACGGTGGACCGGATCTCGCCGGTGCCGCCGTGCCGCTGCATGCGGTCGATGATGCTGTTCCGGACGCCGTACCGGTCCTCGGGGGTGACCGACGGATCGAACCCGCGGCCCCGGTCCCGGACGAACACGTCCACAGCGTCTTCGGTGATCTCGGCGTAGACGTCGACCTGGGGCACCCCGGAGTGCTTGGCCGCGTTGGTCACCGCTTCGCGAGTCGCCGCGACCACCGGTCGCAGCCCCTCCGCGAAGTCCCGGTCGCCCACAGTCACCACGTCGACGGTGACGCCGTGCGCGTCCTCGACCTCCGCGGAAGCGCCGCGCAGGGCGCTGGCCACCGTGCGGTCGTCGGTGGACTCGCCGACGTACAACCACGCCCGCAGGTCGCGCTCCTGGGCGCGCGCGAGCCGCGCGACCGTCGATGCGTTCGCGGAGTTCTTCTGGATCAGGGCCAGGGTCTGCAGCACCGAGTCATGCAGGTGGGCGGCCACGTCGGCGCGCTCCTGGGTCCGGACCCGCTCGGCGCGCTCGTCGGTCAACTCCGTGGCCAGCCGGAAGATCCACGGGCCGACCACGATGCCGATTCCGACCACCCCGACCAGGGCCGCGAAGGTCACGTCGAGAGCCAGGCCCACCGAGCCGCTGCGCAATGCGAACACGAGCAGCGCCAGGATGATCAGTCCGACGCCGGCCGCCAGTCGGGCGTACGACGCCCACCCGCCGTCGCCCAGGATGACCCGCGACGGGTTGATCCGGCCGGTGGAGTCGAGCCAGCGCTCGCGCTGCGCCTCGTCGGCCTGCCGCCACAGCAGCGCGATGCCGGCCAGCGCGATCGCGATCGGCCAGATCAGCGCGCCCCGGCCGAACAGCGCCTCCAGCACGAAGACCAGGCCAAGCCCGAGCGCCGCGAGCGCGACGACCGGGCCGACGTCGGTCAGCCGCCGGATCCGGCCCGGGCGGCGGCCACCGCGCGACGCGCTCTCCAGGCCGGGTGCGGCAGTCTCGAACTGGTCGCCCGCCGGCAGCATCAGCCACAGCGCGGCGTAGAACGCGATACCCAACCCACCCATGGCCCCAGCCACCACGAAGGCGACCCGGATCCACAGCACCGGGAGCGCCAGGTGGCGGGCGAGCCCGGACGCCACGCCGCCGATGATCGGCTCGCGGAGGTCTCGGGTGGCCCGGCGCGGCGCGCGGGCGGCCGGGGCGGAGGGGATGCTCATCGTGACCTCAATCGTCACACAGCGGCCGATGCGCAACCATGAGGACGAACCCCGGTCGGACCCTGAGGGCAGACGGTCGCTGGGTCGAGCAGAACCAGGGTGCTCCCCGATGGTGCGGGAGCCCGCGACAGCCGAGTCTGGATGACATGACGACGAATCCTCCCGAGGCCCCGGCCGAGCACCCGTCGGACCACGGCGCAGCTGCCGGTCCGGACACCGGTCCTCGCGTGACCCGCGCCGAGATCCGCGACCTCGGCCGGTTGCGCCGCACCCGTGACGACCGCAAGATCGCCGGCGTCGCGGGCGGCCTGGCCCGGCACCTCGACATCGACCCGATCATCACGCGCGTGGCCCTGGTCGTGCTCATCTTCTTCGGCGGCGCCGGGCTGTTGATCTACGGCGCCTGCTGGCTGCTGGTGCCCGAGGAGTACACCGAGTCCGCGAAGCTGCGGGTCGATGAGCGCAGCCGCGGCGTGGCGCTGATCATCGTCGGCGTGCTCGCCGCGCTCGCTGTCATCGGCGACTCGATGGGCGACTGGGGCTTCCCCTGGCCGCTGGCCATCCTCGGCCTGATCGCGCTGCTGATCGTGAGCGTCCGCGGTGACTCGCGGCCGCACCCGCCCGCACCGACGGCGCCCCCCACCCCCGGCGTCACGTATCCCGGCGCGCCGCACCTGCCGACGTACCAGGCGCCGCCGCGCAACCCCAAGAAGCGCGGACCCATCCTGTTCTGGTTCACGATGGCGCTCACGGCGCTCGCCGAAGGCACACTCGGCATCATCGACCTCGCCGGCGGCGACATCACCGACTCCGCGTACCCCGCGCTCGCGTTGGGGATCATCGGCACGATGCTGCTGGTCGGCGCGTTCTACGGGCGGGCCGGCGGCCTGATCGCGGTCGGTCTGGTGGCCGCAGTGGCGACCGTTGGTGCGACCGCGGCCCACGAGGTCGACGCCGGCAAGATCACCGAGTCGCCGACACGTGCGGTCGACCTCGACGACACCTACGACCTGTTCGCCGGCAAGATCGAGCTCGACCTTAGCGACATCGAGGACGTCGAGAACCTTGACGGGCGGACCGTCGACGTCGACGTCGTGTTCGGCCAGATCGTGATCACCGTTCCCGACGGCGTGGACATCGACGTCGACGCCTCCGTCGATGGCGGCGAGACCCGGCTGTTCGGCGACGACCAGGACAACTCCAACAGCGCGCGGCTCAACGTCCCGACCACGGACGCGCCGACGCTGAACCTCGACATCGAACTCGTCTTCGGCGAGATCACCGTCGACACCGCCGAAAGGATCGACCGATGAGCGACACCACCACCGCTACTGCCACCGAGAACGAGCGCGAAAGCGGTCGGCACCCCGTCAACGTGGGCCACCTCGTGATGGGGATCGCCCTGCTCGGCCTGGTCGCGATCTGGGCCCTGATCATCGGCGACGTGGTCGAGGACGACAACGTCCGCTGGCTGCTGCCCACCCCCTGGGTGCTCGGCGGGTCCGCCGGACTGATCGCCCTGGCCATCACCGGTTACCGCGGACGCGAGAACCGCAGGGTCGGCTGGATCGCTCCTGCCGAACCCGACACAACCGCGGTCGACGAGCCCGACATCGAGCCCACCACAGAGGAGAACAAGTGAACACCGCCAGCACCGGCAAGCGCCTGACCCGACGTACCCACGACAAGATCCTGGGCGGCGTCTGCTCCGGATTCGCCGATTACTTCGGCATCGACGCCACCCTCGTGCGGGTGCTCACGGTGATCGCCGCCATCTTCAGCCTGGGCACCGTGGTCGTTGCGTACGTCGTGGCCTGGGCCGTGATGCCGACCGTCTGAGGCGTACCGCAGAATCGAGCCGTGACCCTTCCCGAGATCGGCACCCTGACCTCGCTACCAGTGCTCGACCATCCCGAGCTCCTCGCGCCGCCGGTCGTGGCCGCTCTTGCGGCCTGGCCGGCGGCGCCTGACGTTGCGGTGGTGGAGATCGATCCGGACCACGCCGACACGGCGGCGATGAGCGCCGCCTATGAGCTCCCGATGGACACCGGCGCCAACTGCGTCGTCATTGCGGGGAGCCGGGCCGGCGAGGAACGGATCGCGGCCTGCGTCGTCCGGGCCGACACCCGGGCGGACGTCAACAACCGGGTCCGCCGGCTGCTCGACGTCCGCAAGGCGTCGTTCCTGTCGATGGACCGCACGGTCGAGGAGTCCGGGATGGAGTACGGCGGGATCACGCCGCTCGGCCTGCCCGAGAGCTGGCGGGTGCTGGTCGACCCGAGCTGCCTGGACATCGACGTGGCGATCATCGGTTCGGGCACCCGGCGGTCCAAGATCGTGCTCGCGGGCCGGCTCCTCGGCCAGCTGCCCGGTGCCGAGGTCGTGGAT
>CAWABG010000006.1:0-201615 GCA_963780245.1 uncultured Actinomycetota bacterium
CAACAGGTCTGTAATTACATCTACGGGGCTATCACCCTCTACGGCGCCACTTTCCAATGGACTTCAACTTCACACAAACTTTCTTACTGTCTCCGAAGCCGGCAGACTCCGACGGACGATCCCACAACCCCACACACAACCCCTGCCGGGTATCACATGCATGGGGTTCAGCCTCCTTCGATTTCGCTCGCCACTACTCTCGGAATCACAATTGTTTTCTCTTCCTATGGGTACCGAGATGTTTCACTTCCCCACGTTCCCTCCACACGCCCTATTTCATTCAGGTGCAGGTAACCGCACATGACTGGGGCTGGGTTCCCATTCGGACAGCCCCGGATCACAGCTCGGTTGCCAACTCCCCAGGGCTTATCGCAGGCTCCAACGTCCTTCATCGGCTCTTGATGCCAAGGGATCCACCATGTGCCCTTCATAGCTTGCCAAACACGAACACTCAACAAAAACAACAAAGACACACACTACAAAACAACACCACACAAAACAACCCAGCACATCCACAGACAAAAACGTCCAGGACGAACCAGGAACTGTGCGGGCGATGCTCGCGTCCACTATCCAGAAACCAAACAACAAGAAACCAACCAGCCACCACAAAACAGGTGAGCTATGCGGGGTCTGATGCTTCAGACACCCAACAGTGTGCTTGAGAACCAACCCGAACCAATGCCAGCCACCGTTCCACACACCACCGAACAAACCCGAAGGCAAGCTCACTGACGTAGTACTAAGCGTCCAACACAACCCAGGACGATCGTTCGTCGACGGCTCCACTATCCGAACACCACCAACAACCCCACCGAACACTCGCCGGTGGCAGCCTCCCCTGAACGGGGTGGGTGTGTGCTCCTTAGAAAGGAGGTGATCCAGCCGCACCTTCCGGTACGGCTACCTTGTTACGACTTCGTCCCAATCGCCAGCCCCACCTTCGACCACTCCCTCCACAAGGGTTGGGCCGTGGGCTTCGGGTGTTGCCGACTTTCGTGACGTGACGGGCGGTGTGTACAAGGCCCGGGAACGTATTCACCGCAGCGTTGCTGATCTGCGATTACTAGCGACTCCGACTTCATGGGGTCGAGTTGCAGACCCCAATCCGAACTGAGACCGGCTTTTTGGGATTCGCTCCCCCTCACGGGATCGCAGCCCTTTGTACCGGCCATTGTAGCATGCGTGAAGCCCTGGACATAAGGGGCATGATGACTTGACGTCATCCCCACCTTCCTCCGAGTTGACCCCGGCAGTCTCCCATGAGTCCCCAGCCACCCGAAGGCGCTGCTGGCAACATGGAACGAGGGTTGCGCTCGTTGCGGGACTTAACCCAACATCTCACGACACGAGCTGACGACAGCCATGCACCACCTGTACACCAGTATCAAAGAGACCACTATCTCTAGCGGCTTCCGGCGTATGTCAAACCCAGGTAAGGTTCTTCGCGTTGCATCGAATTAATCCGCATGCTCCGCCGCTTGTGCGGGCCCCCGTCAATTCCTTTGAGTTTTAGCCTTGCGGCCGTACTCCCCAGGCGGGGCGCTTAATGCGTTAGCTGCGGCACGGAACCCATGGAATAGGCCCCACACCTAGCGCCCAACGTTTACGGTGTGGACTACCAGGGTATCTAATCCTGTTCGCTCCCCACACTTTCGCTCCTCAGCGTCAGGTAATGCCCAGAGAACCGCCTTCGCCACCGGTGTTCCTCCTGATATCTGCGCATTTCACCGCTACACCAGGAATTCCGTTCTCCCCTGCATACCTCTAGTCTGCCCGTATCGAAAGCCAGCACTGAGTTAAGCCCAGTGTTTTCACTCCCGACGCGACAAACCGCCTACGAGCCCTTTACGCCCAATAATTCCGGACAACGCTCGCACCCTACGTATTACCGCGGCTGCTGGCACGTAGTTGGCCGGTGCTTCTTCCCCACCTACCGTCACCACACACACTGTGCGGCTTCGTCAATGGTGAAAGAGGTTTACAACCCGAAGGCCGTCATCCCTCACGCGGCGTTGCTGGATCAGGCTTCCGCCCATTGTCCAATATTCCCCACTGCTGCCTCCCGTAGGAGTCTGGGCCGTGTCTCAGTCCCAGTGTGACCGGTCACCCTCTCAGGCCGGCTACCCGTCGAAGCCTTGGTAGGCCATTACCCCACCAACAAGCTGATAGGCCGCGAGCACATCCCCCACCCACAAAAGTTTCCACCAACACCCCATGCGGAGGCCGGTCGTATCCGGTATTAGACCCCGTTTCCGAAGCTTATCCCAGAGTGAAG
This sequence comes from uncultured Actinomycetota bacterium, assembly GCA_963780245.1. Lineage (GTDB taxonomy): Bacteria > Actinomycetota > Actinomycetes > Propionibacteriales > Nocardioidaceae > Nocardioides. The sequence continues at coordinate 2,279 of CAWABG010000006.1, forward strand.
GGCAGATTACTCACGTGTTACTCACCCGTTCGCCGCTCGTGTACCCCCGAAGGAGCCTTACCGCTCGACTTGCATGTGTTAAGCACGCCGCCAGCGTTCGTCCTGAGCCAGGATCAAACTCTCCATAGAAAACTTGAAACCCAGCAAACAACAAACCCCGACTATTAGCCAGAATCATATGAATTGCCGAAAAACAAACCCCAACCAACCAAAAACAACTGATCAGGGCATACAAACTAATCCGTCGACTATCAAACACACTGTTGAGTTCTCAAACATCAGACGCATGCCAGCTTCACCGTCTCCGGCTCGGTCTGGCCTCTCCTCCGCGCGCACAGTCTCACCGGAGAGTTGGAGGTCACCCGAGGGCGATCTCTTCCTCACCTGTTGAGATGTGAGTTGGAGGTGCCGCCTCGGGGCCGGAAGCCCGACCTTGACCGGTCTTGCTTCCCGCCGCTCCCTGGCGACTTGGAGAACAGTAGAGGACTTCTGCCACAGAGTTCAAATCGGCCCGTCGTGAGCCAGGCCACGTGCCTCCGAGACGCTCGGACAGCCGGCCAGCCGGAGGCCCTCGGCGACCTGGGAGGCCAGCTCCGCGTGCATCCGGGAGACGCCCTCCTCGCCGTCGGCGAGCGCGTAGATCGGGAGCCGGCCGAGGAACGCCGCATCCGCCCCGAGCGCCACCGCCGCCAGGATGTCCAGGCCCGAGCGAAGCCCGCCGTCGACGTACACCTGCGCCTCGCGATCGCGTACGGCGGCGACCACCGCCGGCAGTGCGGCCGCGGTGGGCATCGCCCGGTCCAGTTGGCGTCCGCCGTGGTTGGACACCCACACCGCCCCTGCGCCGGCATCGACGCATCGTCGCGCGTCGTCGGGATGCAGCACACCCTTCACCACCACCGGGAGCCCGGTGCGCCGCCTGATCCAGGCGACGTCGTCCGGACCGAGATCCCGTGCCTTGCGGGATCCCGGGTGAGAGTCATAGTGGGGATCGAAGTTCACCCGTAGGTCTCCGGCGTCGATGGTGTCCCACACGGGGCGGGCGGCGGCGTACTTCGTGCCAACCACCGGGGTGTCCACGGTCAGCACGACCGCGGTGGCGCCGGCCTCGACCGCCCGGGCCAGCATCGGTTCCGCCAACTGACGGTGCTCGGGCAGATAGACCTGGAGCCACCAGCGGACGGCGGTCGCGCGGATCTCGTCGAAGCGGGTGCCCGCGTTGCTGGACACCACCATCACCCCGCCGACGGCGGCCGTGGCCCGTGCCATCGCCAGCTCGCCCTCTGGATGCACGCTTCGCTGCAAGGTGGTCGGCGCGACGCCCCAAGGAACTGACGAAGGAAAGCCGAGGAGCTGCACCGTGAGGTCGAGGCTGGTGACGTCGCGCAGAACCCGTGGCTGGAACCGCACCGCGCGCCACGCCTCGCTTGCCTCGGCGGCACTGAGCCCGTCCCGAGCACCCTGTACGACGTACTCGAAGAGCTCTGCGGGCAGCCGGCTCCGGGCGTACTCCTCCAGCCCGGCCAGCCAGCTCGCCTCACTCATCGGCCGCGGGCTCAGCGGACCTCGACGCCCGCGAAGTGCTTCTTCCCGCGCCGCAGCACCAACCAGGAACCGTCGAGCAGGTCGCCCTTGGCGGGCCGCATCTCGGGGTCGTCGATCCGGCGGTTGTTGACGTACGCACCGCCCTCGCCCACGGTCCGCCGCGCGTCGCCCTTGCTCTTGGACAGCCCGCTCTCGACCAACAGGTCCACAATCGTAGGCAGCTCCGGGCCACCCTCGATCGTCAAAGCGCCCGCCCCGCGTAGTGCGGCTCCCAGCGTCGCTCCGCTGAGCTCGGACAGCTCACCGCCGCCGAACAGGGCGGCCGCGGCCGACTTCGCCTGCTCGGTCTCGTCGGCACCGTGCACGAACGTGGTGACCTCGTCGGCGAGGGTGCGCTGCGCCTCGCGGAGGAACGGCTTCTCGGCGTGCCGGGCCTCGAGGGCCTCGATCTCCTCGCGCGGCAGGAACGTGAAGATCCGGAGCAGCTCGCTGACCTTCTCGTCCTCGACGTTCAACCAGAACTGATGGAACGCGTACGACGTCATCATGGTCGGATCGAGCCACAGCGCGTCGGACTCGGTCTTGCCGTACTTGGTGCCGTCGGCCTTCGTCACCAGCGGGGTGGCGAACGCGTGCGCATGTCCGCCGGCCGCACGGCGGATCAGCTCGACCCCGCCGGTGAGGTTGCCCCACTGGTCGGAGCCGCCGAACTGGAGTGTCACCCCGTGCTCCCGGAAGAGGCTGAGGAAGTCCATCGACTGCAGCAGCACGTAGCTGAACTCGGTGTAGCTGATCCCCGCCTCGAGCCGCGAGCGCACCACGTCACGGGCCAGCATCCGGTTGACCGGGAAGTGCTTCCCGATGTCGCGCAGGAAGTCGATCGTCGAAAGGTTGGCGGTCCAGTCGTAGTTGTTGACCATGGTCGCGGCGTTGTCGCCGTCGAAGCCGATGAACGGCTCCAGCTGGAGCCGCACCCGTTCGACCCAGTCCTTGACCGTGTCCGGGGAGTTCAGGACGCGCTCGCCGGAGTCCTTCGGGTCGCCGATCATCCCGGTGGCGCCACCAACGAGGAGGTACGGCGTGTGGCCGGCGTTCTGCAGACGACGAGCCGTCGTTATCTGGACCAGGTTGCCCATGTGCAGGCTCGGGGCAGTCGGGTCGAAACCCACGTAATACCGGACGCTTCCCTCGGTGAGGGTCTCGCGCAGCGCGTCGAGATCCGTCGAGTGGGCGATCAGGCCGCGCCACTCGAGGTCATCGAGAAGGGTGGGGTCGACGGACACGTTGTGCCTTTCTGGGCCGGAAGTGGCAGGTCAAGCCTGCCGTATCCGCTCCCGACTCGCCCAGCCGGTTACTTGCGAACGACCCCCTAGGCTGGCGCCGTGATTGGTGGGAGGTACTCGCTGGGCCGGGAGATCGGTCGGGGCGGGATGGGCGCCGTGTGGCTGGGCCGCGACGAGGTGCTCGGCCGCGAGGTCGCGATCAAGCGGATCGGCCACCAGCCCGGCGGATCCAGCCCGGACCTCGTGCGCGCCGAACGGGAGGCCAAGATCGCGGCGCGGGTCAACCACCCGCACGTGGTGGCGGTCTTCGACCTGGTCCAGGAGGACGACCAGCAGTGGCTGGTGATGGAGTACGTCGAAGGGCCCACGCTCGCCGAACTGATCCGCGACCAGGGGCCGATGTCGACCGACCGGGCCGCGGCAATCCTCGCGCAGGCGGCCGAGGCGCTGAGCGCCGCGCATGCCGCCGGCGTGGTGCACCGGGACGTCAAGCCCTCCAACATCCTGATCACCGCGGAAGGGCAGGCGAAGCTGTCCGACTTCGGCATCGCCCGGGCGGAGGCCGACGCGTCCCTGACCCAGACCGGGCTGGTCACCGGCTCGCCCGCCTACCTCGCGCCCGAAGTGGCGTCGGGACAACTGGCCACGCCGGCCAGCGACGTCTGGTCGCTCGGCGCAACGCTCTTCCACACGCTGGCCGGCCGGCCGCCGTACGACGTCGGCGACAACGTGCTGGGGGCGCTCTACAAGATCGTCAACGAGGAGCCGCCCCGCCTCGACGACGCGGGGTGGCTGGCGCCGCTGGTGGCGGCGTCGATGACGCACGACCCGGCAGCGCGCTGGTCGATGGCCGACGTCGCCGATTTCCTCCGCGCCGGCCCCGGGGCGGCCGTGTCGATGCCGGCGGCGCCGCTCGGCGTCGTACCGCCGCCTGCGGAGCCCGAACACGCGACCGAGGTGCTGGAGGCGCCCCCGACGGTGCCGCCGGTGCCGGCTCGGCGCCGTTCCGGCGGCGTACTCCCCTGGATCGTCGGCGCGGCTGTTCTGGCGCTGGCCGTGATGATCGGCCTGATCGTCTACTACGGGAGTCAGGACTCGCCCGATCCGCCGGCCGACGAGCCGACCTCTCAGGCGCCCGACGACACCACCTCTCCCGGCAGCGAGGCGAACGCCGACGAGATGGAGGCCTTCATCGGGGGTTACCTCACCGCAGCAGCAAACGATCCCGCAACGGGATTCGACATGTTGACCTCGGAGTTCCAGCAGGAGAGCGGTGGGATCAGCGGCTACTCAGCCTTCTGGGGCGACGTCAGCAACCCCAAGCTGATCGACGTCGAGGCCGACCCCGACACCCTGACCGTGACCTACGACTACACCTACAACAAGCGCGGCCAGGGCAAGATCACCAATCACGTCATCCTGCAGCTGGTGCTCGAGGACGGCCGCTACCTGATCGCCGACGAGCTCTGAGCCTGTCAGGCTGGAGGCATGGCTGACTCCTCCACGCGCAACCGCGCCTCCGATCTCATGTCCCTGCACCGCGATCCCACGTTGCTCACCGTCGTCAATGTGTGGGACGCCGTCACGGCGAAGGTGGTCGCAGGTACCGATGGCACGAAGGCGCTCGCGACGGCCAGCCACTCCATCGCCGCGTCGTACGGCTACCCGGACGGGGAGAAGATCCCCGTCGACCTGATGCTTGAGGCGGTCAAGCGGATCGTGGACAGCACCGATCTCCCGGTCACCGCAGACCTCGAGGGCGGCTACGGCGACGCAGCCGAGACCGTACGTCGTGCCATCGGCATCGGCGTGGTCGGCGCCAACATCGAGGACCAGATGAAGCCGGTCGCCGAGGCGGCCGCCCAGGTCGAGGTGATCATGCGGGTTGCCGAGCAGGAGGGCGTCGACTTCGTGCTCAACGCGCGCACCGATGCATTCCACCTCAACCGCAAGGGCGACCCGGAGGAGAACCTTCAAGCCTCCCTTGAGCGCGGCCGAGCCTTCCTCGACGCCGGTGCCCCGGTCGTGTTCGTGCCCGCGATCCTCGACGAGGACCAGGTGGCCAGGTTGACCGATGCGTTCGGTCCGCAGCGTCTGACCACAATCGCGATCCCCGGCAACCCGCCGTTCGCCAAGCTCGAGGAACTGGGCGTGGCCCGGGTGTCGTTCGGTCCGCTGTCGCTCAACGTCACGCTCACCGCCCTGCAGGAACTGGTAGAGCGCTCCCAGAGCGGCGAGGGGGTCCCGGACAACATGCGCCTGCTGGCTTGACCCGTCCGCTCACAGCGCGCTGAGGCGTTCCTCCAAGCTCTTGGCCACCTTGTCCCCGAGGATCTTCAGAGCCAGCGGCAGTAGGGGCTCGACCAGCTTGGCGACGCCGACCGGATGGAACTCCGCACGGTAGGTCACGGTTGTCTCACCGACTCCTGCGTCGCCCACCGACGACTCGAAGGTCATGGTGTCGAGCACCTTCACCGACCCGGCGTCCCCCTCGAGTTGGAACCGCCGGCCCACCTCGTGCTCAGTGACGACGTACTGGGTCTCTGTTTCGCGACCGAGGAACTTCGACACGTTCGTGTACGTCGTGCCGACACCCCCGTCGCCCGAGAGTCGGACCGTGCTCACGGTTGGCGGATCCCAGTCCTCTGTGGTCGTAAAGTCCGACAGGTACGCCCAGACCTTGGCGACTGGTTGACCCACGGTGATCGTTCGCTCGACGGTTGCCATGCGCCCCGGTATCCGCGCCCTCCCGGCGCACACCTGCTACGGCAGCAAGGCCGGCTCGGCGGTGCGGCAGGGCGGCAGTCCCCGCGTGAGGCACGAGGATGGAGTGCCACCGAGGCCACCATTGACTCAGGGTGCAATCGCCGCCTGCACGCGGCGAGCCGTAGAGTTGCGTGGCTTCCGCTTCGGTGAGAGCTGCGTTGCTGGACCCTCCAGCAAGCTGCACAGGAGCAACAAGGTGAACAGCATGCTCGGCTTGGCCCGACGGTCCTTGATCAATGGGCCAGTCTGATGAGCACGTTTGCCAACAAGGTGGTCGCGATCGTGAAGGCGATCCCGGCTGGTGAGGTCAAGACCTACAAGCAGGTCGGAGAAGAGGCGGGTAGCCCCAACGCCGGTCGCGCTGTCGGGGCCATCCTGATTCCGCTCCACATCGAGGACGGCGTCCCGTGGCACCGAGTCGTCAAGGCGGACGGAACTGTCCAGGCGGGCGGGACCAAGAATCCTGTCGCCGAGCAGATCAAGTGGACGGAGTTCGCGATCAGCCTCCTGAAGGAGGAGGGCGTCGCATTCGACCGCAGCAACCGTGTCGCGTACCTGGCTGCGGCCAGCGACAAGGCGGCGGGCCGGTCGCTGAAACGGCCGGACCCGACGCCGTGCTGGAAGCACGAGACCGTGCAGTACTCCTGTCGCGACTGTCGCTGACGATCTGCCTGCCTCTACGCGAAGGGCATGAGACCCGGCAGGCGAGTTTCACCGAAGGGCTCAGTGAGTGGTGGGGATGAAGAGTGGGGAGGCCGGGGCTCGAACCCGGGACCTAAGGATTATGAGTCCTCTGCTCTAACCGACTGAGCTACCTCCCCGAGTGCCGCAGAGCCTAGTTGAGTCGTCGTACGAGGTTCGGGTACCGGTGACTGTGCGACGCATCCGTCGTATTGGGTGAGGAGGGGCGATGGGACGAGGAAGCGGGCTCTTGGGAGTCGTTGTGGTCGTGTGGCTGCTGATCGGGGTTCTCGCGGCAGCGCAGCGTGGGTACTTCGGCAGCGACCGAGACGTGAACTGCAAGACCGCCAGCGACACGGTGCTCACCGTGGTCGCCGGCCCGTTGAACTACGTGGGCGTCAATCCGAAGGTCGACTGCGAGGTACCAGAGCCCTCGCGGTGACCGCGGGGATCTACTCGGCGGCCTCTGCGGTCGGCTGGTAGGCGCAGGCGTCCCTGGGATTCTCGGCGTCGCCGCCCGGCGAGGACGACTTCTTCGGATTGGGGTTGATCGCCTTCTGCACCGTCTCCTGCATCCACTCGAAGTCGGGGTCGCCGGAGTAGAAGTGCTCGGAGGTCTTGAACACCACCGACCGGGTCTTGGAGTCCTTGACTCTCAGTCCGAGTTCCACGAAGGCCGGCGCCAGCTCGAGCGGGATGTCGGTGAAGACGACGTCCTGGCCGGCCTTCGCCAGGTCGGTGTAGTGCCGGAACAGTGTCATCGGCTGCGCCGCGTCGATGATCGCGTCGACCGTGCAGCGCTGCCGGTCCATCCGCGCGTAGTCGTCGGAGCCGTACCGGCCCCGGGCGAACCAGAGGGCGTGGAACCCGTCGAGATGCTGGTCGGGTCCGGGGTCGAGGTAGTCGGTCGGCGGGATGCCGGCGTCGGTGTTGCCGTTGATCGCGACCGGTTCGTTGATGTTGACAGTGATCCCGCCCATCGCGTCGACGATCTCCCGGAACCCCGCGAGGTTCACCAGCACGTAATAGTCGACCGGGATGCCGAGGCTGCCGGACACGGCCTCTTTGATCGCGTCGGCACCCTCGTTGTCGCTATTACCGAGGATGCCGGGATAGTTGACGGGCACTTGACCGTAGATCGCGTTGAGCATGTAGTACGCCGGCTCGCTGGATCCGGTGTAGCCGTAGGGGTAGAGGTCGTGGAGCGGGCTGTCCTCGGGGAACTGCGCGTTCATCATGTTGCGCGGCAGGCTGAACATCACGGTCCGGCCGTTGTGGGTGTTGATGCTGAGCAGGATCACCGTGTCGGTCCGCACGCCCGTCCTGCCCTCACCTCCGTCGCCGCCGAGCAGCAGCACGTTGACCCGGTCGGTACCCGCCCACGGGTCCTCCCTGGTCCGCCCCTTCGGCGTGGTCGCACTGTCGGTGTCCTCGAACACCGTCGAGACGAGGTCCGCCTGGGCCAGCGCGTTCCGTGCGGCGGTGACGACTGGGTAGGTCATCACCAGGCAGAGCACCAGGACCATCAGGTTGCCGGCCAGGCTGTGCCAGCGGGGACGCTCCCTCGGCCGTACCAGGCGGTACGACGTGAACACCACGAACGCCCAGACCACCAGCCCCGCGATCAGCGCGGCGGCCAGCATCTTGAGCCGGGTCGGGTCGAAGGCCAGGTCGAGCACGCTGCGGATTCCGTTCCGGAAGTACCAGGCCGCCCATCCGAGCAGCGCGAGCCACGCCACCAGCACCAGGGCACCCAGCCCCTTGCGGCCGGCGTACAGATAGCCGGAGCCGGGGAACAGCGCTCCTAACAGCGTCATCCCGAGCGTGCCCGTCAGGCCACGAGCTCGACGGTTGCGTACCCGTAGCGCCCGCGCCCCACCCTTGGCGTGCGAGCCGCCCGCGGGGCGGCGCGCCTTGCGAGGGATCCGCCGCGACTTCGGCGCGCGACGGGCCCCGCCGCGTCGGCTTCCGTCGGACATGGTCAACCTCGGAGTCGGGTGGGTGGGGGGTGAGCAGCGCCGTGCGAGGCCCGAGCCGCTCGGTCAAAATATCACCGCGACCTGGGCATTCGGTCACATCGGCGCCGTCCTCGCGTCGCCGTGGCGCCGTGGTGCATGCTTCGTCCCATGGACATCGAACCCCTCGAAGCACTGCCCGAGGACTGGGAAGCCGCCCTGGCTGTGGTGGCTCATCCCGACGACATGGAGTTCGGCGCCGCGGCCGCCGTTGCTCGATGGACCGGCCAGGGCAAGAAGGTCGTCTACTGCATGGTGACCAGCGGTGAGGCGGGCATCGACGGCCTGGATCCGGACGAGTGCCGTCGGGTGCGGGAGGCCGAGCAGATCGAGTCTGCGCGCATCGTTGGGGTACCCACGGTCGACTTCCTGGGGCTGCAGGACGGGGTGCTGGAGTACGGCGTCCCGCTACGGGCCGCGATCGCGCGCGAGGTCCGGCAACACCGGCCCGACATCGTGATCACCGGCAACTTCCGGGACACCTGGGGCGGCCGGGCGCTCAACCAGGCCGACCACATCGCGGTCGGTCGCGCCGTCGTGGACGCCGTACGCGACGCCGGCAACCGCTGGATCTTCGCCGACCAGCTCACCGACGGCCTTGAGCCCTGGGGCGGAGTGCGCGAGGTCTGGGCGTTCGGCTCGCCCGAGACCACCCACGCCGTCGACACGACCGACACGTTCGACGCCGGCGTCGCCTCGCTCCAGGCTCACGCGGCGTACATCGAGGGCCTGGGCTGGGACCACTTCGACCCGCGCGAGTTCCTGGAGGGTTTCGGCCGTCAGACCGGCCAGCGCCTCGGCGTGGGCATGGCGGCAGGGTTCGAAGTTTTCCCGATGAGATTCGGGGATTAGGCGGCCGCGTGGCCGACGACACATCGCCTCCGGTGCCGGCGCAGTCGTACCTTCGCAGTAAGGCTTGAGCCACGCAGGAGGCGTCATGGGCGGAGTCCGCAGAGATCTCGCAGAATCGCGACGGTCCCTATCTCGAGCCGCGGCCCTGGCCCTGGCCGCACTCGCCCTCACGGGGTGCGGTGCATCCAACGAAGACGACGTAGTGGCCGATAGCACCTCGGGCCCAAGCGACTCCCCTTCGGGCGCTGTCAGCGAACCGATCCTGATCACCACGCGCGTCAACCTGCCGACCGGTGAGATTCTCGATGGGTCCAACGTCGATGCCTCGCCGTTCTGCCCGGGCGGCACCGTCGCCGACCAGCACGGGACTCCCGAGATCGGCTTCGTCGACAGGACGATCACGTGCTCTGACGGCACGCTGAGGGTCGGCTTCGATCCCCACGAGCCTGTGGGTGACACGCAGCGTGGCCCGTGGCGACTCATCAGCGGCACCGGTGCCTATAAGGGGTGGGAAGGAGGCGGTGACTTCGTGACCACGTATGACGCAAATGACAAGCGCGTACACCCTTCCCTGGGCCGTGAAAGGTTCACAGGGACAGTCACGCGTCAGGAGCGTGGACACCCCGGGTGACGCGCGGTCGAAGCGGCTCAGCTCGGCAACCGCGAGCACGCAGGCGGCAGTAGCGGACTTTCGGTAGGTCACGCCAAGTGTGCAGCTTGCCGCAGTTGGTCGAGGGTCCATCGTGCTCCGGCTGTCCGGCAGGCGTATCCCGGCTCGCGCGAACGGCGCCTGGCCACTGCATAGCCACTGCATAGCCTCTGCAAACGGCAAAGGAAACGGCCCGTGATCTGCGCTTGCGCAGGTCACGGGCCGATTTCTCTTGCTCCCCCGGTTGGACTCGAACCAACAACCCTCCGGTTAACAGCCGAATGCTCTGCCAGTTGAGCTACAGGGGATCAATGCAGGCGAAAGGTTAGCAAGCGGGCGCCCGCGCGCGAAAACGAGATGGCTCAGCCCGCGCCCAGCTCCTCGCGGGCGAGGACCATCGCCTCAGCAGCGAGCCGGCGTACCTCCGGGTCGGCGGGATCGACGCCCTCGTCGAACTCGTAGGCCCAGCTCGTCGCCGCGTGCCGACCGGGCGCGCGGCGGGCGATCACCCGCACCCCGCGGCGGTCGTTGACAGGGACGTGCCGCTGGAGAACCACGCTGGCGGTCACTCGCTCGCGGATCAGCTGTAGCAGCCGGCCCGGCTCGTCGATCTCGAACGTGTGCTCCTGCTGGGGTTCTCCCCAGGTGCCGACCTCGCGGAGCCGGAACGTCGAGCTGTCGCTGTCCCAGCTCGCGGCCTCGACCCGCTCCCAAGGCAGCCGGCCGGGGAGGTAGACCGCGTCGCGAGTCCCGCCGATCACCGTGCCGTCGACCGCGGTCGTCCAGGCCAGCAACCGCTCCCCCGCCGCCACCTCGAGCTCTGGTCGGCGACGCGCCACCCTCACTGCGTCCCCACGATGCGGTCGCGCAGGGTGCGGCGGTGCTGCTCGAGGGCGGCGAGCTCGCCAAACATCTTGTTGTACTCCGCCGCCGCCTCCACCGGGTTGGTGCGCTGCAGCCGTGACTTCACCGCGGAGATCCTGCGCATCGCGGTGAGCTCGAGCAGGCTGAACATGTGGAGCGCGACGTAGTCGGAAGTCGCCTCCTTCTTCAGCGACTCCACGCCGAGCTCGCTGATCGCCGACGACACGACCGAGTCCGTGGCGCTCGCGCGTAGGCGACCCGCCCATCCTGGGTCGTCGGCACCTGCGAGCGGGCCGCCCGCGGCAGCGATCAGCTCCCACACGGCACGGTAGGTGGGGTGGACGAAGTCGTTGGCGCCGATGTCCGCCGACACCCGGCCGACGCCCATCGGGTGCTGGATGACGAGTTTGAGGGTCTCCCGTTCGATTGCGAACCGGGGCTCACGCGGATCCGGTACGGCGGCACGCGGCGGCGCCTCGTCCGGCGCCGGTTCCTCGGGGCGACGCGACGTGGTGACTGGCGCGCTGGCGGGTCGCCGGGCGGCCTTGCGGACCTCGGCGCGCGCCTCCTCGACGTCGACCCCGATCATCCCGGCGATCTCGCGGGCGAACGCGTCGACCTTCGACTTGTCGCGGATGCTCGAGACCAGCCCCGCAGCCTCGCGGAGCGCGTCGATCCGGCTGTCGGCCCGGTCGAGGTCGTAGCGGGTGAGCACGTTGGACAACACGAATCGGTAGAGCGGGACCCGACGGGCGACGAGCTCGCGGACGGCGGCGTCACCCTGCTTGATCCGCAGGTCGCACGGGTCCATGCCGTCGGGCTCCACCGCGACATAGGTCTGCGAGACGAAGTTCTGGTCGCCGCCGAATGCCCGCAGTGCCGCCTTCTGCCCGGCAGCGTCGCCGTCGAAGGTGAAGATGACCTCGCCGCGGAACTCCTCGTGGTCGTGCAGGAACCGCCGCAGCACGCGGGAGTGGTCCTCGCCGAAGGACGTGCCACAGGTCGCGACCGCCGTCTTCACGCCGGCCAGGTGACAGGCCATCACGTCGGTGTAGCCCTCCACGACGACCGCCTGCGAGGAGCGGGCCATCTCGCGCCGAGCCAGGTCGATGCCATAAAGCACCTGGCTCTTCTTGTAGATCGGCGTCTCGGAGGTGTTGAGGTACTTCGCCTCGATCTTGTCGTCGTCGAAGATCCGGCGGGCTCCGAAGCCGATGGTCTCGCCGCTGGAGTCGCGGATAGGCCACAGCAACCGCCCGCGGAACCGGTCGTAGGCGGACCGGCCGATCGCGACCAGCCCGGCGGTGACGACCTCGTCCTGGGTGAACCCGCGCTCGCGCAGGTGCTTGGTCAACGCCTCACCGTCGCGCGGGGCGAAGCCGATGCCGAACTGGTCGGCCGCCGCCTGGTCGAAGCCGCGCTCGGCCAGGAACTGACGCCCCGCTATCGCGTCGGCGGAGCCGAGGTGGTCGGCGTAGAACTCCTGGGCGGCGGCGTGCGCCTCGATCAGCCGTCGCCGCTGCGGGCCTTTGCTGCGGTCCTCCCCGCCGTCGCCGTCCTCGCGCCGAAGCACGATGCCGGTCTTGTCCGCGAGTCGCTCGACGGCCTCGGTGAAGGAGAGACCGTCGATCTCCATCAGGAAGTTGATGACGTCGCCACCAGCCTGGCAACCGAAACAGTGGTAGAAACCGCGGGCCGGGTTGACGTTGAACGACGGCGACTTCTCGTCGTGGAACGGGCAGAGGCCCTTCAGCGAGCCGCCACCGGCGTTCTTGAGCGTGACGTAGGAGGAGATGACGTCGTCGATCCGGGCCTTCTCACGCACCGCTGCGATGTCGTCGTCACGGATCCGGCCTGCCACGTGCGGAGTCTACGACCGGGCTACGACGGTGCGGCCACGATGTTGCCCAGCGTCTCGCCAGCGGCGTACCGGTGCAGCTGGTCGCGGACCAGCCGGTGCGCCCGCGGCCACATCGCGCTGCTCGCGCCGCCGACGTGCGGAGAGATCAGCAGGCCGGGCGCGGCCCACAGCGGACTGTCGCTCGGCAGCGGCTCCTGCTCGGCCACGTCGATCGCCGCTCGGATCCGTCCGTCCGTCAGGGCCGCGACCAGGTCGTCGGTCACCACGACCGCGCCGCGGGCCACGTTGACCAGCAGGGCGCCAGCCTTCATCCGGGCCAGGAACTCCGCGTCGACCAACCCCCGGGTGGCATCGGTCAGCGGTAGGCAGAGGATCACCACGTCGGCGTCGGGCAGCAGCCCGGGCAGCTCGTCGATCGAGTGGACGCCGTCCCGGGCCGATCGGGCGACCCGGACGACCTCGACCTCGAACGGCGTGAGCCGGGCCTCGATGGCCGCCCCGATGGCCCCGTACCCCACCACCAGCACCCGCCTGTCGGCCAGCGCCTGCCGCCACTGGAACGCCCATTCGTGCCGCTGCTGAGCCGCCACGAACTCCGGAATGGCGCTCAGCGAGGCCAGCGTGAGCGCGATGGCGAGCTCGGCCGTGGAGGCGTCGTGGATGCCGCGGCCGCTGCACAGTGTCACCCCGGACGGGATCCGGTGCGCGATGTAGTCGACCCCGGCGGTCAGCGTCTGCACCACCTCGAGCGAGCTCATCCGGCCGATCACGTCGACGGCAGGACCATGGGCAAAGGTGTAGGGCGGCACATAGAACCGGACGTCCCCGACCGACTCCGGAACGTGCTGGGTCGGGTCGACGACCTCGTAGCGCAGTCCGGAGGGTTGATCTTCCAGCTCACCGGGCTCGAACGGCAGCCAGACCAGCGGTTCGCTCATCCGACCAGTCTGTCGTGCCAGGCAACCGCGCTGGCATCGGTCAGGGAAGCCACCTGGTCGACGACGACCCGCAGCCGCGAGGCGTCGTCCGGCGCTGCCCGCCAGTCGTCGGCGTACTGGCGATCCAACACCTCGGGCGCCCGATCCACGAGGGCGGTGACCAGCTCCGCGATCAGCTCGCGCTGCGCCGTCATCACGTTCACCCGGTCCTCGGCCTGCATGACGTAGTGGGCGGCGATCCCCTTGAGCACCGTGATCTCGAGCCGCGTGGCTTCCGGGACGACGAGGTCGGCCGAGTAGCGGACGAACGGGCCGTCGCCCGCGGCGAACGTCGCGTGCTGCACTGCCCCGCAGAAGCGACCGATCAGGTCACTGGTGAGGTTCTTGAGCGCGGCCAGGCTGCGCCGACTGCCGTCATACGCCGTCGAAGGCCAGCTGCCGACCATGGCCAACCCGTCGAGCACCTCGTCGAGAACGTGGTCGTCCGCGTCGGGGAGGTACCAGCCGCGTACGGCCTGCCACACCGCCGGCCGGTCGAGACTCGTGAGGTCGACCCGGCCTGCAACGGTGCCGTCCTCGACGTCGTGCACCGAGTAGGCGACGTCGTCGGCGAGGTCCATGATCTGCGCCTCGAGGCACTGCCGGGCGCCGACGGCGCCCTCGCGTAACCAGCCGAAGACCGGCTTGTCGTCGTCGTAGACGCCGAACTTCAGCGGGTCGGCGCCGCCGCCGCGCGGCCAGGGGTACTTGGTGCAGGCGTCGAGCGTGGCCCGGGTCAGGTTGAGCCCCGCCGAGCGACCGTCGGCGTCGAACGTCTTCGCCTCCAACCGGGTGAGCAGCCGCAGGGTCTGGGCGTTGCCCTCGAAACCGCCGCACGCCTCACTCAGCTCGGCGAGCACCCGCTCACCGTTGTGACCGAACGGCGGGTGGCCGAGGTCGTGGGCCAGGGCCGCGGTCTCGGCGATGTCGGGCAGGCTGCCCAGCGCCCGGGAGAGGTCCCGGGCCACCTGGGCCACCTCCAGGCTGTGGGTCAGCCGGTTGCGCACGAAGTCGTCGCTCTGCGGGCCGACGACCTGGGTCTTGGCGGCCAGCCGCCGCGAGGCAGCGGCGTGGACGACCCGGGCCCGGTCCCGCTCGAACGGCGTGCGCACCGGCGCGTCCACCCGCTTGGGCGGCTCGACGACCCGCCGCTCGCGGGCGCTGTCGTCGTACAGATCCAGCGCGTCCATCGGGGCGAGGCTACTCACCCGCACGGACCGTCAGTAGACCGAGACGTGCACGTGGTCGTAGTGGTTGGCGGTGGCCGAGCCTCGGCTCGACATCCCGCGCCAACCCTCGCCGCCACGCTCGACCGACCAGATGCTCTGGGAGTAGATGACGTAGCTGACGCCGAGCTCGGAGTAGTACTTGCGCACGAACTCCGCGACCTGCCAGCCGCGCTCGCCGCTAACCATGATGTCGACGGCGCGCCCGGAGCCGTGATCGCCGCCGCCGCCGCGAAGCGCGCCATAGACAGAGATCTCCGGGAACTCGGCGCAGACGGCCTCGTGGACCTTCTTGATGCTGGCGCTGGCGCCGGCGTCGACGGACGTGCCGTTGGTGCAGGAGCCGCCGAGGGTGAACGGCTTGTCCTTCGAGAGGTAACCCGCGGTCACCCAGCGCGCCTTGTCGTTGACGACGATCTCCACGCGATCGCCGTACCTGCGGCCGGTGACCGGGATCTTCTTGCCCTCGGGCAGCTCGCCGAGCTTCTTCGAGCCCTTGCCCGGCTGGTCCCACAGGTTGAGGGTCGCGGTGGTCCACAGCTGCCGCTCGGCCTGCTTGATGGCGGCGGTGACGGCGCGGCGCGACGTGAGCTTTTCGATCTTGGAGGACTTGTCGTCGATCCTCGTGGCGTCGCGGGAGAGCTGGTTGTCGGGCCGCTCGCCGAGGTCGGCGGCGGCTGTGTTGGGGAGGGACGCCGTAAATAGGGCCTCGGTCGCGGGGGCGGCGTTCAGGACGCCCACACCGACAACGGAGCCGGTGGCCGCGAGGGCCAAGGGTGCGGCGATGGTGATGGCCCTGGCCCGGAAGGGGCCGAGGCGGCGGGCATTGGTGTCCCGCTTGTGGCGATGTTGTGCCACAGCGCTGAATCCTTTGCTGTTGCGTTCAGGTCGGCGCCCCGTCATTGGTGTTGACCGGGCACGACCAACGACTAAAGCAGATCTCCAAGCGGCTTGGTGAATCTGCAACCACCTTTTACGGGGTGTTTCGGATCACCCGCCAGTGACCTCGGTCGCATCCTCCCGCTCGGAGCAGCCGCTGCCGTCGGTGTCGTCCAGCCACCCCTCGGGCAGTACGACGCGGCTTCGGGGCGACCCCTGACGTCCCCGGGGAGAGCCCAGTTCGGCGACCGGGAACGGCTCGTCGGGGCCGAGAGCGCCCAGCAGCGCGTCGAGCGCGGCCAGGCTGCTGACCAGGCCCAATGAGCGCCGCATCTCGCCGCCGGCGGCGAATCCCTTGAGGTACCAGGAGACGTGCTTGCGGAACTCCATGCACCCGCGCTCCTCGCCCATGTGCTCGGAGAGCAGCTCGGCGTGCCGGCGCATCATCGCCGCGACCTCGCCGAGCGTAGGCAGGGTCGCGACGGACTCACCGTTGAAGGCGGCCGCGAGGTCGCGGAAGATCCAGGGCCGGCCTAGACAACCGCGACCGACAACCACGCCCGCGGCGCCGGTTTCCACGACCATCCGCACCGCGTCGGCCGCCTCCCAGATGTCCCCGTTGCCCAAGACCGGGATGCCGACGTGGTCGACGAGCGCCGCGATCGCCTGCCAGTCGGCCTGTCCCGAGTAGGCCTGCGCCACGGTCCGGCCGTGCAGCGCGATCGCCGCGCACCCGGACTCCTCGGCGATCCGGCCCGCGTCGAGATATGTCAGGTGGTCGTCGTCGAGGCCCTTGCGGGTCTTCATCGTGACCGGCACGTCGTACGGCGTGGCCGCGGCCACGGCCTGCTCGAGGATCTGACCGAGCAGCTTGCGCTTCCAGGGCAGCGCCCCGCCGCCACCCTTGCGGGTCACCTTGGGGACCGGGCAGCCGAAGTTGAGGTCGATGTGGGCGACGCCGTACTCACCACAGAGGATCTCCGCGGCTTTGCCGACGTAGACCGGGTCCGTGCCGTAGAGCTGCACGGACCGAACCGACTCGGCGTCGTCGAACACCAGCATCTTCAGGGTGGTCGCGTCGCGCTCGACCAGACCGCGGGAGGTGATCATCTCGCAGACGTAGAGGCCGGCGCCCTGCTCGGCACACAGCCGGCGGTAGGCCGCGTTGGTGATACCCGCCATCGGCGCCAGGACCACGGGGGTCTCTACGCGCAGTGACCCGAGGGTCAGTGAGGTGGGCAGCGACATGCCGCCATTGTCCGCGAAAGGCGGTCGGACCGCCCAAACGCGAGGCTCAGCCGTTGTCGCGGTCGCCCTTGTCGTTCTTCCTGTCGTCCTTGGGCTTCTCGATCTCCTGGATCTCGCCGCTCCAGCTGATTGCGTCGAAGTCCTCGGTGGGTCGGAAGGTCACGCCGCCCAGCTCGAGGCCGTTGCCGATCAGGTAGACCAGGCACACCTCAGCGGTGTCGTCGGTGAAGTAGCCGCGGGGCAAGGTGCCGCCCGGGCACGGCTTGAACGCCTCGGTGAATTTCGTCGGCTCAACCAGGGTGTCGGCCGTGTCGGTCGCGTACAAGGGCACCAGCCGTTCGCTCAGGTTGGTGGCACCTACGTTGGTCACGGTCGCGCGCACGAAGTACGGCGTGACTTTGTTCTTCTGCTCCGCCTTGACGTCCCAGCCCTCGAACGACTCGGCGAACGAGGTCTTCTCCAGCCGGGTGATAGTGATGTCGAGTACGCCCACGAAGTCTTGACGCGGCTGCCAGGCGATCACCCCGGACTCTCCCACGGCCAGCTTGCTGCCGGGCTCGGTGAGCTCCACGCCGTCCGGGACCAGCAGGTAGGGCTCATCCTCGGTCTCGCTGGTTTCCGAGCTGGGACTCGGCGAACCGTCCTCCGAGTCGTTGTTGCTGTCGTCGCCCCCGCAGCCGGTCAGCGCGCCGAGGGAAATCAGCAGCGCGGCAGCGATCGGGGTCAGACGTCGCAGCACCGGGCCATTCTGCCTCGCCCGCACGTCAGCAACCCACGAATCGTTCGCCGAAGTACGCGCTGATCCCCGCCAGCGGGATCCGCTGCTGGGTCATCGAGTCGCGCTCGCGGACGGTGACCGCGTCGTCCTCCAACGTCTCGAAGTCGACGGTCACGCAGTACGGCGTACCGATCTCGTCCTGGCGACGGTAGCGCCGGCCGATGGCGCCGGAGTCGTCGAAGTCGACGTTCCAAGCACGGCGGAGCTCGGTGGAGAGGTCGCGGGCCTTCGGAGAGAGGTCGGCGTTGCGGCTCAGGGGCAGCACGGCGACCTTCACCGGGGCCAGTCGGGGATCGAGCCGCAGCACCGTGCGCTTGTCGACGCCGCCCTTGGTGTTGGGCGCCTCGTCCTCCTCGTAGGCATCCACCAGGAACGTCATCAGGCTGCGGCTCAGGCCGGCCGCCGGCTCGATGACGTAGGGCGTGTAGCGCTCGTTGGCCGCCTGGTCGAAGTAGGTGAGGTCCTGACCCGACGCCTCCGCGTGCGTGGACAAGTCGTAGTCGGTGCGGTTGGCGATCCCCTCCAGCTCGCCCCACTCCGAGCCGAGGAACCCGAAGCGGTACTCGATGTCGACGGTCCGCTTGGCGTAGTGGGAGAGCTTCTCCTTCGGGTGCTCGTAGTGCCGCAGGTTGTCGGCATCGATGCCCAGCTCGGTGTACCAGCGGGTGCGCTCGTCGATCCAGTACTGGTGCCAGGTCTCGTCCTCGCCGGGCTTGACGAAGAACTCCATCTCCATCTGCTCGAACTCGCGGGTCCGGAAGATGAAGTTGCCGGGCGTGATCTCGTTGCGGAACGACTTGCCGATCTGAGCGATGCCGAACGGCGGCTTCATCCGGCTGCTTGTCACCACGTTGGCAAAGTTGAGGAAGATGCCCTGGGCGGTCTCCGGACGTAGGTAGTGCAGGCCGGACTCGTCCTCGGTGACCCCGAGGTAGGTCTTGAGCAGCCCGGAGAACTGACGCGGCTCGGTCCAGGCGCCGCGGGTGCCACAGTTGGGACAGGCGAGCGTGGCCAGGTCGACCGCGTCGGGGTCGTCGAGGCCCTTCTTCTCGGCGTACTCCTCTTGCAGGTGGTCGGCCCGGAACCGCTTGTGGCACGACTGGCACTCGGTCAGCGGGTCCATGAACGTGGCGACGTGACCGCTGGCCTCCCAGGTCTGCCGCGGCAGGATGATCGAGGAGTCCAGCCCGACCATGTCCTCGCGCATCTGCACCATGGCCTTCCACCACTGGCGCTTGATGTTCTCCTTGAGCTCCACGCCCAGCGGGCCGTAGTCCCAGGCGGAGCGGGTGCCGCCGTAGATCTCACCGCAGGGGTAGACGAACCCCCGGCGCTTGGCGAGTGAGACGACGTTGTCGACGGTGGTCGGCGGGGGCTTGGCCACAAATGCTCCTGGATTTGGCCGGCTGGCTGCCGGTCATGCGAACGAAGTCATCAGCCTAACGACCTGGCCCTGCCGACATTCAGCACGGTGTCGGGTTCGACGACCTCGAACGCACTGGGCTCCTCGATCGCGCGGCCCAACAGCGCGATCGCCCGGAGCTTCACGTCGTACGACGAGAGCGCGCGGCGGTAGGCGCCGACGTTTTCCCAGGTCGTCACCAAAGCCCACAGGCTCGGGTCGTCGACGTTGCGTCCGATCGTGCCGGTCAGGTAGCCCTTCTGCTCCGCCAGCGCGGAATTGGCTCGTTCCAACTCGGCCCGGAAGCGCTCTGCTTCGTTCTCCGGCACCTGGAACCTGTTCACCACCAACACGCAGCGACCCTAGCGGCCTGGGAAGATTCACCGGTTATGCGGTGAATCTTCCGGTTCTGTCACGAACCTTCGTACCGGAACGGTTCGTTTCACCGGTTAACCGGTGAATTGCGCCGACCGCGCGCCGGGCACCGTCAGCGCGGCGATGGCCGTGGTCACCGGCACCGCGAGCACGAGGGCGATCGCGCTGGCGAGAGTGCGGACCACCTCCTGGCCGATCTCCTCGGTGGCCAGCAGCTCGGTGAGCGGCAGGCCGTAGAGCTGGATCAGCATCAACACCGCGAGCGCGGCGCCGGCGTAGGCGAACACGATCGTGTAGATGGTCGAGGCGATGTGGTCCTGGCCGATCCGGGTGGCAGCAACGAAGATCTCGCGTCGGCTCAGCTGCGGACCAGCGCCACGCAGCTCCCAGACGGCCGAGGCCTGGGTGATCGTGACGTCGTTGAGGACGCCCAGCCCGGCGATGATCAGGGCACAGGTCAGCAAGCCCTGGAAGTCGAGGTCGCCGCCCACCATTGACTGCAGGATGCCGCTCTCCCCGGCGACCCCGCTGAGGTGTGCGAACCCAACAGCAAGCACCCCGATCGCCGCCGTCATGCCAATCCCGGCAAGCGTGCCGGCCACTGCCGCGCTGGTTCGGATCGAGAGGCCATGGGTCGAGTAGAGGACGACGAACACGATCGCGGCGGAGCCGACGACTCCCACCCACAGCCCGTTCTCGCCGACTACCAGCGCGGGCAGCATGAACCAGAGCACGGCGACGCCGCTGAAGGCGAGGCCGAAGAGCGCGCGTACGCCGCGCCATCGGGCGACGGCCACCACGACCACGGCGAACAGCAGCGTGAGCAGCAGCAATGGGCTGGAGCGGTTGACGCCGAAGAATGAGTACTGCGCCGGCTCCCCATCGGCCCCTGGGATCCGGAGCAGCCGCAGCTCGTCGCCGGCCTGGAGTCCGGCCTCACTCACCTCGGGCGGGACGTCCACAGTGACCTGCTGGGCGTCGTCGCCCTCCCCGACCTTCGCCGTGATCTGACCGCAGCCATCGGTCTCGTCGTTCAGCGCAGCACAGGCCGGCTGCACGTCGTCGACGGCAGCGCCGACGAACGTGACCCCATCGGCCAGGAAGTCCACCTGGTCCTGGACCTCCCTGGCCCGGTCCCGGTCCGGCCAGACCAGCACGGCACCCACGATCGTCGCGACCAGGGCGACGGCAAGCGCGCCCAGCAGCACGCTGCGGGGCCTGCGGCGTACCTCGAAGCCGTCGTCCACACCGGCGTCGGCGCGATGGGAATGGCGTCCGCTCATGCGCCCAGTGTGCGGCCTCCGTGTTTGACAATCATTCTCAACACGCTGAGAATGATTCTCATGTCTCCCGTCACCCGCTCCGGACTCCGCCGACGCCCCGTCCTGGCCGCCACACTCCTTGCCGGTTGCCTGGGCCTCTTGTCGGCGTTGACCGGTTGCTCCGCCTTCTCGGACGACGGGGCCGCACCGGGTTCGTCACCCCGGGTCGTGGCCGCGTTCTACCCGTTGGAGTTCGTCACGGAGCGGGTGGCGGGAGACCTCGCCGAGGTCGACACCCTGGCCCAGCCGGGTGTCGAGCCGCACGACCTCGAGCTCACCATCAAGGAGACCGCGCAGATCGCGGACGCGACGCTGGTGGTCTACGAGAAGGACTTCCAGCCCGCGGTCGACGAAGCGGTCGACCAGAACGCGGGGGGCGAGACCCTCGACGTGAGCGGTCCGGCCGACCTGGTGACGTTCGAGAGCGAGCACGCCCACGACGAGGACGACCACGGGCACGACCACGACGGGCTCGACCCGCACTTCTGGCAGGACCCCCTGCGCATGGCAGACGTCGGCGACGCGCTCGCCACGGAGCTCGGCGACATCGACCCCGACCACGCAGACGAGTACGCCGCCAACGCGGCCGACCTGCGCACGGACCTGGAGCGGCTGGACGCGGCGTTCACGGACGGCCTGGCGGACTGCGAGCGCGACACCGTCGTGGTCTCGCACGACGCGTTCGGCTACCTGAGCCGATACGGCATCCACTTCGCGCCGATCGCCGGGTTGTCCCCCGACGCCGAGCCCACCCCGGCCGACCTGGCCGAGCTGCACGAGCTGATCGAGCACGACGGCATTACCACCGTCTTCTCCGAGACCCTGGCCCCGCCGGAGCTCAGCGAGACCCTGGCCGATGACGCCGGGGTGACCACCGAGATCCTCGACCCGATCGAGGGCCTCACCGACGACACCGCCGGCGAGGACTACCTTTCCCTGATGGAGCAGAATCTCGCCGCCCTGGAGTCAGCCAACGGATGTCGGTGATCAATGCCCGGAACCTGACGGTCGCGATCGGCGGCCGTCCGGTCCTTCGCGGGGTCGACCTGGGAGTGGATGACGGTGAGTTCGTCGCCCTGATGGGTGCGAATGGTTCGGGCAAGTCGACCCTGGTCCGAGGGCTCACCGGCCTCTGGCCGATCACCGGCGGATCGGCTCAGTTGTTCGGGGTCCCATTGGATCGGTTCCACGACTGGCACCGCGTCGGGTTCGTCCCGCAACGGAGCAGCGCCTCGTCGGGGGTTCCGGCGTCGGTGTGGGAGGTGGTCGCCTCAGGACGGCTCAGCCGACGGCGGCTGCTCCGGCCGCTGTCCCGTGCCGACCGGGCCGCGATCCGCGACGCGATCGAGGTCGTCGGCCTGTCCGACCGGGTGACCGAGCGCGTCTCCCAGCTGTCGGGCGGACAGCAGCAGCGGGTGCTGATCGCGCGTGCGCTCGCGGGCGAGCCCGACCTGTTCTTCCTCGACGAGCCGACCGCGGGGGTCGACCTGCCCAACCAGCTGGCACTCGCTGCGGCGCTGGCCGAGCTCAAGCGTCGGGGCGCCACGGTCCTGCTCGTCGCCCACGAGCTAGGACCGCTGGCCGAGCTCGTGGACCGGGCTGTGGTGCTGCGCGACGGTCGCGTCGCCTTCGACGGCGAGCCCTTCGACGACCACGCGGCCCACAACCCGGTGCTCGGCGATCCGCGCACCCATCACCATCACCACGGCCGTCCGCACTCGGACCATGTGCCTGATATCCGCTTCGGCCCGGGAGGCCGACCGTGACCCTTGCCGAGCTGTTCTCGTACGAGTTCATGCAGCGGGCTCTGCTGGCCGCCCTGTTCACCGGCCTGGCGGCGCCCGCCGTCGGGACCTACCTCGTGCAGCGCCGTCTCGCCCTGATGGGCGACGGCATCGGCCACGTCGCGGTGACCGGCGTCGCCATCGGGCTGCTCACCAACACCTCCCCCACCTGGACCGCCGTCGTGGTGGCGATCCTCGGCGCCGTGCTCATCGAGGTGATCCGCGAGCGCGGACACACCAACGGTGACGTCGCGCTCGCGCTGCTCTTCTACGGCGGGCTCGCTGGCGGCGTGCTGCTCAGCGGTCTCGGCGACAAGAGCGCAAGCAAGCTGCAGAGCTTCCTCTTCGGCGCGATCACCACCATCTCTGTGACCGATGTGCTCATCACGATGGCACTGGCCGTCTTGGTCATGATGATCTGCGTTGGTCTCTCTCCCCAGCTCTTCGCCACGGCGCAGGACCAGGACTTCGCCCGGGTGGCAGGGCTCAACGTCCGCGCCTACAACATGGCGATCGCGGTACTGGCCGCCGTGAGCGTCACCGTGGCGATGCGCACGGTCGGCCTGTTGCTCGTGTCGGCTCTGATGGTCGTCCCCGTTGCGACCTCGCAACAGCTGACGCGCAGCTTCCGCACCACCCTGGGCGCGGCCATGGTCCTCGGCGCCCTCGCCTCGGTGGGCGGCTTGGTCGTGGCGGCATTCGCGTCGTCCCACGGCGCCAACGTGTCCACTGGCCCCACGATCGTGCTGCTCTCGCTCGCCGGGTTCGTGATCACCTGGCCGGTAGGCATCTGGTTACGTCGTCGGGCCCGACTGCGTGAACCGTTCCCCAGCCTCACTCCGGACGAACACGAGACCACCGACCACTCGCACGAGCACGGCCCCGACTGCGGCCACCTCGCCGTACCTCACGGCGACCACGTCGACTACGTCCACGACGGCCATCGGCACGCTCCCCACGAGCGTCACTATGACGAGCACTGATCCGACTCCCCCGCTGCGGCCGACCCGCCAGCGGCTGGCCGTGATCGAGGCGATGGCGTCGTTCGAGGACTTTCGCTCCGCCCAGGAGATCCACGAACTGATGGCCCAGCGGGGCGCCCCGGTCGGCCTGGCCACGGTCTACCGCACCCTGCAGAAGCTCGCCGACGCCGGCGATGTCGATCTGCTGCGCACTGAGGGCGGCGAGACCATCTACCGCCGCTGTTCCGACTCCCATCACCACCATCTGGTCTGCCGCTCCTGCGGCGCCACGGTCGAGGTCGAGGGCCCCACCGTCGAGCGATGGACCCGTGCGATCGCCGAGGCGCACGGGTACGCCGACGTCAGCCACAGCCTCGAGATCTTCGGCACCTGCCGGGCGTGCTCATGAGATCGGAGTCAACCTTCCGCCTCGCCGAGCGTATGTAGGAGTGTGAGGACACTCGTGGCGGCCGACCGGGACGCAGAGTTCGACGAGATCTACGTCGGCCACATCGCCCGGCTGGTGCGGCTGGCCGCGCTGCTCGGAGCGGAGGACGCCGAGGATGTCGCGCAGGAGGCCTTCTGCCGGCTCTACGCGGCCCGGGCTCGGGTGCGCGAGCCGGAGCTGGTCCCCTACCTGAACCGGATCGTGGTCAACGAGGTGCGCTCCCGCGCCCGCCGCTATCGCGTCGCGATCGGGAAGCGGCACCTGCTGGCGGTCGCCGACTCCTCGCCCGCTGAGTCGGGCGACCGCACCGCGGTGCTCACGGAGCTGGCTCGGCTACCGCAACGGCAGCGCGAGGCACTGGTGCTGCGGTACTGGCTGGACCTGCCCTTCGAGCAGGTGGCCGAGGCGATGGGCACCGTCACCGGCACCGCGAAGTCGCAGGTGTCACGAGGGCTGCAAGCGCTCGCCATCGCGCTGGACGAGGAGAACTGATGACTCGGATCGAGGATCGGCTCCGGAAGGCACTGACGGACGAGGGCGATGCCCGGTCCGTCGACGTGCTCCGGATGCGCGGCGAGCTGACCGACCGGCTGGGTGGCCGCCCGCGTCGGCGCCGGGTGCTGCCGATGGTGGCGGCGGCGGTGTTGCTGGCAGGGGGCGCCGCAGTCGGCGTACAGACCTTGGACGATGGCGACGGGAAGCCGGACACCGCGTCCTCCGGCGAGGTCGACAGCGAGTTCAGCTGCCCCGAGACCCGGAGTGTCGACCTATCGGGAGCCCAGGACGAGTTCCTGCCCGACCTGAGCGGGTGGACCCCGGCCGGGGTGGCAAAGGAGTACGACGCCCCCCAATGGGAGTTCGTCGAGGACGGCGACACGGCTCGGCTACGGCTCGGCAACGCCGACGGCACGCTGGGCAGCGAGACCCGCTACGAGCGGCGCGGCGGCGAGTGGCAGATGCTGGCGGCGACGGCGTGCGGCAACGGCACCCCGGCGGCACCGACCTCCGGCGCGCTCCGGCTCGGCGCACACGTCGAGCGGCCATGGCCGGCCGACGGCCTGCTCTCGGTCGGCACCCGGGGCGTCGCGCCCGTCCTGGTCGATGACCGGCCCGTCTACGACTACTCCGGCCTGACGACCAGTCACCGGGCGATCTACCTGGCACCCTGCGGGCTGCGGCTCTGCTTCGCCGTCGGCGAGCCGGACGGTGTCATCCTCCCAAAGCTCAGGACATTCACCGGCCGGGACGCAGGGATCCTCGGGAGCATGTGCCACTTCTTCGAGCCCGACGACCTGGTCGGGCGCAGCTCGCCCTACGTCCTGCTGGTGGCCTGGGATGCCCTCGGTCAAACCACCGATCTCACAGTTGCCGGCCCGGGCGGTACCTATGACGGCGTGGCCTTCACCGATGAGTCCTGGGGCCCGCAGCAGGTGTGGCTGGCTCTGGTGCCCGCGCCGCCGGAGGGCGTCAAGCTCTTGGCCCGGCTTCACGACGCGAACGGACTGGTGGACGAGCGCGACGACACTGTGCAGTGCGACTAGCCCGGATTGGGCTCCGCGCCGCCGTACCGGCGGTCCCGGCTGGCGTAGATCTCGATCGCCTGCCAGAGCGCCCGGCGGTCGACGTCGGGCCAAAGGATGTCGGTGAAGACCATCTCGCTGTACGCCGCCTGCCACAGCATGAAGTTGGAGAGCCGCTGCTCGCCGGACGTGCGCCAGACCAGGTCGGCATCGGCGACCTCGGGGACGTAGAGGTGCTTGGCGAAGGTGCGTTCGTCGATCTTGTCGGGGTTGATCCGGCCGGCGGCGACCTCGCGCGCGATCGCGCGCGCGGTGTCGGCGAGCTCGGCGCGACCGCCGTAGTTGACGCACATCGTCAGGGTGAGCACGTCGTTGTGCCGGGTCAGCTCTTCGGCGACCTGGAGCTCCTTGATCACCGACTTCCACAGCCGCGGCGTGCGACCGGCCCAGCGCACCCGCACTCCCAGCTCGTGCATCTCGTCGCGGCGCCGGCGGATCACGTCGCGGTTGAAGCCCATCAGGAAGCGCACCTCCTCAGGTGAGCGCGACCAGTTCTCGGTGCTGAACGCGTACGCCGAGATCGCCTTCACCCCGATCTCGATCGCGCCCTCGACCACGTCGAAGAGCGAGTGCTCGCCCTGCTCGTGCCCCTTGGTCCGTGGCAGCCCGCGCTGCTTCGCCCAACGCCCGTTGCCGTCCATGACGATCGCGACATGGCGCGGTACGAACTCGCGCGGGATCCCCGGCGGGCGGGCGCCCGACGGGTGCGGCGTGGGCGGGCGTACGGCGCGTCTCACCGCTCGACGTACTCCATCGAGCGCAGCGACCGCTCCAGGTGCCAGGTCACGAACGCGGTGACCAGCCCGGTGGCCTCCTTGTGGTGCCGCGGCTCAGCGGCGTCGACGACCGTCCAGTCGCCGGTGAGCAGGGCGCCCAGCACGCCGATCGTCTCGGCCGCCGGGCTGGCGGAGCCGGGCAGCCGGCACGTGGAGCAGAGGACGCCACCCATCGACGGGTTCACCCAGCGGTGCGGGCCTTCGCGGCCACAGTGGGCGCAGTCGTCGAACGACGGCGCGTAGCCAGCGACCGCCAGCGAGCGGAGCAGGTAGGAGTCGAGCACCAGCCCGGGCCGATGCTCGGCGCCGGCCATCGCCCGAAGCGCGGCGACCAGCAGCAGGAACTGCTGGATCGACGGCTCCTTCTCCTCGGACGCCAGCCGCTCCGCCGTCTCGAGCATCACCGTGCCGGACGTGTAGCGCTCGTAGTCGAGCCCGAGCTCGTTGGCGAAGGAGGTGCGGGTCTCGGCCTGGGTGATCACGTCGAGGTTGCGCCCCTCGGCCAGCTGCAGGTCGACGTGCGTGAACGGTTCGAGCCGGGCACCGAACTTCGAGGTGGTACGACGTACCCCCTTCGCGACCGCGCGCACCCGCCCGTGGTGGCGGGTCAGCAGGGTGACGATCTTGTCGGCCTCGCCCAGCTTGTGGGAGCGCAGCACGATCGCCTCGTCGCGGTAGAGAGGCACCCGCCCATTATCCGCGCCAGGCCTCAGGAACCGGTGCGACGGCTCCGGCGCGGCGTCTTCCAGACGCCCAGGCAGAACTCGACCGCGCCCCGGTTGAGCCGGTCCGGACGGACCCGCCACTCGAGGATGTTGTGTGCCCTCACGAACGTCGCGTTGGGCAGCTCGTCGGCGAGCATCGCCGCGTCGGCTGCCGGGTGGATCGGGTCGGCGGGGTGCCCGACGACGAACGCCGGCGCGGTGATCGCCTTGCGCTGCTTCGAGGACGGGGCGAGCCGCCCGAAGAACAGCCCATGCACGACCGCGGCCACCGAGTCGGCGTGCTGGTCGAGGGTGTCCAGCGCGATGCCGGCCCAGAACGGCACGATTCCTCGCGGGATCGGCCGGGTCGCCAGCCGCACCGCATTGACGGTGAAGGGCAGGAACCGGGCGGCGAAGAGCAGCGGCGCGAACGCGAGGATGCCCGCCTCGACCGCGTTGTCGAGCACCGGCATCTCGACGATCAGGCCGCGCACGCGCTCCGGCGCGATCGTGGCCACCTCGAGCGACACGTTCGCGCCCAGCGAGGTGCCACCAATGACCGCCTGCGGGGCGGCGAGGTGGTCGAGCAGTGCGACGACCTGCTCGCCGAACGACGTCATCGAGTAGACGAGTGGGTCGGCCGGCCGGTCGGAGCGGCCGTGCCCGAGCAGGTCCAGGGTCACCACGTGCATGCCCTCCGAGGCGAGTGCGCGGGCCAGCGGCTGCTGCATCCGGCGCGGCATCAGCTGACCGTGCAGCAGCACCACCCACGAGTCTCCCGAGCCGTACTCGGTGTACTCGAGCCGATCCCGGCCCGCCTCGCTCTCGAGGAAGAACTGGCCGATCCGTTCGGAGACGAGCATGGAGCAATCAAACCATCCCCACGCTGATCGAGTAGCCCGCCGCGAGGAACGAGCGGCGGGCGTTTCGAGACCAACCCCATGGTCTCGATACGCGCTCGCTCCTTCGTCGCGCTCGCTACTCGACCAGCGCTGTCGCAGCGGCACGATTGACGGCACTGATCACAGCTTTGAGCGACGCGGTGACGATGTTCGCGTCGATCCCGACACCCCACAGCACCTGGTCACCCACGGCACACTCGACGTACGCCGCCGCGACCGCGTCGCCGCCGGATGACAACGCGTGCTCGTGGTAGTCGAGCACCCGGACGTCGTAGTCCTGCGGGAGCTCGTTGATCGCAGTGACGAACGCGGCGATCGGACCGTTGCCAACGCCCTGGAGCGACTCCAGGTCGCCGTCGACGTAGACGTTGACGGAGAGCTGGTCCTTCTCGCCCGCCGCCGAGCTGGTGTGCACCGAGTTGAGCTTGAGCGGCGCCTCCTGGTCGAGGTACTCGCTGCGGAAGACCGACCAGATCTCGTCCGCCGACATCTCGCCGCCCTCGGCTTCGGTGCGCTCCTGGATCACCCGGCTGAACTCGATCTGCGCGCGCCGCGGCAGGTCGAGCTTGTGCTCGGCCTTGAGGATGTAGGCGACCCCGCCCTTGCCGGACTGGCTGTTGACCCGGATCACGGCCTCGTAGGTGCGGCCGACGTCCTTCGGGTCGATCGGAAGGTACGGCGCCTCCCACTCCATGCTGCCGACCGGGATGTTCTTCTGGGCGGCCTGCTCGTCGAGGTCCTCCAGACCCTTCTTGATCGCGTCCTGGTGCGAGCCGGAGAACGCCGTGTAGACGAGGTCGCCGGCGTACGGGTGCCGGGGGTGGACCGGCAGCTGGGTGCAGTACTCGACGGTGCGCCGGATCTCGTCGATGTCGCTGAAGTCGATCATCGGGTCGACGCCCTGGCTGAACAGGTTCAACCCGAGGGTCACCAGACAGACGTTGCCGGTGCGCTCACCGTGGCCGAACAGGCAGCCCTCGACCCGGTCGGCACCGGCCATCATCGCCAGCTCGGTCGCGGCCACGGCCGTGCCGCGGTCGTTGTGCGGGTGCAGGCTGATCACGGTGCTCTGGCGCCGGGTCAGCTGGCGGGAGAACCACTCGATCTGGTCGGCGTACACGTTCGGGGTGGCCATCTCGACGGTGGCGGGCAGGTTGAGGATGATCTCCCGGCCGTCCTCTGGCTGCCAGACGTCGGACACGGCTTCGCACACCTCGACCGAGAACGGCAGCTCGGTGCCGGTGAAGATCTCGGGGCTGTACTCGTAGCCGATCACGGTGGTGTCCAGGTAGTTCTCCGCGTGCTTCATCACCACCTGGGTGCCACGTACCGCGATGTCCTTGATCTCGTCCCTGCCCGCGTGGAAGACGACCCGGCGGAACAGCGGCGCCAGCGCGTTGTACAGGTGGATGTTGGCGCGGGGAACGCCGACCAGCGACTGCACGCTCCGCTCGATCAGGTCCTCACGCGCCTGGGTCAGCACCGAGATCGTCACGTCATCGGGGATGACGTCACCCTCGATGAGCTGGCGGACGAAGCTGAAGTCGGTCTCGCTGGCGGCCGGGAAACCGACCTCGATCTCCTTGTAGCCCATCCCGACCAGGAGCTCGAACATCTTCAGCTTCCGGGCCGGCGACATCGGATCGATCAGCGCCTGATTGCCGTCGCGCAGGTCGGTGGAGAGCCAGCGCGGGGCCTCCGTGATCGTGGCGTGCGGCCAGGTGCGGTCGGGCAGGTCGATCGGGGGGAACGGGCGGTAGCGCTGGAACGGCATACCGCTCGGCTGCTGAGAAGGGATGGTCATGGTGGTCCTCGCTGGGTGGTCTGTGCGGTGCCGGGTCTCGATTGGCAGAGCAACTCCGCAGCGAGGGGTCCGGCTAAGGGCTAGACCTCGCTGCGGCAGCGAAGGAGCAGTCGCGTCATCATGACGCCGCTCAGACTATCCCGTCCGCTCTCCGAACGCGACGGCCAGGGCTGGGCCGAGATGCGCCAGGAGGTCGCCGGGATCGTCGTAGACCTCGACCGCCCCGGCGTCGAGCAGCTCCTGCCGTCCGTAGCCGCCGCAGCAGAGGCCGATCGTAGGAATGCCGGCCCGCGAGGCGGCCTCGACATCCCACACCGCATCTCCGACCATCACGGCGTTCGTCGTCCCCAGCCGCTCCATCGCCACCGTCAGCAGCTCCTGGTCGGGCTTGGACTCCTCGGCGTCCTCCGACGTGGTGGTGAGATCGGCGAGCTTCTTGGCGTCGAGCAGGGTGAACGCGTACTCGGCGTGCTTCGGGATCGACGAGCTGGCCAGTCCGATCCGCAGATCGCGGTCACGGAGCGCTGTGAGGAGCTCGCGGGCACCGTCGAGCAACCCGACGTCGCCGATGATCGCGTCGTACTCCTGCTCCCAGATCTCCCGGATCCGATCTCCGCTCGACTCCTCGACCTTCTCTCCCGTGACGGCAGTCACGAGCTTGTCGCCGCCCATCCCGATGTGCCGATGGATTCGCCAGGCGTCGACCGGATGCCCTGCCTTCTCAAGCGCTCGCGACCAGGCAAACGTGTGCTGGTAGACGGAGTCGACGAGCGTGCCGTCGACGTCGAGCACGACGGCCCGAGGTTCGGGCATCTCAGCCGCGACCCACGGCCCGGGCGAGCTCGGCCTTGCTCATCGACGAACGGCCGCGGATGTTCTTCTTCTGGGCCTCCGCGTAGAGCTGTTCCTTGGTCCGGCCCTTCGAACCGGAGTGGGACCGAAGGCCCCCGCGGCGCGAGGACGAGATGTCCTCGGTGGAGGTCCGACTGGCTTGCTCAGCCTCACCCGACCGAGCTCGCTCCTTGTTGACCGTTCGGGCGGCGATCTCCTGCGCCGCGCCCTCGCTACGTCCCTGGTCTTCGAGACCTTCCTTGATGTGCTCGTACTGCCGTTCGCGCTTCTTGCTCCACGCCTGCTGGGGCATCGCACACCTCCGTGGCTCGTGAGTACGGCGCCACGATCGGTAACCCGAGTGGGGCCGCGGCATTCCGGACAGGGGACCGGCGGCCGAGAGATCCGCCGGAGCTGCGTAAGTCCGAGGAGCTGGGGCCGCCGGTGAGCGCGGGGTACCCGCTGGGTCCTCTCATCATGCACCTGCGATGCACCTGGCGTCACGGGGTACTTCACGGCATGGAATCTGGCGCCACGACACCCAGGAGCATCGACTTCGGACCGCTGCGGATCTCGTACGACGATCGAGTTCTTTCGCCACGCCCCTGGACCCTCGAGCAGTCGCGCTGGGCGGCCAAGCTCGCACGTGAGGCGCCCGAGGGGCCGCTGCTCGAGCTCTGCTGCGGCGCGGGTCAGATCGGTCTGGCCACCGTCGCTGCGGTCCGGCGCCGCATGGTGTGCATCGACATTGACCCCGTGGCCTGTGAGTACACGCGGCTCAACGCCGACCTCGCCGGCCTGGGCGGACTGGTGGAGATCCGGACCGGGCGGTTCGAGGACCGGCTGCAGCAGGATGAGCGCTTCGCCGGGATTATCGCCGACCCCCCTTGGGTGCCGCGCGACGAGATCGGCCGGTTCCCGGTCGACCCGCAGGTCGCCATCGACGGCGGACCGGACGGGCTCGACCTGGCCCGCGCCTGCCTGGCCGTCACAGCCGACCACCTGCTACCGGGTGGGTTCGCTGTCCTCCAGGTGGGCACCGTGCTCCAGGTCGAGCGGCTCACGGCCGAGCTGGACAAGTACGACGGCCGCCTCAGCGTGGAGGAGGTGCGCGAGTTCGAGCGCGGCGTCCTGGTGCGCCTCGACCGGGTCTGATCAGGGACGCTGGTCCGCGGGCAGGATCTTGTGGGTCCCGTCGCACCACGGCGCCGATCCCGACTTCCCGCACCGGCACACCGCACTCAGCGGTCCGGAGGTCGCGTGGGGGCGACCCTCGGCGTCCCGCACCACGTGCTCTCCCCGACGCAGCATCGGGCCCCCGGGGCACAACACGACATCGGCGTGGTCGAACTCTGGGACCGTCATGAGGCTTGCTCCCAGCGATCCTGGAGTTGCCGGGCGGTCCGCGCCTCGAGGTCAAGGCAGGTGAAGGCCCCGAAGAAGACGTCGTCGCGAAGAGCGGGCTCCTGGTCGACCAGCGTCCCGCAGATCGTTCGCACCGCGACCTGCTCGTGCACCGCGTCGGCCGTGACGTGCTCGGTGTAGTAGTCGACCATCGCGGCGTCGAGTCCGAGCCGCTCCAGCCCTGCCGCCATCCGTCGGGACGGCATCGAGCTCGACGCCTCGAATGCCGCGAGGTGTCCGAGGGCTGCCCCGCGCCACCGACGGTGCAGCCCGAACAGAGCCATCGCGTTGTTCTGCTCCAGGATCTCCAGGGGTACGTCGTCGATGTAGGCGCCGTACTCCGATCGCAGGCCGACCGCCTCCAGCCCGCGCGCGAAGAGGTGGTGGTGGAGGCGGTTGGGATTGCCCGCGCCGTACTCGTCGTAGAGAAGCTCGGCCAACGCCGCCTTCGGGGCAGCCTCCAAGCGTGGCACCACCCAGGAGCTCGGGTCCGCTTCCTTGAGGTGATAGATCGAGCGCAGCCGTAAAAGTTCGAGCACCTGCTCCTCGTCGGCGCCGGTCTGGACGAAACGGGCAAGGGACGGACCTTCGAAACTCTCGACGAACTCGAAGAACCCTTCGGCGAAGTCGCCCCCGGGAGCGTCGATCACCCAGCGCGCCAGTAGCCGCGACTCGAGCTCGGACTCGAGGTCGCGGCGCAACTTGAGCGCCGCTGGATGCCACTCGAGGTCCTCGTCGACGTCCTCGAATCCGCGGAAGTGGAGCTCGTACAGCGACCACAGCGCGATCGCCGCATCTTCGGGGCTCTCCGCCTCCTCGTGTCGCCTGTCCACCAGCCGCGCAGCGTCGGAACGGAGGGCTTCGAAGACGCTCGCGCTGAATACGCCACGGGGTTTGGGCAGCATCATGAACACAGGTACCCACTCGACCCTCCTGCGTCTCGCCGCCGCCGCGTGTTCCTTGCCACTCCCGAATCGGCTGTGCTAAACCATGCAATTGCGACGAGGAACTCGGTTCTTGTCCAACGCTGGAGAAAACGGCGGGGTTGCACCTCTGAGCGGCGGAGGTTACTCATATGTCGAGCACTAGGCGTAGCAAAACTCTCCATGACGGTGATCGCGGTCTCAGCAGGACCGAACGATCCGAACGCACGGCGGAACTCATTGCGCAGGCTCATGCCTGCGACGACGAGGAGCAACGACTTCAGCTCCTCGACGAAGTCATCCTGATCAATCGCGGGGTAGCTGAGGCCGTCGCCTCGCGCTATCGCGGTCGCGGGATCGCTCAAGACGATCTCGTCCAGGTCGCCTATGAGGGCCTCACCAAGGCCGTGCGCCGGTTCGATCCGAGCACGCGCAACGACCTGCTGACGTACGCCGTACCAACCATCCGCGGCGAGGTGATGCGGCACTTCCGGGACCACGGTTGGTCGGTCCGTCCGCCGCGTCGGGTCCAAGAACTGCAGTGGCGGGTCAACCAGTGCATCGAGCGTCTAGAGCACGAGCTGGGCCGCGAGCCGCGCGACTTCGAGGTCATCGAAGAGCTCGGGATCGACGGGTCGGACTACCAGGAGGCGATCGAGGCGTTCGGTTGCTTCCAGCCCACCTCGCTCGACCAGCCGGTGCGCACCGATGCCACGAGCTCGATCGGTGAGTTGATCCCCGATGTCGCCGATCAGCACGGCGCGGCCGATGCGCGGGTCGCCCTCGCTCCCGTCGTACGCCGACTGAGCGAGCGGGACCGTCGGATCCTGCACCTCCGGTTCTTCGAGGATCTGACCCAGGCCGAGATCGGCGATGACCTCGGTGTCACCCAGATGCAGGTCTCCCGACTGCTCTCGCGCATTCTCGGCACCCTGCGCGAGGACCTCGAGTCCTTTGACCACGAGACCGTCGACGACTGACTTTCCGCTGGTTGGGTACTACGTGGCTCCCTAGGACGAGGAGGAGCCATGCCGAGCAAGTCCGCGACCGTGGCGAACGAGCAGCAGTACGAAGCGCGACAGCAGCCAGGGCGGAACCACGGCCCAGAAGATGATGGCCGGTCGCAAGGGCGGCAAGGCCGCTGCGAAGAAGTCTTGACGCGTTGAGCGAGAACTCCCGGGTGGTCGAGGCCACCCCGGACCAGGTGTGGAGGGTCCTGGCCGACGGCTGGCTCTACCCACTCTGGGTCGTCGGGGCCACCCGGATGCGCGACGTGGACGAGGCCTGGCCGTCGGTGGGTGCGCAGCTTCACCACTCCGTGGGCGCGTGGCCGCTGGTGCTCGACGACACGACCGAGGTGCTCACCGCTGAGCCGCCTTCGCTGTTGCGACTCCGCGCCCGGGCTTGGCCCACCGGCGAGGCGCAGGTGGAGCTCAGATTGGAGCCGACCGCAGGCGGCACTCGCGTGACGATCTTTGAGGACGCGGTCACGGGCCCGGCGAAGCTGGCTCCCAAGCCGCTGCGCAGCATCGGCCTCGGCCTGCGCAACCGGGAGACCTTGCGCCGGCTGGCGTTCGTCGCGGAGGGGCGTGAGGACGTACGAGTCGGGCACCTGCACGCATGACGCTCACGTCGCTCTGGCAGGACCGCCACCCCCGGTCGATCCCACCGACAATCGAGACCGACCTCGAGGGCGAGACCGAGGTCGTCGTCGTAGGAGGCGGGCTCACCGGGCTGACCACGGCGGTGCTGCTGGGGCGGGCCGGCAAAGCCGTCACCGTGCTAGAGGCGCGGCGGATCGGGGACGGAACCACCGGTGGCAGCACCGCGAAGATCAGCCTGCTGCAGGGGACCCAGCTGTCGCGGATCGCCCGGCGGCATCCGAAGGAGACCGTCGCGTCGTACGTCGAGGCCAACACCGAGGGCCAGGCGTGGCTGGCACGGTTCTGCGACGACCATGGCGTCGCCACCCAGCGGCGCCCGGCCTTCACGTACGCGACCACCGCATCCGGCCGCCGGGCCGCCGAGCGCGAGCTCCGGGTGGCGCGGGCCGCCGGCCTCGAGGTCGAGTGGCAGGACGAGCTTGCTCTGCCGTTCCAGACCCAGGGCGGGGTGCGGCTGGCGGAGCAGCTGCAGGTCGATCCCGTAGAGCTGCTCATCGCGCTGGAGAGCGAGGCGCGACGGCATGGTGTCCAGATCGTCGAAGCAGCCAGGGTGACCGGCGTCTCCGGTCGCGACCCGGTGCGGGTGATCACCGATCGAGGTGTGCTGAGAGCCGACCTCACTGTGCTGGCCACCAACCTGCCGATCCTCGATCGGGGCGGCTACTTCGCCCGGATGAAGCCGGCTCGGTCCTACGGACTCGCCTTCGAGACTCCCACCCCTGCGGTCGCCGGTATGTACCTGTCGGCAGACCAGACCACGCGGTCGCTGCGGGATGCTCCCGGGATGGATGACCGCTCCATCCTCCTCGTGGGCGGGGAGGGCCACACGACCGGGCGAGGCGGCGCGACGACACCGCGGCTGGAGACGCTTCGGAACTGGACCAGCGAACACTTCCCGGAAGCCACCGAGACCCATGCCTGGTCTGCACAGGACTTCGTGCCATCACACGCCCTGCCGTTCGCAGGGCCGCTGCTCCCGGCGAACGGCCAGATCCTGTTTGCCGGCGGATACTCGAAGTGGGGCATGACCAACGCAGTTGCGGCGGCACTCGCGATCACCGGGCGGGTGCTCGGCGGTCACCTGGCCTGGGCCGATGTGCTCCATCCGTGGCGGTCGCACGAGCTGCGCGGCCTGCCCGAGGACGCCGTGGCCAACGCGGAGGTGGGGCTCGAGATGGCGCGCGGCTGGCTCCGTCCGTTGCTGCGGCCGGCCGACGTCCGCTACGACCACCTCGGTGCACCCACCGCGGACTCCCCCGGCGACGGGTCCGAGGAGCGCCTGTCAGCGGTGTGTACTCATCTCGGTGGGATCGTGCGCTGGAACGACGCCGAGCGGAGCTGGGACTGCCCGCTGCACGGATCGCGGTTCGGCGCCGACGGTGACGTGCTGGACGGTCCAGCGACCTGCGGTCTACGGTCGCGCTGAGGACGGAGCACCCCTGGCAGAGTGGCAGCGTGCCCCGGCTCCTCGTCGTTCATCACTCCCCCACGCCGACCGTGCGTTCGCTGACCGACGCCGTACTGGCCGGGGCGCGCGACGACGCAATCAGCGGTGTCGAGATCGTCGAGCGACCGGCTCTCGACGCGACCGCTGACGACGTACTCGGGGCCGACGGCTACCTGCTCGGCAGCACGGCCAACTTCGGCTACATGAGCGGTGCGCTCAAGCACTTCTTCGACTCGATCTTCCTGGAGGCCGGAGGGGCGCTCAGCGACGACGGCTCGGCGAGCGCGGCCACCGGCGGCAAGAAGCCCTACGGGCTGTGGGTGCACGGCCGGTACGACACCACCGGCGCCGTGCGATCCGTGCAGTCGATCGTGCAGGCGCTGCCGTGGGTACAGTCCGCGCGAGGTGCTCGAGGTTCTCGGCAAAGTCGGCGAGGCGCAGACCGACGCCGCGTACGAACTGGGCGCGACGATCGCGGCCCTGCTGAGTGAGTAGGCCTTAGCATCGACGGAATGTCGCTGCCGCTTCGGGTCCTGGGCCTGGCCCTACCCCTGTTGCTCGCCCTGTCGGCGTGCGGTGACGAGGAGCAGGGCAGCAACACCGACCCCGACCAGCTCGACTCCGTCGAGACCCCCGAGCTCGGCGCCTGCCGGATGTTGACGCCCGACGACGTGGCCGCCGCGAGCAACGCCACCCGGACGGTTGAGTGCGAGGAGCCGCACACCGCCCAGACGTACGCCGTCGGGCCGCTGCCCGACGAGTTCGAGGACGCCGACTACGAAGCCGACGAGGTGGGCCGGTTCGCGTACCGCACCTGCGCGGACAAGTTCGAGAAGTTCCTCGGCGCCGACGAGAGCCTGGTCCTGCGCACGATCGTCAGCTGGGCCTGGTTCCGGCCGTCGGAGAAGGCCTGGGACGACGGCGCGCGGTGGTACCGCTGCGACATCGTCGGCGGCGGCGAGGAGAGCGAGGAGTTCGTCGAGCTCCCGGAGACCGCCCAAGGGCTGCTGCAGGGCCGGCTCAGCGACCGCTGGGTGGTCTGCGCGGACGGGGAGACGGTGTCCGAGTCCACCAAGGTGTCGTGCCGCGAGGAGCACCAGTGGCGAGCGGTCACCACGATCAAGCTCGGCGAGCCGGACGACCCCTACCCGGGCGATCGAATCGTCGAGGTCACCACGAGGGACTACTGCTCCGACTCCGTAGGCGCTTGGCTGAACTACCCGGTCGACTACGAGTACGGCTACACCTGGTTCCACGAAGCCGAGTGGGAGGCGGGCAACCGCCGCTCGGTGTGCTGGGCGAAGACCATCGAGTGATGCGCTCGCTGCTCACCCGCGGTGGCGCCGTTCTCGCCGCAGTCGTCCTGCTGATGGCGTGCAGCGCTGACGATGAGCCCGATGCCGACTCGGACCGGACCGCGCCGAGCCCCAAGCCGAGCGCCACCGAGTTACCGCGACCCGAGGAGGGCGCCTGCTATCTGCTGAGCTTCGACGAGGCGCTCGCCTACACCAGCGACGTCGAGTCGCGGAAGTGCCGACGGCGGCACACCTCGGTGACGTACGCCATCGGCGACCTCGACAACGTCGTCAACGGCCACCTGGTCGCCGTCGACTCGCGCCGGGTCAAGGCGCAGGTGGCCAAGACCTGCCCCCGCCTCCTTGGTGACTACGTCGGCGGCTCGCTTGCGCAGCGTCGGCTGAGCATGCTGCGGGCCGTATGGTTCACCCCCACGGTCGAGGAGTCCGACGCCGGGGGTGCCTGGTTCCGCTGCGACGTGATCGCGGTGGCCGGCGATGAGCGGCTCGCGATGATCGACGGGGACGCGAAGGGCGCCCTGGATACCTCGCAGGGCCGCACCCAGTGGGGCATGTGCGGCACGGCCGCGCCCGGGTCGGCGGGCTTCCAGCGAGTGCTCTGCGGCGATGAACACTCCTGGCGGGCGGTGGAGGTGGTCACCTTTCCGGCCGGCGACTACCCGGGCGAGGCGGCCGCCGAGGACCGCGGCCAGCAGCAGTGCGAGGACGCCGGCAACCGGGCCGCCGACGACCCGCTCGACTTCCAGTGGGGCTACGAGTGGCCCGACCAGGACCAGTGGCGGGCCGGCACGACGTACGGCTTGTGCTGGGTCCCCAGCGAGCAGTAGCGCGCGAGGAACGAGCGCGCTGCGTGGGCGAGTGCAGGTCGAGTAGCCGCACGACCGACGGACGAGGTCGCGACCGGCGTACCGACACTCGGTGAGAAGCGAACAGACCTGAGGGCACTCACCTCGCGGTGGTCTCGAAACGAGCTCACTCGTTCCTCACTCGCCCTACTCGACCAGCGTCATCGCCAGGCGTATCGAGACTCGGCGAGAAGCGAACAGACCTGAGGGCACTCACCTCGCGGTGGTCTCGATACGAGCTCACTCGTTCCTCACTCGCCCTACTCGACCAGCGTCATCGCTGGTCGAGTAGCCCGGCCGAGCTCGCGAGGCCGGGCGTATCGAGACCCCTCGAGCGTTCAGAACCCCAGCTTGCGGAGCTGCCGAGGGTCGCGCTGCCAGTCCTTGGCGATCTTGACGTGCAGGTCGAGGTAGACCGGCGTACCGAGGAGCGCCTCGATCTGGTGCCGGGCGGCGGTGCCGACCGTCCGCAGCCGGGAGCCCTTGTGGCCGATCATGATGCCCTTCTGAGACGAGCGTTCGACGTACAGGTTGGCGTGGATGTCGAGCAGCGGCTTGTCCTCGGACCGTCCCTCGCGCAGCCCCATCTCCTCGACGACCACCGCGATCGAGTGAGGGAGCTCGTCGCGGACGCCGTCCAAAGCGGCCTCGCGGATCAGCTCGGCGACCAGGATCTGCTCGGGCGCATCGGTGAGGTCACCGTCGGGGTACAGCTGCGGACCCTCGGGGAGCAGCCCGACCAGCAGGTCCTCCAGCAACGCCACCTGGTCGCCGGCCACGGCCGAGACCGGCACGATCTCGGCCCACTCGATGCCGGTCTCGCGGCCGAGCTCCTGGATGTCGAGCAGGTGCTGGCCGATTCGTTCGGGAGCGGCCAGGTCG
Organism: uncultured Actinomycetota bacterium; assembly: GCA_963780245.1. Lineage (GTDB taxonomy): Bacteria > Actinomycetota > Actinomycetes > Propionibacteriales > Nocardioidaceae > Nocardioides. Next base: position 41,274 of record CAWABG010000006.1, read on the forward strand.
GTCTTGGTGGCGATCGCCAGCTTGATCGTGCGCTTGACCTTCGCCATCTCGGTGACGATGAAGCGGTCGCCGGGCCCGATCTTCTCGTCACATGGGAAGCACACCGCGACCGCGTCGACCTCGGCCCAGGTGGTGCGCACCAGATCGTTGAGCCGCTCCCCGAGCAGGGTCCGCGGCCGGTGCAGGCCAGGAGTATCGACCAGGATCAACTGCGCGTCGGGGCGGTGCACGATCCCGCGCACCACGGTCCGCGTGGTCTGCGGCTTGTCGCTGGTGATCACGACCTTCTGGCCGACCAGCGCGTTGGTGAGCGTGGACTTCCCGGCGTTCGGCCGGCCCACGAAGGACACGAACCCGCTCTTGTGTCCCTGGTCTGATTCAGCCATCGCGCGCCTTGTCGTAGTCGGCCCAGATCTGGTCGTCGGACTTCCCGGCTGCCTTGCCGGCCCGCCAGATCGGTCCGGGATCGACGGCTCGGGGCTGCCGCACCCCACCGCCACGCCAGTAGCCCATCACGTCGTACGCCGCGCTCGGCAGCCGCCGCTCGCGCATCAGGTGCTTGCGGATCGCCCGCATCTGCGCGGACTCACCCGCCATCCAGAAGTACCCGTCGCCCTCTGGCCAGTCGATCCCCTCGACCACCTCGGCCAGCCGGCTGCCGCCGTCGGCGGGCGCGTCCAGCCACTCGACCTTCACGTCCGGCGACAGGTAGTCGGCCAGGTCGTCGGGCACCTCGGCCCACACCTGGGTCGGTAGCTCGACGGTGCTGGTGATCCGGGCCAACGCCGGCATCGCGGTCAGGTCGCCGACCAGGATCAGCCAGGAGGCGCCTTCCGGGGGCGCGAACGAACCCTTGGGCTCGGTGATCGTCACGCTGTCGCCCACGCAGTCGCGGGTGGCCCACTCGGTGACCAGGCCCTCGTCGTGAATGACCACGTCGACCGTGAGCTCGCCGTCCGCCCAGGACCGCACCGTGTAGTACCGGCTCTGGAACTGGCCGGGCACGACCAGCCCGACCCACTCGTCGGGGATCCCGGTCGACTCGAACTCCGCAAGCCCAGCCTCACCCAGCACCAGGCGCACCACGTGGTCGGAGACCGACGTACGGCGCAGCACCTGCGCGTCGTACTGCCGGGCTCGGGTGCTCACCCCGCAACCCTAGGGGCGGGTGAGGTCAGAACGTGTGTCGAAGCGGGTACCCGCTCACCCCGTCGTCGTCGGTCTTGGTGGCAAGCACGTGGTGCAGCTGGATCTCGTTGCGTTCGAACGCCAGCCGCGATCCGGCCATGTAGAGGCCCCAGACCCGGGCCGTCGGCTCGCCGACCTCCGCGACCGCTGCGTCCCAGTTGGTCGCCAGGTTGTGGTTCCAGGCTGCCAGCGTCTTCGCGTAGTGGACCCGGATGTTCTCCTCGTGCTGGACCTCCAGCCCGGCGTCCTGGGCCTCGGTGATGATCCGGCCCGAGCCGATGAGCTCGCCGTCGGGGAAGACGTACCGGTCGAGGAACCGGCCGGTGTTGCGCAGCTTGTTGTCGTGGCGCGTGATGCAGTGGTTGAGCAGCCGGCCCTGGGGGCGGAGCTTGTCGCGGATGAACCCGAAGTACGACGGGTAGTTGCGCACTCCGATGTGCTCGGTCAGGCCGATGGAGGAGACAGCGTCGAAGTCGCCCTCCTCGACCAGCCGGTAGTCGAGGTGCCGCACCTCGGCGAGGTGGTCGAGACCGTCCTTCTTGATCGCCTCCTGCGCCCAGGTGGCCTGCTCGCGCGACAGCGTGACGCCGAGCGTCCGGACGCCGTACTCCCGGGCCGCGTGGCGGACCATGCCGCCCCAGCCGCAGCCGATGTCGAGCAGCCGCTGGCCGGGCTGCAGATCGAGCTTGCGTGCGACCAGGTCGTACTTCGCGAACTGGGCCTCCTCGAGCGAGGCGTCGTCGGTCGGGTAGACCGCGCAGGTGTAGGTCATCGACGGCCCGAGGACGAGCTCGTAGAACTCGTTGGAGACGTCGTAGTGGTGGTGGATCGCCTCGGCGTCGCGACCCATCGAGTGCCGGAACCCCTCGAAGATCCGCCGCATCCGCGACGGGGCCTCCTGCGGCGGCGGGGCCGGCGGGCGGAGGTGGGACAGCCCCATCGACCGGAGCAGGATGACCAGCTCGGACGGCGAGGGCATCCGGAACTTCAGCCCCTTCTGGAGCATCACCAGCGCCTCGTAGGGGTCACCCGGGCGCACACCCTCGCCCTCGAGGGTGAGGTCTCCGGTGACGTAGGGGCGGCCGAGCGCGAGGTCGGCGTCGATCGAGGTCAGCAGGTAGGCCAGCCCGCGCTCGTTGTGCAGATGGAACTGAAAGGGCGCGTCCTCGGGGCCGCTCGCGCTGCCGTCGTACGCCGTGAACCGCAGCGGCAGCGGCTCCCTCAGCAGGCTTTCGAATGCCTCGGCGATCGAGAGTTTCTTCATCGTTGTCGCACCGCCTTGTCGTAGAGCGTGGTGAGTCGGTCGTCCGGGTCGAAGCGCCGCTTGACGGCATCCAGATGGGCACCGTCGTAGAGGCGGTCGAAGGTGTCCTTGTCGTAGAACGCCTCGGAGTAGAGGGACTTGTGGCCGTCGAGCTCGTGGACCTTGGTCTCGATGGCTCGGTTGCGCGGTGCCTGGGGGGCGTCCGGTCCGACGTGGACGGTGCCCCAGAAGCCAGCGTTGACGTAGGTGAGCCCGGGCTTGAGCGGGTAGGTCGGCCAGTCGCGCCGCGCGATCAGCGGACAGATCCACACGGGCCGCATCCCGATCGACTCGTCGAACCAGTCCAGGAACTCCGACAGCCGGTCGACCGGCACCTCGACGTCCTGGATCACGCGCTCGCGCTGAGGCCGCCCGGCCCGGCGGTCGAGGCGGTCGGCGATCCCGAAGCGGCGGTCCCAGCCGAGCATCTTCATGTAGACGTCGGAGCGCCGCCAGCGGCGTGGCCAGAGCCGTCGCAGTACTCGGTGCTGGGCGCCGAACGCGCCGGAGCACCAGAACCAGTCGGTGTCCCAGCGCCAGAGGTAGTCATGGATGGTCAGCAGGTCGGTCTCTCGCTCCTGGATCGAGCGGAAGTAGATCTCCTGACGTGTGTAGTCGGAGGCGCGGCCGCCACCATCCGTCCACTGCGCCAGCGTCAGGTAGTACTCCCCCGGCTCGAACGCGACTCCGTCGAGCGCGTCGACTCGCTGCCCCTCGAACTCGCGGGTCTCCACGATCTCGGCGACCGCCTTGGCAAGCAGCCCGGCGTCGTCGAAGCGGACGTGCCGCAGGGCGACGTGCGACGGCACCTCCTCCAGCTCGATCCGGAGCCGGGTGGCGTAGCCGAGCGAACCGTAGGAGTTGGGAAAGGCGTCGAACAGGTCCTCGCCGGGCCGGGTGGTGACGACCTTGCCGGCACCTGTGAAGACATCCATCTCGACCACCGACTCATGCGGAAGCCCGCTGCGGAAGCTCGTCGACTCGATACCGAGACCGGTGACCGCCCCGCCAAGGGTGATCGTGCGCAGCTGCGGGACGACAAGCGGGATCAGACCGTGCGGGAGGGTGGCGTCGACGAGATCCTCGTAGGTGCACATCCCCTGCACCTCGGCGGTCCGGGTCCCCGGATCGACCTCGATGACCCCGTTGAGACCCGAGACGTCGAGTCCGGGAGCCTGGGTGGCCGAGCGGGGCCGGAAGAGGTTCGTGGTCCGCTTGGTGAGCCGGACCGGCTGACCCGTGGGGATGGCGGCGTACGACGCGCGCAGCCTCTCGACTGCGCGACGATGCTCATCCCAGGAACTCCCGAGTTTCACGCCACAAACGTACTACTGGAGCAACCGCCCCTGCGAGTCAGAAAGGTGGACGACAACGTCGCCTGCGCCGAACTCCCCGAGCACCGCCCGGTCGGGCGCGGCCAGCTCGGTGGCGTCGCCCAGCACCACCGCGGCGGCGAGCCCCTGGGATCCCGACGCGACCGCCATCGCCACGCACACCTGAACGGCGCTCAGCTCCAGCGAAGGTAAAGAGACGGTCGCTCCCGCGTAGGTGCGCCCGTCGCTGTCGCGGACCGCCGCACCCTCGGCGGCGCCGGTGCGGGCGCGGGTGGCCCGGGCGAGGGTGACCAGCTTCTGGTCCTCAGCGCTCAGCTCCATGGGTGAACTCTAAGGAGTCCGCGGGCAGTCACGCAGCCTGGTGCGACGGAGTGGCTAGTCGTGGGTGAGCTGGCCGGGGTCGCGGCAGGCTTCCGCACATGCCGAGTACAGCGCTTCAGCTCACCGTCCAGCGCTGTGTGCTGAGCCATCGATCACTGCCGGGGTCGGGGTCCCGCACGGTCCGTGTGTGTACGCGCGTCTAGCGTGGCCGCCCTTAGTGTTGGGTCATGGAGCGCACCGTGAAGTACGTCGACAGCGGTGGTCTTCAGATTGCTTACGAGGTCGTCGGTGACGGCTCGCTGGACGTGGTTATCGCCTGGGAGTCGGGCAGCAATATCGACCTGATTCACGAGCATCCGCATCAGCAGGCCAATATGCGGCGATTCGCCGAGTTCAGCCGGCTCATCGTGTTCGACATGCGCGGAGTGGGACTCTCTGATCCCATCGAACACCTGCCGACGCTTGAGGAGTGGGTCGATGACGTCCGCGCCGTCATGGCCGCAGTGGGGTCCGAGCGAGCGGTCCTCGTGGGACATGGTGCTGGCGCTCAGCTGTGTCTTCTGTTCGCCGCTACACACCCAGACCTCACCGCCGCCCTGGTGACCATTAACGGCTTCGCGCGGCTGCGTCGGGCTGAGGACTATCTGTGGGGTTATCCACCCGACGCCGAGGCCGCGGTCCTTGCGTTCATGGAAGAGAACTGGGGAACTGGCCGGGTCCTGGGGTCGTTCAACCCCGGGATGACCGAGGGGCCGCGTGCGCTCGATTGGCTCGCGCGGCTTGAACGGGCCTCGAACGGGCCCCGGCGAGCGGTTCTACGTCAACAATGGGTCTTCGACATCGACGTCCGTGATGTGTTGTCATCGATCGTCGCGCCAACACTCGTGATCCAAAGCCGCGACGACAGCTACGCGCTTGCCGGGCACGGGCGTTTCCTTGCGGAGAACATCGCAGGAGCCGAGCTGTTCGAGTTGCCCGGTGCAGATCACTCGCCCATGACCTCCGCACAATCCGACGCCATGATGGACGCCATCGAGGAGTTCGTGACCGGCGTGAAGCCTGCGCCGTCCAGTACTCGCTCGCTGATGACTGTCGCATTCACCGACATCATCGGTTCAACCAAACTGGCTGCCCAGATCGGCGACCGCCGGTGGCGCAGACTTCTAGAGACCCACGAGTCGATCGCCAGACGCGAGGTGGACCTGGCCAGCGGACGGCTCATCAAGTTCACCGGCGACGGGCTCGTGGCGACCTTCGACGGCCCAGCACGAGCGGTCAGGTGCGTGCGGACGCTCGGCGCGGCCCTCGACCCGATCGGGCTCCCAATTCGGGCCGGCATCCACACGGGCGAGGTGGAGCAGATCGGTGATGACATCGGCGGCCTGGCCGTTCACATCGCCGCTCGAATCTCCGGGCTCGCCGGGGCGGACGAGATCTTGACGTCATCGACTGTTCGCGATCTCGTGGCTGGCTCGGGATTGGAGTTCGACGACCGCGGTGATCACGAACTCAAGGGCGTTCCAGGGACGTGGCGGTTGCTCGCGGTTCGCTAAGCCACGGTGCTGATGAAGCGCTGCTAATGCCGCAAGGAGTGAGCGGTCCTGCCGAGATCCGACTTCGCGCGTAAATCAGCAGCGATCCGCGCGTCAGGTGCGGTCACATCGACTGCTAGCCGCGTTCCGGGTCTGGCAGTCCGCGCAGTCCCGTGTTGATGAGCGCCTCGGCAACGGCCCGCATGGAGGCTTCGGAGTTCTCGTCTCCGTCGCCGCCCGGGCCGGTGATGAGTGATCGGACGTCCACGCACAGTGCTTGGTGAGCCTTGGCGGCGTCGCACTGCGCCTGGGTGAGGAGCTCGAACATGAGCTCGCCGCCAGTGCCGACGAAGCCCTTAGGAGCCTCCGCCCTCAGCTCCGGGTCCATGGCGAACACGTTCGCCGCGTTGACCAGCCGCACCAGCGCCGGGCGACCGTCACGGATCCGATCGATCTGCTCGAGGATCGCCTCGAAGTCCGCCGCCCAGGCCGCGCCGGCATCGCGGATGCAGTTCAGACCATCATTCCCGCCGCACTTTCCGGACAGGACCTTCGGAACAACCACGTCGAGCGCGTTGGGGCCGGTCGCAATGAGGATGACGTCGGCTTCGGCCACGGCCTGCTGAGTCGCGTCCTCACCCAGACTCGCCAGCAGACTCGCGCTGGTCTTGCTCTCGGGGTCGCTCTCCTCGGCATCACCCATGAAGTTGGTCATCTCCACGGTGCGGCTGGTCTCCGTCTCGATCAGGTCCGCCCACTGGAACGCGAAGGACTCACAACCGCCGCAGTGTGCGCCCTCGGGCCAGGAGTCACCGAAGGCGACGTACTGCACCGCATCGCCAGCAGGCGGCGCGGATGTGGGTACATCTGACATGGGTGCCGTAGAGGAAGGCTCGGGCGAGGGCTTCGACGTGGCCTGCGGCTCCGAACTGCAGCTGGCGAGCGCGCCGGCGGCGACGAAGGCGAGCGTTGCGCCCCACACGTGCGATGTGCTGTGACGCATCTGCCTGCCTCTTCGGTGAACGACCCATTCGCCGGCGGGTGGTCTTGCCAAGCGTCGCCGACGAGACGCCGGCTGTCTTGCGAGTGTGACCCCATTCACCGCATCGCCCGTCCGGATCTGCCGCTTTCTGCGCGCACCAGCGACGGCAGGCATGCCGATCACCCCGCCGGGTGGCGGGGTGTGGGGCGGGGTGGTCAGTCGGGGGTGAGGTGGCCGAGGTCGCGGGTGCCTCCGGGTCCGCGGTGGAACCACAGGCCGTTGGGGCTGCGCCACAGGTAGTGGCCGGCTTCGAGGGCGAGGCTGGTCCAGCCGCCGTGGGTCTTGGCGCGGTGGTGCCCGCGGCAGGCGGGGGCGGTGTTGCACGAGCAGGTGGGGCCACCGCGACCGAACGGGATGACGTGGTCGCAGTCGCAGGTAGCGGCGGGTCGGGTGCAGAACGGGAACACGCAGGTCACGTCGCGTTCGACGGCTTGGTCCCAGATCCGGTCGGGGCGTTCGTAACGGTCCACGTGGAGGTGCTCGGTCAGGTCGATGACCTCGGTGATCACGACCTGGGTGTCGGGGTTGGTGCACCAGCCGGCCACCTGATCCACCGAGATCGCTGACCGGGTGGTTGCGCAACGGGCCTGCTGTTGGTCGTTGGTGTGCACGTGGATCACGGTCTGCCGCGGCTTGACCAACGGACCCGCCTGCCCGTCCGGGTTGTCGGGGTTGAGGTCGAGCTGGGTCTGCCGTCGGGCCAGCGCACCGAGCGCCATCGAGCGGCGTACGTCGACCGACTCCGCGCAGCCCAGCGCCTTGAGCTCGGCGGCGCCGTGGTCCAGGGCGGTGTCCAGGTCCAGGGCGTCGGCCAGGTCCATCGCACCGGAGATCTCGACCACCCCGTCGGGTCCGACGTCACCGGTGTGCACCTCCACCCGCCGGCTCTCCATCGCCTGGCGGCGCTTCTCGGCGGCCGCTTCGGGCGCGTACAGCGCGAGCGCTTCGGCGGCAAGGCGTTCGACCTGCCCGTAGGTCACCTTCGCGGCAGTCGAGGCGAGCCGGGCGTCGAGGAAGCCGGCGCCGCGCTTCGGCAGCGGCAAGGTGTGCTCAGCGACCCGGGCGGCTCGCCACCACGGCAACCGACCCTCGATGACCTCTTCCCAGAACGCGGGCAGCCGGTAGCGGACCTCCAGCACCCGCCCGACATACCGCTTGCCGGCGTCGGTGGTCATCCCGAGCGCGGCCGCCAGCTCGACCACCGCGAACTCCGACACAAACGGGGCGCCTTCACCCGCGAGCGCGAGGCCGGTGTCGCGGCCGAACTCCACATAGGTGCTCGCCCGGTCGGCGTCGACCTCGTGAGCGGCGCACCACTCGATGACCAGTTCCAGCTGATCGACCTGCGCGCTCATCTCGGCCCTCTTGGCAGTGCGCACCGCGTCGAGCAACCCCACCGGGGTGGGCTGCTCGAAGGAGTTGGCCGCTGCTGTCATGACACCAATCCAAGCACCGAGCACCGACACTCAACCTCGGCAGCATCGGACCGGTTTGGCCTGTGGTTGAGCCGGATCCGACCCGAGACGAGGGGACGTGAACTAGGACGGCGGCATCTCCGTCTCGACGTCCATCTGGTCCGTGCGATCCGGTGCTCGGCTGATCACCACGGTGCCGATCTTGTTGCGGCGACCTGCCGTCTCCTCGGCCTCGAAGCGCAGCCCGTGCGCCTGGACCGACGATCCGGGGATCGGCACCAGGCCGAGATGCTTGGCCATCAGGCCGCCCACGGAGTCGATGTCTTCCTCGTCGACGTCGAAGCCGAACAGCTCGTCAAGGTCGTCGATCGGGTAACGCGACGAGACCCGGATGCTGCCGTCGACCAAGTGCTCGACCTCGACCTCGTCCTGGTCGTACTCGTCGGTGATCTCGCCGACGATCTCCTCGAGCACGTCCTCGATCGTGATCAGCCCTGCGGTGCCGCCGTACTCGTCGACCACGACCGCGATGTGCTGGCGGCGAGACTGCATCTCCGAGAGCAGCGCGTCGGCGGGCTTCGACTCCGGCACGTAGTGGGCCGGGCGCATGATCTCCTCGACGGGCTGGGTGAACTCGACGTCGGGAGCCTCGAAGTCGCGGCGCACGATGTCCTTGAGGTAGGCGAAGCCACGGATGTCGTCGAGGTTCTCGCCGATCACCGGCACCCGCGAGAACCCACTCCGCAGGAACAGCGACATGGTCTGGCGCAGGTTCTTGAAGTGCTCGATGTAGACGACGTCGTTGCGCGGCACCATCACCTCGCGCGCGGTGGTGTCGCCGAGCTCGAAGACGGAATGGATCATCTTCCGCTCGCCGGACTCGATCACCGCCGAGGCCTCGGCCATGTCGACCAGCTCGCGCAGCTCGGTCTCCGTCGAGAACGGCCCCTCACGGAAGCCGCGACCGGGCGTGATCGCGTTACCGATCATGATCAGCAGCCGGGGGAACGGCCCCAGCACCGACGTGAACGCGCGCAGCGGACCCGCACTGAGCAGCGCCACCGTCTCGGAGTGCTGCCGGCCCAGGGTCCGCGGGGCAACGCCGATCACCACGAACGAGACGACGACCATGCCCGCGATAGTGATGAGAACGCTGGGCCACCAGCTGCCGTCGACGCTCTCGGAGACCACCATCGCGACGAGTACGATCGCGGAGATCTCGCACAGCAGCCGCAGGAACAGCGCGGTGTTGAGATAGCGCGGCGCGTCGTCGAGCAGGGCGACCAGTCGCTTGGAACCGGCCCGCTCCTCGGTCACCAGCTCCGTCGCGCGGGCCCTCGAGAAGGACGCCAACGCGGCGTCCGCCGCCGTGAACAGGCCGGCCAGCAGGACCAGGGCGGCCGCGACCACCAGCAGCCAGAGGTCATTCACGAGGAGGTCATGTCCGCGAGGTCCGCCACTCCCCGAGCAGCTTGTCCTGGAGTCCGAACATCTCCTTGTGCTCCTCGGGCTCGGCGTGGTCGTAGCCCAGCAGGTGCAGGATGCCGTGTACGGCGAGCAGCTCGATCTCGGCCACCGTGCCGTGACCGGCCGTCTCCCCTTGCCGCTCGGCCACCGCCGGGCACAGCACCAGGTCGCCGAGCACGCCCTCTTCGGGCTCCTCGGTCACCAATCCCGGGCGCAGCTCGTCCATCGGGAAGGCGAGCACGTCGGTCGGCCCCGACTTCTCCATCCATTGCTCGTTGAGCTTCGCGATGGTGTCCTCGTCGACAGCCTTGATGCACAGCTCGGCGAGCGGGTGCACCCGCATGGCATCCATCACGAAACGGCTCAGCTGGGCAAGCCCCTTCACGTCGAGCTCGTGACCTGACTCGTTGAGGATCTCGATGCTCATCGGAGACTCAATTGCCGTCCTTGCGCTGGGCTCCCGGGATCCCGCGCGCGTCGAAGTCTTCGTACGCCGAAACGATCCGGCCCACCAGGCGGTGCCGCACCACGTCGTGGGCGGTGAGCCTGTTGAAGGCGATGTCCTCGACGTCGTCGAGGATGTCCTCGACCACCCGCAGGCCGGACTTCGTGCCGCTGGGCAGGTCGACCTGGGTGACGTCACCGGTGACCACGATCTTGGAGCCGAAGCCGAGTCGGGTCAGGAACATCTTCATCTGCTCGGGCGTGGTGTTCTGCGCCTCGTCGAGAATGATGAACGAGTCGTTGAGCGAGCGGCCGCGCAGGAACGCCAGGGGGGCCACCTCGATGGTGCCGGCGGCGAGCAGCTTAGGGATCGACTCGGGGTCCACCATGTCGTGCAGCGCGTCGTAGAGCGGCCGCAGGTAGGGGTCGATCTTCTCCGAAAGGGTGCCGGGCAGGAACCCGAGCTTCTCGCCCGCCTCGACCGCCGGCCGGCTCAGGATGATCCGGTTGACGTTCTTGGACTGCAGCGCCTGGACCGCCTTGGCCATCGCCAGGTAGGTCTTGCCGGTGCCGGCGGGGCCGATGCCGAAGGTGATCGTGTGCTTGTCGATCGAGTCGACGTAGCGCTTCTGATTGAGCGTCTTCGGGCGGATCGACCGGCCTCGGTTGCTGAGGATGTTGAGCGAGAGCACCTCGGCGGGGCGCTCGGTCGTCTCGGCGCGCAACATCTGCAGCACCCGCTCGACGGTCTCGGCGGTCACGCCCTGACCTGTGCGGATGATCGCGACCAGCTCGTCGAGCAGCCTCTCGGCGAGCGCGACCTCGCCCGGCTCGCCGCGCAGGGTGATCCGGTTGCCCCGGACGTGGATCTCGGCGTCGAAGCTGCGCTCGATCAGGTCGAGGTGCTCATCCCCCGGACCCAGCAGGCTGACCATGTTGACGCTGTTGGGGACCACCACCGTGTGACGGGTGTGGTGAGCGTCCCCCGAATGGTTGCTGTCTGTCATGGGTGCCCGGACCGGCGGCCTTTCAGTCGGTATCTCGATCGTTACCAGGGTACGGGAGCGAACTCCGCCCGCCCACTCGAATTGGCACGTACGGTTGTCGCATGCACCCGGTGGACAACTACGACGAGGACCTCGCTGGCGACGACGCCGGGCGCGATCCTGCGCCGCCGTACTGGTTCCCGGGCCAGCACCTGCCGCCCGACGCCGCCCGGATGGGGCTCACCGCCCACGTGCCCGACGGCGCGCTGCTCGACTTCGCCGGCTCGCTCGACGCGGCCAACGCGAAGCACCGGATGGTCGCCTGGATGCTGCTGGTCGTGTTCGGGCTGCCGGTGCTCTTCTACGTGCTGCGACTGGTCGACGTCGTCCTGGCCTAGGGCGTGGCTCTCTATCCAGGGCCGTCGCGAGCGTCGCGATGGGCGTGCGATGGCAAGGCGCCGGAGCGCTGGCAGACTGGGCGTCTTTCGAGCGACGGCAACGCCGCCAGCGTGCGTCCAGCGCGGCGCGGAGCAGGTCGGGGATAGGGAGACAGGCCCTGGCGTCCGGTCAGTCGAAAGCGACCGACAGCAGACCGAGGCACATCTCGTCGGTGGTGCCCTCGCCCCACACGACGTACTTCTCCTCCTGGCCGTCGAACGCCGGAAGCCGGTCGCGGAGCCACTGCACGTGCCGGCAGGTCACCCGCACCGTGTCGCCGGCATCCAGGTGCACCGGCCGGACCGGTCGGGCGCCCTGGTCGTCGAAGTCCCACACCTTGATGTCCAGGACCGTTCGCGCCTCGGGGGTTTCCGGGTTGATCTCGAGCTTGATCTGGCGCCCGAGCAGGTGCATGTGCCCCGCTGCCGCGAGCACGGTCATCGGCCGAGACAGCGTGCGGGTGCACGAGGTGACCTCGCTCGGACGAGGACGGGTACCGCACAGGTAGTGGAGTCCCTCGGCCAGCGCGCCACCCACGATCCCGAACCGCTCCTGCGCGTCGGCGATGGACGCGTCGCGGTCGCACAGCGGGGAGGCGTCGTGGCCCGGCCGGCAGGGCAGCTCGACGGGGGCCGGCATCAGGAACGTGTGCAGCTCGGTGATCCCCGGGCGACGTGGCATCACCCGGATCTGGGTGGAGCTCATGTCCGGGCCGACATCGGCCAGCAGGTTGTAGTGGACCTGCATGATGATCCGCGAGCCGCGGGGCAGGTCGACGCCGTACCCGTCCGGGGTCTTGGTCTCCGAGCCCCCGGGAGCCCAGGCACCCAGCCACGGCGCGTCGTTGAGCTGGTCGACTTCGCCACCCACGCCGGATCCGCCGAAGCAGGTCCAACCCTCGTCGTGGTCGGCGTCATCGAGGCGTTGGGCCTCGTCGACCTGGTCGGGTGGCACTCGGAACAGGATCACGTGGTGGACCACGTCGGGGTTGCCGGGCAGCACGTTGGTGCCGGTGAGGTAGGCGTCCTGGTTGAGCTTCGGGTCGAGCATGAAGCATCGGTAGTCGTCGGTGCCGGTACCGGTCGGAGCCGACGGCGTGTAGGCCTCCGGCATGGTCAGGGTGAGCCGGTCCTCGCCGGCGCGCAACGGCAGCAGCTTGCCGGGCCGCGCCTGCGGGTGGCTGGAATGACCGGGATTCTCCGGCGCCTCGCTGGTGGGCGTACTTGCCCCTGGATCGGCCGCGGGCGACTCGGCCGGCGAGTCCGAGCAGGCCGCGACGAGCAGGAGTGTGCCGGCAGCGACGGCGGTACGAAGAGCCCTCATCCGGGCGGCCACGTGAAGGAACGACCCGCGAGCACGTGCAGGTGGGCGTGGAAGACCGTCTGGTGCGCGTCGGCCCCGGTGTTGTAGACCAACCGGTAGGAGTCGAACCCCTCGGCCGCGGCGACAGCGGCGGCCGTCTGCACCATCTCGACAGCCGCGTCCGGGTCACCGGACGCGACCGCGGCGGCGTTGGGGTAGTGGTCCCGCGGGACCACCAACACGTGCAGCGGCGCCTGTGGGTTGACGTCGCGGAACGCCAGCGTCCGCTCGGTCGTGTGCACGACCTCCCCCGGGATGTCGCCGGCGACGATCTTGCAGAAGAGACAGTCCTCCATGGGTAAACCGTAGGCCGGGGTCGTGCGTCCTACTAGCGTGACCGCACATGCGACCGCACCGGGCCGGCTGATGGCCGACGGCTCCTGGACCGCCGACGAGGCGCTGGAGCGGCTGTACGCCGCCCACTGGCGCCAGCTGGTCCGGCTTTCGGTGCTGCTCGTGCGCGACGTCGGCACCGCCGAAGAGGTCGTGCAGGACGCGTTCATCGCCGTGCACCGCCGCTGGGACCGGTTGCGCGACCACGACAAGGCCCTCGCGTACCTGCGCCAGGCGGTCGTCAACCAGTCGCGGTCGACGCTGCGACACCGGATGGTGGTCGCCCGGCACGTCGAACGGGGACCGGATCCCGCGCTGCCGAGCGCCTCCGAACCGGCCGACGGTTTCGCCCGCCGGGTCGCTGTACTCGAGGCGATGCGTGCCCTGCCGGCACGCCAGCGCGAAGTGCTGGCGCTGCGCTACTACCTCGACCTCTCCGAGGCCGAGATCGCCGACACGCTCGGGATCAGCCGGGGTGCGGTCAAGAGCCATGCCTCGCGCGGCGCCGCTGCGCTGCGCGAGCTTCTGACGGGAGACGAGCGGTGACTCTGCACGACGACCGGGACGACGAGCTGCGCGACCTGCTCACCGACGCCGTGGCGGACGTGGAGCCGGAGTATCGGCTCGACACCATCAAGACCCGCACCCAGCGCCCGCACCGGCGGCGGGGCTGGTATCTCACTGGCGGCGCCATCCTGGCTGCCGCGTCCCTGGTGACTGCGGTCAACCTCGCCCAGGACGACGGGAAGGACCGCAACAAGGTCATGCCGGCCGCGCCCCCCGAACACACGGCCGCGCTGTACTTCGTCGGGGACTCGCCCGTCGGTCCGAGGCTGTACCGGGAGTTCCAGCAGGTGTCAGGAGGTCCGGTCGCAGATCTCGCGGGAATCACCCAAGAACACGGCCCCACCGATCCCGACTACTCGACGCTGTGGCCGGCCGACGTGTTCACCTCGGTGGCGGTACGGGGCGACGTGATCGAGATCGGACTGGGTACGTGGCCGCCTGTGGACTATGACATCGACCCGGCGTACATCCGTGCCTACCTGCAGGCAGTCGTCTACACCGCGCAGGCGGCCACGGGTGCGGACCTTCCGGTTCAGTTCCTCCGCGATGGTGAGCCGACCGGCGATCCGTTCGGCGTGATCCCGGGCAGCGGGCCGATCGAGCGCGAGCCTCAGAACGAGATCCTGGCTCTGGTCAACATCAGCGATCCGGGCGAGGGGGCCACCGTCACAGGAGCGTTCGTCGCGCGGGGGCGCGCGAACTCCTTCGAAGCAACCGTGCCGTGGCAGATCACCGACTGAGCAGGTCGTGGTCAAGGAAGGCTTCGCAACCGCTCTCGGCGCCAGGGTGACCGCCTCTACGAGTGGGAGACCACCGTGGACGTCTCGGACCTGGCGCCCGGCCACTACACGTTCGTGGCGATGACGTCCGATCCCGTCCGGGGGCGCGGAAGGCTCCGGACCGTTCACCGACACGCGCACGATCATCGTCGAATAGCCGCAGTAGGCGAGAAGGATGGCTGCCATGAAACGCTTCACGACCCTGCTGGCCACCGGCGCGCTCGCGCTGGCGCTCGCCGGCTGCGGCGATGACCCCGAACCGGTGGCCGACGACCCCGGAACCGGCGAGACCTCCGACGGCGAGCCGACCGACAAGCCCACCGATGAGCCCGACTCGACGGAAGGCTCCGAGCCGCCGGCGGACACGGCGACGGTTCCGGTCTACTTCGTCGGCGCCACCCCGCAGGGGCCGCGGCTGTTCCGGGAGTTCCGCCGGGTCGAGGCCGACAACCCGCTCGCGGAGGCGGCCGCACTGATGACGGCGGGCGACGTCGCCGACCGCGACTACCGCACGCTCTACCCCAGCGGCACCTTCAAGAGCATCGTGTACGACGATGCCGCCGCCTCGTTCGTCGTCGAGCTGCAGGACGACGCCTGGAAGACGCGCACCGGGGGCATGTCGGCGGCCGCCGCCAAGCTCGCCGTGCAGCAGCTCGTCTACACGCTGCAGGGAGTCCAGCAGGAGCGCGCTCCGGTGGTCGTGCGGCTCGGCGGCACGTCGACCACACTGTTCGGCATCGACACCTCCAGTGGCGTGCAGGCAGCGCCGCAGCTCGACGTGCTCGGCCTGGTCAACATCACCACGCCCGAGGAAGCCCAGACGGTCAGCGGCACGTTCAGCGCCGAGGGCGTCGCCAGCTCCTTCGAGGCCACCGTCCCGTGGCAGATCCGCCGGGGCGACACGGTCGTCAAGGAGGGCTTCGCCACCGCCAGCGGCTGGATCGACAAGCTCTACCCCTGGCAGACCGATGTGGACGTGGCCGACCTGGAGCCGGGCGAGTACACGTTCGTGGCGATGACCGACGACCCCTCGGGCGGCGCAGAAGGCGCTGGACCCACCGAGGACACCAAGACGATCATCGTGCAGTGAGGCTGAGCCGACAGGTCCTGAATCGCACCCTGCTCCACCGGCAACACCTGCTCGAGCGCGTCGCCGCGACGCCGTCCGAGATGGCGGAGCACCTGATCGGGCTGCAGGCCCAGGACAACCTGCCGCCGTACCTGTCGCTGTCGGCACGGCTCACCGACTTCGATCCGTATGACGTCACCCGCGGGCTTGAGGACAAGAGCCTGGTCCGGCTACTGGTGATGCGCGGCACCATCCATCTGCTCACTCGCGACGACGCGCTGACGCTTCGGCAGTGGACGGCCCCGGTGCACGAGCGCGAGATCAAGGTCAGCCAGAGCATCGGCCCGGCCCGCGAGATCGACCGCGACTCGTTCGTTGCCGCCCTCAACGAGCTGTTCGCTGACGGGCCGGTCCCGCAGAAGGCCCTGGGGCTGGCGCTGGCCGAGCGGTTCCCCGACTATCCACCGACCCAGCTCGGTCAGCTGGCGCGCTCGACCCAGCCGCTCGCCCAGCTTCCGCCGCGCGGCACCTGGAAGGGCTCTGGGACCGTGATCTACCAGCGAGTCGACCGGTGGCTGGAGGGCGAGCTCGCGGAGCCCGACGTACCCGCCATCCTGCGGCGGTACCTCCGCGCCTTCGGGCCTGCGTCCGCCGCCGACGCGACCGCCTGGTCCGCCATCACGGGTCTGGCCGCGCTGATGAAGGGCATGGACGACCTCGAACGGCACGAGGACGAGAACGGCAGGGTGCTCTACGACGTGCCGGGATCAACGATCGTCGACGGCGACGTCGCCCGCCCCGGTGCGCCTGTTCGGCCTCTACGACAACGTCTGGCTCTCGCACGCCGGCCGCGACCGGGTCACCGAGCCCGAGAAGCGAACGCACTGGATGGGTCCGAATGGCGGCATGGCCCCCCCGATCTTCGTGGACGGTTGGCTCGAGGGCCTCTGGCGGGCGGAGAACGGCAAGGTCGAGATCGTGAGCCTGCTGCGCAAGCTCACCAAGACGGAGCAGGCCGAGCTCGACGAGGAGATCGCCCGGGTCGAGGCGCTGCTGGCGCTCTAGGCCCAGCGGGGGGTCCGGGCCAGGATCGCGGCGGTGGCGGCGACACCCGCTGTGGAGGTGCGGAGCACCTCGGCGCCGAGTCGTACGGCGTGCGCACCGGCGTCGACGAACGACGCCAACTCTTCGTCGGTGAGCCCACCCTCGGGCCCGACGACGAGAATGATCGCGCCCGTCTCCGGCACCGGCACGCTGCCGAGCGCGGCGGCGGCCTCTTCGTGCAGCACCAGGGCCACGTCCGCGACACCGATCAGCTCGAGAACGTCGTCGGTCGAGGCCAGGTCCGCGACCTCGGGGTGCCAGGCACGACGGGACTGCTTCGCCGCCTCGCGAGCGGTGGATCGCCACTTCGCCAGCGACTTGGCCGCTCGGTCGCCCTTCCACGCCGCGATGCTGCGGGCCGCTGCCCAGGGCACGATCCGGCCGACGCCGATCTCGGTGAGCACCTCGACCGCCCGCTCGCCACGGTCGCCCTTCGCCAGCGCCTGGACCACGGTGATCGCAGGGTCCGGCTCCGCCACCACGTCGTACGACGTCACCCGGACGTCGAGGGTGCGCTTGCCGGTGGCCTCCACCTCGCCGACAGCCACCGCGCCGCGACCGTCCGTGAGGACGAGCGACTCGCCGAGCCGCATCCGGCGCACTGCGACGGCGTGATGTGCCTCGTCGCCCTCGACCCGCACCACGTCGCCGGGCACGACCCCGTCGAGGGACGGGACCAGGTGGACGGGCAGCGACATCAGTGCGGGTTGGGGTTGAACGCGTCGCGCAGCCGGCCGAACACCGACTTCTGGCTGGGTCGGACCTGCACGGCGGCCGCTCCTCGTCGCGGATCGCGGCGAGCTCGCGCAGCAGCTCCTCCTGGCGCGGGTCGAGCCGGGTCGGGGTCTCGACGCTGACGGTGACCACCAGGTCGCCGCGACCGCCGCGCAGACCGGGGACACCGCGACCGCGGAGCACCTGCTCGGTGCCGGACTGGGTGCCGGGAGTGAGCTCCAGCTCGAAGCTGGTCTCCACGCCCGAGTCGGCACCCACCTCCACGTCGGCCTCCAGCGTGGGCAGGGTCAACGTGGTGCCGAGCGCCGCGGCGGTCATCGGGACCGTGACGGTGCAGTGCAGGTCGTTGCCGTGCCGGGTGAAGATCTCGTGCGGGGCCACGTGGATCTCGACGTACAGGTCACCTGCCGGCCCGCCACCGGGGCCGACCTCGCCCTGCTCGCTGAGCTGGACCCGGGTGCCGTCGTCGACGCCGGCCGGGATCTTCACGGTCAGTGTGCGACGCGACCGGACCCGGCCCTCGCCCGAGCACTCCCGGCACGGGTCGGGGATGATCGAGCCGAAGCCGCGGCAGGCCGGGCAGGGACGCAGCGTGCGGATCTCGCCGAGGAACGACCGCTGCACGTGGGCCACCTCGCCCTGGCCGTGGCAGGTCTCGCACGGCGCCGGATGCGAGCCCGGCGCGGCGCCTTCTCCGTGGCAGGTCGCGCAGACCACGGCGGTGTCGACCTTGAGTTCCCGGGCGACGCCGAAGGCCGCCTCTGCCAGGTCGATCTCGAGCCGGATCAGCGCGTCCTGGCCCCGGCGTACTCGCGATCGCGGTCCGCGGCCGCCCTGGCCGCCCATCCCCTGGCCGCCGAAGAACGCGTCCATGATGTCGGTGAACGAGAAGCCCGCGCCTTGGCCGAACCCGGCGGCGCCGCCGAACGGGTCACCACCGCGGTCGTATGCCGCCCGCTTCTGCGGGTCGGACAGCACCTCGTAGGCACGGGAGATCTCCTTGAACCTGTCCTGCGCCTCGGGGTCGGGGTTGACGTCGGGGTGGTACTGCCGCGCGAGCCGCCGGTAGGCCTTCTTGATGGCGTCGGCGTCCGCGTCGCGGGCGACACCGAGGAGGTCGTACAGGTCCTGGCTCAACGTGCTGCTTCCTTTGGTTCGTTCGTTGGTAGGTCGGTCGACAGGCGCTGGTCAGGCCTCGTCGAGGATCCGGGAGACGTAGCGAGCAACGGCCCGCACCGCCGACATCGTTCCGGGGTAGTCCATCCTGGTCGGCCCCACGATGCCGAGTGTGGCGACCGCCTCGTCGTGCGGCCCGTAACCGGTGGCGACCACGCTGGTCGAGGAGAGCTCCTCGACCGGTCCCTCAGCCCCGATCCGGACCGTGACCATGCCGCCATGGGTGACCTCGCCGAGCAGCTTGAGGAGTACGACGTGCTCCTCGAGCGCCTCGAGCAGCGGACGCACCGAGGACTCGAAGCTGTCGCCGAACCGGGCCAGGTTGGCCGTACCACCGACCGCGACCCGCTCATCGGAGCGGTGGTCGCTCATCGCCTCGATGAGCTCGTCGATCACTGCCTGGGTCAGACCAGGCCCCGCCTCAGCGAGCCCGCGCAGCGCAGAGGCCGCGTCGGCGATCTGCTCACCGGTCGCCGCCCGGTTGACCCGGGTCCGCAGCGCGGCGAGGTCGTCATCGGCCAGGTCGGTGTCGAGCTCGACGACGCGCTGCTCGACGCGGCCGGTGCTGAGGATCACCACGACGAGCAACCGGTGCGGCGCGATCGCGACCAGCTCTACGTGCCGGACGGTCGAGCGGGACAGCGTGGGGTACTGCACCACGGCTACCTGGTGCGTCAGCTGCGAGAGCACCCGCACCGACCGGTTGACCACGTCGTCGAGATCGACGGCACCGTCGAGGAACGTCGAGATGGCTCGCTTCTCGGCGGTGCTCATCGGCTTGACGGTGGTGAGCCGGTCGACGAACAGCCGGTAGCCCTTGTCGGTCGGCACCCGCCCTGCGCTGGTGTGCGGCTGGGTGATGTAGCCCTCGTCCTCGAGCGCGGCCATGTCGTTGCGGACCGTGGCCGGCGAGACGTTCAGGCCGTGCCGCTCGACCAGGGCCTTGGAACCGACCGGCTCCTCGGTGGCGACGAAGTCCTCGACGATGGCGCGGAGTACGGCGAGCCTGCGCTCCTCCTGCATCCCGCCCCCTCGCCGGCCGTCGTACGGCCCTGGCACTCGTTCCTTGCGAGTGCCAATGGTACTAGGCAGGGCCGCTGCTGACCCCTCGCCTACCCTCGGGGCGTGGCGTTCGTCGAGGTGGCCGACCGGGTCTGGGTGGCCCGCTACGAGTGGTTCGACGTCAACTGCACGCTGATCCGCGGCGAGGCCGGCCTGTTGGTTGTCGACACCCACGCCTCGGCGGTCGCGGCGCGTGAGGTCCTGGACGACGTACGCCGGCTCGGCGCGGGCGACGTGGTCGCCGTCGTCAACACGCACGAGCACTTCGACCACACCTTCGGCAACGCCGAGTTCCGTCGCTCGTACGGCGCCGGAGTGCCGATCCATGCCCACGAGACCGCCGCCGAGCGCACCGTGTCCGCCGGCGAGCGGATCAAGGAGCTGTACCGGGCAGAAGACGACGACCCGCACCGCGACGAGGTGCTCGCCACCGAGATCCTCGCCGCCGACCGCACGTTTTCCTCGGCCGCCGTGGTCGACCTGGGCGACCGGATGGTCGAGCTGGTGCACCCGGGGCGCGGACACACCGGCGGCGATCTGGTCGTCCGGATCCCGGACGTGGACGTGCTGCTGGCCGGGGACCTGGTCGAGGAGTCGGCGGCGCGCAACGGCGTACCCGGGTTCGGCGGCGACTGCTACCCGTTCGAGTGGCCGCTCACCCTCGACATCGTGCTCGGCCTGACCACTTCGGCCTCGGTGGTGGTGCCGGGCCACGGCGCCCCGGTCGACCGCGAGTTCGTCGAGCAGCAACGCAACGACATCGGGATTGTCGCCGAGACGATCCGGGACCTGGCCGGTCGCGGGGTGTCCATCGACGACGCGCTCGCTGCCGCGGAGTGGCCGTTCCCCCGCGAGGAGCTCGTCAACGCCGTACGCCGTGGCTATGCGCAGCTGCCGCGGAGCCAGAAGCGATTGCCGCTGATCTGAGCGGGTTACCTGGGCGCATGAGCAACTCCGAGGAAGAGATCGGCATCACCGACGAGCAGCTGCCCGAGGACCTGCAGCCGAGCGAGGACAATCCGCTCGCCGAGGGCCTCGATCAGGGCGAGACCGCCGGCGACCTGCTCGAGGAGGGCAAGGACGCCGAGGTCGACGGAACTGATCAGGCTGACGAAAACGCCGGGGACGAGGACGGGGACGACGACTCCGAGGACTGACGGCGCGCCGTCGCGATCAGTGTCGGTCGCGACGCTTAGCGTCGGAGGCGTGGCAGATCGATACGGCACCGACGTCCTCGCCGGCGACTGGCGCGTCCCCAAGCGAGGCCGTGCCGTGGAGGTGCCCGCCGAGAAGGGCGCCGTGGTCGAGGAGGTCACCACAGACTGGTGCGGGGAGGTGGTCGCGATCGACCGCGACCTGCACACCCTCACGTTGGAGGACCGGCGCGGCCGGCGGCGTACCTTCCCGCTCGGGCCCGGGTTCCTGCTCGAGGGCCGGCCCGTGATCCTGACCGCACCGACGACGAAGCCCACCCCCGCCACGGCCTCCCGCACGGCGTCCGGCTCGCGCGCGGTCGTCGGGGCCGGCGCCAAGGTGGCCAGGGCCAGCAGGATCTTCGTGGAGGGCCGGCACGACGCCGAGCTGGTCGAGAAGGTCTGGGGCGCCGACCTACGCATCGAGGGCGTCGTGGTCGAGCTGCTCGAGGGAGTCGATCGACTGCTCGAGGTGCTCGCCGATTTCGGTCCGGGTCCGTCCCGCCGGGCCGGTGTGCTGGTCGATCACCTGGTGCCCGGCTCCAAGGAGAGCCGGGTCGCGGCCGAGGTCGCCCGCTCGTCCCTCGGTCGGCACGTGCTGGTCGTAGGCCACCCGTTCGTCGACATCTGGGCGGCGGTCAAGCCCGACCGGATCGGGCTGCAGCGGTGGCCCGATGTCCCGCGCGATGTGGAGTGGAAGGTCGGCGTCTGCCGGCACCTCGGCTGGCCGCATGCGGACCAGGCCGACATCGCCCGCGCCTGGCAACAGATCCTGTCCCGGGTCGGGTCCTACGTCGACTGCGAGGCGGAGCTGCTGGGTAGGGTCGAAGAGCTGATCGACTTCGTGACGACCGAGGAGCCCGCCCGATGAGCGAGACCCCGCCGCCGTACGGCCAGTACGGCGCTCCCCCGCCGCCGCCCCCGCCCCACACCGGCGGCTTCAACCTGGGCGGCGACGACCGCACGTGGGCGACGGCCGCGCACTGGTCCGCACTGGTGGCCGCCTTCCTGGCGATGGCCTTCCTCGGGCCGCTGATCGTGCTGGTCGTCAAGGGCAAGGACTCGCCCTACGTCCACCGCCACGCCGTCGAGTCGCTCAACTTCCAGCTCTCGATGCTGATCTACGGCATCGCCGGCACCATCATCGGCATCGTGCTGGTGGTCGCGACGCTCGGTGTCGGGATCCTGGTGATCCTCCCGCTGGCGCTCGCGTTCGGCGCGTTCTGGCTGATCATGACGATCATCGCGACGATGAAGACCGGCAACGGCGAGGACTACCGCTACCCGCTGACGATCCGGATGGTCAGCTGAGCAGGTCTCGGACCACGCCGTCGGCCAGCAGCCTGCCCTGACGGGTGAGCACCAGCCGGTCTTCGTCGATGACGGCCGACCCGCGGTCCACGATCCCCGGTACCGCCTCGCGGCCCGCCGCGTCCAGCACGTCGAGCTCGAGACCCTCGATCAGCCGCAGTTCAAGAAGCACCCGCTCGACCCGCCGGGTCGCGGCATCCAGGATTTCTCGGGCGTGCGCTGGGCTGGCGCCCGTTGCGAGCCGGTCGGCGTACGCCGCTGGGTGCTTGACGTTCCACCAGCGCACCCCGCCCACGTGCGAGTGCGCTCCCGGACCCGCGCCCCACCAGTCGTCGCCGCGCCAGTAGCCCAGGTTGTGTCGGCATCGCGCGGCCTCGTCGCGCGCCCAGTTGGACACCTCGTACCACCCGTACCCGGCCGCGGCGAGCCGCTGGTCAGTGAGCAGGTACTTGTCGGCCAGGTCGTCCTCGTCGGGCATCGGCAGCTCGCCCCGACGGACCCTGCGGGCCAGGGCGGTGCCGTCCTCCACGATCAGTGAGTACGCCGACAGGTGGTCGGGCGAGCAGGCGAGGGCGGCCTCGAGCGACGTCTCCCAGTCGGCGATGGTCTCGCCCGGGGTGCCGTAGATCAGGTCCAGGCTCACCTGGCCGAAGCCGGCCTCGCGAGCCTCCGCGACCACCCCTGGCACCCGCACGGGGTCGTGGGTGCGGTCCAGGGTACGGAGCACGTGGTCGACGGCGGACTGCATGCCGAACGAGATCCGGTTCAGTCCACCGGCCAGGAGCTTCTCGAGATCACCGGGCCCGACCGAGTCGGGGTTGGACTCGGTCGTGACCTCGGCGTCGGGCGCGAGCCCGAACTCGTCGGCGACGAACCCGACGATCGAACCGAGGTCGGCCGGGTTCAGCAGGGTCGGCGTGCCGCCTCCGAAGAAGATCGTCGAGACCGGGACGTCCCGATCGCCCAGCACCTGCCGGGCCAGTCGGAGCTCAGCGATCACCGTCGCCGCGTAGCCGGTCCGAGAAGCCCCGGGACCCAGTTCCTCTGCGGTGTAGGTGTTGAAGTCGCAGTAGCCGCACCGGACCGAGCAGAACGGCACGTGCACGTAGATGCCGAACGGCCGCTTGCCGAGGCCCGCCAGGGCGGCATCCGGGAGGGTGCCGTCGCTGGGCGCGGGATCCCCTTCAGGAAGCGTCGACGGCATCCGCCGATTGTCGCCTACGGATGGGGGCGGCCGGTCAGCCGTACGCTCACCGCCATGAGCGCCTACCTCCGCCTGCTCGACACCCACGCGAAGATCTACAAGGCGACCGACGGGCGTCTCGGCCACCGGCTGCTGTGGGTGCCCACGCTGCTGCTGCACACCAAGGGCCGCAAGACCGGCCTCGTGCGCAGCTCGGCTCTTGTGTATGCCCGCGACGGTGCGGACCTGCTGGTGGTCGCGTCCAACGGCGGGAGCGACCGGCCGCCCGGCCTGGCTGCTCAACCTGACCGCCGACAACAAGGTCGAGGCACAGGTGGGGCGGGACCGGAGGCCGGCCACGGCCCGCGTCGTCCTTCCCGACGACGCCGACTACGAGCGGCTCATGGGTCTGTGCAACGCCAACAACAAGCAACGCTACGCGGAGTACCGCAAGCGCACCGACCGGCCGATCCCGGTCGTGGTGCTTACACGGGAACGTTGAGCGCCGCGGCGACCCATCCGGTTGCGCTCGATGATGCGGGGCAGGTCGTAATCGAGGCCGCGGTCGTGCTCGTGATCGTCTTCGTCGGTCATGCCAGGAGACAACCAGCCGCGCCTGTGAGTCCGCTGTGCGCCGCCTGTGCTCAGGAGTAGAAGGCGGCGATCCGGTCCTTGTTGTTGTCCTCGACGACGTTGCGCTTGACCTTCATGGACGGGGTCAGTTCACCGGTCTCGATCGAGAGGTCGTGGTCGAGGATCTCCCACTTCTTGATCGTCTCCCAGCGGTTCAGCTTGCCGTTGAGCTCGTCGACGTACCCCTGGATCATCTCGTGCACCTTGTCGGAGGCCACGATGTCGGCGTACGACGACCCGGACATGCCGTTCTCCTCGGCCCAGGCGGTCATCGCGTCGGGGTCGAGGGTGATCAGCGCGACCACGAAGTTGCGGTCGTTGCCGAACACCACGAACTGGCTCGCGTAGGGGCAGATCGCCTTGAACTTCGACTCGATCGCCGACGGCGCGATGTACTTGCCGCCCGAGGTCTTGAACAGGTCCTTGATCCGGCCGGTGATCGTGAGGAACCCGTCGCTGTCGAGCGAGCCCTTGTCACCCGTGCGCAGCCAGCCGTCCTCGGTGATGGTCTTCGCGGTCTCCTCGGGGAGGTTGTGGTAGCCGGCCATGACGTGCGGGCCGCGGACCAGCACCTCGTCGCCCTCGCCGATCTTGACCTCGGCACCCGGCAGCGCCGGGCCGACGGTGCCCATCTTGTAGTCGTCGGGGTGGTTGACGGTCGCGCCGGCGGCGTTCTCGGTCAGACCGTAGCCCTCGAGGATCAGGATGCCGGCGGCGTGGAACCACTGCGCGATCTCGGCGTTGAGCGCCGCCGAGCCGGAGATGAAGAACCGGACCCGGCCGCCGAACCGCTCCCGCACCTTGCTGAACACCAGCCGGTCGAACAAGGCGTGCTGGAGCTTCAGCGGCAGCGGCACGGACTTGCCCTGCAGCTTGAGCTCGTCGACCTTCAGGCCGACCTCGAAGGCCTTCTTGAAGAGCTTCTCCTTCGCGCCGCCCTCTGCCTCCTGCATCATCACGATCCGGGCGTGTGCCTTCTCGAAGATCCGCGGTGCGGCACCCATGAAGGTCGGCTTCACGATCCCCAGGTTGTCGACGATCCTCTCGACGCGGCCGTCGATGGCGGTGGCGAAACCGCAGGCCAGCTGGGCCGACTCGAGCACCTTGCCGAACGAGTGGGCCAGGGGCAGCCACAGGAACTGGAGGTCGGTCTCGTCGAGGATGCCTTGGGCCTTGATAGCCGCGCCCTCGTAGACCCAGGCCCGGTGCAGCAGGCGTACGCCCTTGGGCCGGCCGGTGGTGCCGGAGGTGTAGATGAGCGTGGCCAGCTGGTCGGGGGCGATCGCCTTCGCGGTGGTCTCGATGATCTCGGGGTGCTCGGCCAGGAACTTGTCGCCCAGGTCGGCGAGCGTGTCCATGTTGATCACCCAGTCGCCGTCAGCCTCGCCACCGAACGTGACGACCTTCTCCAGCCGGGGCAGCTCCGCGCGGTTCTCCTGGAGCTTCGCGAGCTGGTCGTCGTCCTCCGCGAAGACCACCCGGCACTCGGAGTCGCCGAGGATGTACCCCGTGTCCTCAGAGTTGGTGCTCGGGTAGACCGTCGTGGTGGCACCGCCGGCGCACATGATCGCCAGATCGGCGACGATCCACTCGTAGCGGGTGCTGGACGCGATGCCGACGCGCTGCTCGGACTCCAGGCCCAGCGAGAGCAGGCCCGCAGCCAGGCTGCGGACCCGGTCACCGGTCTGCCTCCAGGTCACCGACTCCCACGCTTCGCCGCGCGGATAGCGGAACGCCTCGTTGTCGCCGGACTCGGTCACCCGGTCCCAGAACAGCACTGCAACGTTCTGCGGCATGGTGTCGACGAAGCTGGTGTCGCGGTTGACGGGCATAGCACTCCTGCTGAGCGGCCGAGAGGGGATTTTCTCCGCTAGTAACTTAGATCACGCCGCCAGCGCCGGGGTAGCAGTCCCCCCATCCGGGCGGGTTTCAGCCGGGCGGCGCGGCGACGTACGCCTCCGCCTTGGCGCGAGCCTTGGCGGCGAGCCCGTCGATGCCCACAAGCCGCGGCAGCAGCGCCCTCTCGACGGTCAGCGCTCGGAACAGCAGCTTGACGGTGACGCCGTGCCCCGGCCGGTGGACGACCGAGATCTCGTCGCCGGCGTCGATCACCCCCGGCCGGGTGACGCGAAGGTACGGGCCGGGCCGTCCGTCGGCGGCGAAGCGCTTCACCCAGGCCGCGTTGTCGTGGCCGGAGAGGCCCATCCACTCCTTGAAGTCGTTGCACGGGATCCGGACGGCGGAGACCTCGAGCTCGGCGGTGCCGATCTGCCAGCGCTCGCCCACCTCGGACTCGTTGACGTCGATTCCGACCGTGGTGAGGTTCTCCGCGAACTGACCGTCGCGGATCTCGGTGCCGAGGATCTCGACCCAGCGGTCCAGGTCCTCGCGGGCGTAGGCGTAGACGGCCTGGTCGACCCCGCCGTGGTGCATCACATCGGACACCTGGTCGCCGTCGAGTCCCTGCGCGTCGACGCTGACCGGGCCGGAGACCGGATGCTTGTCGATCGAGGTGAACCCGATCTCGGCCCACGGCGCGTCCTTCGGCTGACCGACGTTGACGCTGCGGACATGGGCACGGCCGCATCATCTCAGTCCTGGAGCCATCCTACGCGATCGAGATGCGCGCGGTAGCCAGTCCGTCGGCCGCCCGACCGGTTCCGGCGCGGGCCGAGTCACACCGGAGCCCCGACGCGCGGGGTAGGTCCAGGGCAATCCATCGAATCGGGCGAAGTCGCTGTCGAAGGAGCACACGCCCACTCCATGCTCCAGCGCAAGTGCGGCCAGGTGCGCGTCGGTCACGAGGTTGCCCCGCAGGTCGCCGTCGACCAGGAGGCGTCCGAGAATCTCCCCGTGCCGGGCACCCGGGGCGGGCACCCACGCTTGGTCGACGGCCAAGCACTCTCTGACGAAAGCCCAAGCGGCCTCTGCAGTCAGAGGTGCCGCGAACACCCGGGGATGGGTGGCAATGCGCTGGAACGCCAGGAGTGATGCCCAGGGCAGGCCCACCCGGACGGGGCCGTTGAGTGCGTCTTCCAACCACACTCTGGCTATCTCGTGAGCTGCCGAGGACCGGTCGACGGCGTACAGGAGGACGTTGGCGTCGACGATCACGAAGAGGATTCCGAGCGGTCCCTGCTGTCGAACTCGTCGAGAAGCTCGAGCACCTCGGCGACATTCGAGATGTCCACCTGCACCCCGAGGTCGGCCGTGCGCTGTTGGAATGCCTGCCCGCTCACCGGCCTCTCACGCAAACCAGCCCGGGCGAGTTCGTTGATCGCCTCGCCCAGCCCGATGTGCCGCTCGCGGCGGAGCCGGTCAGCGGCAGCGAGAACATCGTCATCGAGTCGAACAGTGGTGCGCATGCGGACAGCATAGCGTCAGTGATGCGCCCTTGATCGCATCACTGATTCACCGGGGGCAGTTCGTCACTTCTTGGGCTTGTCGCCGGCCGGGCCGGAGGTGGACAGCGCGGCGATGAAGGCCTCCTGCGGCACCTCGACGCGGCCGACCATCTTCATCCGCTTCTTGCCTTCCTTCTGCTTCTCGAGCAGCTTGCGCTTGCGGGTGATGTCGCCGCCGTAGCACTTGGCGAGCACGTCCTTGCGCATCGCGCGGATGTTCTCGCGGGCGATGACCCGGGCGCCGATCGCGGCCTGGATCGGCACCTCGAACTGCTGCCGCGGGATCAGCTCCTTGAGCTTGCCGGCCAGCATCACGCCATAGGAGTACGCCGCGTCGCGGTGCACGATCGCCGAGAACGCGTCCACCGGCTCGCCCTGGAGCAGGATATCGACCTTGACCAGGTCGGCGGTCTGCTCGCCGGAGCGTTCGTAGTCGAGCGAGGCGTAGCCCTTGGTGCGCGACTTCAGCTGGTCGAAGAAGTCGAAGACGATCTCGCCCATCGGCAGCGTGTAGCGCATCTCGACGCGGTCCTCGGAGATGTAGTCCATCCCCTGCAGGTTGCCGCGCTTGCTCTGGCAGAGCTCCATGATCGTGCCGATGTAGTCGGCCGGACTCAGGATCGTGGCCCGGACCATGGGCTCGCGGACCTCGGCGATCTTGCCCTCGGGGTACTCGCTGGGGTTGGTCACCTCGTGGACGGACCCGTCCTCCATCAGCACCTCGTAGACCACGTTAGGTGCGGTCGAGATCAGGTCGAGGTTGAACTCGCGCTCGAGACGCTCCCGCACGATCTCCATGTGCAGCAGGCCGAGGAAGCCGCACCGGAACCCGAAGCCCAGCGCGCCGGAGGTCTCGGGCTCGTAGGCCAGGGCGGCGTCGTTGAGCTGCAGCCGCTCGAGCGCGTCACGCAGGTTGGGGTACTCGTCGCCGTCGATGGGGTAGAGGCCGGAGTAGACCATCGGGTTGGGGTGCTTGTAGCCGCCCAGCGGCTCGGTCGCGCCATGGTGCTGCGAGGTCACGGTGTCACCCACGCGGGACTGGCGGACGTCCTTCACCCCGGTGATCAGGTAGCCCACCTCGCCCACGCTGATCTCGCCGGCCTTCACGGGCTCGGGGCTGATCACGCCGACCTCGAGCATCTCGTGGACGGTGCCGTTGGACATCATCTTGATCCGGTCGCGGTGGGACAGCTTTCCGTCGACGACGCGGACGTAGGTGACGACGCCGCGGTAGGTGTCGTAGACGGAGTCGAAGATCAATGCCCGGGCCGGCTGGTCGGCCCGCCCGACCGGCGGTGGGGTCTGCTTGACGATCTCGTTGAGGAGCGTCTCGACGCCGAGCCCGGTCTTCGCCGAGGTCATCAGCACGTCGGAGACGTCGCAGCCGATGATGCCGGCCAGCTCCGCGGCGTACTTCTCGGGCTGGGCGGACGGCAGGTCGATCTTGTTGAGCACCGGAATGATGTGCAGGTCCGCACCCAGGGCGAGGTAGAGGTTGGCCAGCGTCTGAGCCTCGATGCCCTGCGCCGCGTCGACCAGCAGCACAGCGGCCTCGCAGGCCTCGAGGGAGCGGGAGACTTCGTAGGTGAAGTCGACGTGGCCCGGGGTGTCGATCATGTTCAGGACGTAGGTGCCGGGCACGGCTCCCTCGGCGTTGTCGGCCGGCACGGTCCAGGGCATCCGCACGGCCTGGCTCTTGATGGTGATCCCGCGCTCGCGCTCGATGTCCATCCGGTCGAGGTACTGCGCCCGAGCCGCCCGCTCGTCCACCACGCCGGTCAGCTGGAGCATCCGGTCCGCGAGCGTCGACTTGCCGTGGTCGATGTGGGCGATGATGCAGAAGTTCCGGATGATCGAGGGGTCGGTGTTGCCCGGACGGGGGGAGGGACCTGCGGCGGGGGACATGATGCGCCCATTCTCCCAGGGACACCCGGCATCGCCGAATCCGTCACCACGGTTGAATGTCCGCGTGACGCCGTCGACGATCCCCTTTGGCAAGACCGCGCGCCGCCTGCAATGGGCGCACCTGCCGCCCAACGTACGAGCCCTCGTCGAGGACCGCTGCGGGTCTCCCGTCGCTGACGCGGCCTCGCGGGACTCCGGCTTCACTCCCGGCTTCGCCTCCGTCCTCACCTGCGAGGACGGCTCGCGACACTTCGTGAAGGCGGCCTCGGTGAAGGCTCAGAAAGTTTTCGCGCACTCCTACCGCGAAGAGGCGCGCAAGCTGGCCGCGCTCCCGGACGCCGCCCCGGCCGCAAAGCTGCTCTGGGTCCACGACGATGACGAGTGGGTGGTGCTCGGGTTCGAGTACGTCGAGGGCCAGACCCCACGCCGACCCTGGCGGCGGGACGAGCTGGACGCGGTGCTGGCCTCGCTGGCGGTGGCTGCCGACGTACTCACCCCGCCGCCGGCGGACCTGCACCTGGAGACGTTCGCCGAGGACTACGCGCCCCTGCCGGGATTCTGGGACCATGTCCGGCAGCGGTATCCCCACCTCGAGCATGCCGACGAGGCGGCCGCGATGGCGGCCCGCTTCCCCGAGGTCACCGCCGGCGACACCGTCGTGCACACCGACGTCCGCGACGACAACATCCTGCTCCGGCCGTCGGGCGAGGCCGTGCTGTGCGACTGGAACTGGCCGTGCCTCGGTGCGCCCTGGTTGGACACCGCGATGCTGATGATCGGCCCGCGGGGCGACGGGCTGGACGTCGACGCGGTGCTCGCGGAAGCTGAGCTGACCCGCGACGTCCCGGCGGAGCACATCGACATCGCGATCGCGCTGGTCACCGCGTACTTCCTGCATCAGGCCGACGAACCCGTGCCGCCGACCTCCCCACACCTCCGGAACTTCCAGCGCTGGCAGGGCGAGGTGTGCTGGGCCTGGCTCTGCGACAGGCGCGGCTGGGCAGACTGCGATTTGGGCGGCTGAGCGTGCCGCTGTTAGATTTATCCGTCGCGGGTCCGGCTGTTTGCCGACTCGCACCAGAACTCCTCAGCACCACCTCACCTACGACGAAGGCGCAGTAGTGGCGAACATCAAGAGCCAGATCAAACGGATCAAGCAGAACGAGAAGCGACACGAGCGGAACAAGGCCGTCAAGTCCGGCCTGAAGACCGCCGTGCGCAAGTTCCGCGAGGCCGCCGACGCCGGCGAGAAGGAAAAGGCCCTCGAGCTCGGCCGCGCCGCGAACCGCCAGCTCGACAAGGCGGCGTCCAAGGGCGTCATCCACAAGAACCAGGCCGCCAACCGCAAGTCGGCGATCTCCAAGAAGGCCTCTTCGCTCTGACCTCAGTTCTTCGCTGACCCGTCACTGAGTTAGTGACGGGTCAGTTGCATTTGGCTAGCCTCCGATAGGTGAGCAGGTTGCGCTCGCTCAGACAGCAGCTCGATGTGCTCCGCGGACGCTACGTCGGCCTGCTGGTCGAGTCCGACGCGGACCGCGACGAGTGCCTGGAGGTGCTCGACAAGGTCCGCCGGCTCGAGCTCAATCGGGTCAAGGGCCGCAGCGTGCTGGAGTCCGCGGCGTTCGTCGACGTCGAGGTCGACGACCTGCTCGTCGCCGTGCGGGACACGGCGGACAACCGGATCGTGGGCTGCGTTCGCTCGACCCCGGCCGCACAGATTGCGACGCTCGCGTCCAGCCGCGACGAGTACCAGATCGACAAGCTCACGCCTGAGCTCGTCGACCGGGCCCAGGTCCTCACCCGGTTCGCCGTGCTGCGCTCCCACCGGAGCACCCTCGCGTCGTACGTGATCATGCGCGAGCTCTACCGCTACTCGCTGGCCCAGGGAGTGCTGATCAGCCTCCAGAGCTGCGAGCCCGGTCTGTACGCCAGCTACCTGCGGCTCGGCTTCCGGCCGATGGGGTCGGTGCACCAGAGCTCCCAGGGTGGCTTCCGGATCCCGATGGTGCACGTGCACCACGACCGGGAGCACATGGAACGTGTCGGCACACCGTTGTTGAAGGAGCTCCCCCGCGACCTGGTGCTGCCGACCGAGGCCACGCAGTGGTACTGCGAGCTTGAGGCGCGCGAGGGCCGGATCGACCCGGGCGTCGCGTTCTACGAGACGGACGAGGACGTGGACAGGGACCAGGACGAGCCAGAGGTCCACGCCTGGCTGACCGAAGGGCTCAGCGACAAGGGCCGCGCGGAGCTCCTCCGCAACGCGTTGGAGGTGGACTGCGCCGACGGCGACGTCGTCATCGCCGCGGGCGACGGCGGGCGGTTCCTCGGCTTCGTGCTCGACGGCGTCGTGGAGGTCAGGGCCGAGGAGCGCGTGGTGCGGATGCTGGGCGAGGGCGAGCTCTTCGGGGAGATCGCGCTCGTCCTCGATCGGCCCCGGACCGTCGACATAGTGGCCGCCGGGGACGACACGCGCGTGCTGCTGCTGAGCCAGACCGCGCTGACTCGGCTGTCGAACGGTGCCGATCAGGCCCAGGTGTGGCGGAACATCGCCAAGGTGCTGGCTAGGAGGTTGCCGTACACGACCTGATGAACGCGACCAGCTCGGCTGCCAGCTGATCCGCGAGCTCGAACTGCACGGCGTGACCGGTGTCCACCTCGACGAGACGACTCATGGGTGCCCGTTCGAGCATCGGCGCGATCCAGGCGCGGACCTTCGCGTTGTCGACGATGCGGTCGCCGGTGGCGGTCAGGGCGAACGTCGGAAGGCGCACGTCGAGGATCGCCTCCCACGACCGCTCCTGGACCTCGTCCATCACCACGACGGACTTCAGCGTGAGCTCGGTCGTCTTGAGATCGTCGGCGTCGATGAAGTCGAGTCCCTCGGGCTCGAGCGTGAAGTCGGTTGCCTGCAGCGGAACCGGGACGAACGACTCCTCGCGATCGGGCCCCAGCTCGAAGTGCGTCAGCAGGTGCTGCACCACGCGCTCGGTCATGTCCATCACCGAGCGGAACCGCGCGTTCCAGAACAGACCCGGTGTGACGAGCAACAGGCTCGCGAGCCAGTCCTCGTCCTGGAGCCGCTGTGCTGCCACGGCGGCGAACTGCGCGCCCTGGCACCAGCCGGCGAGGTGCACCCGCTGGTGGCGGCCGGCCAGGAACCGAAGGTGCTCCTCGACATCGACGATCGTGCGATCGGCACTGCCGAGGTCACCACGACCGTCGTTGAGCCCGCAGCCGCGGCGATCGGGAGCGAAGACGGCAAGGTCCGACTGCGCGCAGATGGCCTGGGCCAGGGGGCGCTGCCACAGCGAGTGACTCATCCCGCCGTGCAGCACGACCACGACGTCGTCAGCCTGTTCGGGCCCCCAGAGCCGATAGTGGATGTCGTACCCGTCGGACATCGACTGGATGTCGACCTTCTCCTGCTCGGGCCACGACGTGCGCGGCGCGCGACCCGTCGTGCCCCACCCGCGCTGCCAGACATCCGGCGAGGTGACCTGCAGACCCTCCGGGGTCAGCTCTGCGTACAGCTGGCTCAGGTCGAGCTTGCCTCCACGCCCCCAGCGCAGGCTGGGCGTCACCGGCTCGCGTTCGATCAGCCGCGACCCGAACGCCCCCTCCTGAGCCGCGAGGTCGTCGGCCTGCGCGGCAACGAGCATCGCCGCTCGCGTGAGCACCGAGGTCTCCCCCACGTGGGCCCCGACGATGAGCGGCCAGCCCCGCTCGTTGATCGCCTCCACGAGGCGCAGGGCACGGAGTACGCCGCCGACTCGGGAGACCTTCAGGTTGGCGATGTAGGTGCCGGGAAGGTCGTCGTACGTCTCGAGGTCCGCCATCGTGCACAGGCTCTCGTCGAGGATGATCGGCACCCCGAGCTCGACGCTGATCGCGCTGTGGGTCTGCGCATCCCGCGGCGCCACCGGCTCCTCGATGCCGAACAGGGGCGCGTCAAGCGCCTTCAGGAAGCCGAGCGCATCTCCAGGCGCGTCGGCCCAGAGGTTGTTGGCATCAACTCGCACGCGCCAGCCCTCGACGCCGTGCCACGCGGCCAGCTCCGCGACGTCGGCGAGCTTCTGCCGGTCAACCGCCAAGTCCCCACCGAGCTTCACCTTGAAGTCGGTGAGGCCGAGGATGCAGTACTGGTCGATCAGGAACCTGGTCTTCCACCGCTCGTCGTTGCCGAGCACCGCGCTGTAGCGGTGCGGTCCGCCCGGCGGCTTGAGCCCGAGCAGACCCTCGACGCTGGTCCCCTGCTCCTGGGCGAACAGGTCGAGCAGCGCCATCTCCACGGCGCACCAGGCCGATGGCGAGCTGTCGATCTCGGCCTCGTGCGCGGTCATCCATGCCCGCAGGTCGGCCATGGATCCGCACTCCGCCGTGATCTGCGGGCCGCGATCCCCGAGCCAAGCCCGGACCGACTCGCGGGTCTCGCCCGTCACGTACGGCCGCGGGCAGCCCTCGCCGTACCCGCTCAGTCCACCGCGCGCCGCCTCGACCCACAGGCTCTCGCCGTGCGTGCGTTCGGCCGACGCGTGCCGGAAGGTCATCTTCAAGGGGACGCGAAGTTCGGAGAACTGCAGACGCAGGCCGTCCATGCGGAAACAGTGGCACGTCCCGGCGGGGGCCACCAGAGATGGGCAACGGGTCAGTTGTCGGTGGGGGTGCGGAGCCCTGCGACCGTGAGCACCAGCCGTTCCAACGTGTACGACGCGTCGCTGGCCGCCCCCTTGATGTCGGCGTCGGCCTGGGCCACCGCGCGGATCGCCCGGGAGAGCCCCGCATCCGACCAGTCGCGCGCCTGGCCACGGATCGTGCGGAGCTTCCACGGAGGGACGCCCACCTCGCGGGCCAGGTCGTTGTCGCGCAGGCCGCGCGGCGCGCCCCGGAAGCGAGCCAGGCCGCGGGCACTCCCGGCGAACGCCGAGGTCACGAGCACCGGAGCGGTGCCGGCGTCCAGGGCCCAGCGCAGCTCCTCGAGGGCCACCTCGCGACGACCCGAGAAGGCGGCGTCGGCCACCGCGAACGACTTCGCCTCGGCGCGACCGCCGAAGTACCTCTTCACCAGCTCGAGCGTGAGCGGCTGCGCCGGGAAGTCGTGAGCCAGCTGATGGGCGGCCGCGGACAATGAGCGCAGGTCCTGGCCGACGGCCTGGACCAGCGACGCCGCGGCATCGCCGTCGATCGTGGCGCCGTGTCGGCGCACCTCGGCGGTGACGAAGCCAGGGATCTCCGAGGGCTTGAGCTCGGACGACTTCGACTCGGAGACGGCCGGCAGCTTGCGCAGCTTGGTCAGCACCCCGCTGCCCTTCGGGCCGCCGCCATGCACGAGCACCAGGGCGATGTCTTCGACTGGCGCGGCGGCGTAGGCGAGCAGGCCGTCGACGGACTCCTCGGGGAGGTTCTCCAGCGCCCGCACCACCACGCACCTGATCGATGAGAACAACGACGGCGCGCCCAGCTCACCCAGGCTCGCGGCGTTCATGCCGGAGGCGTCGGTGTCGGACACCTCCGCCTCGGCGTCATGGCCGAGCACCGCCTCCCGCACCTGAACGACGGTGCGCTCGTTGAGGAACTCCTCCTTGCCGGTCACCAGAGTCACCCGGCCCAACACGTCGCCCGCCCGCATGCCGGAACCTTCCCACACCGCTCCGACAGCGACGCGGTCGATTCGGTGGTGCTGGGTCGGCCACGAAACGGGCAGCTATGAGACCGGGTCAGGAGGGCCACACGAAGACCATGCGGGTCTTGCCGACCATCAGCTCGTCCCCGTCGTCCAGCAGCCGGGGTTCGGTCACCCGCGTCTGATTCACGGTGGTGCCGTGGGTCGACTGAAGGTCGGTGAGGACGAATCCGTCCTTCGCGGCCGTGATCACGCAATGGTGCCGACTCGTGTTCGGCTCGGTGATCACGAGGTCGTTGTCGGGCTGCCGACCGATCCGGGCGCCCTGCTCGGTCACGATGATCGTCCGGCCGTCGTCGAGCCGTAGCGCCGCCGACGCCACCGCTTCCGGGCGCAGCAGCGTCCGCGCCAGCTCGGGCAACTCCGCGTCGGCCGCGCCCAGGCTGCGCACCTTGGGGAAGTCGGTCAGCATCCCGTCGGCGTGGATCTGGAACAGCCGCTCGTCCTCGGCCAGGTCCTTCAGCGCGTGCGTGCCCAGGTCGGTGATCACCAGGCCGTCGGGCTGGTCGTCGAACGCGGCCACGATCGTCCGCGACGCCAGCAGCTGCCCGCCGTGGGCCGCAGCCGAGATCCGGGCGGCTCGGTGTACGTCGTACCCGATGAAGCTGCCGTCGTAGGCCACCACGGCACCGACGTGGACGCCCATCCGCACCCGGATCGGCGCGTCGCCGGGCCAGGTGGCTGCCGTCATCGCCTGCTGGACCTCGATGGCGGCGCGGACCGCCTCGAACGCCCTCTCGAAGGTCACGAAGAATCCGTCTCCAGCGGTGTCCACCTCGAAGCCGCCGCGTCCCTGCCAGCTGAGGCGACTGATCTCGCGGTGCTGGCGGAGCACGTCACGCCAATCGCTGCCGAGCCGCTGCGCATGCCGCGTCGAACCCTCGATGTCGGTGAACAACAGGGCGAGTAGCCGGTGCGAGACGCTGCTCACGCGGCCATTGAACCGCATAGAGGCCCTCACCGCTCGGCCACGACGCCCGGCGCCCCGTCTCCGTCGACGGTGACCGCGATGTCGCCGCCTAGGTCGGTGCGGTAGACGTCCGCGCCGCTCGCCGACAGCGCGTCGAGCACCGGAGCCGCCGGATGGCCGTAGTCGTTGTCGGCGCCGACCGAGACCAGCGCCACCTCGGCGTCCAGCGACTCGAGCCAGCCGAGGTCCTGGTAGCGGCTGCCGTGGTGCGGCACCTTCAGCACGTCGACGTCCAGCCCCGGAAGGGTCCGGGCCAGCGCGGCCTGTCCCGGCGGCTCCACGTCACCGGTCAGCAGGATCCGCAACCCGCGCCACCTCGGCGAGCAGGACGACGCTCGCGTCGTTGGCGCTCGACCCGTCGCCGGCGCCGTCCTCGACGCGGCCCCGGGCGCGGCCAGAGCACCTGCAGCGTGACCGCGCCGTACGTCGCCGTGGCGGCGTACGACGCCGGGCCGGAGGCCAGACCCTCGGCGCGGGTCAGGTCGGCGACCTCGGCGACGCCACCGGGTGGGTCCAGGACACGGGTGGTCAGCACCGTCCCGACCTCGCGCCCGTCGACGACACCGGAGAGCCCGTCGACGTGATCGGCGTGGAAGTGGGTCAGCACGACCACGGGCACCTCGCGCACGCCGAGCCGTCGCAGGCAGTCGTCCACGAGCGCCGGGTCCGGCCCGGCATCGACCGACCACGCCGGACCCGGGACCGGCGCGGACCACCAGGGCATCGCCCTGGCCGACGTCGCACATCGCCAGCACCCAGCCCTCCGGCGGCCACCCAGGAGTCGGCCAGCGCACCACGACGACCGCCGCCAGCACCGCGGTGGCGACGATCGCCGCGATCGGTCGACGCAGCACGGCCGGCGCGGCCATCGCGATCAGGACCGTCAGCGCGGTGAGCAGGGTCAGGGCCACGGCCCCGGTCCCCCACCCGACGGCGGCCGCAGGCAGGTCCGCGCCCCGCTCGGCGACCATTGCGATCCACGCCACGCACCAGCCGGCGCCTGCGCCGAGCAGCCGCCCCAGCGACGGGAGCACCAGGCCGACGAGCCCGCCGGCCAGGCCGAGGACGGTCGCCGGCCCCACGACTGGCGCGACCGCGAGGTTGGCCGCCACCGCGACCAGGCTGACCTGTCCGGAGACGGCGGCCACCACGGGCGTGCAGGCGAGCTGCGCGGCGGCGGGCACCGCGATCGCCTCCGCCAGCCACCGTGGCAGCCAGCGGGCCAGGGCGTCGCGCCAGCCCGGCGCGAGCAGCACGATCCCGGCCGTCGCCAGCACGGACAGCGCGAACCCGACCGACACGGCCAGGTCCGGCTGCACCAGCAGCAGGACGACCACCGCGACCCCGAGCCCACGCAGCGCTCGGTGCCGTCCGTTGAGGCCCATCGCCAGCAGCCCCACCGCGCCCATGACCGCCGCGCGCAGCACGCTGGGCTCGGTGCGCGCGATCAGCACGAAGCCGGCGATCCCGACCGCGCCGACGAGGTACAGCCAGCGACGACGCACCCCGCACCACCGGGCCACGACCAGGAGGAAGCCGACGACCAGGGTGAGGTTGGTGCCGGACACGGCGGTCAGGTGGGTGAGCCCGGTCGTCCGGAAGTCCTCCTCCAGGCCCTCCGGCAGCGCCGCATCGTCGCCGTCGACCAGCGCCGGCACCAGCGCCCGCTGCTCGATCGGCCGACCCGCCACCGAGTCGCGGATCGATTCCCGCACCGCCCCCGCCGCCCGCCACCAGATGTCGGGACCGTTGACCACGTCCGGGTCGCCGGTCACGACGAGGACCCCGGCGAGGTCGTCGTCGTCGGCCGGACCCAGCCGACCGGACGCGCGCACCTCGGCGCCCAGCGGCACGCCGAGCCAGGACTCGCCGCCGATCAGCAGGACCGGCGCGCGGAGGCTTCGCGTGGCGCCACGCCCGGTGAGCCGTGCGGACGTCGAGCCGCAGCACCACCCGCTCCTCGAAGCGGCCCTCGACCGTCCTCGGGTCGGAGACCACCCGACCGGTCACGCTCACCACGGCGCGCTCCTCGGCCAGCCCCGCGACCGGCGAGGCGTGCACCGACTCCGCCCGCAGCCAGGTGGCGCCGGCCACCGCGCCGCCGACGAGCAGCACGGCCGCAACGGTGGCCAGAACGGCTCGTCCACGCCGGCGCGAGTACGACGACCGCCAGGACCAACGCCGCGCCGCCGGAGGCCAGCGCCCAGCGGGTCGAGCCCTGGTGCGCGATCAGCGCACCCAGCCCACGCCGCCAGCCCGAGCAGCGGCATCCGCAGGTCCGGCGGGATCTGCGGCCGCACCGCGTTCAGATCGTCACGAACGGCGTGATTTGCGCGAGCGTCGCGTCGCCGATGCCGTCGACCTCGAGCAGCTCGGCCACATCGGTGAACCCGCCGTGCTGGTCGCGCCACGCGAGGATCGCCTGGGCCGTGACCGGGCCGACCTCCGGCAGGGTCTCGAGCTCGGGCTGGGTGGCGAGGTTGAGGTTCACCAGCGGTCCGGTGGCCGATGGCGCTCCGGGGACGGGCGCCGCCAGCGGCGGCGCAGCGGCCGCGGGCACGCCCACGACGATCTGCTCCCCGTCGACGAGCAGCCGGGCCAGGTTGAGGCCGGAGGTGTCCACGCCGGGCCGCGCGCCGCCCGCCGCCTTGATCGCGTCGACCACCCGGGACCCGGAGTCCAGCACCGCGATGCCGGGGCGGCGTACCTTGCCAGCGACGTCGACGGTGATCCGGCCGCCGGCCGCGACCGGCGATCCCGCCGGCGCCCGCCTCGGGTCGCGATCGACACCAGCCCGTCGGCGGGAGGGCCGGGTGTCACGGCGGGAGCGGTGGGCTGCCCGGGCTCGGCCCGCACCACCCACCAGGTCGTGACCGCCAGGCCGAGCGCGACCAGCACGGCGACCACCGCGAGGTGGGCCGGCCCCAGCCGGACCCTCCCGCGCAGGGTGTCGGGCAGCAGCCGCACCGGCCGGCGGGCCGCGTGCCGCCCGGGCATCGGCACCACCGGCGGGCCCGGCTCGGGCGCCGGCACCACCTCCAGGGTCGGCCGGTCCGCCGGCCAGGTGTGGCCCTCCCACCACTCGCCACCCGCCGCGGGGGCGACCGCGGGCTCTCCCCTGGCGGCGGCCACGTCGGCGGACAGCTGGGCGAGCCGGCGGGACACGGCCTCCTGGTGCTCGGCACTGGTTCGTCGGGTTGCCATGGCCGCGACGCTAGGCAGCGGAGCGGACCGACCGCCGCCCGCGCGGAAACCCTGTGGACGACCGGCCACGCAGCGGGTCGCTGTGGACGGTTCCCGGCCGCCTATCCTTCGACGCGTGCGCCCCCGCTACCGCCCCGCCGAGCTCGGCCGCGGCGCGCTCGGCGCGCTGCTCGGCATCCTGGTCGCCGGTGGCCTGGCCCGGGTGCTGCCCGGCGGGTCCGACGTGCTCCCCTACCTGGTCGCGCCGATGGGCGCGAGCGCGGTGCTGCTGTTCGCGGTGCCCGCCAGCCCGCTCGCCCAGCCCTGGCCGCTCGTCGGCGGCAACCTCATCTCCACCGCGGTCGGGCTCGGCGCCGCCTGGCTGTTCGACGACGCGCTGGTGGCCGCCGGCGGCGGCGTCGGGGCCGCGATCGGCACGATGATGCTGCTCAACTGCCTGCACCCGCCCGGCGGCGCCTGCGCGCTGGTCGGCGCGACCGCGGCGCCGGCTCTCCAGGACCAGGGGCTGGAGCTCGTCTGGATGCCGGTCGCGATCAACACCCTGGCGCTGCTCGCGATCGCGATCGCCGTCAACAACCTGACCGGCCGCCGCTACCCACACCGCCCCGCCGAACCGGTACGCCGGCCGGGCGCGCCCGAGCCCCTCGGCGTACAGGCGAGCGACGTGGAGCAGGCCATCGCCCGGCTCGACCAGGGTCTCGACATCACGCCCGGCGACGTGGTCGCCCTGCTCCGCGACGCCGAGACCCACGCCCTGGACCGGCGGCTCGGCTCGCTGCCGGTGTCGCGGGTGATGGAGCGCGAGGTCGCCACCGTGCTGCCGTTCGAGTCGATCTACCGGGCCCGCACCCTGATCGCCCAACGCGGCGTCAAGGCGCTGCCCGTCGTCGACGAGGAGACGCCGGGTCGTCGGCATCGTGTCGATCCTCGACCTGTTCACGCGCGACATCGTGGAGCTCGAGGAGATCGGCACGATGATGACCACCGACGTGGTCACGATGCGCGCGGACTCACCGGTCGCCGAGCTGGTGTCCCTGATGACCGAGCTCGGCTACCGCCACGTGCCGATCGTCGACGAGGCCCAGCGGCTGGTCGGCATCGTGACCCGCACCGAGCTGATCGAGGTGCTCAACCGAGCGCTGCTCGGCGACGAGCCTGCGCCTAGAGCCGCGGCGCGACGCAGGCCGCGATCATGCCCGGCCCCACGTGCGCAGCGAGTACGGCGCCGAGCTCGCCGCACCACACCTCGCGCCCGCCGAGTTCGTCATCGAGGCGCTCGGCCAGCCCGGCGGCCAGCTTGCCGGCCCGCTCCGGGTTGGCCAGGTGGGCGACGCTGACGTCGACCTGCCGCCCCTGGCCAGCCTTCACCGCAAGGTCCTCGAGCCGAGCCAAGGCCTTGGCCTCTGTGCGGACCTTCTCCAGGGACGCCACCTTGCCGTCCTCGATCTGCAGCAGCGGCTTCACTGCCAGCGCCCCGCCGAGCATCGCGGCGGCGGCCCCGATCCGGCCGCCGCGCCGGAGGTACTCCAGTGTGTCGACGTAGAACAGAGACGAGCAGGCAGCGGCCCGTCGACGCGCGGCCTCAGCCGCGTCCTCGACCGATCGTCCTTCACCGATCGCGTCGGCGGCCGCCAGTGCGGCGTACCCGGTGGCGACGCCGACCTGCCGGCAGTCCACGCAGACCACCCGCACCGGGGCGTCCCGGGCGGCGAGCTGCGCCGACTCGAACGTCCCGCTCATCTCACCTGAAAGGTGGATCGACACGATCTGCTTGGCACCGGCCAGGGCGGCCCGCTCGTAGACGTCGAGGAACAG
Organism: uncultured Actinomycetota bacterium; assembly: GCA_963780245.1. Lineage (GTDB taxonomy): Bacteria > Actinomycetota > Actinomycetes > Propionibacteriales > Nocardioidaceae > Nocardioides. The sequence goes on from CAWABG010000006.1 coordinate 82,232, forward strand.
CGCGGGAGCCGGGCGCGACGTGCTGACCGGTACGAACTCACGCAGCGCGGCCGCCACCCGCTCGGGCGTCGCCTCTTCCGAGCCCTCGTCGAAGGCCTCCGCACCGATCACCACCTGCAGCGGCACCACGATGATCCCGCGGGCCGCCGCCACCTCGTCCGGAAGACTGGCCGTCGAGTCGGTGACGACGACGATCGGCGACCCTGCTGGCATGCGCTGAACAGTAGTGGGGTGGTCCGCTAGGGCGTGTCGGGGAACTGCTGGTGGATGCCAGCGTCGTCCAGGACGTGCGATGGCAAGGCGCCGACGGAAGGCAGACTGGGCGTCTTTCGAGCGTCGGGCAACGCCGCCAGCGCGCGTCATGGGCGGCGGTGGCGCCGCCATGAATTTCCCAACTCGCCCTAAACGACGATGTTGACCAGCTTGGGCTCGCGGACGATCACCTTGCGCACCTCGCGCCCGTCGATCGCCTTCTGCACGGCCGGGTCGGCCATCGCCAGCGCCTCCAGGTCGGCCGCCGGAATCGTCGGCGGCACGTCCAGGCGCGCCTTCACCTTGCCCTGGATCTGTACGACGGCAACGACCGTCTCCTCGACCAGCAGCGCCTCGTCGACAACCGGCCAGGCGGCCTGCGCGACCGAAGGCTGGTGACCCAGCCGGTCCCACATCTCCTCGGCGGTGTACGGCGCCACCAGCGACAACAGCATCGCCACCGTCTCCGCGGCCTCGCGGACCGCCGGGTCGTCAGGCCCGGCGCCGGAGTCGATGGTCTTGCGGGTGGCGTTCACCAGCTCCATCATCCGGGCGACCATCACGTTGAACCGGTGCCCGTCGACCAGCTCCTGGGCCTCGTGCACGGTCCGGTGGGTGACCTTGCGCAGCGCCGCATCACCGGCAGTGACATCGGCGCCCGGTGTGGAGGTCACGTCGCCGCTCAGCCGCCAGGCGCGCTGCAGGAACCGCAGCGAGCCGGCCGGACTCATGTCCGCCCAGTCGATGTCGTCCTCGGGCGGCCCGGCGAACACCAGGGTCAGTCGCACCGCGTCCACGCCGAAAGCCTCTAGTTGGTCCCCCAAGCTGACGCCGTTGCCCAGCGACTTGCTCATCTTCTTGCCCTGGTTGATCACGATGCCCTGGTTCAGCTGGGCAGAGAACGGCTCGACGAAGTCCAGCATCCCCATGTCGTGCAGCACCTTGGTGAAGAACCGCGCGTACAGCAGGTGCAGCACCGCATGCTCGACGCCGCCGATGTAGATGTCGCACGGCATCCACTGCCGCACCAGGTCGACGTCGAAGGCCTGGGTGGCGTCGTTGGGCGAGCAGTAGCGCAGGAAGTACCACGACGAGTCGACGAACGTGTCCATCGTGTCGCTGTCCCGCTTGGCGGGTCCGCCGCAGCTCGGGCAGTCGACGTTGACCCAGTCCTCGGCCGCGGCCAGCGGCGAGACGCCCTTCGGCTTCAGGTCGGCACCGCGCAGCTCGGGCAGCTCGACGGGCAGCTGGTCGTAGGGAACGTCGACCTCGCCGCACTTCTCGCAGTGGATCACCGGGATCGGCACGCCCCAGTAGCGCTGCCGGCTCAGCAGCCAGTCGCGCAGCCGGAAGTTGACCGCCCCCTTGCCCAGGCCCTTCTCCTCCAGCCAGGCGGTGATCGCGCGCTTCGCCTCGGCGACGGCCATCCCGTCCAGGGAGACCTCGTCGTTGGCGGAGTTGATGGCCGGGCCATCGCCGTTGTAGGCCTCGCCTTCCCAGTCCGCGGGCACCTCGACGGTGGGCACGATCGGCAGGTCGAACTTCTTCGCGAACTCCCAGTCGCGCTGGTCGCCCGACGGGACCGCCATGATCGCGCCGGTGCCGTACTCGGCCAGCACGTAGTCCGCGGCCCAGACCGGGATCCGCTCCCCGGTGGCCGGGTTGACGGCGTACGCACCCAGAAAGACGCCGGTCTTGGGGCGCTCGGTGGACAGCCGGTCGATCTCGGACTCCATGCGAACTTGCTGCAGATACGCCTCGTACGCCGGCCGCTGCTCGTCGGTGACCAGCTCGGCTGCCAGCGCCGCGTCGGGAGCGACCACCATGAACGTCGCGCCGAACAGCGTGTCCTGGCGGGTCGTGTACACCTTGATCTTTCGACGCGACCCGCTCCCCTCGTCAATGACGAAGTCGACGTGGGCGCCCTCGGAACGGCCGATCCAGTTGCGCTGGGCGGTCAGCACCCGATCCGGCCAGGTGTCGTTCAGCGGCTCCATGTCGTCCAGCAGCCGCTGGGCGTAGTCGGTGATCTTGAAGTACCACTGGGTCAGCTCGCGCTTGGTGACCTCGGCCCCGCAGCGCTCGCAGTGCCCATCGACGACCTGCTCGTTGGCCAGCACGGTCTGGTCGTTGGGGCACCAGTTGACCGGGCTGTTCTTCCGGTAGGCCAGCCCGCGCTCGCGGAACTTCAGGAACAGCCATTGCGTCCAGCGGTAGTACTCCGGGTCGCTGGTGTGCAGCCGCCGGCTCCAGTCGAAGCTCAGCCCGTAGTTCTTCATCGAGTCGTACTGGGTCTCGATGTTGGCGTAGGTGTAGGTCGCCGGGTGCTCGTCGTTGCGGATCGCGGCGTTCTCGGCGGGCAGCCCGAAGGAGTCCCAGCCCATCGGGTTCAGCACCTCGTAGCCGCGGAACCGCCAGTAGCGGGCCAGCAGGTCGTGCAGCGCGAACACCTCGGCATGGCCCATGTGCAGGTCGCCGCTGGGGTACGGAAACATCGTCAGCGCGTAGCGCTTCTTCCGCTCGCCGTTCGCGACCGCGGCATCGTCGGCGTGGAACGGCTCCAGCCGGTCCCAGACCGCGCGCCACTTGCGTTCGGTGGCGTGGACGTCGTACGTCGCCGGCTCGTCGCCCTGGGTCTGCTGCTCGCTCATCTCGATCTCTCTCGGGTGGTCGTCTGCTCCGGGCATGAAAAAACCCCTCGGGCACGAGGGGCAGCCGCACCGGTGATGGCCGATGCGGCTAGGTAAGGAGCAGGTGCCTCCGCATGCCGTCATGGTACGGCAAACGGCCCGCCCCTACGATCACGGCCATGACTGTCATTGACATGTTCCGGCTGGACGGCAAGGTCGCGGTGGTGACCGGCGCCTCGAGCGGCCTCGGCGTCGCGTTCGCGAAGGGGCTGGCCGAGGCCGGCGCGGACCTGGCCCTCGGCGCCCGCCGCGAAGACCGACTCAAGGACACCGCCGCGCTCGTCGAGGCCACCGGCCGCCGGGCGTTGTGTGTGGCCACCGATGTCGCCGATCCCGACTCGTGCACCAACCTGGTGGCACTCGCGATGGAGGAGTTCGGCCGGGTCGACATCCTGGTCAACAACGCCGGGATCGGGACCGCTGCCCCCGCGACCCGGGAGTCGCCGGACGAGTTCCGGAAGGTCATCGACGTCAACCTCAACGGCTGTTACTGGATGGCCCAGGCCTGTGGGCGGGTGATGCAGCCCGGCTCGAGCATCATCAACATCAGCTCGGTGCTCGGTCTGACCACCGCAGGGCTCCCCCAGGCGGCGTACGCGTCCTCGAAGGCAGGGCTGATCGGCATGACCCGCGATCTGGCCCAGCAGTGGACCGGTCGCAAGGGCATCCGGGTCAACGCGATCGCGCCCGGCTTCTTCGAGTCCGAGATGACCGATCAGTACCCACCCGGCTACCTGGAGTCCCAGGGGCCGCGCATCCCCGTCGGCCGCAAGGGCGACCCCGCCGAGCTGGCCGCATCGGTGGTCTTCCTGGCCTCCGACGCCGCCGGCTACATCACCGGCCAGACGCTCCCCGTCGATGGCGGGATGACCATCACCTGACGCGCATGGTCTCGATACGCCCCGGCCTCGCAAGCTCGCCCGGAGCTACTCGACCAACGTTCTCGCTGGTCGAGTAGCGCGAACGAGGAACGAGCGAGCGCATATCCAGACCACTCACCAGGTGGCCCCGATACGCCCAACGCTGGTCGAGTACCGCGAACGAGGAACGAGCGAGCGCATATCCAGACCACTCACCAGGTGGCCCCGATACGCCCAACGCTGGTCGAGTAGCGCGAACGAGGAACGAGCGAGCGCGTATCGAGACCACTCAGCGATCCCTTTACGCCACCACGACCGACGGTCGCGGGTAGTCGTCGGTGTGCGGCCAGGTGCTGGACGGCGTCTCGAATGTCGAGCCGTCGGTCTCTCGCGGGCGTTGCCGCACCGGAAGAAGCAGGTCATCAGGCTGCGCGAGCCATTCCGAGTCGTGCGGACCAGCGGAAGCGAACGGCGGTCCACCGGAGGTTGCACGAGAGTCATGACCGCAGCAGAGCAGCGGGCGGTGAAACCCCAGCCGCAAGTCAGGTGACCGGAAGGGGACACCCGGCCGACAGGATGCGGTGGCGCGGCACTAGCGTCGGGCGCGTGGGACCTCGCGTGATCATCATCGGCGCCGGCTTCGGCGGGCTGGGCGCGGCCCGTGAGCTGCTGCGGCAAGGCATCTCCGACGTGACCATCCTCGAGCGGGCCGATGAGGTCGGTGGCGTCTGGCGCGACAACACCTACCCGGGCGCGGCGTGCGACGTCCCGTCACCGCTCTACTCGTGGTCCTGGGCGATCAACCCGGCGTGGGGCCGCCGCTACTCGCCCCAGCCCGAGATCCTGGGCTACCTGCGTGGTGCCGCCGAGCGCGAGGGCCTGCTGGCCCTGGTGCGCACCGGTCAGGAGGTGGCGACCTGCGTCCTCGACGAGGCCGCCGGCACCTGGCGGCTGACGACGACCGACGGGACGACGTACGACGCCGACATCGTGGTCTCCGCCGTCGGCCAGCTCTCCAACCCGGTGATCCCCGCGATCCCCGGCGCGGAGACGTTCGCCGGGCCGGCCTTCCACTCGGCGGACTGGCGCCACGACGTCCGTCTCGCCGGCAAGCGGGTCGCGGTGGTCGGCACCGGCGCCAGCGCGATCCAGTTCGTGCCGGGCATCGTCGACGAGGTCGGCGCGATGACCGTGTTCCAGCGGTCGGCGCCGTACGTCGTCTCGAAGCCGGACCAGGAGTACAAGCCGCACCACCACCGGGCGTTCGCCCGCTTCCCGAAGCTGCTGACCGGCGAGCGGCGCTTCGTGTTCTGGCTGACCGAGAAGTACAACGGGGCACTCACCGGGGAGCTGCGCTGGTCGAAGGCGTTCATGGCCACGGTCCGAGCCTCCTGGCGGCTGCAGGTGCGTCGCCAGGTCAAGGACCGGGCGCTGCGGCGCAAGCTGGTGCCCGACTACCCGATCGGCTGCAAGCGGGTGCTGTTCTCCAACGACTGGTACCCCGCGCTCGACCGGGACCACGTCGACGTCGTCACCACCTCGATCACCCGGATCGAGCCGGAAGGGGTCAGGACGTCCGACAGCCGGCTGCACGAGGCCGACGTACTCATCTGGGGCACCGGGTTCGCGGCCACGCAGTTCCTGGCCCCGATGAAGGTGACCGGGATCGACGGCGCCGACCTGCACTCACAGTGGACCGACGGAGCCCGGGCGCACCTGGGCGTGGCGGCTCCGGGCTTCCCCAACCTGTTCTTCATCTATGGCCCCAACACCAACCTCGGCGGCAGCTCGATCATCGGGATGATGGAGGCGCAGGCCGGCTACATCGGCCAGGTCGCGCGGCGGATCGCCGACGGCGGCGCGCGGCTGCTCGGCGTACGCCCCGAGGTGGCGGAGGCCTACGACCGGGAGATGCAGGAACGACTCGGCGACTCCGCCTGGGCGGGCTGCTCGAGCTGGTACATCGACGGGCCGCGGATCACCACGAACTGGCCGGGGCTGGTCGCCGAGTACCAGCAGCGGCTGGGCACCGTCGACTGGGGCGAGCTCGAGGAGTACGCGGCGCAGGTGCCTGCCTGAACCTCAGGCGCCGTCCGGCAGCGCCCGGTCCAGGATCGCGCCGACGTCGCTGCCGCCCGGAAGCGTGCCGAACGCGAGCCCACCGTCGCCGCCGAGCCGGCTGGCGCAGAACGCGTCGGCCACCGGAGCGGGTGCGTGCCGGACCAGCAGTGAGCCCTGCAGGACCAGCGCCATCAGCTCCACCAGCCGGCGCGCGCGCATCTCGATCCCGTCGAGGTCCGCGAGCTCGGTGCCGAGCCGGTCGACCGCGGCGTCGAGGCGAGCGTCGGCGCCCCTGGCCAAGGCGAGCTCGGCCATCAGCGCGTCGGCGCTGCCCGGCTCGCGGCCGAGCGCGCGCAGCACGTCGAGGGCGTTGACGTTGCCGGAGCCCTCCCAGACCGAGTTGAGCGGCGCCTCGCGGTAGAGGCGCGGCATGCCGGAGTCCTCGACGTACCCGTTGCCACCGAGGCACTCGAGCGCCTCGGCCGCGAACGCCGGAGCGCGCTTGGTGACCCAGTACTTGCCGATCGCGGTGGCGATCCGGCGGAACGCCTTCTCGTCCTCGTCGCCGCGGATCGCGCGGTCGGCTGCCCCGGCCAGTCGCAAGCCGAGTGTGGTCGCTGCCTCGGACTCGATCGCCAGGTCGGCCAGCACATTGCGCATCAGCGGCTGGTCGATGAGCAGTGCGCCGAACGCGGTGCGGTGCTTGGCGTGGTGGCCGGCCTCGACGAGCGCCTTGCGCATCAGCGATGCCGAGCCACCGACGCAGTCGAGCCGGGTGCAGTTGACCATCTCGATGATGGTCTTGACCCCGCGGCCCTCGTCACCCACCCGCCAGGCGAAGGTGCCGTCGAACTCGGGCTCGGAGGAGGCGTTGGAGCGGTTGCCCAGCTTGTCCTTGAGCCGCTGGATCCGGAACGTGTTGCGGGTGCCGTCGGGCAGGATCCGCGGCACCAGGAAGCACGAGAGCCCGCCGGGCGCCTGGGCCAGCACCAGGAACAGGTCGCACATCGGCGCCGAGGTGAACCACTTGTGCCCGCGCAGCCGGTAGACACCGTCCTCGCCGGTGGGCGTGGCCACCGTGCTGTTGGTGCGCACGTCCGAGCCACCCTGCTTCTCGGTCATCCCCATGCCGGCCAGCAGGCCGCGCTTGGTGGTCGGGATAGCCAGCTCCGGGTCGTAGACCCGGCTGGTGAGCAGCGGCTCGTACATCGCCGCGAGCTCGGGCTGGTGCCGGAGCGCCGGTACGACGGCGTACGTCATCGACAGCGGGCAGCCGTGCCCGGCCTCGGTGTGACCCCAGATCAGCGAGCCCGCGAACCGCGACACGTGCGCGCCCGGCCGCTCGTCGGCCCACGCGGAGGCCGCGCCGCCCTCGGCGATCGCGGTCCGCATCAGGTGGTGCCACGACGGGTGGAAGTCCACCTCGTCGAGCCGGTTGCCGTAGCGGTCGACGGTGCGCAGCTCCGGCTCGAACCGATTGGCGTCCTCGGACCACTGCTGCGCCTCGGGCCCGCCGGCGATGGTGCCGAGCCGGCGCAGGTCGGCCTCGGCCCAGCCCGCTCCCTCGCGGTGCAGGCCCTCGAAGATCGCGGGGTCGGCGGCCGCGTCGTACGGCGCATGCGGGGGCGGCTGGTTCGTCACCTCGTGAGTCGCGGTGCCGGGCTCATTGGTGGTGTCGATCGCCATGTCGCAACTATTGCATGTTCACGACAAGTGTTTCAATAGTGCAATGCCCACGACGCTCGCCCTTCGGCCGCTCAGCGCGCGGTCGGTCGTGCTCAGCCTGCTGCTGGGGGTTCACCCCGCCGAGCTCTCGGCGGCGGCGCTGGTGCGCGCGGGCGAGCTCTTCGACGTCCCCGAGACCACGCTGCGCGCCGCGGTCAGCCGGATGGTCGCGGCGGGCGACCTGGTCCGCGACGGCAGCACCTACACGCTCAGCGAGCGGCTGCTGAACCGGCAGCGGCGCCAGGACGAGTCCCTGCGCATCGACCAGGTCGACTGGGACGGCGCCTGGGAACAGGTCGTGATCACCTCCTCCGGACGCAGCGCCACGGACCGGGCCGGGCTCCGCTCGACGCTGGCCGCGCTTCGGCTGGCCGAGCTCCGCGAGGGCGTCTGGCTGCGGCCAGCCAACCTGGCCCGCCCCCTGCCCGCCTGGCCGGCCGACCTGATCACGACCTTCAGAGCCACCCCGCGCGAGGATCCAGCGGCGCTCGGCCGCCGGCTGTGGGACGTCGAAGCCTGGGCGGCACACGGTCGGGACCTGCTGGAGGCGATGGCCGACCCGGACACGGCGCGGACCGCCCTCACCCTCAACGCCGCGGTCGTGCGGCACCTGCTCACCGACCCGGCGCTCCCCCGCAGGCTGCTGCCGGCCGAATGGCCGTCCGACGCGCTGCGGACGGCGTACGACAGCTATCGCAGCAGCTTGAGTGCCAGCTCGGTGCTGGCCGGGTAGTCGACCTTGCTGACCGGGGTGCGCGGCACCTTCGGCACGAACACGATCACCTTGGGCACCTTGTAGTTCGAGATCAGCGACCGGGCGTGCGCGCGCAGGTCCTCCTCTGTCACGTCCGAACCGTCGCGGCGGTGGACGAGGGCGGTCACCTGCTGGCCCCAGCGCTCGTGCGGCGTACCGACCACGACCGCGTCGAAGACGTCGTCGTGGCGGAGCAGCACCGCCTCGACCTCCTCGGGGTGCACCTTCTCGCCACCGGTGTTGATGCACACCGAGCCGCGGCCGAGCACGGTCACCGTGCCGTCCTCCTCGCGGCGGGCGGCGTCGCCGGGGATCGACCAGCGGGCTCCGTTGTACTCCTTGAACGTCGCGGCGGTCTTCTCCGGGTCCTTGTAGTAGCCGAGCGGGATCGGGCCGCTGCGGCCGAGCATCCCGTCGACACCTGGCGGGCACGGCTTCATCTCCTCGTCGAAGACCTCGACGTCGTCACCGACACCGAACTTCGGCGCGCCCGCGGGGCCTTCGGACCCGTCGTCGATCCGGGAGCCGGTCGTGCCGGACTCAGAAGAACCGTAGGAGTCGAGGATGAAGCGGCCGGGCAGCGCCCGCCGGATCTCCTCGCGCACGCCCTCGGAGAGCGGCGCGGCACCGTTGGAGACCGCGGCCAGGCTGGACAGGTCCCAGCGGTCCGGCTCGGCCAGGATCGCCTCGGCGACCGGACGGCCCATCGCGTCGCCCAGGAACGTCAGCGAGTTGACCCCGGCCTTCTGCACCAGGTCGAGGACGGTCTCGGCGGAGAAGTTCGGCTCGGTGTAGAGGGCTACGGCATACCCGCCGACGTGGCCGTTGCCGAGGATCCACTGGCTGCCGCCGTGCATCATCGGGCCGCAGGCGAGCAGCACCATCGGATTCTCGTTGGCCGCCGCCTCCTCGGCGAGCTGCTCGACCGAGTCGAACGGCGCCCCGAACCGGCTGGCGTTCAGCGCTGCGCGGATGATGTCCTCGTTGCGCCAGACGACGCCCTTCGGGTTCCCGGTGGTGCCGCCGGTGTAGAGGACATAGTGGTCGTCGGGCGTGCGGCCGCCGAGCCGCTCGGTAGCGGCTGCGGCCAGCGCGGCGTCGTACTCCTCACCCATCACGAGCACGTGCTTCAGCTGCGGCAGCCCGAGCGCCCGCACCGCCTCGGCATGCTCGGGCGCGACGATCGCGGCCACGCAGTCCGCGTTGTCGTAGAGGTAGGTCAGCTCGTCACGGAGGTACTTGTAATTGATGTTGATCGGCACCGCCCGCGCCTTGAGGCAGCCGTAGAACGCGTCGACCCACTCGATCCGGTTGGCCGAGTGCACGGCGACGTGGTCCCCGGCGCCGATGCCGAGCGAGACCAGGTGGTTGGCCATCCGGGTCGAGCGCTCGTCGCTCTCGGCGAACGTGTAGTCGCGCTCCATCGTCACGATCGCCAGCCGGTCGGGAATGGCGTCAGCCATCGCCTCGAGGATGTCGGCGAGGTTGATCGGGCGCGGTGCTGAGTTCACGGACGACACTCTAACTGGAACGTGTTCTACCTGGATGGCTGGAATACTGCGCTCATGGTTGCGAGGCTCGAGACCGACTACCTCGTCGTAGGCGCCGGTCTGGCCGGCATGGCCTTCGTCGACAGCCTGCTGGACGCGACCGACGCCGACATCGTCATGGTCGACCGACGGCACGCGCCCGGAGGCCACTGGCTGGAGTCCTACCCCTTCGTCCGGCTGCACCAGCCGTCTGCCTGGTACGGCGTGGGGTCGGCCGGCCTCGACGACGACCGCATCGAGGCCGGCGGCCCGGAGGCCGGCCAGCACGCGAGGGTGAGCGGAGTGGAGCTGCGGGCCTACTTCGCCGCGGTGATGCGGGACCGCTACCTTCCCTCGGGGCGGGTGCGCTACTTCCCCATGACCGATCACCTGGGCGAGGGTCGCTTCCGCTCGATCCTCAGCGGTACCGAGACGGAGGCGACGGTTCGCCGCTCGATCGTCAACGCGACGTACACCCCCTCCGAGACGCCTGAGTCCTTCGCGCCGCCGTTCGACGTCGCCGACGACGCCGCCGTGCTCACGCCGACCCAACTCACGCGGGTGGACCGGGAGGCGCCGCTGGTGGTCGTCGGCACCGGCAAGACCGCGTTCGACACCTGCGTTTGGCTGCTCGAACAAGGGTGCCCTCCGGAGCAGATCACCTGGGTCCGCACCCGCGAGGCATGGGTGAACAACCGCTACTACCTGCAACCGGGCACCCAGTCGATCCAGACCGTGGAGGGGACGGTCCTCTGGCTGGAGGCTGTCGCCGCCGCAGCGTCGGTGGACGAGGTGTACGAACGCCTGGAGCGGCAGCAGGTCGTCTTCCGCGTCGACACCGACGTCTGGCCCTCCGTGTTCCGTGGCCCGACCATGAGCACCTCGGAGCTCGAGCAGCTCCGTCGGATCCGCAACGTGGTCCGCCTGGGCCGGGTCCTCGAGGTGCATCCGGACCGGATGGTGTTGGCGGAGGGTGAGCACAAGGTCGCCCCGGGCACCGTGTACGTCCACTGCGCAGCGCCTGGGCTCTCCCTGAACCCGGCAACACCGGTCTTCTCACCGGGCCGGATCACCGTGCAGTATCTGAGCCGGGCCAGCATGTCGCTGAGCAGCGCGGCGATCGCCCGGGTGGAGGCCCTGGATCTCCCGCTCGAGGAGAAGAACCGGCTGTGCCCGCCGATCCCGGCGCCGCGGACACCGTTGACGTACGTCCAGATGCTGCTGACCGGCCTCGCCACCGAGAACTCCTGGCGCACCCAGCCCGGCCTCGGCGAGTGGCTCGAGACCACCCGCGCGAACGTGACCCGCGTCGTCCCGGGCCAGGACCACGGCCCCGACCGCAACGCGTTGTACGGCCGGCTGTTCGAGGCCATCGGACCGGCGTACGCGAATCTCGCCAGCTTCAGCGCCGCCGCCCTCTTGGAGAATGCAGAAGACCGGGCCTGAACGGCCCGGTCCCTCTGTCTGGTGGAGCTGAGGGGACTCGAACCCCTGACCCTCTGCATGCCATGCAGGTTTTTCACTTCGAGCGTTCGTGCAGGTCAAGGCTGTATTGGTGCTCTGACCTGCGGGAATGCTAACTCACCGATCGTCCACCGGCATCCACCGATGTCCATAAATGCCACGCGGAAAGGGCACGTAAGGGCACGTATGGGCACGACGAGGACGTTTATGCGGACCCCGCCATCGCTATCGCCGCCGTCGCGACCGCACGGAGCGTGCTGAGGCAGACAGGCGCTGGCCCGTCGGCGCGGGAACCAGCGCACTACCTTCATGGAGGGGCTAAACTACATAATCAACCGTCGCATTATTTAGTTTAGACCGTCTGTAAGGGCTTCTGGTGCACTCCTTCGTTGACCTTGATCGAGTCCTCGGCGCTGTGCCAGCGCCCTTGGTGATGACGTTGCGCGACATCGACCGCGGCCAAGGCAGCGAGGGCCTGTACCTCAACCAGGTGCCCGACCTACTCACCGAGCTAGCCAACCGGGCCCGGGTCGCGAGCATCACCGCGTCGTCTGCCCTCGAGGGCGTCGTCGTCAAGAACCGCAGCCGTGCGGCCGCCATCATCGCCAACAAGCCCATTGAGCTGCGAACCCGCAGCGAACAAGAGCTCGCCGGCTACCGCGCTGCCCTCGACTACCTGTTCGCCGAGGACTGGCGCCCCCTGAACGTCGGCCTGCTTCTTCACCTGCACCGGCTGCTGTTCGCGGAGACCAAGGCCACCGGTGGGACCTTCAAGGAGAGCGACAACCTCGTCGTCGACCGGTCTCCCGACGGAGTCCAGACTGTCCGATTCAAGCCGGTTCCTGCCGCTCGCACCGAGTACTACGCCGCTGACCTCATCGACCGCTACGCCGATGCCGTCAAGGCAAACCAACACCACCCGGTGCTCCTCGTCGGCCTGTTCGTCCTCGATCTGCTCATCATCCACCCGTTCGACGACGGCAATGGTCGTGTGGCACGCGCGCTGACAAACGCCCTCCTCGCCGAGGCCGGCTATGGGGTCGGCCGCTACGTGTCGCTCGAACAGCTCATTGCCGAATCTGCCGACGACTACTACCAGGCGTTGCTCGACTCGACTCACGACTGGAACGACCACGCCAACGACCCGTGGCCCTGGCTGCAGTACTTCAGCCAGCTCCTCGCTCGCGGCTACGCCCGGTTTGCTGAGGGCGTCGCCGCCGATAGGTCTGGAGGCACGAAAGCGGAACGCGTCCGTGAGCACGTCTTGAGGCACGGTGCGCCCGTCTTTGCGATCTCCGATGTCAGAGCCGCGCTACCCGGAATCAGCGATCCGACCATCCGACTCGTCCTCAATGAACTGAAGGACGAAGGGCTCCTCAAGCCGCAGGGCACAGGACGCTCCGCCGTGTGGTTGCGTGTAACCACGTAGGCACTGCATGCACGCCTTCTGCGGCTACTTGTCCGGATGGCCGCAGCGCGGCCTACCCGCGGCATGAGCGGGCTCGCACGCTATGCCCTCTGCGCGGCCGATCCGGGCGGCTGTGTTCCAGCGAGGGGACGACGTTGCGGAAGACTTGACCCGTGAACCACGAGTCGTCGCCCGACAACCGGAGGCTCCTCCTAGAGGAGCTGCTTGAACTGTGCGAGGGCAATCTCGGCGCGTCGACCGAAAGCGCGGTCCTCGCCGTTATGCATGCCTGGCTCGTCCAGACGATCGACACAGTAAGAGCTGCACTCGTCGTCCACGACGCGGGGCTAGCGAGCGCAACTAGCCCCTTGGTTCGTGCCGCGCTCGAGAACGCGGTCGGAATGCACTGGCTCCGGCAGCTCCAGGATGCAGGCCTCGGTGGGTTGCACAACTCACACAAGCGGTGGGCGAGAAACCTCAAAAGGGCACTTTCGGCCGCTGAGGCGCAAGACCTGGATCCGGATGACCCGAAGTGGCCCGCGGCGTGGGCCGAACTCGTAGCGGAAATCGAATCGCAGCCTTCTGCGCCCCATGTGAAGGGCGGTGGAAACATCGCTGAGAGGTTCGAGGTCACTGAGTTAGCCCACGTGTACGTGGCGTGGCTTAGTGAGACGTCCCTCAGCCACGCCACTCAGGCGTCGGCAACCCCCTACCTAGAGCAAGTTGACGACACCTACTTCCTCTCCCGTAAGCCGCACGCGTCGCACAGTGAATCGTTGGAAGGTCGCTGCTTTGTCGCACTTGATATTGCTCTGCATGCAATCGCAGAAGTCTTCGATTCAGAGCCGCTGCGCTTGAAGCTGACGGACATCGAGGACCGCTTCGCAGCCTCTGCGGACGACAAGAACGAGTCGTAGGGGCCGGGGCGAGTGCGGGCTGGGCACTCTCGACCATCAGTACGACGCGTACCCCTTCCTACACATTGGCGAAGTGTAGGAAGGGTGTGCGGCCGCCGACGCCGGCGCTGCCTACACCGGGACGAGGCCCCAGCCTCGCACGGACCGACCGGGTGCGAAGGTCCACTCTCCGCGGCACTTGTCGCACCGGATGTGTACGTCGTGGTCGCGAGCACCGGGGATGTTGTCGTGCTCCTCGACGACCTCGCCCGCACCGCACGGGCAGAGGTAGGTGACCTTCTCGATGTCGCCGTAGCCCTCGGCGCCACCGAAACCTCCGGCCTCGTCCACGTTTCGGCTCACGAACTTGGTGCGCACCGGCTTCGCGGCGGGGTTCGCCGCGAACCACTCCGAGATGGCCCGGACCCCGGCGTCGTAGGCCGCATCCGAGGCGCCGGCGTCGAGGAGGATGGTGAGCAGGTCGTCCGGAGCATCGGCCGGGCCGTGCTGGTTGTACGCGATGCCGTCGACGTAGCCGCGAGCGATGTCGCCAACCGGGTCGTCCACGCCGTGCCTGGGCAGATAGCCAGTCGTGGAACGGCGTGGCGACGGGCGCGGCGGCCAGGGGCACCCATCGAGGGGCTGCCGGCTTGCCTGTCGCGGCACGGTCAAGCGCGTCACGGAGGTGCGGGAGGCCGGCGGGGCGGTTGTGGTGCGCTCGCGGCGGGGTGCTGCCGTCGGCGAGCTGGCGCACGTAGTCGTGCTCGGCCTCGGAGATGCCAACCAGAAGGTTCGGACCACTGCTGTCTGTCTCGACGAGCGGGAGTCCGAGGGCAGCAGCTGCCCAGATGAGCCGACCGTTGGAGACGTAGCTGCAGTGCGGAGCGAGGAGCTTCTCCGCGGTGTGCTTGAGCCGCGTAGCTGCTGACTGCGGCGTCGGCCTCCGTGGTGGGCGTGAACATGCGGAGCATGTCGGTGACCAGGGCGAGCTCGATGTAGTCGGTCTGCCCGTTGAAACTCCATGGGCGGTCGGCGTAGTAGCCGCTGTCGCCGAGGACGGGGCCGTCTTCGTCGGCGCCGACCAGCGGGTGGTCGTCGAGGACGGCGATGAGGTCCCGTGCGCTGAAGCGGTCGCCTAGAAAGCCCTGGGCGAGCGGTGAGCTGATCTGCCGCTTGGCGGCGGTGTACTTCGTTGCGGTGAAAGTGGACCAGGCCCGGGCGTCCTGTTGAGAGGCGCGGTCGAGGTTGTGGCTGTCGGAGGACATACTCTTCTCTTGTTTCTGGGCTGCACCCCACGCTTGTCAGCCCGGACAGGAGAATGGTCTCTAGCCGACTGAACTGAACTCTCGCTGGTTCGGCACCCGTTGTCCTCAGTGCCTGCGTCGCGTGGGGACTCAGACTCAGAGTGAGGCAGACCAGCACGCCTCGCATGAAAACAGTACTTGGTTCCTGGTGGCGTTCGAGCAGTTCTTGCCGTGGGTTGGCGGGAACTTCGGCGCCCACGGGACCGGGACCGGTCCGGATGGAAGGCTGGGTCCGTGGCAACGGTCGACAACGCGACGAAGGTGAAACTGGAGCACCTGCTCGGTATGGGCGGCGGGTACGTCCTGAACTACTCGAACGCGTCGTTCGCAGCCTTCGTGCGCGACAGCATCGGAGTAGATCCGTATGAACGTCACGACGGGTCGAAGGCCCAGGTGCTGCGGCACCTGTGGTTCAGCCTGTCGGACGCGGAGTTCGCGAAGCTGACCATCGACATGCTCGAGTACCGGCGGCTCACCGAGGACCTTGGGCAGGTCGAGCTGACCGACCGGACCGACGCCGACGGTCGCCTGGCCGAGGAGCTGGTTGACCAGCTCCGACCGCTGCTTGACGAGCCCGAGCGGGTGACCGGCGAGGAGGCCGAGTTCCTGGCCCGAGTGGTGGACCTGGACCTGAGCCAGGTGCCGGTCGAGCTCGACCTGCAGGCCGTCATCGCGGACCGCCTGCAGGAAGTCGAGGTGTGCTTCGAGAACGGGGCCTATCTGGCCGTCGTCATCCTCTGCGGCAGCACCCTCGAAGGACTGCTGTACGAGGTCGCGAAGAGCCACCCGGCCGACTACAACCGGGCCAAGGCCGCACCCACCCACGACGGGAAGGTGCGGCCGTTCTCTCAGTGGACCCTCAACGACCTGCTGAACTGCTCACGCGAGCTCGGGCTGCTGGGTGAGGACGTAACGAAGTTCGGCCACGCGGTCCGCGAGTTCCGCAACTACATCCACCCGCAACAGCAGGTCGCTGAGAACTTCCGGCCGCGGAAGGTCACCGCTCAGGTCGCCAGGCAGGTGCTGCGCGCGGCGATCGACGACCTCGGCACCCACACGTCGCCGACCGACCGCTAGGTGTGGCCTGCAGCACGTTGTTGACACGAAAGTCCGCAGCGCGGCAGATCCGGACGTTTGCTTCAGCCAGACGCCACCGCTCGTGCGCAACGGAAACGGGTCGCGACGGAGTGCCCGCTAATGATCACCTAGTCACCCGCACTCCTCACTCGGCAAGGCAGTGAGGACACGTCGGACAACCTGCGCGATGTCCACAACAGAGAGAGCCAGATGAACGACGACAACTACGGGGCACTTCCCGACGTGTACGAATGGCTGATCCCCGACGCCAAACTGACTCCTCAAGGCGCAGTCGCGGCAGTCGAAGACTTTGTGCACGCCCTCCCCGTCAACACACGCGTCCTCGACTGCGCATGCGGGACCGGACAACTTGCCGTCGGGCTCGCCGACCTCGGCATGAACGTCGTCGCAGCAGACGCCAGCCCGGGGATGATCCGCAGAACGCAAGAACTCGCTGCCGAACATGGCGTCTCGATGCAGACCCTTCACGCCCGCTGGGACGAGTTGCCCGACCACCTCGATGCCTCATCGTTCGACATGATCTTCTGTGTGGGCAACTCCCTCGGACACGCCGAAGGTGCCTCGGGACGCTCAGCCGCACTCGCCGCGATGGCGCGGCTCTTGAAGCCGGGCGGACGCCTTGTGCTCACCTCACGTGACTGGGAGCACGTGCGTGCCAGCGGATCACGCTTCGACATCAGCGACCGACTCATTCGCCGACAGGGGCGCGACGCATTGCTCATGTACCGATGGGAGATCGAACAGCAGTGGGAGCAGGAGCACCACTTGGAAATCACGGTCGCGCAACTCGAATCAGACGGGAACGTCCGAACTCGCTCAGAGCGCCTGTCCATCTGGCCGTTCCGATACGAGGAACTCGTGGAGCAACTCCGCAGGGTCGACCTCAAGGTGGAGGCCACTATCCCTACTGCCAACTTCGACGGCTACACGCTGGTCGCGGGCAAGTAACTGATTGCAGCAGTGCATGTTCGTACGGGCCTGTCGCGTGGCCACATCCGCTCATCGGCACGTGGGTGCGCCCGGATAGCGCCGGCATGTGCGTGCGCTATGGCAGTGGCAGCCGACGCCAGACGATCGCGGCGTTGGGTGACTCGCCCGAGGGAGCGGGGTCCGTCCGGATTACCGCAAACCCCTCGCGGTCATAGAACTTGGCCGCGCCAACGTTGCCGGCGAAGTGTTCAACGTCGACGTGATCCACCCCGTCCGGGAGCAGGGCGACCGCGTGACGGAGGAGCTCAACGCCCAGGGAACGCCCCCGGTACTCCGGTGCGAGGTACAACTTCCAGATCACCTGGTCGTGCGCTAATTCACCGGTCTGGCACACCCCCACAACGTTGCCATCCGCGGTGCTGGCGACGTGGAGGCGGCCGGCTTGAACGGCGGGTGACAGGCGTTCTCGTGTCCACCACGCCAACTGCTCGTGAGCGGCTCTCTCACCGAGGATCGGCGTGTAGTACTGCGGAACCACCGCTGAACCGAACGCGACGGTCCCGTCAAGGTCGTCAGTAGTAGCCGTCCGAATGGTCACTCCCATGTCTGTACATCCTAGGAAGCCCTCTCATCGGCATGTCAGTGAAAGGCAGATGCTGAGCGCGAGAGCGGAAAAGGGCACGCACCCGTTGGGAGCGACCCCCTGCCACACAGGATCGGATCCCACCAGCGCGCCATCACCCGCGACGGCATCAGCGCACAGCACCGGCGCCAGCTCGACTAACCGGCTCAGCAGCAGCCCTCACCTGCCTCGCACCTCATGCACTCCCGGGCCGCTGGTTGCGTCCGTACGAAACGGACGGGGGCTCACCAGCGTCGTGGACGACGACGCTGGCGTTCACGTTGGACCTGATCCGCGAGGCTCAGCACCGCCTCGCGCGTGGCGTCCCAGGGCAGCTCGTCGAACAAGCGAGCCAGGTGCTCGGCTCGTGACAGCCGCTGAAGGAGGCGCCGGCACGCCGCCGGAGAGTCCGCGATCCGGTCGACGCAGGCCGTCAGGTCGTGATCCGTCTGAGCCTGAGGAACCTTGACCTCTCGCACCGCAATGGCACCCGCGGCCGCGGCGCGCCGCTCTTCGTAGGCCGCCCGCCGACATCGTTGCGAGCACCATTTGCGCGGCCGCCCGACCGCCCTCACCTCCCACGTCGCACCGCAGCGCAGACACGTCCCACGGACAAGGTCATCCGAACGTCGTCGATAGGTCACACGATGCAGAAGCAACGTTGCGTACCGACGAAAAGGACGAGCACTCGACTCGAGATCAGCGGCACGCATGCTACGGAGTTCGGTTGGGGCCATTTCGCGTATTTGCAGAGTGGCGCTCACCACCGACTCACATGTTGCTCACGAGTCGCGTCGAGGCATCTTGAGCCCATTCTTCGGTGAAGCCGTGCATGTCCACGGGCATCCACGTTGTCCGACGGGTCGCGCGCGACGTTGCTTCTGACCGTGAGGTGATGACATGGAGAACCTGCTGCTCAAGGTCCCCGAGGTGGCTAGCAGTCTGGGCATCAGCCGGGCCAAGGTCTACGAGCTGATCGCCGCCCAGGACCTGCCGTCGGTCAAGATCGACGGGTGTCGCCGGGTGCGGGCCGCCGATCTACGCGCCTATGTGAGCTCCCTACCATCGGCCTCCTGATCGAGGCGGTGGAGGCCGGGTCAGGCGGACGACTCCCGGCCCCGCATCGCAAGAACATTGCCGGGTAGTCCGGCCGCAAGCTGGCTCATGGTCTGGGCGAGATCGCGGTCGCGTTGCGCGTCGGCATGCTGGTACACCATCGCCGCCCGCACGGTGGAGTGGCCGAGCCGGTGCTGCAGCTCCCGCAGACTCGCGCCGGCCTGGGCGGCGATGGTGGCGCCGGTGTGCCGGAGGTCGTGCCAGGTGAGGTCGGGCCGGCCGATGGCGATGCGTGCTCGCCGGAAGGCTCGCTGCCGGAGCTTGGCGGGTGCGATGTGGCCCCGCTCGTCCGCGAAGACCAGCGCATCGGCGCCGGGTCCGGTGAAGCGGTCCATGTGCTCGGTGAGGATCGCGACGACGTGCGGGGGTAGGTGGACGGTGCGTCGCGAGCTCTCGGTCTTGGTCGAGCCCAGGAACGGCGCCTCGTTGGGGAGATAGGTCACGGCTCGCTCGACGCGTACGGTGCCTGCCTCGAGATCGACGTGTCGCCTCGCCAGCCCGAACAGCTCCCCGGCCCGCAGCCCCGACCAGGCGGCCACGTGGACGGCGGCCGCCCACCGTGGTGGCATCGCGGCGGCGAGCGCGTCGATCTGGGCGGGGGTCGCGGGCACGCGTTCGGGGGCCTTGATCAGCCCGGCGGCGGCAATCTGGCACGGGTTCGCCTCGATGCGGCCGTCGCGGACGGCCTGCTGCAGCACCGTCTTGAGGTAGCGGTAGGCCTGCGCCACTCGGGCGCGGCCGGGCGCGTTGGCTCGCCCCGGGGGCACGTGATCGAGCGGGGTTGCCCGGTGCGCAGCGCGCTGTGGTCGGCCGGCGGCCTTCCACGCCTCGACCACGGCGGCCGGCAATCTGCCGGTAGCGGAGACCTCCATCCCCTGCTCCGTCGCCCACTCGCGCGCTGGATGCTTGCTCGGGGCGGCCTTCCGCTCCGCCTCGTCCCGACGTCGGACGGCACGCTGGTCGGTGGTGTGGATCGCGGCGGCGTACCAGTCCCTGATCACCGCGACGTTGAGCGCCCCCAGTTCCATCGAGCCCAGGTGGATGGTCCGCGGGCTTCCGCCGCGAGCCATCGGGAGCCCGAGTGGGGCGTCGATCCACAGCCGCAGCAGCTCGCCGTAGAGCTGGCGGGTCTTGGGCGCGAGGTCCACCCGGACGGCGAGGAGGCTCTCGGCGTAGGCCGCGACGGTGATGGCTCCGAGCTCCGGAGCCCGCCAGTGCCCACGGACCATGTCTGCTCGTACGGTCGCCAGGTAGTCCTCGGCCTCCCGCTTCGTCGCGAAGGTGGTCGGCGCGGTCCGGCGCTGTAGCCCGGCATCAGTGAACCGCGCCTGGTAGCGGCCGCTCGGCAATCGGCGCACGGTCCCGAAGGCGGTGCGCCCGGAGCCCCGGCGTCGCTTCTCCGAAGTGCGTCCTGCTGGAATCGGCTGGTCCACGAGAGCTGCTCCTCGTCGGTCAGGCGCCCGTCCGGACACCTGGTGCTGCACGAGAGAAGCAACAGGAGAGTCCGCAGTTAGGGCACGTATGGGCACGAAGCCCGATGTGTGCCGCGAGGGGCACCCTCCGAGAGGAGGGCAAAAGCCGCCCTGACCTGCAGTTATATGGGTGGAGCTGAGGGGACTCGAACCCCTGACCCTCTGCATGCCATGCAGATGCGCTACCAGCTGCGCCACAGCCCCGTGCTCGTCACCCGTGGGCAACTCGCGGAATCTTAGCCAACCGAGGGTGGCGGGGCGAAATCGGGTGGCGCCTGTCGGTTGTATGACGCCAGCCGCAATGGGCTGCCCGGCTCGGGCTCGGTCAGCACCGCCCAGCAGCAGTTGCCGAGAGCGCCCAGGGTGAGGCCGATCGCGGCGCCCCAGCCCATCAGCTCGGACAGCCCCACGCGGATCGCGGCACCGTGCGAGACCGCCACCGCGAGCCGCCCGGGCGGGGTCGCGTCGAGCAGTTCGCGCAGCACCGCGGCCATGCGCGCAGCCACGTCGACCGTGGACTCGCCGTCGGCTGCCTCGAAGTCCCCGCGCCGGAAGCTCTCGAACACCTCGGGCTGGGTCTCGGCGACCTCGGCATACGTGCTGCCCTGGAGCGCACCCAGGTGGTACTCGCGCAGGCGGGCATCGGTGACCACCTCGAGCCCACCCGCTTCGCCGACGTACGCCGCCGTGTCGGCCGCCCGGGCCAGGTCGGAGCTCCACAGCAGGGCGGGGCGATGCGCGGCGATCTCCTTGGCCGCGGCCCGCGACTGCGCGTGGCCGGTCTCGTCGAGCCCGGAGTCGAGCTGGCCCTGGATCCGTCGTTCGAGATTCCACGCAGTGCGCCCGTGCCGGAGCAGGAGCAGGGCGCGTGGGTCAGGCACCGGGATGGGTCACGTCGGCCGGCAGCGGGATCGTCGGGCAGTCGCGCCACAGCCGCTCGAGGGCGTAGAACTGCCGCTCCTCCTCGTGTTGGACGTGCACCACGATCTCGCCGTAGTCGATCAGCACCCAGCGGCCGTCGCGTTCGCCCTCGCGCCGGATCGGCTTGGCGCCGGCCTCGCGGAGCTTGTCCTCGACCTCGTCGACGATCGCCTTGACCTGACGGTCGTTGCTGGCCGAGGCGAGCAGGAACACGTCGGTGATCGCGAGCTGGTCACTGACGTCGAACGCGATGATCTGCTGGGCGAGCTTGTCGCTGGCGGCGCGGGCCGCCGTGACGACGAGCTCCACGGCATGGTCGGTGGCTGTCACTCTTTTTCTCTCGGGTAGAGGTCGTGCTTCTGGATGTACTGGACGATGCCGTCGGGCACGAGGTACCAGATCGGCTCGCCGCGGTGCTGCCGCTCCCGGCAGTCGGTGGAGCTGATCGACAGGGCCGGTATCTCCAACATGGTCACCGCGTCCGGCGGGATCGCCTTCAGAGTCTCGGGATCCATCTCCGCCCCCGGCCGCGTGCAGCCGACGAAGTGCGCCAGCTCGAAGACGTCATCGGCATCGCGCCAAGTGAAAATCTCGGCCAACGCGTCGGCGCCGGTGATGAAGTACAGCTCGGCGTCCGGGTGGATCGTCCGCAGGTCGCGCAGCGTGTCGACGGTGTATGTCGGACCGCCGCGGTCGATGTCCACGCGCGAGACCCGGAACCGCGGGTTGGCTGCAGTCGCGATCACCGTCATCAGATAGCGGTGCTCGGCGGCCGAGACCTGCCGGTCGGCCTTCTGCCAGGGCTCTGCGGTCGGGACGAACAGCACCTCGTCGAGGCCGAACCAGGCCTGCGCCTCCGAGGCCGCGACCAGGTGCCCGTGGTGGATCGGGTCGAAGGTGCCGCCCATGACGCCGATCCGACGGCGTGCCGAGACGGACTGAGACATGCTCAGGAGTGCTCGCGTCCCCCGCCGAAGGCGACCAGGATGATCAGCATCAGCAGGAGGATGCCCAGCGCGGCCCCACCCACGAACCACGGGCTGACCGCGGGCTCGCCGTGCTCCTCGGCGGCCTGGGTCAGCGTGAGGGCGATCTGGCTCATGGACATGGCGGCAGACTACCCAAATCGCCTAGTCGAAGAAGAACCCGACCCCGACCAGCACGAGGTAGAACCGCAAGGCGCGTCCGACGAAGATCGTCGGCAGGAAGACCCAGTACGGCATCTTCAGCGCCCCGGCCACCGCGGCCATCACCAGCAGGGGCGGGATCCCGGCCAGTGCCGCGGCGAAGAGGACGGCGCCGCCGTACCACGGGCGACCCTGCATCGTGCCCACCCAGCGGTCGTAAGCCCGGCGCGCCTTAGGCGCCGAGAGCCGCTTCTGGATCCGCTTGGAGTCGATGCTCCGCTTGGCGACCTCGTACCAGAAGATCTTGCCGATGGACTGCCCGGCGCCGGCCACGATCCCGAGGGACACGGCCTCACCGGAGCCGACCGCGCTCAGACCGCCGAGGTAGAGCTCGATGTTGATCAGTGGAAGCAGTGCCGAGGCCACGCTCACGCCGAGCGTGGTCAGCAGCAGGATCATCGACTGTTCACCGTCGGGACCGGCTCCGGGACGGGGAGCCCGAGCTGCATCAACCAACGGAGGGAAACACACTTGAGGACGAGCAGGGCGAGCGCGATCACCAGCCCGAGCCACCACCAGCCGGTGACCAGCAGGAGGACGGCGAACAGCGCGGAGTTGACCGCTTTGGCCGGCTTCGACCAGTTCCAGAGCCAGATCCGCCGGTCGACCACGTAGAAGTAGTTGGGGCTGCGGATCGGCCAGGCCATGAACGCCAGCGACAGGAACGCGTCGATCACCATGAACTCGAACAGGTAGACGCCGACGGGCAGCGCCATCTCCGGCTCGAGCCAGGCCAGGCCGATGTAGAACGCCGCGCAGTTGAGCCGGTCGCAGAGCAGGTCGATGCAGGCACCGGTGCGGGTCTCGCAGTCGAACCAACGCGCCCAGGCGCCGTCGAGGCTGTCGCCCACCCAGTAGACGACGAGACCGACGACCAGCCAGAGCTTCTCGCCCTCGTAGGCGCCGTACAAGCAGAGCACGAGCGAAGCGATGGTCCGGATGAACGTGATGACCGTGGCGCCGGTCCAGACCCGCTCCACGGATGCGTCAGCGTGGATCGGCAGGTCCTTCGGCATGGGCGAAAGGTATCTCGTGGGTGCGCCGGTCAGCGCACGTGTCCCTCACCGGTGACGACGTACTTCGTGGACGTCATCTCCGGTAGCCCCATCGGGCCGCGGGCGTGCAGCTTCTGGGTGCTGATCCCGATCTCCGCGCCGAACCCGAACTCGCCGCCGTCGGTGAATCTCGTCGACGCGTTGACCAGCACCGCGGCCGAGTCGACCGACGCCACGAACCGCCGGGCGGCGGCCTGGTCGCGGGTGACGATCGCGTCGCTGTGCTGGCTGGAGTAGCGGCGGATGTGGGCGATCGCCGCGTCCAGGTCGGGTACGACGGCCGCGGAGATGTCGAGGGAGAGGTACTCGCGTCCGTAGTCGTCGTCGGTGGCTGGCAGCACCCCGTCGTGGGCGGCGAACGCCTCGTCGCCGTGCACCGTCACATCCGCCTCCTGCAGCGCGCTGACCACGCGGGGCAAGAACTCGGCGGCGACGCCGGCGTGCACGAGCAGCGACTCGGCGGCGTTGCAGACGCTGGTGCGGTGCGTCTTGGCGTTCAGCACGATCGCGAGTGCCTGGTCGAGGTCCGCCGCCGCGTCGACGTACACGTGACAGTTGCCGACGCCGGTCTCGATCACCGGCACCGTGGACTCCTCCACGACCGACTGGATGAGCCCGGCCCCTCCGCGCGGAATGAGTACGTCGACGTGGCCGCGAGCCTGCATCAGCGCCTTCACGCTCTCATGGGTGTCTCCGGGGACGAGCTGTACGACGTCGGGGTGCAGCCCGCTCGAGGCGGCCGCGTCGCGGAGCACGGTCACGATCGCGGCGTTGCTGGACCGGGCGCTCGAGCTCCCGCGGAGCAGCACCGCGTTGCCGGACTTCAGGCAGATGCCGGCGGCGTCTGCGGTGACGTTGGGCCGGGCTTCGTAGATCATCCCGACCACGCCGAACGGCACCCGCACCTGGCGCAGCTCCAGCCCGTTGGCGAGCGTGCTCCCCCGGACCACCTCGCCCACCGGGTCGGGCAGGCCCGCCACGTCCCGCAGCCCCTGGGCCATCCCATCGAGCCGCTCGGGCGTCAGCCGCAGCCGGTCGATGATGTTGGCGGGTGTCCCCTCGCCCTCGGCGCGGGCGACGTCGTCGGCGTTGGCAGCGAGGATCTCTGAGCCACGGGCGAGCAGCGCGTCGGCCATCGCGAGAAGCGCCGCGTCCTTCTCGGCGCGGGTCGCCAGGGCGAGCGCGTGGCTGGCCTCCCGCGCGCGCACGGCCGTCTCGACGACCTCGTGCTCGATACTCACCTCACCAGGCTAGTCGTGCGAACCTCGCGGGCTCGGAAGGCAACCAAACCGCGGCCCAGTGCGTCACCACCGGTAAGGGCAACCGCCCGTTTCGACCGTCGAAAGGCAAACCCACCGTGCACCGACGCATCGCGATCGCCGTCGCGGCGACGCTCGTCGCGGCCCCACTGGCCGCGCTCCCGTCTTCCGTCCAGGCCGACGAAGGGGTCGGCGATCCCGCCCTCAGCCTCCGCCTCCCGCCGAAGACGATCGCCTACACCTACGGCGACCCCGGGCGCCGAACCGAGGTGCCGATCCCCGTCGGCCTCCGCACCGGCGACGACCCCTTCGAGATCTGGGCCACCCGTGCGTCGTACGACGAAGGCATCAAGGCTGTCTGGCACGGCCCCGACGGCAACGTGCGGCTGCCCGCGGGCTCGATGAAGACCTTCGCAGGGCTCAAGGACTTTCTGAGGGTCGACGTGAAGAGCCTCAAGACCGGCGAGACGCTCACCAAGTGGAGGAGCGTCTGCCTGAACTCGTGGGAGACCCAGCGAAACCGACCGGACGCGCCGGCGACGACGCCGTACCCCTATGACTGTGCGCCGAACCCCTACACGCTGGGCTCGGTCCAAGGCATCCAGGAGGGCTGGACGAGCAGCGTGCTCGGCTACAGCGACCCCCTGCACCTGGTCCGCGGCAAGTACGACGTCACCGTCTCCATGGCGCCCGAGTTCGCCGAGGCGTTCGGGCTCGACCCCGCCGACGTCACCGGATCTACCCGGGTCGTCGTCAAGAAGGGCGAGGACGGCGAGTACCCGGAGGAGCCGGTCGGCAGGCAGGGCGGCGACCCTCGACCGAACACGAAGGCCCCGACCGGTCCGCAGCTGATGGGCGAGGAAGCCCTCGAGGGACCCGTGCCCGACCTGCGCTCCCTGCCCGCCTGGGGCATCGGCGTTTCGGGGAACGGCAACAACCTCACCTTCGCGGCAACCGTCTGGAACGCCGGCGCCAGCCCGCTGGTCGTCGACGGTTTCCGGGTCGAGGGCGAGGACGAGATGGACGCCTACCAGTACTTCTTCGACGCCGACGGAAACCAGACCGGCTACCAGGAAGTGGGCCACTTCCACTGGGACCCCAAGCCCACTCACGAGCACTGGCACTTCAAGGACTTCGCCCGCTACACGTTGCTGCGCGAGGACATGACTCAGGTGGTGCGGTCGCGGAAGGAAGCGTTCTGCCTCGCCAACACCGACTTCGTCGACGCCACCGTGCCGAGCGCCGCCTGGCGCCAGCAGAACGACGACCTGGGCACGTCCTGCGGCGAGCAGAACTCGCAGTCGATCCGCGAGGTCCTATCCGCCGGCTGGGGTGACACCTACGCCCAGTTCCGCGCCGGCCAGGCCTTCCGGCTGAACGGCCTGCCCAACGGCGTCTACTACATCGAGGTTCGCGCCAACCCCAACGGCCGGCTGATCGAGGCCAACCCCGACGACAACGTGGCGCTGCGGAAGATCATCCTCGGCGGCAAGCCCGGCGAGCGCACGGTCGAGGTCCCGCAGATCGGCATCATCAAGGAGCCCGACAACCTCTACGGCAAGTAGCCCATCGCTGGTCGAGTAGCGCGAGCGAGGAACGAGCGAGCGCGTATCGAGACCACTCGGCAGTGGTCTCGATACGCCCAGCCTCGCAGGCTCGCCGGGGCTACTCGACCAGCGAGGAGCTTCAGCCCTTGCGCTGGTTGACCTGCTCGGTGACCGCCGGGAGAACCGTGTTGAGGTCGCCCACGACGCCGAAGTCGACCAGCTCGAAGATCGGGGCCTCTTCGTCCTTGTTGACGGCCACGATGGTCTTCGAGGTCTGCATGCCGGCGCGGTGCTGGATCGCACCGGAGATGCCGCTGGCGATGTAGAGCTGCGGCGAGACGGTCTTGCCGGTCTGGCCGATCTGGAAGGTGTGCGGGATCCAGCCGGAGTCGACCGCGGCACGCGAGGCACCGACGGCCGCGCCGAGGGCGTCGGCGAGGTTCTCGACCGGGGTGAAGTCACCACCGGTGCCGCGGCCACCGGAGACCACGATCGCGGCCTCGGTGAGCTCGGGGCGACCCGTCGCCTGCCGCGGCTGGGAGGCCACGATCTGCGCCTTCTTGGCCGAGTCGGAGATGGTCGCGGAGAACTCCTCGACGTCACCGGCACCGGCGGCCTCTTCGGGCGCCGCCGCGTTGGGCTTGACCGCGATGATCGGCGTGCCCTTGGTGATCTTCGCCTGCACCGTGAAGTTGCCGGCGAAAACGGATTGAGTTGTCACCGGACTCCCCCCATCGGCCTGCACGTCGACCGCGTCGGTGATCAGGCCCGAGTCGAGCTTGATCGCCAGGCGGCCCGCGATCTCCTTGCCCTCGAACGAGGAGGAGATCAGGATCGCGGCCGGCGAGGTCTTCTCCGCCAGCTGCTGAAGGGCCTCGGCCTTGGGGGCCACCAGGTAGCCCTTGATCTCGCTGTCGTCGACCGTGTAGACCTTCGCGGCGCCGTACTTCTTGACCGCCTCGACGGCGTCGGCGGCCTTGTCGGCCGGGCCGATGAAGACCGCGGAGGGCTCGCCGAGCCGGTGGGCGATGGTGAGGAGCTCGTAGGTGGGTTTGCGGACCGCGCCGTCGACGTGGTCGATGAGTACCAGAACTTCAGACATCAGTCGCTCCTCAGATGAACTTCTTCGAGGCGAGGAACTCGGTCAGCGCCGTGGCGCCCGAACCGTCCTCGTCCTTGACGATCTCGCCCGCGGTCCGTGGCGGACGCTCGGTCGTGTCGGTGACCTCGGTCCACGCGACCGAGAGCCCGACGTCGCCCGCGTCGACACCGAGGTCGCCGAGCGAGTAGGTCTCCAGCGGCTTCTTCTTGGCCGCCATGATCCCCTTGAACGACGGGTAGCGGGCCTCGCCCGACTGGTCGGTCACCGAGAGCACCAGCGGCATTGTCGCGCCGATCACCTCGGTGGCGACATCGCCGTCGCGCTTGATCCGGATCTGGTCGCCCTGGGTCTCGATCACCGAGGCGAGCGTGACCTGGGGGAGGTCGAGCCGCTCTGCGAGCATCGCCGGGACGACGCTCATGCTGCCGTCGGTGGATGCCATGCCGCAGATGACCAGCTCGGGCGAGCCGATCTTCTCGACCGCCTTGGCCAGCACCAGCGAGGTCGCGATGGCGTCGGAGCCCGCAATCGCCTCGTCGTTGACGTGGACGCCCTCGTCGGCACCCATCTGCAGCGCCTTGCGCACCGCGTCGACGCCCTTGTCGGGTCCTACGCAGAGGGCGGTGACCTTCACGTCCTCGGGGTTCTCGGCCTTCTCCTTGATCTGCAGCGCCTGCTCGACGGCGTACTCGTCGAGCTCGGAGAGCAGCCCGTCGACGGCGTCGCGGTCGACGGTGTTGTCCGACTCGAACCGCCGGTCGGCGGTGGCGTCGGGCACGTATTTCACACAGACAACAATGTTCATGGTGGTGTGGCCGGGAACGGCCCCTCCTGTGCTTTCGATAGCCATTGGTGGCAGCGTGGGCAGGTTACCGTCGAGTTCGGTACGGCGGAACTCGCGCCCACCGTGGACTACCTCACAGCGTGGCACGGGTCACGCAGGCTGGATCACACGCTCCAGAACGCGGCCGATGATCAGGTAGAAGACCGCGCCCAGGCCGTAGCTGAGTAGCGCTTCCTTCGTCTCATTGTTGTCGCCCGTGAACTCCCGGATCGGGTTCTGGAGGTCGAAGATCCCGAGGTCGATCGCCTGAGCGAAGCTGCGGACGAAGTCGACGAGGCTGTTCTTCTCGTTGGCCTCGAGCGCGATCAACAGCGCAGCGCTGGCCATGATCAGGCCGAAGACAAGGAAGATCCCCCACACCACGCGCGCGGCGATGGTGCGGATCTTGTCGGCCTGCGTGGTTGTCTGCGCCACGTGACCCTTAACGTCCACTGAACTTTGCCCTCCCAGGACCGTCCTTCATGAACGAATCCATACCGATCGTACGGTCATCGGTCGCGAAGAGTGCCGAGAACTGCTGACGTTCGATCTCCAGTCCGGTTTCGAGGTCGACCTCCCAGCCGCGGTCGATGGCCTCCTTCGCGGCGCGCAGGGCGTACGCCGCGCCGCCGACGAACTGGCGCGCCCAGGCCAGCGCCTCGTCGTAGACCGAGGCCGCCGGGACCACGCGGTCGACCAACCCGATGGCCAGCGCCTCGTCCGCCTTGACGAAGCGGCCGGTGAAGATCAGGTCCTTTGCGGTGCTCGGCCCGACCAACCGGGTGAGCCGCTGGGTGCCGCCCGCACCGGGGATGACGCCGAGCAGGATCTCGGGCTGGCCGAGGGTGGCGTCATCGGCGGCGATCCGGAAGTCGGCGCACAGGGCGAGCTCGCAGCCGCCGCCGAGGGCGTAACCGGTCACCGCTGCGACCACGGGCTTCGGGATCTTCGCGACAGAGGTGAAGGCGGACTGCAGCCCGCCGGAGCGACGCACCATGTCCTGGTAGGACATGTCGGCCATCTCCTTGATGTCGGCGCCGGCCGCGAAGACCCGCTCGCCGCCGTAGACGACCACGGCCCGGATGTCCTCCCGCTCGGCGGCCTCGGTGGCCGCGGCGCGGATCTCCTCCTGGACCTGCACGTTGAGGGCGTTCATCTTCGGCCGGTCCAGCCGGATCGTCCCGACCCCGCCATCTATCTCGAGCCGCACGAACTCACTCATGTGTCCCTCTCATCGGTTCCGAAGTTGCATCGGGAACAATGCCACTTGTGACCCCCGGTCTGTGGCGCAAGCTCGGTGACAGCGCGTCGGTCTGGCCAGGGCGGAACCATCCGCTCGGCGCCACCTGGTCTCCGGAGGCGACGAACTTCGCGGTGCACGCACCATCCGCAACAGCGGTCTGGGTGTGCCTTTTCGAGGACGGCGGCGCCGAGACCCGGCACCAGCTGACCGAGCAGTCGCTCGGCATCTGGCACGGAGCGCTGCCGGACGTCGCGCCCGGCACCCGCTACGGCTTTCGCGCCGACGGCCCATGGCAGCCCGAGCGGGGGCTGCGGTTCAACGTGGAGAAGCTGCTGCTCGACCCGTTCGCGCGCGCGGTGAGCGGCGAGGTGACCCACGATCCGGCGATCTTCGCCTACGACCTCGACGCGCCGGACGAGCGCTGCAGCACCGACTCCGCGGCGTACGTGCCGCGCGGGGTGGTGCTGGGACCCGACGAGTTCGACTGGCAGGGCGACCAGCCGCTGCGGCACCGCTGGCGGGACACCGTCATCTACGAGGCGCACGTCAAGGGGATGACCGCGCTGCACGACCGGGTGCCTGAGGAGCTGCGCGGCACGTACGCCGGTATGGGGACGCCAGCGGTCGTCGACTACCTGCGCGACCTCGGTGTGACCGCCGTCGAGCTGCTGCCGATCCACCAGTTCGTCTCCGAGCCGGCACTGGTCGAGCGCGGCCTTGTGAACTACTGGGGCTACAACTCGATCGGCTTCTTCGCCCCGCACAACGCCTACTCGGCCTCGGGCGACCGCGGCCAGCAGGTCACCGAGTTCAAGACGATGGTGCGCAACCTGCACGCGGCGGGTATCGAGGTGATCCTCGACGTGGTCTACAACCACACCGCCGAGGCGGCCGCGACCGGACCGACGCTCAGCTTCCGGGGTCTGGACGACCACTTCTACTACCGGGTCGGCAACGGCGAACCGGGCACGCCACCCGACGACACCTACTGGGACGTCACCGGCTGCGGCAACACCGTCGACGCGTCGTACCCGTTCGCGCTCCGGCTGATCCTCGACTCACTTCGCTACTGGGTGACCGAGATGCATGTCGACGGGTTCCGGTTCGACCTGATGTCCGCGCTCACCCGGGTCGACCACAAGATCAACATGGGCAGCCACTTCCTGACCACGATCGGCCAGGACCCCCTGCTGCGGCACGTGAAGCTGATCGCCGAGCCGTGGGACGCCTCGATGGACGGCTACCGCGTGGGCGAGTGCCCGCCGCCCTGGGTGGAGTGGAACGACCAGTTCCGCGACGAGATCCGCGACTTCTGGCGGGGCAGCAGCTCCGGGATCCGGACCGTGGCCACCCGGCTGGCCGGTTCCTCGGATCTGTACGCCGACGACGGCCGCTCGCCGTACGCCTCCGTCAACTTCGTCACCGCCCACGACGGCTTCACCGTCCGCGACCTGGTCAGCTACGAGACCAAGCACAACGAGGCCAACGGCGAGGACAACCGGGACGGCACCGACAACAACCGGTCGTCCAACCACGGCGCCGAGGGCGAGACCGACGACCCGGAGATCATCGCGCGGCGGCGCCGGATCGCGGCCAACCTGATGGCCACGCTCTGCCTGTCCAACGGCGTCCCGATGATCACGGCCGGCGACGAGCGTGGCCGCACGCAGCGCGGCAACAACAACGCCTACTGCCAGGACAACGAGATCTCGTGGGTCGACTGGCGACCCGACGACGCCTGGCTGGACGTCTACGAGGTGACGAAGACGGCGCTCGCCCTGCGTCGCGACCATCCCGCGCTGCGGCAGCGGCACTGGTTCGAGGGCCGGCCGACGATGGAGGGCGGACCCAAGGACCTGGTCTGGCTGCATCCCGAGGGTCGGGAGATGGACGCCGACGACTGGCACGACTCCGAGCTGACCACGCTCGGCATGTACGTCACCGGTGCCCCGCTGCGCTCCCCCGGCCCGCACGGCGAGCAGCAGGTCGACGCGTCGTTCGTGCTGTGGCTGGTCTCGGGCAACGACCCGGTGACCGTGCGGCTCCCGGAGAACGACTGGGTGCACAGCGGCGAGGTGGTGCTCTCGACCGACCCCGAGCAGCCGAGCGGTACGCCGGTCAAGGCCGGCGAGGAGCTCGTCCTCGGCGGCTGGACCGTCGTCGTGATGCGGGAGACCTGAGCTACGGGAGCGCCACCACGCCGAGCTCGGCCGGCGAGGTCAGCAGCGGGTTCTCGGGTACGACGCGCACGGTGTACCCGAACGGGCCGCTGACGTCGAGCGTCACCTGGCCGTCGAAGCGGTGCCGGTTGCCGTCGTAGCTCTCCACCGGGTGCAGCGAGGCGATGGTGCTGTCGGTGAGCTCGTCCTCGGCGTCGGTCCGGCCGTAGGCGAGCTGGACATCGACGTCGTCGGGCGTCAGCTCGCCGAGCGAGACGAACGCCCGGACCGTGAGCAGGGCGCCGACCTCAGCAGCGTCGCCGACCCCGTCGCTCTCGACGTGCTCGACCTTCACGCCGGGCCAGGCGCCGCGCACCCGCGACTTCCAGGCGGCCAGCTGCCGGGCACCGTCGAAGTCGGAGTTCAGCGCGCGGGCGTTCTCGGCCGCCGGCATGTAGAGCAGGCGCGTGTAGTCGCGCACCATCCGGGTCGCGAGCACCTTGGGCCCGAGCGACTTGAGGGTGTGCCGCAGCATCTCCACCCAGCGCACGGGCACGCCGTCGTGGTCGGTGTCGTAGAACCGCGGCGCGACGTCGTTCTCGATCAGCTCGTAGAGCGCCGTCGCCTCGAGGTCGTCGCGCTTCTCGGTGTCCTCGACGCCGTCGGCGGACGGGATCGCCCAGCCGTTCTCGCCGTCGTACCACTCGTCCCACCAGCCGTCGAGGATCGACAGGTTCAGGCCGCCGTTGAGCGCCGCCTTCATGCCGGACGTGCCGCACGCTTCGTAGGGCCGCAGCGGGTTGTTGAGCCAGACGTCGCAGCCGGGGTAGAGCGGCTGCGCCATCGCGATGTCGTAGTTGGGCAGGAACACGATCCGGTGCCGCACCTCGGGGTCGTCGGCGAACCGCACCATCTCCTGGATCAGCTTCTTGCCACCGTCGTCGGCCGGGTGCGACTTGCCGGCGATCACCAGCTGCACCGGTCGCTCGGGGTGCAGCAGGAGCGCCTTGAGCCGGTCGGGCTCGCGGAGCATCAGCGTCAGCCTTTTGTACGACGGCACCCGGCGCGCGAACCCGATAGTCAGCACGTCGGGATCGAGGGCGGTGTCGATCCAGCCCAGCTCGGCCTCGGCGGCACCGCGCTTGCGCCAGGATCGATGGAGCCGGAGCCGGGCGTCCTCGACCAGCCGCGCCCGCAGTTGTCGCTTGAGCGCCCACATGTCGGTGCCGGAGATCTTGTCGACCGCCGACCAGAACGCCTCGGTGTCGTCGGAGTCGGAGTCGGCGCCGTGCGCCTCGGCCAGCTCGATCACCTCGCGCGCGACCCAAGTGGGCGCGTGCACGCCGTTGGTGATCGACCCGATGGGCACCTCGGCCTCGTCGAACGCCGGCCACAGCCCGTTGAACATCCCGCGGCTGACATGACCGTGCAGGAGCGAGACCCCGTTGGCGCGCTGCGCGAGCCGAAACCCCATCACCGCCATGTTGAAGACCGCCGGGTCGCCGTCCTCGTAGTCCTCGGACCCGAGCGCCAGGATCCGATCAACTGGGACGCCGGGCGTGGCGCCGGCATCGCTGAAGTACTGCTCCACGAGCGTCCGCGGGAACCGGTCGATGCCGGCCGGCACCGGGGTGTGGGTGGTGAACACCGTGGACGCGCGGCCGAGCTCCAGCGCGGTCTCGAGGTCGAGCCTGGGTCCGGCCTCGTCGACAGTGAGCTCACGGATCCGTTCGATGCCGAGGAAGCCGGCGTGCCCCTCGTTGGTGTGAAAGACCTCCGGGGCCGGGTCGCCCGTGATCCGGGACCAGACCCGCAGCGCGCGGACCCCGCCGACGCCGAGGAGCAGTTCCTGGCGCAGGCGGTGCTCGCTGTTGCCGCCGTACAACCGGTCCGTGATCTCGACGTAGTGCTCGGGGTTGCCCTCGACGTCGGTGTCCAGCATCAGCATCGGGACCCGGCCGACCCGCGCCACCCAGATCCGGGCGATCAGGTCGGGGCCGTCGGGCAGCGCGATCGAGATCGTGGCCCGGGTGCCGTCGGCCTCCCGGAGCAATGAGATCGGCAACCCGTCCGGGTCGAGCACGGGATAGGTCTCCTGCTGCCAGCCCTCACGCGACAGCGACTGCTTGAAGTAGCCGTGCCGGTAGAGCAGTCCGACACCCACGATCGGCACGCCGAGGTCGCTCGCGGCCTTGAGGTGGTCACCGGCCAGGATGCCGAGGCCGCCGGAGTACTGCGGCAGCACGGCCGTGATGCCGAACTCCGGCGAGAAGTAGGCGATCGACCGCGGCCCGTCGCCGCCGCGGCGCTGGTACCAGCGGTCATCGGTGAGGTACCGCTGGAGATCCTCGGACGCCACCTGGAGTCGGTCCAGGAACCCTTGGTCGCCGGCGAGCTCCTCCAGCCGGTCGTTACCCACCTCGCCGAGGAGCCGCACCGGATCGCGACCGGTCGCCTCCCACAGCTCGGGGTCGACCTCGGCGAAAACGTCTTGGGCCGGCGGGTGCCAGGACCAGCGCAGATTGCCGGCGAGCTCACCCAGCGCGGTGAGGGCATCGGGCAGGACGGGACGGACCGTGAAGCGTCGGATCGCACGCATGAACGGGACCGTACCCAAGATCACTTGAACGATCCAATAACCCGCCGCACGCTTGCCCGTTGTACCTCCCGCAGAACTCCCTGGGAATCTGCTTGGTGGGAGTCGAACGGGACGAGTCATGGGGGCTCGTCCCGTTCGGCAGTCACAGCGGTCTGCGAGGAACGAGCAGACCGCGTGGGTGAATGCCGGTCGAGTAGCCGCGCGACCGAGGAACGGGTCGCGACCGGCGTATCGAGACCCGATGCGCACAGAGGCCACCTCGAGCACGATGGTCTCGATACGCGCTCGCTCCTTCGTCGCCCGCGCTACTCGACCAGCGAAGGCCGCTGCGGATCGAGACCCCTCGAGGCAGGCGATCTTCAACCAGGTCGCCCCGGGCGTCGGAACTTCCTCGACACCATCCCGAAACCAACCTCGCAGTCGCGAACCCGTGGGTGAAGTGCTCGCCGAGGGATTCCACACCGGCTGCATGATCGTCGACTTCGACCAGCGCCGGGTCGAGTACGCCGCCTCCGCTAGCTCGTCACATCGCTGGTCGAGTAGCCCGCCGCGAGGCACGAGCGAGAGGTGTGTCGAGACCACTCGCCGCCGTGGTCTCGATACACCTCTCGCTCCTTCGTCGCTCGCGGCTACCCGACCAGCGACACGGGTCGTTTGCTTCCGGCTCACGAGTTCGCGAGGGTTGAGGCATGGTCGGCCGCATCCCCATCCTCGATGTCATGCCGCTGGTGGACTTGGGCAGACAGGCCGCAAAGGCCACTGTGGGCGAGCCGTTTCCTGTGTCAGCGACGGTGTTCCGCGAGGGACATGACCAGCTGAGCGCGGAGGTCGTGCTCACTGCGCCTGACGGCGCGCGACGACCGCCGGCCCGGATGCAGAAGCTCGAGGAGCCCGTCGATCGGTACGAAGCCTGGGTGCGGCCCGACCTGCCAGGCGAGTGGACGTTCGAGGTGCACGCCTGGTCCGACCCCCTTGCCACCTGGCAGCACGACGCAGGTCTCAAGATCCCCGCGGGCGTCGACGTCGAGCTGATGTTCACCGAGGGGGCGCTGCTGCTCGAGCAGGTCCTCGAGAGCGTCGAGTCGTCGCCCGCGCGAGACGTGGTCACCGGCGCGATCAAGGCCGCGCGGGACACGAAGCGCCCCGTCGAGGCGCGGCTCGCCCAGCTCCAGTCCCGCGACCTCGGCGTCGTGCTCGAGGCCCACCCGCTACGCGAGCTGGTCACGGTCGAGGGGCCGCACCCGGCGTACGCCGACCGCGAGCGCGCGCTCTTCGGCAGCTGGTACGAGTTCTTCCCGCGCTCCGAGGGCGCGACCCGCGACGCCAAGACCGGCACGGTCACCAGCGGCAACTTCAAGACCGCGGCCAAGCGGCTCGAGGGCGTCGCGGCGATGGGCTTCGACGTGATCTACCTGCCGCCGATCCACCCGATCGGCGAGGTCAACCGCAAGGGACCCAACAACACCCTCAACCCCGGTCCCGAGGACCCCGGCTCCCCGTGGGCGATCGGCTCCAAGCACGGCGGGCACGACGCGATCCACCCCGACCTGGGCACGCTCGAGGACTTCGACAACTTCGTCGCGCGCGCCAACGAGCTCGGCCTCGAGGTCGCCATCGATTTCGCACTCCAGGCCGCGCCCGACCACCCCTGGGTGACCAGCCATCCCGAGTGGTTCACGACTCGCGCCGACGGCTCGATCGCGTACGCCGAGAACCCGCCCAAGAAGTACCAGGACATCTACCCGATCAACTTCGACAACGACTCCACCGGGATCGCCCGCGAGGTGCACCGGGTCGTCAAGCACTGGATGTCCCACGGCGTCCGGATCTTCCGGGTCGACAACCCGCACACCAAGCCGGTTCCGTTCTGGGAGTGGCTGCTCAAGGAGATCCGTCGCACCGACCCGGACGTGCTGTTCCTGTCCGAGGCGTTCACCAAGCCGCCGATGATGCACACCCTCGGCGCGGTAGGCTTCCACCAGTCCTACACGTACTTCACCTGGCGCACCGCCCGCTGGGAGATCGAGGACTACCTGCGCGAGCTGGCCTACGAGTCCGACCACCTGATCCGGCCGAACTTCTTCGTCAACACCCCCGACATCCTCCACGCCTTCCTTCAGTACGGCGGCCCGCCGGCGTTCAAGATCCGCGCCGCCCTGGCCGCGACGAGCTCGCCGAGCTGGGGGGTGTACGCCGGCTTCGAGCTGTTCGAGCATGTGGCGGTACGCCCGGGGAGCGAGGAGTACCTCGACTCGGAGAAGTACCAGATCCGGGTCCGCGACTGGGACGGCGCGGTCGCCGAGGGCCGCAGCCTGGCGCCATACCTCACCCGGCTCAACGAGATCCGCCGCGAGCACCCCGCCCTGCAGTGGCTGCGCAACGTCGTCATCCACGGCAGCGACGACGAGAACATCCTGGTGTTCAGCAAGTCTTCCTCTGATGGCCTGGACGACCCGGCGGACATCGTGATCGTGGTGATCAACCTCGACCCGCACGCGGCACGCGACACGATGGTCCACCTCGACCTCCCCGCCCTCGGCCTGGACTGGTCGGACTCCCTCACCGTGCATGACGAGATCAGCGGCGAGGAGTGGGAGTGGGGCCAGCACAACTACGTGCGCCTCGACCCGGCCGTCGAGCCGGCCCACATCCTCAGCGTCAAGGGTCCGGACGTGAGCCCGGCATGACACCCCTCAGCTCCGAGCCCGACTGGTTCAAGACCGCCGTCTTCTACGAGGTCCTGGTCCGCAGCTTCCGCGACTCCAACGCCGATGGCACCGGCGACTTCAACGGTCTGACCGAGAAGCTCGACTACCTCGAGTGGCTCGGCGTCGACTGCCTATGGGTGCCGCCGTTCTTCAGCTCCCCGCTCCGCGACGGCGGGTACGACGTCGCCGACTACCGCGACATCCTCCCCGAGTGCGGCAACGTCGAGGACTTCCAGCACTTCGTCTCCGAGGCGCACAAGCGCGGCATCCGCGTGATCATCGACTTCGTCATGAACCACACCAGCGACCAGCACCCGTGGTTCCAGGCCAGCCGCGAGGACCCCGACGGTCCCTTCGGCGACTTCTACGTCTGGTCCGACACAGACGAGCTCTACCAGGACGCGCGGATCATCTTCGTCGACACCGAGCCGTCCAACTGGACCTGGGACCCGGTCCGCCAGCAGTACTATTGGCACCGGTTCTTCTCCCACCAGCCCGACCTCAACTTCGACAACCCCAAGGTCCACGAGGCGATGCTCGACGCCATGGGGTTCTGGTTCGACATGGGCCTCGACGGGTTCCGGCTCGACGCCGTGCCCTACCTCTACGAGCGGCCCGGCACCAACGGCGAGAACCTCCCCGAGACCCATGAGTTCCTGCGGATGGTCCGCAAGTTCGTCGACGACGAGTACCCAGGCCGGATCCTGCTCGCCGAGGCCAACCAGTGGCCCTCCGACGTCGTCGACTACTTCGGCGACTTCAACGCCGGCGGCGACGAGTGCCACATGTGCTTCCACTTCCCGGTGATGCCGCGCATCTTCATGGCCGTACGACGCGAGTCGCGGTTCCCGATCTCGGAGATCCTCGACCAGACACCGGCCATCCCCGACAACTGCCAGTGGGGCATCTTCCTGCGCAACCACGACGAGCTCACCCTGGAGATGGTCACCGACGAGGACCGCGACTACATGTGGGACGAGTACGCCAAGGACCCCCGCATGAAGGCCAATATCGGGATCCGTCGCCGGCTGGCTCCGCTGCTCGACAACGACGTCAACCGGATCGAGCTCTTCACCGCGCTCCTGCTCTCGCTCCCCGGCTCGCCGGTCCTCTACTACGGCGACGAGATCGGGATGGGCGACAACATCTGGCTCGGCGACCGCGACGGCGTCCGCACCCCGATGCAGTGGACCCCCGACCGCAACGCAGGCTTCTCGTCGGCCACCCCGGGCAAGCTGCACCTGCCCGCGGTTCAGGATCCGGTCTACGGGTACCAAAGCGTCAATGTCGAGTCCCAGCTGGAGAACCCCTCCTCGTTGCTGCACTGGACGCGCCGGATGATCCATGCGCGCCAGCGGCACCCCGCGTTCGGACGGGGCGACTTCAGCGACCTCGGCGGGTCCAACCCGACGGTGCTCTCCTATGCCCGCGAGCACGACGGCGACGCCATCGTCTGCGTCAACAACCTGTCCCGGTTCCCCCAGCCGGTCGAGCTCGACCTGCGTCGGTTCGAGGGGCTGGTGCCGGTCGAGCTGCTCGGCGGGGTGCCGTTCCCGGCGGTCGGCGAGCTCCCCTACCTGCTCACCCTGGGCGGCTACGGCTTCTACTGGTTCCGGCTGACCGATCCCGACGCCGACGAGGGCGAGCTGGTCCTGTGAACCTCGACTCCCTCAAGGCATACGTCGCCGCGGCCCGGTGGTTCGGTGGCAAAGGGCGCGAGTTCGAGATCGGCGACGTGCGCGTGCTGGCGGAGGTCGCCGGGGCTCCCGACGACCAGGGTCCGCCGACGTACCTCCACCTGGTCGAGGTGCGCTACGACGACGGCGACACCGAGCTCTACCAGGTGCCGCTGGTCTTCTACCCCGACCCGGAGCCGCGGCTCGACCACGCCTTTGTGGGCTGGTGGGAGGACGAGGACCTGGGCTGGGTGCACGCCTACGACGCGCTGCACGACCGCGAGGCGATGGCCGGCTGGCTGCACGCGTTCGACACCAAGCCGGAGGGCGACCTGCGGTTCGAGCGGATCCCCGGCCACGACCTCGACCTGGAGGCGCACTCGGCGCTGTTCAGCGGTGAGCAGTCCAACTCCTCGGTCTTCTTCGGCGAGGACTCGATGCTCAAGGTGTTCCGCAAGATCACGCCCGGCACCAACCCGGACATCGCGATCCACGAGGTGCTGACCGAGGCCGGCTCCGAGCACGTGGCCAAGCTCTACGGCTGGGTCGAGGCCGACACCGACGACGGTCTGCTGCACCTGGCGATGCTGCAGCAGTTCCTGCGCAC
This sequence comes from uncultured Actinomycetota bacterium, assembly GCA_963780245.1. Lineage (GTDB taxonomy): Bacteria > Actinomycetota > Actinomycetes > Propionibacteriales > Nocardioidaceae > Nocardioides. Next base: position 121,299 of record CAWABG010000006.1, read on the forward strand.
CGCCACCGACGGCTGGGAGCTGGCGCTGGCCAGCGTGCGCAACCTGTTCGCCGAGGCCGACCTCCATGCCGACGAGGTGGGCGGTGACTTCGCCGGCGAGGCCTCCCGCCTCGGTACCGCGCTCTGCGAGGTGCACGAGGCCCTCGCCGAGAGCTTCGACACCGGCTCCATCCCGGCCGCCGAGGTGGCCGAGGCGATGAAGGCCCGGCTCGCCGAGGCGGTGCCGATCGTCCCCGAGCTGGAGGCGTTCACCGCGCCGCTGCGGGGTGCCTACGACGCGCTGGCCGCGCTCGGCGAGCTGGAGGTGCAGCGGATCCACGCCGACCTGCACCTCGGCCAGACCCTGCGCACGGTGCTGGGCTGGAAGGTGGTCGACTTCGAGGGCGAGCCGGCCAAACCGTTGTCCGAACGCGTGCAGCCCGACTCCCCCTGGCGCGACGTCGCCGGGATGCTGCGCTCGTTCGACTACGCCGCGCACGCCGTGCAGCGCACCCTCGCCGGCCACGACGAGACGTCCGCGTCCCAGCGGGCGCGACGTGCCGACGAGTGGGCCGCCCGCAACAAGCAGCACTTCCTGAACGCCTACGCCGGCGGCGAGCTGAGCGGTCGGCAGGGCACGATGCTGGCGGCGTACGTCGCCGACAAGGCCGTCTACGAGTGCGTCTACGAGACCCGCAACCGCCCGGCCTGGGTGTCCATCCCCCTCGACGCGGTGGCCCGGATCGGCGTGACGTGACCGTCAAGGTCCCTCTCGAGGAGCTCGAGCTGGTCGTGCGCGGCGAGCATGGCGAGCCGCACGCCGTACTCGGCCCGCACGTGGGCGACGGCGGGGTGACCATCCGGGTGCTGAAGCCGCTTGCCCGCAGGGTGGAGGTGCGGCACGCGGGCGGCCCGACCGAGCTCACCCACGAGCACGAGGGCATCTGGGTCGGCTCGTTGCCGACCACCGATGTGCCCGACTACCGGCTCGGGGTGACCTACGACGGCCCCACCATCGAGGTCGACGACCCCTACCGATTCCTGCCCACCCTCGGCGACATCGACCTGCACCTGATCAACGAGGGTCGGCACGAACAGCTGTGGGAGGTGCTCGGCGCCCGCGTGCACTACTACCAGACCCCGCTGGGCGACACCGTGAGCGGCACGTCGTTCGCGGTCTGGGCGCCCAAGGCCCGCGGGATCCGGCTGAAGGGCGACTTCAACAGCTGGGACGGCCGCGAGCACCCGATGCGTCAGCTGGGGAAGTCCGGCGTGTGGGAGCTGTTCGTGCCCGGCATCGGCGCCGGCACGACGTACAAGTACTGGATCCTTGGCGCCGACGGTCAATGGACCGAGAAAGCCGACCCACTCGCGTTCCACGCCGAGGTGCCGCCGGCCACGTCGTCGCGGGTCTTCGAGTCGTCGCACGTCTGGGCCGACGACGCCTGGATGACCGCCCGCGCGCAGAAGCAGCCGATCGACGAGCCGATGTCGGTCTACGAGATACACCTCGGCTCGTGGAAGCGGCATCCCGGCGGTGGGTTCTGGTCCTACGACGAGCTCGCCGACGACCTGGTCCCCTACCTCGCCGATCTCGGGTTCACCCATGTTGAGCTGATGCCGGTGATGCAGCATCCGTTCGGGGGGTCGTGGGGTTACCACGTGACGTCATACTTCGCCCCCGACGCGCGGTTCGGCGACCCCGACGGCTTCCGCCGTCTCGTCGACAAGCTGCACCAGGCCGGCATCGGCGTGATCCTCGACTGGGTGCCCGGGCACTTCGCGACCGACCCGTGGGCGCTGGCGAAGTTCGACGGCGGCCCGCTCTACGAGGACCCCAACCCGCAGCGCGGCTGGCATGAGGAGTGGGGCTCCCACATCTTCGACTTCGGCCGGCACGAGGTGCGCAACTTCCTCTACGCCAACGCGGTCTACTGGCTCGAGGAGTTCCACGCCGACGGGCTGCGGGTCGACGGCGTCGCCTCGATGCTCTACCTCGACTACGCGCGCGAGGAGGGCAAGTGGACGCCGAACAAGTACGGCGGCCGCGAGAACCTCGAGGCCGTGCAGTTCCTGCAGGAGATGAACGCGACCGTCTACAAGCGGGTGCCCGGCATCGTCACGATCGCCGAGGAGTCGACGTCCTGGCCGCAGGTCACCGGGCCGACGTCGGAGGGCGGGCTCGGGTTCGGCTTCAAATGGAACATGGGCTGGATGCACGACACCCTCGACTACCTCAAGCACGAGCCAGTGCATCGGTCCTACCACCACGGCGAGATGACGTTCTCCCTCGTCTACGCGTTCACCGAGAACTACGTGCTGCCGCTGTCGCACGACGAGGTAGTCCACGGCAAGGGCTCGCTGGTCCGCAAGATGCCCGGCGACCGCTGGCAGCAGCTCGCCTCCCTGCGCGCCTACTTGGGCTACATGTGGGCGCACCCCGGCAAGCAGCTGACCATGATGGGCATCGAGATCGGCCAGGAGTCCGAGTGGGCCGAATCCCGCGAGCTCGACTGGTGGCTGCTCGACCATCCCGAGCACCGCGGCGTGCAGTCCGTCGTACGAGATCTGAACGCGGCGTACCGTGCTTCGGCTGCGTTGTGGGCGCGCGACGGCTCCCCCGAGGGCTTCCAGTGGATCGACGCCAACGACGCCCACCGCAACGTCTTCTCCTTCGTCCGCCGCGCCCCCGACACGGCCGATGTCGTCTGCGTCTCGAACTTCGCCTCGATCCCGCACGACAGCTACCGCCTCGGCCTGCCCGCCGAGGGCGAATGGCGCGAGATCCTCAACACCGACGCCGCGACTTATGGCGGCGCCGGCATCGGCAACCTCGGCGCGATCACCGCCAGTGCCGACCCGGCTGTTGGTGAAGTCCCCGGCGCGAGCCCGGCGTACGCCGAGATCGTGGTACCGCCGCTCGCGACCGTCTGGTTCCGTCGCGTCGTAAACGAACGTGCATAACAGCACGTTCAGTGCCTCCGCTGAGCGTGAACACGGTCGAGGTCTGCTTGTTATGTACGTCCGTCTACGACGGCGGCATGATGAGGACGCATGGGCCTCTTCAACAAGCTTCTCGGCGGCGCCGAGAAGGTCTACGACGCCAAGGAAACGCTGGAGTACCAGGTCTTCCACGACCGCCGGTTCGACCGCGCGGAGAAGCTGGCCGCTGCGGGCGACCCGAACACGGCCGTCGTCACGGGCATCAAGCGCAGGTACAACGACACCTTCACCGAGACCGACATCCGGCTGGAGTGGTTTGCTCCTGAGCCCCGGGTGGGCGGCATCCACTACGGCGCCGACATCCCGCTGGTGATCCGGCTGGGCTCGACCATCGCGGTCAAGACCGACGGCGACTCGGTCGTCGTCGACGCCGCCGCGATGGCCGGGGTGCCCGGCGCCCCCAAGGACGCCGGGCGGCGCAGCCGGAAGGCTCCCGACCAGGGGGTGGACGACAAGGCGCTGGACATGAGCGTGCTCAGCCGGCTCCGCAAGTGGACGCCCCAAGAGGCGACCGTGGAGTCGTTGGACCGCGTCACCGTGATGGGGATGCCGGCTGAGAACTGGCACATCACGGTGGCCTGCGCCGACGGCACCCGGGCGCTGGCCAAGAAGGACTACGTGCCTCCGTACGTGCGGTGGTACGTCGCCCCCGGTGTCGTCGTCCCCGTGGTCGTCGACCCGAAGGACCCCACGCGCGCGCAGGTGAACTGGCCGCTCCTCGCCGAGCAGAGGGCGGCGGCAGGCGGCACCTGGCAGGACGATCCGCCGCCGGGCAGCCTCGCCGACGTGGTGCTCAGCGCGGACCCACGCGCCCACGAAACTTCGGTCGCCTCGACGGAACCCCTCGACCTCACCCCGTCCGAGGAGTCGGCCGCGGCGATCGAAGGTCTCACCGTCGAGCAGTGCGCCTACATCGAGGCGGCACTCGTCCAGGCCAAGGTCCCGCCGGCCGAGTACGACGCCTTCGCCGCGCAGCACGGCGCCCCGGCCGGCCGCTACACCGCGATCAAGGCCGAGTGGGACCAACGGATCAGGATCGACTGGCGGATCGGGGCGGCGTTCGGCGAGGCCTTCGAGGCCGCCCGCAAGGAGCTGAAGAAGAAGCGGTAGGCCGGGGCTCAGAGCAACGGCAGGTGCGGGTCGTCCGAGGAAACGCGCCCGGCAGCGGTCCGGATCCACGCCATCGCGGCGGTCACCTCCGGCCGCCTCCCAGCGACCTGCTCGTAGGCGTCGGCCAGGGTCACCGCGACCGACTCGGCAGCCTCCTCGAGCACCGGTGAGGTCCAAGAGGCCGTGGCCCGCGCGAGATCGTCACCGTGTACGACCAGCTCGAGCAACCGGGTCTGCAGGTAGTCCGAGTAGGCGAGCGGACCGCGCCGGCCGAGGACCACGGCCCAGGTGAGGCCCTCGATGGCGGCGAATGCCTCCGTGGCGATCCGGTCGAGCCCGGCCAGCAGGTCTCCCTCGAGCTCGGCGGCCAGGTTGCGCGTATTGGTCGCGATGGCCCCGGCCGCCGGCGGGTAGTGCCCGACGTACCGCCCGAACGACATCGGCACCGCACCGTCCTCCGCCGGGGTGATCTCGGTGAGCATGCCCAGTCCCAGGCCCAGGTGTGCGACGAGGTCGGAGACGCTCCAGTCGCCCAGCCCGGACGGGTGGTCCCCGTGGGCCATTACGTCGGCCTCGTCCAGCCAGGACCGAAGCACTCGCCACTGCTCTCTCAGCAAGGTCTCACTCACCGGCCGGCGTCAGCTCCTTGGTCCCCCACGGCGAGCCGTAGGCGGTGAGCAGGTCGAGGAACGGTACGGCGTCGAACGCCTCCGGTCCGAGCACTCCGGCCCCGCTCCACACGCCCGTCGCCAGCAGTTCCAGCGCCACCACCGGGTTGATCGCGGTCTGCCAGACCACGCACTGGTGGCCGTAGTTCTCCATGGTCCATTCGTTGTCGACCACGTGATAGAGGTACGTCGACCGCGGCTTCCCGTCCTTCCCGGTCCCGGTCACCCACAGACCGGCGCAGGTCTTGCCCTTCATCCGCGGACCGACGGTCGCCGGGTCGGGTAGCACGGCGGCCACGACGTCGCGAGGTGACACCTCGACGCCCTTGACTCGCACCTTCTCGGTGCTGTCGAGGCCAAGGGTGTGCAGCACCTTGAGGATGTTGATGAACTCGTCGCCGAGGCCGTACTTGAACGTCGCCCGCTTGCACTCGACCCAGCGCGGCATCAGGAGCACCTCCTCGTGCTCCACGTTCACGCACTCGACCGGGCCGATGCCCTCGGGAAAGTCGAAGACCTCCGGCTCGCTGAACGGCGGCGTCGTGAACCACTCACCGTCCTGCCAGATCACCGGAGGGTTGAGGCACTCCTCGATCGTCGTCCACATCGAGAACGACGGCGCGAAGATCTCGTTGCCGTCGTCGTCGGTGACCACGAGGTTGGCGCCGTCGCGGGTGCCGAGCTCGTCGATCTCGGAGAACAGGTGGTCGGCGGCGTACCGCGCGAACACATCCGACAGCCCCGGCTCGACGCCGATGCCGACCAGCGCCAGCCGGCCCGCGGACTCCCAGTCGGAGGCGACGGCGAACTGCTCGTCGCCGAGCTTCACCCCGCACTTCTCGTACGGCGTCTCGGGGTGCGGCTTCGAGAGCGACATCGCCATGTCGAGGTAGTCGGCGCCCGCCTCGAACGCCCCGTCGAAGATGGACATGTTGAAGATCGGGTCGACGGCGTTCATCACGTGCGTGATCGAGTGCTCGCGACACAGCGCGGCGACGGCCTCGACCGAGGAGGCGTCGATCTGGGCACCGGCGTACCGGCCATCCGTGGCTGCGGCCCTCTCGGCCCGGGCCAGGTCGTAGTCGGCGATCACGATCGTCTCGAAGAAGTCGCGGCGCGCGGCAATGGCCGTGAACGCGGACCCCACACCTCCGGCGCCGACCAGCAGGATCCTCATCTCAGGTCTCCATCCAAGTGGTCTCGATACGCGCCGGCCTCGCAAGCTCGGCCAGGGCTACTCGGACCAACGTGTCGCTGGTCGAGTAGCGCGAGCGACGAAGGAGCGAGCGCGTATCGAGACCACTCGCCGGTGGTCTCGATACGCCCGCCGAATGGCCCTCACTCGCCGATGTACGACATCACGTGCTTGATGCGCGTGTAGTCCTCGAAGCCGTACATCGACAGGTCCTTGCCGTAGCCGGAGTGCTTGAAGCCTCCGTGCGGCATCTCCGAGATGTAGGGGATGTGGGTGTTGATCCAGACGACCCCGAAGTCGAGCGCCTTCGACATCCGCATCGCCCGCGCGTGGTCCTTGGTCCAGACGCTGGAGGCGAGCCCGTACTTCACGCCGTTGGCCCACCGCGCCGCCTCCTTCTCATCACTGAACTGTTGAACCGTGATCACCGGCCCGAAGATCTCGTCCTGGATCTGCTCGTCGTCCTGCTCCAGCCCGGACAGGACGGTCGGCGAGTAGAAGTAGCCGGTGTCGCCCTGCCGCGATCCGCCGGTGCGCAGCTCCGCGTGGTCCGGAAGCCGGTCGACCATCCCGGTCACCCGGGCCAGCTGGTCCTCGTTGTTGAGCGCGCCGTAGAAGACGTCTTCGTCATCCGGCATCCCGGTCTTGGTGCCCTTCGCGGCCTCGGTCAGCGCGTCGACGAAGTCGCTGTGCACCCGCGGCCCGGCGAGCACTCGGGTGGCGGCGGTGCAGTCCTGGCCGGCGTTGAAGTAGCCGGCCTCGGCGATCGCGGCCGCCGCCCTCTCGACGTCGGCGTCGTCGAAGATGATCACCGGCGCCTTACCGCCGAGCTCGAGGTGCACCCGCTTCAGGTCGGTCGCGGCCGAGGCGGCCACCTCCATGCCCGCTCGCACCGACCCGGTGATCGCGACCATCTGCGGGGTCGGATGGGCCACCAGGGCACGCCCGGTGTCGCGGTCGCCGGTGATCACGTTGAGCACGCCGGGCGGGAGGAACTCCGCGCACAGCTCGGCCATCATCGTCGAGGTTGCAGGCGTGGTGTCGCTGGGTTTGAGTACGACGGTGTTGCCGGCCGCCAGCGCCGGAGCGATCTTCCACGACATCATCGCCAGCGGGTAGTTCCAGGGCGTCACCTGGCCGATCACGCCGATCGGCTCGCGTCGGATGAACGACGTGTGGTCCTCCATGTACTCCCCCGCCGACTGACCCTCGAGGATCCGCGCGGCGCCCGCGAAGAACCGGAAGTGGTCGATCGTCGGCGGCAGCTCCTCGGAGGCCGTCAGGCTCAGCGGCTTCCCGGTGTCCTTGCACTCGGCCCGGACGAAGTCGTCGGCACGCCTCTCGAGCGCATCCGCGATCTTGAGCAGCGCCTCCGATCGCTCCTTGGGTGTGGTGTTCCCCCACTGCTCGAAGGCGGTCTCGGCGGCGGCATACGCACGATCGACGTCCTCGGTCCCCGAGAGCGGCGCCCGCGCGTAGACCTCGCCGGTGGAGGGGTCGAGTACGTCGTAGGTCTCGCCGCCGGCGGCCTCGACGTACTCGCCGTTGACGAAGTTCTGGAAGGTCTGGTCTGCCATGACCGCAAGGTTAGGCCCGGATCCCCGTCGAACAGGCGCTGCGGGCGCTACCGTCTTGGTATGAGGGCGATACTCGCCGTCGCCTCACTGCTGCTGATGATGGTCGGCGGCTGCGGCGACGGCGATGACACGTCGAGTCGGGGTGCCGGTCCTCCGTCCTCGGCGTCTGCATCGGGCTCCCCCGCGGTGTCCGAGTCCCCGACGGCGCCCTTCACCGCGTCGGACAACCTGGTCGTCGAGGCGGCGGTGGATGCCGACTTCGCGACCCAGTTCACGGCGGTGGCCGCGGGCGACTTGTGGTTCCCGAACCCGGATGAGGGAACCGTCACGCGGGTCGACGGTCGGTCCGGCAAGATCCTTGCCGCCATCAAGGTCGCTGAGCCCAGTCCGCCGCTGCCGCAAACCGTCACCACCGACCCGTCCGGGCAGGTCTGGGTAGCCGCCACTTCCGCAGCCTCCGCACTAAGAGTCAACCCGAAGAACAATCGGGTGTCCGAGACCGTGGAGCTGCCCGTCGCGCCGTACGGCATCGCGGTCACCGCCACCGACATCTGGGCTACCGGCTTCGAGCAGGGGCTCATCGTGCGTGTCGACCGGGCGACCGGCCGCGAGGTCGCCCGGCTCACCGACCTGGCCTCACCGACGGCCGTCGTCGTGGCGCACGACGCGATCTGGGTGGCCGAGCACCGGACCGGTCAGATCGCTCGCATCGACCCGGCAACCAATAAGGTCACCGATGTCGTCGAGACGGGATCCACGCTCGAACGCCTGACAAGCTCGTCCGATGCGATCTGGGCGGCTGCCAACACGGGTTCCGCCCTGGTCCGCGTCGATCCCACCAGCCTCGAGCAGACGTCGCTGTCGCTCGGCTCGAATGCCTACGGCGTGGCCGTGAGCAGCGAGGGCATTTGGGTGACGATCGGCCCTCAGCAGGGATGCAACGAGACGAACAGCTACGTCGTGCTGGTCGACCCTCAGCGATTCGAGGAGCGCGGCCGGGTCGCGGTCGCCTGTGCGTTCTCGGTGGCGGTCGGGCCCACCGGGCTCGTCGTTGCCGGGTCCGACGCCTTTCCCCCGACGCTCGTGCCGTTGCGGTGGCGTAAGTGACGTTTGAGGATGGATTCTTCGCCTCTGGCGACTGATTTCGTCGCAGATAGGCATCGTCGCCACTGATTCACTTGCTTACTCGCTCGTTCTCGCTCACCATGGACGCATGGATCACGAGAGCATGCAGCGCGCCGCAAAAGACAACCTGTGGATGCACTTCACCCGCATGGGCGCGTACGCCGAGGCCGACGTGCCGATCATCGTGCGCGGCGAGGGCGTCTACCTGTATGACTCCCAGGGGAAGAAGTACCTCGACGGACTGGCCGGCCTGTTCGTCTCCCAGCTCGGCCACGGCCGCACCGACCTCGCCGACGCCGCCGCCGCGCAGGCGCGCGAGCTGGCGTTCATGCCGCTGTGGTCCTACGCCCACCCGCCGGCGATCGAGCTGGCCCAGAAGGTCGCTGGCTACGCGCCCGGCGACCTCAACCGGGTGTTCTTCACCAGCGGCGGTGGCGAGGCGGTCGAGACCGCCTGGAAGCTGGCAAAGAACTACTTCAAGCTCACCGGCAAGCCGATGAAGCACAAGGTGATCAGCCGTGCGATCGCCTACCACGGCACCACTCAGGGAGCCCTGTCGATCACGGGCCTGCCGCCGCTGAAGGCACAGTTCGAGCCGCTCGTGCCCTCGACGTTCCGGGTACCGAACACCAACTTCTACCGAGCCCCGGAGCGCCAGGACGACCTGGAGGCGTTCGGCCGCTGGGCCGCCGACCAGATCGCGGTCGCGATCGAGAACGAAGGCCCCGACACCGTCGCCGCCGTGTTCCTCGAGCCGGTCCAGAACGCCGGCGGCTGCTTCCCGCCGCCGCCCGGCTACTTCGAGCGGGTGCGCGAGATCTGCGACGAGTACGACGTACTCCTCGTCTCCGACGAGGTCATCTGCGCCTTCGGCCGACTCGGCCACATGTTCGGCGCCGAGCGGTTCGGCTACCAGCCGGACATGATCACCTGCGCCAAGGGCATCACCTCCGGCTACGCCCCGCTCGGCGCGATGATCGCCACCGACCGGCTGATGGAGCCGTTCCTGCGCGACAACAACTGGTTCGCGCACGGCTACACCTTCGGCGGCCACCCGGTCTCCACCGCGGTCGGCCTGAAGAACCTGCAGATCTTCGAGGAGGAGAAGGTCCTCGAGAACGTCCAGACCAACGCGCCCAACTTCCGGGCCACCCTCGAGCGACTCCTCGACCTGCCGATCGTCGGTGACGTCCGCGGCGACGGGTACTTCTACGGGATCGAGCTGGTCAAGGACAAGGGGACCAAGGAGACCTTCACTGCAGAGGAGTGCGAGAAGTTGCTCTACGGCTTCGTCTCCAAGAACCTCTACAACGAAGGCCTCTACTGCCGGGCCGACGACCGCGGCGACCCGGTGGTCCAGCTCGCTCCCCCGCTCGTCTGCACCCAGGAGCACTTCGACGAGATGGAGCAGATCCTGCGCGCCGTGCTCGACAAGGCCGCCACGCTGATCTGACTCCTCCTCAGCGCAGGTCGTTCGGCAGCACCCACCAGTACTCCGGCGTCCACTGCGCGTCGCAGGGGTTCTGCGCGACCGAGCCGCCGAACACCGAGGTGGGGCCCAAGCCCAGGTAGCGGACCCCGGTCAGCACGAGCGCGTCTCCGGCCTCGCACAGCACCGACTCCTCACTGCTCACCAGTCGCAGCTCCGAGGTGCCCAGGTCGAGGGTCCACCGGCCCTGGTCGACGACGTCGGCGCCGGCGCCCGCGACGTAGTAGGTGCCGTCGGCCGCGAGCTCGAGCAGGTGACCGCCTCCTTGCGCGACCCAGTCGCCGGGCAGCAGCGACTGGTCGGTCGGCGGCTCCATCGCCCGCACCTCGCCGGCGGTCAGGCGCAGCCCGAGGAAGCCGACGAAGCGCGTCGGCAGTACCTGCTCCATCACCCAACTGGTGCCCGGCAGCGGCGAACACGCGGTGTCGGTGCCGGAGTCGTACACCATCTCCATGGACCCCTCCCCGGTGTGCGCGGCACCCAGCACCGTCTCCGCGCCGCGGCACGCGGGGATCTTGTCACCGGCGGTCGTGATGGTGATCTGCTTGCCCTCGATGGCGTAGCTGCCGGTGTCGAGCGGGTCGGACCACAGGGCGCCGGCCGGGTCGAACCGCACGGTCCCGTCCACCCCGAACCTGATCAACGTCGTCCCGTTGTCCACCCGCCAGATCCCCTGAAGGGTCGAAATCGTCGGTGCCGTTCCGGCCGGTGCCTCCACCTCGACCGTGTCGTCGGTGGGCACCGGAGGGCCGGCCGGCGGCGCGGTCTCCTCGTCGCCGCCCAAGGCCTGGATTGTTGCCACACCGCCGATGGCCAGGACGACGGCCGCGGCAGCGGCCACCGCGATCATGCGACGACGGTCGCGCTGCTGGCGGCCGCCGATGCGCTGCTCGATGGTGTCGCGGGCATCCCGCAGGTCTGATTCGTTCACGACGACTCCTCTGGTGACGGCCGCGATGTCCCGCACGAGCCGTTCTTCGATAGGGCTCATCGGGCCACCTCGATCCGCTGTTGTAGGGACTGCAGCCCGCGATGGGCATGGGTCTTGACTGACCCCTCACTGATCTCCAACAGCTGGGCTGTCTCCGCGACCGACAGCTCGAGCACGTACCGGCAAGCCAGCACCTCGCGCTGTCGCCGAGGCAAGTTCCGCATCATCGCGACCAGCGACCCGATCTCGTCTCTGCCCACGGTGATGTCCTCGGGACTCTCGTGAAGCTCCTCGACGAGGATCAGTGGTCGGGCGGCTCGTTGAGTGACCTGACGCCGTACCCACGACCGACAGCCGTTGAGCACGGCCGATCGCAGGTATGCCTCGGCCGAGTCCGGGTCACGCAACGACCGCCAGTTCCGGTAGACGGCCACGAAGGCCTCCTGAACGGCGTCCTCGGCAGCTTCGCGGCTGCCCAGCATGACGACAGCGAGCCGGATGAGGGAGGCGTAGTGCCGACGGAACAGTACGTCGATGTGCTCGGTCCGAGTCTCCTCGGCCGTTTCATCGCGCCGGCTCCTGGCACGCCGCTCACCCATGGAGAGCATCTCCTCCGGAACGGAGTTCGTCATGCCCGAGAGTCGTCAGACCTCCCCACGAGGTTGACATACCAACGCCTGGTTTGGACCAGTCCGACGCCTGGATGCCAGCGCTCATTCCTCGTTGAGATCGATGAAGTCCTCGAGGAGCTGAACGGCTTCGTCCTGCTTGTCGCCGATCGGCTCGGTGCCCTCGGCGAAGATTTCGACCTGCACGATCTTTCCGTCCGCCTTGGTGGCAGCCTCGCTGCGCGAGTCGGAGCCGAACGCCCTCCCGTCGTCGCCGACGTCGATCGAGGAAGTCTCGGTGCCGGCGTTCTGTGCCTCGGTCTCCAGGTCGGCGAGCACCTCGTCGGCGATCAGCCCGGATCCGCTGACGATCGACACGCCGGCGCCGGAGCTGCCCCCGGCCGAGCTGTAGGTGCAGCCGGATGCAACGACGATGCTGCCGGACGTGGCCAGGTTGACGTCGTACCCGATCAGGTTGGAGACGTCGTTCTCGGCCGGGCACTCGACGTCGCCGACGGTGACCCCGTCGACCGCGTCCTCCACGGTGTCGGCGACCTGCCAGATGATGAACGCGGCGACCCCGCCGCAGGCGAGCAGGAGGACGCCCCCGATCGCCACCGCGATCATGCAGCCTCGGTTGGTCTTCTGGGGTGGCACTGGTGGCTGCTGATAGGCGGGAGCCTGCGGGGGGTACCAGTTACCGTCGGATGCGAGCCACCAACCGGGACCCGGCGGTTGCGAGGGGTTCTGGCCCCCGGTCGTCATGTCTCGCACAGTAGCGAGGCGGCTACGACCCGTCCACGCTCAGCGCGGCCAGCACCGCCAGGACCCGGCGGTGGTCGCCGGGCTGGCGTCCGACGTCGTGATGCTCGCCGCGGGTGCCGGGTACTGTGGCTTCACCGTCCCGCTCGCGATCCTGTGGTCGGTCTGCGTGGGCATCGTGGTGCGTGGGGCGGGTACCACCTGCCATCGGAGGCGAGCCACCAGCCGGGAGACGGCGGGTAGTTGGGATCCCCGCCGCTCATGGCTCGCACGCTAGCCAGGTCCTAGGGTCGGTGAGCGTGAACCGCAATGATTTTGTGCAGCGGATCAACGACGGGGTGCTCGGGTCGTTCGATATCGCTTCCACCTACCTGGGTCTCAAGCTGGGCTTCTACAGCTCGCTCGCGACGTACGGGCCGATGTCGGCAACGGAACTGGCGGAGCGAACCGGCACCAACGAGCGGTTGACCCTCGAGTGGCTCGAGCAGCAGGCGGCGGCAGAGCTGCTCGACGCGACCCAGCAAGGCGGCGAGTGGCAGTTCGCGCTCCCGCGCGAGCACGTCGACGTACTCCTCGACCCGGACGCGATCGACAGCGTCGGCGGCACCCCGCTTTCGGTGATATCCGACCTGGCGCAGGTGCCACGGCTGGTCGAGTCGTTCCGCACCGGTGTGGGCATCCCGTACGTCGACTACGGACCCGACCAGGCCGCCGGACAGGCGATGGGGACAAGGCCGGTCTACCGCCACGAGATCAAGAGCTGGTTCGCCGCAATCCCTGACGTCGCGGACCGGTTGCACGACGGCACCGCCCGGATCCTCGACATCGGCTGCGGTCTCGGATGGTCGAGCGTCTGCATCGCGCAGGCCTTCCCGGGCGTGCGGGTCGAAGGCGTCGACCTCGACTCCGGTTCGATCGAGGCCGCCCAACGGCTGGCGGTGACCGAGGAGGTGACAGACCGGGTGACGTTCGAGCTGCGCGACGCGGCATCGCTGTCCGGCGCAGGGTACGACGTCGCGACGATGTTCGAGATGGTGCACGACCTGTCCCGGCCGGTGGAGGCACTACGAGTCGCGCGCGAGGCGCTCGGCCCGGACGGCGTGGTGCTGGTCGCGGACGAGCCGGTGAGCGACGCCTTTGCCGGAGCGCACGAGGAGGACCGGCGGTACTACGGCTACAGCATCCTGCACTGCCTCCCCGCCAGCATGACCGAGCCCGACTCCGCCGCCACCGGCACGGTCATGCGGCCGGACACGCTGCGGCGGTACGCCGAGGAGGCCGGGTTCGCCTCGGTCGAGGTACTGCCGGTCGAGAGCGTGGCGTTCCGGTTGTACCTGCTGCGGCCCTGACGGGTCCCGCCCGATTGGCCGATCCAACCCCGGGCGGCCGAGTCATGGAGCGGTCGATCCGTGACTATTTCGTGCAGGTTGAGCCCGGGTCGGACGACGTACTGCTCGGCAAGGCCCACTCGCGCTCGGCGGCCGGGGGGTTCTCCAACTTCTTCGTCCTGCACCGGCGCGGGCCGCTGGTCTCGCGGCTCCCCGGCTAGGCCGGGCGGTCTCGGGGTACCAGCTTCGGCTTCGGCGTACTGTGCAGGTGAACCAGGGAGCGATGACATGGCCCGCTACCTCATCGTGGCCAATCAGACGATCGGCGGCGAAGAGCTGAACGCCACGCTGGACGAACTGACCAGCGCTGGCTCCAGCGCGTTCGTGTTCCTGGTGCCGGTCACCGACAGCGAAGGCACCCAACAGTGGGACTTCCCACCGATCGATCGGCACATCCCCGACGCGCACGGGATCGCCAGGGCCCTGGCCGAGGGCCGGCTGGAGCATGAGCTCGCTCGGCTCCGGCGCTCCGGCATCGAGGTCCGCGGAGAGGTCATCGACGCCAACCCGGTCGACCGCGCCAAGGAACTGCTCCGCGAGGAGCAGTTCGACGCCGTCGTTGTCTCGACCCTCCCGCGTCGACTGTCCCGCTGGTTGATCAGGGATCTGCCGCACCGCATCGCGAGCGCCTCCGATGTCCCTGTGACCCATGTCGAGGGCAACGCCGGTCCATCGTTGTGAGGGCGGCATTCCTTCGCCGGCTCCACATAGGTTGGCGCCGTGCAGAACAACGAGCATGGCCAGTACGTCGGCGAGCTGATTCCGGACTGGAGCCCGCGCGAGATGCCCCGGCGCGTCGACCTACCCGGCGCGTACGTGACCGCGGAGCCGATCGGCCAACTGCACTCGGAGGCGCTGTTCGAGGCGTTGTGCGGACCTGACGACGACCTCCTGTGGACCTACCGGCATCAGTACAAGCCGACCAGCGTCGCAGAGATGGACGAAGTGATTGTGCGGCCGTTGGCGGCCGACGCACAGGGCGTGACGTATGCGTTCGTGCCTACCGGCGAGAATGCGGCAGGCTTCGCGAGCTTTTTCCCGATCGCATCGGCCAATGGCGTGGTCGAGATCTCCGGCGTGCTCTGGGGTCGCCGATTGCAGCGGTCGACGGCGGCCACCGAGGCGGTTCACCTGATGGCCGCCCACGCTTTCGACGATGTCGGCTACCGCCGGCTGGAGTGGAAGTGCGACAGCTTCAACGAGCCGTCACGGAAGGCGGCGGCGCGGTTCGGGTTCACCTACGAAGGCCGGTTCCGGCAGCACATGGTCACCAAGAACCGGAACCGTGACACCGACTGGTTCTCCATACTCGACACCGAGTGGCCGGCGATCCGCGCGAGGAACGAGCGCTGGCTCGACCCGGCGAACTTCGACGAGGAGAGTGGACAGCGCCTGCGAATCGAGAACGTGTGACAGGTAGCGAACGAGACTAGGTTGCTGTCTTCTTGGCCGCCGTCTTCTTCGCCGGAGCCTTCTTGGCGGCGGTCTTCTTCGCTTGCTTCTTCGCGGCGGCCTTCTTCGCCGTGGACTTCTTCGCGGCCGTCTTCTTCGTCGGTGCCTTCTTGACGGCGGTCTTCTTCGTCGGGGCCTTCTTGGCGGCGGTCTTCTTCGCTTGCTTCTTCGCCGGATTCTTCGTCACCGGCTGGGATCTCGCGGCCAAAGGATCGCCGTGCACCTTCCGCGGTGCCTCATGCTGCTCCAACGGCTCGGGTTCAGGCGCGGGCATCTGCTTGACCGATCCGCGCTTTGGAACGCGTGGCGCGATCGACTCGATGGTCTCCCGCGCCTTGCCGACGACCTGCTCGACCGTCTCCTGAGTGCTGCTCACGGACTCCTTGAGCGTCTCTCTGACCTTCGAAATCTTGGATCTGCTCTTCGCCACGACGTCCTCCATTTGATCGGGATGGCCACCGGTGCCCGAAGCGGACCGTTAATACGCTCGCGTTGAACAGGGGACGCATGGGTACAGGACGGGACGCACGACTCCACCTCAGGAGGCGGCCGTCGTGTCCGATCACCAGCCCCAGGTCCCGAACACCACCGACGAGCAGCCCGAGCCGACCGTCAACAAGCCGCTCAACGGCCCGGAGCGGTCGAAGGTCAAGCCGCTCCTCCGGCTCAGCGCTTTCGTGGCGACCCTCGCGCTCGTTTACTGGATCGGCGTGACGTTCCTCGTCCCGGCGGACTAGAACTCAGAGCACCGAGAGGTCTGCGGCAGCCCGGGCCCGTCCGGTGGCCGCGAGCAACAACCGCCCGGCAACCGAACCGTCCTCGACCGCGAGCTCGGCGACAATCGCCAGCGCCTGGACCGCTGCGCTCGCCGGTACGTCGATCGGCTGGGCGATCGCGGTGGCCAGGTCGGACGTGTGGACGGCGAGCTCGAAGGTGCGGGTGGGCAGGTAGTCGGCGAGCCGCATCCCACCGGCGATCGTCGTCACCAGCTCAGTGCCGTCGCAGGCTTCTACCCGCCGCAGCACGCGCTCGGCGATGGCGGCCACGGCGTCCTCGGGATCCGGCCCCAGCGCCTCCCCTGCATCGACGCCGCGCTGGGCGACACCCGACCCGGCAGCGATCTCTCTCGTCGCGCGGAAGTAGTCCGTAGCCGTTGCAACCTCGGTGGCACCGGCAGGCCGGGACAGGTACTCCTCGACCGTGATGAGGGCGCGGCTGGTGTGCCCGACCAAAGCGCGCACGTCCCAGTCCCCCAGACCGGGCCGCTCCCAATGGTCGGCTGCGAGCGCCACGGTGCTCACGAACCATCGCGCGACGTCGGCGTACGCATGCCGTGACTCGTCCCACTCGAACTGCATTGCTGCAGGCTACGAGTTCACGCCGGGAACCACAGGCAGCGCTATGCCCACGCATGGGGGACGTGGCCGCTGCAACATGGACGCTCGCCCGTGGTTCCCGACGCGACCCGCAGATCCCACCACTCCGTCAGCAGGCTGGCGTGCGTTCGCACCTCGAACCACCCAGGATGACTACGAGTCGTGGCTGAACGGTCAGCCTGCCGCGAGCCCGTGCTCGTGCGCGAACACGACGATCTGCACCCGATCCCGCAAGCCCAGCTTCCGCAGGATCGCACCGACGTGCGTCTTCACCGTCGACTCGCTCGCGAACACCTGCCCGGCGATCTCGGTGTTGGAGAGCCCTTGCGCGACGGCGAAGAACACCTCGCGCTCCTTCTCCGTGAGCGACAGGTACGGCGTCGGCGTGGGCGCCCGCGCCTGGAACTGACCCTCGAGCAGCGTCGACAGGTCAGCCGGGGCGAGCACCGCGTTGCCGCCGTACACGGTCCGGATCGCCTCGCCCAGCCGCGCCGGCGTGGTGTCCTTCAGGAGAAACCCGGAAGCGCCATGCCGGATCGCGGTCGCGGCGCGGTCGTCGAGGTTGAACGTGGTCAGCACGATCACCCGCACCGGTTGCTTGCGCTTCGCCACCCGGTCGGGCGCGAAGATCTGCCGGGTCGCCTCGACCCCGTCGAGCTCGGGCATCCGGATGTCCATGAGTACGACGTCCGGCGACAGCTCGTCGACCAGCTTCACCGCCTCGTGGCCGTCGCCGGCGCTGCCGACGACCTCCATCCCGGATTGCGCGTCGACGATCACCTTCACGCCCTCGCGGAACAGGTCCTGATCGTCGACCAGCACCACCCGAATCGAAGCGGCGCTCATCGCGACCTCACCGGCACCCAGGCCGTCGCCGTGAACGTGGGTACGCCGGACTCCTCGCGACGGCGGACGTCGAAGTGCCCACCCACCGACTCCAGTCGGCGCCGCATCCCGTCGAGCCCCTGACCCGGCGCATCCTCGGTCGACTCGGCCTCGATCACGTTGCGCACCTCGATCCGCAGCTCGCCCTCCCAGTGCCGCTCGACGAACACCGGCTCGTCGCGCCGGCCGTGCTTGATCGCGTTGGTGAGCATCTCCTGAAGCACCCGGTAGGCGACCACGTCGAGCTCGGGCGGCAGCGGCTGCCGGGTGCCGACCTCGCTGGACACGACCTCGTGGCCGCTCTCGCGCACCCCGTTGATCAGCGCGTCGAGACTGCCGGGCTGCACGTTCGCAGCAGGCGTCGGGGTGAGCACGTGCCGCACATCCTGCAGCGAGGACCGCGCGGAGGTCGCGATGTTCTCCATCGTCTGCTTGAGCTTTCGGGTGTCGACGTCCTCGAGGTACTGCGCCGACTCCGCCTGCGCCAGGATCACCGCCAGCGAGTGCCCGACCACGTCGTGTACGTCGCGAGCCAACCGCGCCTGGTCCTCTCGCAACTGGGCGATCTCGCGGGACTGCTCGGCCGCCGACTCGGCCCGGGCGGCGCCTTCTTCGGCCACTACCTGCGAGGCCCGCGACTGCTCCGCCCGGTCGCGGAACCGCAGCACCAGGCCGGTCAGCCACGGGACCCCGAGCACCGAGATGCCGGTGAGCGCCACGACCGCCAGCCAGGAGTAGTTCCCCACCCGAACGGCCTGCTGGTACCCGATGATGTCGACCAGCGAGTCCAATCGTTGGAACTCGCCGCCGGTGTAGTTGAGGTAGAGCGCGCCGATCGCGGCCGCCACCGGCATCGACACCGCACTGAGCGCGAGCACGACCGGGCCGCCCCAGCGCGCCGTGCCGAACGCCGTGGTCACGACCGCGAGCTGCGCCAGCATCACCTGCAGGTCGTTCACCGCCGAGAGCCCGCTGACCAACCACACCACGAGGAGCGACGCACCTGGCGCTTTCCGGGCCAGAGCGGTCGACAGCATCATCCCGGCCACGACGAGGACATGGGGGGCGAGGGAGTAAAACGGGCTCATCCGCGCCAGCTCGACCACGCCGACCGAGAACACCGCACCGACGGCGTACAGCTCGGGCGCCCAGTCCCGCAGCCGATCGGTCACGCGAGCAATCGAACCACGCCCCGCCGCCCGCCGCGCAGGGCGTCGGACACCAGGAGGTCCAGCAGGTCGGCGTACGGCAGCCCGGCGGCCGCGAACATCTTGGGCACCTGCGATGCCTCGGTGAACCCGGGCATCGTGTTGACCTCGTTGAGCACCCAGCCGGCGGCGGTGAGGAAGAAGTCGATCCGAGCGACGCCCGCGCAGCCGAGCGCGTCGAAGACCGCGACCGCCGCGTCCTCGAGCTCCTTGAGCGCCGGCGCCGGCAGCGGGGCCGGGATCACGAACTCGGCAGCGCCGCCGTACTTCGCGTCGTAGTCGAACACTCCGTCGCCGACGATCTCGAGCGCCGGCGAGACGACGTGGTCGCCGTCGGGGCGGGCGAGCACGGCGATGTCGATCTCGCTGCCGACCACCACGTCCTCGACGAGCACACGGCTGTCGAGGGCGCATGCCTCGGCCAGCGCGGACTCGAGATCGCTAGGCGAGTCGACCAGCGTCACACCACGGCTGGAGCCGGCCGCCACCGGCTTCACCACGACGGGGTGGCTCCACGAGTACGCCGCCGCGGTGGCCGGAGTGAGCAGCACCCCGGGCGCGGTGGCGATGCCGATCGCCTCAGCCACCAGCTTGGTCGCCCACTTGTCCATCGCGATCGCGCCGGCGCCGACCCCGGAGCCGACGTACGGCAGCCCGGAGAGCTCGCACAATGCGGCGAGCGTGCCGTCCTCGCCGCGCGGGCCGTGGACGGCGGGCAGCGCGACGTCGCAGCTGCGCAGCACCGAGGCCGCGCCGGTCAGCCCGATCGGGCGACCGCCGCCGTCGTACCAGCAGCCGGTACGTCCGATGGTCAGCGGCACCACGTCGTACGTCGTGGGGTCGAGGTGGGCGCAGATCGCGGCCGCAGAAGCGAGGGAGACCTCGTGCTCGCAGTTCGCGCCGCCGCCGATCACCGCGACCCGGGGCCGGTTGTCGCAGCTCATCGGTTCACCCGTGCGCCGATGCCGGTGACGATCTCGTGCTCGATGGTGTCGGCCCACGCCGCCCACTCCGCGACCGTCGGCTCGCCCGCGCCGCCCGGCCCGAAGACCACCGCGGTCTCGCCGAGCTCCGGCACCCGGTCGCCGACGTCGACGACCACCTGGTCCATCGAGATCCGGCCGACCACCGCGCAGCGACGCCCGCGGAGCTGCACCTCGGCCCGGCCGACGCTGGCCCGCGGCAGCCCGTCGGCGTACCCGAGCGGCAGCAGCGCGAGATGGGTACGCCGCGCCGCCGTCCAGGCACTGCCGTACCCCACCGACGTCCCGGCCCGCACAGACCGCACGCCAACCACGGGCGCGGTCAGGGTCATCGCCGGCCGCAGCTCGGTGGTGCGCGTGGGGTCGATGCCGACCAGACCAGCGCCGACGCGGCTGAGAGTGTGATGGCTCAGCGGGTCGGTCAGGGTGGCGGAGGTCGCGGCCAGGTGCCGCAGCGGCGGCCGGAGTCCGGTACGCCGGGCCAGCTCGAGCCCCCAGACGAACCGGGCCCGGCCGGTCGCGTTGTCGGAGTCGCTGGGGTCGTCGGCGCAGCACAGGTGGCCCATCATCCCGACCACCTTGAGCCGCCCCTGCTGCTCGGCCAGGCGAGCGGCGGCGCACAGCCGCGCCCAGTCCTCCGGCGCGGCGCCGTCGCGGGCCATCCCGGTGTCGAGGTGCAGGTGGATCCGCGCGCCCAGCCCGGCCGACATGACCGCCTCGAGGTGCTCTCGGCTCGGTACCGCCAGGTCGACCTCCCCCGCGATCGCTACCCCGAGGTCGGCGTCCGGACCGTTCAGCCAGCTCAGCATCGGCGCCCGCAGCCCGGCCCGCCGCAGCGCGATCGCCTCGTCGATGCTGGTCACGCCGAGCCAGGAGGCGCCGTTGCCGAGCGCCGTACGGGCCACGTCGACGGCGCCGTGCCCGAACCCGTCGGCCTTGACCACCGCCATCAGCGCTCCCCCGGCCTTCTGCGCGAACAACCGGGTGTTGGCCGCGACCGCCTCGAGGTCGATGTCCAGGTGCGGGCCGTACGCGACCCGGCGGGGCGGGTCCGAGAGGAGAGCCATCGTCATGGGTACGACGCTAGGAACCCGCGGCGCCCGGCACCTCCGCCTCAGGTGCCGATCCGGTGGACCTCAGGACCACAACCGCTAACGCCAGGGCTGCTCGATCGTTGGGGTGCTCGTGCGCGTAATCACCCGTCTTGTCGTCCTGCTGCTCGGGCTCGTCCTGCTCTTCTCGCCGGGAAGCGCGGTGGGGGTGCGCTCCGAGGCGCCGTCCGGAGCACACATGGCGCCCACGAGTCCGCTCCTGACCGAGCCTCCAGCAGCCCTCCGTGCCGCGACCACCTGCGACCGGAAGGCCCGACTGCGCTCCGCACCGCGCGTCGTGCTGCTCGTGCACGGGACCGCGACGACACCGAAGGAGTCGTGGTCCTGGAGCTACGAGAGGGCCCTGCATGCCGACGGGTTCGCACTGTGCACCGTCCGCCTCCCCGACTACGGGCTCGGCAGCATGACCCGGGCCGCGGAGTACGTCGTCGCCGCCGCTCGGATCGCGATCAGGCGTTCCGGCCAGCGGATCGCGATGATCGGCCACAGCCAGGGTGGGCAGCTCGCGGCCTGGGTGACTCGGTTCTGGCCCGACGTCGCGAGGGGCGTGCGCGATGTCGTGGCGCTGGCCAGTCCGTTCGACGGCACAGCTCTGGGCAACGAGCTGTGCACCCTGAAGCGTTGCGCCGCCCTGGCGTGGCAGTCGCGACGCGGTTCGAGGACGGTCGCTGCGCTGCGCCGAGCACCAGTCCTGGCAGGCGTCGACACCACGTCGATCGCCACCCGCTACGACCACATCGTGCGGCCGCAGCCAGCAGTCAGCCGCCTCCGCGGAGCCCGCGCCATCCTGCTGCAGGACGTGTGCGTCAACGACCCGGTCGAGCACAACCTCATCCTCGGCGACCCGCTCGCCTATGCCCTCGCCGTGGACGCGATCACCCACCCCGGTCCCGCTGATCCGGGACGGATCCCACGGTCGACGTGCCAGGAGCTATTCATCCCGCACGGCGACTTCGCCGGCGCGTCCGCGGGACTCTCGAGCATCGTGAGGTTCTTCACCGGGCTCCTCGACCCGCGTCGGTTCGTCAGCGCCGAGCCGCCGCTGCCGGCGTACGCGCGGTAGGACGCTAGCGCTGCTGGCTCGGCCAACGGGCGTTCCCCTTCAATCGTCGAGGAGAGCGCGCACAGCGAGGACGCGCCGGTTGAGCGTGGAGTCCGCCGGAAGCTCGAGCTTGATGAAGATCGAGCTGACGATGGGCTCCACGGTCTTGATGCTGAGGTGGAGCTGCTCGGAGATCGCCTGGTTCGAGAATCCCTGAGCCATCAGCTCGAGGACCTCGTTCTCGCGGGGCGAGAGCCCGGTGAGCCCGCCTGAGGCGCGACTTCGCTCGATGACGCGGCTCAGGCTCAGCCGGATCATGATCCAGCCGGCCGCCACGGGCACCAGCGGCGTGGCCAGGAGGCCGAGCCGTGGTGACTGCCAGACCAGGAGCCCGATCAGCAGCAAGGCGGTGGCGAGACCGACGGCGGCGGCGAGCAGCGCCAGCTGATCACGCAGGATGCCGTTCGCCTTGCGCCACCGAGCCGCCACGCCGACCACCCACGTCAGCTGGAACAGCGCGTACGCCGGATGGGCGACGGCGTCCCACACATCCTGGGCAGCGTCCCGTCCGTCGAGTCGGAACGGGAATGACAGGTGGATGCCGGCCGCGGCGTACTCCACCGGCCACAGGGCCGACAGCAGCGAGCAGCCCACCGCGACGGCGATGATCGCGTACCCCAGCCGCCGCCAATGAGCGGACAGGAAGTGCCCCTCGGGGAAGCACAGGACCGTCCAGGTGATGGCGGCCAGGATCAGCGCCAGCGGCCAGACCCCGAACCACCCCCACCACTGATCGCCGTCTTCGGCTCCGTGGTGTGCGACCTGCCGCCCGAGGAAGAGCAAGCCTTCCAGTACGCCGACCGCCCCGAACAGCAACGCCTCTCGGTGGCGCGGCCGAAGGAGCAGCGTCCACGCGGAGACGCCACCGAAGGCGAGCGCCAGGAGACCGTTGTGCAGGTTCGCCAGCCAGAGCCCGTGAGCGAACCCGGTCGAGACAAGGGCGACGACGGCACCGAGGACGAGCAGCGGCGTCAGGAGATCCAGCGCGCGCGGTTCGTCGTTCCTCACGAGCCCATCGTGGCCCAACCGGGCCGATCCCCGCGTACAGGGTTATCCCTGGATCTCGCGCCACCTCGATCTGCAGGGGAAACCCCGCAGCGCAGCCGCCGTCCACAGCCGGACGCTGTTGCTCCCAACACCCACCGCGAGAGGCATGCCATGACCGACCTGGCCCACGACACCGCACCAGCAGCGATCGAGGTTGCTGCCCCGACGCAGCGCCTGCTCGCCGCCTCGCTCCTGCTCGCCCCGATCGCCTACCTCGCGGTCGACTGCTGCTACGTCGTACGCGGGTGGGACGACGGACCCACCGCCGCGATGCACGTGCTCGCGGCCGCGCTCTACGGCCTCGCCGCCATCAAGCTGGTGAGCCTGACCCGCGGACGGACCCAGGCAGTACTCATGGCGGTGGCGGTCCTCGGGATCGTCGGCAACGCAGGTGTCGGGGACAACACCCTGCACATCGCCCTCGGTGGGAACGACCTGTTCGACGAGCAGGGACCGGCCAACGTCTTCAAGACCATGGGCTTCTTCTTCCCCCTCACCTTCGTGATCGCCGCGGTCGCCCTACGACGTCGTACGCCCTCGTGGTGGCCGCCCCTCCTGGCTCTGGGCGCAGTCCTGTTCCCGGTTGCCCACGTCGCCAACATCTCCTGGCTCGCGATCACCGACGGCCTCATCCTGCTCGCCGCCCTCGGCACGGCCCTGCGAGTCGTGCGAAGGTGAAGCATGCCCTTGAGTGACTTCTCGGTAAGAGCATCGATCGCAGTCTCCGACATCGGCCAGGCCGTCGAGTTCTACGAAGGCAAGCTCGGTTTGCAGGCGTTGAGCTCCGGCCCTAGCGCCCACATCAGAGGCGGCAGCCGCGTCTACGCCGCCGCCGGAGGCCCGGCCCTGAACGTCTTCGAGTCGGAGACCGCCGGCAAGTCGGAGGCGACCCTGGCGACCTGGTACGTCGACGACCTCGACCAGATCGTCGACGAGCTCATCGCCGCCGGCGTCGAGATGGCGCGGTACGACCAGTTCGAGGCCGACGCCAAGGGCATCACCCCACGTGCGGGTGGCGGGCGGATCGCGTGGTTCCGCGACCCGGACGGCAACACGTTCGCCATCGAAGCCGACGTCTGAGCCGCACCTCGCCGTTCACCAAGCCACAGTCGTGACCACCTGGGTGATCGATGGCGTGGCGGGGGTCGAGGAGAAGCCGAACCGCGGCGAAGGCAGGACCGGGCGCAGCTCTCCGAGGTCCGCG
This sequence comes from uncultured Actinomycetota bacterium, assembly GCA_963780245.1. GTDB lineage: Bacteria > Actinomycetota > Actinomycetes > Propionibacteriales > Nocardioidaceae > Nocardioides. The sequence continues at coordinate 145,503 of CAWABG010000006.1, forward strand.
CCGTCGAAGGAACCGGCGAGCCCGGTGACGGTGTGGTGGTCGGTCGCGCCGTACCACTCCCGTCGCCCACCTCCGGCGCTGCCGCGGGTGCGTACGCCGCGCATCGCGACGCGAGCCACGGGGTCGGTCACCGTGCACCACGCGGGGCTCTCCGCCATCCGCGTCGGCACCAGTCGCAGCAGCCGTCCCAGTGGCGTCCTGGCACCGAACTCCACATCGAGGACGAGCGACTCCGAGCGGACGGACCAACCGCCATCGCGAGTCTCGTCGACGCGCACGTCCTCGATGCGCACGGTGTCGAAGAAGTAGGTCGTCTCCACGAACTCCGCGACCTGCGAGCTGGGAGCCACGAGGATGCGCTCTCCCGCTGACGTCTCCACCATCGCGTCCGCGAACGCCCCTAGCGGCGAGGACGTCCAGCGGCCGACGACGACCCGGGTGCCGCTGCGGCTGCCGACCCCCACGATCTCGCCGCGGAACCGGCTGCAGACCATCCTGACTCCCCTCACCCTCGGGGGCGACCGGCACGCCGGCGCTCCACGAGACGCGCCACAGCACGCCAGCCCAGCATGGTGAGGGCGAGGAAGCCGCCGGCCACGACGAGGAAGCCGAGCGCCGAGCCACGGCCCGAGACGGCGCGCAGCACCATGCCGAGCACGTAGGTCGCGGCAAGGACGATCGCGCCCTCCGGCCAGATACGCCACGCACTCCGCCCTCGCGACGCGAGCCAGGTATGCGCCAGGCTCGTGGCCAACGCGAAGGGCCACGCGATGGCGAGGATCACCCAGCTGGAGCCACCCGCGTCGTGCGAGCCCTTGCCGCCGATCGCCAGGGCCACCACGCACGCGAGATCGGCGAGCAACGGCCACAGCCACAGCCCCCGAGCGATCGGCCGCTGCTCCGTCGAGGTCACGCATCCAGGATCGCAGGCGCCCCCCAACCACCCTCGACGGACACTTGCCGGGTGATCGAGGTTGAGTCCGAACGGTTCGAGGAGATGGTCGTCGAGGCGCTCGACGGGTTGCCCGACGAGCTGGGCACGCTGATGAGCAACGTCGCGGTCACCGTGGAGCACGGTCCCGGCCCGCGCGGGCTCCTGGGCCTGTACCAAGGCATCCCGCTGCCGAAGCGCACCACGCACTACGCCGGCGTGATGCCCGACCGGATCACGATCTACCGCCAGGCCATCTGCCGGATCTGCGACTCTGAGTCTGAGGTCGTCGAACAGGTACGCCGGACCGTGATCCACGAGATCGGACATCACTTCGGCATCGGCGACGCGCGACTCCGCCAGCTCGGCTGGTGACTACGCCGCGACCGCCATCGACACCGGGCCGTACAACGCGTGTGGGGCGCCGGTGACCAGCGCCCAGTACCGGTCGCCGTAGCTCCAGTGCCACCACTCTGTCGGGTAGTTCACCAGTCCCACGCTGCTCAGCACGCGTGCGAGCAGGTCTCGATGCGCCCGCGCATCCGCCCCGATCCCGTCCGCCGCGAAGTAGCACCGCCCATCACTCTGCTCGGGCGTCGCGTCGATCGGCGTCCCCAGATCGAGCTCCTCACCGGTCGCGTCCACGAGCGTCAGGTCGACCGCGGCACCGGCCACGTGCGGCGCCACCTCGAGCGGTGCCACGAAGCGACTCGTCAGGATGGCGAGCTCGTCCGCGGACAAACCCGGACGCGCCACGCAGAGCTCAGCGGAGTACGCCGCGATGATCGCCTGCTGGTCGACCACCGACCGATACCCCTCGACTACGTTGAGCCGGATCCCGGCCGGCAACGCCAGATCCGCCGCCATCAGCCGCTCGGCCAGGCTGCGCCGCACCAGCGCCCGGGTCGGCGAGAGGGCCGGAAACAGCCGCACCAGCGGCTCGCCGTCGTCGATGACCGGCACTGCCGAGATCCGAGGGTCCGAGAGTAGAAGGATGATCATGCCTCGACGCTAGAAGCGCGCGAGCGCCGAAGCCTCCACCTCAGGTGCCGATCCATTGACCGTGAGGACCACGTCCCCCGCGTCCTTCCGCAGAATGACGCAACACGAGGATCTGATCGTCTGTCTCTCGGTCCCGGCCTCACGCACGAAGAGCCCCGGCCGCAAAGCGGTCGGGGCTCCTCGTGGTGGAGTCAGGAGACGCGGACGTTCTCGGCCTGCGGACCCTTGGGGCCAGCGGTGACGTCGAACTCGACCTTCTGATTCTCGTCGAGCGACTTGTAGCCGCCGGACTGGATGGCGGAGTAGTGGACGAAGACGTCCTCGCCGCCGCCGTCCTGCGCGATGAAGCCGAAACCCTTTCGGCGTTGAACCACTTGACGGTTCCCTGAGCCATGTTCATATCCCTTGTTCTGCCGAGGGCAATGTGCCCCCAGGCCGCTGAAGACATCCACCTTTGCTGATGTCCAGCGAACCGAAAACCAGGAGTACGAGATACAAGCCGCGACATCTTGCGCGGCCAGGACGGCTTGCAGAGCCATCCCTTCAACAGGATCAAGGATAGGGCATCGCTTGCGTGTTCAACGCATCGTCACGAGTCGTGCGAGCCAGCCATATGACCCGCGCTGCCCCACTGAGGTCATACCGCCCAAGGCCGCGCCTTGAATATCGGGACGTCGAACCTGCTCACTCCTTACCCACCTGACGTCGCGCGACCTGCCGTTTGTCCAAGAAGTGATGGGCGCGGCTCGCACTCTGGCTTCTGGGGTTGCCACTCGTGGCCAACGTCGCCGCTGGGACCGGCCTCGCCATCTTGGGAGAGAGCAATCCGAGGTGGGCCTTCGTTTATGTCTTCCTCGTGGCCCTGGTTGCCGTCGTCGCCTACCTCTGGGTCGTGATCGGAGGCGAATTGGCGCTCCTCCGGCAACGAATGCCGTAGGTCAGCGAACCGCGAGCGCCTTCTGACGCCGCCGGTTGTTGACCTCGACCGCCACCACGATGAACACCGAAACGACAAACATCAGGGTGCCGACGACGTTCACCTGCATGGGCACGCCGACCCGGCTCACGCCCCAGACGTACATCGGGAACGTGGTGTCCGAACCGGAGTTCAGGTTGGTGATGATGAAGTCGTCGAAGGAGAGCGAGAAGCTCAGCAGCGCGGCGCCCAGGATGCCCGGCAGCACAAGCGGGAAGGTGACCCGCATGAAGGTCTGTGTCGGCGTGGCGTAGAGGTCCGCTGCAGCCTGTTCGAGCACGTCGTCCATGCCGGCCAAACGCGAGCGCACAGTGACCACCACGAACGACAGGCAGAACATCACATGGGCGATGAAGATCGTCCAGAACCCGAGCTGGCCGGCGAAGCCGCCCTGCACGAACAGGGTCAGGAGCGAGGAGCCGAGGACGATCTCGGGGGCGGCCATCGGCAGGAAGATCAGCAGGTTCGCGGACGAGCGGCCGGCGAAGACGTGGCGCACGAGTGCGAACGCGGCGAGCGTGCCCAGGATCGTCGCGACCAGCGTCGCCAGCAGGCCCACCCGAATCGAGAGCCAGAGCGCGTCGCACATCGACGGGTCCTCGCACATGTTGGTCCAGTTGTGCAGGGTGAAGCCGTCGAAGCGGTAGATGTTGCGGGTGTCGGGGTCGTTGAAGCTCATGAGTACGACGACACCGATCGGCACGAACGTGTAGGCCAGCACAAGCAGTCCGAGGATCAGGACGAGGTGCTTCTTGATCCAGCGCATCAGAGCAGCTCCTCCGTCCCGGCCCGGCGGACGTAGAAGAAGACCATCGCCACGATGATCACCATCAGCGTCATCGACAGCGACGCCGCGAGGGCAGAGTTGTTGGCGTCGGTGAACTGGCCCTCGATCACCGCGCCGATCACGCGCGTGTTGGTGTTCCCGAGGAGCTGGGCGTTGATGTAGTCACCGGCGGCCGGGATGAACGTGAGCAGCGTCCCGGACACCACGCCCGGCAGCGACAGCGGCCAGGTGACCTTGAAGAACCCGACGACCGGGTTGCCGTACAGGTCGCTGGACGCCTCCATCAGCCGCGGGTCGATCTTGTCGATCGAGGCGAACAGCGGCAGCACCATGAACGGCAGGAAGTTGTAGGCGAGGCCGAGGATCACCGCGAACGGCGTATTGAGCAGCCGACCGTCGTCACCGACGAGCTGCAGGAACCGGAACACCTCGACGATGAACCCGTCGTCGGCCAGGATCAGCTGCCACGACAGCGTGCGCAGCAGGAAGCTGGTGAAGAACGGCGCGATCACCAGCACCAGCAGCAGCGTCTTCCAGCGCCCCGACTTGAACGCGATCGCGTAGGCCAGCACGTAGCCGAGGACCAGACAGATCAAGGTGGCGGCGGCGGCGTACCCCAGCGCGCGCACCAACGGCTGCCAGTAGTCCTGGATCGCGTTGGTGTAGTTGTCGAACGCGTAGGTCATCTCCCAGCCGCGGAAGTCGCTGCCGCCCTGGTCGTAAAGGGAGGTCGCGAGCAGCGAGTAGAACGGGATGATGAAGAACAGCGCCAGCCAGATCCCGGCAGGCAGGATCAGCAGGTAGCCGACCTTCCCGCGCCGGCGCGTCATCTCCGCCATCAGGCGTCCTCGGCTCCGGCCTTCGCATCCTGCGAGGCGTCGAGCAGGAACGCGTACTCCGGCCGCCAGGACAACTCGACTTTCTCCCCCACTCGGTGGATCTCGGTGCGGCCAGTGTTCTGCGCGAAGATCTGCAGCTCCTGGCCCCAGGGCATCCGGACGAGGTACTGCGTGCTCACGCCCACGAAGCTGACGTCGGTGATCACGCCGCCGGGCACGGTGTTGCCGGGTGCGTCCAGCTCCGCGCCCTCCGCCCCGATCAGCACCTTCTCCGGCCGGATCCCGACCCAGCCGGCGTCGCCGTCGGCGTGCACCCGATCGACCGGCACGGTCACCGAGATCCCCTGCATGTCGACCGATACGACGTCCGCAGCCCGGTTGGTGATCCGGCCCTCGATCAGGTTCGACTGGCCGAGGAAGTTCGCGACGAACGTGCTGCGCGGGTTCTCATACAGCTCGGTCGGGTGCCCCATCTGCTCGATCACGCCCTTGTTCATCACCGCGACCGTGTCGGCCATGGTCATGGCCTCCTCCTGGTCGTGGGTGACGTGCACGAACGTGAGGCCGACCTCCGTCTGGATCCGCTTGAGCTCGATCTGCATCCCGCGCCGCAGCTTGAGGTCGAGCGCGCCCAGCGGCTCGTCGAGCAGCAGCACCTCGGGCTTGTTGATCAGCGCACGGGCCAGCGCGACCCGCTGCTGCTGACCGCCGGAGAGCTGGGCCGGCTTCTTCCGCGCCTGCGCCTCGAGCTCGACCAGCTCCAGCATGTCCTTGACCTGCTGGTCGACCCCGCTGGACTTGCGCCGGCGCAGCCCGAACGCGACGTTCTCGAAGATGTCCAGGTGCGGGAAGAGCGCGTAGCTCTGGAAGACCGTGTTGACCGGACGCCGGTACGGCTTGGTGTGCGTGATGTCCTGGCCGGCGAGCGTGATCGTCCCGGACGTCGGCTCCTCCAGCCCGGCGACCATCCGCAGGGTCGTGGTCTTGCCGCAGCCCGACGGCCCGAGCAGCGCGAAGAACGATCCCTTCGGTACGTCGAGGCTCAGGTCGTCCACGGCCGTGAAGCCGGGGAACGACTTGGTCAGGTTGCTCAGCCGCAACCCGTCGTACGACGTCCCGGAATCTTCCGCGACGGTGGCCTCAGCCTGTGATGACATCCGACCACTCTCCTTCGAAGGCTTGCTGTTCCCGGTCATCGAGTGCCCGGAACGCGAACGTCGCGTCGAGCATGTCGTCGTCGGGGAAGATCAGCGGGTTGTCGACCAGCGACGGGTCGATCTTCTCCATCTCCTCGCGGGCACCCTCCACGGGACAGATGTAGTTGACCCAGGAGGCGAGCTTGGCCGCGACGTCCGGCCGGTAGTAGAAGTCGATCCACGCCTCGGCGTTCTCCTGGTGGGTGGCTTGGTTGGGCACCATCATGTTGTCGCTCCAGAGGTGCACGCCCTCCTCGGGTACCACGAACTTCAGCGCCGGGTTGTCGTACTGCGCCTGGATCACGTCGCCCGACCAGGCCTCGCAGGCCAGGATCTGGCCGTTCGAGAGCTGCTGGAGGTAGTTGTTGCCCGCGAACTGCAGCAGCTGGCCGTCGGAGATCGTCTTGCGCAGCAGGTCGGTCGCGTTGGCCCAGTCGTCCGCGGTGAAGTCCCCCGGCTCGGAGCCGGTGACCCTCAGGAAGAAGCTCATCGTGTCGGGCATCTCGGTGAGCAGGGTGATCTTGCCCTTGAGGTCCGAGCGGGTGATCAGCTCCTCGAAGGTCCGCACCTCGCCGACCTCGTCGGAGTTGTAGGCGATGCCGGTCAGACCGCTCTGCCACGGCGCGTGGTACTGCTCGTCGGGGTCCCAGTCGCGACCCTTGTGCGCCTTGGTGAGGTTCGCGTGCAGGTTGGGGACGTTCTTCTTGGTCAGCGGCTGGATCCAGCCCAGGCCGATCATCCGCGCGGCCATCCAGTCGGTCAGCATGAACATGTCGCGGTCGACCGGCTCGCACGAGCCCAGCTGGTTCTTCACCTTCGCGTAGAACTCGGCGTTGTCGTTGATGTCGACGTTGTAGGTGACCTCGATGCCGGTGTCCTCCTGGAACCGGCGCAGCGTCGAGTCATCGGCCTTGCGGGGGTCGATGTAGCCGGTCCAGTTGGAGATCAGCAGGCTCCTCTCGGACGCCGACACATCGGTGGCCCGGCACGCCAGGGGATCCTGCGACGCCCCGTCGACGCCGAAGAACGGCAGCTTGAGCGCGCCGATGCTGAGGCCCGCGAAGGCGAGGCCGCCACCGGCCTTGAGCATGCCCCGACGCGAGAGGGTGGAGCGACGAGCGGGGTGCTCCGGCATGTCGCGGATACTGCCACGGCGTTCGGAACACTGACAAGCAATCCCGTCGCCCCGAAACATGATCGCAACGAAATCAGTGGCAGAATCACCTCATGCCAGCGAATCTCGACGAGGTGTCTAAGGCGATCATCGAGCAGCTGCAGCAGGACGGCCGTCGTTCGTACGCCGCTATCGGCAAGGTCGTGGGGCTCTCCGAGGCCGCAGTCCGACAACGGGTGCAGCGGCTGGTCGAGGGCGGCGTCATGCAGATCGTCGCGGTCACAGACCCGCTCGAGCTCGGCTTCGCCCGCCAGGCGATGGTAGGGATCCGGGTGTCCGGGCCGGTCAAGCCGGTCGCCGACGCGATCGCCGAGCTCGACGAGGTCGACTACGTCGTGGTGACCGCCGGCTCGTTCGACGTGCTCGCCGAGGTGATCGCCGAGTCCGACGAGGGCCTGCTCGGGATCATCTCGGACCAACTCCGCACGATCCCCGGCGTCGTCAGCACCGAGACCTTCGTCTACCTCCGCCTCCGCAAGCAGACGTACTCCTGGGGCGTGCGGTAACCGAACGTGCCCCAACACGCCCGGCCTCGACGTTGGTCGAGTAGCGAGAGCGAGGAACGAGCGAGCGCGTATCGAGACCATCCACGCTCAGTGGTCTCGCTAAGTGGTCTCGATACGCCCGACCTCGCAAGCTCGGCCGCGCTACTCGACCAACGTTCTGATCGCAGGTCGAGTAGCGCGAGCGAGGAACGAGCGAGCGCGTATCGAGACCATCCACGCTAGTGGTCTCGCTAAGTGGTCTCGATACGCCCGGCCTCGCAAGCTCGGCCGCGCTACTCGACCAACGTTCTAATCGCAGGTCGAGTAGCGCGAGCGAGGAACGAGCGAGCGCGTATCGAGACCACCGGCTACTCGACCAACGTTCTAATCGCAGGTCGAGTAGCACGAGCCAGGAACGCTAAGTGGTCTCGATACGCCCGGCCTCGCAAGCTCGGCCGCGCTACTCGACCAACGTTCTAATCGCAGGTCGAGTAGCGCGAGCGAGGAACGAGCGAGCGCGTATCGAGACCATCCACGCTCAGTGGTCTCGCTAAGTGGTCTCGATACGCCCGGCCTCGCAAGCTCGGCCGCGCTACTCGACCAACGCTCTAATCGCAGGTCGAGTAGCGAGAGCGAGGAACGAGCGAGCGCGTATCGAGACCATCCACGCTAAGTGGTCTCGCTAAGTGGTCTCGATACGCCCGGCCTCGCAAGCTCGGCCGCGCTACTCGACCAACGCTCTAATCGCTGGTCGAGTAGCGCGAGCGAGGAACGAGTAAGCGCGTATCGAGACCATTCGCTACGAGTCGAAGCCGAGGCCCAGCCGGTCGAGGAGGCGGAGCCAGACGTTGCGGCGGCCAGTCTTGTCGGCGCGGGCGAGGGACCAGGTGGTCAGCTTGATGCCGATCCAGGCGAACGGCTCGGGCGGGAACGGCTTCGGCTTCGTCCGCACCATCTTCAGGCGGGTCCGCTCCGTTTCCTCACCTGCGAGCAGGTCGAGCATCACGTCAGCGGCGAACCGCGACGCCCCGACACCGAGCCCCGTGAACCCCAGCGCGTACGCCGTGCGGCCGGCGTGCACCGTGCCGTAGAAGGCGCAGAACCTCGTCGACGTGTCGATCACGCCGGCCCAGCGGTGCGTGAACCGGATGCCCTCGAGCTGCGGGAACGTCTCGAAGAAGTGCCGCTCGAGGATCGCGAACGTCTCAGCCCGCTCCTCGTGCGCCGGGTCGATGCCGCGGCGGAAGTGGTAGATCGCGTCGTACCCGCCCCAGAGGATCCGGTGGTCTGGCGTGATCCGGTAGTAGTGGAACTGGTTGCCCGAGTCGGCGATCCCGATCGCCGGGTCCCAGCGCAGCGCGGCCAGCTGCGCGTCGGTGAGCGGCTCGGTCGCGAGCACGTAGTCGTAGACGGGCACGGTCGAGAGCCGGAGCCGGCGAAGCAGCGGGGGGAACGCGTTGGTCGCCAGGGCGATCTGCTTCGCGCGCACGACGCCGCCAGCGGTCGTCAGCTCACCCGCACCAATGCCGGTCACCCGCGTCCGCTCGACGATCCGGACGCCCAAGCCCTCAGCCGCCGCCGCTAGCCCCCAGGCAAGACGCGCCGGGTCGACGAGGGCGCACTCTTCCGGCTCGTGATGTCCGGCGAGATACGTGGGCGAGTCGACCATGGCCCGGACCTCGTCCGCGCTGAGGGAGAGGTCACTCGTCACCTCATGGGGCCTGGTCGCGACCGCGAGTGCGCCACCGCGAGCCCAGCCGCACTCGATGCCGTACCGCCCCACCGTCGACTCGATCGCGTCGAGGTTGGCGAGGCCCATCCAGTGCATCGCGTCGTACTCGTCCGGCCACCGCTCGCGCCCGTTGGCCTCGCCGTGCGTCAGCGTCGCCTCGCAGAACCCGCCGTTGCGCCCGGTCGCGTGCTCGGCGATCCGGTCCGCCTCGAGCAGCAGCACGCGCGTGCCCGCAGAGCGCTCCACCGCCCGGAGCGCCGTCCACAGCCCGGTAAACCCGCCCCCGACCACCGCCAGATCGACCTCGACGTGCCCGTCCAGAGCCGGTCTCGGCAACGGCCGGTCAGGAGTGTCCAGCCAGAGCGGGACGCCGGTGCCCACGAAGGTCAGTCGTTCTGCGGGAAGCCCAGCTCGAGGCCTCCCTCGGGCCGGTCGGCTGGGTCGATCCAGCGGGAGGTGACCACCTTGCCGCGGGTGAAGAAGTGCACACCCTCCGGCCCATAAGCGTGGGTGTCGCCGAACAGCGAGCTCTTCCACCCGCCGAAGGAGTACGCCGCCACCGGCACCGGGATCGGCACGTTGACGCCGATCATCCCGACCTCGACATCGCGCTCGAACCGCCGCGCGGCACCGCCGTCGTTGGTGAACACCGCGACCCCGTTGCCGTAGTCGTTGGCGTTGACCAGGTCGACGGCCTCGTCGTAGGACCCGACGCGCACGACCGAGAGCACCGGCCCGAAGATCTCCTCGCGGTAGACCTCCATCTCCGGGGTCACGTGGTCGAAGAGCGTCGGGCCGAGCCAGAACCCCTCGGCGGCACCGGCGGGCTGCACCTCACGCCCGTCGACCACGACCTTGGCACCGGCGGCCTCGCCGGACTCGACGTACGACGCCACCTTGTCGCGGTGCACCTGGGTAACCAGCGGACCCATGTCCGGTTCCTCCGAAGCAGCGCCGTCGCCCACGCGGATGCCGCGGGTGCGCTCGGCGATCCGCGCGACCAGGTCGTCGGCGACCGGCTCGACCGCGACGATCACGCTGATCGCCATGCACCGCTCCCCCGCGCTGCCGTAGCCGGCGTTGACCGCGCTGTCGGCGGCCAGGTCGAGGTCGGCGTCGGGCAGCACCACCATGTGGTTCTTGGCGCCGCCGAGCGCCTGCACCCGCTTGCCGTTGCTGGCGGCGGTCTCGTAGACGTACCGCGCGATCGGCGTCGACCCGACGAAGCTGATCGACTTCACCTCAGGGCTGGTCAGCAGCGCGTCGACCGCGGTCTTGTCGCCCTGCAGCACGTTGAAGACACCGTCCGGGAGCCCGGCCTCGCGCCACAGCTCGCCTACCCAGACCGACGCGGACGGATCCTTCTCGCTCGGCTTCAGCACCACGGTGTTGCCGGCCGCGATCGCGATCGGGAAGAACCACATCGGCACCATCGCCGGGAAGTTGAACGGCGAGATGATGCCCACCACGCCGAGCGGCTCGCGCCGCGAGTGCACGTCGACGCCGGTCGAGAACCCCGGCGAGTGCCCGCCCTTCAGCAGATGCCCGACCCCGCACGCGAACTCCACGACCTCCAGGCCGCGCGCAATCTCGCCCAGCGCGTCGGAGTGCACCTTGCCGTGCTCGGCGGTGATCAGCTCGGCCAGCTCACTCTTGCGGGCGGCCAACAGCTCGCGGAACGCGAAAAGCACCTGGGTACGCCGCGTCACCGACGTCGCCGCCCACCCCTCCGCCGCCGCGCTCGCGGCCGCGATCACGTGCGCCGCATCCGCCTCGGAGGCCATCACCACCCGGCCGGTCACCTGACCGGTTGCCGGGTTGGTCACCTCGCCGGTGCGGTGACTGCCACCCGCGAACCGGGCGCCGTCCACCCAGTGCGGGATCGTCGTCTCGTCCACGATCGCATCCTAGGCTGGTCCCCGTGAGTGACCGACCGCCCGAGGTGCAGACCGTCGCCGATGGTGTGGCGCGGGTCGCCTGGACTGCGGACCTGATCAGCAGCCGCGACTGGACCGCCGCCGTGGGTGTAGTGAGCGCACTGGTCGATGAGGCGCTCGCCGACCACGCCCGGGTCGAGGCGCACGTCGCGGCGGACGACGCGGCGTCTCTGCGGGTCGCCACCTGGGCCGGGATGCGCCGCGAGGGCATCATGCGCGGCGTCGACACCGACCTGGTGGTGTTCGCGCGACTGCGCACCGACACTCCCGTGCAGGAGCCGGGCGGGTTCCGGGCGCTGCTCAACTCGTTCCTGCCGCGGAAGCGGGCTATCAGCCAGATGCTGATCCGCGACCACGACGACCGGGTGCTGCTCTGCAACCTCACCTACAAGCAGGACTGGGATCTCCCCGGCGGGGTGGTCGAGGTCGGCGAGTCGCCGCAGCTCGCGGTCTCGCGTGAGGTTTCCGAGGAACTCGGGCTGACCATCCCCGGAGGCCGGCTGCTGCTCACCGATTGGCTGCCGCCGTGGGGCGGCTGGGACGACGCGCTCTGCCTGGTCTTCGACGGGGGCGTCCACGACGCCGCGATCACCGACACGATCGTGCGGCAGACCCGGGAGATCCGGGCGGCCGAGTTCTGTACGGCGGACCAGGCGCTCGAGCGCTGCGCCGACTTCACCGCGCGTCGGGTCGAAGCCGCCCTGGCCGCCGCCAAGGACGAGGGCCCGCCGGCGTACACCGAGAGCGGCCGCTAGCCCACCGGGTCGAGTATCTCCCTCGCCAGGGTCGTCGCGCCGACGACAGCGGCGGGCATCACCACGATCGCCCCGAGCGGGATCAGGAAGAACGCCTGCGTGGCGACGCCGAACCCGAGCATCCCGCTGCGGTGCTGGCGCAGGAACGCGCGCCGTGCGTCCCGGTCCATCCCGCGCTCCTCGAGTGGCCGGGTCAGCAGCTCGTTGGAGAGCAAGCGGCCCGAGACCAGCAGGCCGAGCACGGCGCCGACCAGCGGTCCGATCAGGGGCAGGAACCCGATCACCAGCACGCCGACGCCGCACAGCACGCTGATCAACGCGAACACGACCGAGTCGCCCGCCGATCGCCAGAACCCGGGGCCCTGGTCGGGCACCGGCCCGCCCAGCATCTCCTCGGTCGCGCGCCAGATCCGCTCGTAGAACGGGTCGCCGACCGCCAGCGTCAGCCCGACGAACGTCACCGCGGCGAGGAACACCGCCGCCGCCAGCACCGCCAGCATCAGCCCGACCCGCAGCACGGTCCGGGGCGTCGTACTCCAGTCGTCGGCGAACGGGGTGACCCAGTCGACCAGGCTGTCGACCTTCCAGAGCAGCACGATGAACGCCGCGAGCAGCGCCAGGAACACGATCAGCGCCGGCAGCATGCCGAGCAGCATCAGGCCGGGCCGGCGGCGCCACATGCCGAAGCCGTGGAACAGGTGGCCAGCCCCGCTCACCGCCGTCGACATCAGAAGAGCGCCGAGGCCAGCTTCTGACGACCGGCCAGCACCCGCGGATCGTCGTTGCCGACCGCGGCGAACAGCCCGAGCAGGTGCTCCCGCACCTGGTCGCGGTCGCCCTCGGAGGTACGACGGACCAGGTCGACCAGCCGGTTGAAGGCATCGTCCACGTGGCCGCCGAGCAGGTCGAGGTCGGCGACCAGGGTCTGGGCGTCGACGTCGTCGGGGTTGGCCGCGGCCGCCTCGCGGGCGGCGTTCAGGTCCACGCCCTGGGTGCGCTGCAGCACCCTGGCCATCGCCAGCCCGGCGGCGGCCTCGGCGTCGGCGGGGTTTCCGTCGACGAGCTTCTGGTACTCCGCCACGGCTCCGTCGATGTCGTCGGCCTCGAGCGCGGCCTGGGCGGCGGCGTACCGCGGGTCGCCCTGGGGCTCGGCGTCACCGGCATCCTCCTCGCCCACCGCCGGTGCGGCCGCGCCGCGCGGCTGGTGCCGGCCGGTCACCCCCTGCGTGGTGAGCTGCTGGCCGAGCTGGTTGAAGAGCGTGTTGATCTCGTCGGGCGTCATCGCGCCGGGCAGCGGCTGGGTGACCGGGCGGCCGTCGAGCAGCACCAGGAGCAGGGGCACCTGGGTGATCTGCAGCGCCTGCGCGATCCCGGGCGCCGCGTCGACGTCGACGACGCCGACCAGGAACCGGCCCTCGTAGCCGTCGGCGGCCGCGGCCACCTCGTCGGCGTACTGCCCGCTCTCCGGCGACTGCGAGGAGGAGTGGAAGACCAGCACCACCGGCGCGGTCATCGAGGCCTCGACGGTCTCCTGGAAGTTCTGCTCCGTCACGTCCACGGAGTACGACGTCCGGCCGCCGCCACCGCCCGGGGCACCGCCCGGCGCCGGTGGCGCCTGCGCCGGCCGCTTCAGGCCCGACAGGTCGATGGCACCGGGGCGGGAGAACGGGCTGCTGGACTCATGGGCGCAATCGTAGGGACGCCGGATGTCACAGGTCGCCCCGGTGTCTCGTCTCGATGTGAGAGACAGTGACACGACGAGAAGGGTGACGGAGATGAGGGTGTTCGTAGCGGGTGGCAGCGGGGTGCTGGGTCGGCGACTGCTGCCGCAGCTGGTGGCCCGCGGCCACCAGGTGACGGCGACGACGACGAGCCGAGCCAAGCTCGGCCTGCTGGAGGGACTGGGCGCCGAGGGCGTGGTGATGGACGGGATGGACGCCGCAGCGGTCGGTGAGGCGGTGGCCGCGGCCAAGCCGGACGTGGTCGTGAACCAGATGACCGCACTGTCTGCGGCTCACGCGGGCAAGCCCAACCTGAGGAAGCCGGACGGGTTCTTCGCCAAGACCAACCAGCTGCGCAGCAAGGGGAACGACCACCTGCTCGCCGCCGCCGAGGCAACCGGAGCTGCGCACTTCATCGCGCAGAGCCACGCCAGCATGAACGGCGCGCACGAGGGCAGCTGGGTCAAGACCGAGGAGGACCCGCTGTGGCTGAATCCCGGGGGCCGGGCGATCGGCCAGATGGAGCAGTCGGTCGTCGCGGCCGGCGGCGCGGTGCTGCGCTACGGGGGGTTCTACGGACCCGGTGCCACCGACGACCAGGTCGAGATGGTGCGCAAGCGGCAGTTCCCGCTCGTCGGCGCCGGCACCGGCCACTTCTCCTGGGTGCACCTCGACGACGCCGCCGCCGCCACCGTGCTGGCAGTGGAGCAGCAGGCCAAGGGGATCTTCAACATCGTCGACGACGAGCCGGCACCGGTCAGCGAGTGGCTGCCCTACCTCGCCGAGGTCGTGGGAGCCAGGCCGCCTCGGCGGGTCCCGACATGGCTAGCCCGGCTGCTGGCCGGCGAGATGGCGGTCGCCATGGTGACCGAGGGGCGCGGGTTCTCCAACGCCAAGGCCAAGCGCGAGCTCGGCTGGGAGCTGCGCTACCCGTCGTGGCGGCAGGGCTTCAAGGAGGCTCTCGGGTGACCCGTGCCGAGGAGTTCGAGGCGCTGCGTCCGCTGCTGTTCTCGATCGCCTACCGGATCCTGGGCAGCGTGACCGAGGCGGAGGACGCCGTCCAGGAGGCCTGGCTGCGCTTCTCGCTGTCGCGCACCGAGCCCGCGTCGACGCAAGGCGTTCCTGTCGGCGGTGGTCACCCGGATCTCGATCGACGTGCTGCGCTCGGCCAGGGTCAAGCGTGAGCAGTACGTCGGCGAGTGGTTCCCCGAGCCGCTGCTCACGGATCCCTACGAGGACCCCGAGAGATCGGCGGAGCTGGCGGACTCGGTGTCGATGGCGGCGCTGCTGCTGCTGGAGCGGCTCAGCCCCCTGGAGCGCGCGGTGTTCGTGCTGCGCGAGGTGTTCGCGTTCGACTTCGCCGAGATCGCGTCCGCCGTGGGGCGTTCGGAGGCAGCCTGCCGCCAGCTCGTCGTACGGGCACGGCGGCACATGGCGGAGGGCCGCCCACGGTTCGAGGCCGACCGTCGCGCCCGCGAGGAGCTGGCCGCGCGGTTCTTCGAAGCGATCCAGGAGGGCGACGTCGAGGGGCTGCAGGAGCTGCTGGCTGCCGACGTACAGATCACCGGCGACGGTGGCGGGAAGGCGCCGCAGCTGGCCCGGACCGTGGTCGGCGCGGTCAAGGTCGCCCGGCTGCTCGCGGAGACGATGGTCCTGCTGCCGCAGATCGGCGCGACGATCGAGCCGCACGAGCTGAACCGCCAGCCCGGCGCGATCATCCGGGACCAGAACGGCCAGGTGGTCTTCGCCCTGGCGCTCGAGGTGATCGAGGGGCGGATCCAGACGATCCGCTCGGTGAGCAACCCGGACAAGCTCGGTCACCTCGGGCCGGTGGGCGACGCGTGGGCAGTCGCTCGGGCGGCGAACAGAGGCCCGTCGGTCGCGGGAAATGAACGCTCCGGGCGTTGACATCGGGCGGTGCTCGTGGTGGCAGCGTGGGGTCATGCGAACTCTCTCGGGCGCGCGGCTGGGTGCCGTGCTCGCCACTCTTCCCCTGTTCCTCACGGCCCTGCCGGCCCACGCAGCGGCCCCCGAAGCTGATCGAGACGGCCACCACCACGGCGATCGGTCCGTGCGGTTCCAGACGTTCAACGCCTCGCTCAACCGCACCGTCGCGGGTGAGCTGGTCGCGGACCTGTCGACGCCCGACGACCCGCAGGCCGCCGCGGCGGCCGAGATCATCCAGCGGACCCGGCCCGACGTACTGCTGCTCAACGAGTTCGACTACGTGGCGGGCGGCGAGGCGGTCGACCTGTTCCGCGACAACTACCTCGAGGTCGGACACAACGGCGCCAAGCCGATCCACTACCGCTACGCGTTCATCGCGCCGTCCAACACCGGCATCCCGAGCGGTCACGACCTGGACAACAACGGCTCGATCGGCGGCGGCAACGACGCGTTCGGGTTCGGCGCCTTCGAAGGACAGTTCGGGATGGCGGTGCTGAGCAAGTACCCGATCGACCGGCGGCACGCGCGGACCTTCCAAGAGTTCCGCTGGGCCGACATGCCCGGCGCGATGCTGCCCGACGACCCGGCCACGGCGGCGCCGGCCGACTGGTACTCACCCGCCGAGCTCGCCGACGTACGCCTGTCCAGCAAGTCGCACTGGGACCTGCCGATCCGGATCGGGCGCAGGACCATCCACTTCCTGGTCTCGCATCCGACCCCGCCGGTGTTCGACGGCCCCGAGGACCGCAACGGCACCCGCAACTTCGACGAGATCCGGTTCTGGTCCGACTACGTGTCCGGGGACGACTACATGTACGACGACCGCGGCCGCCACGGCGGTCTGCACCGCGGCGCCTCGTTCGTGATCGCCGGCGACCAGAACAGCGACCCGCTCGACGGCGACTCGGTGCCCGGCGCCATCCAGCAGCTGATCGACAATCCGCGGATCGAGGACCCGCTGCCGGAGTCGCTCGGCGGTCCCGAGGCGGCGGCGCGTCAGGGTGGCGCCAACCTCACGCACGAGTCGGACCCGCGCTACGACACCGCCGACTTCGCCGACACCAGCCCCGGCAACCTGCGGGCCGACTACGTGCTGCCGTCGCGGCGGCTCAAGGTCCTGGGCGCGGGCGTCTTCTGGCCGGTGCCGAGCGACCCGCTGTCCCGGCTGACCGGCGAGTTCCCGTTCCCGTCCTCCGACCATCGGTCGGTGTGGCTGGACCTGCGGCTGCGGTAGGCATGTCCTACCCACCACCGATCTACGACGGCGACGAGGGCGAGGTCAGCGCCTGGGTCAGAGGCAACGAGGCCGAACCGGAGATCGCCTACCCGAACGGCAACCGGGTGCGGCTGCTCGCCACCGGCGCCTCCACCGGCGGGCTGTTCGGGCTGTACCGCTGGGAGTTCTCACCAGCGGTCAGCGGCCCCGGCGAGCACTTCCACAAGACGATGACCGAGTCGTTCTACATCCTGTCCGGCGAGGTCTCGATCTACGACGGCAGAGGGTGGCGAGGTGCCGGCGCCGGCGACTTCCTGCACGTGCCGGCCGGCGGGCTGCACGGCTTCCGGAACGAGTCCGGCGCCGAGGCGTCGATGCTGCTGCACTTCGCGCCGGGCGGTCCGCGCGAGGCCTACTTCGAGGGGCTGGTGCGGCTCGCCTCGGGCGAGAAGTGGTCGAAGGAGGAGTACGCCGAGTTCATGCGCGAGCACGACAACTACTGGACCGAGGACTAGCGGGGCCACCCAGCGGTGAGCTGGTTACCGTTTCGCCGACGAAACAGGCATCAGGTCACCGCTGGCCCGCCGCACCCCGCCGCGCATTGCCACCAGCACGCCAAGGACCAGCAACCCGCCGCCGAGACTCTCGCCACGGTTCGGCACCTGATCGAGCAGCAGCCACGCCGACAGCATCGCGACGACCGGCGCGAGCAGCACCCACGGGACGACGTACGCCGACTCGTTGCGGGCGAGCAGCGCGTTGAAGATCGAGTAGCCGACGAGCGAGGCGAGTCCCGCCGTGTACAGCGTCGAGAGCGCCGCCTCCCAGCCGAAGGCCGCGAACCCGTCCGCCACCGCGACCGGACCGTCGACCGTCAGCGAGAGCAGCAGCGCCGGCACCGGTACGACGAGCGCGGACCACACCACGAGCGACAGCCCGGCCTTCACACCGGCAGCCCGCGAGACCACGTTGCCGATGCCCCAGGAGAGCGCGCCCAGCAGGCAGAGCCCGAGGGCCAGCGCGGTCACGTCGCCGCCACGACCCAGGCCGACCACCAGCAGGCCGGCCGAGCCGACCGCGACGCCGATCACCTGGGCCAGGTTGGGTCGCTCGCGGAGGACGCCGGCGGCGATCACGATCGTGAAGATCACCTGCGCCTGCAGCACCAGCGCGGCCACGCCCGGGTTGAGCCCGGCGTCCATCGCGGCGTACAGGAAGCCGAACTGACCCAGCGACATGAACAGCCCGACCGCCACGACCGTGCGCCACGGAGCCGCCGGACGAGCGACCAGGAAGACCGCCGGCACCACGACGGCCGCGAACCGGATCGCCACGAACACCAGCGGCGGCACGCCGTCCATGCCCCAGTCGATCACCACGAAGTTGAAGCCCCAGATGGTGGCGACCAGGGCGGCCAGCAGCGAGTCCCGCAACGACATGGTCCCCATCCTCCGGTCGCAGAACCATCAAGCACCAGCGAATTGTCCTGCCCCTTACGATGTAGCATTGCTTCATGATCGATCTGGCCGCCCTGACCTCGTTGCGGGCCGTCTCCGACCACGGCTCGGTGGTCGGCGCGGCCGACGCGCTCGGCTTCACCCCGAGCGCGGTCTCCCAGCAGGTGAAGCGCCTCGAGCGCCAGGCCGGGGTGCCACTGCTCGAGCGGGTCGGCCGCGGCGTGATGCTGACCCGGCACGGCCGGCACCTGGTCGACGCCGGCGGCCGGCTGCTCACCGACCTCGAGCAGATCGAGGTCGGGCCTGCACCAGCAGGCCGGCGCGATCGCCGGCCACCTCCGGGTGGTCGCGTTCTCCACCGCGATGCGCGGGATGGTCGCGCCGGCGATGGCCGACCTGCTCGCCGAGCACCCCGACCTCAGCCTCGCGCTCGTCGGAGCGCGAGCCGTGGGACACCATCGACCTGGTCGCCTCGGGGCAGTGCGAGATCGGGCTGGTGCACGGCTGGGGCGACGTACCGATCGCGATCCCGGACCACCTCGTCCGCACCCAGGTCGCCTCCGACGTCGCCGACGTGATCGTGCACCGCAACCACCGGCTGGCCACCCGCAACAGCGTCACCCCGCGCGACCTCGTCGACGAGGGCTGGATCGCCACCCCGGAGGGCACCATCTGCCGCCAGTGGCTGACCCGGATGTACGACGGCACCGGCCGGCTCCCCCGGATCGCGCACCAGTCGATGGAGTTCGACTCCCACCTCGCGATGGTGCGGGCCCGGCTCGGCATCGCACTGGTGCCGCGGCTCGGTCGCCAGCCGCTCGGCCCCGACCTGGTCGCCGTCGCGGCCCGCGCCCCGGTGCCGACCAGGGAGATCGTGGCGCTGCACCGGCGGAGCATGGCCGACTCCCCCGCGATCCGCGCCGTGGTCGACCGACTCTCGGCCTAGCCGCACGGACCTCTGCCCCAACGATCCGGCCAGGGACCGAAAGCCGGTGGCCTCCTGGACGACCGCGGGTCACGATGGCGGCATGGGCATCGTCACCGCAGACATCAGCGTCACCCTCGACGGCTACGCAGCCGGCCCGAACCAGCGGCTGGAGAAGCCGTTCGGCGACTTCGACGAGGAGCGCGTCCACGCCTGGATGTTCCAGCACGTGGAGGACCACAAGCCCGAGCGGGAGGCGATCGTCCAGGCCGGCGCCTACATCATGGGCCGCAACATGTTCACGCCCGGCCGCGGCGCCTGGGACCCCGATTGGCGCGGGTACTGGGGCGACGACCCGCCGTACCACGCGCCGGTCTTCGTGCTCACCCACCACGAGCGCGAGCCGGTGCCGATGGACGGTGGCACGACGTTCCACTTCGTCACCGACGGCGCCGAGTCCGCGATGGCGCAGGCGCGCGAGGCGGCGGGCGATCGAGACGTCTCGATCGCCGGCGGCGCCGAGACCCTGAACCAGTACCTCGCGCTGGGCGAGGTCGACGAGCTACGGCTGCACGTGGTGCCGTTCACTGCCGGTGACGCCGGCTCGCGGGTGTTCGCCGGCGTCCCGGCGATCGACCTCGAGGTCGCCCGCGTGCGGCACACGCCGCACGTCACCCACATGACGCTCCGCCCGAGGCCATCCGAGGGGTGAGCTGCACGTCAACGTGATCAGCACCCTCGACGGGGTGATCCAGGCCAGCCCAACGTTGGGAGTGAAGCACGCCGGCGGACTACGTAGTCGTTTTGCCGCGCGCGACTCCATGCTCTAGTTGAATCACGGTATGCCCGAACTCCCATCCGGGACGGTCACCCTGCTCTTCTCGGACATCCAAGGTTCAACTGCGCTCGTTCGCGAGCTCGGCGAGGCGTGGGGGGCGGTGCTGCAGCGCCAACGTGAGCTGTGTCGACAGGCGTGGGGCGCGCACGAGGGGCATGAGCTCGGCACTGAAGGCGACAGCTTCATGGTGGTCTTCGCGACCGCTGGTGCGGGGGTCGC
The DNA here is from genome assembly GCA_963780245.1 of uncultured Actinomycetota bacterium. Classification (GTDB taxonomy): domain Bacteria; phylum Actinomycetota; class Actinomycetes; order Propionibacteriales; family Nocardioidaceae; genus Nocardioides. The sequence goes on from CAWABG010000006.1 coordinate 165,640, forward strand.
CGCGGCCGCCGATGCCCAGCGCCTGATCGCAGCAGAAAGTTGGCCGCAGGCCATCCGGGTCGGAGTGAGGATCGGGATTCACACGGGTTCCCCGATGCGCGGGGAAGAGGGCTACGTCGGACTGGATGTGCACAAGGCCGCCCGAGTAGCCGCGGCTGCCCATGGCGGACAGGTCCTGGTCTCGGAGGCCACCGCCACGCTGGTCGACGGCACCCTCGCCGCGGACGAGGCACTACTCGACCTCGGCGAGCATGCGCTGAAGGACATCCCCCATCGGATCCGCCTTTACCAGCTCATCGCGCCCGGGCTCGCGCACAAATTTCTCCCGCTCAAGACGCAGGGAGGGGCTGGGAGCCTGCCGCCTCTACTCACGCCCACCGTTGGCCGCGACAGCGAACTCGCGGAGCTGCGCGCGCTGCTCGTCGACAAACAGGTACGGCTGGTGACCCTCACCGGACTCGGCGGCACGGGCGAAACCCGGCTCGCCATCAGCCTGGCCACCCAGTTGGCCGACGAGTACGCGGACGGCGTGTTCTTCGTCCCGCTCGACTCGGCCACCACCGGTGAGGAGATCTGGGCGGGCATAGCCCGAGTCCTCGACCGTCCCCGCCGACGGTCAGGTCCCGCCCGGCTTCTTCGCCTACGTCGCCCAGCGCAGCGTCCTGCTGGTCCTGGACAACCTCGAACAGATCGAGGACGCGGACAAGGTATGTCGCGACCTGCTGGCCGTGGCCCCGCACGTGAGCATCGTGGCCACCTGTCGCCGCCCGCTCCACGTCGAGGGCGAGTATGACCACGCCTTAGCGCCTCTGCTCCTCCCTCACGACACCCAGTCGAACTTCGACGAGATCGCCTCCTCGGGTGCGGTGCAGATGTTCGTCGATCACGCCAAGCGGGCAAAGCGCACGTTCGAGCTGACCCCCGAGAACGCGGTGGACATCGCACAATTGTGCTCGGCGCTCGATGGGTTGCCGTTGGCCCTTGAGCTCGTGGCCGCGCGTGTCCGCCTGCTCTCCCCCAGGGCGCTCTTGACCCGAATCGATCAGGCCCTCGACCTGGCCACGAGCGACCGGAGCCGAGCTGACCGTCAACGGACGGTCCGAGGGGCGATCGAGTGGAGCTACCGGCTCCTGGACGCGCCCCAGCGCACCGTGCTGGATCACCTCGGCGCCTTCGAAGGCGGTGCTGACCTCGAGGCGGTGGAGGCGGTGCTTCCGCCCGGCACGCTTGAGGATCACGACCACGTCGATGTCCTGTTCGAACTCCTCGACGCCAGCCTGATCCGGGTCCAGGAGACCGACGACGGCGAACCGCGGTTCATCCTCCTCGAGACGGTCAAGCGCTTCGCGCATGACCAGTTGGCGCGGCAGGGGACACTCGAGGCAGCCCTGGTCCGCCATGCTCAACACTTCTACGACCGAGCGAAACAGCTCTACCAGGACGCCGTCCTCATGTCGGCGTACTTCCTCGACAACCTCGACAACTACGCTGCTGTTGTTGAAAGAGGCGCGCAAGGGATCCGGGACCCCGAGTGGTATGAGAGCGGAGTGCCGCCGCTTCACGCAATCGCACTGCTCAGTCGCCAGGCATCTTCGGCCGGCAAGGTCCATGTCGCGATCTCTTGGTGTCGTAGTGCTCTCGCTCAAGCTGACACTGGCGACGATCCTGCAGGAACCTTTGCTGTTCAGGTTGCTTTGGCTGAGGAACTCGGTGACTCGGGGCGGCCCGAGCTGGCACTCGGGGTGGTCGCAGAGGCCGAACCACGCGCCGGGCTCGTTGACCACACGCGCCCGCTCCCTGAATGGGCCGATCCGACTGACCAGCTCGCGGACTTGCTCTGCACTACCGCCTGGGCGCACACGGAGCTCGACGACATCGACGCGGCCGGACTGGCGATTGCCGAATTGCAAGAGCTCGATCCCCAGTCGGTCCGCGCAAGGCGAAACCGGCACATGGCGCAGTACTACTACCTTCACCGGAACGGTCGCTTCGATGAGGCTCGACCCCATCTGGAACAACAAGCAGCCCTGAATGCGGACCCGGTGACCGTTGCCAACAACCTCGCAGATCTCGACCTCCAGCTCGGCAACAGACAGGCGGGTCAGAGGCGCCTCGCACAGACGGCTGCAGCAGCGTGTGCCCAAGCGGATCCGCGCACGATCCTCATCTTCGCAGCCACGTTCGGCGCGACCATCGGCCAGGCGCACCCCCTCCTCTGTGCTCGTGTCTACGGTTCGTACGAGCGGGCTCGCGTGATCGAGGCTCTGCCTGACAGCCCGGCCGGAGTGGAAGAGGACGAGCGTGTCCTGTCCGAAATCCGGCCCCTTGTCAGCCCAGAGGATTGGGCGGCGGCCTGGGCTCAGGGCGCGACCGAGAACCTGCCAGACCTGATCCTGGAGATGGCTGCCCTGCCGCCGCTGTCTGAGGACTGATTCTCAGAACCGGGCGGGCTCGCGGTACTCGCCCCACTCCTTGCGCAGCACGTTGCAGATCTCGCCCAGGGTGGCCTCGGCGCGTACGGCGTCCAGCATCGGCTCGATCATGTTGGCGTCGGTGCGGCCGACCTCGACGAGGTGCTGGAGCTTCTTGGCCACCGCCTCCTCGTCACGACCCGCCCGACGGTCGGCGAGCACCCGCACCTGCTCGGTCTCGACCTCGTGGGAGACCCGCAGGATCTCGAGGTCGTGGGTGACCGAGTCGGTGTGGCAGTTGACGCCGACGATCTTCTTGTCGCCCTTCTCGAGCGCGACCTGGTACTGGAAAGCCGCCTCGGCGATCTCGGTCATGAACCAGCCGTCCTCGATCCCGCGCAGCAGGCCCTCGGTGACCGGCCACTCGCGCTTGCGCGTCGCCTCAGCCAGGCCGTCGACGTTGTCGTGGGTCAGGGTCGAGCCGCCCATCGCCAGGATCCGGTCGAAGATCGCGTTGGCCTCGGCCTCGATCTGGTCGGTGAGCGCCTCGACGTAGTAGGAGCCACCGAGCGGGTCGGCGACGTTGACGACGCCGGTCTCCTCCATGATCACCTGCTGGGTGCGCAGCGCGATCTCCGCAGCCATCTCCGATGGCAGCGCCAGGGTCTCGTCGAGCGCGTTGGTGTGCAGCGAGTTGGTGCCGCCGAGCACCCCGGACAGGGCCTCCAGGGCGGTGCGGACGACGTTGTTGTAGGGCTGCTGGGCGGTCAGCGACACCCCGGCGGTCTGGGTGTGGAACCGCAGCATCTGGGCCTTAGCGGACTTCGCCCCGAAGACGTCGCGCATCCAGCGCGCCCAGATCCGGCGGGCCGCGCGGAACTTCGCGATCTCCTCGAAGAAGTCGAGGTGCGCGTCGAAGAAGAAGGACAGGCCCGGGCCGAACACGTCGACGTCGAGGCCGCGGGAGAGCCCGAGCTCGACGTACCCGAACCCGTCGGCGAGCGTGAACGCCAGCTCCTGCGCAGCCGTCGAGCCGGCCTCTCGGATGTGGTAGCCGGACACCGAAAGCGGCTTGTACGCCGGGATCTCGGCGGCGCAGTACTCCATCAGGTCGCCGATCAGCCGCAGGTGGGGCTTCGGCCCGAAGATCCACTCCTTCTGGGCGATGTACTCCTTGAAGATGTCGGTCTGCAGGGTGCCGTTGAGCTTGCCGGTGTCGACCCCGGCGCGCTCGGCGGCGACGATCATCATGCAGAAGATCGGCACGGCCGGGCCGCTGATCGTCATCGACGTGGTGACGTCGGCCAGGTCGATGTCGCCGAAGAGGATCTCCATGTCGGCGGCCGAGTCGATGGCCACGCCGCAGTGCCCGACCTCGCCGAGCGAGCGCGGGTCGTCGGAGTCGCGACCCATCAGGGTCGGCATGTCGAACGCGACGCTGAGTCCGCCGCCACCGCGGCCGAGGATCATCTTGAACCGCTCGTTGGTGTGCTGGGCGCTGCCGAAGCCGGCGAACTGGCGGATCGTCCAGGTGCGGCCGCGGTTGCCGCTCGCGTGCAGACCACGGGTGAACGGGAACTCGCCCGGCCACTCGGAGTCGTCGGTGCCGTAGGCCGGCTCGACTTCGGAACCGCTGAGGGTGGTGAAGTCGGCGTCTCGGAGCCGGCGAGTCGGCGTAACGCTGTTCCCATCGGGAGCGGGCAGTTTCACCGGGGAGGTCGGTGCTCATACGGAGATACTAGGACGTCCTACTAAATTCACCAAACCCGTCCGGAGGTATCGATTCAACCGAGCCAGCGGTACAGCTGCCCGTCCCGCACCTCTACCTCGTCCGGTGGGCGCGGCGTGGGCACGTCCTTCAGGTGCGCGAGCAGCCGGCTGCGGCCGCGGACGGCGGTCTTGCCGTCGTCGTACTGGATGTACGGGTGCAGCAGCGGCCGGAGCTCGCCCCACTCCTGCTGATCCACGAGGTTCCAGACCTCCGCTGCGGGGGCGGGCAGCTCGGGCAGCTCGTGCAGCATCTTCGGCGTGCACATCCGCCACGCGTCGATGACGAACTCGCGCATCTCATCGTCGTCGAGCCGGTCCAGGTGGGCGCACACCCACTGATAGCGCAGGTCCGAGGTCGGCGGCAGGAAGAACGTCTCGGGATCGGATGCGATCAGGCCGTCGCGCTCGGCCAACGGGTAGCCGAAGCCCAGGTCCTTCTCGTCCCGCGAGAACGCGCAGTAGACGATCTGCTTGACCCGGAACTTCCAGCGGCCGCGGACCTGGACCTCGTAGCTGCGGGGCAGCGCCAGCGCGACCCGGCGAACGGCGTCGGCGTCGGTCACGTGGTCAGGCTAGAACGGCGCACCGACCTAGGTCGCGGTTCGCATTGAAGGTCACGGGGGTCTCGACACGCGGGTCGCGACCTCGCGAGCTCGGTCGCGCCCCTCGTCAGAAGTCGCCGGCCGCCGCGCGGATCGGGCGCAGGATCTCGGAGAGCTCGCGCAGCGCCGGTTCGTCGAGCGCCTCAAGGCCGAAGTCGGCGGCCACCAGGTCCTTCGTGGCCCGCTCGACGAGCGCCCGGCCCTTCGGAGTGATCTCGGCGAGCACCGCCCGACCGTCGTCTGGGTGCGGCTGGCGGTTGATCAGCCCCGCGGCCTCGAGCCGCCGCACGATCGAGGTGACCGAGGTCGGATGCACCTGGAGCCGCTCACCCATCTTGCCGAGCGGCAGCGAGCCCCGGGACGAGAACACCAGCAGCACCAGCGCCTCGTAGCGGGCGAAGGTGAGTCCGTGCGGCTTGAGCAGCGCGTCGAGCCGCCCGATCACCAACTGCTGGACGCGCATCAGCGAGGTGACCGCATGCATCGGGGGTACGCCGTCCCAGCGGTCGCCCCACTGCCGGGCGGCCTCGTCGATGGGATCGAACGGGAGGGTCATCGGGGTTCTTTCTAGTTCACCATGCGTGGGCCGCGGAGGCCCGAGCGCTGGACGACCCGCTGGATCGCCTTGTCACGCTCGTCGGGGCGGCCGACGTACCGGATGTCGCGCAGGCCCTGCTCCTGCGCAGCGGACTCGAAGACGAAGTGGCCGTACCCCAGGACCCGTCCGATGAGGGGCTTCTTCACGGCGATGTCGAGGATCCGGTGCAGCGGCATCGTGGCCAGGTTGGAGGTCAGCACGCCGTTGATCCGGAACACCCGCATGTTGGTCACCACGAACCGGTCGCGGTGCTCACGCAGCCCGCCCCAGATCGCGTGCAGGATCAGCAGGAACGCGACGATCAGCATCAGCCAGGCGAGGTTGAAGCTCACGAACGGTGAGCCGACCAGCAGCGCCAGCGCGACCACGGCCTCGAACCCGGGCTTGAGATAGGCCACCCAGTGGTGGCGCACCTCGTCGACGATGACCTCACCCTCTTCGCGCAACAGGTGCTTGGCGATGTTCGGGTCGCTCAGCGACGAGACGATGCCCATGGCTCACCCATCAGTTACCAAGGGCATCGAAGAAGTCGATGACCCCCCTGAAGAACTCCTCGGCCACACCCCAGCCGCCCTCGGCGGCGTCCGCCATCCCACTGGGCTCCGTGAGCATCCAAAAGCCGAGGAACACGACGACCACCACGAGGATGATCTTCTTGGCGTTCATTGGGCAGGGTTCTCCGTCCTGGCCGAGAGCAGGGATCTCCACATTGGTATCAGTTGGCGCGTTCGTTACGACGGAGGCGCGCCTTCCACCCAGGCGTTGGTGCGCTCCCAGAGCGCTGCTGCGGCGTCGGTGTCTGCGGCCTGGGGAGACGCTTCCGCGACCGCCGAACGCCGGTGATAGGCACCGGCTACCGCCTCGGTCGCGGTCGCGCAGAACACGGTGGTACGCGCGCCCATCTGGGGGGACGCGAGGGCCCTGCGCTCCAGCGGAGCGGCCAGCTTGCGCAGCCGAGCCAGCACCGGTGCGGTCTCCAAGCCCCGATCGGCGACCTTCGTGTACACCGAGCCCGGGTGCAGCGAGTAGCCGTGCAGGCCGTAGAAGGCGTAGCGCCGCTCGATCTCGGCGGCCTCGTGCACCAGCGCCAGCTTGGAGGTGCCGTAGGCGTCCCACGAGTCGTACGGCGTCACGCCGGTCTCGAGCCAGTCGTTGCGGCCGCGCGTGTGCAGCTTCGAGACCACGTTGACCACGCGGGCCTCGCCGACGCTGGCGGCCGTGGACAGCAGGTCCGGGAGCAGCAGCCGGGTCAGGTGGGCGGTGCCGAGGTAGTTGGTGCGCCAGTGGATCTCGTGGCCGTCGAGGAGCTGCGGCTCGCGCCACTTGCCGCGCAGGTCGAGGTGGATGCCGGCGTTGTTGACCAGGACGTCGAGCCGCTCGGTCGTCGTACCCAGCCAGGCCACGAACGCCCGCGACCGAGTCGGCGTCGGCGAGGTCGAGCGGGTGGAAGTCGCCGGTCGGCGTGCCCGACCGGCGAGTGGTGATCACCCGGCCGTGCTCGCGCAGGGCGGCGGCGGTCGCCTCGCCGAGCGAGCCGGGCCCGGCTCCGGTGACGACGAAGACCTTCTGGTCAGGCATCGGTGACGGACTCGATCAGCTCGTCGGCCGCCGAGTACGGGTCGCGCTCCCCCGCCACCACCGCGGACGCGAGGTCGTCGAGCTCGGAGCGGCCGTGGACGTCGCCCCACTTGGCGCGCAGCGCCGTCACCGCGATCGCCTCGATCTCGTCCCGAGCCCGGCGGGTACGACGGCGCTCCATCTCGCCCGACGACTCGAGGTGCTCGCGGTGCTCGTCGAGCGCGGCCACGACCTCGTCGACCCCCTCGCCGGTCTGCGCGACCGTCTTGATGATCGGCGGCTTCCACGCACCTTCGGGGCGCTCGCCCAGCGCGATCATCCCGCGCAGGTCGCGGCGTACCTGGTCCGCGCCGTCGCGGTCGGCCTTGTTGATGACGTAGATGTCGCCGACCTCGAGGATGCCGGCCTTCGCGGCCTGGATACCGTCGCCCATCCCGGGTGCGAGCAGCACCATCGTGGTGTCGGCGAGCCCGGCGATCTCGACCTCGCTCTGGCCGACTCCCACCGTCTCGATCAGGATCACATCGCAACCGGCCGCGTCGAGCACCCGCAGCGCCTGCGGGGTCGCCCAGGCGAGGCCGCCGAGGTGGCCCCGGGAGGCCATCGACCGGATGTAGACCTCGCGGTCGAGGGCGTGGTCCTGCATCCGCACCCGGTCGCCGAGCAGCGCCCCACCGGAGAACGGGGAGGACGGGTCGACCGCGAGCACGCCCACCCGCTTGTCCTGCTTGCGGAGCTCGGTGACCAGCGCGTTGGTCGAGGTCGACTTGCCGACCCCGGGCGAGCCGGTGATGCCGATGACCTGCGCGTTCCCGGTGTGCGGGCCGAGCGCCGCCATCACCTCGCGCAGCAGTGGCGACTCGTCCTCGACCAGCGAGATCAGCCGAGCGACCGCGCGGGCGTCGCCCTCACGGGCGCGACCCACGAGGTCGTCGACAGATTGTTCAGCTCTGCGGGACACGGACAATCAGGGCGTCACCCTGACCGCCGCCACCACAGAGCGCGGCAGCTCCCACGCCGCCGCCGCGTCGCTGCAGCTCGAGGGCGAGGTGCAGCACCACTCGGGTGCCGGACATACCGACCGGGTGGCCCAGTGCGATCGCGCCGCCGTTGACGTTGACCTTGGCGTTGTCGATGCCCAGCTCCCGGGCCGACGAGATCCCGACCGCCGCGAATGCCTCGTTGAACTCCACCAGGTCGAGGTCGGTGGGCGCGATGCCCTCCTTCGCGCAGGCCTTGGCGGTGGCCACGGCCGGCTGCAGCTGCAGCGTCGAGTCCGGCCCGGCCACCATGCCGTGCGCGCCGATCTCGGCCAGCCACTCCAGGCCGAGCTCCTCGGCCTTCGCCTTGCTCATCACGATGACGGCGGCGGCGCCGTCGGAGATCTGCGAGGACGAGCCTGCGGTGATGGTGCCCTCCTTGCTGAACGCGGGACGCAGCTTGCCGAGCGACTCGGCGGTGGTGTCGCCGCGGACGCCCTCGTCCTGCGACACGACGATCGGGTCACCCTTGCGCTGCGGGATCTCGACCGGGACGACCTCGTCGTCGAAGACGCCGTTCTTCCAGGCGGTCGCGGCCTTCTGGTGCGACTGCGCGGAGAACTCATCCTGCTCCTCGCGGGTCAGGTTGGCGGCCGCGGCGTTGCACTCCTCGGTCAGCAGACCCATGGCCTGCTGGGTGACCTGGTCGAACAGGGCGTCGTAGGCCATCGAGTCGACGAGAGTGGTGTCGCCGTACTTGAAGCCCTCGCGGGACTTGGGCAGCAGGTGCGGAGCGTTCGTCATCGACTCCATGCCACCGGCAACCACGATCTCCACCTCACCGGCGCGGATCAGCTGGTCAGCCATCGCGATCGCGTTGAGGCCCGAGAGACAGACCTTGTTGATGGTGATCGACGGGACGTTCATGGGAATCCCGGCAGCGACCGCGGCGCTGCGTGCTGGGTTCTGCCCGGCCCCGGCCAGGATCACCTGGCCCATGATCACGTAGTCGATCTGGTCGGCCGAGACGCCGGCCTTCTCGAGCGCGCCCTTGATGGCGACGCCGCCGAGGTCGGCGGCAGAGAAGTCCTTGAGTCCGCCGAGCAGGCGGCCGATCGGGGTGCGGACCCCAGCGACGATGACACTGGGCGAATTGTTGGAGCCGGACATGGAATGCCTCCACAGACGTTGGTGATGCTGGCGACGATACCCACGAGTCACTGGGGGAGCGAGGGTGTCCACGCGCCCGCCCGTGCGGCACTTGTCACACCGGGTCGCGCGGATCCGCGTGAGGCACCACCATGTGCGCCATGGATATCCCTGCACACCTCTTCACCGCGATCGACCACGTCGGCATCGCGGTCCCGGACCTCGACGAGGCGATCGAGTTCTATGGCGACACGTTCGGGATGCGGCTGGTCCACGAGGAGGTCAACGAGGAGCAGGGGGTCCGCGAGGCGATGATCGCGGTGGGCGACTCCGGATCGTGCATCCAGCTGCTGGCCCCGCTGAACGACGAGTCGACGATCGCGAATTTCCTCGACCGCTCCGGCCCTGGCGTCCAGCAGCTGGCCTACCGGGTCACCGACCTGGAGCAGGTCAGCGCGATCCTGCGCGAGCGCGGGGTGCGCCTGCTCTACGACGCCCCCAAGCGCGGCACCTCCGACTCCCGGGTGAACTTCATCCACCCGAAGGACGCGGGCGGGGTGCTGGTCGAACTGGTCCAACCCGCCGCCGCCCACTGAGACCTGGCGTCCGCCACTGTTACCCGCGGGTAAATTTGACCCGACGGTTCCACCGATCCAAGGGAGTACGACGTCGTGCAGCACATCCTCGACGCCATCGAGTCCGACCAGGCCACCGGCGAGGACTTCGCCGCGCTGGAGATCCCCGAGTCCTACCGCGCCGCCTTCGTGAAGAAGGACGAGACGGAGATGTTCGCGGGCATGACCAGCAAGGAGAAGGACCCGCGCAAGTCCCTGCACGTCGACGAGGTCGCACTCCCCGAGCTCGGCCCGGGCGAGGCGCTGGTGGCGGTGATGGCCAGCGCGATCAACTACAACACCGTCTGGACCTCGATCTTCGAGCCGCTGTCGACGTTCGGCTTCCTCGAGCGCTACGGCCGGCTCTCCCCGCTGACCAAGCGGCATGACCTGCCCTACCACGTGGTCGGCTCCGACCTCTCCGGCGTGGTGCTGAAGACCGGCGAGGGCGTGAACCGGTGGAAGCCGGGCGACCGGGTCGTGGCCCACTGCCTGTCGGTGGAACTCGAGAGCCCCGACGGCCACAACGACACGATGCTCGACCCAGAGCAGCGGATCTGGGGCTTCGAGACCAACTTCGGCGGACTTGCCGACATCGCCCTGGTCAAGGCCAACCAGCTGATGCCCAAGCCCGAGCACCTCACCTGGGAGGAGGCCGCCTCCCCCGGCCTGGTCAACTGCACGGCGTACCGCCAGCTGGTCAGCAAGAACGGCGGCGACATGAAGCAGGGCGACAACGTGCTGGTCTGGGGCGCCTCCGGCGGCCTGGGCGGGTTCGCGACGCAGTACGCGCTCAACGGCGGCGCCACCCCGATCTGCGTGGTCTCCAGCGACGACAAGGCGGACATCTGCCGCTCGATGGGCGCGGAGCTGATCATCAACCGCAACGAAGAGGGCTACCGGTTCTGGAAGGACGAGAACACCCAGGACCCCAAGGAGTGGAAGCGGTTCGGCGCCCGGATCCGCGAGCTCACCGGCGGTGAGGACATCGACATCGTCTTCGAGCACCCCGGCCGCGAGACGTTCGGCGCCTCGGTGTTCGTCACCCGCAAGGGCGGCACGATCACCACCTGCGCGTCCACCTCGGGCTACATGCACGAGTACGACAACCGCTACCTGTGGATGAGCCTCAAGCGGATCATCAGCTCGCACTTCGCCAACTACCGCGAGTCGTGGGAGGCAACCGGCTGATCGCCAAGGGCGCGATCCACCCCACGCTCTCGCGCACCTACCCGCTCGAGGACGTCGGCCAGGCCGCACTCGACGTCCACCAGAACGCCCACCAGGGCAAGGTCGGCGTGCTCTGTCTGTCGCCGGAGCAGGGTCTCGGCGTTCGCAACCACGAGCTCCGCGCCCAGCACGAGACAGCGATCAACCGCTTCCGCGGTGTCTGAGACGCGTCCTACTGCAAAGACAGCGGTCCGCGCTGGGTTCTCTCAGGCGGATCGGCCATCATGGTGCCCGTCTGCCCACCCCCAGCCGAGACGAGGAACTTCCCCATGACTAACCAGGGTCTGTCCATATTCGACGACGAGCCCGAGGACGGCGACACCACCGAACCCGGGGCCAAGGGAGACGTCGAGGCGACCCAGGTGATCCCGGTGGTGCAGAACGCGCCGGAGCCTCAGCCCGAGCAGACCCAGCGCCGCCCGGTGATCCCGCCCGCAGCACCGCCAGTCGCCCCACCGTCGCAGCCCACCTCGGGCGGCACGCCCACCTTCCCGGTGACCAAGCGCAACGGCTACGACCGCGCCGCGGTCGACGCCAAGGTGCGCCAGCTGAGCAGCGAGAAGGCCGGACTGAGCGCCAGCCTCACCGACTCCGAGCAGCGGGTGCTGCAGTTGGAGGCCGAGCTGGCCCAGGCCCGCGACGAACTGTCCGAGCAGGAGTCGCCGTCGTACGCCGGGCTGGGGGGCCGGGCCAGCTCGATGCTGCGGCTCGCCGAGGAGGAGGCGGACGAGATCCGCGGCTCGGCGACCACCGAGGCCGCGCAGATCCGCGCCCAGGCCACCGCCGATGCCAAGGCGATCCGCGCGGAGGCCGCCCGCGAGGCGGAGGACATCCGGGTGGTGCAGCTGCAGGAGCTCGACGAGCACCGCAACCGGCTGATCAAGGACGCCGAGCAGGAGAAGACTCTGGCCCAGAGCGAGGCCGCCGACGTGATCGCGGCCGCGAAGCGGGAGGCGGACCAGCTGCGGCTCGCCAGCCAGCAGGAGGCCAACGAGCTGCGCACCTCGGCGACCCGCGACGTGGAGCAGGCCCGGGCCGCCGCCGACCGTGAGGTGATGGAGGCCCGCCGCACCCTCGCCGTGGAGAAGGAGAGGCTGGCCCGCGAGGCCACCGACCACCACAACAGCGCGATGCTCGAGACCCAGCGCCTGGTCCAGGAGGCAGAGGAGCGGGCGTCCGCGGCCGAGGAGCGCGCTCGCGCGGCCACCAAGCAGGCCGGCGAGGCGCGGACGGCCGCACAGTCGGAGGCCGAGGCGATGCTCTCGCGGGCCCGCCGCGAGGCCGAGCAGGTCATCGCGTCCGCACAGACCCAGGCCGAGGCGATCACCAGCAACGCCGACGCCGACGCGCAGCGCGAGGTCGCGGCCACCCGGGCCGAGCTCGACCGGCTGACCAAGCGCCGCGACGCGATCACCTCCCAGCTCGCCTCCCTGCGCGACGTCGTCGCCGGGTTCGCGGAGGACGAGAGTTGAGTGACCCGGCGCCCCCGGACGGGGGCGCCGACGCCGCGGTCGACGAGGATTCCGAGACGTCGCGTGCGTCTCGAGCGGCCCTCCGTGCCGAACGGGCAGCGCGCCGGGCCGAGGCCGCGGCGGCTGCTGCGGCGCTGGATGATCTCGGTGAGCCCGGGGAGCCGTTCGAGCGCCGGTCGCCCTACTACATGGGCTTCGTCGGCGGCTTGGGCCTGCTGACGGCGTACTTCCTGTTCACGGCGTTGACCGGCATCAGCTCGGTGCTGCTGCTGATCGTGGTGTCGCTGTTCCTGGCGTGCGGTCTCAACCCGTCCGTGGAGTTCCTGGAGCGCCGCGGTCTGTCCCGACCCTGGGCGGTCGCGTCGGTGATCGTGGCCGCGTTGGTGGGCCTTGCGCTCTTCCTGGTGGCGATCGTCCCGGTCATCACCGACCAGGTGGCGACGCTCAGCGACAACGTGCCCGGCTGGCTGGACGAGCTGCGCGGCAACCAGCGGGTCCAGGACCTCGACCAGGAATACGACATCATCGAGAAGATCCAGAACTACGTCACCGACGGCGACTTCCTAGGCACCCTGTTCGGTGGCGCGCTCGGCTTCGGCCTGAAGATCCTCTCGGCGCTGTTCAACGCGTTCATCATCCTGGTCCTGACCCTCTACTTCCTGGCCTCGCTCGACACCACCAAGAAGGCGATCTACCGGCTCGCCCCCGCCTCGCGGCGCGACCGGGTGACCAAGCTCGGGGACCGGGTCATCCACAACATCGGCGGCTACGTCTCCGGCGCGTTCATCGTCGCGATGTGCGCCGGCATCACCTCGCTGGTCTTTCTGTTCGCCGTGGGGCTCAGCGAGTACGCCGTGGCGCTGGCGTTCGTGGTCGCCGTCCTCGACGTGATCCCGATGATCGGCGCGACGATCGGCGCCGTCATCGTCACTGCGATCGGGTTCGCGACCGACGTGAAGATCGGCATCGCCTGCGCGATCTTCTACCTGATCTACCAGCAGGTCGAGAACTACGTGATCTACCCGCGGGTGATGAAGCGCTCGGTCGACGTGCCCGGCGCGGTCACCGTGATCGCCGCGCTCGTCGGCGCCGCGCTGCTCGGCGTGGTGGGCGCGCTGCTCGCGATCCCGACCGCTGCCGCCGTACTGCTGGTGATGCGCGAGGTCGTGGTCAAACGGCAGGACACCCGCTAGCCCGTCGACCCGGCTCGTGTTGACCGTCAATCACCGTCGACCCGGCTCCTGTTGCGGCAACACGGGCCGGGTCGGCGTGCTCGCAGCGGCAACACGCGCCGGGTCGGCGTTGGTTTCAGCGCCCCACGACGATGTTGGCGAGCACGCTGTCGGCCGGGACCTGGCCGAGCTCCTCAGAGAGGAACACCCGCCACTTGCCGTCGACCAGACCGCACAACGCCCAGGCGGGGTCGACGTGCGGGATCGCGTGGAACGTCAGCGGCTGGGTGCCGGCACCGGTGCAGTCGGTGGCCTCGCCGTCGACCTGCACGGTCGGTTTGACGCCGTAGTTCTGGCTCACCACCTGCACCACGCGGTACGTCGTGCCCCGCACCGACGCGACTGCCGCACACGGCTCGTCGGCCGTCGGCTCGGTCTCCTCGGTGGTGGGGTCGTCACCCGCGTTGCTGACCGAGGCCGGACCGCCCGAACATGCGGCCGCCCCGACCAGAGAAATGCCACGACCACCACGAGGGGGACGCGGGTGCGGGGCCGGGCGGACATCGCTGCCAGGCTACCGAGCGAGTCCTAAGCGATCCTGAGAATCGCGTCAACCTTGGGAGCCGATGAACGAGTCGAACATCGCCCCCTTGCCGCCGGTCGGACCGTAGATCACCGCGGCGATCCCGCCGACGGCCCAGGGGCGGGCGAGCTCGGGAGTGAGGGGGATCGTGTCGTTGCCGGACAGGTACTTGGCACTGAGATCGATCCCTGGGCAGAAGAGATGCACCACGTGACGGTCGATCACCGTGCCGTCCGCCGCCTCCACTTCCAGCACGACCCACTCAGTCTCGGCGTAGTCGATGGTGGGGCACTGGTCCTTCGACGGACCCGCCTGTGCGGCCACCCCCAAGAATTCTTCGGTGGCTGCGCGACCAACGGTCGAGGCGTAGACAAGGTGTGCGATCTGGGTCTCGTCGTTGCCGATCCGGTAGGCGCACACTGTCATCGACGCCGGCTCGACCCCGGTGGCGAGCGGCCCATCGTGCTCGATGCTGCCGGCGGACTCGATCTCCGAGAGGCACATCTCTCCCCCGCCTGCCGAGTCGATGATCTGCTCCCGCAGGGCGGCGTCCGTGCTCGCGACAGTCAGCGTGCTCCCGTTGACCTCGACGGTCTCCTGGACGAAGCCACCGCCGAGGTCGACGGTGCCGACCTCCACGTCGGCGCCGAGCCAGACGTACGGCACGGGCGGGATCTCCGGCCGGTTGTCGGGGTACGGCACACACACGTCGGTCATCGCGATCGGCCGGCCGACGTAGCCGATCTGGACCTGGTCCGATCGCAGCCGGTGGCCGTCAGCGTCCAGCATCTGTTCCGGGTAGCACGAGAGCACGTCGCCACCGCTCGCCATCGGTGCAGCGCCGTACCCCCAGCCGGCCGGGACGTCGACGCGCATGTCGGCCCAGTACTCCGTACGCCACCCGCCCGACTTGTCCACGGCGACTGGTCCGCCGGCTTCGTCATCGGGCGTCTGGGGAGGGCTGCTGTCGAGCGTCGCGACCACGGCGACGGCGGCGACTGACGCCGCGGCGAACCCGGCCGTCAGCCACCCCCGCTGCCGCCGGCGTACGGCCGCGGTGGCGTTCCGAGCCACCGGTGCCGTCACATCGACGTCCCCGGCCCGGCGCCCCAGCCCGTCCCGCATCAGCCGGTCCAGCTCGGCGTCGTCAACCATCGGAGCGCTCCTGTCTCTCCAGCTCGGCGCGGAGTGCGGCGAGCGCGCGATGGACGTGGGAGCGGGCGGTCGGCTCGGCGACGCCGAGGATCGCGGCGATCTCGGAGTACTCGAGGTCCTCGTAGTAGCGCAGCACCACCGCGGCCCGCTGCTGGGGTGGCAGCCCCTCGCAGACCCGCCAGACGGCGTCCGTCCTGGACACCTGCTCGGCGGGATCCGCCTGATCGGCCAGCCGCACCTCTGGGACCGGCGACTCCTTCCGCGCGGCGCGGCGCCAGTCGGAGACGTGCGCGTTGACGATCATCCGGCGCACGTACGCGTCCGGGTCGTCGGCGCGGCGCACCCGCGTCCACTTGCGGCAGGCACTTTCGAGTGCTGACTGCACCGCATCCTCGGCTGCCTGTTGCGAGCCGACGACCAGGTACGCAAACCGGAGCAGCGCGGCCACCCGAGCCTCCACCCAGTCGTCGAACGACGGGCCGGAGAGCGCGGGTCGTGGCTCGGTCACCCCCACATCCATGCACGACTGACGTGCGTCGTGGCGCAGATGTTGCATCCGCGCGCGGGATTTCTCAGAGGGGTGTGGGCTCCGGCCGGGCCAGGTCGCGCTCGCCGAGCTTCACGCCGACCACGCCCAGCAGGATCAGCAGCCCGCCGAACAGCTGGATGGCGCGGGGCAGCTCGTCGAGGAGTACCCAGGCCCAGACGACACCGGAGACGACCTCGCTGAGGGCCACGAACGAGGCCAGTCGGGAGCCGAGACGGCGGATCGCCGCGATGCCCGCGCCGTAGGCCACGGCAGCCGTGAGCAGTCCGAGCAGGAGCAGCGGCACCCACCAGGAGACCGAGGTGCCGGCGTACTCGACCGATTCGGTGCTGGCGTGCATCGGCATCAGCCCCACCAGCCCCAGAAGGCCGAGGGTGACCGCGCCGACGACGAGGCCACCGGCCGCGAGCGACAGCGGCGGCAGCCCGGTGCTGTCGTCAGCGGAGATCAGGAAGTACGCCGCGCAGCCGACCATCGCGCCCAGGGCCCACAGGACGCCGGCCGTGCTCAGGTCAGCGCCGGACAGCAGGTCGAGCACCATCACCAGGCCGAGGGCCGCCACCGCGGCGCCCGCCAGCGTGATCGGTCGCGGTCGTTGCCCGTGCACCAGCCACAGCCACGCCACGACCGCGGCCGGCGCAGTGAACTCGATGAGCAGTGCCGAGCCGACCTGCATGTACTGGATGGCGGAGAAGTAGGCGAACTGGGGGGCTGCGACCGCAAGCGTGCCGTAGAGGCCGATCAGTCCGAGGTTGCGCCGGACCAAGCCCCAACGCCCGCGCAGCGCGTAGATGCCGAACGGCACCACGATGAGCGCGCCGAGGGCGATCCGGATCAGGACCGTGGAGCCGGCGCTCCAGCCGGAGTCGAGCAGCGGGCGGGCCAGAGCACCGGAGAGTCCGAAGGCGGCGGCGGACAGCAACGCGAACCCGAGGCCGGAAGCGGTGCGCACACCGGCCCCCGCCGGGTGGGTGTCATGTACCAACGTCGCCATAGCTCATGACAATAACCAGCGTGCAGTAATATGTCAACATGGTCTTTGCTCATGACACGGAGGTCTCGCTCCAAGCGGCGGTCACCCTGGCCAACTCTGTACTCGCGCCCGACACGCTCCGGACGATCGAGGACCTCGACGAGTTCTACCAAGAGCACGAGTTCACCGGACGACGGGACGGTACCCCGGCCGAGCTGGACGCAATCCGCGATATGCGGCTCCGGCTGCGGCAGCTGCTCACGTCCTCCCGTGAGGAGGCGGTCGAGATCGTCAACGAGATGCTCGCCGACGCCCAGGCCGTGCCTCAGCTGGTGCGGCACGGGGAATGGGACTGGCACGTGCACGCAGTCGACCCCGACTCTCCCCTGCCGACCCGGATCTGCGTGGAGACGGCGATGGCGATGATCGACGTGATCCGCACCGACGAGATGAGCCGGCTCGGCGTGTGCGCCGACGACGACTGCGAGGGCGTCGTGCTCGACCTGTCCCGCAACCGGTCCCGTCGGTTCTGCTCCACGACCTGCGGCAACCGCAACGCGGTCGCGGCCTACCGGGCCCGCCAGGCCGTCTCCTAGGTCGTCAGCCGACGAACTGGCGCAGCACCTCGACGAACACCTCGGGCTGCTCCGAGTGCACCCAGTGCCCGGCCCCCTTGACCGTCACCCGACGGTTACGCGGGAACCAGCGGTCCATCGTGGCGGCGTGCTCCTCACGCACGTAGTCGGAGTTCTCGCCACCGACCCACAGCACCTGCCCGTCGTACGGCGCCAGCCCGGTGAGCTCGTCCTCCGGCCAGCTGCTGATCGCCTTCAGATCGGACCCCAGCACGTCGAGGTTCAGCTGCCACCGCCAGCCATCGCCTTCGCGGCGCAGGTTCTGCAGCAGGAAGGCGCGGACGCTCGCTGTCGGCACCGCCTCCTCCAGCGCCGTGTCGGCGTCGTCGCGCTGCGCCAGCGAGTCGAGGTCCAGCGACTGCATCGCCTCGATGTAGCCGGCGAACTCCTCCATGTGCTCATAGGCCACCGGCGCGACGTCGACCACGCACAGCCGCTCGACCAGCTCGGGGTGCCGCAACGCCAGGATCATCGCCACCTTGCCGCCCAGCGAGTGCCCCACGAGCGCCACCGGCTCGTCGGCGGACAGAGCGCCGGCCACCTGGTCGGCGATCTCGACGAAGTCGAAGGAGTCGGTCCAGGCCGACCGGCCGTGGTGCGGCAGGTCGATCAGAACGATCCGGTGGGCGTCCGCGAGCGCCTTGCCGATCTGGGTCCAGTTCCGGCCCTGTCCGAAGAGGCCGTGCAGGAAGACGACAGTGGATCCGTTGTCGCCGAGCGAAGTGGTGTGCAGGCCGCTCAGCACCACTTGTGCACGCCGCCCGGGCTGAGCGCGAGGTCGCGGCGAACCACGGCGATCTGCTCTCCGAAGCGCTCGCAGGTCCAGCGGAAGTCCTTCTTGCGGTACTCGATCACCAGCACCGCCTGCCCGAACGAGTCCACGTAGTTCTGACACTCCTTGTATCGGCCGCACTCCTCCGCGACCACGTAGTCGAAACCGATCTTGCTTCCGTTGAACTCAGAGAAGTTCTTCTGACCCACAGCGAGGTCGGAGGCGTGAGCCCCAGCGACCAGCAGCCGGCCGAACGCAATCGCGTGCTTGCGCTTGATCAGGCCGTGACTGCGTGTGAACGAGTCGAGGTTGTCGTACTCCACAGATGCGAACCCGTCGTCCGCGCAGCCCTGCGTCCACCCCCCGACGATCCCGGCCAGCGCCCGACGCTTCTTCTGGGTCCGGATGTCAAGCAGCCACTCCCCCCACACCTCGTCGAGGACCGGCTTGCCGTCGCGGCGGAGTACGAGGTGCATCCGCTTCTTCCAGAACCGCTTCTCGTTCGGCTGCGTCTGGAAACCGTTGACGTAACAGATGTTGTAGAGACCCTCGACGGGGTCGGCCTTGCGGTCACGGGCGACGATGCCCACGTTGTCGGGCACCTCCGCGACTCCACCGAGCTGGTAGTCGAAGTCGGTGTTGACCGGCAGCGGCTCGATCTCGGCCATGGCAGGCGAAGCGATCCCGAGCAGCACCATCACGGTGCCGGCAATCAACCTCAGTCTCATGGACGGAAAGTCTACGCAAGCAGACCGTGACCTCCCGTTCACCTAAGGCCCGTAGGATCGGGAGGGATGACAGCTTTGCAGAGAAGAACCGACAGCCAGGTAGCGCACCTCACCCCCGACGACGTCGAACGGATCGGCGCGGAGCTCGATGCGATCCGTGAGCGGGTGTTCGACAGCCTCGGCGAGCGCGACGCGGCGTACATCCGAAGGGTCATCGACGTCCACCGCAAGATCGAGCTCGGCAGCCGGGCGCTGCTCATCGCGGGCCGGTTCCCGGGCGCGTGGCTGCTCGGCACGGTCGGGCTTTCGGTCGCCAAGATCCTGGACAACATGGAGATCGGGCACAACGTGCTCCACGGTCAGTGGGACTGGATGCGCGACCCGAAGATCCATTCGACGACCTGGGACTGGGACCACGCGTCGCCGCCGGAGCTGTGGCAGCGCGCCCACAACCACCGGCATCACACCTACACGAACATCCTCGGCCAGGACAACGATCTCGGCTACGGCATCATGCGGGTCGACGAGGACCAGCCGTGGCAGCCGCGCCACCTGTTCCAGCCGGTGCAGAACTTCGTCACCGCGTGCATCTTCGAGTACGGCATCGCGATGTTCGACCTCGACCTCGGCGAGCACCTGCGCAAGGGCAAGGGTATGACGCCCGAGCTCAAGGCCGACCTGAACGCGACCCTCGTCAAGGTGCGCAAGCAGGTCACCAAGGACTACGTCGTCAACCCGCTGCTCTCCGGCCGCGGCTGGCGCCGGACGATGGCCGCCAACGCGATCGCCAACGTGGTGCGCAACGTGTGGAGCCACTCCGTGATCATGTGTGGACATTTCCCGGAGGGCGTCGAGACCTTCGAGCAGGAGGCCCTCGATGAGTCCGAGAGCAAGGGCCACTGGTACCTCCGGCAGATGCTCGGCTCGGCCAACATCAAGGGCAGCAAGTTCATGCACCTGATGAGCGGCAACCTCAGCCACCAGATCGAGCACCACATCTATCCCGACCTGCCGAGCAACCGGTACGGCGAGATCTCCAACGAGATCAAGGACCTGTTCAAGCGCTACGGCCTCAGGTACCACGAGGCCCCGCTGGTCCAGCAGGTCGCCTCCGCCTGGCACAAGGTGTTCCGGTTGTCGCTGCCCAACGGCTTCCTGGCCGAGACGACCTTGAAGAACTCCCCCAAGCAGCTCCGACGGCTGGCTCGGATGGCGCTCGACCGGGCGCCGGCCGCACCTGCGATGAAGGCACTGCCCGCGCCGAGCTGACGCCGACTCAGCTAGCCCCAGGCGAAGGGTCGCGGCCGCGGCACTAGCATCACCAGCGTGCCAGCGAACACCATGACGCTGCTGTTCACCGACCTCGTCGGTTCCACAGCCATGGGCGACCGCCTCGGCGATGACGACGCCGAAACCGTCCGGCTCCGCTTCTTCCAGATCATCGAGGAGGCGGTCGAGCCCACGGGTGGTCGGATCGTGAAGACTCTCGGTGACGGGCACATGGTGGCGTTTGCGAGCGCGCTCGACGCGATCGGGTGCGCGATCGCCATCCAGACCGGGGTAGACGCCTACAACTCCGAGCACGGCGCTGAGCAGATCGGCGTACGGGTCGGCATCAATGCCGGCGACGTAACCGTCGAAGGTGAGGACTACTTCGGGACTCCGGTCACGATCGCGAAGCGCCTGTGCGACACGGCAGAAGGCGGACAGATCCTGGTCTCCGGCCTGGTCGAGTCCCTGGTCGGCTCCCGTGGCGGGTTCGCCTTCCGCACCCTTGGCTCGCTCGAGCTCCGCGGACTCTCCCGACCTCAGGCTGCCAGCGAAGTCGTCTGGCGAGGTGGGGCCGGGCCGGTCGAGATAGCACGCTCACTAGCTGCCAGTGCCGCTGAGCCCCGACGGAAGGTGCTCCTCGTCGGCCTGGTCCTGGCGGTGGTGGTCGGGGTCGCGGTGATCGCCGTCCAAGCGCTCGCCGGCGATGATGACGACGAGCCGTCACCCCCAGCGGCGGACGACGCGTCCACGACTGCCGGAACAGCCTCCGGGGATCTGCTCGACCTCACCAGCGAGGTGCCGACGCTCGACCAGAGCCGGGACTTCAGCTTCCCGGCGGACGCCGGTGACGTCGTACGCGTCGACGCGACCAGACGGCAGCAGGAGGTCGACCTGGTGATCGAGCTCCGAGCGCCCGACGGCTCCTTGATCGCGTTCGACGACGACAGCGGTCCGGGCCATGAGCCGCAACTCGCCGCGGTGAAGCTAGTCGACGCCGGCGACTACTCGGTCGTGGTGAAGATGTTCGCCCCCGAGTCGAACGGCGGTTTCCGGCTCAAGGTCAGCAAGCTGGCCGACTCGGCAGCCGTCGAGTCCGCCCGGACGTTCGGCGAGATCGCAGCGCCGGGCGACCGATTCGAGCTGCCCGTCGAACTGAGCACCGGCGAGCGCGTCGAGATCGTGACCAAGTCCGAGTCCGTCAACGTCGCCGACCTCTTCCTCGAGCTGGTCAGCCCGGACGGGGAAGTGCTGGCGAGCGACGACGACTCAGGTGAGTACGCCGACCCGGTCATCAAGGGGTTCGAGGTGCCCAGCGCCGGCACCTGGACGATCCGTCTCCACGCCAACGAAGAGCCCGACCTCGGGGCCTTCTGGGTGCAAGTGAACCGGTCCTGACGATGCTGACACGGCTCGCCGTACTACTCGGCGGGGCTGCGGGCAAACGTTGCGGGCCACGGTCCTAACTGCGCGTGTAGTCCCGGAACCCGCGCTGGGTCTTGCGGCCGAGGTAGCCCGCGGTGACCAGGTGTTCCAGCAGCGGCGCCGGCGCGAAGCCCGGCTCGCGGAACTCGAGGTAGAGCTCGCGCTGGATGGCCAGCGAGACGTCGTTGCCGACCACGTCGAGCAGCTCGAACGGCCCCATCGGCAGCGCACAGCCCTGCTTCATCGCGGTGTCGATGTCGTCAGCGGTGGCGTAGTGCGCCTGCAGCATCTTCACCGCGTCGTTGAGGTAGGGGAACAGCAGCGCGTTGACGATGAACCCGGCCCGGTCGGTGCACGAGACGGCGACCTTGCCGACCTTCGCGCAGAGCGCGCGAGTGGTCTCGGTGACCGCTTCGTCGGTGGAGACGGTCGAGACCACCTCGACCAGCTTCATGATCGGCGCGGGGTTGAAGAAGTGCATGCCGATGACGTCCCGCGGCCGCTCGGTCGCCTGCGCGCACGCGATGATCGGCAGCGAGGACGTGGTGGTCGCGAGGATCGCGCCGTCCTTGCAGATTTCGTCGAGGTTCTCGAACAGCGTGGTCTTCACGTGCAGGTCCTCGGCGATCGCCTCCACCACGATGTCGACTGCCTTGAGGTCGTCGAGCGACGTGGTGCCGGTGAGCCGGTCCAGGACCTCGGCCTTGGCCGACTCCTCGAGCTTGCCCCGCTGGATCGCCTTGTCGAGCGACTTCTCGATGGTCGCGCGTACGCCGTCGACCTTGGCCTGCGAGCGGCCGACGTACAGGACGTCGTACCCGCTCTTGGCGAAGACCTCGACGATGCCGGTCGCCATGGTGCCGGTGCCGACGACGCCGACGAGCTTGATGTCGTGGCGCAGCTGCGGCTGGTCGTCGTCCGACGGGGTGAGGGCGTCGGGCACGACCGTGGAGCTGTCAACGTCCTCGTAGGTGTAGAAACCGCGGCCGGTCTTCCGGCCGAGCATCCCGGCCGTGACCATCTGCTTGAGCACCGGCGCGGGCGCGTGCAGGCGGTCGCGCCCCTGGCGGTACATCGTCTCGAGGATCTCGTACGCCGTGTCGAGGCCGATCAGGTCGAGCAGTGCGAGCGGACCCATCGGGTAGCCGCAGCCGAACCGCATGGCTGCGTCGATGTCCTCGCGGGTGGCGTAGTGCGCCTCGAACATCGAGACCGCGTGGTTGAGGTAGCCGAACAGCAGCGTGTTGGCGATGAAGCCGGCCTTGTCCCCGCACACGACGGGGTTCTTGCCGAGCTTCTCCATCAGTGCCTGTACGTCGGCCAGCACGTCGGGTTCGGTGACCACGGTGCGCACGATCTCGACGAGGTTCTGCACCGGGGCCGGGTTGAAGAAGTGCACACCCACGACGCGGCCGGGGTGGGCGTTCGCCGTGGAGATCTCGGTGACCGACAGCGACGACGTGTTGGTCGCCAGGATCGCGTCGGGCGAGACGACCGCCTCCAGCTCGGAGAAGATCGCCTTCTTGGTCTCCAGCGACTCCACCACCGCCTCGACCACGAAGTCGGCGTCGGAGAGGTCCTTGATCGAGGTGGAGTACGAGATCCGGCCCAGCAGCTCGGCCTGGTCCGCCTCGCTGAGCTTGCCGCGTTGGACGGCCCGGCCGGTCGAGTTCTCCAGGTGCTTGCGGCCGCGATCCACGGCGTCGTCGTTGAGCTCCACGCCGATCACTGCGTAGCCATTACGCGCGAAAACCTCAGCGATCCCGGCCCCCATCGTGCCGAGGCCGACGATGCCGATCGTGGAGAACGTGCGGGAGGCTGTTTCAGGCGCGCTGCTCGTCATGGCGCGCATCATTCCACGGCCGAGTTGTGCGCTTGCACCAGGTTCACTGGCCGGTAACTTCACCGATCCGCACCGTCTTGGAGCGGCTGGACTGTCCGCGTACGACGACCACCTCGGCCCGCGGCGCGCCCGTCGCCCTGGCCAGGAATCGCACCAGCTCGGCGTTGGCCTTGCCGTCCACCGGTGGCGCGGCCAGCCGGACCTTGAGCTCGTCGCCGTACTCCCCCGAGATCGCAGTCACCGAGGCGTTCGGCTGCACCCGGATCGCGAGCAGCCAGCCATCGCCGTCCTGGCGGCACCAGGGGCGCGCGGGGTCAAGGGAGAGCTCGCCGCGGGCCGCCATGGCCGGAGTGTAGATTCCGGCCCCGTGAGACTCGTCGTCGCTCGCTGCCAGGTCGACTACGCCGGACGCCTGACCGCGCACCTGCCGATGGCGACCCGGGTGCTGATGATCAAGGCCGACGGCTCGGTGCTGGTGCACTCCGACGGCGGCTCCTACAAGCCGCTGAACTGGATGTCTCCCCCGTGCACGCTCCGGGAGGGCGTCTCCGAGGACGGGGGCGTCGAGTGGACGGTGACATCGAAGACGGACGACACCCTCCGCATCCTGATCGAGGAGATCATCCACGACTCCAGTCACGATCTGGGTGTCGACCCGGGCCTGCAGAAGGACGGCGTCGAGAAGCACCTCCAGGAGCTGCTCGCCGAGCACCCGACCACGCTCTCGGACGGCCTGACGCTGGTCCGCCGCGAGTACCCGACGGCAATCGGCCCGGTCGACCTGATGTGCCGGGACCCCGACGGAGCCTCGGTAGCCGTCGAGATCAAGCGCCGGGGCGAGATCGACGGGGTCGAGCAGCTCACCCGGTACCTCGAGCTGCTCAACCGCGACCCGCTTCTCGCACCGGTGCGGGGCATCTTCGCCGCGCAGGAGATCAAGCCGCAGGCGCGAGTGCTGGCCACCGACCGCGGCATCGCCTGCGCGGTCGTCGACTACGACGCGCTACGCGGGCTCGACGATCCGACCCACCGCCTTTTCTGATGGCGGTCGGCCGCGGAGCGGTGACCTAGGCACGGTTTGGCTGGCGGAAACCGTTCCCAACTCACCGCTCCCCGGTGGCGCCGCAGCCCTAGGGTGACGTCGTGTCCCGGATCTTCCACATTGCCACCGTGGCCGACTGGGAGGCGGCGCAGCGGTCGGGCAGCTACACGACCTCGACCCTCGGCCGGACGCTGGTCGAGGAGGGGTTCATCCACGCCAGCCGCGCCGACCAGTGGCAGGGCGTGCGGCAGGCGTTCTACGGCGGCGTGACGGAGCCGTTGGTGCTGCTGGCCATCGACCCTGAGCGGCTTACGGCGCCCGTGGTCGAGGAGGTGCCCGAAGGGGAGACACGGGCGTTCCCGCACATCTATGGCCCGCTCAACACCGAGGCAGTGGTCCGGGCCATCCCGCTCGACGACCACGGCGAGCCGGTGGGAGCGGGCGAGTCGTTCAGCGCGATCTTCTTCCGCGAGATGTTCTTCAACGTCCTGCTCGCCACCATCGTCCTGGTCGGAGTCGTGGCCGGATCGGTGATCGGCAAGGCCGTCAATGAGGAGTGGGGGCCGCTGATCGGGGCAACACTCGGGCTAGCCGCCGGAGTCACGGCCGCCGTGACCAGCCATGGGCGGCGCGACTAGTTCAGCGACCTCGTCGGCGCACCCCCAGCTCAGTGTCACTCCCGAGCCGCCGTGCCCGTAGCAGTGCACGACGCGACCCTCGCGTTCGAGCCGAACCTCAGGGCGCGCCGGCCGGAGGCCGACCTTGTGCCGAATGACCCGCGCGTGCGCCAGCTCCGGCACCAACCGAGCGCCGCGCGCGAGAATGCCCTCGGCGACCTCAGGAGACGGCGTACGGCTCCAGTCCCCCTCCACGTCGGTGCCGCCGACCACCACGTCATGCGAGCGCGGGATGACGTACGTCGGCCCCTGCGGGCGACCCACTGTCGAGCCACCAGCGGTCCAGGCCGAACTGCTCGACGTACACGACCTGCCCGCTGACCGGTACGACGGAGGAGTCGGCACCGAGCAACCGCGCGCCCAGGCCGGCGCAGTTCACCACCAGGTCACCCCCACTCGGCAGCTCCGACAGGTTGAGCCGGGTGATCGTCCCGCCGAGGGCTTGGACCCGCACCGACAGCCAGGCCAGATAGATGGGCATCTCCACGACCGCGGTCGTGGAGATCACCTGACGCTCGCGCATCAGCTCGGTCCCCTCCAGCATCCGCACCCCGGCCTCTGGGATGTCCGCCAGGCGCTCGAAGACCGCGTACGAGCTCGCGGTCCAGGCGTCGACCCGGTCCTGCGGAGCGGCCCGGTAGGGGTAACAGATCGCCGCCGCGACCGCCGACGTCGTCTCCAGCGGGAGGTCGCGAGCGACCACGTCGACCCGGTGTCCGGCCTCGAGCAGGCGCACCGCACAGCTCAGCCCGACCACGCCGGCACCGACCACGATCACGCGTTGCACACCGACGAGTCTCCTACTCGCACGTAACTCCGGTCACACCGGCGCGTTGGAACCACTCGAAAGGGGTCTTGATGCCGCGTCTGCTCCGTCTCGTACTCGCCCTGTTCATCCCCACCCTGCTCGCCGGAGGACTTCTGGCTGCCGCCGGCACCTCGGCGAGCGCCCACGAGGAGCGGCCGACGTCGTTCCCGGACGGGTCGGGCAAGGTCCCGAAGTTCAAGGGATACGACAACCCCAACAGCCGGGTGGTGTGCCGCCCGGAGTCGCGGTCACGCATCAAGAAGATGCCCGCCGGCGCCCGCAAGCAGCTCAACCAACGGCTGATCCGGCGCTGCGACTACGGGTCGATCCAGGACGCGATCAACAGCATCAAGAAGCGCGGGACCTCGATCTACGTGCTACCCGGCCTCTACGAGGAGCGCAAGTACGCCGGCGACGAGCGCACCTACTACTGCTCGCACCTCGGCTCCGCGTCGCGGACGCCACTGAAGAGCTCGGAGTACATCGGCAGCATCTCCTCCACCGAGGAGCCGCCGGCGCCCGACGGGCTGGCCGCCAGGGCCGACGAGACCGACCCGATCGGACTCTCGTACGCCGACCAGGTCAGGTGCCCGCACAACCTCAACCTGATCGCCCTGTTCGGCGACCAGACGCCCGCGCAACAAGTCGATCCGCTGCGACAGCCGGTTCTGCGGCACCCAGATCGTGGGCACCGGGATCAAGATGACCGACGTACTGGTCGACAACCGGTTCAAGAAGCTCAACGCGATCCGCCTGGACCGGGCCGGGCGGCTCCTACCTGTCGAACATGACCTTCCAGCAGGCCGAGTTCAACTCGGTCTACGTGCTCGAGACCGACGGGTTCGTGCTGGACCGGCTGACCACCCGAGGCAACGACGAGTACGGCATCCTGGCGTTCGCCAGCGACCACGGCCTGATCAAGCGCACGAACAACTACTACAACGGGGACTCGGGCATCTATCCGGGCTCGGGCTCCGACATCAACGCCAACGTGAAGACGATCAAGGTCAAGCGCTACGCGATCGAGATCCGCAACAACCGGAGCCACGACAACACGCTGGGCTACTCAGGAACGGCCGGGAACTCGATCTGGGCCCATCACAACAAGTTCTACAACAACGCCACCGGCATCGCGACGGACTCGCTCTTTCCCGGCCACCCGGGCCTCCCGCAGGACCACGCCCGATGGAGCTACAACGAGATCTACAGCAACAACGAGAACTACTACACGAGGTACGTCGACAAGGGCGTCTGCGACAAGCCGATGAAGAAGCGCGGCTACATCAACGGCACCGTGTGCCCGGTGGTCCCGACCCCGGTCGGGACCGGCGTACTGATCGCCGGCGGCAACTACAACCGCACCGATCACAACTGGATCTACGACAACTGGCGCTACGGCACCATGCAGTTCTGGGTGCCGGCTCCCCTCCGTGACGAGTTCGACCCGAACAAGCTCTTCGACACCTCGCACCACAACCACACGACCAAGAACCACATGGGCTTCACCAAGGACGGCAAAGTCAGGCACAACGGCATGGACCACTGGTGGGACGACGCGGGCGTCGGCAACTGCTGGGAGAAGAACCGGTCTTCGCACGGCACCCCGACCGACAACTTCGTGCTGCCGCCGCGGTCCTGCGCGGCCGGCGGCTCGTTCCTGACGCCGGGGCTTGTCGTCAAGGATGCGGGGTTCCTGACCTGCAGCCAGTACGACCGCACGGACCCGACCTTCCGACACCCGCCGCTGTGCCAGTGGTTCGACAGCCCGAGCCGACCCCAGGGACTCGCGTCCTCGGCTGCGCCGGCTGCGGACTCGGACGGTCCCACCGGCCCGCTGCTCGCAGTGATCGGCGGTATCACCCTGATCGTCGGGTTGCGCCGCCGACGCGGGGGCGCGGGTGCTGCGTAGGGTAATCCTGGTCGTCGCGCTGCTCGTGGTCCTCGTGCTCGGCGGCAGCATCGCCGTGGCCCGCAGCACGCCCTCGCTGTCCACGGAAGGCCCGACATCGGTGGGCGGCACCGAGGCCGCGACGGCGTTCACGATCGGTGACCGCACCGTCCGTCAGGTCCGGTACGTCGACGAGGGCACCCTGCAGCTACACGTTCCGGATCGCCAACGACGGCCGTCTCCCCGTGCGGGTGCTCGGCCTGGCCGATGATCAGCCGGAGACGCAGCTGTTCACGATCGCCTCGATCACCGACGGCGCCATCGCATCGGGCGAGACCGCGGAGTTCACGCTCTCGCTCGAGATGGCCGGGTGCGAGACGCTCTCCGCCCGGGCCGGCTCGTACGTCACCGAGATCGTGGTGCGCACGAAGACAGCCGGGATGTTCGAGGACACCGTCGAGCTGGACCTGCCCGAGGAGGTCCACACGGGTTCGCCCCGCGAGGCCTTCTGCCCGAACTCGACCGCGACCTCGCGGCCCCCGGGCTAGCTGAGCGGGAGGTCAGGTCAGCTGAGGGCGACTAGCGCCGGCGATCCGGGGAGCAGTCGGGTCCGCCTCGCCGCCGTTCTGCTCGCGCGCGACGTACTCCTCGATGTCCTCGACATCGTTGGTGTTGCGGGTGGCGACCGCGAGCAGGTCGCTCATCGTGGCGACCTCCTCGACCTGCTCCTTGATGAACCACTGCATGAACTGCTCGGAGGCGAAGTCGTTCTCCTCCCGGGCGATCTTCAGCAGCGCGTTGATCTGCTCGGTGACCCGCTTCTCCTGCGCCAGGGCGAGCTGGATAGGGGCGATCACGTCGTCGAACGACGAGACCGTCGCCTCGACTGCGGGGATCACCACGTCGGCGTCGGTGTCCAGGAGGTACTGGACCATCATCATCGCGTGGTCGCGTTCCTCGAGTCGCCTGCTGGTAGAAGAACGCCGCCATCCGCGGCATCGTCTGCGCGTCGTAGTGCACCGCCACCGCGAGGTACTGGTTGTGTGCGGCCAGCTCGTTGCCGATCTGCAGGTTGAGCTGCTCGCTGAATCGAGGGGCAGGCATGCGACCGATCCTAGGGGTGACGCCACACGCCGGGTCAGGCGACCTTGGCGAGCTGCTTCTTCTTGACCCTCTTGCCGTCGACGGTCACCAGCTTGCGCTTCTTGACCGTGAGGCCGACCGGGAGCGTGCCGTCCTTGAGCATCCGGATGGGGCAGCGGTCGCAGCGCTTCTTGGACGCGCAGCACTCCACCTTCGGCAGCTTCCCGGCCTTCCCCACGGCGAGCACCATACAACACGCTAAGGCTCGCCTTACCTAAGTGTGGCTCGCTACTCATAGGCCAGCCAGCTCCGCGAGCCGGCCGAACCCGGCCGGCGCGTGCTCGGCGACTCGCTGCTGGGCGGCCAAGACCTCCGGCCGATCCCGGTGCTCGGGTGCGACCCGGGCCGGGTTGAGCAGGCACCGCTGCGCCCACTCGGCGATGTCCGGCTCGGCGCCGAACGCAGCCGCCCCGCGGGCGCCGAGGACGGTCATCCGCGCCCACTCCGCCAGCGAGTTGCCGTACGGCGTGGCCGGGCACAGCTTGTTCTTCTCCTCGTCGGTGGTGCGGGTCGCCTCGACGTACCCCGCCAGCGCGGCCGCGAAGCACGGGAAGCCGCTGCGGATCGGCTGCAGTCGGATCGCGTCCGCGGACCACAGCGGGACCGGCGGTACGTCGGGGAAGCCGGACGCCGCGCAGTGCACCACGACCGCATCGTCCGCCGTGCGCACTCGCCCCCCGTCGAGCTCGATCGCCCCACGCTCGACCCGGCGCACGCGTCCGAGCCGGACGACGTTCTCGATGCTGCGCAGCAGGTCGAGCTCCCACTGCGCCAGCGTCGGCGTCCTGGCCATAGTGGGCGTCACGTCTCGGTCGACCCGCAGCATCACGCCGGCGGCCTCGAGCCGCAGAAACAGGTCGTCCAGGGAGTCCGCTCCGGCCGCGGACTCGACGATGTCGGCGACCATGCCGGTGAACACGGCCGGATCGGGCTGGACCACGGCGCGGTTGAGCATCCACGGCTCGCGCGGGCGGACCCAGCAGATCGCGTCGGGGTCGACGCCGTTGCCGAGCAGCCAGACGCACGCGTCGGTGGCCGTCTTGCCGGAGCCCACAACGACGTACTGCGAAGGGGTGGCGGCCAATGACGCCAGCTGCCCGACCGGGATGACCGTGCCGGAGGCGACCGCGAAGGGAGCCGGCGACGTGGCCGGGATGTCCGGCTCGAGGTAGTGGGCATCGACGACGCGGGCACCCCCGCCGTCACCTTCCACGTACTCCGAACCGAGGTGGAACCTCACTCGTCCGGTCGCGAGAAGCCGCTCCATCACCTGGTCGTAATACGCGCAGATCTCCGGTTGGGTGGCCCGCTCGTGCAGCCCCGCCTCGGGTCCCTCGGTCTGCAGACTGCCGGTGCCGAGCTCCGTCGACGCGACGCCGTAGAAGACCGACGCCTGGTGCAACCGGACGAACGGGTAGGCGTCCCGCCAGTGCCCGCCGGGCGCGGGTCGCCGGTCGACGACCGTCACCCGGACGTCGTCGGCGTGATCGACCAAGGAGTCGACGAACGCGAGCCCCGAGGCGCCGGCGCCGACAACGAGGTATTCGGGGTGCGCCATGGCCGCACGGTAGTGGACCTCAGTCCAGCCCGTTGGCCTTCCGGATCACGTCGACGATGCCGTCCATGATCTCGGTGAGCCCGAAGTCCTTGGGCGTGTAGACCGCGGCCACGCCCGCGTCGAGCAGCCGGCGTCCGTCCGAGTCGGGGATGATCCCGCCCACGATGACCGGTACGTCGGCCAAACCGGCCTCGCGCAGCCCCTCGAGCACGGTCGGCACCAGCTCCATGTGCGACCCGGAGAGGATCGACAGCCCGACGCAGTGCACGTCCTCCGCTACCGCCGCAGCGACGATCTGCTCGGGGGTCAGCCGGATGCCTTGGTAGATGACCTCGAAGCCCGCGTCCCGCGCGCGTACGGCGACCTGCTCGGCGCCGTTGGAGTGACCGTCGAGGCCGGGCTTGCCGACCAGCAGTCGTAGCCTCCCCCCGAGTTCCTGGCCGGTCTCCTTGACCCTGGTCCGGACGGCGGTCAGCTCGGCGCCCGCCTCCGCGACGACCGCACCGCTGACACCTGTCGGACCTCGGTACTCGCCGAAGACCTCGCGCAGGGTCGCTGCCCACTCCCCCGTGGTGGCGCCGGCGCGCGCGGCCGCGAGCGTCGGACCCATCAGGTTGGTGTCGGTCTTGGCGGCAGCCGAGACCGCGCCGAGTGCCTCGGCGACCTCGGCCTCGTCGCGCTCGGCCTTCCACGCCGTGACGCTCGCGAGGGCCGTCTTCTCGGCCTCGGGGTCGGCGGCCATGATCGCGGCGTCGAGGTCGGCGGTCAGCGGCGAGGGCTCGGTGGTCTCGAACCGGTTGACGCCGACGATGATCTCCTCGCCGTTCTCGATCCGGGACCGCCGGGTGGCGTGGGAGGAGACCAGCTCTGACTTCATGTACTCGACCGAGGCGATCGCGCCACCCATGGCCTGGACCCGGTCGATCTCGGCACGAGCGCCCTCGACCAGCTCGGCGACCTTGGCCTCGATCACGTGCGAGCCGTCGAAGATGTCGTCGTACTCGAGGAGGTCCGATTCGAAGGCCAGTACCTGTTGCAGCCGCAGCGACCACTGCTGGTCCCACGGGCGCGGGAGGCCGAGCGCCTCGTTCCAGGCTGGGAGCTGTACGGCGCGAGCCCGGGCGTTCTTGGAGAGCGTGACGCCGAGCATCTCCAGCACGATCCGCTGCACGTTGTTTTCGGGCTGTGCCTCGGTCAGGCCGAGCGAGTTGACCTGGACGCCGTAGCGGAACCGCCGCATCTTGGGGTCCTGCACGCCGTAGCGCTCACTGGCGATCTCGTCCCAGAGCTGCGCGAAGGCCCGCATCTTGCAGGTCTCCTCGATGAACCGGACGCCGGCGTTGACGAAGAACGAGATCCGGCCGACGACCTTCTCGAAGTCGTCCTCGGAGATCTCGCCCTGGTTCTTGACCGTGTCGAGGACCGCGATCGCCGTACAGAGCGCGTAGGCGAGCTCCTGCGTCGGCGTGGCGCCGGCCTCCTGCAGGTGGTAGCTGCAGATGTTGATCGGGTTCCACTTGGGGATCTGGTGGACGGTGTAGGCGATCATGTCGGCGATCAGCCGCATCGAGGCCTCGGGCGGGAAGGCATAGGTCCCGCGCGACAAGTACTCCTTGATGATGTCGTTCTGGGTGGTGCCCGCGAGCTGCGCGGCGACGGCCTCGGGCGACAGGTCGGGGTTCTGCTCCTCGGCGACCACCTGGTACATCGCGAGCATCCACATCGCGACCGCGTTGATCGTCATCGAGGTGTTCATCTCGGTGAGTGGGATCTCGTCGAACAGCTTCCGCATCTCACCGAGGTGCATCACCGGTACGCCGACCTTGCCGACCTCACCGCGAGACAGCGGCGAGTCGGGGTCGTAGCCGGTCTGGGTGGGCAGGTCGAAGGCCACCGACAGACCGGTCTGGCCCTTCGCGAGGTTGGTCCTGTAGAGCGCATTGGACGCCGCGGCGGTCGAGTGCCCGGCGTACGTGCGCATCACCCAGGGCCGATCCTTCTCAGGCCTGTCCTTCTCGGTCATGAAACGAGCGTAGGACGTGGGCTACCGCTTGGTAACACCGTGGACGTGTGGGGTTTCCGACACGCCCTGTGACCAATTCAAAGCACCTGGTCGAGGCTCGCGACCGCCCGCAAGGCGGAATGCCGGTCAGGCGGTCGCGGCCTCGCGCTCGAGCTCCACGAACCTGATCAGGTGGGAGAGGTGGAGAAGGCGGCGTACGGCGGGACCGCAGCCGCGCAGCGTCAGGTGCTGGCCGGACCGGCCGGCCTCCCGCGTCGCCACACCGAGGACCTTCAGCGCGGTCAGGTCGATGAGGCGGACATCGGTGAGGTCGATGTAGACGTTGCCCTCGCCCTGGGCGGCGAGGTGCTCGTAGATCGCCGCCCGGACGATGAAGGTGCTGCGTGCGTCGAAGTCACCACTGAGCCTGAGCGTCGCACCGTCTGCAGTGATCTTCATGCGGGCAGCCTCCCTCCGAGGTGTGGTTGCTATGTACCCCTTATGACGCCGTACAACGGCAAAGGGTTGCGTTTGATTTCCTGGGAGTTTGATGAGTTTTTCAACCAGGAGGCAGACTCGTGCGTATGACGACGACCGGCGTGACGCATCGGGCGGGCCTCGGAGCTGACCGGCCTGACGGCGGACACCCTGCGCTACTACGAGCGAGACGGGCTGATGCTGCGGCCCGTCGGCCGCTCCAGCACCGGCCACCGCCGCTATACCGAGTCCGATCTCGACTGGATCACGTTGATCACCCGGCTGCGGTCGACCGGCATGCCGATCCGTGAGGTCCGGCAGTACGCCGGGCTGGTGCGCTCGGGAACGGGCAACGAGGCCGATCGCCTGGAGCTGCTGCTGGCCCACCGCACGGCGGTGCTGGATCAACTGGCCGAGGTGCAGGGCCACCTGGCGGCGATTGACCACAAGATCGGGCTCTACGAAGGCGCCGTCGCCAAGTCGGCTTGACCTGGAGCGCACTCCAAGGGCTTGTCTGGGTGGCATGACGATCGAACGACGCACTCTCGGCAGCACCTCTCCCCTCACCGTCTCCGCCCTCGGCCTCGGTTGTATGGGCATGTCGGAGTTCTACGGCACGGCCGATGAGGCCACCGCGATCTCCACGATCCACCGGGCCCTCGACCTCGGGGTGACCTTCCTGGACACCGCCGACATGTACGGCCCGTTTACCAACGAGCAGCTCGTGGGCAAGGCCATCGCCGGCCGTCGCGACGAGGTACAGCTGGCCACCAAGTTCGGCAACGAGCGCAACCCGGACGGGAGCTGGGTCCGCATCAACGGGACGCCCGACTACGTGCGGGCCGCCTGCGACGCCTCCCTGCAGCGGCTGGGCGTCGACCACATCGACCTCTACTACCAGCACCGGGTCGACAGGACCGTGCCGATCGAGGAGACCGTCGGCGCGATGGCCGAGCTGGTCGACGCGGGCAAGGTACGGCACCTCGGTCTCTCCGAGGCGAGCGCCGACACGATCCGCCGCGCGGCGACGACCGCCCCGATCACGGCCCTGCAGAGCGAGTACTCGCTCTTCACCCGCGATATCGAGGACGACGTACTGCCGACGATCCAGGAGCTGGGCATCGGGCTGGTGCCGTACTCGCCGCTCGGGCGAGGGATGCTCACCGGCCGCATCACCGCCGAGGCCTCCCTCGACGAGGGCGACTCCCGGCGCGCGGGCCGGTTCCCCCGGTTCAACGGCGAGGCGCTCGACGCCAATCTGGCGCTGGTCGCCGAGATCGGGTCGATCGCCGAGGCCAAGGGCTGTACGCCGGGTCAGCTCGCGCTGGCCTGGGTGCTCAGCCGCGGAGCCGACGTGGCGCCGATCCCGGGCACCAAGCGGGTGGCCTACCTCGAGGAGAACGTCGCGGCCCTCGAGGTGACCCTCGACGAGCGCGACGTAGCTGCTCTGGAGGCGGCGGTCCCGCGCGACGCGGTGGTCGGCGACCGGTACGCCGACATGAGCAGCGTCAATGCGTGACTAGTCTTGCCGCATGGTCAACCTGACCCGGATCTACACGCGCACTGGCGATGGCGGCGAGACGAAGCTCGGCGACCTGAGCAGCACCACCAAGAACGACCCGCGGCTGCAGGCCTATGCCGATGTCGACGAGGCCAACGCCCACCTCGGCCTCGCGGTCGCCGTGGGCGGCCTCGAGGACGACGTGGTGGCCGTGCTGACGCACGTTCAGAACGACCTGTTCGACGTCGGCGCGGACCTCTGCACCCCGGTCGTCGCCGACCCTGACTACCCACCGCTCCGGATCGAGCAGGAGTACGTCGACCGGCTCGAGGCCTGGTGCGACCACTACAACGAGGACCTGCCCGCGCTACGCTCGTTCATCCTCAACGGCGGCACCCCGGGTGGCGCGCACCTGCACGTCGCCCGCACCGTCGTGCGCCGGGCGGAGCGGTCGGCCTGGGCCGCCCACGAGCAGTTCGCCGACTCCATGAACCCGTTGGCCATCACCTACCTCAACCGGCTCTCCGACCTGGTGTTCATCCTGGCCAGGTACGCGAACCGGCACGACGGTGACGTGCTCTGGGTGCCGGGCGGAGAGCGCTCGTAGTCGTTGGTCGAGTAGCGCCAGCGAGGAACGAGCGAGCGCGTATCGAGACCATCGAGGGTGGTCTCGATACGCCCCGGCCTCGCAGGCTCGGCCGGGGCTACTCGACCAGCGAAATGCCTAGATCCGGTTCCAGTCCGTCCCGGGCGGACGCGCCTCCAGCCAGGACTGGAAGCCGGTCAGCGACGCCGCGCTCATCGCCAGCTCGACGACGCCCCGAGCGGTCTGGCACCGGATCACGAGGTGATCGGGGTACAGCGACATCTGCTCGGCGCTGAGCGGCTCGCGGCGGCCGTCGTAGGTCAGCTCGTCACGCTGCCACGAGGCCTTCGGGCGCGCCGACAGCGAGAAGATCCGGAACCACTCGAGGGTCTCCCCCGAGTAGCGACCGAACCCGAGCACCCAGCCGCCCCCGGCCCGGTGGCTGAGCTCGAAGGCGCCGTTGCGGGCCAGCAGCCGGCGGCGTACGACGAGCGCAACGCCGTAGATGACGATGAGCAGCAGCAGGATGCCGGCGATGTCCACCAGCCACTGCCACCAATGCATCCCGCGTGTCCTCCGATCGGTCGGGCCACCCTATCGGCAGGCCGACCGCGCGGAGACGGGTCTAGGCAACCCCGCTCAGGAAGCCTTCTCGGCGGCGCGAAGCTGCACCTCGGCCCGGCGGACCCGGTCCTCGGCGTCGTCGTCCTCGGAGCCCCGGGCCTCCTCGAGCTCGCTCTCGACCGCCTTGACGTCGATCTCGTCGGCGAGCAGGGCGCGCTCGGAGA
>CAWABG010000007.1:0-120847 GCA_963780245.1 uncultured Actinomycetota bacterium
GCCGCCAGGTTGACCGCGTCCCCCAGACAGGAGAACGTGCGGCGGTCGCGGTGCCCATAGGTTCCGCTCCAGAGCCGACCGGAAGCCACACCGACGCTCACGTCCACCACGTCCGTCTCGAGCTTCACGATGTCGAGGGCGGCCGAGCACGCCCGGGCCGCGTCGTTCTCGTGGGCCATCGGAGCTCCGAAGACCGCGTGCAGGTAGGCCCCTTTGTCTCCGACCGTCAGCCCCACGACGTTGCCGCCGTGACCGTCGACGATCCGTTGGACGGCGATCACGAAGTCGTCCAGCCGCTGGGGCGCCGTCGGGTCGGTCTCGAACTCCAGCCCTCCGAACCGCACGAAGACGGGCACCGCCGGGCGCAGCTCGGCCAGGAACTCACCGCGCCCCGCGCGCATCCGCACGTAGACGGAGGGCAGCAGCCATTCCCGGGCCACCTCCTCCGGCAGCGGCGGGGCAGGTCCCGCGGCCACGGTGCCGTTCGTCTCGGTGGCCCCCGGCCAGGCAACGACCACGCTCACCGGTCCTCGCTCCGTGGTGCGCTCCTCGCCCGCCGCGCTCCGGGGCAAGCGGTCCTGCACCGGGCGGGTGACGACCACTTCGCCGGGCCGAGCCACCGACTCGGCCGCCGCCACCTCGTCCATGAGCGAGCTGGCGAGAACGTCTATGAGCTGGATCGCCGGGTCGCCCGCCAAGAAGCGGTGCGCGCTGCCCGCCGCGACCGCGACCTTCACCTGCAGCCGGAGCCTGGCCGCCGCGGGAGTCGTCACGGTGCCCACCCGGGCCATGGCCAGCTGCATCGCGAACCCGCACCTGGTGGCACGGGTCCCGTCGTCGTCACGGAACCAGCAGGTGACGGCGTCGCCGCTGAAGTAGAGCACCGCGCCACCCCACTCGTGCAGCCGCGCGATGAGATCGCCGAAGACCTGCTCGAGCGTGTTCGCGAGGATCTCGGCGCCTCGTTGCTCACCGAGCTCGTTGACCAGTCCCTCGGTCATGGCGGTGAAGCCAGAGACGTCGGCGAACAAGGTCGCGCCGCTCACCAGCCCGTCCACAGCGCGCCCACCGGCCAGTTCCCGGCGCCTGTCCTCAGCGACGTAGGCCGCGGGGTCGTCGGCAGGCGCAGCACGTGCCACTCCCGAGCCGGTGGCGGCGGGGGTCAACGGACCATGACCCGCACCTCGCGACGACCCTCGACCACCGCGCCGTTCGCCACCTCGACGCGCAGGCGGCGTTCGGTGCCCGGCTGCCAGCCGGCGGCGGAGCCTTTGACCGAGACGGTGAACCGACGGGCCACCGAGTCGTAGCCCATGCAGGTGCGCTGCCCGGTCGACAGGTCGGTGAGCGTCACCCGGCAGCCCAGCGCCCACAGCACGCCCGAGAGGTTGCTGATCGGACCGCTCGCGTCGGACACCTGCACCGTGAGCGCGGCGTTCGTGCTCGCGGCCAGCTCGACCTGGCCGCCGTCGTCGGCTCCGAACGGCCCGCCGAAGCGGCTCAGCGCGTACCAGTTGCTCAGCCGGAACGTCGCCGACGTGGCGCCCTCCGCGCGGGCGACGACGTCGTAGGTGCCGAGGGTGGTGCCCGCCTTGGTGGTCACCGAAGCCCGACCGGACCCGTCGGTGACCGCGGTGGTCGACCTGGGATCGGTGCCCGCGCCGGTCGTCGGCCCGGCGAACGTGACGGTCACGTCGGGCACGGGGTTGCCCCAGGTGTCAGCCACCCGGACCACGAGTGGCTGTCCGAAGGCAGTACCGAACGCTGCCCCCTGGGCGGAACCGGAGACCGCCACGATCGTGACCGGTGCGCCGGGTCGCACCCGCAGGGTCAGATCCCGGCTGGTCTCGCCGACCCGGTTGGTCGCGGTGACGACGACCGTGAACGTGCCGGCCACCACGGTGCTGCCGGTGATGACGCCGTCGGCGTACGCCAGGCCGCCGGGCAGGCCGGTCACGGAGACGTCCGGCGCCGGGTCGCCGGTGACCTCGATCGCGGTCTCGTACGGGTCGCCGGCGAGGGCGTCCGGGAGGGTCGTGGTGACCACCTCGGGTGGCGTTCCGTCGCGGACCTCGAGGGTGAGCGGCGCCGAGGTGGATGCGCCGTTCTCGGGGTCGGTGCTCCCGGCGGTGTGGCCACCGCCGACGTCGACGCCCTCGCTGCCGAAGTACGCGGTCAGCCTCAAGGTGCCGGCCGGCAGGTCCAGGATCCCCAGCTGCGCCCGGCCGTCCGGGCCGGTGCGGCGGTTCGCCGCGGCCACTACGGCGCCGCTGGCGTCGCGGGCCACGACGAGGACGGCGCGGTCGGTGATCGGGCTGTCGCCGCTGCGCAACCGCGCCGTGACGCCTGTGTCCTCGCCCGACCACACCGGCTCTGCCGGTCCGTCGAGGGTGAGCGACGTCGGCCGCTTCGCCACCGACACCACCCGCTGGGCGGCCGCCGGACGCAGCGCAGGATCGCCGTCGAAGGTGGCGGACAGCTGTTGCGAGCCGGGCTGCTCCACGATCGGGAACGTCGTGCGGGCGACGCCGTCGGCGTCGGTCTGGGCGGTCTTCGTGGCGCCGCCGAGGGAGAACAGCACGGTGCGTCCGGCGAGCGGGTTGGCACCGGTCAGGGTCGCGCTGACGGGCAGTGCCTCCCCGAGCACCACAGAGCTCGGAGCTTCCAGCACCAGGACGCTGTCGGCGTCGCCGGTCTCGGGGACCGACGCGGGGTCGACGCCCGGTGTGAACTCGCGGCCCTGGTTGTCCTCGAGCGTCACCAGGCCGACGCCGTTGACCGCCTGCACGATGAACCGCGCGTCACCAGGTGTCTGGCCCGAGGGCAGTGGCAGGGCGCCGGTCCAGCGCGTGGAGTCGGCCGAGTCCTGCTGCAGGTCGAGCGAGCGCCAGGTGCCGTGCCACGGCCCGCGCTCCCCGGTGTAGGTGATCCACACGCCCTGGATGCCGGCCGACGGGTCGCCCACCACGTGCGCGACGAGGCGCACCTCGCCGCCCTCGACCTCCGAGGACACCGATGAGATCGCCGGCGGCGCGGCCAGGGACGGGGTGTTGCCGTTGTACTGCTGGGTGTTGCCGCTGTAGAGCAGCCGCAGGTCCAAGGCGGCGTACTTCCGCAGCGTGCTGGTGTACGGCGAGTCGGACCGATGCTGTGCTGGGGTCACCAGGAGCCGGGTGCCGCCGTCGCCCTCGATCGCACCGAAGGTGTTCGCGAGGGCGAGCCGGCGCGGGAAGAACGTCGGTGAGGTGAACCTCGTGTGCACCTCGCTGGTGTCGGTCGCGGGCGCGCCGGTCAACGGCACCACGCCCGGTACGTCGGTGTAGGTCCCTCCGCGGAACGCGACGCCGCGCAGCGCCATCCCCGGCGTGCCGACGTCGAGCGACTCCAGAGGGAGGGCCGGCTGGCCCGGCGAGGTGGTGGTGCCGTCCGGGCCACGCAGGTAGGTGAAGCTGCTCAGCCCGGTGCCGTCGACGTCGTCGAACGGCTGGGTCACCGTGGTGGTGGCGCCGCTCGCGGTGAGGTCGAGCGCGTGCAGGCCGAGCTGACCACCGGGACCGGAGGTCACCGCGTCCGGGTCCACACCGCCTGGGGCGGGGTCGGCGATCCGCCCCGACGGCAGGTCGACCCCGACCATCGGCAGGCCGTAGAGGGTGGCCTCCAACAGCGCCTTCTGGTGGATGCCGGAGACGACCGGCGTCGTCGCCAGGTAGTCCTGCTTGGCGCGCAGCAGGGCGTCGCCGACGGGTACGGGACCCGAGCCCGTGCGCAGCTCGCGCGCAACCTGGCTGTAGAGGCGTTCGCTGTACTCGAGCAGGTCGGTGTCGCCGTACTGGTAGCCCGTGCCGCCCACGTAGACCGCGCCCTCCTGAGCCATCAGCTCTGCCCAGTCGAGCTTCTCGGTCAGGCCGGGGATCGCATGCCCGTCGATGATGTTGTAGCCGCTGTGGCAGCCGACGCTCATCACCAGTGCATCGGCGAGGTCGACCTCGGAGTCACGGACCTCGGTGGTCACCAACCCGGTGCGGTTGTCGGCTGCCAGGGCACTGTTGGCGCTGAAGTGACCGGCCAGGAACACGACGTCGTGCCGCTCGTCCAGCAGGGCGGTGCGCAGGTCGTGGGCGGTCCACGAGTGCCGTCGGTCCGGGTCTCCGCCGACCGTAGTCACGTCCGGCGCCACGTCGCGGTCGGTGATCAGCTCGTCGACCGCACCCGAGCCCAGGCCCGCGTCGAGGTGACCGGCGACCTCGTCCGCGGCGTCGGTGAGGAAGTCGTAGCCGGTGACCAGCGCCGACTCGGGCTGTGGCAGCGCGCCGTCTTCGAGGGCCGCATACCGATCCAAGGCCGCGGTGATCTCCTCAGGCGACTCGATCAGTCGACCGACCGCGAGGTCGGCGACCGGGACGGTGGCGCCCTTGAGCGTCACGTCGGTCAGGGCTCCGTATGCGTCCTGACTGAGCACCTGGTTGCGCCGCAGCGCGGCCTGGGAGGGGCTGGCGTCGTCGACCGGCGGTACGTAGCTCTGCTCGGGCCCGAGCCCGGCGGCGTCGGCGAAGCGGAAGAACGGAACCACGTCGTCGTCGCCCGCGATCACGACGTACCGCAGGGTGTCGGAGGAGTCGCGGAAGCTGTTGACGACGGCGCGCAGCTCCTCGGCGACGAGGTTCTTGGCGTAGGTGCAGGCACGCATGGTGTCGGCCTGGGACTGCAGCGCCTGGACGCGCGGGATCGTCGCCGCGTCCACGACGACTCCGTCGATCTCCGGGCGGTCTGCGAAGGCGCCCAGAGCAGACATCGGCGCGTCCGGCAGCCGCGAGCTGTCGGTGAGGATGACCGTGCGGGCCGTGCCGGGGGCGCCCCGGAACGTCGGAGTGCCGGCATGGTCATCCAGCGGCTGCGAGCACGGTCCGCCCGATGTGTGCGTGGTGAGCGTGAACGGCTCGCCCGGAGCCGCCGCGCCGTTGCGGCCCTGCACCCGCACGTAGAAGCTGCCGGTGGCGCCCCAGGTGTTGACCCTGATGTGTTCGTCGGCCAGCCCGTCTCGGGCCGAGACCGCGATCAGGGTGCGGACCTGGGCGCTGCCGAACGCGTCGCGCAGCTCGTCCTCGGAGAACGCCGAGGGGCTGAACGCACTCGGCGAGAACGCACTCGGGAGTGCCACTGCCGGGCTGAACGCGCTCGGCGAGAACGCACTCGGCGAGAACGCGCTCGGAGAGAACGCGCTCGGCGAGAACGCCGAGGGGCTGAACGCGCTCGGCGAGAACGCACGCGGCGAGAACGCGCTGGGCGAGAACGCCGACGGGCTGAACGCCGAGGGGCTGAACGCGCTCGGCGAGAACGCACTCGGCGAGAACGCACTCGGCGAGTAGGCGTCCGCAGCGAACTCGGCACTCAGCTGGTTGAGGTCGCGCACGCTGAGCGCCTCGTTGAACGCCTTCCCGATGTCACCGAAGAGGGTGATGTCGTAGTCGGCCGCGAGGTTGCGCAGTCCCACCTCGACGACGCTGTCGGGAGTGACCGGGAAGCGGTACCAGAGCGCCTGGTCGGTGGTTCGGATCGACCCTGTGCGCTGGTCCGTGCCACCCATCGGCTCCGCGGTCGTCCAGGCGAGGTTGGGTTGGTCGGCGAACACCCGGACCACGAAAGTTTGGGTGGTGGTCTGGTGGGTCGAGCTGGTGACCGAGCAGGTCACCTGCGTCTCCCCCACGGCAAACACCGTGCCGGAGGCCGGCGAGCACGACGGCGTCAGCGGTCCGTCGTACTCGTCGTTGGCCGATACGGCGTATTCCACCGCCGTGCCCTCCTCGGTGGTGGTCGCCTCCACCGGCGCGGTGGGAACGGTCAGCGTGGGCGGTTCCGGCAGCAGGAAGCGGCCCTGCGCCCGCCCGCTACCGCTGTCGGCGGCGCTGAGGTAGAACCCGTACCGGTCCCCCGGGTTCACGTTGAGGGTGGTCGAGCCCGAACGGGCGAAACTCCCTGCATTGTCATCGACGTCGACCAGGACGTGGATCTGGCGGAAGTCGCCGTCGGGCTCGACCAGGCCGGCGGCGAGGAACGTCGGACGCGAGGTGTGCTGGCCCTTCCATGCCCAGGGGAGGCGCACCTGCTCGCTCACGGTGGCAGTCCGGTAGAAGAACCAGTGCGTCCCGAACCCGGTCGCCGTCGTGTTGTACTCGAAGGACGGGGACGCGGTACTCCCGTCCGACCGCGCGGTGATGCCGGGGCCGGAGGAGACCCATCCCGCGCCCGTGGCTGCCGCGGCCGGAGCAACGGCGCCGACGACGGCCGCGGCCATCAGTAGCGGCGTCAGCAGCGCCAGGAAGACGAAACCGGTTGTCGTTCTGTTTGCAGTTGTGACCATCGGGCACCTACAGCGTCAGCCCTCCCCGACGTATCAGCCATGGAACGCGCCGCGACAGCCGCTGACAACTGGTCTAGCCGCGTGGACCAGACCTCCGGACGACCGTCTCAGGCACCCAGCCGGTCCAGGAAATCCCTTCGCCAGGCCTCTGTCTCGCTCAATTGGTTGAAGGTGTAGACGTGAAGACCGTCGACTCGGGCCTCGGCCTCGCCGGCGATCGCGGCGCACTTCGTGATGAACGTCTCGCCGGTGAAGCCCCCCGGCGCGACCAGTCGGGTCATCAGCCCGCGCTGCTTGACCAGGAACCGGGTGGAGTCGCCGACCCCGATCTTGGTCGCCATGCCCAGCAGCTTGGTGCGATCTACCGGACCGGGGAGTCCGAGCAGCAGCGGCAGGCCGATGCCGCGCAGCCGCAGCCGGTGCACCCAGTCCTTGATCACCGCCGGGTCGAACGTCAGGTTGCTGACGATGTACGTCGCGTGCTTGCGCTTGTCCCACATCGACTGGACGGTCAGGTCGTCGTGGATGGTCGGGTGGCTCTCGGGATACCCGGGGACGCCGACGTCCTTGAACGGGCTGCCGATCGCGGTCAGGTCCTCGAGCATCGCCAGTGCGTCGGGATAGTCACCGACGGTCTGCGCGTCCCCACCGGGGACGAACACGTTGGTGATCTTCGCGGCGGCCAGCCGCTCGATCAGCTCGACCAGCTCGGCGCGGCCGCTGACCATCCGCGCGGCCAGGTGCGGCACCACGTCGTACCCCTCCGCGGTGAGGCGCTCGGCGACCTCGACGGTCCGCTCGAGGCCCATCGACGGCGAGGCGGTGATCGTGATCGTCACGTCGGTCGGCACCGCCGCCACGACCTTCGCCTCGATGGTCGCTGTCGGCAGCACCTCGTAACGGGCGCGGTTCAGCAGCCGGCGAACCGTGGCCTGCTCCCTGTTGCGCATCCTGCAACCCTGTTTCGTGATACGCGACGTACGCCGTCAGGCTACTCCCGGCAGCGGGGGTTTGAACAGAAGGCCTGCATCGATCGCGTCGGGCTGTTGGTCTGACGCTTAGCCGCCCCAGGCCTCTTTGAGGACGGCCCGGTGCGTGGGCAGCGCCTGCTCGTGGAGTCGCCTGCCCTTCTCGGTAAGGCACACGAAGACGCCCCGGCGGTCATCGGTGCACATGTTGCGACCGACCAGACCGTCGCGTTCGAGCCGGTCGACCGCGCGTGACAGCGCACTTTGGCTCAGGTGGATGTCGCCGGACAGGTCGTTCATCCGGTAGCTGTCGCACTTGGAGTCGACGAGACGGTCGAGCGTCTCGAACTCGCTCAGCCCGATCTGGTGCTGGTCCTGGAGCGCCTTCTCGAGTGCGCCGGTGACCACGGCGTGCCGGTCGAGTAGCTCACGCCACTCGCCCACAAGACCTGCACGACCCATGCGCGAAGGATAGCGTGGAGACCTAGTTGCATGCCAACACATTAATTGCGCTTGCATTCAATGCACATGCATGGAAGTGTGCCGCGGGTGACTTCGACTACCCCTCACACAGCTCCAACAACCACGGGCTCCGCGAACTGGACGCCTCGCATCTGGGCGATGCTGATCACCCTCTGCATCGTGTTGTTCCTCGACGGTCTCGACGTATCCATGATCGGTGTGGCCCTGCCGTCGATCGGTGCCGAGCTCGACCTGTCCACGTCCTCGCTCCAGTGGCTCGTCAGCGGCTACGTTCTCGGGTACGGCGGGCTGCTGCTGCTCGGCGGGCGCACGGCCGACCTGTTCGGGCGGCGCAAGGTCTTCCTGATCGCGCTCGCAGTGTTCGCTATCGCCTCGCTGCTCGGCGGGCTGGTCAGCAACGGAACCCTGCTGATCGTGACCCGCTTCATCAAGGGCCTGGCCGCGGCGTTCACCGCGCCGACAGGGCTCTCGATCATCACGACGAACTTCGCCGAAGGACCGGCGCGCAACCGCGCGTTGTCCATCTACACGGTGTTCGGCGCGGGTGGCTACTCCTCCGGCCTGTTGTTCGGTGGGCTGATGACGGGCGTCGGCTGGCGCTGGACGTTCCTGTTGCCGGTCCCGATCGCGCTGGCCGCATTGGCCGCCGCGTACGTCCTGCTGCCCAAGGACAAGCCGGCTGAGGAAGGCGGCCACGACCTGGCCGGTGCCGCGCTGTCCACCGCATCGATGCTGCTGCTCGTCTACACCGTCGTCTCCGCTCCG
Source organism: uncultured Actinomycetota bacterium (assembly GCA_963780245.1). Lineage (GTDB taxonomy): Bacteria > Actinomycetota > Actinomycetes > Propionibacteriales > Nocardioidaceae > Nocardioides. The sequence goes on from CAWABG010000007.1 coordinate 8,575, forward strand.
GAGGCCGGCTGGACGTCAGCGCGCACCGTGGGGTCGTTCGTCCTGGTGGCCGCATTGGCCACCGCGTTCGTCGTCGTCGAGAGCCGGGTCAAGCACCCGCTGATCCGGCTGGGCATCCTGCGCAAGTCGTCGCTGGTCCGGGCCAGCCTGGCCATCGTCGCGGTCGCCGGCTCCTACTTCAGCTGGCAGTTCATCGTGACGATCTACCTGCAGGACACGCTGGGCTGGTCGCCGCTGGAGCTCGCGCTCGCACTCCTCCCGGTCGGTCTGATGGTCGCTGCGTCGGCGGTGTTCTCCGACAAGCTGGTCAATCGGTTCGGCACCACTCGGATCATCGCGGTCACCATGGCCGTGATGGCGGTGGGCTACCTGATGTTCCTGCGGCTCGACACCGACCCGTCGTACCTCACGATGCTGCTGCCGGCGCTCCTGCTGATCGGAGTGGGCTGGATCGGCTTCCCGGCCATCAACATCCAGGCCACCGCCGGCGTCGACGACGAGGAGCAGGGCCTCGCGGCCGGTGTGCTCCAGACGTCGATGCAGGTGGGCGCCGCGATCGTGCTCGCGGTCACCACCGCGATCATCGCGTCGGGTGCCGACGGCGCTACCAGCCAGGTGGGCGTGCTCGACATGTTCCGCCCGGGCCTCGTGTTCGCGGCCGCGGTCTCGATCGCTGGTGCGCTCATCGCGGCCACGGCTCTGCTCCCCAAGCGAAGTCGCGGCGACGACCCGGACCTCGGCCTCGAGCCGGAGCCCGAGCTCGCCGCAGAGGCCGCCTGATCCCGAAAACGCCGCTGACCCGTCGCGGAGTTCGCGACGGGTCAGCGGCTTCGGGGGTCGAGTGCGTGCTTGCGCGCGTATCGAGACCGACGGGTCAGTCGAGGTCGAAGCGGTCCTGCTCCATGACCTTCACCCAGGCCGCGACGAAGTCGTTGACGAACTTCTCCTGGGCGTCGTCGGAGGCGTAAACCTCCGAGAGCGACCGCAGCACCGAGTTCGAGCCGAACACCAGGTCGACCGCGGTGGCCGTCCACTTCACCTGACCGCTGGCCAGGTCGCGGATCTCGAAGACGTTCTCGGTCGACTCCGAGGACTTCCACTCCGTGCCGGGAGCGAGCAGGTTGACGAAGAAGTCGTTGGTCAGCGCGTCGGCCTTGTCGGTGAGTACGCCGTGAGCTGCGCCGCCGACGTTGGTGCCGAGTGCTCGCATCCCGCCGACCAGCACCGTCATCTCCGGCGCGGTGAGATTGAGCAGGTAGGCGCGGTCGAGCAGCAGCGTCTCCGGCTGCAGCTTCTCGCCGGCCTGCAGGTAGTTGCGGAACCCGTCGGCCCGCGGCTCGAGGACGGCGAACGAGTCGACGTCGGTCTGCTCCTGCGTGGCGTCAGTGCGGCCTGGGCGGAACGGAACGGTGACGTCGAACCCGGCGTTCTTCGCCGCTTGCTCGACGGCCGCGCAGCCGCCGAGCACGATCAGGTCGGCGAGCGAGATCTTGGCACCGCCCTGGCCGTTGAACTCCTGCTGCACCCGCTCGAGCGTCTCGAGGGAGGCGACGGCGTCGGCGTTGACCGCCCAGCCGCGCTGCGGCTCGAGGCGGATCCGAGCGCCGTTGGCGCCACCGCGCATGTCGGTGCCGCGGAAGGTGGCGGCGGACGCCCACGCCGTACCGGCGAGCTGGGAGACCGACAGGCCGGAGCCGAGGAGCTGCTGCTTCAGGGCCGCGATGTCGGCATCACCGACCAGCTCGTGGTCGACGGCCGGCACCGGGTCCTGCCACAGCTGCGGCTCGGCGACCCAGGGGCCGAGGTAGCGGTCGACCGGACCCATGTCGCGGTGCAGCAGCTTGTACCAAGCCTTTGCGAAGGCGAGGCGGAACTCGTCGAAGTTCTCGAGGAACCGGCGCGAGATCTTCTCGTACTCAGGGTCGAATCGCAGCGCCAGATCGGACGTAAGCATCGTCGGCAGCTTGTTGGGTCCACCGTGGGCGTCGGGGATGATCGCCTCCGCGTCCTTGGCGACCCACTGCTTGGCACCGGCGGGGCTCTCGGTGAGCTCCCACTCGTGGCCGAAGAGGATCTCGAAGAACCGGTTGCTCCACTCGGTGGGCCGGTCGGTCCAGGTCACCTCGAGTCCGCTGGTGATCGCGTCGGCGGCCTTGCCGGAGCCGTACTCGCTCTTCCAGCCGAGGCCCTGCGACATCACCGGGCAGCCCTCGGGCTCGGGGCCGACCAGGTCCGCGTCGCCGGCGCCGTGGGTCTTGCCGAACGTGTGGCCCCCGGCGATCAGCGCGACGGTCTCCTCGTCGTTCATCGCCATCCGGGCGAAGGTCTCGCGGATGTCGCGGGCCGAGGCCAATGGGTCGGGGTTGCCGTTGGGACCTTCGGGGTTCACGTAGATGAGACCCATCTGGACGGCGCCCAGCGAGCCGGCCAGCTCACGGTCACCGCTGTAGCGCTCGTCGCCGAGCCAGGTGTCCTCCGACCCCCAGAAGATCTCCTCGGGCTCCCAGACGTCCTCGCGCCCGAACCCGAAGCCGAACGTCTCGAAGCCCATGTCCTCGAGCGCCACGTTGCCGGCGAGGACCAGCAGGTCGGCCCAGGAGACCTTCTGGCCGTACTTCTGCTTGACCGGCCAGAGCAGGCGGCGAGCCTTGTCGAGGTTGGCGTTGTCGGGCCAGCTGTTGAGCGGCGCGAACCGCTGGTGCCCCTCGCCGGCGCCACCGCGGCCGTCCTCGATTCGGTAGGTGCCGGCGGCGTGCCAGCTCAGCCGGATCATCAGGCCGCCGTAGTGCCCGAAGTCGGCGGGCCACCAGTCCTGCGAGTCGCGGAGCACGCCGGCGATGTCGGACTTGAGCGCCTCGACGTCGAGCTTCGCGAACTCCTTCGCGTAGTCAAAGTCCGGGTTCAGCGGATTGGCACGCGATCCGTGCTTCGCCAGGACCGACAGGTCCAGCTGGTCGGGCCACCAGTCCTTGTTGGTGTGCGGCCGGTGCCCCTTCGCCTCGGGGGCGTCGATAACCGGGTTCTCGCTCTCGCTCATGTGCAACCTTTCGATGCGTGCTTCGATGGGTCAGGACTGGCTGGTGGAGCAGGCGGGGCAGGTGCCCCAGTAGATGACCTCGGCCTCGTCGATCGTGAAGCCGTTGGCATCCGAGGCGTGCAGGCACGGCGCGGCACCGACGGCGCAGTCGACGTCGGCGATGTCGCCGCATGTTCGGCAGACGACGTGGTGGTGGTTGTCACCCACTCGGGACTCGTAGCGAGCCAGGGAGCCCGACGGCTGGATGCGACGCACCAGGCCCGATCCCGTGAGGGCGCGGAGTACGTCGTAGACCGCCTGGTGGGAGACCTCGGGCAGGTCTCGGCGAACCGCACCGATCAGTGACTCGGTGTCGGCGTGCGGGTGGTCGTGCACGGCGCGCAGTACCGCGACCCGCGGTCGCGTGACCCGCAGATCGGCGCCCCGGAGCATCAGCTCAAGGTCCGAGATCGCTGTCACGCTCTGAAGTCTTGCGGGTTTTCTTGAATCAGTCAAGATCTGCTGAGGGCCGGTTGCGAGGATGGGCGCATGGCACTCCTCGAGACCGCGGGCGTGCCCAACGGAGGGGTGTCGTTCTGGTACACCCAGACCGGTCTGCCGGAGCCCGGACCACCGCTGTCCGGGGACCTCGAGTGCGACGTCTGCATCGTCGGTGGCGGGCTCACCGGACTGTGGAGCGCCTACTACCTCGCGAAGGCCGAGCCGGGGCTGCGGATCGCGGTGCTGGAGGCGGAGTTCGTCGGGTACGGCGCCTCCGGTCGCAACGGCGGCTGGCTCTCAGCCGAGCTCCCCGGCAACCGGGATCGCTACGCGCGTGGCCCCTTCGGCACCGAGGGCGTCGAGCGGCTCGCCGGAGAGCTGAGGGCCACAGTCGACGAGGTGATCGACATCTGCCGGGTCGAGCAGATCCAGGCCGACATCGTCCGCAACGGCGTGCTGTTCGTGGCCCGCTCTCTCGCGCAGCTGTCCCGGCTGCGCGATGAGGTGCGCGATCCACTGACCGCCGACGAGGTGAGCGGCCGGATCCGGATCGCAGGCGCGCTGGGCGGCTCGCTCGACCCCGACTGCGCCCGGGTCCAGCCGGCCCGGCTGGTGCAGGGCCTGGCCGGCGTCGTACGACGGCTCGGCGTCGAGATCCACGAGCAGACCCGGGTCGCCGCGATCGAGGCGGGACTGGCCCGCACCGAGGGCGGCACGGTGCGGGCGACGTACGTGCTGCGCTGCCTGGAGGGCTACACAGCGGGTCTGTCCGGGCAGCGGCGCACCTGGCTGCCGATGAACTCCGCGATGGTGGTCACCGAGCCGCTGACCGATGCGCAGTGGGATGCGATCGGCTGGGCGGGGTGCGAGCTGCTCGGCGACCTGGCGCACGCCTACTGCTACGCCCAACGCACCGCCGACGGCCGGATCGCACTCGGCGGCCGCGGCATCCCCTACCGGTACGGCTCGCGCACCGACGTCGACGGCCGGACCCAGGCGTGGACGATCGACTCGCTCCGAGCCACGATCGCCGACCTGTTCCCATCGATCGCCGAGGTGCCGCTGGCCCAGGCCTGGTGCGGCGCTCTCGGCGTACCGCGGGACTGGTGCGCGAGCGTGACACTCGATCCCGCGACCGGACTCGGCTGGGCCGGTGGGTACGTCGGCAACGGGCTGTCCGCGACCAACCTCGCCGGCCGCACCCTGCGCGACCTGGTGCTCGACCGAAACACCGACCTGCGCCGGCTGGCCTGGACCAACCGGCGGGTGCGCAAGTGGGAGCCGGAGCCACTGCGGTGGCTGGGCGTGCGCGCCATGTACGGCCTCTACCGGACGGCCGACCGCCGCGAGAACGCGAGTCGTCTCGACCGGACCAGCCGGGTCGGGCGCTTCGCCGATCGCATCTCGGGTCGGTGATCGGGTACCGGCAGGCAGGGCCGCAAAAGCGGCCGCGCCTCCGTGGAAGAGAGAACGCCATGACCACCCAGCAACCCGCGAGCGCAGGGCTCGGACGAGCCCCCATCCAGATCGCCGCAGCGGCCGTCGGGGCCGTCTTCCTGCTGGTCGGGATCCTCGGGTTCGTGCCGGGCGTTGTATCCCACCACGACCACCTCGAGTTCGCCGGGCATGAGTCCGGCGCCGAGCTGCTCGGCCTCTTCCAGGTGTCGATCCTGCACAACATCGTGCACCTGCTGTTCGGCGTAGCCGGGCTCGCGCTCGCCAGGACCGCAGGCGGGTCCTTCGCCTTCCTGGTCGGCGGCGGCCTCATCTATCTCCTTCTCTGGATCTACGGGCTCTTGGTCGACCACGACTCGAACGCGAACTTCGTGCCGCTCAACGACGCGGACAACTGGCTCCACCTCGGACTCGGCGTCGCGATGCTGGCGGTCGGGCTCCTTCTGAAGCCGCAGCGCCAACCGGGGCCGGCCGCGCCCACTGACTCGACGCACCGGGCCGCCGGGTAGTGCGTCCCTCGGTCGCGGACGCCGGCGGGAGGCTCCTGGCCGGCGCCACGGAGCTGGTCGCGGACCTGCGACTGGCCGACAAGCCGCTGCACCCGCACGGCCTCATCCGTCGCGGCCAGCTCGTTCGGTACGACGTCCCGGAGCCGACCGGCGTGCAGTGGCTCGATGAGCCGGGCACCGACGAGGTCCTGGTGCGCACGTCCCGGGCGATCGGCCTGCCCGCGCCGTTGCCGGACTTCCACGGCCTGGCCATCCGCGTGACTGACGGCTCCGGGGGCCACGCGGACCTGCTCTTCGCCACCACGGCGTGGAACCGGGTCGGTCGGCATCTGCTCCTTCCCACGCTCGCCGTCGGGCCGACGCTCTCGACCCTGCTCCCCTACCGAACGGACGTGGGGCCGGTCGTGCTCGGAGCTCGTCACGTCGGCATCTCGTACCAGCTCTACTGGGCACCGGTGGGCCGCCCCTGGCGGGACCTGGGCGAGCTGCGGCTCGAGCCAGACGTCTATCCCGACGCCGAGGTCTCCTTCGACCCCACGCTCGAGCACCCCGCCGGGATGACGCCCTACTCGTGGGTGCGGCGGCTACGTGGACGCTCGTACGCGGTCGCTCGGGCCCACCGGCGTCAGGCTGCGGGTCGGTAGGCCAGCTGCAGCTCGTCGGGCCAGTACGACGAGCTGCCGTCGTAGCCGACGCGGCCCACCAGAAAGGCTTTGCTGACCTCGAGGGTGGAGCCCACGATCTCGCCCATCTCGTCGTTGAAGTACTTCATGAGCCAGGTCTCGGGTGCCTCGACGACGCCGTCCAGGGAGATGAAGAAGTTGCCTTGGATCCTGCCCATGATGGTGGTTCCTCTCGGTGTCCTGTGCAGGGGTTCGCACCCCCAAGTCGAACGGAGAAGCCCCGATTCGACACCGACCCCGAGAGTTGTCTCGATCAGCCGTCGCCGAGCTCCTGGAACAGCGTGATCTGCAGCCCGGCCGGCCCCTCGAGCCGGGCGTTCAGCGAGCGCCATGGGGTCTCGGTGGCCGGCGCGACGAGCTCAGCTCCGCCGGCCACCAGCCGATCGGTGCGCTCGGCGGCGTCCGGCACCTCGAACGCGACGCGATACTTGCCGGCGACGTCCCGGCCGACCTCGACCGCGTCGATCAGCTTCTTCTGCGCGGGGTTCGCGAGCTCCAGCGTCGCGCGGCCCGCGTCGAGGATCGTCACCTCGGCGTCGTCCTCGCCCGAGTACGACTCCAGCTCGGGCAGCCCCAGCACGTCGCGGTAGAACGCGACCGCCTCCTCGTAGTCCTCGGCCTCGACGACGAGGCGAAGCTGGAGTACCGGGCGCGGGTTCACAGGACCTTCGTCCCGTACATCTCGCCCAGCGGATCGGCGATGAGCTCCAGCCGGGCGCCGTTGGGATCGCGGAAGTAGATCGAGGTGCCGCTCTCGCTCTGGTACTCGACGCCGGCTTCCTCGAGCCGGCCCTTGAGCATCGCCCACTTCTCCGGCTCGACCGAGATGGCGACGTGGTGGAGCCCGCCGAGCACCTCGGCGTACGGCCCGACATCGAGGCCCGGGAAGTCGAAGAACGCGATCAGGTTGTTGTTGCCGATGTCGAAGAAGAAGTGGTTGGACCCTTGGTAGTCGCGGTTCTCGAAGATGTCGGTCAGCGGGAACCCGAGCACGCCTTGGTAGAACCGCACGGTCTCCTCGACATCCGAGCAGAGGATCGCGAAGTGGTGCAGGCCCCGGGCCGTGGAGGGATCTCGCGTCTCCTCCGGCTCGAGGTACGTCGCACGGATGCGGTCGCGATCCGCCTCGATCTTCTCCAGGTCGCCCATCAGAGCGATCCGCCTTCCCAGTTCTCTCGACATGTCAGGTCCTCGACACTAATGCGCGACAACTTGGTGAGTTGGCGGGTCGGCCTGCCCAGCGGCAACACGGCCGCGATGGCGTACTCCTCGGGTATGCCGAACAGCTGGCGGACCCGGGGCTCCTCCGCGATGGCCACCGTCGTGATGGTGCCGCCGAAGCCTTCGTTCCTCGCGGCGAGCAGGATGTTCCAGACCAGCGGGTACACCGAGGCGCCACCCACGATGCCCACTCGATCCAGATCCTGATCGGTGGCCGCCACCAGCCGGAGGTCGACGCAGACCATGAGCACCACGTCGGCCTCGAGTATCGGTTTCGTCCAGAAGTCGGGGACCTCGGTCGCAGCTATCTCCGGATCGGACAACTGCGTCGGTGCGTGCGCGTTCCACGGTCCCTCTCCGGCCGCCGCCTGCGCCGTGTAGCGGCGGGCACCGGTGATCGTCAGCTCTGCCAGCGACTGCCGCGCGGCCAGGTCGCGCACCACGACGATCCGCGTGCCCTGACGATTGCCCCCGCTCGGGGCGAAGCGGGCGTTGTCCAGGATCGTGTGGAGTACGTCGTCCGGCAGCGGCTCACCGGTGAACTCGCGAACCGCGGACGTGGTGCGCATGGCGTCGTACAGGTCCATGGCCGCCAGTGTGCCCCCTGCCCTTTCGGGGTACCGGGCGCCATGCTCTTCATCCTGTGGCTGATCGCCGTTGTCCTCGTCGTCGCCGGCATCTTCAACCTGTTCAAGGGCGAGATGCTGTGGGGGATCGTGCTGATCATCCTCGGCTTCGCCGTCGGCCCCGGCGGGTACAGCATCTTCAGCTGACGCCGATCTCGCCGGCGAGAGCGGGCAACGAAGGGACCTCGATCGTCGGCGGCTGGAACACGGCCGGGAACGCTCCCCCGGGTCTGTTGAGCCACGCGGAGGCGAGGCCAGCGCGCTGAGCCCCGTCGGTATCCCAGGGATGAACGGCGACCAGCATCGCGTCCGCAGCGTCGACGCGGCACTCCCGCAGGGCGTAGCGGTACGCCGCCGATGCCGGCTTCCAGATGCCTGCCCCTTCAACCGACAGCAGTCGCTCGAAACGGTCGGCGAGGCCCGCTTCGTCCAACAACCTGCCGGCGATCGACGCCGATCCGTTGCTCAACGTCACCAGGCGGATCCCCGCGTCCGCCAGGGCACCGATTCCGGGTGCGACGTCCGGGTGCAGCCGCAGCGCGCCCAGGCCGGTCACGATGTGCTCGACGGACTCCTCCAGGCTGCGCTCCAACGACTCGTCGCCGAGGACCGTGCGGAGCGTCGTCGAGGCGACCTCGGCGAATGATGGGTTGGCTCCGTTCACCGTCAGCGCGAACCCGTCTCGAAGCACTCCGGCGAACCACGTCCCCGCCAGCTGCGGCGACGCACCGACCTCGGCGAACCGATCGGCCATCGGCGCCATGTCGGAGAGCGTCTCGTTGACGTCGAAGATGAGAAGTGCCGGGCTCATGTGCACGCTCTTTCGCGTCGGGTCGCCCATCGGTACCCGGACGCGTGTCAACCACGCGCGACGGATCCGACCCGGCGGTGAGTGGCCAACGCCACGGCGAGGCATCCGAACGCCGCCGTTGAGGCCACGGCGCGCACCGTGTTCCACGCTGTCCACTTCGCCTCGTCGAGCAGGGCTCGCGCCGTCGCGAAGTCGGCGTCGCTCTGCAGCGTGCCCGTCGACCTGAGCTTCTCGTTGAGCGGCTCGTTGACACCGAACGTGACACCCCAGACGACCAGGGTGCCCACGAGCGCTGCCCCGACCCACCTCAGGACCTTCCGATGATCCGCGTGCCGATGGAAGACGGCGGACAGCCCGGTGAACACGAGCGCGCCGGTGAACTCGACACCGAGGAACAGCGGGTTCGTGATCGCCGCGTCCAGTGCCCGGAACGTCGCGACGAAGGTGCGGTCATCGACCTCGCTGAGACCGGGCATGATCGTGTTCGACCAGTCCACGAAGACGCCCGCCGTGAGTCCGGTCGTCAGGGTGGCCAGGATCAGGGTCCCGGCCCGAAGGCCGGCGCGGTCAGCCCCCTGGCTGGTGGTGGTGTGCTGTACAGACGTCATGCATCAAGGAAAGCGCGACTACGCGAGACGCTCCATGCGCGGCTGCCGCATCTCCATGCGAATTCGTCCACGCGCAGCGTACGCGGGCAGAAAGGGCTCGATCCCGGGTGTCAGCCTGGCGGCGCCGCGTCGCCGTCCGGCTGGACGACGTACCAGTTGCCGCCGTTGAGGAAGACGTCGTGGCAGAGCACTTCGTTCTTCCCCTCGTGGGCGTAGAAGTACAGCGGGTGATCCCCGTAGGTGACCTGGACGGTGCCGTCGGCGCGCTCGACCGTGCCGAGCCGAGCGGCGTCAAGACCCTCGCCTGCGACCGGCTCGCCCTTCGTCAGAACCGGCGGCCATGCCTCCGCGCAGGCGTCGTAGCAGCGCGGCTCGGACGTCGTCTCCACATCGAAGAGGTAGATCGCCTGACCCGTCGCGTCGAAGAGCATGGTGCCGAAGTCGCTCGGGGAGGCGACGAGCCGGGTGCCGCGATCGGCCGGCTCGGGCGAGGTCGTCGGCGAGGCCGGCTCGGCCGCGGTCTCCGTCGTGGGCGACTGTGGTGCAGGGGCTGTCGGATCCTCGGCCCGCGGAGCCTCGTCCTCGCTGCAGCCCACCAGGACCGCTAGGCACACAACCAGCGCGCTGATGACGACCTTCATGGCGGAAGTCTCCCTCATCCTCCGCGCCCAGCCTGCGATCAGCTCTCACGGAGTCCTTACGTCCCACCGGCCGTTCCTGCGCGCCCGTAGGGATTCGAACCCCAAACCTTCTGATCCGTAGTCAGATGCTCTATCCGTTGAGCTACGGGCGCCCGTCACCCGGCTTGCCGAGCGACCGGTTGAGGATAGCCGAGCCGGTCCGGCGATGCCGAATCGCTGTCGGGCCTCACGAGTGGTCTCGATACGCGCTCGCTCCTTCGTCGCTCGCGCTACTCGACCAGCGTCTTCGTTGGTCGAGTAGCTCGGCCGAGCCTGCGAGGCCGGGCGGATCGAGACCACGGGTGTGAGCCACGCCACGCCCCGTTGATCGATCCAATACCGGTCCCGCCCGGCCCCCATTACCCTCGGCGCATCCCGAGGCCGGAGTAGTGATCTCCCGGCCTCGTTGCTGTAAGCAAGTCGCCGACAACGACGCCGTGCGATCCGCCGCGAAGCCCGCGAGAGGGACCACCACGCATGACCGCCGATACTCAGGCAACCATCACCCACCCCACCACCCACCCCACCACCCACCAGGGCGTCATCGACTTCGTCGACGAGGTCGCAGCGCTGACCCGGCCGGCCCGGATCCAGTGGTGCACGGGATCCGACGAGGAGTGGACAGAGCTGACCGAGGCGCTGGTCGCCACCGGCACGTTCACCCGGCTCAACCCGGCCATCAAGCCGAACTCCTTCTACGCCGCCTCGGACCCGATCGACGTGGCGCGGGTCGAGGACCGCACCTACATCTGCTCGGTCGACGAGCGGGACGCGGGTCCGACCAACAACTGGATGGACCCTGACGAGATGAAGGCGCTGATGCGCGGTCTCTACGACGGGTGCATGCGTGGCCGGACGATGTACGTCGTCCCGTTCGTGATGGGCCATCTCGATGCGGAGAAGCCGATGTTCGGCGTCGAGATCACCGACTCGGCGTACGTCACCGTGTCGATGCGCGTCATGGCCCGGATGGGCACCAACGTGCTCCGCCGGATGGAGGAGCTGACCGCCGACTTCGTGCCGGCCCTGCACTCCGTCGGCATGCCGCTCGAGGACGGTCAGGCCGACGTCGCCTGGCCGTGCAGCGACACCAAGTACATCGTGCAGTTCCCCGAGGAGCGGGCGATCTGGTCGTTCGGCTCCGGGTACGGCGGCAACGCGCTGCTCGGCAAGAAGTGCTACGCGCTGCGGATCGCCAGCGTGATGGCCCGCGACGAGGGCTGGCTCGCCGAGCACATGCTCATCCTGAAGCTCACCTCCCCCACCAAGGTGGTGAAGTACGTCGCCGCGGCGTTCCCGAGCGCGTGCGGCAAGACCAACCTCGCGATGCTCCAGCCCACTATCCCGGGCTGGAAGGTCGAGACCCTCGGCGACGACATCGCCTGGATGCGGGTGGGCGAGGACGGCCGGCTGTGGGCGGTCAACCCGGAGTACGGCTTCTTCGGCGTCGCCCCCGGCACCAACGAGCACACCAACCCGAACGCGATGCGGACGATCAACAAGGGCAACTCGGTCTTCACCAACGTCGCGCTCACCGAGGACGGCGACATCTGGTGGGAGGGTCTCGAGGACCCGCCGGCCAAGGCCACGAGCTGGAAGGGGGAGCCCTGGGCAGCGGACAAGGAAGGAGCTGACGGACTCCTTTCCAGCCACGCCAACAGCCGCTACTGCACCCCGATCAAGCAGTGCGACATCCTCGCTGCGGAGTACGACGACCCGCGCGGCGTGCCGATCGACGCGATCCTCTTCGGCGGCCGCCGCAAGACGACGGTGCCACTGGTGTTCGAAGCGCGCGACTGGACTCACGGCACCTTCCTCGGCGCGACGCTGTCGTCGGAGACCACCGCGGCCGCGGTCGGCGCGGTCGGTGTGGTGCGCCGCGACCCGATGGCGATGCTGCCGTTCATCGGCTACAACGCGGGCGACTACTTCAACCACTGGATCTCGGTCGGCAAGGACAACGACGAGGCGAAGCTGCCGCGGATCTTCTACGTCAACTGGTTCCGCCGCGACGAGCACGGCGACTTCCTCTGGCCGGGCTTCGGCGAGAACAGCCGGGTCCTGAAGTGGGTCGTCGATCGCATCGACGGCCAGGCCGCGGCGGTCGAGACCCCGATCGGCCACGTGCCGGCACCGGGTGCCCTCGACACCGACGGCCTCGACATGACCGAGGCCGCGCTGACCGAGGCCCTCGCCGTCGACCTCGAGGAGTGGAAGGCCGAGATCCCCCAGATCCAGGAGTGGTTCGAGAAGTTCGGCGACGACCTACCGGCGGTGCTCTGGACCGAGCTCGACGGGCTGAAGGCGCGCCTGGGCGTCTGACGCCGTACCCATCACCCACGAAGGCCCCCTCCGCCGAGCGGAAGGGGCCTTCGTGCGTGGTGTGGAATCATGGCCGCTGCTCGGAGTAAGGGAGGTCGAGCGCAGGGAGGCACGAGTGACGACGCATCAGCCGGACCGACGGGAGCTGTTCGACACGCAGGCGGCCCCGTTGTACGACGAGATCGTGGCGGCCGGCGGCATGAAGATCGATGACCCGCGGATCGCCGAGGACTCGCCGCAACGTGCCGGCTTCGACCTGCTGGTCGAGCTCGGACTGGTGCAGCTCGACCGGTCGGAGGGCACCTGGCTGCCCGAGGACCCGACGAGCGTGCAGTCCCGGGTGGTCACGCCGCTCAGCCACGAGGGCGTCCAGATGCTCGAGGAGTCGTCTCGCTGGGCCAAGTCGTTCGGCCCACTGACCCACGCATGGCGGCGGGCGTCGTACACCCAGGCCCGCGGCCCGATCACCTACCTGCACGGCATCGACGCGATCGACGCCCACCTCGCCACCCTGGTCGCGGAGGCCGAGGAGGAGATGCTGACCGCGCAGCCGCAGACCGGTCGTAGCGCGCCGGCCCTGGCCCGCGCGGCCCAACGCGACACCGCGATGCTCGAGCGGGGCACCAAGATGCGCACGCTCTACCAGCACAGCGCCCGGCGCAGCCAGATGACGCACAAGTATGTCGCCGCGGTGACGTCCCGCGGTGCGGAAGTGCGCACCCTCGACGAGTTCTTCAACCGGATGATCGTCATCGACCGACGGGTCGCGGTGGTTCCCAACGGCGATGAACTCGGCGTCGCGGTGGTGATCCGCGAGCCCGCGATCGTCGCCTACCTGATCGACGTGTTCGAGCGAGCCTGGGAGCGCGGCCGGCCGTTCGCCAACCGCGAGCGGACGATGATGGCGGAGATCGCCGCCGAACAGCGGGCGATGACGATCCGGATGCTGATCGAGGGCCACTCCGATCCGGTGAGCGCGAAGCGACTCGGTGTCAGCCCGCGCACCTATGCCGGTTATGTGGCCGACCTGAAGGCGGAGTACGAATCGGAGACCAGGTTCCAGCTCGGATACACGATGGGCACCCGAGGCATCTCCGGCACGGAGAACAGTCCGGACTAGCTACGTGCCCCGGACAGGCGTCGAGGACGGTACCCAGCCTGGACTCGGACACCGCCCTCGACAGAGTTGAGACCGCCCGGGGGGACGTACGGGACGGCTCACAGCGGGCGAGCCGCGGTCTCAACGTCGTGGTGCGCCTACGGGATGCTGAGTGGGATGCCCCGCCCGCCCCAACTCGAGTCGGCCTCGGCCGCCGGCGCGGAGATCCCGATGAGGGCCAAGCTGAGCGCGACGGCTGCAGCGGTGGCGCAGACCTTGCGAAGTACCTTCATCTGTCCCACTTCTCCCAGGCTCTCCAGGGCCCACGGAATGGCCCTCAAGCCTCGAGTGTCGCGCCTGGCGACCTCGGACGGGGAGCCATTTCCTGGCCCACATTTGTGCAATGCAGAACTGTGCAGTCCAAGCCTTCGCACCCTACATCGTGGTGGGACCGGTGAAAACGGGGTTCGCCCCGGCCTTGAGGCAGGGGCGAACGGCGGCGGAGGCGGCGGGATTTGAACCCGCGAGAGGTGTGACCCTCAACCCGCTTAGCAGGCGGGCGCCATAAACCGGACTAGGCGACGCCTCCACGCCGCCCGGAGGACGGCGCAGACAGGCTACAAGGCGCGCCCGCGCAGCACCGAATCGGTCGGGGAGGTCAGCCGGTCCGGCGCCCGCCCGTCCGGAGCCGATCCTGTACGTCGCGGGCGAAGTCGTCGGGATCTCCCGCGATGGCCTGGACCGGGATGGTCGTCGTACCCCCGTCTCGGAGCCTGATCACCACGCACGGGAAGCCGCGGACGGCCGCGGTGACGGCGTCCTCGACGTCGATCCAGCGACCCTTCTTCACTCCCGCACCGCGCACCATCGAGACCCGGTAACCGGTCGTGTCGAGATTGACGACGGTCACCCGGGACCGCAGCCACCACCCCAGGACGAACAGCCCGGCCAGCCCCGCGGCGAGCAGCACCACGAGGGAGACGGTGGGCAGGTCGGCCGCCGCGACCACGGCCGTGCCGGCGAAGACGACCACCGCCAGCACCACCAGGTAGAGCCCCACGAAGCGGGCGATCAGCAGCGGTGCGAGCCGATAGTCGGACGGGTCGGGAGAGGACATGGCACTGATTGAACAAGACACGAATTTGATCCGCGAATCGGCCTTGTCCGAACGGGGGACCTGGGGTCAGACTCGGACCTCAGCCCCGGGAGGTTGCCATGACAATGGTGAGGACGGGTATGACCACGGCCCTTCGGGCCCTGGAGCAGGCGATCGAGGCGCCCCGCCGAGACGGGGCCGCGAACGCCAGCGTCTCGGTCGGGAACTGGCGCTGGACGGTCCGGCAGCGGATGGCGGGGGTGCGCGATGTCCTGGCCGGCGAGGCGGGCAACCCGGAGGACGGATGGCTGGCCGCGCGTGGCGGCCGGGCTTTCCGGGAGCGCAACGTGCTGCTCGGCCGGATGAGCGAGTTGGGACCCCAGGTGCTGGAGAGCCCCGACGTCGAGCGGATCCGGTCCGAGCTGCGCCGGTTGGTCGCCGACATCGCCCGGCACGTGCAGCGGCTCAACGATCTGGTGTACGACGACGTCGAGCTGGAGCTCGGCGGCTCGGAGTAGCAGAGGGGGCGGGATTCGAACCCGCGGTTGACATCTCTGCCAACGACCGCTTTCAAGGCGGTTCCGATCGGCCACTCCGGCACCCCTCCGTGCGCGCGAACGCACAGAGAGAGTCTAGGGACAGCTCAGTTCGGGACGATCTCGACCAGCACGTCGCCGTCCTGCACCACGTCGCCGCTGCTGACCTTCACTGACCGCACGACCCCGGCGACCTCGGTGAACACCGGGATCTCCATCTTCATCGACTCCAGCAGCACGATGGCATCACCCTCAGCGACCACCGCACCGGCGTCTACCTCGACCCGCAGCACATTCGCCACCATCTCCGCCACGATCTCCGTCACCTGGTCGCGAGCCATGTGCCCGACCGTAGCCGTTACCCGTGCGTACCCCGGAGCCGGTCAGAGTAGGGCTTCGGTCCGCCGCGGCTCGGGGCGCAGTGCGCCTGCCTCTTCGGCGACCCGGCGACCGCGTCCCTTGGGGCCGGTGATGGCGAGGTCGAGCCGGGTGATGGCGTACCCGAACACCAGCCCGATAGCCAGGCCGTAAGTGACGGAGAGCCCGCTCTCCGCGAACGAGATCGCCGGGTTGGCCAACGCGTTGGCGACGGCTGCGGTACCGGCGACCCCAAACGCGCAGACCCACCAGCCCTGCCGGCGCCGAGCCCGCATGTGGCAGCCATAGGCGAGGGCGGGGATGCCGAGGATCGTCTCGATGGGGCGGGGAAAGGCGCCGAGGTGGTCGCGGCTCCAGCGCACCGAGTCGATGAGCGCCTCGACGAGACCCGGGGTGCCGTAGCGACGGAGCAGCTCGGCGTACAACACCGACACCGCGACCAGCACCCCGCCGACGACGACGATCACGACCCCACGTCGGCCGAGGCCGTGGAGGCCGGCGCCGAGCCGGTAGACCACCAGGAACGCACCGGCGAGGGCGAGACCGAAGGTCGCGTACTCGAAGCGGGTCACCGTGATCGTGGGCTCGAAGCCGACGGTCGCCAGCGCTCCGGCAGCAGAGATCAGCACCGCGATCAGGCACTCGCGGGCGGCGTGCCAATAGGTCACCGCGGGCACGGTCGCCATCACCGCGAACACCGCCGCCACGACGCAGGTCATCACGGCGGCTCCGGTGCGAAGGTAGTCCTCGTCGAGCACGAGGACGAGCACCCCGACAGCGAGTGCCAGGCCACCGAACACGAGCGGCCGACCGCCGGTGCGGGCGGCCAGCGCCCACGTGTACCCGGAGGCGACCGCCACCGACCCGGCCCCACCGAGCCAGTCGGGCCCGACCGGCACGAGGGTCGCGACGAGAGCGGCAACACCGACCGCCACCACCAGCCCACAGACCCCCACCGGCAGCCGCGAGGCTGCTGAGGACAGCCGAGCGGTGGGGGTGGGCACGGCGGCCAAGGCTACAGACGCCGGTTCGCCAGCGAGGGGTTGGTACGCCGCGCCTCGTCGAGCGCGGCACGGTCAAGGGACGCGGTCAGGACAGCGGGACCCTCGCCTGCTTCGGCGAGTACGTCGCCGAGCGGGTCGACCACCAGGGAGTTACCGCTGTAGCGCGGCCCCGGCTGAGCGGCGGCAGCCACGAACACGGTGTTCTCGATCGCCCGGGCCCGCACCAGGGTGCGCCAGTGGTCCACCTTCCGCGGCCCGGCTACCCAGGCGGCCGGCACCACGAGCAGCTCGGCGCCGCGATCGACCAGCGCCCGGGCCAGCTCAGGGAAGCGCAGGTCGTAGCAGGTCATCACCCCGACCTTCCACCCGGCGAGCTCGAGGACCAGGGGCTCCAGAGGCCCGGCCGTCAACCGGTCGCTCTCCTTGTAACCGAATGAGTCGTAGAGGTGCATCTTGCGGTAGGCGGCACTGACCGCCCCCCGCACCAGCAGCGTGTTGAAGGGGCGCTCCGGGTCGGCGCCGGTCTCGAACATCCCGGCGATGACCGTCGTCCGTCGCTCCCCGGCCACCCGGCCGAGCTCGCGGTCGAACTCGCCGCCGAGCCCTTCGGCGTACCCACTCACATCGGAGCCGGCCGCACCGAAGTCCCGCGCGAACGCCTCAGGGAAGACCACCAGGTCCGTGTCCTCGGGTGTGAGCTCCGCGAGCCGGGCACGGTTGGCCGGGGGTTCCAGCGCCGAAGCCTCCTGCACCAGCGCGACCCGCAGCGTGTCCGTGGCGGTCATCACGCTTCCAGCCTGCCATTCGAACACGGCACCGACCCGGGCGACCGGCCGGTGCGAGACTCGGAGCATGCAGATCGAGCCCGGGCTGGGCAGCTTCTGCGCGGTGGTCCTCGCCGGAGGCCGCGCCGCGCGGCTCGGTGGCGCCGACAAGGCTTCGATCGAGGTCGACGGACGCACCCTGTTGGCCCGCGCCCTCGAGGCGGTCATCGATGCGGCCGAGGTGGTGGTGGTCGGCGAGCACGTGCCCACCGATCGTCCGGTGACGTTCGCCCTCGAGGACCCGCGGTACGGCGGCCCGGCGGCCGCGCTGCTCACCGGGAGGGACGCGCTGTTGCGCAGCACCTCCCGGCTCGCGGTGCTGGCGGTCGACATGCCGCACCTGACGCCCGAGACGTTCCGAAGGTTGCTCGAAGGTGCGGCCGATCGCGACGGCGCGGTGCTGGTCGATCCCGACGGACGTCGCCAGCTCGCGTTCGTCGTCGACCCAGCGGTCCTGGACGCCGTACGCCCCGGTCACGAGGAGCAGCACAACCTCCCCCTGCACCGGCTGCTGTCGCAGCTGGACCTGGCCGAGGTGCCGGCCTCGGGACCCGAGCATCGCGACGTCGACACCTGGGCAGACGTGCGCGACGTGCGATCGCCCACTTCCTAGTTCGGCTTCCTAGTTGTGCCGGAGGTCTTGCCTTCCCGGCCTTTGCGTGGCCACATTGGTGGGGTGAACCTCCACGACTGGATCGACGAGCTGGCAGATGTGCTCGACGTCGAGGCCGAGGTCGACGAGGGTCTGGTCAACGATCTCGTGAAGCTCGTGGGTGACAACGTCGAGCGTGCGGCCGGTCCGGTGACGGCATTCCTTCTGGGTGTCGCCGCTCAGGAACAGGACGCCGATCCGGAAGAGATCGAACGATTGGCTGCTCGAGCCCAGTCTCTCGCCGAGGGATGGGACCGGCCGGCCGATGCACCGGACCCTGACGACATCCTCGACGACGTGCCCGACGACAGCGGGGTCGACCACAGCCGCGACGTCTACGCCGGCTGACTGCTGACAGAGTGACGGCATGCGTGCCGTGATTGCTGCCGAGCCCGGCGGCCCCGAGGTTCTGTCCGTCGGCGAGCTGCCGGATCCCGTCCCTGGCCGCGGTGAGGTACTGCTCGACGTTGCGGCGACGGCGGTCAACCGTGCCGATCTGCTGCAGCGGATGGGCTTCTACCCGCCGCCGCCCGGCGCGTCCGGGGTGCTGGGGCTCGAGTGCAGCGGCCGGGTCGCCGAGCTCGGCGAAGGCGTCGACAGCTGGAGCGTGGGTGACGAGGTGTGCGCGCTGCTGGCCGGAGGCGGGTACGCCGCGCGGATCGCCGTACCGGCCGGACAGCTGATGCCGGTGCCGGCGGGCGTCGACCTCGTCACTGCGGCGGCGCTGCCAGAGGTGGCATGCACGGTGTGGGCCAACGTCTACATGGCCGCCGAGCTCGAGCCGGACGAGACGTTCCTCGTGCACGGCGGCGCCGGCGGTATCGGGACGTTCGCGATCCAGCTGGTCTCGCGGCTCGGGTCGAAGGTGTTCACCACGGCCGGCACTCCGGAGAAGCTCGCCGCCTGTGCCGATCTCGGTGCGGACGTCACTATCAACTACCGGGAGCAGGACTTCGTCGAGGTGGTGCGCGAGCAGACCGACGGTGCCGGGGTCGACGTGATCCTCGACAACATGGGGGCGAAGTACCTCGGCCGCAACGTCGAGGCGCTCGCCAACGACGGTCGACTGGTAGTCATCGGCATGCAGGGCGGCACCAAGGGCGAGCTCGACCTCGGGCAGCTGATGCGCAAGCGCGGCACGCTCGTGTCGGCGACGCTGCGCAGCCGGCCCGTCGAGCAGAAGAGCGAGATCTGTGCCTCCGTCGTCGAGCACGTGTGGCCGCTGATCGCCGACGGGCTGGTCAAGCCGGTGGTTCACGGCAGCATGCCGCTGGAGGACATCGCGCAGGCGCACCGGCTGATGGAGAACGGCGAGCACACCGGCAAGATCCTGCTCACCCTGTGATGGATAGGGTCGAGGGCATGAGCGAGAAGCCCGAGGAGCAGGACCAAGAGCAGCAGATCGTCGTGATCGGCCCAGACGGTCAGCCGATGGGCTCCGTGCCTGCCTCCGCGCTGAATCCCGCCGAGTCCGACGGGGACGGTGGCGAGGAAGGGCGCTCGGTCGCCGAGCTGGTGGAGCGGCCCGACAAGGTGATGCGGATCGGCAGCATGATCCGCCAGCTGCTCGAAGAGGTGAAGGCGGCGCCGCTCGACGAGGCCAGCCGCAACCGCCTCAAGGAGATCCACCAGTCCTCGATCAAGGAGCTGGAGGACGGCCTGGCACCCGAGCTCGTGGAGGAGCTGGACCGGCTCTCGCTGCCGTTCGGCAACGACAGCACGCCCTCGGAGGGCGAGCTGCGGATCGCCCAGGCCCAGCTGGTCGGCTGGCTCGAGGGCCTCTTCCACGGCATTCAGACCGCGATCTACGCTCAGCAGATGGCGGCCCGGGCGCAGTTCGAGCAGATCCGCAAGGCGCTACCGCCGGGTGCGATGGGCGCGCAGGCGCAGGGCCAGCAGTCCGGCGAGGACGAGGACCAGCGGCCGGGCAGCAGCGGAGGCATGTACCTCTAGGCGGAACGCCGGTTGAGCCGTCCTACGACGACCAGGCCGAGCAGCCCGATCAGCACCAGCGCCAGGCCGGGCGCGGCGGCGCGGGTGAAGGAGTTGGCGTCCGCATCGGCGGCCGGCCTGAATTCGGGGTCAAGCGGTGTCGGCGGTACCGGCGGGCGACCCTGACCGAGCAATGTCTCAACCCGCGTGACCTCATCGGCAGCCGCGACACCGGTGCCGCTGCAGCCGCCAGCGACGATGACGGGTGAGCCCTCGGCTTCGACGACGCGGCCGAAGACGAGGTAGCGCTCGCCCTCGTTCAGCGGGCCCACACCTGGGACCGTCTTGGTCTCGTCGCGAGTGATCACCGGAACCGTCTCTGTGCTGATCGGGCCCTTGAAGACCAGCTCGACCGACAGGTCATGCGCGAACTCCCGGTTGCCGGGGCCCTTGCTCGGGGTTCTCGAGGTCACCGTGCCGGTGAAGACGACGTCCGCCTTCTCGGCCTCCTCGGCCTGGCTCACGCCGGAACAGTCGCCCGCCGGGGCGACGGAGGCGGCGCTTGCCTGAGCACTGAGGAGCGTTACCGCACCGGTCACCAGGGTGGCGGCGAGCAGGCGGCGTACGGCGGACTTCACGGAACCATCAGAGCAGATAGGGGAAGGCCGTCGCCAAACGAGGGGGACCGAACCGGGAGGGCGAAGGCAAAAGCTGAGCCGTTCCACCGCGGGCTGGAACACAGATGGCTAGCCTCCGTAACTCGCTCCCTCCCCAGTAAGGATCGCCCGTGCCCCGATCTCCTCGCAGGCTCGTGTCTCTGCTCGTCACCCTCGGCGTCGGCGTCGCCTGCCTCGCGTCGGTCAACAGCCCCGCGCATGCGTTCAGCAAGGCGACGTACCGGGTCACCGCGACCACCTCGATCAGCAGCGTGACGCTGGGCTCGACCAGCAAGGTGTCGGGGAGCGTGACGCCGAAGGCGGCAGGGCAGACCGTGGTGCTCCAAGAGCTACGGCGGAACGAGTGGACCAGTGTGGCTTCCAAGAAGCTCAGCAAGACGAGTACGTACCGAATGGTGCTGAACCCGTCCAAGGTCGGGAACGTCAAGTTCCGGGTCTGCAAGGCCGCCTACAAAAAGATCAAGGCCGGGTGCAGTGCCGAGGTCATCGTGCAGGTGTCGCAGTGGCGCTACCTCTATGACATGGACGAGGTCGACTACGACTCGTTCGACTGGGAAGACCCGCTGGACATCAACGGCACCACCTACAAGAAGTCATTGAGCAGCGGCGACACGGGAACCAATTTCGTGGAGTACAACTTGTCTCGTAAGTGCACGAGTCTCCGGCTGACTGGCGGCATCGCGGATCTGTCCGAGACCGGCGCAGCCGGGCTCCTCGAGATTCTCACTGACGGCAACTCGCGCTACTCGCAGACCTTTGCGTTGGGGCAGTCGACACCCATCACGCTCGATGTGTCCAACACGCTTCGCGTGCGGTTCGAGGCCACGACCGACAGCGACGGTATCGAGGAGTACGTCGGCTTCGGCTCGCCGCAGGCCTACTGCTCGTTCTAGAAGTAGCGCTCCAGCTCGACGGCCGCGCCGTCCTCATAGACCGAATCCGTGACCCCGTCGGCCGCGTCGATGACCTCCTGGATCGACTGGCCCATCGCCACCCCGCGGCCGGCCCACTGAAGCATCTCGATGTCGTTGCGCCCGTCGCCGATCGCGAGTACGTCGTCGCTGGTGAGCCCGAACTCGTTGACGACGTAGGCGAGTCCGGACGACTTGTCGACACCGACCGGCGACAGGTCCAGCCAGGCGGTCCAGCCGACGACGTAGTTGGTGCCGTGCAGGCCCAGCTCCTCGGCGAGGGCTACGAAGTCGTCGGCGCTCTGCTCGGGGTCGCGGATGATCACCCGGCTGACCGGGCCGGCGACCAGATCCTCGACGTCGTCGATGATCATGTCTCCCGAGAGCTCGCCGTCGGGGAACGGGGAGTTGAGGCGGTAGCCGACCCCGCGCTCCTCGATCGCCACCAGCACGTTGGGGTTGCGCTCCAGGATCGCCCGGACCGCGGGCCCGGCGTCGAACGTCTCCTCGTGCACGACCTCGACCGGCGGGTAGCGGAACACGACCGCGCCGTTGCTCGCGACGACCCACACTCGATCATCGCCCTGGCCGCGCAGGCCGAGCAGGTCGGCGACCCGGGTCATCCCGTGCGGCGACCGCCCGGAGGCCAGCACGACATGGGCGCCGGCGTCGAGGGCCCGGTGGACGGCGGTGCGGGTGCGCGGCTCGATCTGCTCGTACGTCGTCCCGCCGCCCTCCACCCACTTGAGCAACGTGCCGTCTATATCCAAGGCAACAATCTTCGGGGTCCACAAAGGTGGTTGCGGTCCCCGCGTTCCCGACGTACCTGTGCCAATCACGGCCCGAGGGGCTCCAGGACGTCGCGCCCGAGCCACGGCTGCAGCGCCTTCGGCACCCGGACCGACCCGTCGGCCAGCTGGTGGGTCTCCAGGACCGCCACGATCGTGCGAGTCATCGCGCACAGCGTCCCGTTGAGGGTGGCGACCGGGACGACGCCCTCGGCGGTCCGGGCCCGGGTGTCGAGCCGCCGGGTCTGGAAGTCGGTGCAGTTGGAGGTCGAGGTCAGCTCGCGGTACTTGCCCTGGGTGGGGATCCACGCCTCGAGGTCGAACTTGCGCTGCGCCGACGGGCCGAGGTCGCCGGCGGCGGTGTCGATCACCTGGTAGGCCAGCTCCAGCTTGTCGAGGAAGGCCTTCTCGATCTCGAGCAGCCGGAGGTGCTCCGCGAAGGAGTCCTCGACCGAGGTGTAGACGAACATTTCCACCTTGTCGAACCAGTGCACCCGGATGATGCCCTTGGTGTCCTTGCCGTGCGAGCCGGCCTCCTTGCGGAAGCACGGGCTGAACGCGGCGTACCGGAGCGGCAGCTCGGCGGCGTCGAGGATCTCGTCGGAGTGGTAGGCCGCCATCGGCACTTCCGAGGTGCCGACGAGGTACATCTCCTGACCCTCGATCCGGTAGACATCGTCGGCGGCCTGGTCCAGGAACCCGGTGCCGTCCATCGCCCGCGGCTTGACCATTGACGGCGCGATGACCTGGGTGAAGCCGTGCTCGCGGGCGTGCTCGTTGGCGAGGTTGATCAGCGCGAACTCGAGCTCGGCGCCCGGCCCGGTGAGGAAGTAGAACCGCGAGCCGGACACCTTGGCGCCCCGCTCGATGTCGATGGCCCCGAGCATCCGGCCCAGCTCCACGTGGTCGCGCGGCTCGAAGTCGAACTCCCTGGGCGTGCCGACGGTCTCGAGGACCGTGTAGTCGTCCTCCCCGCCGGCCGGCGCCTCGTCGGCCGCCAGGTTGGGGATCGACCAGATGGCGTCGTGCCACTCCTGCTCGGCGGCGGTCTGCGCCGCCTCCGCGTCCTTCACTTCGGCGGCGAGCCCCTTGGTCTGGGCCAGCAGCGCCTGCTTCTCGTCACCCTGCGCCTGCGGGATCAGCTTGCCGAGCCGCTTCTGCTCCGCCCGCTTGGCTTCGAAGGTGGCGATCGCCTCACGCCGCGCGGCGTCGGCGGCAAGGGCGCGATCCACGATGTCGCCGGAGAGACCGCGCTTGGCCTGGGCGGCGCGCACTCGGTCCGGCTCGTCTCGGAGGGTCCGCGGGTCGATCATGGGTTCAGGCTACTTGTGACGAGGGACGGTCCTCACCCGAGATACTCGACCGCTCTTCGTCATACTTGCCCCCGTCACCGACACGGACACCGACCCAAGAGGAATCCCTTGCTCGACCGCTCTCGCATCACCCAGCTGAGCCTGGCCGGCCTGTGCTTCGGCCTGTTCGCGCTGCTGGCGGTTGCGTACAAGCTCGAGTGGGGCCTGGTCGTCGACGTCGACAGCGAGTCCCGAGCCTGGCGCGACTGGGCCGTCGACACCTCGTGGCTCGACCACCCGCTGCGCTGGGTGGAAGACGGTTTCGGCACGATCGGGATGAGTGTGCTGACCCTTGCCCTCGCCGCGGTGATGTTTGCCAAGCGGTACCGCAGGGCAGCCGCGTTCACGGTCTGGGTGATGATCGGGACTTATGTAGCCACCGCGCTGCTCAAGCTGTGGGTGGGCAGGGAGCGCCCGGACTGGCAGCACCCCGAGCAGCTCCTCGAGAGCAACGCGTTTCCTTCCGGGCATGCCTCCACCATCACCGCGTTCGCCGGCGTCGTGATGGTGCTGGTGGCGATGTTGCTCCGGCGGGCGAACCTCCGGCGGCTCGTGTTCGGCGGCATGGTCGTCGTCGTACTCCTCGTGGCTGCCGATCGGGTGCTGCTGGGCCGGCACTACCTCACCGATGTGACCGCGGGCATGCTGCTGGGCGCCGGCTGCGTGCTGCTGGGCATCGCGTTGTACAGCCCGGTCCCGCGCAGCCACGCCGAGAAGGTGGAGCCGCTGGCGCCGGGGGTGCCGTCGGATCGCCGGCTCGCGGTGATCCTCAACCCCGTGAAGGTCGAGGACGTCGGTCAGTTCCAGGCGATCGTGGCGGCGATGGCGCTCGAGGCCGGCTGGTCGACGCCGAGCTGGCACCAGACGACCGTGGAGGACTCCGGCACCGGCCAGGCCTACGAGGCCGCGGTAGGCGGTGCCGACCTGGTCATCGTCTGCGGCGGCGACGGGACGGTGCGTGAGGTCTGCGCGGAGCTCGCCGGGACCGGCGTACCCGTCGGGATCGTGCCCGCCGGCACCGGCAACCTGTTGGCCCGCAACCTCGACATCCCACTGTACGTGCGGGCCGCGATCGACGTGGCGCTGACCGGCCAGGACCGTGCCATCGACATGGTGTCGGTCACCGGCGACGACCTCGAGAAGACGCACTTCATGGTGATGGCCGGAATGGGGCTCGACGCCGCGCTCATGGAGGGTGTCAGCGAGGACCTCAAGGCGAAGGTCGGCTGGCTCGCCTACGTCTGGTCGGCACTCAAATCGCTGATGTTCCCGGTCACGAAGGTCGAGATCTCGGTCGACGGCGGTGAGCCCACCACCCACCGGGCCCGCACCATCGTGGTCGGCAACGTCGGCTACCTGCAGGCAGGGATGCCGTTGCTGCCGGACGCCACCATCGACGACGGCCAGCTCGACGTGGTGATCCTCTACCCACGCCGGTTCCTGTCCTGGCTGCCGATGGTCTACCGGGTGCTGGCCAAGCGGCCACGCACCGACGACACGATCAACCGGATGACCGGCCGCACCGTGTCGATCAAGGCCGCCTCCGAGACCCCCCGCCAGCTCGACGGCGACTCCGTCGGGCCCGGCCGCGAGCTGCACATGGAGTGCATCCACGGCCGCCTGCTGGTCCGCGTCCCGCGGTAGTCCCGATCCGGGCCGCCGCCGCGCCCTAGGATTCGACGGGTGACCGCCCCACGCATCGCCTACCAAGGGGAACCTGGTGCCAACTCGCACCAGGTCTGCAAGCAGCACTACCCCGACTCCGAGGCGATCCCGTGCGCGTCCTTCGAGGACGTCTTCGCGGTGGTGGAGACCGGCGATGCCGAGCTCGCGATGATCCCGATCGACAACTCGATCGCCGGCCGGGTGGCCGACATCCACCACTTCCTGCCGGACTCCGGGCTGCACATCATCGCCGAGCACTTCCTGCGGATCCGGTTCCACCTGATGGCGGTGCCCGGCGCGACGCTGGAGACGATCACCACCGCGCACAGCCACGTGCACGCGCTGGGCCAGTGCCGCAAGATCATCCGCGAGCACGGGTTGCGGCCGATCATCTCCGGCGACACGGCAGGCGCGGCCCGGGAGGTGGCGGAGGCGAACGACCCGACCCAGGCCGCGATCTCGCCGCCGCTGGCCGCAGAGATCTACGGCCTCGAGATCCTCGCCGAGGACGTCGAGGACGAGGACCACAACACCACCCGCTTCGTGGTGCTCTCGCGGGACTTCATCCAGGCGCCCGCGAACAACGGGCCGGTGGTGACGTCGTTCATCTTCAACGTCCGCAACCTGCCGGCCGCGCTCTACAAGGCACTTGGCGGCTTCGCGACCAACGGCGTCAACATGACCAAGCTGGAGAGCTACATGGTCGGCGGCTCGTTCACCGGCGCCACCCAGTTCCTCGCCGAGGTCGACGGCCACCCCGACGACATCGGTCTGGCGCGCGCCCTGGAGGAGCTCGCGTTCTTCTCGACCGACGTCAAGATGCTCGGGGTCTACCCCGCGGACCCCGCCCGGTCGTGACCGAGCACGAGGTCAGCGCCTCGCGGGTCGTCGTACGCCGGCTGGTCGAGAACCTGCTGTTCCAGTGGACGATCATCGCGGTCATCCTGGTCAACGCGGTGGTGATCGGGCTCGAGACCGCCTCCGGCACGATGGGCCGGTACGAGGACCTCATCGCCACCGTCAGCTGGGTCACCATCGCGATCTTCGTTGTCGAGATCGCCCTGCGGATCTACGCGCACGGGTGGGCGTTCTTCCGTGACGGCTGGGGAGTTTTCGACTTCCTGGTCGTTCTGATCGCTCTGGTTCCGGCGGGAGGTTCCTTCTCGGTCCTGCGAGTGCTCCGCGTGCTCCGGGTCCTCCGGTTGCTGTCGACGGTGCGCTCGATGCGCACCGTCGTCGGTGCGCTGGTCGCCACGATCCCCGGCATGGCGTCGATCGCGGCGCTCCTCGGGATGCTGCTCTACATCTTCTCGGTGATGGCGACGCAGCTGTTCGGTGACGTCGACCCCGAGCACTTCGGCGACCTCGGCACAGCAGCGCTCTCCATGTTCCAGATCACCACCGGCGACGACTGGGCGGCCGTCGTCAGGCCGGCCACCGACGCCGAGCCCGCCGCGTGGGCCTTCTTCATCCTCTACATCGTGCTGGCGACGTACATCGTGCTGAACCTGTTCATCGCGGTCGCGGTCGAGGCGTTGGAGCGGGAGACGGTAGAGATCGAGGAAGCGATGGAGGAGGCAATGGACGAGTCCACCGACGCCATCCTCACGTCGCTGAACGAGCTCAAGGCGCAGGTGGCCTCGCTCGAGGCGCGCCTCGACGAACGTTCCTGAACGACGATGACAACGCGGAGCCGTTTCGTTTCGTCTGAGGTGGCATGACCATCGAACGCGATCTCGCCCCCGACCTCGAGCACGCCCTGGCCCACCTGCCGTCCGTGCCGGCCACGAGCTACCTCACCACGGCCCGGAAGGTACGCCGCCGACGCCGGATCGCCGGCGGCTCCGTCGCGGTGGCCGTGCTGGCGGGCGGCGTGGTCTTCGCGACGACCCTCGATGGCGCGCCGGAGCAGATCCCGGTCGCCACGCCGGGGTCCGAGGATCCGGGACCCGAGACGCCGGTGACCGGCCCGGGACTGGAGGGTGTCGACGCCTTCACCACCCCCGGGATTCCCGAGTGGGCCCAGGAGTACGGCAACCACGGCCCTGTCGCCCTCGCGCCCGACGGACGGCTGTGGATCGCACCGGGTGCCGTCGTACAGCGCACGATCGTGGATCCCGTCGACACGTCCGAGCCCGGGCCTCCAGCGTCGTACGGCGTCGAGGCGCGGTTCGAGGGCGAGACCAAGTGGATCCTGCTCCCGGCGACGATGGACGACCCGGGCCGCTGGACCAACGACTTCGACATCTGGGTCGACAACGAGTCCTCGCAGTTCGAGGATCGGCCGTCCTTCGCCGCGCGCCTCGTCCACTTCGTGGAGCCGGACTCGGAGCGGCTCGCGGTAGGCAACGGTGTCGAGCTGGTGCGCCAGCTGAACGGCGTTGACCTCCCCAACTGGCAGGCGCACCCGCGGACCTCGGTTGCCGAGGTCCGGTCGGGTGGGACGACGTGGTTCGTGGTGGCAATGGGTCCCCGCCACGGCGAGCCGTTCTACACCGCCTACGAGCAGGCGATCGTCGAGGCCGACGACCTCGAGGGTTTCGTGGCGTGGCTGGGCTCCCACTCGTGAGCGACCAGGACGCGTCGTACATCGACTTCGTCACCGCACACCAGGCCCGACTCCGCCGGATCGCGTACGCCGTGTGCCGAGACGACGACCGCGCGGAGGACGTGCTGCAGGAGGCCTTCGTCAAGCTCTACCTGTCCTGGCCGAAGGTTCGAAACCATGGCGTGGAGGAGGCCTACACCCGGCGAATCATCGTCAACGCTGACATCGACGACCGCCGCCGGCCGTGGCGGCGGCACCGGGCAGCGTCGTCCGAGCAGCTCGCCCAGCTGCCGGCCACCGCTCCCCTGCCGGTCGAGGACCGCTCCGAGCTCCTCGAGGCGGTGCGCCGGCTGCCGGCCATGCAGCGGCGCACCGTGGTGCTGCGCCACCTGGTCGGGCTGACCGTGGAGGAGACGGCCGCCGAGCTGGGGATCGGCGAGGGCACCGTCAAGAGCCACACCTCCCGGGCGCTGACCGCGCTGCGGGAGAGCCTCAGCGGACCAGTGGGCGCGCTGCTCGGGTAGGCCCGGCAGACTGCCCGAGTGGACCTGGCCGTCGTTGCACTCACGTTCGGCGCGATCTTCCTGGTCGAGCTACCGGACAAGACGTTCCTCGCTACCCTCGTGCTGGCGACGAAGTACCGCCCGATCCTGGTGTGGATCGGGGTCGGGCTGGCCTTCACCGTGCAGACGGCGATCGCCGTTGCGCTGGGTCACGCGGCCTCGCTGCTGCCGGACGAGCTGGTCCGGGTGGTCGCCATCACGCTGTTCGTCGCCGGCGCCGCGATCCTCTTCCGGGAGGGCCGGAGCCACCACGCCGAGACCGGTGAGGAGTACGCCGAGCAGGCCCGGCCGGTGGACGGGCTGCGCGCTGTCGGCGCGTCGTTCCTGGTGCTGTTCGCGGCCGAGTGGGGCGATCTGTCGCAGCTCCTCACGCTGTCGCTGGTGGCGAAGTACGAGGCGCCGTTCAGCGTGTTCGTCGGCGCCCTGGGCGCGCTGCTGGTGGTGAGCGGGCTCGCCGTACTGGTCGGCCGCAGCCTGCTCCGCCTGCTCCCGATCCACCTGCTGCACTACCTCGGCGCCGCCGTGTGCCTGGTGCTGGCGGTGCTGACCACGATCGAGCTGGTGCGATAGTCCGCCTCGTACGGCACCCCTTGGAGGCCCATTGGGGGTGCCGTGGACGGCGGACTATCCCTTTAGAGTGCCCACATGACTGCCACGCACGGTGCCGACAGCGAGGTCGGGCGGCTGCGGACGGTGATGCTGCACCGCCCCGGCAACGAGCTGAAGCGGCTGACCCCGCGCAACAACGACAAGCTGCTGTTCGACGGGATCCCGTGGGTGGCCAGGGCGCAGGAGGAGCACGACGCGTTCGCCGATGCGCTCCGGGCCCGCGACGTCGAGATCCTCTACCTCACCGACCTGCTGACCGAGTCCCTCGCGGACGAGTCAGCGCGGTCGACCGCGATCGAGACCGCCCTGGCCGACCTCGACATCGGCGGCACCATGCGCGGCTACCTCGTCGGCCTGCTCGGCGCCGCGTCGCCGGCCGAGCTCACCACCCACCTGACCACCGGCATCCGCAACGACGAGGTGCGTGGCGGGTTCGGGCTGGTGACCTCCCTGCTGCCGCAGGACGCGTTCATCATCGACCCGCTGCCCAACCTGCTGTTCACCCGCGACTCCTCGGTGTGGGTGCGCGACCGGGTGGCGATCACCTCGCTGGCGATGCCGGCCCGCAAGCGGGAGACCCAGCTGACCGAGCTGATCTACCACTTCCACCCGCGGTTCGCAGACACCCCGAGGATCCACGGCCACCACTACGAGCACGTCGAGGGCGGTGACGTGCTCCTGCTCGCGCCGGGAGTGATCGCGGTCGGCGTCGGCGAGCGGACCACGCCGGCTGGTGCCGAGCGATTGGCCCTGCAGGTGTTCGAGAACGGGCTCGCGCACACGGTGCTCGCGGTGCCGATCGCCCAGGAGCGGGCCACCATGCACCTCGACACGGTCTGCACGATGGTCGACGTCGACAAGGTCGTGATGTACCCCAATGTCGCCGACACCCTGACGGCGTACGCCGTCACGCCGGACGGGCAGGCCGACGATGGAGCGCCGCTGCTGCGGGTCGCAAACGCGGAGCCGTTCCTGGTGGCCGCAGCGAAGGCGATGGAGATCGACACCCTGGACCACATCGACACCGGCCTGGACCCGGTCACCGCCGAGCGCGAGCAGTGGGACGACGGCAACAACACCCTGGCGCTCGCACCCCGGGTCGCGGTCGCCTACGAACGCAACGACGAGACCAATTCCCGGCTCGAGGAAGCCGGCATCGAGGTGGTCCGGATCGCCGGCTCCGAGCTGGGCTCGGGACGCGGTGGCCCGCGGTGCATGAGCTGCCCGGTCACGCGAGACCCGTTGCCCTCTCCGGCATGAGAGGCGTGAGAGCGCTCACGATGCTGGACACCTGAGCAAAGGGTCCGCGAGGATCAGCGCATGGCTTCGTTCTTCGAACGGTTCACCCCGCAAGAGGTGGCGCGGATCAGCGCCGCCGGGCGGCACTCGACGCTCCCCGAAGGCTGGTCGCCGATCTGGGAGAAGACCCCCGCCGACAAGGCCTACATCCTGCTCGACGGCACCGTCTCGGTCCGCAAGGACGGCCAGGAGATCGCCCAGATCGGACCGGGCGAGATCTTCGGCGAGGCGGCCATCGCACGCCACACCCTGCGCACCGCCTCGATCGTGGCGCTGACGCCGCTCGAGGTCATCCACTTCACGGATGACGCGATCCGCGAGCTGATCGAGGAGCTGCCCTCGTTCGAGGCAGCACTCGACGAGGTCGCCAAGTCGCGCCTGGGGTGATCACGCCCCTGGGGCGTAGCCCGCGAGGACCAAGATGAGGGCGGGAGATTGAGTAGGGATCGGCTCAGTTCCGATGCGGAGCAAGGAACTGAGCGACCTGCATCGAAATCCGAGGACCTCGACCTCGAGGGCGCCCTCGAGGTCATCGAGGCCTATCTGCTCGGCGAGGAGCCGAGCCTGACCAGGATCCAGGTCGCCGAGCAGGCCGGCGTACCGCTCGAGACCGCGATGGAGCTCTGGCACCTGATGGGCTTCGCGCACGTCGAGGACGACGTCGTCGCGTTCTCGCCGGCCGACGTCAAGGCGCTGCAGCTGAGCACCGACCTGACGGAGCTCGGCGTACTCGGTCCGGACCGTCAGTCGGCGCTGGTGCGCACCTGGGGCCGCAGCTACGCCCGGCTCGCGGAGTGGCAGACCGCACTGCTCGCCGACGTCGCCCTGGAGCGGGGCCAGGACCCGGCGGACACCCTCGCCGAGGTGACCGGCGAGGTGCTGCCCCGGGTCGAAGCGCTGCAGAGCTACGTCTGGCGACGGCACCTGGTCAGCGCGGGCAGCAGGTTGCTGGCGGTCGAGACGCCGGGCTCCCCCGTGTCCGACCTGGCCGTCTGCTTCGTCGACATCGTGGGCTACACCTCGCGCAGCAAGGCACTGTCAGAGGCGGAGCTCGTGGAGTGGCTGGAGTACTTCGAGAGCCAGACGCTGGAGCTCGTCGTCGAGGCCGGCGGACGGATCATCAAGAACATCGGCGACGAGGTGCTGTTCGTCACCGACAGCCCGGTCGCCGCCGTCGACATCGCCCTGGAGATGACCGGGCGCGGGGCGGACGACGACGACCTGTTCCCCGCGGTCCGGGCGGGGATCGCGTACGGCGAGGTGGTCAGCCGCCTGGGCGACGTGTTCGGCCCGGTCGTCAACGTCGCGTCCCGGCTCACCGCGGCCGCGCGGCCGGACAGCGTGCTCGTCGACCGCGGCGCCTACCAGGTGTTGTCGGGCCTGGTCCACGACGACGCCGACGATCCCGACGAGAGTGCGTCGGCGGCGTACCGCTTCAGACGGCTGCGGCGCCTCTCGGTGAAGGGCTACGCGCGGCTGCGGGCCTGGTCGGTGCGCCCGGTCAGCGAATCGTGACCTGACGGTTCGCCAGTCCCGACCGGGCCGCGCGTTGCTCGGTGGTCAGGTCCGACGTGTCGGCGAGAGCCTCGGCGAGGTCCTTCGCGAACTTCCCGGCCGGCTCCTCGAGCGCCTCGGCGCCGGTGCCGACCTCGAGGTCCCAGACCGGCGCGAGCAGGCCGTGGGCGCGGAACATCCCGACCAGCCGCGAGCCGGGGACCAGGGCGTCCTGGCCGGCTGCATGCAGCCTGGAGAGCGCGTCGAGCAGCTCGTCCTCGGGCTCGGGCATCACCCAGCGCAGGTGCTCCTTGGTGCCGACGTCGGTCCAGTACGCCGCTGTCACCGACGCGAGCCGGGAGGTGGGAGCGCTCGTGGAGTCGGCCTGCTCGATCAGCACCTCGGCGGCCTCTCGGTCGTCGAACACGTCGGCCCAGTAGCCGAAGTCGTCATGGACGGTGATGTCGAGCGCGTCGCCGGTCACGAGATCCTGCAGCCGCGGCCCGGGACCCGGCGCGTCGGTGAGCCCGACCAGACCGGCGCCCTGCTCTGCCTCGAGCGCCCGAGTGAGTACGGCGGCCAGGTCGCGCGACGGGTCGCCGAACTGGTGCTGCACCTGCAGCCCCAGCCATACGTCGCCGGTGTCCCGCACCATGGCGGGCGCCGCCATCGGCAGCAGGGTGCAGAGCTGGATGGTGCGGTCGGTGTCCTTCACGGTCAACGGCGCGGTCGCCGCGGGCACCAGCTCGCGCAGCGCGACGATGTCGCACTCCGACGGCAGCCCGTCGAACGGCCGGCCGACGTACACCTCACCGGCGCCGCCGGGCGCACCGTGACACGCCTTGTAGCGCCTCCCGGATCCGCACGGGCACGGCTGACGCGGCCCGACCTCACCCTCGGGAACGGCTACGTCGCGGGCTTTGGTGCGGGAGCGCTTGGCCATGGGTGGGAACGATAGTCCGCCTCGTACGGCACCCCGAGACCGCCTCCTGGAGGTGCCATACGGGGCGGACTATCGGTGCACCAGGCTCTGGACCATGCCAGCGCGCTCGAAGTACTCGTCCAGCGTCTCGGGCACCGAGTACCAAGGCGGCGGGTCGAGAGTCCAGGCACACGACTCCGGAGGAAGGAACTTTGCGCGCGCCCGGGTGCGGACCATCCGCGAGGCCACCGTGCCGCGGTCGTCACCGCGGACAGCCGTGAAGTACTCGAGCCCGTGATCACGGAAGCGACCCTCGCGTGCCACGTCGGAGCGATGCTGCTCGATCGCGCGATGGTGCTCGCCGTCGTACTCACCGACCGTGCCCGAGATCGGATCGAAGAGGTCCGGCACTCCGATCAGTTCACCCGCAGTGTTGAAGATCGGAACGTTGCCGAAAGCTCGCGGCAACTCGGCAACCAACTCCCAGACCAGGTGCAGCCACACCTCTCTGGGCGAACGCAGATCGTCACGCGAATGGTCAATGACCTTTCGAACCAGGGGGACGCCTTCCCAGGCCTTCCGGTGCAAGACGTACCTCGCGAAGAGCCTCACCGAGATCAAGCGAGCGGCGGCCACCATCGCAACAGCTTCGATTCCGGCCCAGAGCTCGCGGCGTCGCACCACCTCGTCGAACAACGCTCGCTGCACAGTCGCTACCGGGAGGCCACCCAGGTACTCCCACTCCGAGGGCGCGAGCTGGATCTTGCTCAGCGTGATTCCCGGCTGACCGTGAAGACTGCTTCCGATGACCAACGGGACCGGCAGCTGATCCACGCCTCCCGGACCGAGGCCGTCGAAGTAGCCACCACCTCTCCACCGGAGGCCGGCCCAACCGGTGACGGCTTCCCCGTGCCTGAGGCGGCACGCAGCGTCGAGGATTCGCTGTTCCACGCAGTCCGGTCGTTCGCTGGGCGCGTACCACCCGGGAGCCACCCGCTCCCACCGACGCGACCGCGCCTGCACTCTGGTGATCCCGGTTTCACCTGACGTGTCCAGGTGCGACGGGAACACGAGACCCGCGGGGCGTGAACATCTTGCGCCGTCTCTGTCGGTCGACATGACATGCACGTGCCCTGTCGCGTAAGCGGCGCATCAGCAGCGTTGCCGTCTTGTGGACCACGCGACGCTTCGGTTGCCTGTGGAGAGCGCCGGCGGCGGATAGTCCGCCGCGTACAGCACCCTTGGCGACCCAAGAGGGGTGCCAGATGAGGCGGACTATCCCGGCCCGGTGTCCCCCAGCAGTTCCAGGATGTACGCCGGGCGGTCGGTGATCACGGCCTTGACACCGAGGTCGAGGCAGACCTGGAGGTCTTCGGGGGTGTTGACCGTCCAGACGTGGATGTCGTGGCCGGCGCGGGAGATGCGCGACCCCAGCTTGGGGTGTTCGCGGAGCTCGACGATGCCCGGACCGACGATCCAGTCCTTGCCGATCGCCCGCCGTAGCATCGGCCAGTACTGCGCGTGCTCGATCAGCTGCACCAGCTGGATGTCGGGCGCGAGCCGCTCCACTCGTTGCAGAGCGGTGAACGAGAAGCTCATCACCCGCACCGGCGAGCCGGCGCGGTCCCACCCGAAGTCGCGCAGCATCTCGACGAGCCGCTTCTCCACCAGGCCGGCGTAACGCGTCGGGTGCTTCGTCTCGATCGCGACCTCGATGCGCCGGTCGTAGTCCGCCACCGTCTCGAGCAGCCGACGTAGCGTCAGCACCGTGTTGAGGGACTCGTCCTGGTCCGGAGCCTCGTCGTCCAGCTCGGCCCAGGGGTTCTTCCACGAGGCGAAGTCCAGCTCGCTCAGCTCGGACAACTCCATCGTCGAGACCACGCCGCGCTGGCTGGCGGTACGACGCAGGTCGCGGTCGTGCACGCACACGAGATGCCCGTCGGCGGTCAGCCGTACGTCGCACTCGAGCCCTTCGGCACCGGCGTCCATGGCGGCGACGTAGGCACCCAGGGTGTGTTCGGCGTTCTCGTGGCTGGCGCCGCGGTGAGCAACCACCTGGGGCCTCATGCCCTCATTGTGTCGCCCGCGAGCCCTCCGGTGCGACCCTTCGGCGGCGCGTCCTGACGAGCGACACCCGGCGTACGTCACTGCTCGTACGCCGGGTGTCGGGGTCGGTGGCCCGCGGTCACTCCGGGTCCGCGATCACGTAGCGGGCCCCGAGTGCACGAGCCGCCACGACTGCTGCGGCAGCGGCCAGGATCACGTCCTTCAGCACGTACTGCGCCTCCAGCGTCGGCAGGCCACCGGGGAACATGTCGCCTGCGAACAGCACGACCGGGGTGATGATCCCGACCAGCCAGCCGGCCATCGCGACCAGCCCGAGCCGCAGCCCGACGCCGGTCAGCAGGCTGAGGCCGATGAAGGTCTCCAGCACCGCTGTGCCGACAGACGCCGCGGTGCCGTTCACGATGCCGAGTGTCAGGACGTCGGTGGTGCGCTGCACCAGGCCCTCTGCCGGCGACGCGCCGGGGAAGTACTTCAGCGCGCCGAAGCCCAGGATCACCAGGCCGAGACTGATCCGCAGCCAGTCGATGCTGTGCGCCGTGAGGGTGGCGGCGATCCGGGCGAGCGGAGGGGCCGGGCGCTCCATGGTGGAAATGGACATCTGCTTCTCCTTCTGACCGGGGCCCGGGAGTCGAGCCCGACAGTCACCGACGCTCCCGTGATCGGGTCTCGATCGCGTCCGGCGGCGAGCGGCACCTCGGGTGCGCAACCTGGCGGAGGCCGACGCTCTCCGTACGCCGCAAGGCGTAGGTGTTTGTACGCTCGTCCCGGGGAACGGGACTCCTCGAGAGGACGCGCATGACCGAGACCGACGCGCTCTCCGTCGTACCCGCCAACACGGTGAGCTGGGACGACCTCCAGCTCGTGTTCGGAACCCGTGGCGCCGCCTCCAGGTGTCACTGTCAGCGCTACCGCGTCGTCATGCGGATCGACTGCTGAGCACCCGCCGTGGAGGTCATCGGCGGTGGTGGGCCTTGTCGGCGATCCGCCACTCATCCTCGACCCGGACCACGGGTCGCGCCCGAGCCCCATCCGCTCGTCGATTCACTGGTGGACGAGCTGGTGCGGGCGCTCGAGGAGGTCAACGGCTCCTGAGGAACTTACCGAAGTGCGGCACCGTGAACGCCACGCTCCCCCGCTCCGCCGAGAACACCAGGCCCTTCTTGATCAGCCCGTCGCGCGAGGGTGAGAGCGACTGCGGCTTGCGGTCGAGGTGCCGCGCGATGTCGGCGGTCGCCACCGGATCGTCGCCCGCGACACCGAGCTCGGCCATCGCGCTCATGTAGTCGCGCTCGGCCGGGGTGGCCCGGTCGAACCGGGCACCGAAGAACCCCACCGCGAGCTCGGCTTCCGCCTCGGGCGCCGCTTGCTGTACGTCGCCTCGGGTGATCGGCGATCCGACCGCGGCGTCCCAGGTGACCTTGCCGTAGGCCTGCACGAAGTAGGGGTAGCCGTCGGTCAGTGCGTAGAGCTCCTCGATCGCGGCCTCCTCGAACGTCACGTCCTCGCCCCCTGCCGGTACCCGCCAGGCACGCTCGGCCATGTCGCGTGGCAGCCGGTCGACGGAGACGTAGCGGAACAACCGCTCGGCGTACGACTTCGACGCGGCGAGGGCCACCGGCAGATGCGGCAGGCCGGCGCCGACCACCAGCATCGGTGCGCCCTGCTGGCTGATCTCGTGGCAGGCACCGCAGAGCGCGGCGAGCTCTTCGTTGGTGACGTCCTGCATCTCGTCGACGAACAGCGCGATGCCCACGCCGAGGTCGCCGGCCAGCGCGGCAACATCGCCGAACAGCTCCACGAGGTCCAGCTCGAGGTCACCGGAATCGGCGCGCCCGCGGACGGCCACCGCGTCGACCGGCGGTGACCAGCGCATCCCCTTGCGGTCGTTCTGCTGGGTGCGGAGCGCGAAGGACTTGAGCACGCCTGCGACCCGATCGACCTGGTCGGGATCGCGGTGCCGGTGGGACACCTCGCGGACGGCGGCGTGCACCGCCTGGGCCACGGGGATCCGGATGCTGCGGTCCGGCCGGGCCTCGACCTTGCCGGTCCCCCACGCCCTGGTGACCGCCTGACCGCGGAGCGCGTTGAGCAGCACGGTCTTGCCGACCCCGCGCAGCCCGGACAGCACCATGCTGCGCTCCGGCCGGCCCGCCGCGACCCGCTCGAGGGTCACGGCGAACTGCTCGAGCTCCCGGTCGCGACCCGCCAGCTCGGGCGGACGCTGCCCGGCCCCGGGCGCGTACGGGTTGCGGATCGGGTCCATGCCAGGACCGTATCCAGGTATCTAGCGGATTCCTTAGATTGACGCGCCGACATGATAGTCCGCCTCGCACGGCACCCTAGAAGCCCCCGAAAGGGTGCTCGATGAGGCGGACTATCCCGCCTTGGCGGAGGAGGACACGGCGGAGAGGCCGGACGCCAGGGTGGCGATCAGGGCGGGGACTTCCGAGGCGGGCAGGCGGAACGATCCAGCGCACACGTTGTCCCGCCACAGGGAGAGGACGACGACGTCGGCCTCGGGGTGCCAGGTCACTCGGAGGGCGCGGTCGCCGCCGCGGTCGTCGACTAAGACCGACCCCGATGTGGGCAACGGGCGTACCGGGGGCACCGCTCCATTCTGCGCCCGAATCCTCCGTGGCGTACACCCTTAGACTCGACGCCGTGCCGGAGCTGCCCGAGGTGGAGGCGCTGGCCCTCGACTTGAAGGGCCGGCTCGAGGGGCGCGCCATCGCCAAGGTCCACATCGCGGCGTTCAGCGCGTTGAAGACCTACGATCCCCCGCTGACCGCCCTCGAGGGGGCCTTCATCGACGACGTCACCCGGCACGGCAAGTTCCTCGACGTCCACGTGTCCGGACTCCATCTGGTTTTTCATCTCGCCCGCGCGGGCTGGGTCCGGTGGCGCGATGAGGTGCCCACCATCCCGCCGCGGCCGAGCAACAAGTCGACGCTCGCCGTGCGGGTCATCCTCGACGACCAGTCCGGACTCGACATCACCGAGGCCGGCACCAAGAAGTCACTGGCGATGTACGTCGTCCGCGCACCCGGCGACATCCCGGGCGTCGCGCGCCTCGGCCCCGACCCGCTCAGCGACGAATTCACCGTCGAGGTGCTGCGCGGCATCCTCGAGCGGGAGGGGCGCAAGCAGATCAAGGGCGTGCTGAGGCACCAGGGCACGATCGCCGGCATCGGCAACGCCTACAGCGACGAACTCCTGCACGCCGCGAAGATGTCGCCGTTCAAGCCCGCCAACAGCCTCGACGACGCCGAGCTCGCGACGCTCTACGCCGCGATCCGCGACGTGCTCGGTGCCGCCGTCGAACGCTCGCGCGGACTCCATGCCAGCGAGCTGAAGGGCGAGAAGAAGTCCAACCTCGCCGTGCACGGCCGAACCGGAGAGAAGTGTCCCGTCTGCGGCGACGTGGTCCGCGAGGTGTCGTTCGCCGACTCGAGCCTGCAGTACTGCGCCACCTGCCAGACCGGCGGCAAGCCGCTCGCCGACCGCCGGATGAGCAAGCTGCTCAAGTAGCAGCGAGAGTGTCCGGCGGCCGGCCGCGCCCTACTCCGTCGGGAACTCGAAGTCCGTCGGGATGGTGAAGTCGGTCGGGAAGCTGAAGTCCGTCGGGAGCGTGAAGTCCGTCGGGAAGCTGAAGTCCGTGGGGAGATCGGTCGGGATGTCCGTCGGGATGTCCGTGGGGAAGTCGTCCGTGGGGATGTCCGTCGGGACGTCCGTCGCCCCGAAGCACTTCTCGCCGGTGTAGGTGAAGAACGCCGTGACCTTGGCGTACTCGTCCTCCGACAGGCCCAGCGCCTCCCTGAGCTCTTCCTCGCTCCCGGCGGACTCGAACTCGTCGATGTCGTCCGCGTCGACGTCGTTGATGGCCTGGAGGTAGAGCTCGAAGCCCTCCCGCGCGTCGTCGGGGATGTCCTCGGGCGTGCCGGTCTCGGCCAGCTGGTCCGCCAGCTCGTGAGCCTTGTCGACCTGCTCCTCCGGGGAGAGGTCGTCGCCGATCTCCTCGTCGAAGGCGTTCAGGCCGTCGCAGAAGTCCTCGACGCTGGCGCTGTCGGGCGCATCGTCGGCGTTGCCGCCACCGCCGTCATCGTCGCCGGTGAGCAACACCGCGGCGGCGACCCCGCCGCCGGCCAGCACCAGCACCGCGGCGACGATGATCGCGATCACCTTGCCGCTGATCCCGCCGCCGCCACTGGGGGGCAGACCACCTCCGGGAGGCCCGGGGTACTGCGGGCCGCCCGGAGGCGGACCGCCCTGGGGAGGCCCGCTGTACGGCGGAGGTCCTCCTGGAGGGCCCTGGCCCGGCGGTGGTGGCGGTGGTGGGTAGTTCGACATGAGGCCCTCCTGGGGATTCCTGCTGATAGTAGGGCGAGGGCCGGCCGCTCGACAGAGCGGCCGGCCCCGGCTGATGGATCAGGCGATCGCGGTGATCACTCGGCGGGAGCGTCGCTGCCGCACTCCTTGCTGGCGTACTCGTCGAAGGCGGCCGCCTTCTCCTCGTCGTCCTTGCTGACCTCAGCGAACTCGCCGCTCTGGTCCTCGATCGCCTTCTGGACATCGCCGGCATCGAGGTCGCCGAGCTCCTCAACGGTGATCTCGAACCCCTCGCGGGCCTCGTCCGAGATGTTCTCGGGGGTGCCGACCTCCTCCAGCTTCTCGGCGTAGTCCTTCAGCGCGTCGACCAGATCCTCGGCCTGGGACTCCGGAGAGCCCTCCGGGTCGATCGCCTCGAGTGCCTTCGTCTGGCCGTTGTAGGCCTCGCAGAAGTCCTCCGAGCTGGCATCGGTCGGGGCACCGCCACAGGCGGCCAGGGAGAACGTCATCAGCACGGCTGCGCTGGCGGCACCGGCATAACGCTTGATCGGGCTCATCAGGTGTTTCCTTTCGGGCAGGTTGGAGCAGCGGCCGTCCTGCCGCTGACGTTCGTTGGGTGAGTGGACCAGCAGGTCACTCGGTGGGGATGTCGGAGATGTCGCCGAAGCAGGTCTTGACGGCGTACTCGAAGAACGCGCTGAACTCCTTCTCGTCGATGTCCAGCTGCTCGGCGGCCTCTTCCTCACTCGCGTCCGCGAGCTTCTCGACGTCGTCCTCGTTGATGTCCTTGAGGACCTCGACGTACGACTCGAAGCCCTTGCGGGCGTCGTCGGAGATGCCCTCGGGCGTTCCGACCTCTTCCAGCTTGTCCCCGAGTTCCTGAGCGGCGTCGACCTGGGCCTCTATGTCGTCCTCCGCGTCGATCTCGGTCTGGGCGTTGAAGGCTTCGCAGAAGTCGTCCTCGCTCGCATCCTCGGGTGCGTCCACCCCGCCGCAGGCGGAGAGTGACAGGGCCAGGAGCACTGCCGCGCTCGATGCGGCGGCGTAACGCTTGATGTGGCTCATCAGGGGTTCCTTTCGGGGAGGTGCGGGCGGCCTCGATCATGCCCACCCGCCGGACATTCATTCACGTCAGTTGACGGTCCGCAAACACCATCGGTTCCGGAATCGTGAACAGTCGGGAAAGTCCCTGCAGATATTGAGGGCGCGGCAACGCCTCCGCGCCCAGGCTGATCAGGTGCGGCGTGAGCCATTGCACGTCGATGAGCCGGTCCCCGGCGTGGTCGTCGGTCAGCGTCTCGACGAGTCCGACGAGCGCCACCTTGGACGCGTCGGTGACCCGGTGGAACATCGATTCACCCGCGAAGAGCCCGCCGATCGCCACGCCGTAAAGACCTCCCGCCAGGCGGCCGTCCTGCCACGCCTCGACCGAGTGCGCCCAGCCGAGGTCGTGGAGGCGCTGGTACGCCGTGGCGATCCGCGTATCGATCCACGCCCCGGGACGCTGGGGGTCGGCGCACGCCTCGACCACCTCCCCGAAGCTGGTGTCGATCCGGATCTCGAAATGCCGGCGCGAACGGCGCAGCGAGCGCGACACCACCAGGTGGTCCAGCTTCAGCACGCCTCTGGAGGCCGGGGACCACCAGGCCATCGGACTGCGCCGTCCGCCGACCGGCATCGGGAACAGACCGCGGCGGTACGCCTCGAGGATGGTGCCCGGCTCCAGGTCGGCGCCCACGCCCACCAGGTCGTCGTCCGGGTCGTACGACGTCGGGTCCCCGAACGTCCAGCGCGTGGGCGGTGGCTCCGTGGGCACGGCACGACAGTAGACAACGCAAGCCTAGGATCGACCCATGGGCGTGAAGGAAACGGTGGGGCGGCAGCTGGCCCCGAGGGTCACCCGACTCGCGCCCAGCCTCACCACCGGATTCGTCCGGGAGGCACTGGACCGGGCGATCCATGGCGTCGGCCCGCTCCCTCCGGCCGCGAAGGCGGCCCAGAAACAGCTCGACGAGCAGAACGGCGACGTCAACGAAGCGGTCCGCGAGCTGATCGAGAACCACGTGCGATACGCCGGGGCCCAGGGCTTCGTGACCAACCTCGGCGGCCTGGTGACCGCGGCGCTCACCATCCCGGCCAACATCACCGGGCTGGCGCTGATCCAGTGCCGGATGGTCGCGGGAATCGCGCACCTGCGCGGCTACGACCTCGAGGACCCTCGGGTACGCAACGCGATCCTCGTCGGCATCCTCGGCGAGGACTCCGTCAACGCCCTGATCAAGCGGCGCAAGATCCCGGCCCCGCCGATGGCGCTGGCCACGGCGCCGCAGCACGACCCCACCCTCGACGCCACGATCTCCGTCGAGGTCGCCACCGACCTGATCTCCCGGGTCGCCGGGAAGCGGCTGGCCACCACGGTGGGCCGGCGGGTACCCGTCGTCGGCGGGCTCGTCGGCGCGA
Organism: uncultured Actinomycetota bacterium; assembly: GCA_963780245.1. Taxonomy (GTDB): domain Bacteria; phylum Actinomycetota; class Actinomycetes; order Propionibacteriales; family Nocardioidaceae; genus Nocardioides. The sequence continues at coordinate 50,209 of CAWABG010000007.1, forward strand.
CCGCCGACGGCTATATCACCTGGCGGATCGGCCGCTACGTCGACCGCGAGCTGTTGCCGCGCGCCGCGCGGTAGGCCCGCAGCAGGCCGCGGCCCAGTCGGGCCCGCTGGAGCCGGCGTACGACCTTGGCGCGGAGCCGGTACGTCGGCCGCAGGTAGGAGCGCTCCAGGGCCTCCCGGGTCTCCGCGACCTCGGCCCCCAGGCGCTCCTCGACGCGTCGCAGCCGAGAGTTCTCCAGCAGCAGCGCGGTGATCGCGTCGACAGCGGCACCCGCCACCTGCTTCTCGGAGGGCTCGTCGGGGTCGGCCCAGGCGGTCGGCGCCGGGCCGATCAGCTCACCCAGGTCGCCGACGACGTCGTACCCGCGCGCGGCGACCTCGTCGACCCAGCTCTGCTGGAGTTCGTGCACCCAGGCGTAGTCGGCGGGCGGGAGCCCGAGCCGCGGAGACCCGCGCCGCCGGGACAGGGTCTGGTGGGCGAGCAGCTCACGCACCAGCGGCCGGTAGTCGGCCGGCGCGAGGTCGCGGTTGGCCGCCCGGTTGATCCGTCGGATCAGGGCGGTCTCGGGCGCGCCGAGCGACGGGTTCGCCCGGTCGGGCTCGAGGTCGAGGTCGAGGCCGTCGAGCCCGAAGACCTGGCTGAAGCGCTTCCAGAGCAGCTCGGGCGCGCCACCCGCGGGCGGCACCGTCACCAGGTGGATCCGGTCCGGCGGCAGGTCGTGGCCCCAGCGCTCGAGGATGTCGGGGATCTCCTGCACGCCCCAGAACCAGGTGGCGATCCGGCTCTCGCGCTCGGTGTCGCGGATCTGGTCGAGGAACGCGCGGTAGCCGATCCCGCTGCGGTGCTTGACGTTCTCCTGCCACTCGGCGGGGATCTGCCGGACCAGGTCGCGCACCGACAGCACGATGTGGATCTCGGCGCCGTCGTCGTGCCCGAGCGACGCCAGCGCCCGGCCCACCTGCGACCGCGACGCGGTGGCCAGGATCTCGTGGCTGATGATCGACGTGTGCCGGTGGTCGCGGACCTGCGCGGCCAGCCGGTCCCAGGCGCCGATCGCCTCGGTCTCGAGGCCTCCCCACGGCATCCGCATCAGGTCGAGTGAGGCCAGGAAGTGGGCGTCGAACCGGTCGGCGGGGTAGCGGATCCCGGCGTGGGCGAGCACCCTGCGATTGCGGAACAGCACGTCTTGGAGGTATGACGTCCCGGTCTTGGGGGTGCCCACGTGGAGCAGCACTCGACTGCTCATGAAGACACCTCCTCCGGTCGCCGGTCGCCGTGCGCCAACAGCAGGCGCACCGCCAGCGACAGCACCCCCGCGTCGTCGGGGGTGGATCCCTCGGCCGGCGCGTCCGGGACCAGCGCGTCCGGGTCGCCATGGACAGCGTAGCCAGCGTGGAGCAGCGCATCCCTCATCCGCGCGGCCCGGGCCCGGACCCACTCCACGTGTTCCGCCGGGACGCCGAGGGGCGTTCCCGGCGCCGCGCTCAGCCGTGGCCCCAGGGTCTCCAGGAGCAGCCGGGCGCGCTGGTCGGGCAGCACCAGCAGGCCGAGCGGTGCGGACACCCGTCGGGCCAGGTCGACCGCGTCGGCGGGGTACGTCGGCGGCGCGGGCAGCGCGCGGCGTACCCCCACCAGGGGCGGCACCCGCTCGGTCCCGATCACGATCTGCACCCGCTCCGGTCCGACCCGCTCGGCCCACGTGCGCGCGAACAGGACCAGGTCGGCACGTGGCGGCACCCGGTCGTGACCGGCGAACCCGCCCAGCCAGTCGGGCCAGGGCGCGCCGCCCTCGGCGAAGGCGCGCGCGGTCCAGGCGTCGATGAGCATCGTGCCGAGGTCCGTGCCGAGCACCAGGATCGTCGGTCGGCGGCCACCGGGTGGCCGGCCGCGACGGCTCAGCTCGGCCCGGGCCGGATCCGCCAACCAGGGGTCCCCGACGAGGCGATAGGTGCGGCGCCAGGGTCGGGGTCTCGATGTGCCCGCTCTTGGTCTCGATACACCCCGCTCGTCCCTCGCGGGCCACTCGACCCAAGCCTCACCGCGTACTCGACCAGCGTGCACCAGGTCCTCGGCGATCAGACTGGTCGCGACCCGGATCAGCTCGGCGTCGGGTAGCGCGGCCGGGTCGACGGGCTTCGGTCCGAACCGGGACTTGTCGACTGCGCCGATGAGCTCGAGGTCGGCCCGGCCCCGCCCGGGTGCGCTCGCGGTCAGCACCCGCTCGACGAGATCCGGACCGGGGCTGCCTTCGGAGTTGATCCGCCGCAGCAGTTCCAGCTGCTGGGCGCCGGGCAGGTAGCGATCGCCGCGGTCGCCGGCACCGGTGAACTCGCGCCAGGGGGTGGTGGCGCCGTCGCGAAGCGCGGCGACCCAGCCCCACGCCCGGCGCTCTCCGCCCTCGTTGTCGGGTGCCACTAGTCGCGCCGGCTGGCGCGCCGGATCCGGGCGACGAGCGCGTCGTCGGGGTCGGGGCGGCGAGCCGCCTCGCGGGTCATCGCGGTGAGCGCGTCCAGCGCGGCCGCGAGCTGCTTCTTCGCGCGGACCTTGTCGGGGTCCTTCCACTCCTCGTCCGGAACCGGCGGTGCGGGGTAGAGATCGTCCAGCTCGCCGACCACGTCGACGCCCGAGCCCTTGATCCAGTCGACCCAGCGGTCGGCCTCGGAGTGGGCCCACGGATGCATCCGCGACGGCAGCAGCAGCGGCGCGGAACGGTTCTGGATCAGTCGGTCCTCGGCGAGCATCCCCCGGATCAGCTCGTCGAAGCTCCCCTCGCGCCGGGTCGTCCGGTCCATCCGGCGGTTGAGCTGCCGGATCAGCTGGGTCTCGGCGACGCCCAGCGACTCGTTGTGCCGGGTGCTCTCCTCCGGCGCCCACGCGGGGTCGATGCCGAACGCTGCGCAGAACCGTTGCCACAACACAGCTCCGCGCTCATGCGGCACCGTCACGACGTGGATCTGCTCCGGGGCCAGCCCCGCACTCCAGGTGCCGAGCACCGCGGGCAGGTCGAAGGCGCGGGCGAACCACGGGCGCTTGTTCTCGACCCGCTTGAGATAGCTCCGGTAGGTCCACTTGCGGCCCTGCTTGATGCTCTCCTGCCACGCGGCCGGCAGCTGACGGGCCAGGTCCCGAGCCGAGTAGACGATGTGCAGCTCGGCGCCGGCCAGGTCCTGCTTGGCCTTCGCCACTTTGGCGGCGGTGGCCGGCGCGAGGATCTCGTGGCTGATGATGACGCTGCCGTTGAGCCGGCGGACCTTGCGAGCCAGTTGGTCCCAGCTGCCGCGGGCGTGGCCGGCCTTGCCACCCCAGTCCTGGTCGAGCAGGTCCAGGGCCGCGCGGAAGTGGAAGAGCCCGGGGCTGACCAGCGGCGACTTCGTGGGGAAGTGGACGTCGTGCTCGGCCAAGGTCTTGGCGTTGAGCGCGAGCCGGTCCTGGAGGTACGTCGTGCCCGTCTTCGGGGCTCCGATGTGCAGGTAGACGCGGCGGCTCACGGGGCCGATTCTGCCGCACCAGGTCCGAGGGCTCGTACGACGGCCGACGGGCTCGGCCGCCCGAGGTGCCCGGCCATCCACACGCTGGTCGCGACGACCTGGTCCAGGTCGACGCCGTGCTCGATGCCGAGACCGTTGAGCATCCAGACCAGGTCCTCGGTGGCGAGGTTGCCGGTGGCGCTCTTCGCGTAGGGGCAGCCGCCGAGCCCGCCGGCGCTGGCGTCGTACGTCGTGATGCCGGCCTGGAGCGCGGAATAGGTGTTGGCGAGTGCCTGCCCGTAGGTGTCGTGGAAGTGCATCGCGAGGTGGTTGCGGTCCATGCCGGCCGCCTCGAACGCCTCGATGAGATCGGTGACGTGGCCGGCAGTGCCGACCCCGATCGTGTCGCCGATGCTGAGCTGGCTGGCGCCCAGGTCGAACAGCCGCTTGCCGACCTCGACGACCTGGCCGATCGGCACCTCGCCCTCCCACGGGTCCCCGAAGCACATGGAGACGTAGGCGCGGACGTCGAGGCCGGCACCGCGGGCTCGTCGCACGGTCGGCTCGAACATCGCGAACTGGTCCTCGAGCCCGCGGTTGAGGTTGCGCTGAGCGAACGTCTCGGTGGCCGAGCCGAAGATTGCGATGTGCGTGAGGCCGAGCTCGAGCGCCCGGTCCAGGCCGCGCTCGTTGGGCACCAGTACCGGGAGGTCGCGGCCGGCATGCCCCAGCCCACCCATCAGCTCGGTCATCAGTTCGGCGGCGTCGGCGAGCTGCGGCACCCACTTGGGGTGCACGAAGCTGGTGGCTTCGACGATCGGCAGGCCGGCGGCGAGCAGGCGGCGTACGAACTCGGCCTTGACGTCGGTCGGCACCAGCGCGGCCTCGTTCTGGAGACCGTCGCGAGCGCCGACCTCGTAGATCGTGACCTTCGGCGGCAGGTTCATCGGCTCGCCTCCACGACGAACAGGGTCGCGCCGAGCGCCACCCGATCGCCCTTGGTGGCGTCGACCTCGGTGACGGTGCCGGCGAACGGCGCCTTGAGAGCCAGCTCCATCTTCATCGCCTCGAGTACGCCGAGCACGTCGCCCTCGGCGACGGTCGCGCCGGCCTCGACGCGAACGTCGATCACGGTGCCGGGCATCGGGGCGGTGATGCTGCCGTCGCCGGTGGCGACCGCGTGGTCGCCGAAGACGTCGGGTCGCTCGAACACGAACCGCTGACCGTGGTGGGCGACCTCGACCCGGTCGTGCCGGACCGCGGCGACCGCGCGCCGGGCCGGCGGCGGTCCGAGCGTGACCGGCTCGTCGAGCTCGACCACAACGGGTGCGGCGTCGAGCCCGAGGCGGAACCCGTCGGAGCCGAACGGGCCGTTGCGTTCGCGCTCGCTGAGAAAGACCTCCCAGGCTGCCAGCTCGCGGGCCGGGCCCGGGTCGGGCGCCGGCACCGAGCCTCCTGGAATCTGCACTGTGTCGAGCCAGGCGGTGTCGATGGTCGCGTCCCGGAACTCGTCACTCGCAGTGAGTGCACGCAGGAAGCCGACGTTGGTGGTCAGTCCGAGGATCGCGGTGTCGTCGAGGGCAGCGACCAGGGTGCGGCGGGCGGACTCGCGGTCGGGGCCGTGCACGATGACCTTGCCGAGCATCGGGTCGTACGCCGTGCTGATCGTCTGGCCGGACTCCAGCGCGTGATCGACGCGGGCGCCGGGCGGCCACTGTACGTGCGTCGCGGTGCCGGCCTGGGGCAGGAAGCCGCCGAAGGAGTCCTCGGCGTAGACCCGCGCCTCGATCGCGTGGCCGTTGAGCGTGAGGTCGTCCTGCGCGAACGGCAGGGAGTCGCCCGCGGCCACCGCGAGCTGGAGCGCGACAAGGTCGCGCCCGGTCACCGCCTCCGTCACCGGGTGTTCCACCTGCAGTCGCGTGTTCATCTCGAGAAAGAAGAACTCGCCGCTGTCGGCGTCGAGCAGGAACTCGACCGTTCCGGCGTTGACGTAGCCGACCTCGCGGGCCAGGTCGACCGCAGACTGCCGAACGCGGTGCCTGGTCGCCTCGTCGAGGGTGGGCGCGGGTGCCTCCTCCAGGACCTTCTGGTGCCGGCGCTGGGTCGAGCAGTCGCGCTCGAAGAGGTGGACGATGTTGCCGTGGGTGTCGCCGAGCACCTGGACCTCGATGTGCCGGCCGTGCTCGACGTACTTCTCCACCAGGATCGTGTCGTCGCCGAACGCCGAAGCGGCCTCACGCTTTGCGGCCGCAACTGCCTCGTCGTACTCCTCGGCAGCGCGGACGATGCGCATGCCCTTGCCGCCGCCTCCCGCGGCCGCCTTCACCAGGACCGGGTAGCCCGCGTCCTCACCGCGAGGAACCACAGGTACGCCGGCAGCGACCGCGATCTCTCGGGCGGCGTCCTTGCGGCCCATCTTCTCCATCACCTCGGCGGACGGACCGACGAACACCAGCCCGGCTTCGGCAACCGCCCGCGCAAAGGCCGGATTCTCGGAGAGGAACCCGTATCCCGGATGTATCGCCCAGCAGCCGAACTGCCGAGCACGGTCAACGATCGCCTCGATATCGAGGTAGGTGGGGACCACGCACGACTCATCCGCCGCGACAACGTGCGGCGCGGCGGCGTCGAGTTCGGTATAGATAGCAACCGTCGGGATGTCCAGCTCCCGACACGTTCTGGCCACCCGCACTGCGATCTCGCCGCGGTTGGCTATGAGCACGCGCTTCCCTTTCACGGTGATCACATCCGGAAGACGCCGTAGGAGGGCTCCGGGATCGGGGCGTTCGCTGCCGCGGCCAGCCCCATCCCGAGGACCCGGCGGGTGTCGGCCGGGTCGATCACGCCGTCGTCCCAGAGCCGCGCGGTCGAGTAGTAGGGCGATCCCTGGGCGTCATACTGCGCGCGGATCCGGTCCTTGAACTCGTCGACCGGGAGCGGGTCGTCGGGCCGGCGTACCTCGGCGAGCACGGCCGCGGCCTGCTCGCCACCCATCACGGAGATCCGGGCGTTGGGCCACATCCAGAGGAACCGCGGGTCGTAGGCGCGGCCGCACATGCCGTAGTTGCCGGCACCGAACGATCCGCCGATGACGACGGTGAACTTCGGCACCACGCTGCACGCGACCGCGGTGACCAGCTTGGCGCCGTCGCGGGCGATGCCGCGGTTCTCGTACTCCTTGCCGACCATGAAGCCGGTGATGTTCTGCAGAAACACGATCGGGACGCCGCGCTGGTTGCACAGCTCGATGAAGTGCGCGCCCTTGAGCGCCGACTCGCTGAACAGGATGCCGTTGTTGGCGACGATGCCGACCGGGTAGCCCCAGATCCGGGCGAAGCCGGTCACCAGGGTCTCGCCGTACAGCCGCTTGAACTCGTGGAACCTGCTGCCGTCGACGACCCGGCGGATCACCTCGCGGACGTCGTACGGCGTGCGCGTGTCGGCGGGCACCACGTCGTACAACGTCTCGGGATCCTCGTGCGGGTCCTCCGGCTCGTGCCGCTCGATCGACGGCGGCATCGGTCGCTCGAAGGTGCTGACGATGCTGCGCACGATGTCGAGCGCCTGCGCGTCGTCGTCGGCAAGGTGGTCGACGACCCCGGAGACGCGAGCGTGGACGTCGCCGCCGCCGAGCTCCTCTGCGGTCACCACCTCGCCGGTCGCTGCCTTCACGAGCGGCGGGCCGCCGAGGAAGATCGTGCCTTGCTCCTTCACGATCACGGTCTCGTCGGACATCGCGGGGACGTAGGCGCCGCCCGCGGTGCAGGAGCCCATGACGCTGGCGATCTGCGGGACGCCGCGCGCCGACAGGTTGGCCTGGTTGAAGAAGATCCGGCCGAAGTGCTCGCGGTCCGGGAACACCTCGTCCTGCATCGGCAGGAACGCACCACCCGAGTCGACGAGGTAGACGCAGGGCAGCCGGTTGTCGGCCGCGACCGCCTGGGCACGCAGGTGCTTCTTGACGGTGATCGGGTAGTAGGTGCCGCCCTTGACCGTCGCGTCGTTGGCGACCACCACGCACTCGCGGCCGCTGATCCGGCCGATCCCGGTGACGATGCCGGCGCTGGGGACGGCGTCGTCGTACATCCCGGTGGCGGCGAGCGGGCTCAGCTCGAGGAACGGGCTGCCCGGGTCGAGCAACCGGTCCACCCGGTCGCGGACCAGCAGCTTGCCCCGGTCGGTGTGCTTCATCCGGGCCGCGTCGTTGCCGCCGCGACGGGCGGCCGCGAGCCGCTCGCGCAGGTCGGCGACGAGCTCCCTCAGATCCTCGGTCACTCCCTCAGGTTAGCGATCATTAACCTGGAACGCTAACCTTGTCCCCATGACCTCCGTCGCACCCACCCGGCGCGAGCAGATCCTGGCCACCGCGGCCGAGCTGTTTGCGGCGCGCGGGTTCCACGGGGTGTCGGTGGCCGACCTCGGCGCTGCCTGCGGCATTTCCGGGCCGGCGCTCTACAAGCACTTCGCGTCCAAGGACGCGATGCTCGCCGAGATGCTGGTGTCGATCAGCGAGCGACTGCTCGATGTCGGAAGGGAGCGCGTGACTGCGGGTGAGGGGTTGCGCGGGCTGGTCGACTGGCACGTCGACTTCGCGCTGACCCATCGACCACTGATCGTGGTGCAGGACCGGGACTGGGAGTCGCTGCCGGTCGAGGCCCGAGAGCGGGTACGCACCCTGCAGCGTTCGTACGTCGACCTGTGGGCGGCCCAGCTGCGGGACGTCACTCCTGACCTCTCGCTCGGTTCGGCGCGGGCGCGCGCGCACGCGGTCTTCGGGCTGATCAACTCCACGCCGCACAGCGGCCGGCTCCCGGACGAGGAGATGCGGCGGATGCTGACCGACATGGCGCTGGGTGCCCTCGACGTAGGGTGACGCAATGCGCGGGCGGCAGCGGTGGGTTCTCGTTGTCGCAGCGGTGGTAGGCATCGCCGGCGGCGTGATCACGGCCGTAGTCGCCCCCGGTGCCTCGGACGACGGTCCCGGTTCGATCGCCGTCAACGACCCCCTGCGACTCGGCAGCGCCCAGGTCTCACTGTCGTCCTGCACGGACGAGTCCGTGCTGGTGCTCGGCACCGGTGACAGCGCCGCAGCGCTGGCCCCGGCCGTGAGCGACGCCGGCGACGCCGCGCGCTACCTGCGCACCGACGAGTCCTGCGAGACGATCTGGGCCGAGGGCGACGAGGTGCCGACGTACGTCGTCTACGAAGGCCCCTTCGACACCGAGGTCGAGCCGTGCCGGACCTTCGTCCGCGGCGACTCCGGTCCGGTGACCAACCTGACCTCCGGCAACGAGACCTTCGTGCTGTGCGCGTGCGTGCTGCCCACCGCCGAGCTCGCCGGGCTCACCCCACCGGGCCAGCCGGCCGCCGAGCCGGCCCCCGTGGTGTGGGTGCAGATGCTGCAGCGGTTGCTGGGCGTCGACCTCACCGGCGTCTACGACGACGGGACGGTCGGCCGCGTCCGCGCCTTCCAGCGGGACAACGCGATCCTGCCGGCCGACGGCAAGGTCGGCGACCGCACCTGGGGCGCGCTGCGCGACCAGCGGTGTGGCAACTTCGAGTTCTAAGCGACTCACGTCCGTCGGTGGAAGCGGACCTTGCCTTCGGGGAGCTTGGTCATCGTGTAGTTGGTGTCGTGCGCTCGGGCGTGGTGGCGGGGGCAGAGGAGTCGGCCGTTCTTGATGCTGGTGTCGCCGCCGGCTGACCAGGGTTGGTGGTGGTGGGCGTGGGTCATCGCGGGTGGAGCGTCGCAGCCTTCGGCGGTGCAGCCGCTCTGTTGCTCGATCGCGAGGGCGATCCGTTGGGCGTTGGTGTGGAACCGGGTGCTGCGGCCGAGGTCGAGGACCTGGGACTTCCCGCCGAGGACGGCCGGGATGATCCCGGCCTCGCAGGCCAGCTTCCGGGCCAGGCCGGGTGAGATCCGGTGGCCGGTGTCGAGCTGGGCGGCCTTGAGCCTGCCGAGCAGGGTCTCGTAGTCCATCACCACCACCACCGACGCGGACATCCCGCCGGCCTTGGGGAGCCGGTCGGTCGGGTAGCGGTCCACGTACTCCATGAACGCTCGACCGAGCTGGTGGCGGTGGCGGCCGCTCATGGGTGGCACGTGAGCCGTCGACCGCTGCCCGGTGCTTCGGGGCGGCGTATGGCCATCAGGGTCTTCTTCAGCATCGCGCCCTGCAGCCCCGGCAGGGTGAACCTTCCGTGCCACTTGCCGTGACCGTCCTCGAACATCCGGAACGTCGCCGCCGCCTCCGCGTCGCGTTCCTCGCGCTCCAGCACCTTGGCTTCGTGGGCTTCGCCGACCTCGGGGGCGACCACGTCGAGGATCCGCTTGCCCAGGATCCGCAGCGCCTTCGCGTCGTGCTCGGCGGCGTAGCCGATCAACCGGGACTGGGCGTCGGCGACGATCTCGGGGTCGAGGTCGTCGGGGAGCGCGTCGATCGCGGCGATGATCACCTCGGCCTGGTCGACCAACAGGTCGCCGTCGGCGAGCGCGACCCGGACCGGCTCATGCGCCTTGGACCCGAGCGCCGTGGCGAACTTGGTTTTGCGGTGGGCATCGGTGCGGGTCTGCCGAGTGGCATGGGCGAGCCAGTTCGCGGTCGAGGTGGCACCCGCGTCCGCGGCCACCCCGGCCTGGTCGACCCGGTCGATGACCCTGGCCTCCAGGTCGGCCAGCTGCCCACGCAACCGGGTGATCCCGAGCAACGTCTCAGTCGCCTCACCCGGCGCCATCGACCAGGTCGGCACATCGCGGACATCCTTGAGAGCGTCCTCGAACCCGGACACCACACCACTGATCGGGTGGGCCCGATCGGTCGTGGTCGCGGTGTCTGTCATAGGTCGATTTTCGCACTCAGCACCGACACTCAAAGCGCTCGAAAGCTCTCTGTGGAGAACCCTCGCTGAAGCATCTCCTGTGGACGTTTCCCGCGTGGTTGAGCGGGATTCCTGACGCCCACCGCGAGTCGGCGACGGCGCGCCACTACCCGCCCACCTCACCCGCATCGCTGCCTTTCGGACGCAACCACAGCCAACCGCAGCATTCGCCCGCACTGCCCACTTTGCTGACTCAGAACAGATGGTCGACCCGGGCGTCCGGGTCGTCGAGCAGGTCGAGCACCCGCGTGGCGCGGGCCGCGGCGTCGACGGCGACGTCGAGGTCCGCGTCGCCGGCGTCCTCGGGCTCGGTGGCGCCGGTCCGGTCGTGGAGCCGGGCGAGCAGGTCGTCGCGAGGTAGACCACGTAGGTGGAGCAGGACCAGCGGGTCGCGCTCGAGCAGCCAGGTGACCTGGCTCATCAGCGCGAGCGCGTGCACGCACGGATCGAGCCAGGCGTCGCAGGTGCAGGTCGCCTCGAGCTCGCCGCCGAAGGGCAGCAGCTCTACCCCTGCCTCGTCCGCGTGTTCGACCAGCGGATGCGGCAGCTCGCCGGCGAGCAGCGCCGGTGCCCGCCCGGCCTCGGCGGCGACCACCTCCACCAGCGTGGCGACCGCCGTCTCGTCCAGGACGGGCAACACCACCTGTGCGGTGAACATCCCCTGGTTGTCCTCCACTGCCGCGACGACGGAGCCGATGTCGACGGTGATCCCGCCGACCGCACCCCCTCGGGCGAGCGCGCGGGCGGCGCGCTGCTCCTTCTCGCCGTACGCCGACTCCTCGACGGCGCGCACCCAGGCCCGGCCCCACCAGGTCGAGGCCCGGCGGCCACCGCGCCGCGCGGGGATGCGCGGGTGGACGACCGCGGGGGTCACGGGTCGAGTCGTTCCCGCCGCAGGGTGACCAGGTCCCGCAGCTCCTCGTTGCTGAGCTCGGTCAGCGCCGCGTCGCCACGGCCGAGCACCGACTCGGCCAGCGCCTTCTTGCGGGTCAGCACCTCGGCGATCCGCTCCTCGATGGTCCCCTTGGTCACCAACCGGTGCACCTGGACCGGCTTGGTCTGGCCGATCCGGTAGGCACGGTCGGTGGCCTGCTCCTCGACGGCCGGGTTCCACCAGCGGTCGACGTGGATGACGTGGTCGGCACGGGTGAGGTTGAGACCGGTCCCGCCGGCCTTGAGCGACAGCAGGAAGACCGGGACCTGGTCGGCCTGGAACCGCGCGACCATCGCCTCGCGCTCGCGCACCGGCGTGCCGCCGTGCAGGAACTGGTGCGGCACGCCCTGCTTGGCCCAGTGGGCCTCGAGCAGCCGGGCCATCGCGACGTACTGCGTGAAGACCAGTACGGCGCCGTCCTCGGCGAGCACCGTGCCGATGAGCTCGTCGAGCAGGTCGAGCTTCTCGGAGCGGCCGGTCAGCCGGACCGCCCCGGACTGCTTCAGGAACTGCGCGGGGTGGTTGCAGATCTGCTTCAGGCCGGTGAGCAGGGCCAGCACCAGCCCGCGGCGGGTCACTGGATCTCCTGGGTCTGCTCGCTCGATCCGCTCCATGGTGTCGCGGACGAACGCTTCGTAGAGCGTCACCTGCTCCCTGGTCAGCCCGAGGGGGTGGTCGGTCTCGGTCTTCGACGGCAGCTCGGGCGCGATGCCCGGATCGGCCTTGCGTCGGCGGAGCAGGAAGGGACCGACCAGGTCCGCGAACTGCCGCGCCTTGGTCGGCTCGTGGCCGGACTCGATCGGCGCGGCCCACACCTTGCGGAACGCGTTGCGACTGCCGAGCAACCCGGGCGTCGCCCAGTCGAGGATGGCCCAGAGCTCGGTGAGGTTGTTCTCGACCGGCGTGCCGGTGAGCGCGACTCGCGCGCTTCCGGGGATGGTGCGGAGTGCCCGGGCAGTCGAGGACCGGGCGTTCTTGACGTGCTGCGCCTCGTCGGCCACCACCAGGTCCCACGGCACCTGCCCCAGCGCCGCGCTATCGACCCGCATGGTGCCGTAGGTCGTCAGCACGAAGCCCTCGACGTCGTCGAGGTCGCGCCGGCTGCCGTGGTGCCGGCGTACGGGAACGCCCGGGGCGAAGCGGGCGATCTCTGCCTCCCAGTTGCCCAACAGGCTGGCCGGGCAGACCACGAGCGTCGGACCTCCGCCCCGGTGCAGGTGCAGGGCGATCAGGGTGACCGTCTTGCCGAGGCCCATGTCGTCGGCCAGGCAGGCGCCGAGCCCCATCGAGGTGAGGTCGGCCAGCCAGGTCAGGCCGTGGCGTTGGTAGTCGCGCAGGGTCGCGGTCAGGCCGGGCGGCTGCGGGATCGGCTCGCGGGTAGGAGCCTCCAGCACCTTCTCGCGCATCCGTAGCAGGGACGCCCCCACATGCACTTCGTGGTCGACGTCGGCCACCTGAACGGTGCCGGTCAGCGCGGACGCGATCGCCTCGGCCGGCTTCACCGTGCGGACCAGCCGCTTGCGCGCCTTGCGGGCCAGCGCCGGGTCGACCACGGTCCAGCTGCCGCGCAGCTTGAGGATCGGTCCGGCTGCCGCGGCCAGCTGGTCCATCTCCTCCTGGGTGAGCGGGTCGCCGTGCAGCGCGAGCTGCCAGTTGAAGCTGAACAGGGCGTCGGCGCCGAACAGTCCGTCGTGCAACGGCTCCTCGCGCGGGCCGGCCGGCTCGCGCCGGTCGAGTACGGCGGCAGCCGTCAGGTCGCGACCGAGACTGCGCGGCCAGAGCACGTCGACGCCGCGGGCGGCCAGCGCACCGACGCCGTGCTCGAGCAGGCTGACCAGCTCGTCGGTGTCGAGGGTGATCTCGTCCGGCACCCGCAACCCGAGCAGCCGGTCCAGCACCGGCCAGGCATCGGCGGCCGCTCGCAGCGCGATGCTGGCGTGGGTGCGGGCCCGGGACCCGAAGCCGTGCTCGGTGCCGGTGAACAGCTCGGCCGCCTCGCACAGGTGCAGCGGGTCGCGCTCGTCGTGCACCTGCAGCACCAGGCGCACGGCGCCGGCGACCAGTTCCTCCTCGTCGGCCTCGACCCGCAGCGAGATCCGCACCAGCTGAGGCAGGTCCTCGTCGCGCGGCCGACGCTGTCGGGCCAGCCGCTGCTCCAGCCGCGCCCCGAAGTCCGTCGACCCGTCACTCACTTTCTGACGGGTCAACGGGGTGGAGCGGGGCATTGCGTCGGCGACGGCGTCGAGCACCAGCCGAACCAGCGTCTCGGCCGCCGCCGGGTCCTCGGGACCCCGGGCCGACGCGAGTCGGCTGACCCGATCGGTGTCGTCTGCGTCGAGCGGCCCGATCCGCCAGGAGGCCTCCGCCTCGTGCGGCCGCAGCCGGCCCGCTGCCACCAGGCGCAGGGCGAGCAGCGCGGCCCCGGAGAGCAACCCGACCGTCGGGTGCAGGTCGTCGCGAGCGTGCGCCTTGGTGAGCACCGGTAGCGCGGCCCGGATCGGCAGCGTGATCGTGCGCCGGTCGTCGCTGAACTCCACCACGCTGTCGCGGGGCGGGTCGGCGGCCAGGAAGGTCGCCGGTCCGGTGACGGGCACAAAGCTCAAGGGCGGACCTCGGGGGCCGGAGGTACGGGACTCAGAACCTAACGCCCGGCCCCGACAGTAGGTTCCCTCGCTATGCGCGGCCGGTGATCGGCGGGAGGTCCTTGAGCGTGACGATGCCGGGCGGCGCCGCGACCACGGCGGGTACGGCGTTGGTCACCGGCATCGCGGTGTAGATCATGCCGAGGCCCATGAAGCCCTCCTCGGTCCAGTCGGCGGGCGGCAGGCAGTGGATCACCGTGCGCATGTTGGGCAGCCCGAACACCTGGATGACATGTCCGTGCGCCAGCGGCTTCGGCGGTACGACGTGGCTTCCCATCGTCCAGTTGAAGCCGACGCTGACGACGTTGCGCTCCCCGACCCAGCCGCGGTGGTAGCCCATCACGCCACCGATCGTCCCGGCCGGGATCGTCATGAACCCGAGGTCGCTGTCTCCGGTCGCCTCGGTGAACGTCACGTCGAACGTCAGCCGGTCCAGTGTCACGCCGATGGCGTCGGCCATCATCGCGGCCGACTCGGCGAACACCTCGCTCTCGCGTCGTACCGACTCGGCCAGACCCGGCGTGCTCGGGTCCTGGGAGAAGCCCATCGCGCGCTGGGTGTTCGCCGACTCGTAGGTCGAGCAGTCCACCGACTCGGTGATCCGGATCTCGTCGACCCGCTCACACGACCCGCTCAGCACCATCCCGACAAGGTTGGTCATCCCGGGGTGCGCACCGCTGCCGAGGATCGTCGAGCTGCCCTGCTCGCAGGCCTTCTCGATCCGTGCGCGATCCTCCGGCGTCTGCTTGCCGCCGGTGATCCAGGCGGCGCTGGTGCAAACGTTGATGCCGTTCTCGAGCAGGGTCACCAACTCCTCGATGCTCGGCCACAGCGGGTTGTAGCAACAGGCGTCCGGGCGCAACGCGACCAGCGCGTCGACGTCGTCGGTGGCAAGTACGCCGGTGGGCTCGGGCCAGCCGCTGAGCTCAGCCGCGTCCCGGCCGACCTTGTCCCGGCCGTGCGCATAGACGCCAACCAGCTCCATGTCCTCGCGGCCGATGATCGCGTGCAGCGACCGCCTGCCGATGTTTCCGGTCGTCCACTGGACCACGCGCAAGGGCGCATTCATCGAACAGCTCTTTCGGTAGTCGAGTAGTCCCGTGAGGGGCGTGCGGGACGTATCGAGACTAGAACGTGTTCTATCTGGTCGTCGAGTGTGTCCGTCAACCTCCGGCCGCGCCGGCCATGGCCCGCGGGTTGCTGGGTCCGGAGCGGATGTCCGACGGGTCGGATCCGGCTCGCACCTCAGGGGCGTCGGCGATCCGGCCGCGGTCGGTGTCCCAGTGAGTCGGGTCGGAGCTGCGCCGGTTGTGCCGCGTGTTCGCACTACCGGTCACCTCGACCTTGTCGGCGAGGCCGTCGCGGTCGGTGTCTTTCTGCAGCGGGTTCGTCGAGCGAACGCCGAGCAGGTAGGTCCGGCCGTTGTGCTTGAACACGATCCGCTCGTTGATGTTGATGCCCTTGACCTCGCGGCCGTCGCCGAGCCCGTCGTTGTCGGTGTCCCGGTCGTTGGGATCCGTACGCACCCTGCCGATCGGACGTGCGTCCGACTGCCGGTACTTCGTGACCTTCTGCTTCACGCGAACGCCGCGGATCTCCTGGCAGTCGGTGAGAGTGTCGTTGTCGGTGTCCTTGTCCAGCGGGTCCGTCGGCTCGTTGTTGTACTTCGTGTTCCGGGTGCCGTGGACCTCTTCACCATCGGTCAGGCAGTCGTCGTCGGTGTCCGGGTCGAGCGGGTCGGTGTGGGTGTCGTTCTCTTCCTCGTCGTCGGTCAGGCCGTCGTCGTCGGAGTCGCAGTCGATGCCCACGGGGGTGCTGTCCGGGTCCAGCGGGTCCGTCCCGGCGTCGACCTCTTCGCCGTCGAGGGCGCAGTCGTCGTCGGTGTCCGGGTCCAGCGGGTCGGTGTGCGTGTCGTTGACCTCTTCGTCGTCGGTCAGCCCGTCGTTGTCGGTGTCACAGGAGACGCCCACCGGCGTGCTGTTCTCGTCGTTCGGGTCCGTCCCGGCGTCGACCTCTTCACCGTCAAGGGCGCAGTCGTCGTCGCTGTCCGGGTCCAGCGGGTCGGTGTCGGTGTCGTGGACCTCTTCACCGTCGGTCAGACCGTCGTCGTCGGTGTCCGGGTCGAGCGGGTCGGTGTGGGTGTCGTTCTCTTCCTCGTCGTCGGTGAGACCGTCGTCGTCCGCGTCGTCGTCTATGGGGCCGTCGCAGTCCACGCCGCCGGCCGGGGCCGTCGCGGAGGCGGACAGCTGGCCGACCCCGAGGTGCACGTCGGCGACCTCCTGGGCACCGAGGTGGACGGTCAGGTCGATCCCGACCACCGCGTCCAGGGTGGCGCTCACGGCCGCCTCCGGTCACAGTCTCGGTCGGCGCGAAGGCCCGGACCTCGAGGTCGACGAGCAGGCCGGCGAGGTCGATCGGGATGTCGATGGCACCGCCGTCGACCGGGATGTCGATGACGTGCCGTCGCCGAGGATGACGGTCACCAGGTGGTTGGTGACCGTGGAGGTACCGGTCGTCCCGTTGGACGACTGCGGTGAGCCGGACCGGCTTCGTCGACCCTGACGATGGCCTCGCCGCCGAGCAGCTCGATGTCACCGATCGTGACCTCGGCGTTGGAGACGACGACCGAGTTGGCACCCGGCACGTCGACCAACCCGGTGCCGACATGGGTCTCGGAGGCCTCAGGCGTCGACAGCGCACCGAGTCCGGGGACGCTCCGCCGAGCACGGTCGCTCCGGCCAGTCGAGTGCGCGAGGTACCGAGCAGACGCGACGCCCGACACGGCCGGCGGGCACTCATCGAGGCTGACGAACTGGGCAGCGGTGTTGCCGCGGATCGCCTGTACGTCGGCGAGCGGCGACAGGTCCACCGGGATCAGGGTCACCTCCGGCGGGTCGGACGACGGTGGCGCGGTCGCGACCTGCGAGTCGATCGGCTGCAGCGGTGCCGCCGAGGCCGAGTCTCGAGGTTGCTGCTCGTGCTGACGACCTTCGGCGTCAGCGCGGTGTCGGATACGACCTCCGAGTGGCCCACCTTCACGCCGAGCAGGTCACCGCCGAGCAGGTCGACGTCAAGGTCGACGATGTCGCCGTGCGCGCTGGCGCTGTAGGGACCAGGAGGTGCGGCCGCGGCGCCGGCGGCGCCGGTGGCGGGCGCGTCGAAGCCGGCCGCGAAGCCGATGGCCAGCAGCGCACTGGTGCCCGCTGCGGTGAGTGTACGCCGTACGCGCCGGTGCCTGAGGTCCGAGCTCATGACGATCCTGACGTAGGAGGGAGGAAGCCTTCACCAGTACAAGCGAGCCGCGACCAGCCCGGAGCGCGTTCTTGAAAACTTGACCGCTCTGGTCTAGACCGGCGGTTACGAGGTAGTGGCCAGCACGACCGGCAGCACGCTCTCCGCACCAGCCGCCCGCAGCTGCGTGGCGGCCATGGTCAGGGTCCAGCCGGTGACCACCAGGTCGTCGACGAGGAGCAGGCGGCGCCCCCCGACGTCATCGACCCGCAGCGCGAACCGCCGGTCGACGGCGGCGATGCGGTGGGCCGAGTTGATGGCGCCCTTGCCCGGAGGAATCTCGCGGTCAGCGATCGCGAACCGGCCGACCTCGGGCACCCCGAGGTAGCGGGCTAGACCGGCCGCCAGGTCGTCGACCAGAGCGGCGCGGCGCGCGGACTCGACCACCACGATCCCGTCGACCGCAGGGCCCCAGTCGCCGAGCACCTGCACCATCGCCCGGGCCAGCGGCACCGGGACCGGGCCGTCGGGCGTGCCCTCGCGGAACAGATCCCGCAGCGCGTTTCCGTGGCCGAGGTCGGTGAGCCTGGCGACGGCCCGGCCCTCCTCGGCGCCGGTGATCCGGCCCTTGAGCTCCAGCCCCAGCGCGGCGAGGCCGGTCGGCCACATCTTCCGCGGCTCCACCACGACCCCGGGCCGGGCCAGCCGGACCTGGGCCTCCTCGACAGCGGCGGCGGAGATCTCGGTCGAGAGCGCCAGGCCGCCGCAGTTGTCGCATCGTCCACAGTCCTCGGCGCCCGGGTCGTCGAGCTGCTCGCGCAGGAACCGCATCCGGCACGCGTCGGTGGCGAGGTAGTCGAGCATCGCCTGCTGCTCGCGCTCGCGCGCCTCGGCGACGCGCCGGTAGCGCTCCTCGTCGTAGACCCAGTCCCGGCCGGTCGCCTCCCAGCCGCCACGGACGCGGCGTACGGCGCCGTCGACGTCGAGCACCTTGAGCAGGGTCTCGAGCCGGGTGCGGTTGAGCTCGACCCTGGTCTCGAGGGCGGCCGTGCTCATCGGCCGGCCCTCCTCGAGCAGCGCATCGAGCGTCTGCCGGACAAGCTCCTCGCGCGGGAACCCCACGGAGGCGAAGTAGGCCCAGATGTCCTGGTCCTCGATCGCGGGCAGGAGGACGACGCTCGCGCGCTGCTCGGGCGCGAGACCACGCCCGGCGCGGCCGACCTGCTGGTAGTAGGTCACCGGCGAGCTCGGGGCTCCCAGGTTGACCACGAAACCGAGGGTGGCGTCGAACCCCATGCCGAGCGCGCTGGTCGCGACCAGGGCCTTGATCTTGCCGGCGGCCAGCAGCTCCTCGAGCTCGAGCCGCTCGGTCGGGTCGGTCTGCCCGGAGTACGCCGCCACGTCGTGTCCGCGGGAGCGCAGGTAGTCGGCGATCTCCTGGGTCGCGGCGACGGTGAGGCAGTAGACGATGCCGGAGCCGTGCTGCTCGCCGAGGTGGTCGGCCAGCCAGGCCAGCCGCTGCTCGGCGGTCGTCAGCCGGATCACGCCGAGCTGCAGCGACTCCCGGTCGAGGGAGCCGCGGAGCACCAAGGTCTCGGTACCCATCTGCTCGGCCACGTCGGTGGTGACCCGGGCATTGGCGGTCGCGGTCGTCGCCAGCACCGGGATGCCCGTCGGCAGGTCGTCGAGCAGGGTGCGGATCCGGCGGTAGTCGGGGCGGAAGTCGTGCCCCCAGTCGGAGATGCAGTGCGCCTCATCGACGACCAGCAGGCCACAGGTGGCGGCCAGCCGGGGCAGCACCTCGTCTCGGAATCCGGGGTTGTTGAGCCGCTCCGGGCTGACCAGGAGGACGTCGATCTCGCCGGCCGCGATCGCCCGGTGCGTCTCCTCCCAGTCCTCGAGGTTGGTGGAGTTGATCGTGACCGCGCGGATGCCGGCCCGCTCGGCGGCGGCGATCTGGTTGCGCATCAGCGCCAGCAGCGGCGACACGATCACGGTCGGACCGGAGCCGGCCTCGCGCAGCAGCAACGTGGCCACGAAGTAGACCGCCGACTTCCCCCAGCCGGTGCGCTGGACGACGAGCGCCCGCCGCTTCGCCACCGCGAGCGCCTCGATCGCCGACCACTGGTCGGCCCGCAGCTCGACATCACTCTGCCCATTCCTGGGGCCGACGAGCGAGCGCAGGTGTGTCTCGGCGCGGAGCCGGATGTCGGTGGTCATTGCCGCCTGTCTACCAGCGCCCGCCGACCCCAGTGCCGCGTTCTTCACTACGCTCCGCTTGTGGAATGGTCATGCCTGGCTTGTGGGTCGGCCTGCCCGGCCACCCACCAGTTCTGCGGACACTGCGGGGCCAGGCGGACCTCCGGCGCCGGCCGGACGGGCGAGGTCGACGAGGTCCTGCGCGCCCTGGTCGGCGAACAGCTCCGCGAAGAGCTGATCGAGCACGGCGGACGGCTTCCCGAGGAACGGCGGCTGGTCAGCGCACTGTTCGCGGACCTGTCGGGGTTCACGTCACTCGCCGGACGGCTCGACCCCGAGACCTTGGCGTCGGTCGTGGATCCCCTCCTGGCCGGGTTGGTGCGGATCGTGAAGCGGGGTGAGGGGCACGTCGGCGCGTTCGCGGGCGACGCTCTCCTGTGCTACTTCGGCGCTCCCGTGGCGCACGAGGACGACGCGACGCGGGCGGTGCGGTGCGCGCGCGAGATGCTGGAGGAGTTCCCGGCGCTGCTGGCGGTGGCGCCGAGCGAAGCGGCAGCACTGACCCTGCGCATCGGGGTGGACACCGGTGCCGTCCTGGCCCGGCTGGTCGCCGGGGACATCAAGACCGACTACAACATCCTCGGCGACTCGGTGAACATGGCACAGCGGCTGCAGTCGAACGCCCCTCCAGGCGCGCTGGTCGTCGGGGAGACCACCTTCCGGCTGACCGGCGACGACTTCGAGTACCGCGACATCGGCCCGCTCCAGGTGAAGGGTCGCGCGGAGCCGCTGCCGGCGTATCTGTTGCTCGGACCGCGCCAGCGGCACCTCCAGCGGCGCACTGCACACAGCAACCGGGTGTACGGCAGGGAGGCCGAGCTCGGGAGGCTCACCACCACCGAGAAC
Source organism: uncultured Actinomycetota bacterium (assembly GCA_963780245.1). GTDB lineage: Bacteria > Actinomycetota > Actinomycetes > Propionibacteriales > Nocardioidaceae > Nocardioides. Next base: position 70,467 of record CAWABG010000007.1, read on the forward strand.
CGACAAGGGGGACGCGGCGTCGCGGTCGTCGCGGACGCCGGCACCGGCAAGTCCCGCCTGCTCCAAGAGGCCCGGGTGCGATCGACCCGCACCTGGTTCGAGGGTGGGTGCGTGCCCCAGGAGCGCACTCGTTCGTACCGCCCCTGGGCCGGGGCGCTGGCCGCCTTCGCGGAGGGCTCGGTCAGCGACGGACTGCGCATCGTCCTCGGGCTCGACCTCGACGAACGACTCGAGACACTGCCTCCAGCCGTGCGCCGCGACGTCGTCGCGGCAGACGTCTCGGCCCTGCTTCGGAGCACCGCGCCCTGCACCGTGGTGCTCGAGGACCTGCACTGGGCAGACCAGCCCTCAATCGACCTGCTCGACGACGTGCTGTTCGAGATCGGCGACGCCGACGTCCTGGTGATCGCCACCTCACGGGAGAAGGTGCCTGCCAGCGCCGAGCTCGACCTGCTCGAGCTCAGTCCGCTCGACCCCGAGGACGTCGCCGCCCTGCTCGCCGACCTGCTCAGCGGGGCACCGCCCGAGGACCTCGTCGAGGAGGTGGTCAGACGTTCGGGCGGCAATCCCTTGTTCGTGGGCGAGTTCGCGTTCGCGATCCGCGACCGGGGACTGGTCTCCCTCGTCGACGGCGACGTCCTGGTCACCGCGGCCACCGGCCTCGCCACCGCGCTGGACCTGGTCCCCGACTCGCTCGAAGGCCTGATCGGCGCCCGGATCGACGCCCTGCCGGCCGCACTCGAGCGGGTCCTCACGATCGCCGCGGTCCTCGGGGCGCCTGTCGACGAGGAGCTCGTGGTCGCGCTCTCCGCCCGGGCAGCCGAGCCCAGCACCGAGGTCCGAGCCGCGCTTGCCGCTCTGAGGCAGGAGGGGCTGCTCGTGGGTGCGGACTTCGTCCACGCCCTGGTGCAGAGCACGGCGTACCTCCGCACGACCCGCGCCCGCCGCCGTCGGCTCCACCTCGCGGCCTCGGACGTCGGCCCGGAGCTGGTGGCGGCCGACGACCTGCCCGACTTCCTGGCCCGGCACCTCTATCTCGCCGGCGCCTCCGAGCGCGCGCTCGTCGCGCTCGAGAAGGGAGCCGAGGCGGCGCTGTCCCGGGGGGCGCATGACGAGGCACTGGTGCACATGTACCGGGACCTCGAGCTGCGGCGGTCCGACGATGTCGCGGACGAGTACAAGGTCGACCTGCCGCAGCGGCTCGTCGCCACCGGCGAGCTGCTCGAGCTCCTCGGTCGCTACGACGAGGCCGAGTCCCACTTCCGGGATGCTCTCACCCTCGGCATGGGACCAGTTGCCTACCGTGGCCTGGTCGGCTGCCTGCGGAGACTCGGCAGGTACGAAGACGTTGTCACGATCGCCGACGAAGTCCTGTTGCTGCCCAACGTCGAGGAGCCGCTACGGGTTCGTCTGAGCTGGGAGAAGGCGGCCGCCCTCGCTGCGCTGGGCAGGGTGGACGAAAGCATGGAGGCGCTCCTCCCGAGCGATGACCCCGCAGCCGAGGCTCGACAGGACTTGGTGCGCAGCTACTGCCTGATTCAGCGGTCCGAACCGGATGCCGCCGCTGCCGTGCTCGAGCGCGCCCTGCCGGTACTCGAGGCTGCCGGCGACCCCGCCGCTGTCGCGCACGCCATGCGCAACCTCGGTTGGGTCCGCTCGCAACAGGGGAGGCACGACGAGGCGATCCAGATCCTCGAGGGAGGCCTGCGCATTGCCCGGCGCAACGGGTTGGCCGAGGAGGTGATGACGTGCCTGTCGAACCTCGGGCCGGTAGCGGGTGATGCCGGGAGGAGTGACCTCGAGCTTCGGTACAACCGAGAAGCTGTCGTCCAGTGCGACCGGATGCGTCACTCCTTCAACCGTGCCGCTACCCGCAACAACCTCGCCTACGCGCTTGTAGAAGCCGGCCGGGCCGACGAGGCCGTGGTGGTGGCATCTCGAGCCCTCGAGCTGGCGCGCGAGCACGGGCTTTCAGGTGTGACGGGGACGATCCTGCACACGCGCGGACTGGCCCATCTTCGTCTCGGTGACCGCAAGGCGGCTGCGGCGGACGCAGAGGCCGCGGAACCCCTGGTCCGGGGAACGCAGTTCGAGGACGAAGTCCGGGAGTTCCTCGAGGACCTGAGAAGCAGCGTGGCGCCCGACGACGGATCGCCGGGCGCCACTTAGCCGCTGATCACGGGCAGGAGTTGATCTTCCCGCGCGGGACTCCGTCGACGGAGGCTGTGTCGAAGGTGTGCACGGTCGCCGGCAGCCAGCTGAAGTGGTAGTCCCAGGTGTCCTCGTTGCTGCGGCACCAGACCGAGCTGAAGACCGACTTCGAGCCGGAGGTGACGGCGAGGTCCACGCTCTTGTACCCGTTGAAGGCCAGCGTCTGCTCGGGGAACAGGATGCGGGTGCCGGTGCGCTGCCAGCCACCGGCCGAGTAGGCGTAGACGGGCTCGATGCTCGACTGATACGCGCTCGTCGTTTTCCCGTTGTAGGTGAACGCCGCCTTGTAGCGGTACTCCGTGAACGCCGAGGGGCAGTTGGCCGAGGTGTAGCCGACGGCGTTGAACTTCACCACGCTGATCTGGAGGCCGAAGGAGCTCGTCGCCGTGCCCTTGGCGAAGGACCCCTCGATGGTCGGGTCCATGCACGTGGCGCCAGTGGGGTCGGCGTGGGCGGGAGCAGCGACGAAGGTCGTCGTCGCTACCGCGATCGCGGTGGCCAGGGCCGGGAGAACCAGGCGGAGACGTCGCAGCATGTTGATCTCGTTTCGAGGAAGGAGCGGAGGGCTCGTGCCGTTGCCCGAGCCCCCGGAGTCTCGACCCCCCACCGTCGACCGCGCAATGTCACCGTGGTCACAAACGCGCGAACTCCACCCTGCGAAGTGGCGCACGCCACGTCGTCGTCAGGCAGCCGGACCCTTCTTGCGTACGTCGCCCACCGCGCTCATCGCCTCGCGCAGCTCGGCCAGCCAGTCCTCCTCGTGCTGCCGGACCAGGCGGACGCACCATGCGAGCGCGTCCGACCGCGACCGGGCCACGCCCGAGTCGACCAACGTGTCCAGCACCAACCGCTCCGGCTGCCGTAGCCGGGTCATCACCGGCGCCGCGACATGCGTCCACAGCTCCTCGTGCTGCCCGACCTTCAGGCCCCACGACACCTTCTTCCGGTAGCGGTGCTCGGCCTCCCGGGCGATCTCGATCCGCTGCTCGCGGGTGTCGGTCCGGAACCCCTCGGCCCGGCCCGCCCGCGCCTCGGCCCGCTCCACGTCGGAGCCGCCGGCCTCGATGTCGGGGATCCGCAGTCGCACCGTGATCTCCTCACGATCCACACTCACCTCGGGCGGTTCCGCCGCCCAGTCCTTGGGCAGGCGGCCGGCGAACCAGCCGCGAACCCGCTCCAGGTCTTCCTGTGTAATCATGTAATTATCATTACACGCCGACCCGACCAGTCAACTGAAAGGAGCGTCGATCAGCCGAAGTGGGGCTGGGGAGTCGCGCCGCCGTGCCCGGGCTGCGGCCGGGCCTAGATTGACCGCATGCCGACAGGTCGCGCTCGCACAGTGCACACGATCACGGCGCTGGTGGCGACGTTCGCGGTCGTTCTCCAGCTGGTGCTGGTTGCCCAGGGCCACAAGGTGCTCGACGAGGTCGACCCGCCCGACGCGGACACCCGGCTGGTGCGGTTCGCGAGCTACCTGACGATCTGGTCCAACGTCCTGGTCGCGGCTACTACCGCCCTCCTGGTCGTCGATCCCGAGCGTGCCGGCCGGGTGTTCCGGATCCTGCGCCTCAACGGGCTGGTGATCTGTTTCGGCGGCGGGATCGTGCACTTCTTCTTCCTGCGGCCGCTGCTCGACCTCGAGGGCGCGGACCTGCTCGCCGACCGGCTGCTGCACATGGTGGTGCCGCTGGTCGCGGTGGTCGGCTGGCTACTTGCCGGCCCGCGTGACCGGATCACCCGTGCCGACCTCGGCCCGTTCCTGGTGCTGCCACTGATCTGGATCGGCTACACGTTGGTGCGCGGCGCCCTCGTCGACTGGTACCCGTACCCGTTCATCGACGTCGACGAGCACGGGTATGCAGTGGTCGCCCTCAACTGCCTGGGTGTGGCGGCCTTCATGCTGGCGGTGTTCGGCCTGGCCGCCGTCATCGACCGGCGGTTGCGGGGAGCTACCAGATCCTGACCCGCTGCTTGGGGTCCAGCCACATCCCGTCGCCGTCGGCGGTGCCGAACACCTCGTGGAACTCGTCGAGGTTGCGCACGATGTTGGCGCGGAACTCCGGTGGGCTGTGCGGGTCGATGGTGAGGTACTGCTGCTCCTGCTCGGTGCGCCGCTTGGTGCGCCAGATGTAGCCCCAGTTGAGGAACAGCCGCCGCCGGCCCTCGACGGTGGCGTTGCCGTCCTGGCTGATCACGTAGGCGCGGTGCCCGATCGTGAGCCCGCCGAGGTCGCCGATGTTCTCACCGACAGTGAGCGCGCCGTTGACGGTCTCGCCGGGCAGGTTGCGCGGAGAGAAGCCGTCGTACTGCTCGATCAGGGTCTTCGACTTCACCTCGAACGCGGCCTTGTCGGCCGCCGTCCACCAGTCATTGAGGGTGCCGGTGCCGTCGTACTGCGCGCCCTGGTCGTCGAAGCCGTGACCGATCTCGTGACCGATCACCGCGCCGATACCGCCATAGTTCTCCGCGGGGTCCGCGGCCGGTGAGAAGAACGGCTTCTGCAGGATCCCGGCCGGGAAGCAGATCTCGTTGGTGCCGGGGTTGTAGTAGGCGTTGACGGTCTGCGGCAGCATGAACCACTCGTCGCGGTCGACCGGTGCGCCGATCTTGTCGAGCTGACGGTCGGTCTCGAACCGTGACGCCGCGGCGACGTTGCCCATCAGGTCCGCCTTGTCGATCCGCAACGCCGAGTAGTCGCGGAACTTCTCCGGGTAGCCGATCTTGGGGCGGAACGTGTCGAGCTTCTCGTAGGCCCGCTGCTTGGTCTCGTCAGTCATCCAGTCCAGCTGGGAGATCGACTCGCGGTAGGCCGCCAGGAGGTTGGCGACCAGGTCGTCCATCTGCGCCTTCGACGTCGGCGGAAAGTGCCGGGAGACGTACTCCTTGCCGACCGCCTCGCCCAGCGCGCCCTCGACCAGGGAGACGCCGCGCTTCCACCGGGCCCGGAGCTCCGGGGTGCCGTTGAGGCTGCGACCGTAGAAGTCGAAGTTGGTCTCCACGAACTGGTCGGTGAGGTACGGCGCCGCGGCCCGCAGCACGTGGCTGGTCAGCCAGTCGCGCCACTCCTCGATCGGGGTCTCCTCGAGCACCTTCGACAGGTGTTCGAGGTACGACGGCTGCCGGACACACACCTCGGCGATGGTCTCGTCGGTGCCGCCGAGGTTGGTGACGTAGGCGGCCCAGTCGAAACGCGGGCACAGCTCGGCGAGCTCGCCCGCGGTCAACAGGTTGTAGGTCTTCAGGACGTCGCGGGTGTCGGCCCGCTCCCAGTGGCCCTGCGCCAGCTTGGTGTCCAGCGCCAGGATCGACGCGGCGGCCGCGGCCGGGTTCTGGTGGCCGCCGAGCTCGAGCAGCCGGGTGAGGTAGTCGACGTACTTGTCGCGGACCTCGGCGAACTTCTCGTCCCGGTAGTAGGACTCGTCGGGCAGGCCGAGGCCGCCCTGGGTGATGTGGAACAGGTAGCGGTCGGACTGGCGGTCGTCGGTGTCGACGTAGGACCCGAACAGGCCGTGCCCGCCGATCCGCTCGAACTCACCGAGGAACGCGGCGAGGTCGCGCACGTCACGGAGCGCGGCCACGGCGGTGGTGAGCGGTCGCAGCGGGCGAGTGCCGAGCTTGTCGATCCGGGCGGTGTCCATGAACGACTGGTAGAGGTCGCCGATCTTGCGGTCGTCGTCGACCTCGTCCTCGGCGTCGCCGGACGAGGCGCGGACCGCGAGGTCCTCGATGATCCGGTGCACCTGTTCCTCGGCGATGTCGGCCAGCTGCACGAAGGGGCCCCAGCTGGACCGGTCGGAGGGGATCTCCACCGTCGCCAACCACCGACCGTTGACGTGGCCGAACAGATCGTCCTGCGGCCGGGTGTCGGGGTCCATGCCCTCGCGGGCGTCATCGAGGATGCTCACGGGCATGACTTTATTCGGGACGAGCAATGCTGGGTGGAAGGGGTGCGAAACCGCGCAATTGCGCTGTTTGGACATGTTCCTGCCGATGCGACCCGTCATTTCGTCGCAATTGCGCCGATAGGGCAAGGTCACCTCGCGACGAACGCCTCCCCATCCAGGAACGGTACGACGCCGCCGGCGTCCAGCTCGCTGGCCACCCGGACGTCCTCGCCGAAGCCGATCGCGTCGAGCTCTCGCCCACTGGCCGAGGCCGTCAAACTGTCCCTGAGTCCAGGTTCGGCAGCGAGGAACGCCGCGGCCGCTTGCTCGGCCTCCGGGCTCAGGCCGGAGACGCCCAGCTCCACCAGTGCGGCGATGACGGCTCCCGCACCCCACAGGTCCTCGACTGCGGGCCGCAACGAGCCGTCTGGCCAGCGTTCGCCCGCAGCGATGACGGCCACGCGGGACCCTGAGCTCAGCTTTGACCCCAGCCACCCGGCTACGGCGGTCCGATTGCGCAGGCAGGCACCCACGACCCTCAGCCCGGACCCGGCGAGGTCAAAGGAGATCGCGGATCCGTTCGGCGACGGCAGGACCAAGCGGTTCAGATCCGAGCCGGCCAGTGCCGCCAGCACACTGACCGGCGACAGGCTGACGCCCGCCTTCTCGGAGCGGCTGCCGGCCAACACGGCGCCCCGCTCGGCGGCGTACTCCGCGGCCGTGTCGTCGCCCCAGCGGTACGGGTACACCTGCACTCCGAACTCCGCCGCCACACACAACGTCGTCGTGAACGAGAGCACGTCGACCACGACCGCGAATTGCGCACCGTCCGCAATGGCTGCGGCGCCCGTCGGCCCCCAGTCGAACCGGACGGCGTATGCCGACTGGCGGTGCTCGTCAGTCACGTACCCGGACGACGGACTTCCCCAGCGTCCGCCGCTCGTCCATGTCGACCAGCGCCTGCCCGAACTCCGCGAGCTCGTAGACCCGGCCGATCGGCGGCTTCACCGCACCGTTCTCGATCATCGGCAGCAGCGCCTGCCACTGCTCCTGCATGTAGCCCGGCCGCATCATCGCGAAGGCTCCCCAGCCGACCCCGCGGACGTCGATGTTGTTCAACAGCAACCTGTTGACCTTCACCTCGGGGATGCCCTGGCCGGCGGCAAAGCCCACCACCAGCAGTCGGCCCTGCGTGGACAGCGAGCGGAGGGAGTCGGTGAAGACGTCGCCGCCGACCACGTCGAGCACGATGTCGACCCCCTTGCCCTCGGTCAGCTCCTGGACCGCGTCGCGGAAGCCGTCGAGCCGCACGACCTCGTCGGCACCGGATGCCCGCGCGACCTCGGCCTTCTCGTCCGAGCTGACGACGGCGATGGTCCGGGCGCCCATGCCCCGCGCGACCTGGAGCGTGGCCGTGCCGACGCCGCCGGCGCCGCCGTGCACGAGCACGGTCTCGCCCGGCTGCAACGCGCCGCGCTCGGCCAGCGCGAACTGCGCGGTCAGGTAGTTCATCGGCAGGGCGGCGCCCTCGTCGTACGACATCGCGTCGGGCAGCGCGAATGTGGACATCGCCGGGATCGCCGCCAGTTCCTGCGCGCCGCCGTACGCGAAGACCGCGGCGACCCGCTGGCCGGGCTCGAACCCCGGGCCGCTGACCACCGTGCCTGCGACGTCGACGCCGAGCGAGAACGGCGGCTCGGGCTTGAGCTGGTACTCGCCGCGGGTCAGCAACAGATCGGGGAAGGAGACGCCGACCCGGTGCACCTCAATGAGTACGTCGTCGGGCCCGAGAATCGGATCGCCGATGTCGCGGATCTCGAGGTCGGCCGGGCCGGTCGTGGTCACCACCTGCACTGCGCGCATGGCCGCACGCTACCGACACCGGATGCTCAGCCCGGGCGCCTGATCTCGCGGAGCTCGAAGTGCATAGGGTCGGTGTAGCGCCAGTCGCCGCCCCAGCCGAAGCCCCAGGTCTTGAAGATCGCGACCACCTCGCGGTTGATCTGGCCCACGGTGCCGCGCTGGTTGCCCGGCACGTTGAGGTCGAGGGCGAGGCCGAAGGCATGGTTGGAGAGCTGCGTGGACCCGGCGATGAAGCGCGGGTAGTAACAGCCGGCGTACTCGTTGGGGTGGATCTCGTCGGCGAGGCCCCGGGTGACGATCTCGCCCAGCGCCGCCTTCAGCTGCGGGAAGATCGCCCGGTTACAGGTGACTGCGCCCAGGATCGGCACCACCTGGGTGGTGATGTGGTCGCGCACCCAGCCCGCGTCGGGGGCGATCCGGCCGCCGCTCAGGACGCTGTACCGAAAGACCCCGACGGCCTCGGAGAACGTCCCGAAGAACAGCGCGCTCTGAAATACCGAGGGGTCGAGCTCGCGGCGGCTCGCGATGTCGAGGTTCTGCGCCGGGACCTCGGAGCCGACGAGTCGCTTGATCGGCTTGCTCAACGCCTGCGGGGTGCTGTTGCGCGCCGAGACCAGCAGCGCGTTGGTGCTGCTGATCCCCAGCTCCTCGGCCCACGCGGAGTTGACGACCAGGTCGACCGTCGGGATCTGTGGTGCGTAGGCACCGACGTGCACCCGCGGGTCCTCCTCGCCCGAACCCAGCCGCAGGTAGCCGTCGTCGTCGATGGGCAGCCGAGCCTCGACTGACGGGTCGACGGCAAGCTCGCCACCGGCGACTCGGTCCCACTGCGCCTGGAGAGTGGCGCTCTGGTAGACCGTGAACCGCCGGTACTCGGCCGGGTCGACCACCGCGACGGTGTAGACCTTGTTCTCGATCGAGACCTGCACGACGCCCAGCTCGGTCACCGCGGTGACGCCCTGCAGCCGGTTGATCCGGCGGGCGAGGTCATCGCCGATCTCCCCGCCAGGGTCGACCAGGAGGACGTCCGCCTGCTCCAGTGGCGTCTCCACCGGACCCGGTGGGTCGACCGCGTGCTCCGGGTCGGCCACCGGTGCGGTCGTTTCGGAAGTGGGTTCGGTGATGGGCGCAGACGGCGACGGGGCCTCGCTCGGCACGACCTCCGGGTCGTCAGCCGGCGAGCTGCCGCAGGCAGGCACCAGCACGACAAGAGCCGCACAGCCCATCGCCACCACGGCACGCCTGATCCGCATGAATCCCCTCCGTCCCCACCTAAAGGGTAGGTCCCTCCTCCACGAGCACCTGGTTCCGGATGGTCAGCCAGGACACGATGCCGCCGAGGGTCAGCAGCACAGCGCAGGCGATCATCGCCATCCGGTAGCCGTCGTCGAACACCGCCGGCTCGGCGTAGTCATCGCCGCCGAGTCCGACCGCAACCGGCAGCGCCGCGACCGCGAGCAGCGAGCCGGCCCGGGCGAGGGCGTTGTTGACGCCGCTCGCGATGCCCGCGTGCTCGTCGGGCGCCGCGGCCAGCACGGTCGCGGTCAGCGGCGCCACCATCAACGCGAGTCCCAGCCCGAACAAGGTCATGCCGGGGAGTACGTCGGTCACGACGTTCACGTCCTCGCCGATCGAGAGCAGCAGCAGGCAGCTCGCCGCCATCACGATCGGGCCGACGGTCATCGGGATACGCGGTCCGATCCGGGCACCGATCTCCCCACCCTTCGCGGACAGGAAGATCATGCAGATCGTGATCGGGAAGCTCGCGAGGCCCGCTTGGAGGGCGCTCCAGCCGCTGACCGTCTGCAGCTGGAGGGTGGCGAACCACAGCGACGCACCCAGCGCCGCGTAGACCAGAAGGGTCATCGCGTTGGCAGCGCTGAAGGTCCGGTCCCGGAAGATGCCGAGCTGCAGCATCGGCTCCGGCCCACGCTTCTCGGCCATCAGGAACCCGATGCCGGCCAGCACCGCCAGCACCCCGGCGTACGCCGCCAGCGGGTCGCCCCACTGGATCAGGGAGTACGTGAGGCCGCCCAGGGCGAGCGTCGCCAGGGTGGCCCCGGTGACGTCGAAGTGCTTCGAGGCGTTCGGGTCCCGCGTCTCCGGGACGTGCTTCAGGGCGAAGTAGATCGTGGCCGCGGCGAGCGGCAGGTTGATCAGGAAGATCCAGCGCCAGCTGGCGTAGTCGACGAGCCCGCCGCCGATGAACGGGCCGAGGGCGGCGGCGACGCTGCCGAGGCCCGTCCATGCGCCGATCGCCTTCGGGCGGTCGGATGCGACGAAGGCTCCCTGGATCATCGCCAGGCTGCCCGGGGTGAGCAGCGCGCCGCCGATGCCCTGCAGCACGCGCGCGACGATCAGGATCTCCGGGTTGGGTGCGAGGCCGCACAAGAGGGAGGCGACGGCGAACCACGCGGTGCCGACGACGAACATCCGGCGCCGGCCGAACCGGTCACCCAGCGAGCCGCCGAGCAGGATCAGGCTGGCCAGCGAGAGCAGGTAGCCGTTGGTGATCCACTGCAGCTCGGCCAGGCTCGCATCCAGATCTTCGCCGAGGCGCTTGAGGGCTACCGTGACCACGGTGCCGTCCAGAAATGCCATGCCCGAGCCGAGCCCGGCGGCGAGGATGACGCCGCGCCCCCTCGGCGTACCAATCCGAATTCCCCCTGCCGCCGAATCGCTCACACCCGGCAGACTAGGCCTGACATGAACATCACCGAACAGCGTTTACGCGAGCACGTCGACCGGTTGGCGGAGGAGCATCCGCCGATCGAGCTGGACAGTGTCGACTACACGCTGCGCGCGCCGGAATCCTTGAATGCCCGGTTCGGTGACGTGCTCGACTACATGGCGCGGGTGGAGCTCGAGGTCGACCGCAATGTGCTCGAGCTGACCACGATGCTTCCGGATCCTCCCGAGATCGACCGCTACTTCTACGCCGACGTGTGGCAGCCGCAGGAGATCCGGCACGGCGTGATCCTGGACCGGCTCCAGGTCGAGCTGGGACGGCCGCCGGCGGATACCAACCTCGACACCGTCGGCATCAAGCTCAAGATCCTCGGTGCACTCGGCAGGAACCAGGGCTTCCAGGATGTCTGCCGGATGCTCTACTACCTGACCGGCATGGCCACCGAGCGGTCCGCGGTGCTCGCCTACAACCTGCTCCACACCGGAGTGCTCGACATGGGCGAGGAAGCGGTGGCGCGCACGGTCATCGCGCCGATCAAGCGGCAGGAGCCGGGTCACTACGCGTTCTACCAGCTCTCCGCGCGGCTGCACTGGTCGCGACTCGCGCGCTGGCAGCGCTGGCTGGTACGCCGGATGCGCACCATCTCGTTCGCGCCGGTCGGCGCCAACGGCCCGCGCCAGCTGGCCCAGTTCGGCGAGCTGATGGATGCGCTGCGGATCGCGCCGGAGCTGGACGACTTCGCTGCCCGGGTGTCGATGGTCGAGCGGGAGCTGCTGTGGGCGGGCAGGCAGGGACTCGATGTCCCGCCGTACGTGACCCGAGCGTTCCGGGAGGCCGTCGACCTGGCCGTTGCCAATAGACAGGTAGCCTGACTAAACTCACGGCATGTTCACCGCCGCCGAGCTCCTCGACGCGGACGCGACCGCCGCCGTCAAAGGGCTGGGCATCGAGGACCCGGCCGCTGCGAACCTCGAGGAGGTCGGCTACCCCGTGGGCTCACCCGCCACCGCCGCGCTGTACCGGGTCCGCGGGCCGCGCGGTTCGCTGTTCTGCAAGGTGCTCCAGCACGTCCGGCACTGGCCGAGCCTCCAGTTCATGCCGCCGCACATCGTTCCGGACTTCCAGGAGCAACTGCCCTGGCGGGCCGAGCTCGTCCTCTGGGAGCCGCGGGTGGTCACGACGATGCCGGAGGGCCTGCGCCCGCCTACCCGACACGCACTCGCGGAGATGCCTGACGATCGGGCCGCGGTGTGGATGGAGGACGTCGTCGAGGACGCCTCGCCGTGGGACCTGGACCGCTACCGCCGGGCCGCCCATCTGCTGGGCCGCTGGAACGCCCGGTCGACCGACCCCGACCTCCTCTCGCAGTGCGCGCACACCGCCCCCAACTACGCGCTGCGGATGTACGCCGAGAACGCGGTCGCCTACCGGGGCCTGATGCCGCTCGCCGACGACGGGCTCTGGGCGCACCCTTGGCTGGCCGAGCACGCCGACCTGCGCTCGCAGCTGCAGGCGCTCAGCGCGGAGATCCCGTCGATGCTCAACCGCATGGACTCGTACGTCCTGTGCAGCCCGCACGGCGACGCCAGCCCGCAGAACCTGCTCGTGCCTGCGGACAACCCCGACTCGTTCGTGGTCATCGACATGTCGTTCTGTGCCCCGCACGCGCTGGGCTTCGACCTCGGCCAGCTGCTGGTCGGGCTGACGCATGCCGGCCAGATGCCGGCCGCACGGGTTCCCGAGATCGCGGCGGCCATCGTGCCGGCGTACGTCGAGGGCCTGCGCGCGGAGGGCATCCACGAACAGGACGCCGCTGCCAGAGACGCGTTCCTCACCGGCGTGTTGCTGCGCAGCGGGTTCGACGGCTTCCTGCTCGAGCTGCTCGAGAAGTCGGCGGGTGAGCTGCGCGCTGCCTTCGACGAGCGGATCGAGCTGAGCCGCGCGCTGGTCGAGCTCTACCGGTCGCGGTAGCGGAGCACCTGCTCGGCGATCCAGGCGATGTCCCGCGCCGTGTCGGCCGGAGTGCCGGAGGGCTGCATGACGTGGCTGAGCACCAGCCGCACCACCGCGTCGATCGCGGCATCGAGGTGCTTGCGGTCGAGATCGATCCGGTAGGGCTCGATCCGGTCGACCACCACCACCTTGGCCACCCCCAACAGCGACTCGGAGTGGGTGGTGAGCAGCGGCAGCAGCTCGGTGTCGGCGCCGTGAGTCGCGGAGACGACGGCGTGCAGCAGCGGGTTGTCCTGTGCGTGCTCGAGCACCCGTTGCGCCGCTGCTTGCAGGGCCGCGACCAGGTCCGTGGGATGGCGGTCGAAGGCCACGTCGACGATCGCCAGGAACCGGTCGAGCTCGCGCAGGATCATCGCCTCGGCGAGCTGCGGCTTGGAGCCGATCTCGTTGTAGACCGTCTGCCGACTCACCCCGACCGTGTCGGCGAGCTTGGCCATCGTGACCTGGGCCCAGCCGACCTCGGCGGTGAGCACGACCGCCGCGGCGACGACGCGGTCGCGCATCGTCTGGGTCGCGTCGTCCACGTCGGCCAGGGTAACCACGGGTCGGTCCGTTCTTATCCGGCGAGGGTGAGCGCGAGTGCCGGGCAGGCCTGGACTGCCGCGTGCACCTTGGCGCGGTCGGACTCCGGCGGGCTCTCGTCGAGGACGTGCATCACGTCGTCGTCGTCGAGCTCGAAGTACTCGTGCGCCATCGCCTCGCACATCCCGTGCCCGTCGCACAGGTCGCGGTCGACGTTGATCTTCATGATCAGGCCTCGACCTTCTCGACCGGCACGAAGTCCGCGGCCTCGCGGACGCCGCAGTCGGGGCAGCACCAGTCGCGCGGGATGTCCTTCCAGGCGGTACCGGCGGCGAAGCCCTGGAGCTCGTTGCCGACCTCGACCTCGTAGGTGTAGCCGCAGCCCGGGCACCGGGCGGCCATGACCTCGTCGGAGACGTCCTCGATGGCTGGGTTGAGTGCGTGGTTGCGGGCCGGCGCGACCTCCACCGGGACCGGGTACTTCGCGAGGTACTTCTCGCGCTTGCGGGGGCTGATGTTGGCCCGACTCAGGTCGCCGCCGAAGTGGGCCAGCACCCGTTTGTCCATGATCCGCCGATAGACGGGCGGCACCATCGAAAGCACCATCATCCCGGCGTACCCGGTAGGCAGCACCGGCGACTCCTCGAAGTCGCGCAGCGTCTGGTAGCGGCGGGTCGGGTTCGCGTGGTGGTCGCTGTGCCGCTGCAGGTGGTAGAGCAGCACGTTGGTCGCGATGTTGTTGGAGTTCCAGGAGTGCGAAGGGTCGACGCGCTCGTAGCGCTCCTTGCCGGGCTGGCCGACCTTCTGCCGCAGCATCCCGTAGTGCTCCATGAAGTTCACGATCTCCAGCAACGAGAAGCCGACGATCGCCTGGATGATCAGGAACGGAATGATGCCGACGCCGAGCCAGACGATCAGCGCGCCGAACAGCACCGCCGACATCAGCCAGGCGTTGAGCACGTCGTTGCCGATCCGGAACGGGTGCAGGTTGCGGCGGGCGTAGCGCTTCTTCTCGAGGTTCCAGGCGCTCTTCAGGGAGCCGCTGACCGTGCGCGGCCAGAACTGGTAGAAGTTCTCGCCGAGCCGCGAGGACGCGGGGTCCTCGGGGGTCGCGACGCGCACGTGGTGGCCGCGGTTGTGCTCGATGTAGAAGTGACCGTAGAAACTCTGGGCCAGGGCGATCTTCGAGAGCCAGCGCTCGTTGGCCTCGCGCTTGTGGCCGAGCTCGTGGGCGGTGTTGATGCCGATGCCACCGATACAGCCGATGGAGATGGCCAGACCGATCTTGTCGATGGTCGTGAGGTCACCACCGAAGAACGGGTCGCCGCGCGCGATGAGGTACATCGCGCCGACGAAGCCGGCGTACTGAATGGGCAGGAAGAGGTAGGTGATCCAGCGGTAGTACCTGTCCTTCTCCAGCACCTCGATCGCGTCGTCCGGCGGGTTGGTGCGGTCCAGCCCCGCGATCAGGTCGATCGCCGGGACGATCACCAGGATCACGACCGGACCGATCCAGAACCAGGCGCCGGTGCCGGTCCAGGCCCAGAGCCCGTAGCCCGCGAAGGCGAGCGACGGCACGACCAGGCCGATCAGCCAGAGGTAGCGCTTGCCGTCGCGCCACTGCTCGGTGGATCCGTCCGGAACGGTGCTGTTGGCGATGGTGTCCATGTCCAGCCCTTCGTGTGGTTTACAGAACCGTAGCGTTTGTAAACTGTGTTGACAAGAGGTCAGTGTTTGTAAAGTTCGGCGTCCTCCGTTGGTTGATCAGCACGACGACCGCGTCGGCGCCGAGTGCCACTGCCCGCGGCGCCGATCCCGGTGCCCGGAGCGACCCCCTCGACGAGCTAGACCTCCCGTCGTTCGGCGCAACTGTCGCCAACGTTGCAACGTCATATCGCTCTGAGAGATCTTGTGACATCGCTTGGTCCGGGTGGTGACAATGGAGGTCGGGAGAATGGGGGACCCGGTGAGCGATACCGAGGTGGATGGGACGCCCGACGGTGTCGAGGAGCGTGACGACAGCGTCACGTACTCGCACGATGAGCGCGATGCCGCAGGCTGGGGCCGCTCTGCCCTCATCGTGTTGGTGCTCGTCGTCGGGCTGCTCGTCGTGGCCGCCATCGGGTCCCGGATGCTGCTCGCTGAGATCCCCGACCCCGAGCCGGCAGCGGAGGCGGTGACCGTGCTCTGCTGGGACGGCGCGGTGCGGCCCGACGATGGCTGCCCGACCCCGACCGACCGGGCCGGGCTGCGCTGGGTGTTTCCGTCGTTCCGGCCCACCGAGGTCGACTGCCGCAACGCGGTCCCCGAGTTCCCGAAGTCGAACGCACGGACGATGTTCGCGTGCGAGGCGGAGGTCGACGCCGGACCGGTGACGATCTTCTACAGCGAGCTCCCCGACGTCGCGAAGCGCCAGGCCTTCCTGGAGAAAAGGTTCGGCGAGCCGGGCGAGGACGTCGATGATGCGGACCGGCTGCTGTGGACCGAGGGCGACGACCCCGGCGAGGACGGCGACTACGAGCTCGCTGTGTTGTACGCCGAGCTGCCGTTCTCGGTCGAGGTGAGCGCCGAGTCCGCCGAGGCGCGGGACGAGGCCCTGGAGTCGCTGATCGAGTTCCGTGCAGCCGACGACGTCATCGACCACACGGAAGATGAGGCCTAGCCGCGCACCGCGGCTGCGACGGCCTTCGGGACGTCGGGGTGGAAGACGCTCGGGATGATGAAGCTCGGGTTGAGCTCGTCGTCGTTGACGACATGGGCGATCGCCTCGGCGGCGCGGAGCAGCATGTCGACGGTGATCTCGGAGGCGCGGGCGTCGAGCAGCCCGCGGAAGACCCCGGGGAACGCCAGCACGTTGTTGATCTGGTTGGGGTAGTCCGAGCGGCCACTCGCCACCACGGCGGCGTACCGCCCGGCCACCGCAGGGTCGACCTCGGGGTCCGGGTTGGCGAGCGCGAACACCACGGCCCCGTCGGCCATGTCCTTGATCCACTCGGCGTCCAGGACGCCGGGACCGCTCACGCCGATGAAGACGTCGGCGCCCGAGAGCCCCGCGTGCAGGTCGCCGTGGACCTTTCGAGGGTTGGTGATCGCCGCCAGCTCCCGCTTCGCCGGAGGCAGTGAGTCGTCGTCCGATGCCAGGCACCCCTCGCGGTCCCAGACGACGACGTCGGTGACGCCGGCGGCGATCAGCAACGTGACGATCGCGGTCCCGGCGGCCCCCGCACCGGCCACCACCACTCGGACGGCGGTCAGGTCCTTGCCGACCACTCGCATCGCGTTGGTCAGCGCCGCCATCACGACGATCGCGGTGCCGTGCTGGTCGTCGTGGAAGACCGGGATGTCCAGGCTCTCCCGCAGCCGCCGCTCGATCTCGAAGCAGCGTGGCGCGGCGATGTCCTCGAGGTTGATGCCCCCGAATCCGGGCGCGATCATCTCGACTGCACGGACGATCTCGTCGGTGTCCTGGGTTGCCAGGCAGATCGGCCAGGCGTCGATGCCGGCGAACCGCTTGAACAGGGCCGCCTTGCCCTCCATCACCGGCAGTGCGGCTCCCGGGCCGATGTTGCCGAGGCCGAGCACCGCCGAGCCGTCGGTGACCACAGCCACCGAGTTGCCCTTCACGGTCAGCCGCCAGACGTCGTCCGGCTGGTTGGCGATCGCCATGCTCACCCGGCCGACCCCGGGGGTGTAGGCCATGGACAGGTCGTCCCGGTTCTTGAGGGGCACCTTGGAGGAGACCTCGATCTTGCCGCCGATGTGCAGCAGGAACGTGCGGTCGCTGACCTTGTAGACCTCGACGCCCTCGATGGTGTCGACCGCCGCCTCCAGCTCCTTGGCGTGGTCGGCGTCGGAGGCGGAGCAGGTGACGTCGAGGACGAGCCGCTGGTGGCTGGACTCGGCGACGTCGATCGCGGTCACGATCCCGCCCGCCGCCGCGATCACAGTGGCCACCTGGCCGACGACGGCGTGGTCCGGCGCCGTGTGCAGCCGCATCGTGATCGAGTACGACGACGTCGTGGCGGAATGCTTCGGCTGATCGGGCACGGCCCCAGCCTCGTGGGCGCCGGGGGTTACGAGCAAGTAGTGGTCGTAACGGTCGCGGGTCGCGCGCTACTCCGCGAGCGCCTTCTCGATGTCGTCGGTCAGCTTCTCGGGCGCGGTCGTCGGGCCGTAGCGCCGGAGCACCTGCCCGTCGCGGCCGACCAGGAACTTGGTGAAGTTCCACTTGATGGCGCTGCCGAGCATGCCGCCCTTCTCCTGGCGCAGCCACTCGAACAGCGGGTGCGCGTCGGACCCGTTCACGTCGATCTTGCTGAACATCGGGAACGTGACGCCGTACTTGTCCTGGCAGAAGGTGGCGATCTCCGCCTCGCCACCCGGCTCCTGGTGACCGAACTGGTCGCACGGGAACCCGAGCACCGTGAAGCCGCGGTCGGCGTACTGCTCATAGACAGCCTGCAGGCCTTGGTACTGCGGGGTGAAGCCGCACTGCGACGCGGTGTTGACGACCAGGACGACCTGGTCGGCGAACGTCGAGAAGTCGACGTCCTGGCCGTCGATCGCAGAAGCCGTGAACGCGGTGAGCGAAGTCATGGGGCCCGAGTCTTTCACGTCCGACCGATGACTCGCGCCGGCTGCTGGTAGCCGACGGTGTTGACGTGCCCGTCGAGCTCGACCCGCACCGTTTGATCGCCAAGGTCGAGGACGATCGCGTCGTCCTCGAGCTCGCTCACCTCGCCGCACACGACGTACCTGCCGTCCTCGAGCAGCTCGATGCTGGCGAGCGGCTTGCATCGCTCGACATCGGCCACGGCGACCAGGTGCAACTGCCGGCCGGACGGCCGGAAGCGCCAGTAGAGGAAGGCGAAGCCGAACAGCATCAGGTCGCCGATCAGGGTGATCAGCCACGGCAGCGACCCCTTCTCCTGGCCGTCCGCCTCGTAGGTCGCCGGCCGCTCCGGGAGCATCCGGACGCCGATCACCGCGTCGGCCTCGGCCGCGTCGTACGTCGCCTCGTCGACCTGCGCGAACCACACCCTCTGCTCGGGGTCGAGGTCCGCGTCGAACCGGAACTCCACGACGTACTTGCCGTCCTCGTCGTCGGGCGGCACCCGGCGGGTGTCGATCACGGTGGCCACGGTCTCCACGCCGCTGCGATCCAGCCGCCAGCCGTAGTAGCCGCTGTGCGCCAGCGGCAGGTTGATCACCAGCACGGCCAGCGCGACCAGGAAGGCAGCCGACTTCTTGTTCGTCAGCCGTCGAGTCAGTCCCTGCGCCACGACTGCCCCCAGGCGTCGCCGTACGCGAACTCCGCGAGCGGTCGTCGCTGCCGCTCCTTCTGCTCACGGTCGCGGTCCTTCCCGGGAACCTCCTCCGGGTTGCCACGGACGCCGACGGCGATGCCGCTCAGCACCCGGAAGTAGTCGGGCACGCCGAGGCCGGCTGCCACCGCGTCCCGGTCGAACCCCCCGAACTGGTGCGCGTGCAGGCCCATCGCCCGAGCTTGCAAAGTGACGTGGGCGGCCGCCTGCCCGAGGTCATAGCACGCGTAGAGCGCGCCCTTCAGCTCGTTGCCGGTCGGATCCGCCGCTACCTGGGTCGCGGTCACGAAGACCACCGACGCGCGCGGCACCCAGCGTGCGTTGCCGGGGTTCAAGTGCTCGGTCAGCACGCCGTGGCTGACGCTCCCGCGCTCGGCGACCACGAACGCCCAGGGCTGGGTGTTGCCGTAGCTCGGTGCCCACTGTGCCGCGTGCAGCAGGGTCTCGATCTCCTCGGGGGTCAGCCGGTGCTCGGGGTCGAAGATGCTCGGACTCCACCGCGAGCGCATCGGCTCGGCCAGCGCCTCGGCGCTCGGCATCGGGGCATGCGACACACGGTCAGTATGGCGAGCGGGCGATCTCGGTGCCCCGAGCGGCCTCGAGGATCCGCCATCGACCGCACCTGCAGGCCTGGTAGCTCACCAGTCCATCGCTGGTCGCGTGGGTGGAGCGCGTGTGCCAGGAGTGGTCCCCGTCGTGGTGGTGGCTGGAGGTCATGGCGCTATCGTGCTGTAATGGCTTTATGCAACTCAACCCTTACGGCCAGGATGCGGTCGAGCTCGCCGTCGACCTGGCCAACTCCCGGCCGGCGTCGGCCGCCGCCCTGGTCGACCGGTGCGTCGATGCCGGAGTGGTCTTCGAGGAGGGCACGCCCGCTCCCGACCTCGACGAGGTGCTGCGCTTCCTGGACCAGTGGTGCGCGGTCGTGGACGAGTCCGACTTCGCCCGGCGGGCGGCCCTGCTCAACGCGCTGCTCGCTGAGTCGACCGCCCACCCCCGGCTCACCGACCACGTTGACGGCTGGCACCTCCACTACCGCGACACCGTCATCTCGTTCGCCCACAAGCTGCGCGCCCTGGTCAGTGCGGGCACCGCGCTGCACCTCGCCGGGCGGGGCATGCACCGCCTCGGTCGATGCGCCGCCCACGGCTGCGACCGGGTGTACGCCGACACCTCGCGCAACGGTCGGCAGCGCTACTGCTCTCCTGCCTGCGCCAACCGGGACGCCGTACGACGGCACCGGGCGCGGCGGGCGGCCTGACCGGTCAGCCGAGGGACGCGATGAGGTCCTCGACGCGGCGCCTGATCTCGTCCCGGATCGGCCGGACGGCCGCCACGTCCTGACCTGCGGGATCGTCGAGCTGCCAGTCCTCGTAGCGCTTGCCCGGGTAGAACGGGCAGGCATCTCCGCAGCCCATCGTGATGACGACGTCCGAGTCCTGCACGGCTTCGGAAGTGAGGATCTTGGGACTGGCGGCGGCGATGTCGATGCCCACCTCGTGCATCGCCTCGACGGCCGCGGGGTTGATCCGGTCGGCGGGCTCGGAGCCCGCGGACCGCACCTCGATGCGGTCACCGGCCAGGTGCTGCAGCCAGCCGGCCGCCATCTGTGAGCGGCCGGCGTTGTGGACGCAGACGAACAGGACGCTGGGCTTGGTCATGGGGTCTCCAGGGGATAGAGGATCCGTATCAGTAGCGCTGCGAGAACGCCGCCACCGAGCTGCATCAGTACGAACCACGGGACCGAGGCCGGCGCGATGCCGGCAAAGGTGTCGGACAGCGTGCGCGCGACGGTCACCGCCGGGTTGGCGAAGCTCGTGGAGCTCGTGAACCAGTAGGCGGCGGTGATGTAGCCGCCGACGGCGAAGGCCACCGAGCGCGGGCTCCCGGAGCGGAGGCTGCCGAAGATGACGAGCACCAGGCCGAGGGTCGCGACGACCTCCGCGAGCCAGAGGTTGCCTCCGGTGCGGTCCGTGCCGGAGATGGAGACCGCGTCGAGGTCAAACATCAGGTTCGCACCGATCGCACCGACGAGGCCGCCCGCCACTTGGGCGGCGATGAGAACGGCTGCCGTCCTCGTGGTGATCACGCCGAAGAACCGTTCCACCAGGGTCACGACCGGGTTGAAGGCCGCCGAGACCGGCTGCAGGGCGAGGATGAGCGCGACGAGCACAGCCCCGGTGACCAGGCTGTTGACCAGCAGCTGAAGGCCGACGTCGTCCGAGAGTCGAGTGGCGGCGATACCGGAGCCGATGACCGCCGCCACCAGGAACGCCGTACCGACACCCTCCGCGACGGCCTGCTGGGCGGTGGACCTCATCAGCGGGCGAAGAGGGTCATGATCGCCGCCATCGCCTGCGGCTTGGCCTGGTAGTAGACCCAGGTGCCGCGCTTCTCCCGGTCCAGCAACCCAGCCTCGTGGAGCACCTTCAGGTGGTGGCTGATCGTCGGCTGGGACAAGTCGAACGCCGGGATCAGGTCGCACACGCACGCCTCCTGACCCTCGTGCGAGAGCACCATCGACAGCAGCCGGAGCCGCACCGGATCCGCCAGCGCCTTGAGCAGGGGCGCCACCTGGGCGGCCTGCTCCTCGCTCATCGGCTCGCGCGACAGCGGCGTACAACACGCCAGCGCGTCGTCGGCTTCGAGCAGCGGCAGCGTAGCGGACTTAGACATGGGTCAATATTGACACATGTCTATCAAACCTCAGTAGCGGAACCGCGCGACCCTGCCCCCGCCACCCGCTGCCCAGCACGACCGGTCGGCTGTGCAGTCGAGTGTGTGATAGCCGAGCTCACTCAGCGGCTTCCAGGTCCGGCCACCGTTCCAGCTGACGTCGGTACCCGCCGTCTCGCCGGATTCGCCGGTGGCCACCACGATCCGGCCGTGGCCCGAGAGCCAGGCCGCGTCCTCGGCGAGCTGGCCGAGATCGCCACCGTTGCGCCAGGTGTGGCCGCGGAGGTACGCCGACGCGTCGACCCCGTCGTCAGGTGCCGCGAAGTCGCCGCCGACCGCCAGCCCCTGCCGCGGGTTCTTGAACGCGAGACCGAAGACGCCGGCCGCCTCGTCGGTCGGGATCGTCGAGTCGGACGCCTCCCAGGTCAGCCCCCGGTCCGTGGAGTGGAAGATCCTGGCCGCGGCTCCTCCTCCGCCGAACCAGGCGTGCTTGCCACGGATCACCAGGCAGTCGCCGCTGGCGGCGAAGTTGAACTCGCCCGTCGTGTCGGGCATGCCGGCGTTGGGGAGCACCTCCCAGGACCGGCCGCCGTCGTGGGTGCCGATGATCCGGAACTTGCCGTCGACGGAGTCGCTGACCGCCAGGCCGTGCCGTCCGCCCGGGTAGAAGTCCATGCAGTTGTAGAAGGCGGCCTCGTCGGTGTTGCGGAACGTCTCGGTCCAGGTGGTCCCACCGTCGGAGGTCCGATAGATCCGCGACGCCTCACCCGGCCCGATCGCCAACGCCAGGGCGACATCGGCGCTGCGGGCTTCGACGTCCCGGAACAACAGGCCGGCACTGTCCGGCGGGCTCACGTCCTGCCAGGTGTCGCCGCCGTCGGTGGTGCGCCACACCGACCCGGCGCCGCCTTCGGTGAGGCTGCCGCCGCCGAGCCACGCCGTACGACGGTCGACGGCGTCGAGACCGCGGAAGCTCTGGCCGGCATCGACGACCTGTTCGCGCCACTCGATGTGACGGGATGATCCAGTCTCCGCGACGGGATCGGCAGCAGGCATGGCAAGCGCGACTACGAGCGCCCCGAGAAGGATTCGCATGCCTGGCACCCTGCCGTCGCCGGGGCTCCATGTCCAGGGGTGGGTTCAGCTCGGCGGCGGTCGGGGCTGTCCCGCGCAATTTCACGCTTCAGGCAGCACCCGGCGCAGGAACTCCCGCGTCCGTGGCTCGACGGGGTCGCCGAGCACCTGCTCCGGCGGCCCGGACTCCACGATCCGTCCGCCGTCGAGGAAGCACACGTGCGAGGCGATCTCCCGGGCGAACATCATCTCGTGGGTGGCGAGCACCATCGTGGTGCCGGCCGCGGCCCGGTCCCGCACGATCGCGAGGACGTCACCCACGAGCTCCGGATCGAGCGCGGCGGTGATCTCGTCGAGCAGCAGGAGCCGCGGCTGCATGCACAGCGCGCGCACCAGGGCGACCCGTTGCTGTTGGCCACCGGACAGCCGGTCCGGGTGGCTGCGCACGTGCTCGCCGAGGCCGAACCGACCGAGCAGCTCGGTCGCCAGCGCGGTCGCCTCCCCTCGAGACAGGCCTTGCACCTTGCGTGGCGCGAGCGTGCAGTTGGCGAGCACGGTGAGGTGCGGGAACAGGTTGTAGGCCTGGAACACCATTCCCATCCGCCGGCGCACCTCGCGCGGGTCCACCAGCGGGTCGGAGACGTCGCGACCCTCGAACTCGATCACCCCGTCGTCGACCGGCTCCAGCAGGTCCAGGCAGCGCAGCAGCGTCGACTTCCCCGATCCGGACGACCCGATCAGGCAGACGACGTCGCCGGGATGGACGGTGAGCGACACGTCGTCGAGGACGACCCGGTTGCCGTACGTCTTGCGGAGGTTGCGCACCTCCAACAGGGCGCTCACAGGACTCCCGCCCGCTCGCGGCGCATGACCCACCGCGCCAGCCAGTCGCACAGCCGCGCGAGCGGCAGCGTGATCGCAACGAAGAAGAGCGCGACCACGATGTACGGCGTGAAGTTGTAGTTGTAGGCCGCGTAGTCCCGCGCGGTGAACAGCGCGTCAAACAACGACACCGACGCGACCAGGGCGGTGTCCTTCTGCAGCGAGACGAAGTCGTTGAGCAGTGGGGGTATGACGCGCCGCGTGGCTTGCGGCACCACGACGTGCCGCATCGTCTGGCCGCGCGACAGCGCGAGCGCCTCGGCACTGGTCAGCTGCGAGGGGTGGACCGACTCGATGCCGGCCCGGAACACCTCGGCGACGTAGGCGGAGTACGAGACGACGAGCGCTACCGTCGCCCAGAAGAAGATCGAGTTGGTCAGCCCCGAGAGCTTCAGGCCAGGAACGCCGAACACGAACAGGAAGACCAGCAGGATGGTCGGGATGCCGCGCACGACGTCGGTGTAGACGACGGCGAGACCGCGCAACGGCGTCAGCCACGGGGACCGTGCCTGTCGCACCAGGGCGATCGCCAGACCGAGGACGAGGATCAACGGCTCGGCGATCAGGAACATCCGCACGTTGAGCCAGAAGCCGTCGAGGATGTCTGGCAGCGACTCTCGTGCATGGTCGAGATCGAGGAAGGACGCCTGCACCCGCGGCCACCCGGGGGACAGGAGTATGCCGGTCACCAATCCGCCGATCACCAGGACCGTTGCCAGCGTGGCGATCAGCGCTCGCCGGCGGCTCAGCCCGCGGCGTACCCGCCGGCGCTCCAGCTCACGCGGACTCGCCGTCCAGTCGTTCACTGCAGCTCAGGGACGCTCACCACGTCGGAGAGCCACTCCTGCTCGATGTCGGCGATCGTGCCGTCGTCCTTCAACGTCTCCAACGCGAGGTTCACGCACGCCAGCAGCTCGCTCCCCTGCTCGAACACGATCCCGAACTCCTCCTGCTTGCCGGTCTCCGGCTGGAACTGCCCGATCAGCTTGCTACCCGGGATCTCCACCGCGCTGATGTAGAAGGCGGTCGGCAGGTCAGCGAGGATCGCGTCGACCTGGCCGTTCTGCATCGCCTGCTTGGCGACGTTGGTGTCCTCGAACACCAGTGGGTCCTCATCGGGCTGAATGATGTCGCGGATCGCAGTCAACGAGGTGGTCCCGGTCTGCGCGCCGAGCTTCAGTCCTTTGAGGTCATCGAGGCTGGCCGCCGACGCGGCCGGGTTGTCCTCGAGCGCGATCACGGCCTGCGCGGCGGAGTAGTAGCCCTCGGAGAAATCGACCACCTCGTCCCGCTTCGGCGAGATCGAGGTCTGGTTGATGTCGAAGTCGAAATCCACGCCGCCCGGCTTGAACAGGCTGTTGAAGCCGACCTTGATCCACTTCACCTGGTCCTGGGAGAACCCGAGCTCCTCGGCGAGGGCGTAGGCCACTGCCGACTCGTAGCCCTCGCCGTTGCTCGGGTCGTTGTCGACGAACCACGGCTCGTACGCCGGGGAGTCGGTTCCGATCGTGAGCACGCCGTCGCTCTTCAACGGGAGATCCTCGGTCGCGCACTCGTCGGCGGCAGCGACATCACCGGTCCGGTCCTCGGCCTCGTCCTCCGGGGAGCAGGCCACGAGCGACGCTGTGATGAGGGCGGCCGAGACGAGCGGGAGGAGGCGGGTCCGACGTAGGCGCATGTCGGGATCGTAGGGCCCCGAGAACCACGAAGGCCCCGATCGCTCACGATTCCGGGCCTTCGCACACGTGCGAGGGGCGCCGCTGCGGCTACCTGACGTCGTAACCGATCCGCATCTCCTTGATCCCGTTGATCAGGTTCGAGTGCAACCGCCGCGGGGGCGCCTCGAGTCGGATGTTCTCGATCGTGCTGAGCAGCTCGGTGAACAGCAGCCTGAGGGACACGCGTGCCAGGTTGGCGCCGAGGCAGAAGTGCTCTCCGATTCCGAACGACTGCTGCGGGTTCGGAGAGCGGTCGATGTGGAACCTGTGCGGATCGGCGAAGACCGAGGGGTCCCGGTTGGACCCCGCGTACCACATGAGTACCTTGTCGCCCCGAGCAATCGGCTGCCCACCGAGCTCGAGATCCTGAGTGGCGGTACGTCGGAAGTGCTGAATGGGGGGCTCCCAGCGAAGGATCTCCTCGACCGCGGACGGCACCAGGCTCGGTTCGGCCACCAGCCGACCCATCTGGTCGGGATGATCCAGCAGTGCGAGCAGACCCTGCGAGGTCGCCGTACGCGTCGTCTCGTTCCCCGCGACGATGAGGAACAGGAAGAACAGCGTGAACTCCATGTCGTCCAGGCGACGACCCTCGACCTCTGCCTGCAGCAGCGCGCTGGTGAGGTTGTCCGAGGGGTGCGCGCGCTCCCGGGCAGCCATCTCCGCCGCGTAGGCGAAGATCTCCGCCGAGGCCACCATGGCCGTCTCCGGCGTCGGTGCGATCTCGGGATCCTGGTCGTCGATCAGCGAGTGGCTCAGTTCATAGAGGCGGTGCCGGTCCTCGACGGGAACACCCATCAGCTCGCTGATCGACCACATCGGGATGCGGGCCGCGACGTCGGCGACGAACTCGCACTTGGAGCCGTCTCGGAGCTCGCCGGTCACGCGCACCGTCTCCTCGCGCAGGGCCTGCTCGAGACGGTTCAGCTGTCGCGGCGTGAACGCTTTCGAGACGATGGCGCGGAAGGCACGGTGGTCGGGTGGGTCCATCCCGATGATCACCATCCGGAGCTGCTCCAACACGTCCGGTTCGGGGTCGAGTCGCAGCGGACCGCCGACGTAGCTGGAGAACTCCCGTGGTGAGGTCGAGACGCGTTGCACATCCTCGTGCCGCGTGAGCGCCCAGAACCCTGGTCCGTCCGCTTCCTGGTGCCAGTGCACAGGGCTCTCCGCTCGGAGGCGGTCGAGCCACTCGTGTGGCGCGCCGCGTTCCCACACCGAAGCGTCGGTCAGGTCGATGTCGGACAGCGGGTCGCTCATCAGACCGCACCTGCCGTCGTCGACCGTGACTCGACGAGCTTCCCGAAACGCTTGAGCATGTAGGTCAACCCGAACCCCATCGCCGGGTTGATCAGCCTGTCCAGCACACCGGGCTCGCGTCCGTTGTCCACGGCCATCGACCACTCGACGAGGCACCGACCCGAGCCCAGTTCCGTGACCTGATAGTCCTCCGCGAATGCCTCGACGCCCTTCTTCGACGCCTCGTTGAATCGAAAGGCCATCCGCAAGCCCTCCTCGTAGGCGATGAACTCCTCGTAGCCGACCAGGCCGCCCCACATGCGGACCGTTCGCGTCGATCCCACTTCGATCGGGAACCCCGAGGTCCACTCGACATCGGTGATGGGTGGGGCCCAGGCCACCCAGGCGTCCGCGTCGAGGAAGGCGGCGAACACCTCAGCGGGAGTGGCCGCCACCTCTCGCCGAGTCTTGTGGACGATCGGTGCGGTCTCGAAAAAGTCGAGGCCCACCTTCTCGCAGGGAAAGGTCGTCATGGTCTTCCTTCCGTTCTGGCGGTGTCGGAGAGCAGCAGCGGGACCACGAACTTCGTGAGCCAGACTCGCTCGACTTCCTCGCTCCCACCCGGCATCGCCAGGAGGGAGACGATGCTGCGGAGGATCCAGGCGCCACGCAGCTCCACATCGGCGAGAGCCTCGGGGTCCTCGGCGAACTCACCCGCAAGTCCCGCCGTCATCGCCTGGAGGAGCTCCGAGCTCTGGCTGAGCGCCATGGGGATCGCCATGTTCTGCGGCTGGAACCACACCGCGAGCAAAGGATCGGCTCGGACCGCTTGGATTCCGCGCTGAAGGAGGTCGACCATCGTGTCGACGTTGCCCGGGATGTGCTGGGGTGCGATCTTCGCCGCGATCCGCAGCGTCGCTCGATGGACGAAGGCCAGTCGAAGTGATTCGCGGTTGGGAAACTGGCGATACAGCGTGGCCCGCGAGCAGCCCGCCAGCGTCGCGACGTCCACCATCGTCGCCTTGGCCACGCCGAAGCGCGCGAACGCCAGACCAGCCGCGTCGAGGAGTTGGTCGACGTCGGTCCTGTCCGACCGCGGGCGCCGCGCTATCTGAGACACAGCCGAGAGTGTGTATCAGATCGGGTGTTGGCACAAGGGGCTCGTCGGCCTCGTCGCAGACGGGCCTCGTCGTCCCACCAGGAACCGGCACTGAGAACGTACGAAGCCCCGGATCCGGGATCCGGGGCCACCGCAGGTGTGCGCGAGGGGGGAGTTGAACCCCCACGTCCTTTCGGACACACGGACCTGAACCGTGCGCGTCTGCCTATTCCGCCACTCGCGCGAGCCGGGTCAGGCTATCCCAGCGGCAAGTTCATCCCCAAACCGGTGGAGCCCACGCTCCGACAGTCCGAGAACGGCGCTGGACGCACCGATACGATCGCAGACGTTCCCGGCTGCGACCGGGAGTGTTCGCGTGCACGCAACCAGACCAGCAGCAGATCAGGGAGGTGGGACGTGGGCGGCCTGCAGCGCTTCGAGCAGCGGTTGGAGCAGCTGATCTCCGGCGTCTTCGCCCGCACGTTCCGCAGTGCCGTGCAGCCCGTCGAGATCGCTGCGGCGCTGCAGCGCGAGCTCGACAACAACGCCCAGATCCTGTCCCGCGACCGGCGGCTGGTGCCCAACGACTTCCACGTCGAGCTGGCCCCCACCGACCTCGACCGGCTGGCGCCGTACGACACCACGCTGGCTCGCGAGCTCACCGACCAGCTCCAGGACCACGCGGACGCGCAGTCCTACGTGTTCCCGGGGCCGGTGCAGATTGGCTTCGAACCGGCAGACGACCTGACGACCGGCCGGTTCCGGATCCGCAGCCAGGCGCAGGCATCGGTGGCCTCGCACAGCACACACACCCAGGTACGCCGCGCCCGCGCGATCCTCGAGGTCAACGGCACCCGCCACCCGCTGCAGCCTCCCGGACTGGTGGTCGGGCGCGGCAGCGAGGCCAGCCTGCGGATCAACGACCCCGGCATCAGCCGCACGCACGCCGAGTTCACGGTGATGGAGCAAGGCGAGCGTGACCCGCTGATCGAGGTCCACGACATGGGGTCCACCAACGGCATCCAGGTCGACGGCCGTAAGGTGCCTCGCGCATCCCTGCACGACGGCTCCCGTGTGCAGGTCGGCCATACGACGCTCGTCGTCCGCGTCGTCCAGGAGGGTGGCGTTGTCTGAGCTCACCCTGTTCCTGATCAGGGTCGCCTTCCTCGCGATCCTCTGGATCTTCGTGCTGTCCGCGATCTCAGTGATCCGCTCCGACATGTTCGGCGCGCGGATCCCCGAGGCGGCGCGCGGCGTCGGCGGCCGGCAGCCCAAGCAGAAGGCGCCACCGAAGCGGCGCGGATCCCCCACCCAGGTTGTCGTCACCCAAGGAGGCAACACCGGCGCCACGGCCGCGCTGGCCGATGCACCGATCCTGATCGGTCGCGGCAACGACGCGGCGATCCGGCTCGACGACGACTACGTCTCGACCCGGCACGCCCGGATCGCCGCCTCCGGCGATCAGTGGTTCGTCGAGGACCTCGGTTCCACCAACGGCACCTACATCGGCACCGTGCGGATCACCCAGCCCACGACGGTCACGCTCGGCACCCAGATCCGGATCGGCAAGACCATCCTCGAGCTGAGGAAGTAGCTGCGAATCGATATGACCGAGCTTCTACTTTCTTACTCCGCCATCTCCGATGTGGGGCGGGTCCGCAAGGACAACCAGGACTCCGGGTACGCCGGCCCGTGGCTGCTCACCGTCTGCGACGGTGTCGGTGGCGCGGCCCGTGGCGACATCGCCTCCTCGACCGCGGTCTCCGAGCTGCGCCGGCTCGACGAGGCCGCGCCCGAGGGTGCCGACCAGCTCACGCGGATCACCGACGCACTCCACGAGGCTCACCGTGCGATCGGCGCACTGGTCGACGAGGACCCTGCCCTCAACGGCACCAGCACCACCGCCACCGTGGCCCTCTTCGACGGAGCCCGGGCCGCGATCGGGCACGTCGGCGACAGCCGCGCCTACCTGTTCCGCGAGGGCGAGATCTCGCAGCTCACCACCGACCACACGTTCGTGCAGAGCCTCATCGACGAGGGCCGGATCAGCGAGCAGGAGGCGCGGGTCCACCCGCACCGCAACCTGATCCTCAAGGCTCTCGACGGCGTCCACGACACCGAGCCCGACCTGTTCATGCTCGAGCTGGTCGCCGGCGACCGGCTGTTCCTCTGCAGCGACGGCGCGTGCGGCGTGCTGACCGACGGCCGGATAGCCGACATCCTCTCGATGGGTAGCCCCGACTACGCGGCGGTCGAGCTGGTCCGGGCCAGCCTGGAGGCCGGCTCCTCCGACAACGTCACCTGCGTGGTCGCCGACGTACTCACCACGGAGCAGGCCGCCGAGGACGAGCACTTCGCGACCCTCGAGCCGCTGCTGGTCGGGGCAGCCGCCGAGCTGAAGCGCCGGGTGCCCCGGGGCATCTTCCGCGGTCACCGCTCCGGCGATACCGGCGAGATGGAGCCGATCGACGCGGAGATCCTGGACGAGGTGCCGTTCGCGATCAGCTCCGACCCGATCGTCGACCCCGAGGAGGCGCGGTACGCGCCGCAGCCGCCGCGCCGCTACGTCGGCCCCCAGCGGCTGCTCGTGGTGGCCGTCGTGATCGGGCTGGTCTGGATCGGGCTCGCAGCCGCCTGGTCGTGGGCCCAGGACCAGTACTACGTCGGCGAGCAGGACGGCGTCGTGGTGATCTTCCGCGGGCTGGACGCAGAGGTCCCCGGGCTGGACATGTCGACGCCGTACGAGGTCACCGACGTAAAGGTCGACCAGCTGTCGGAGAGCGACGCCAGCCGCGTCGAGGAGGGGTTCGGGGTTCGTGACCTCGATGCGGCCCGGCAGGCCGTTCGCAAGCTCGCCGAGATGCAGGAGACCGACGAGCCCTGATGGCCAACTCCGCACTGATGGGCTTCGTGCACCGCCGTCGCCGGGGTGCCGAGCTCTTCCTGCTCGTCCTCGCACTGGCCGTGGGCGTGGGCGCGTACGCCGCCGTCGGCCTCGGGGTCGAGGGGCACGTGCCGGCCGACATCGTCGGGTACGGCGCGTGGCTGGCCGCCCTGATGGTGGCGGCGCACGTCGTGGTGCGACTGGTGGCGCCGTACGCCGACCCGGTGCTGCTGCCGGTCGTCGCCGCCCTCAACGGCCTCGGCCTGGCGGTGATCCACCGGCTCGACCTCGACATCGACGGCACCTTCGCCCGCCAGCAGCTGACCTGGATGACGGTCGGGGTGCTGCTCTTCGTCGGCACCCTGGTG
The DNA here is from genome assembly GCA_963780245.1 of uncultured Actinomycetota bacterium. Classification (GTDB taxonomy): domain Bacteria; phylum Actinomycetota; class Actinomycetes; order Propionibacteriales; family Nocardioidaceae; genus Nocardioides. Next base: position 100,913 of record CAWABG010000007.1, read on the forward strand.
CTGCTCCGCGACCACCGGCTGCTGACCCGGTTCACCTACACGTTCGGGCTGCTCTCGATCCTGCTGCTGCTGCTGCCGATGGTGCCCGGGCTCGGCCAGACCATCAACGGCTCCAAGATCTGGATCTCGCTCGGGCCGTTCGGCTTCCAGCCGGGCGAGCTGGCCAAGGTGCTGCTGGTGATCGCGTTCGCCGGCTACCTCGTGCTGCACCGCGACGCCCTGGCCCTGGCCGGCCGGCGGCTCTGGTTCGTCGACCTGCCGCGCGGTCGCGACCTCGGCCCGATCCTCGCGATGTGGCTGGTCAGCCTGGGCATCCTGGTCTTCCAGCGCGACCTCGGCTCCAGCCTGCTGTTCTTCGGCATCTTCCTGGTGATGCTCTACGTCGCCACCGAGCGGAGCGGCTGGCTGCTCGTCGGCAGCGCGCTGTTCTTCGGCGGTGCCCTGTTCGCGTGGCGCACGTTCGCTCACGTACAGGACCGGGTGGACATCTGGCTGCACCCGTTCGACTACTACGGCGCGCAGTCCGGGCCGATCTCCGACCAGATCGTCGAGTCGATGTTCGGGATGGCGTGGGGCGGGCTGATCGGCCGCGGCTTCGGCGAGGGCGACCCCGGCCGGATCTCGTACGCCGAGTCCGACTTCATCATGGGCGCCATCGGCGAGGAGCTCGGGCTGACCGGCGTGCTCGCCGTACTCCTGCTCTACGGCTTCATCGTCGAGCGCGCGCTCCGCGCCGCGCTGATCTCCCGCGACGGTTTCGGCAAGCTGATGGCCACCGGACTCGCCGGCGTGCTCGCGCTGCAGGTGTTCGTCGTGGTGGGTGGAGTGACCCGGCTGATCCCGCTGACGGGCCTGACCACGCCCTTTCTCTCGTACGGCGGCTCCTCGCTGGTCGCCAACTGGGTGATCGTCGCGCTGCTGCTGCGCATCTCCGACCAGGCCCGCCGCCCGGTGCCGGTCCTGGACGACGCCGATGACGACGTCGACGAACAGCAGACCCAGATCGTGAAGGCGGTGATCGGATGAACAAGCCGATCCGCACCGACACCCACGTTGGTCGAGCAACGCGTATCGAGACCACGCCGCACGTCCGTCACCGGGTCTCGATACGCCCCGGCCTCGCCAGCTCGGCCGTGGCTACTCGACCAGCGCAACAGCCGATCCGCACCGACACCCCCGTTGGTCGAGCAACGCGTATCGAGACCACGCCGCACGTCCGTCACCGGGTCTCGATACGCCCAGCGCAACAGGCGGCGATCGGATGAACAAGCCGATCCGCACCGTCTCGATTTTCTGCATGCTGCTGTTTCTGGCGCTGATGGTGAACGCCACCTACCTGCAGTTCTGGAAGGCCGACTCGCTCAACGAGGATCCGCGCAACCGGCGGGTGATCGAGGCGGCGTACTCGCGCGATCGCGGCGCGATCCTGGTCGGCCGCGACGAGATCGCCGAGAGCAAGCCGGTCGACGACAAGTACGAGTACCTCCGCGAGTACCCCGAGCCGCTGAAGTACGCCCACGTCACCGGCTACTTCTCCTACTACAGCCAGACCGGCATCGAGCAGACCCAGAACCAGGTGCTCGCCGGCGACGACCCGCGGCTGTTCGTGACCAAGCTCGTCGACCTGATCAGCAACGACTCCGCCAAGGGCGGCAGCGTCCAGCTCACCCTGGACGACGACGCCCAGCAGGCGGCGTTCGACGGCCTGTCGAGCCTGCCCGGTGACGTCGAGGGATCCGTGGTCGCGATCGAGCCGAGCACCGGCAAGATCCTGGCGATGGTGTCGCTGCCGACCTACGACCCCAACAGGCTGGCCACGCACGACCTGGAGCAGTCGCAGGCCGACTACGACCGGCTCAACGAGAACGCGAGCGAGCCCCTGCTCAACCGGGCGATCCAGAAGACCCTGCCTCCGGGCTCGACGTTCAAGGTGGTCACCGCGGCCGCCGCGATCGAGAACCTGGACCTCGACGCCGACTCCGAGGTGCCGGGCGGGGCGACGTACCAGCTGCCGCTGACCTCGGGTCCGAGCGGGCTGATCGACAACGAGGGCCGCGACTGCGGCACCGGCAAGATCCCCTTCAAGCAGGCGATGGAGAACTCCTGCAACACCACGTTCGCGGCGCTGGCCAACGAGGTCGGCGCCGACGCGATGCTCGAGATGGCGGAGAAGTTCGGCTTCAACCAGCACTATCTCGATGACCTGCGCCCACAGGCGGAATCGAAGTTCCCCAGCGACATGGACGAGGCGCAGACCGGGCAGTCCGGCTTCGGACAGTTCGAGGTGCGGTCCACGCCGCTCCAGATGGCCATGGTGATGGCCGGGATCGCCAACGACGGCAACGTGATGAAGCCCTACCTCGTCGACGAGGTGCAGTCGGCGGAGTACGACACCCTGGAGCAGACCGACGACGAGGAGTTCTCGCAGGCGATCTCGTCGTCCACCGCCGACGAGCTCACCGAGCTGCTCGTGTCCACCGTCGAGAACGGAACCGCCAGCCCGGCCGCGATCCCGGGGGTCACCGTCGCCGGCAAGACCGGCACCGCCCAGAGCGGCATCGACAACGTGCCGCCGTACGCCTGGTTCGTCGCGTTCGCACCCGCAGAGAACCCCGAAGTGGCGGTCGCGGTGATGATCGAGTCCGCGGACATCCCGCGCGGCGAGATTGCGGGCGGCCAGCTCGGTGGTCCGATTGCCAAGGCGGTCATCGAGGCGGTGATCAAGTGAGCCCTGACGACCCGGGCGCAGCCTTCGCCGACGACGCGCACCGCTACCGGATCGACTCCCGGATCGCCACCGGCGGCATGGGTGAGGTCTGGCGCGGGACCGACACCGTGCTGAACCGCGAGGTCGCGGTGAAGGTGCTCAAGCACGAGTACGCCGACGACGCGACGTTCCGCTCCCGGTTCGAGACCGAGGCCCGGCACGCCGCCGCGCTGCACCATCCCGGGGTCGCCGGGATCTACGACTTCGGCGAGGCGACGGCGGCCGACGGCTCCGGTCACCCCCGGCCCTACCTCGTCATGGAGCTGGTCGAAGGGCAGCCGCTGTCGCGGTTGCTGATGGCCGGTCGCGATCTCGACCCCGAAGCGGTGCGCGACCTGATGGCGCAGACGGGCGACGCGCTGGCCGCGGCCCACGCCGCTGGGATCGTGCACCGGGACGTGAAACCCGCCAACCTGATGGTCACCCCTGAGGGCCAGATCAAGGTGACCGACTTCGGCATCGCTCGGGCCGCTGACGGCGTAGGGATCACCCAGACCGGCACCGTGATGGGCACCGCCCAGTACCTCTCCCCCGAGCAGGCGCGCGGCGACCGGGCCACCTCGGCCTCCGACGTCTACTCGCTGGGTGTCGTTGCGTTCGAGTGCCTGGCCGGGCGGCGTCCGTTCGAGGCGGACTCGCCGGTCGCCACCGCGCTCGCACACATCCAGCAGCCGATCCCCGACCTGCCCTCGGACGTGCCCGCCGACCTGGTCTCGGTCGTTCGGAAGGCGCTGTCGAAGGACGCCGCCGACCGCTACCCCGACGGAGCGGCCTTCGCCGCGGCGCTGCGCAACCCGGCCCCCGCCGCCGCTTCACCACCCGTCGTACCGCCAGTGGTGCCGCTGCCCGACGAGACCCGGGTGTTCCCCAGCACGGTCTCCCACCCGGTCCCACCGCCGTACCCGCCAACGGAGGAGCCGCGGCAGCAGCAGCGACGCAGCAACACCTGGCTCATCCTGCTGCTCACGCTCTTGCTGATCGCGGTGATCGTGGGCACCGTGATCGCGCTGAGCCAGGGCGATGACGACCCCGAGCCCCCACCGGCCGACGAGACCACCCAGCCCACCGAGACCGAAGCATCCTCCGAGGAGCCCAGCGACACCCCGTCCGACACCCCGACGGAGACCCCCACGGAGACGCCGACGCAAACTCCGTCGAACACCCCCACGACGCCGACTACTTCCATCGAAACGCCGACCGAACCAACCACGCCGACGGAACCGACCTCGGAGCCACCAACTACTCCGACCACGCCGGCGAGCGGTCCGACGATCAACCCAGAAGGTGAGGGCACCTGATGAACTCGCAGCCGACGATCGTCGGCGGTCGATACGAGCTCGGAGAGTTGCTCGGGCGCGGCGGCATGGCCGAGGTGCGCAAGGGCACCGACACCCGCCTCGGGCGGGTCGTCGCGGTCAAGCGCCTGCGCACCGACCTGGCCAGCGACGCCACGTTCCAGGCCCGGTTCCGGCGCGAGGCGCAGTCCTCGGCCTCGCTGAACCACCCGTCGATCGTCGCCGTCTACGACACCGGCGAGGAGCCTGCGCCCGACGGCGCCAGCGGGCAGAGCGTCGCCCAGCCCTACATCGTGATGGAGTACGTCGCCGGCCGGACGCTGCGCGACATCCTTCGCGAGGGCCGCAAGATCCTGCCGGAGCGAGCGCTGGAGATCACCAGCGGCGTGCTGTCCGCGCTCGACTACAGCCACCGGGCCGGCATCATCCACCGCGACATCAAGCCGGGCAACGTGATGCTCACGCCGAGCGGCGACGTCAAGGTGATGGACTTCGGCATCGCCCGCGCGATCAGCGACGCGTCCTCGACGATGACCCAGACCGCGGCCGTGGTCGGCACCGCCCAGTACCTCTCACCCGAGCAGGCCCGCGGCGAGACCGTCGACTCGCGCTCCGACGTCTACTCCGCCGGCTGCCTGATCTACGAGCTGCTGACCGGCCGGCCGCCGTTCGTCGGCGACAGCCCGGTCGCGGTTGCCTACCAGCACGTCCGCGAGCCGGCGGTGCCTCCGTCGGACCACGACACCGACCTGCCGCCCGAGGTGGACGCGATCGTGATGAAGGCGCTGGCGAAACGGCTCGAGGACCGCTACCAGTCGGCTGCAGCCATGCGCACCGACATCGAGCGCTACCTCGCCGGCCGGCCGGTCGAGGCGACCGTTCCCCCACCGCCCGTCGACACCCCGACCCAGGTCGTGGCGGCGACCCCCCCGCCGCCCGAGACCCATGTTCGGCAGCCGATTCCCCCGCAGCAGGACGACGACCGCCGCAACCGGGCGCTGCTGTGGGTGGTGCTGGGTGGCCTGGTGATCGCGCTGATCGCCGCGGCGTACCTCCTCTGGCCGAAACTGTTCGAGGAGACGCCCACCCAGGACCAGGTGCCCAACGTCATCAACCTGACCGAGGACGACGCCCGCGACGACATCGGCGATGCCGGTCTCACGGTCGGGGACGTCACTCGCGAGGCGAGCGACACCGTCCGGGTGGGGCGGGTGATCAGCCAGTCCCCCGGGGCCGACGAGTTCGTCGACCCGGGCACCGCTGTCGATCTCGTGGTCAGCGCGGGCAAACCGGAGAAGGCGGTCCCGCCTGTGGTCAACTCCTCACGGTCGGAGGCGGTCGCGATCCTGCGCGGCGAGGGCTTCAAGGTCGAGCAGCTCGAACGCGAGTCCGACGAGGACAAGAACCAGATCGTCGAACAGGACCCTGCGGCGGGCACGATGGTGCAGGACGGCTCCGTCGTCACGATCTACTACTCGGACGGTCCCGAGGACGTGCCCAACGTGGTCGGGATGACCGAGGAGGACGCGATCCGGGCCATCGAGTCGGCCAAGTTCAAGGTCGAGGTGGTGGAGTCCGACGACACCACCGAGCCTGCCGGGATCGTCTTCCGGCAGATCCCCGCGGGAGACGAACCTCAGTCGAAGGGCACGACGATCACGATCTTCGTCTCGACGTACGTCGAGCCGACGGAACCGACCGAGCCCACGGAGACCTCGACCGATCCGACGCTGCCAACCCTCCCGACGGGAGAAGACTGACTCAGCGCAGCGGCTCGGCGTAGGTGATGTCCTGCAGGCCGTCGTACGCCGGAGCCTCGATGCGGTCCTCCACCTCGAGGTTCCAGCCGACCTGGATCTCCGGGTCGGCCGCGTCGTCACGGAAACCGAGCACTGCCTGATCGGCGTCGAGAGCGGCCTCGATCGCGTCGGGATCGCCGACCGCCTGGATCTCGTAGGGTTCCGGGTAGGGGATGCCCTGGAGCTGGACCGCGTTGCCCTCGCACTTGATGCCGGTCGTGGTGATGACGCGTTGGCCCTCGATGAGAACCGCGGTGGCCCCGGCGACCCACATCGCGTTGACGACCGCCTGGATGTCCTGCTGGTGGACCACCCAGGGTTGGACGTCCAGGTCGTTCTCGGCCGCCTGCTCGATCAGGTCCTCGGGTGCGTCGGAGAGCGTGACGGTGATGCCCGGCCCGGAGCGGGGCTCGAGACCCGCCGGGTCCCGCAGGTCGTCGATCTCGCGCCTGAGCCGTCGTACGTCGGCGTCGTCGACCTGCTCGGTGAGATGGTCGACCTCCTCCTTGACGGTGGCCACCCGCTGCTGGAGCTCGGCGCGGTCGTCCACCTCGGCCTCGACCAGCGAGGCCAGGTCCGTGTAGCGGCCGGGGCGCAGATCGGTGCCCTCGCTGTTGGCGGCGCTGACCGCGAACAAGCCTCCGCTGAGCAGCACGATCACCGGCGTAGCGACCCGCCAGACGCCACGCCTCGGCGTGGGGCCGCTCACGTCGTTCTCGCTCACGCCGACTAAGGTAGCCCGCGACCCGCGGCGGGACGTCGTGGGAGCGCCACCCTGACGAGGAGCAACCCCGTGTCCAAGCTCAAGCCCAAGGAGCAGTCTTTCGACCCCGACCGGGGCCCGCTGGTGACGCCGCGGTTCCTGATTGCGATCGTGCTCATGCTCGTCGGCATCGCCTGGATCATCTATTACTACATGGGTGTCCGGGCGCCCGACGGCTTCGACACCAAGACCCTCGAGGCCTTCTCCGCCACCGGGCCGAAGTTCATGCAGGACTTGGGCGAGTGGAACTACCTGATCGGGTTCGGGGCGTTCTTCCTCGGCCTGGTCGTCTCCGCGCACCCCTCGACCCCGCTGGGCCGCGGCCGCGGGGTCGTGGTCGGGATGCTGGCCTGCTTCCTGATCGGGCTGATCTGGATCTGCACGTTCTACGTGATCAGCGACGACCCCAGCAACGTCCCGATCTTCAACGACCTGGGCCAGAAGAACCTGTTCGTGGGCATCACGTTCATGGCGGTCGGCTTCACGTTCGCCACCCGCTGGGAGTGACCCGGCAGAGGTCATCCACAGGGTTCTCCACAGCTGGGGACGAATTACAAAGCCGTAGTTCAGAGGTAGCTCAGGCGAGGACGACGGTGCGTGCGACGAGCGCGCCCAGCACGACGATCGTGAGCACCGAGAGGCCCGTGACCTGGAGCGTCGTGCGCCGCGCCTTGGGTGCGTAGACCAGCACGAGCGCGGCCAGGAACCCGCCGATGAACCCGCCGAGGTGGCCCTGCCAGGAGACGTTGGGGACCGCGAACGTGATGAAGACGTTCAGGCCCAGCCAGATCAGGAGGCCGCGGACGTCGCCACCGACCTTCTGCGCCACCACCAGCAGCGCGCCGATCAGCCCGAAGATCGCGCCGGACGCGCCCAGAGTGGCTGACTGCTCACCGGCCAGCCAGAAGACGAGCGCCGAACCGGACAGCAGCGAGACCGCGTAGAGCGCGAGGAACCGAACCCGGCCGAAGACCATCTCGAGCTGCGGTCCCAGGAACCACAGCGCCAGCATGTTGAAGCCGATGTGCCAGATCTCGATGTGCGCGAAGCCGCTGGTCACCAGCTGCCAGTACGCGCCGTCGGAGACCCCGTTGATCCAGCGGCCGTCACCGATCCTCGGGTCGGTGGTGCAGACGCGCTCGGAGGTGACTTGCGTATAGAAGCTGCCGGGTTCGTCCAGGCTTTCGCAGCGACCGGTGGGCAGCAGCGCCAGCCGGTAGGCCAGGGTGCTGTTCTGCCAGCCGGTGGCCAGGATCGTGAACCAGACGGCGACGTTGGTTGCGATCAGGCCGATCGACAAGATGCCCGGGTTGCCCGTCCGCTTGCCGCCGTACGGCGTCCGGGCGGTGCGCGTGGTCTTCGCACCCTCGGCCACGCAGCTGGGGCACTGGAAGCCGACGGCCGCGTCGCGCATGCAGTCCGGGCAGATCGGCCGGTCGCAGCGCTGGCAGCGGATGTAGGTCTCTTTGCCCGGGTGCCGGTAACAGGTCGGCACCCCGGTCGCGGAGCCGGGCGTCTCGCTCAGGTCAGGGCCTGATCACTCGTCGGTGATCTGCACGGACTCGATGACCACCGGCTCGACCGGGCGGTCGCCGGCGGCCGTTGCGGTGTTGCCGATCGCGTCGACCACGTCGCGGCCCGCCTGGTCGGCCACCTCGCCGAAGATCGTGTGCTTGGTGTTGAGCCACGACGTCGCGCCGAGAGTGATGAAGAACTGCGAGCCGTTGGTGCCCGGGCCGGCGTTGGCCATCGCCAGGAGGTAGGGCTTGTCGAAGACCAGCTCGGGGTGCGGCTCGTCCTTGAACGTGTAGCCCGGGCCGCCGGTGCCGGTGCCTAGCGGGCAGCCGCCCTGGATCATGAAGCCTTCGATCACGCGGTGGAAGGTGAGGCCGTCGTAGAACGGGCCGGAGCGGCCGTTGCCGGCGTCGTAGGACTTCTCACCCTTGGCCAGGCCGACGAAGTTGGCGACCGTCTCGGGCGCGTGGTTGGGCAACAGGTCGACGGTGATGTCGCCATGGTTGGTCTTCAGGATTGCCTGCATGCGCCGATCCTTGCATGCCCGTGCACACGCAGGCAGGCTGGCCGGGTTTGCCCTGGCGTGGTTGGGTACTGAGTAGGCACAGACGGGCTTCGAGAGGAAGACACGCCATGGGTTTCGGTAAGAAGAAGACGCTGCTCGACCAGGCCGGGGAGTACGTCGACGCAGCCCGGCCGCACGTCGAGGCCGCCATCGAGAGCGGTCGGGACTTCGTGCAGAACACCGCGATCCCCGCCTTCAACGACGCCCGCGACAAGGCCGGGCCGGCCATCGCGGACGCCCGTGAGAAGGCCGCACCGATCATCGCCAGCGGTGCGGCGCTGGCCGCGGAGAAGGCCACCGCCGCCAAGGCCGCCGCCGACGCGAAGGCCGGCGAGCTGACGGGGAAGCCCAAGAAGAAGAGCAAGCTCAAGCGGTTCCTGCTGTTCGGCGCGATCGCCGGCGGCGTGGCCGCCGTGGCCAAGAAGCTGCAGGCCGGCTCGAGCAGTGACAACTGGCAGTCGTCGTACACCCCGAGCCCGCCGCCCAGCGACGCGCCGGCCACGCCGCCGACCCCGACGGCGCCGACCGCCGCCGGCGACCCGCTCACCGACCCACTGCCCGAGGACCCGGCCGGCGCTTCCCCCGATGAGGCGATGGCCGACTCGGCTGAGGCACCGCACGCGGCTTCGACGCCGGACGACCCGGCCGAGGTCGTCGACCTCGAAGAGGGCAAGGCCAAGAAGTAGCGGGTTAGACCTCGGCCTCGGGAGCGGCGGCGTACCCCTCGATCCAGCGGTCGATCTCCTCCCACCAGCCGAACAGCCACTCGATCCGGGCCTCCCGGTCGGCCGGGATGTCGGCGCGCGAGACCTGCCACCAGCGCATCACCAGGAGCTTGTCCATCGGCAGCTCGCGCCAGACGTCACCGACGGTGAGCATGTGATCGAGCCCGGTGTGCGCGACGAGTACGACGTCCGCGTCCGGCGCCGCGTCCAGGGCAGCGATGAAGCCGCCGGGCCGCGGGGCGAGCACGTTGGTCATCGCCTCGGCGCGCTCGGCCATCCGGTCCATGCCGAGCCGGCGGAGCCGGTCGATCGCCCGCTGCCGGCGGCGGGGCGTGAAGTTGCCGCCCTCAGGGAAGATCACGAACGCGTCGTTCTCGTCGAGCCCGCGGGCGAGCTCGGCGATCTGGCTCTCGAGGTCCTGCCCCTCGGTGGGGTTGGGAGTGATGAACCGGGCCGGGATCCGGGTCAGGATCACGCCGATCGCCGGGTCCCAGGCCAGGGTGTTCTTGAGCACCACCCGCGGCTCGCGGTGGTACCAGTGCATCAATGCGTGGATCAGCGTGAACGAGTCGCCGGGTCCCGCATGCCGGCAGGCCACCAGGATCGGGACTCCGGGATGCGCGTCCGGCGACGGGCCGTCGGTCTCGATCCGCAGCCGCAGCACCCGCCGCGCCTCGCGGAAGAAGACCCACATCGTGTTCTGCACGAGGTCGTAGTGGATGCCCTCCCAGTAGGGCCGGCGGATCCGCCAACCGCACCCGCTCGCGAGCCAGAACCCCAGTAGAACAAGGAGAAGCAGCGCCTCCGCGGTCAGGTAGACGATGAAGATCCAGATCAGGCGCAGCGCCCGCCACCGGCCCGGCAGCAGTGGTGAGAGCGCGGCCGCGGCGAGCAGCCACAGCGGCAGGGTGACCCACACCAGCCCCGCCAGCAGTACGACGAGCGGAGCCAGCACCGCTCGTCGTACGACCCTCATCAGAGCACGGTCTTCAAGTACGCGACGCTCGCGTCGTAGGTCTCCTCGATCCGGCGTTGGACGGACCCGAAGTCGCGAGCGGCTCGGATCGTGTCGTCGCGATCGGAGGTGCCGCGGGCCGGGAGCACGTGGCACTCGACGTGGTCGGGCAGCTCAGCGAGCTCCCGCACGAACCGGTGCCGCCGGGCGATCTCGAAGGAAACGCGCGCGACCTCCCACGGCTTGCGCGGCGGCTTCAGCGGCCGGTCGATCCGGCCCACCTGGAGCACGAAGACCCGGTCCGCTCCGAGCCGGACCGCGCGGGCCAGCGGGATCGAGTTCACGATGCCGCCGTCGAGGAAATGCTCGTCCCCGACCTTCGCCGGCGGCAGCAGCCCGGGAACCGCGGCGCTCGCGACCACGGCGTCCACCACCCGCCCGGAGTCGAACCAGTGTTCGGCCGCCCGTTCGATGCTGGCCGCGCAGACCTGGAACCGGCAGGCGAGGTCCTCGAAGCGGATGTCGCCGAGCTCTTCCTCGAGCCGCTGCCGCATCGGCTTGGCCGAGTAGATGTGGGTGCCGGTCGTCACCATCCGCCGCACGGTGCGCAGCGTGTTGTCGCCGACGACGTCCCGACCGGACTCGCTCACCCCACGCCACAGGTCGGTGAGGTTGTCGATGACGTTCGGGGTCGGGTCGCGGGCGACCAATGCGCCATTGAGGGCGCCAACGCTGGTGCCGAGCACCAGCTCGGGGGTCACGCCGGCCTCGAACAGGGCGCGGAGCATGCCCACCTCGACGGCACCGAGTACGCCACCGCCGCCCAGCACGAACGCCGTGGTCACGCGGGTTGGAGCTCCTCATTGACCCGGGCCGTGACCCGGCGCTCCACCCAGAAGATCAGCAGCGGGATCAGCCCCGCGACGAGCGTGAGGATCGTGAACCGGGAGCTCCAGGCGAAGCGGCGCGCGAGCAGGAACGCGACCACGAAATAGATCATGAAGATCCAGCCGTGGAACACCCACATGATGCTGGCCGACTCCCCGAACTCCTGCAGGTCGCTGCCCTGCGTCGCGAGGTACTTGGTCGGCAGCGCGACCAGCGCGCAGAACGCCAGCAGGACGCCTACGACGAAAGCCAGCACGCGGTAGGTGGGGAAGAGCTTGGTCACGGCTCCGAAGGTACCGGGTCGTCGTCGGGCACGGGCTCGGGCTCCCGTGCGACGGAGACGTCGCGCACGTACCGCCACCAGATGAACGCCGCGAAGCCCGCGAACACCCACCACTCGAGGGCGTACAGCAGGTTGCGGATCGCAGTGAACCGACCCGCGTCGGGGAGCTGCTCGAGGTCGGCCGGCACCAGCCCCGTGGTGCCCGGGTTGGTGCCCGCCGCGGCCGCGTCGACGACGCCGTAGGCGCCGTACAGGTCCTGCTCGACGTGCTGGATCAGGTCGGCGGTCCGCACCTGAGGGAGTACGTCGTCGGACGGGTCTGTGTCGGACTCCCCCGAGCCCTCGGTGGGCTGCAGCCAGGCCACCACCTCGGCCGCACCGGTCGGTGGCCCCGGGGCGGCACCGACGTCGGAGACCCAGCCGCGCACCAGCGGCAGCGCCGGAGCGTCGGGTGATCCGGACGTCAGCGCCGTGACGACCCAGTAGCCGTCGGTGCCGTCGTGCTCGCGTCCCGACACGTAGACCGTCGACTCAGGGAGCCAGCTGCCGCTCACCAGCACCGGCTGACCGACCTCGTCAGCGGGGAAGGGATCGTCCGGCCCCATCACCTCGCCGAGCGGCACCGGGTCCAGCTGGGTCCGGTCCTCCTGCTCCGCCTCCCGGTGATCGCGCCAGGCGTCGTACTGCCAGTAGCCGAGCGCGCCGGCCGCGGCCACCGCGACGAGCGCGAGAAGGTGCGCGCCGAGCAGCCTGGGAGACAAGAGCACGCGCACCCGGCCAGCGTACGGACCGCCCTGGCGGGATAGTCCGCCGCATCCGGCACCCCTATTTGAGGCAAATGAGGTGCCCTACGAGGCGGACTATCCTGGCTTCTGGTAAGACCACTTGACCACAGTACCAGGGGTGACCTACGGTGATCGGCATGCCACTGCAGCCCGTGACCCGCCGATCCGTGCCCGACGAGGTCTTCGACCAGGTGTTGGCCGAGGTCGTCGACGGGGAGATCGGCGCCGGGGAGTCGCTGCCCAGCGAGCGCCGGCTCGCCGAGGTGCTGGGCGTCTCGCGCCCGGCCGTGCGCGAGGCGCTGCAGCGGATGACCCAGTCCCGGCTGGTCGAGGTCCGGCACGGCGGGGCCACGACGGTCCGCGACTTCAAGCGCTCCGCGGGGCTCGACCTCCTTCCCCAGCTGCTCGTCCGCCGTGGCGAGCTCGACCCCAACGTCGCCCGGTCGGTGCTCGAGGCCCGGCTCGCGATCGGCCCGGCCGTCGCGGCACTGGCCGCCGAGCGCGGCGGGCCCACCCTGGCCGCTGTGCTGACCGACGCGGTGGACGCGCTCGCCTCGACCGACGACGACATCGAGCGTCAGCTGCATGCGCTCAAGTTCTGGGATCTCGTCGTCGACGCGGCGGACTCGCTCGTCTTCCGGCTGATGTTCAACAGCATGCGCGCGGCCTACGAGCCGGCGCTGGAGGCGCTGGCCCCGGCGATGGCCGAGGAGGTCGGCCAGTCGGAGGCCTACCGGCTGCTGACCGCCGCCATCGCGGCGGGCGACCCCGACACCGCCCGCGCCGCCGCCGACCGCGTCCTGCGCCCCGCCACCGACAGCCTGATCGCCGCGCTCGCCGCGCTGGCCGACCTGGAGGAGAAGAAATGACCAAGGCCACCCCCGAGATCGAGGCGCGCGCCGCCGAGCGGCTGGCCAAGGACGAGTCCCGGATCACCGGGGCCGCCGGCCCCGGACGACGCGCCGGCGTGACGCTGGGCGAGTCCTGGCGCGCGTTCTGGCGGCACCCCAGCCCGCCGCTGATCTCCGTGTTCCTGGTCGGTTCGATCGTCGCGCGATTCGTGGTCGGCGGCGGCAGCCGGTGGGAGCTGCTGATCCCGGTGGCGCTGGTCGCCCTGTTCCCGGTGATCGAGTGGCTCATCCACGTCGGCATCCTGCATTGGAAGCCGCGCCGGCTCGGTCCGGTCAAGATCGACTCGCGGCTGGCCCGCGAGCACCGCGCCCACCACGCAGACCCGCGGGACATCCCGCTCGTGTTCATCCCGTGGAAGGTGCTCGTCTGGCTGCTGCCGACGTACGTCGTCGGCTACCTGCTGATCATGCCGACGCTCGAGAGCGGGTTGTCATTGCTCGTGTCGGTCTTCGCCATCATGTTCGCCTACGAGTGGTGCCACTACCTGATCCACAGCGACTACAAGCCGAAGTCGCACGTGTACCGCGAGGTGTGGCGCAACCACCGGCTGCACCACTACAAGAACGAGCACTACTGGTTCACGGTGACCAGCGCCGGCACCGCGGACCGGCTGTTCGGGACCTACCCGGACCCGGAGACCGTCAGGAGCTCCAAGACCGTGAAGGCACTGCACGCGACCGACGTCTGACCTGGGACGATCGCCGGGTGATCCATCACGTGAACTGCGCGACCTTCCGGCTGCGCGGCGCCGGTAGGTGCGTGGCTCACTGCCTGCTGGTGGAGCGTCCCGAGGGACTGCTGCTCGTCGACAGCGGGCTGGGCACCGACGACATCGCCGACCCGCGCCGGCTCGGCGGCCCGTGGCGGGCGCTGGCCCGGCCAGTGCTGGCGCTGTCCGAGACAGCGGCCGCCCGGGTGCGCGCGCTCGGCCACGATCCGGCCGACGTGACCGACATCGTGCTCACCCATCTGGATCTCGACCATGCCGGCGGGATCGCTGACTTCCCCGGCGCGCGGGTGCACGTGAGTGCGACCGAGCTCGACGCAGCGCGACACCCCCGGCTGACGGAGCGCGGTCGCTACCTGCCGGCGCAGTGGGCACACGGACCGTCGTGGGTGCCCCATGGGGACGGCGGCGACGACTGGTTCGGGTTCCGGTCGGTGCGCGTGATCGGGGACGACGTCGTACTCGTCCCGCTGCACGGTCACTCCCGCGGGCACCAGGGCGTCGCCATCGCCAGGCCAGGTGGCGGCTGGCTGTTCCACGCCGGTGACACCTACTTCTTCACCGGCGACAAGCAGCGGCCGCGCGAGTGCCCACAGATGCTGCGGGTCATCCAGACCGCGTTCGCGGCCGACAACAAGCGACGGCTGGCCAACCTCGAACGGGTCCAGGAACTGTACGCCGGCCATCGCGACGAGGTGACGATGTTCTGCGCGCACGACGCGAGTGAACTGGCCGCCCTCCAGGGTCAGCGCTAGTTCGCGCAGAGCGCGAACGGCAGCCGCCGCGCGAGGGTCAGCGCGACCGCGATCCGTGGGTCGCCGAGCGAGTAGCCGATCCGGCCGCCCGAAGGGTCGGCCACCGGCCGCTGGAATCCCTCGCCGAAGCTGGGGTCGCCCTCGGGCAGCGTGTCGGCGAGCCGGGCCCGGCCGAACGTGTCATCCCGCGCCGACCCGAGTCGGGCCGTCGCCAGGGCACCACCGAAGGACACCGAGAACGGACCGAGGTCGTCGAGCGCGGTGAGGTCTGCCGCCGGCCCACTGGCCAGCTGGTCGTACATGTCCTCGCCGTAGGCGTCGTCGAACGGGATGCAGGAGCGCTCGACGTACGTCGCGGTCGCAGGCAACCCCACCAGGGAGCTGAGCCCGGCCTCGGCCGCCCAGCTCAGCTCGAGGTCGGGTGTCGTGCCGATGCCGATCACTCGTTCGTTGGCGGCCACCGTGACCCCTGCCAGCGGTCCGACCTCGTCGTCGACCGCGCGTTGCACTTCGTCCATGTCGAGGTCGTCGCGGAACTTCAGCACCCAGCCGAGCGCGCCCTCCTGGTCGCCGAAGTGCGCCTCCCAGATGACGTCATCCTGGCTGAACCCGTAGTCCCTGCGCAGGGCGGCATCGTCCGCGCGGAGCAGGCCTTCGATGAGCGCGGCGGACTCGGTGTCGACGCGGTTCCAGTACTTCTCACGACCCGGCGCGGCGGTCTCGCTGAGGTCGGGGTAGCCGAGCTGCAATCGGATCTGGTCATAGTCGGTGACGGCGAGCCGCGTCGCCTCGTCGGGGACCAGGGCCAGGACGGCCTCCGCCGGTTCGAGCGACGGGTCGTACGCCGGTGCAGTGGTCTCGACGGTCGGGCTGGGAGCGGGGAGCGGCTCGTCCTCGTCGTCGCTGCACCCCGCCAGCAACGAGGTCGCCGCGAGGGACACCGCGAGCAGCGCTCCGGTCACCCCATGTCTCACTCGGGGAAGGGTAGCCTGCGGCGACCTTCAGCCGACCCACATGGCGGCAACGTGCCGGGCATCGGTGCCGCAGCACCCACCCACCAGCCTCAGGTTCGGCAGCAGCGGACGCAGTAGGTCCTGAGCTCCTGCGAGCGCGACCGGGTCACCCTCGTCGAGCTCGGTCATCGCGTCCAGCTCCTCGTGGCTGCGCGAGGAGGCGTTCACCCGCAGCCCGTGGATCCGGGACCGCCAGTCCCCCTCCTCGGCCAGCGCGGGCGCGATGTGGTCGGGATGCGCGCAGTTGACCATGAAGTAGTCCGGCGACGCCGCCGCATCGACCTCGCGGATCGTGTCCGCCAGGATGGTTCCGTCCGGGAGCCGGCCGTCCACCTCGACGGTGAA
This sequence comes from uncultured Actinomycetota bacterium, assembly GCA_963780245.1. GTDB lineage: Bacteria > Actinomycetota > Actinomycetes > Propionibacteriales > Nocardioidaceae > Nocardioides. Next base: position 117,005 of record CAWABG010000007.1, read on the forward strand.
CGACGTCGCCACCGGCAGGCCGGCCGCCCGGGCGGCCCGGACGATCCCGATCGCCTCGTCGGCAGTGCTCAGGGTCAGAGCCGTGATCAGGTCGGCCCCGGCGCCGGCGAACGAATTGATCTGGGGCGCGTGGTAGTCGGCCGCCTCTTCCGCGGTGAGCGCCAGGTCGGCGACGTACCCGTCACCGCGCGGGCCCAGGTTGCCGCTGATCACGAACTCCGTCAGTCCCGACTCATCCCGCATCTCCTGCAGCAGCTGCACCGACCGGCGGTTGAACCGGTCGAGGTCGGCCGCGGTGTAGCCGAGCCGGGTCCCCCAGTCGGCGCTCGCGCGCCAGGTCGGCGTCTCCAGCTGTAGGGCTGTGCCTGCCCGGCGGGCGATGTCGACGTACCCGTCGTAGTACGCGCGCAGCAGGGCGGCGCCCTTCTCGTCCTCGACCAGAGGGAAGGACGCGAAGTCGGGGAGGTCGGCCCCGTGGTGGTAGATCAGGTCGGTCTCCAGGCCACCGTCGGTGACCACCGGGGACCCGGACATCTGGGGAAGCTTCATGCTGCTCTCCTTGCGATTCGTTCCAGACTAAGTGGTCTGTTTGTACCAGACCAAACAGTTTGGTACAACTGCCATATGCCCCGCGACGGAACCGCAACCCGGGAGCGGATCCTCACCACCGCCCAGCAGTTGATGACCGACCAGGGGTACGCCGCGACGTCGGTCGACCAGGTGATCTCGGCGTCGGCGAGCTCGAAAGGCGCCTTCTTCCACCACTTCCAGTCGAAGGCGGACCTGGCCGGCCAGCTGATCGAGCGTTACGTCCGGGCGGACCTGGAGTTCCTCGAGGCGGGCCTGGCAGCCGTGTCCGGGATCGCGGATCCGATCGAACGAGCCGTGGGATTTCTGCGGTACTACGAGGACCGGGGGGACGAGCTCGTGGCCGAGCAGTCAGGGTGTCTCTACGCGACCGTGTTGGCCGAGCAGGAGTTCTCGGGTAGCGACATCAACAAGGCGGTGGCGCAGGCTGCGATGGCCTGGCGCGAGACAGTCGTGGGACTGCTCGAGCCCGCGTTCGCCGTACGCCGCGCAAAGTCCGACGTGGACCTCGACGCACTCGCCGACCACCTCTACACGACGTTCGAAGGCGCCTACATCCTGTGCCGGACCCTGGAGGACCGAAGCGCGATGCGCGCGCAGCTGAAGGTGATGCGCCAGCTCGTGGAGGCGCTGCTACGCGGGGAGGGTGGAGCCTAGGGGACTCGAACCCCTAACCCCCTGCTTGCAAAGCAGGTGCGCTACCAATTGCGCCAAGGCCCCTCTTGCTGAATCAGGCCTTGTCGACGTTGTCGGTGGCCTCGGCCCACAGTGCCTGCTCGGCCTTGGACTCCTCGAGCTTGCGCTTCGCGAACACGACACCGGCGGCGGCGAGTGCGAGCAGGATCAGCTTCTTCATCGGGACTCCCAACGAGCAGTAGTGGGTGACGCGGCTGGTGGGCCTAAGAGGACTTGAACCTCTGACCTCTTCCTTATCAGGGAAGCGCTCTAACCGTCTGAGCTATAGGCCCGGGGGTGCGGCCACACCGCGCATCGAGCGGGCGACCGAGGGGGAACATTACCCCAGCGGGGAGTGCCTACCCAATTCGGTATCGACGCTCAGTGCGGGTCCTCGGCGAGGGTGACCTCGATGCCGCCGAGCAGTGCCGCCGCCATGTTGTAGAGGAACGCGCCGAGGGTGGCGATGGCGGTCAGCAGGATCACGTCGATGGCCGCCACGAGCATGGTGAAGCCGAGGACCCGGGAGGTGCCGACGTAGTTCTCGACGTCGAGGTTCGCGGTGTCCGGGCCGCCGATGCTCTCCTGGATCGTGGAGTTGATCGAGTCCCAGACGCCGGCGGCGCCGAGCACCTGCCAGACCATCGCGACCGACACCACGGTTACGACGCCGAACGCGATCGAGAGCAGGAACGCCGTCTTCATCACCGACCACGGGTCGACGCGGGTCAGTCGGAGCCGGGCCCGGCGTGGGCCGCGACCGCGCACCTGGGCCTTGCCCGGTGCGGGTACCGGCGGTGGGGCAGGCGGCGGCTGCGCGTTGGCGCGGTGCTCCTCGGTCGCCGAGCTCAGCTTCTTCTGGATCTTCTCGGTGATCGGCGCGCGGTCGGTGTTGCCGTCCCGTCGCGCCGTCTTCGACTTGGGAGCGGGGCGGTCCACGGTCGGCCGCCCCTTGGGCGGGCTCGACGGTGGCGGGCCTGGCGGCTGGGCGGAACGCTCCGGCATCAGCTGTCACTCTCCCCATCGTCGTGCACTGCCTCGTCGGGCGTGGTCTCGTCGATTGTGACATCCGGTCCGATACCAGACGAATTCTCTGACTCGCGCTCTGGACCACCCGGCGTGTCGTCACCCTCTTCGTCGAGGACCTCGTCGATGACCTTCGCCTCTACTGAACGGGCCACGACGGCGACCGCGTCGCCCCCCTTCGGGGTCACGAACTTCACACCCATGGTGGAGCGTCCGGTGGGCCGGAAGTTGTCGTTGATGGGACTGCGCACGACCTGTCCACCCTGAGTGATCGAGAGAATCTCGTCGCCCTCTTCCACGATGAACGCGCCGACGATGCCGCCGCGATCCTCGTTGGTGAGGGCCATTGCCTTGATGCCGAGGCCGCCGCGCCCCTGGGTGCGGTAGTCGTTGATCCGGGTGCGCTTCGCGAAGCCGGCGTCGGTGATCGTGAAGACGTACTGCTCCTTGACCTCCGACTCCTCGATCGAGCCCTCGGCCTCCGCTGCCTCCTCCGCGGCCACCTGTTCGGCGCGGATCACCGACATCGACAGCATCGAGTCGCCGGCCCGGAACTTCATGCCGGTCACGCCAGAGGTCGCCCGGCCCATCGGTCGCAGCTGGGTGTCGTCGGCCCGGAACCGGATCGACTGGCCCTTGCGCGACACCAGCAGGATGTCGTCGTCGGGGTTGACCAGCTCGGCGCCGATCAGCTCGTCGTCGTCCTCACGGAAGTTGATCGCGATCACGCCGGCCTGGCGGGGGCTGTTGTAGTCGCCGAGCCGGGTCTTCTTGGCCAGCCCGTTGCGGGTCGCCAGCACGAGGTACGGCGCCTGCTCGTAGTCGCGGATCGCCAGCACCTGGGCAATCGACTCGTCGGGCTGGAAGCTGAGCAGCCCGGCGACGTGGCCGCCCTTCGCGTCGCGCTGCGCCTCCGGCAGGTTGTAGGCCTTGGTGCGGTAGACCCGGCCGGCGGTGGTGAAGAACAGCAGCCAGTGGTGGTTGGTGGTCGCGATGAAGTGTTCGACCACGTCGTCGCCGCGCAGGGTCGCGCCGCGCACGCCCTTGCCGCCGCGCTTCTGGCTGCGGTACTGGTCGGCGCGGGTCCGCTTGGCGTATCCACCCCGGGTGATCGAGACGACCAGCTCCTCGTCGGGGATCAGGTCCTCCATCGAGAGGTCACCGTCGGCGGCGATGATCTGGGTGCGCCGGTCGTCGCCGTACTTGTCGACGATCTCGGTGAGCTCGTCCATGATGATCTGGCGCTGCCGCTCGGGCTTCTCGAGGATGTCCTTGAGGTCGGCGATGATCACCTCGAGCTCGGCGAGCTCGTCGATGATCTTCTGACGCTCGAGGGCCGCGAGCCGGCGCAGCTGCATCTCCAGAATCGCGTTGGCCTGGTCGTCGTCGATCTCGAGCAGCGCCATCAGGCCAGTACGCGCCTCGTCGACATCCGGCGAGCGCCGGATCAACGCGATCACCTCGTCGAGCTGATCGAGTGCCTTGACCAGACCGCGGTAGATGTGGGCTCGCTTCTCGGCCTCACGCAGGCGGTAGCGCGTCCGGCGCTGGATG
>CAWABG010000008.1:0-39796 GCA_963780245.1 uncultured Actinomycetota bacterium
TGCGCGGCAGTCGCAGCGTCTCGGCGACCACCGCCTTGAGCAGCCCGGCCGGGTCCCCCTCTTGTTCGAGGCGCTCTACGGTCCGCACCGCCCATGGCACGTCGAGCAGCCGCAGCAGCGCGGCGGTGCGTCGCACGTCGCGGAACCCCGCGAGGGTCTCGAACGGCGTCAGCGCGAGCACCAGCTCCGGCTTGTGCCAGGGGTCGCCGTAGTTGCGGGCCGGCGCGTCGAGCGGGATGCCCGCGGCCTCCTCGCGGGCGTGCCCGGCTATTGCCCATTCCGCCGACGGGTGCACCTGCAGCGAGAGCACCTGGCCGACAGCGATCACCTTCATCAGGAACGGCAGCCGGCCGCCGAAGCCGTCGGCCACCACCGGGCCGAGGATCGGCAGCGCCCGGTCGCGGATCTCGGCGTCGAGCCGCCGGCCGTCCGGCAACCGGGACGGGTCACCGGCGTGGGCGCCGATCCACAGCTCCGCCTCGGGTTGCTCGGTCGGCTCGTGGCCGAGGAGCGTGGCGAGCGCCGTACGGGATCCCCAGGCGTAGTCCCGGATCGGGTTGTCGAGGAGGTGCACGGCTACCGCTGCTAGCCGTCGTCGCCGCGTTCGGCCGCGCGTTCGGCGGCGCGGTGGGCACGGAGGAGCTCCAGGTCCTCCAGCTCCGCGACCGTCGGGGCTCCGAACATCGGCAGACCCTGCTCCTTGCGCAGCAGTCCCCAGATCAGCGGTACCAGGATCACCATCACGATGCCGATGATGCCGATCAGGATGGGGTGGGTGTCCTCCTTGCCGAGCGGGGCCCAGCCGGCCTTGTCCAGCAGCGCCACCCCGGACATCGTCAGCACGACGACGATGCCGCGCCGGATGAACGACTGCGGCACACGCGGGGCGATCCGGCTGCCGATGATCGTCCCGGGGACCGAGCCGATGATCAGCGGGATCACCAGGGCCCAGTCGAGGCCGTCGTTGACGATGATGTTGGAGATCGCGGCCGCGAGGACCAGCGGCACGGCCTGCACGAGGTCGGTGCCGACCAGGCGGACGGCGGAAAGCCCGGGGTAGAGCATCAGCAGCGCGACCATGATCACCGAGCCGGAACCGACGCTGGTGATGCCCACCAGCAGCCCACCGAGCGCGCCGACCAGCAGGGTGGGAATCGGCCGGATCTTCGGGTTCGGATCGCCCTGCGCGCCGCCGGCCCGCACGCGCCGAAGGTTGATGTAGAGCCGCAGAGCGTACGTCGACGCGGCGAGCAGCAGCGCGAAGCCGATGGCCAGCTTGAGGGCGTCGTCGACGTCCTCAGGATCGACGACGCCTTGTACGACGTGTGGTCCCGCCAGCGCCATCGGGACCGACCCGATGATCAGCCACTTGGCGAGCTCGAGGTTGGGCGACCCCTCTCGCGAGTGCACGATGGCGCCGCCGGTCTTGTAGACCGCCGCGGCGGTCAGGTCCGCGGTGACGATGCTCGCCGTGTGGCCCACGCCCATGAAGATCAAGGCGGGCGTCATCAGCGCACCGCCGCCCATGCCGGTCAGCCCGACGACGATGCCGACGAAGAACCCCGCGGCCAGGATGGGGGCGAAGTCGCCGCCGAAGACATCGTTCACTCTTGGATCCTCCTGGATCCCGCCAGGGCGGGTACGACGACGCGCAACAGCTCGTCGATCTGTTCGGCGGCTTCTTCGGCGGCCTTGGGGCCCCGGCCGTAGGGGTCGCGCACGTCGAGGCGCGGCTCGGTGGCTCCACGGCGCTCACCGAGCGCCCGCAGCAAGTTCTCCCCGGTCAGGCCGACCGGAGAGTTGCGCAGCACCTCGGCGACCTGGCCGAGCGTGAAGACCTTGCGGAACGCCGCGGCGTGGTCGTCGAGGATGAAGGCCCGGTGCGTGGCCTCGGCGGTGAGGACCAGGTCGGCGTCCTCGATCAGGGCTCCGGTCAGCGGCTGGCTCAGGAACGCGTCCGCGTTCAGGCCCCGCTCGGCCAGCGTGCCGGCCATCACCGTGTCCATCGCGTACTCCCGGAACCCGTGCGTGCCGGCGCTGGAGAACTCGACCGCCGCGTCAGCTCCGGCCAGGTGCCGAGCGGTGATCTCCATGTACGGCGAGCGGCAGATGTTCGCCGTACACACGAACAGGACGCTGAGTGGGCGGGTGACGCTGGTCGAGTGGCCCTCGCGAGGGACGAGCGAGGGCGTATCGAGACCCACCGGTTCCGCGAGGTCGAGGTAGCCCGCCGCGCGCAGACCGGCGATCACGTCGTCGAGTGCTTCGTCGATGGAGCGACCGGTGGTGTCGACCCGGACGTCCGCGTCCGCGGGCTCCTCGTACGGCGACGAGATGCCGGTGAACTCAGGGATCTCCCCGCGGCGGGCCTTGGCGTAGAGGCCCTTGCGGTCGCGGCGCTCGCACTCCTCCAACGGCGTCGCCACGTGGATCAGGAAGAACGCGCCGCCGGCGGCGTCGACCATCGACCGCACCTGCTGCCGGGTCTCGTCGAACGGCGCAATCGGGCTGCAGACGGCGAGCCCGCCGTGCCGCGCGATCTCGGCGGCCACCCAGCCGATCCGACGGATGTTGGTCTCGCGGTCCTCCTTGGAGAAGGTCAGGCCGGCGGACAGGTTCCGGCGGACCACGTCGCCGTCGAGGCTGGTCACGGTGCGGGCGCCCTGCTCGAGGATTCGGTCCATCAGTGCCTGGGCGAGCGTGGACTTGCCGCTGCCGGACAGGCCGGTGAAGAACAGCACCAGTCCCTGCTCGTCCGGGCGGCGCTCGTAGAAGTCGACAACGTGGGCCACCGTGGGCGGGAGGTCGCCGCCGGTGGCGAGGCCGACGACCCGGTCGTCACCGGCGTAGTTGGCGGCCACCTGCACGCCGTGGGCGTGGTCGACCTCGGCGTCGCCGTGTGATGCCAGTGGTACGGCGACGACCGCGGCGTTCGGGAGCATCGCGGCGGCGGTCAGGGTGGCGCGCAGCAGACCGACCGCGGGCAAGGCCGGGGTGCCGGCGCCGACCAGCGCGAGCAGCACGGTGGGGCCGACGCCCTCGAGCTGCCCGAGCTGGCTCTCGGTGAGTGCGTCGGTGACCGGCACGAAAGTGCGGCCGGCGTACTGCTCCCGGACCTGCGCGGGAGTGAGGTACAGCCGGCGGAACGGGCCGTGCTGCGCGTGGGTGAGGGACTCGACCACCCAGCCACCCTCGGTGTCCGTGTGGACCACGGCCAGCGGGAGCCCCTCCGGGTCGACCAGCTCGACCGCAGCCGCGTCGACCAGCTCCGGAGGCAGCTGCAGCGTCACCGCGCTGCCGGGCTCGTTGAACCGGGTCACCGGCGCGAGAGCGCCGATCGTGAGCAGTTCGAGGTCGTCGAGCTCGCGCGGCGTCGGGTGATGCTGCGGCGTCGGCACGGGCTCATCCTGCCAAAGTTGATCTGACTACCCACAATTAGTCTGCTTTGCATGGGATCCCCGCAGGTAGTGGCCGAGATCGTGCGCTCCGGCTTCGTCGAGGGCCACCACTACGGCTCGGTCGTCGCGCTGACCGCGGCTGGCAAGGTGGACTGGTCGGTCGGAGCGGTCGACGTACCGATCCTGCCGCGTTCGTGCAACAAGCCCCTCCAGGCGCTGGCGATGGTCCGGCTCGGGCTCGACCTGCCCGACGAACTGCTCGCCCTGGCCTGTGCGTCGCACTCCGGGGAGCCGTTCCACATCGAGGGGGTACGCCGGATCCTGACGGTGGCCGACATCGACGAGGGCGCGTTGCAGACACCCCCGGACTACTCCCTCGACGAGGCCGCGCGCGAGGAGATGATCCGGGCCGGAGAGGCCAAGAGCCCGATCGCGATGAACTGCTCGGGCAAGCACGCCGCGATGCTGGTGACCTGCGCGCTCAACGGGTGGGAGCTGGCGACGTACCGCGAGACCGACCATCCCCTCCAGCAGGCGATCGCCGAGACGTTTGCCGAGCTGACCGGCGAACCTGTCACCACCGTTGCGGTCGACGGCTGCGGCGCGCCGCTGCTCTCCGCATCGCTCATCGGGCTGGCCCGGGCCTTCGCGAGGCTCGCAACCGCACCGGACGGACCCGAGGCCCGGGTCGCCGGGGCCATCCGCAGGCATCCGGAGTGGGTGTCCGGCACCCGGCGCGACGAGCGCTCCCTGCTGACCGCGCTGCCCGGCTCGATCGGCAAGGCCGGGGCGGAGTCCTGTTACGCACTGGCCCTGCCGGACGGTCGGGCGTTCGCGCTGAAGACCGACGACGGTGCCCCACGGGTGCGGCCGGTGCTGATGGCCGCCGCGCTGCGACGGAGCGGTGTGGACGCCGAGGCGGGCGTCGATGCGGCTGCGCTGTGGCGCTCCGGCGTGGTCGAGCTGCTCGGCGGCGGCGTGCCGGTCGGGGAGATCCGCGCGGTGTTCTGAGGGGCGCGTATCGGGAAGATTCACCGGTTATGCGGTGAATTGAACCGTTCCCCGACGAAGGTTCGTCCGGTAAGGGTCAGATTCACCGGTTATCCGGTGAATCTTCCCGGATGTGAACGACATCACGCTTGCTCAGTTTGCGTTTTGCTAACAAGAGTTAGCACTATGGGGTCATGGCCAAGGGCAAGGTAGGCAAGACCGTCGAGACGCTCGGCGACTACTTGAAGGAACAGCGTGTTGCTTCACGTCTGTCCCTCAGGCAGCTCGCGGAGCAGGCCGGCGTGTCCAACCCCTACCTGAGCCAGATCGAACGCGGTCTGCGCCGGCCCTCGGCCGAGGTACTGCAACAGATCGCGAAGGCACTTCGGATCTCCGCGGAGCAGCTCTACATCCGCGCCGGGATCCTCAGCCCCGAAGACGGGGTCGGCGGTGCCTCCGCGCTGACGGTGGAGCTGGCGGTCCTCGCGGACACCGGCCTCACCGAGCGACAGAAGCAGTCCCTCCTCGATGTCTACTCGTCGTTCCTCGCGCTCAACGCAGCGGACCGGCCCGAGGACGCCGGGGACAGCGACACCAGCGAGAACCCCCTGAACCCAGGGACCCACCCCACCAAGTAGTACGACCACAAGGAGAGTTGACATGGCTAAGGCCAAGTTCGACATCAAGAACTTCGACATCAAGACCGTTGAGCTCCCGGCCGCGGCGGCCAAGCCGCTGTACGCGGGCGTCGGTGCCACCGACCTGGCCGTCGAGTACGTGCGTGAGTACGTCGCCGACGTCCAGAAGAAGGTCACCAAGGTCCAGAAGGACGTCCAGACCCGGTTCGCCGGCGTGCAGAAGAACGTCAAGGGCTTCGAGTTCGAGCCCAAGGCCGTGCGCGAGCAGACCGTGACCGTGGTCAACAGCCGCGTCTCCGACCTGCGCTCGGACGCCAAGGCCCAGGTCGAGAAGGTCCAGACCCTGGTGAACGAGAACGTCGCGACCGTGACCGACACCTACGGTGACCTCGCCAAGCGCGGCGAGACCCTGGTTGCCCGCATCCGCAAGCAGGAGGCCACCAAGGCCACCACCGCTGCGGCGAAGACCACCGCGGCGAAGGCCAAGACCACCAAGACGCAGGCCAAGAAGACCACCAAGAAGGCCTCTTCCAGCGCGAAGGCCACCCGCACGTCGGCCAAGAAGACCGCGTCGAACGCCGCCAAGGCGACCACGACCGGCGCCTCCAAGGTCGGCAACTGAAGTAGTCCCACCTCAGAGCAGCATCTGCCGCTCTGAGCGGTGCAGCAGCGAGGCCCCCGGAGGTATGAGCTTCGGGGGCCTTGCTCTGTCTCGGTTAGGCTGGAATCGCTATGAACATCTTCGAAATCGAGAGCTATCTGACGCTCGTGATGATGTTCGTGCTGCTCGCGGTCACGATCTTCGCGTTCATCAACTCGCTGCTCTACTCGGCCGAGTCGTACGTCGCCGCCGGCAAGCTGACCAAGCCGGCCTGGAACATCATCCTGGGACTGGCCGTGGTGCTGCAGCTGATCCCCGCCGGGCTGTTCATCGTCCGGATCGCGCTGATCATCGCGGCGCTCGTCTACCTCGTCGATGTGCGTCCGGCGCTGGTCGGCCTCCGTCGGCGCTAGTCCACGTTTGCGCAAAGCGCCTCGCGCCTCCGCGGCCCGCGACTAGCCTCTCGCCCATGTCTGCCGAGTCATCCGCCGAGCGCCCGTGGGGCTCCTGGCACGTCCTCGACGAGGGCGCCGGGTTCAAGGTGAAGCGCATCGTGGTCGACCCTCACCAGCGGCTCAGCTACCAGACTCACGAGCACCGGGCCGAGCACTGGGTGGTCGTCGCCGGTAAGGCAACCTGCGTGATCGACGGGATCGAGGTGCTGCTCGGCCCAGGGGAGTCGGTCGACGTCGCCATCGGCCAGGCGCACCGGATCTGCAACGCCGAGGACGAGGTGCTGGAGCTGGTCGAGGTGCAGCTCGGCGACTACACCGGCGAGGACGACATCGCCCGCCTCGAGGACGACTACGACCGCTGCGGCTGAGCAGCGTCCTGAGTCAGACGTCCCGATGCTCTTGGCATGTTCAGGGTGTGTGCATGGCTAGGCGGCGGAGCGCTGGCATGCCGGGCGCACGTCGAGCGACGCCAACGCAGCGAGGTGCGTGCCATGTGCGCGCGAAGCGCGCCAGGGCGTCTGGCTCAGGGCGCTAGATAGGCCGAGAGCGCGTCCCACGCGTTGCCGGTCTGGTACCCGGTCGCCTCGAGCTTCGCCAGGCTCAGCGTGCTCTGCCGCGGCCGCGGCGCCAGGTCCTGCCCGGCGGCGTACTCCTCGGTCGAGACGGGAGTGACGTCGTCGGGATTGCGGCCCGAGAGCTCGAACACCCGCCTGGCCACCTCGGCCCAGGTGGTCGCCGGTCCGGAGCCGGTGCAGTGGTAGGTGCCGTACGCGGCTCGGCTGGTGAGCAGATGCCGGGTCGCCCGCGCGAGGTCGTCGGCGAACGTGAGCCGGCCGACCTGGTCGTCGACGACGCGGGGTGACACCCCTTCGGCAGCCAGACGCTGCATGGTGCGAACGAAGTTGCCGCCGTTGCCGACCAGCCATGAGGTCCGGACCACGTAGTGCCGCTTGGCCGTGCTCACGGCGACGTCGCCGGACGCCTTGGTCTGGGCGTAGACACCCAGCGGTGAGAGCGGCTCGTCCTCGGTGTGGTCGGGCCGTGTCCCGTCGAAGACGTACTCGGTGGAGAAGTGCACGAGCGTGTGCCGGTGTTGGTTGGCGATCCTGGCCAGGGTCGCGGGGGCGGCCGCGTTCGCCGCCCAGGCGGCCCGGCGGCCGTCCTCGGTCTCGGCGGCGTCGACCGCGGTGTACGCCGCGGCGTTGAGAACCACCTCGTAGTCGCGCCACGGCCAGGCCTCGACCGCCTTCGGGTCGGTCAGGTCCAGCTCGTCGATGTCCACGGCCACCGCGTCCGGGAACTCCGCCACCAGCGCCCGGCCGAGCTGGCCATGGCACCCGATGATCAGGGTCTGCCGTGGCTCCAGCGGCACCACGTCGTCCAGGGCCGGGAGGTGCTGGTCCTTCTCCGAGAGGATCGCCTCGGAGATCGGGATCGGCCAGGGGATCGCGGCCGTCGGGTCGTCGAGCCGCAGCCCCGGGTAGCGGTACGACGCGTCGAAGTGGTTGTTGATCAGGTAGGAGTACGTGACGCCGGCGTCGAGCGTCTGGTAGCTGTTGCCCACCCCCTGCGGGATGAAGACGGCCACCGAGCGGTCGAACTCGAGGTGGTGGCTGCGGCCGTAGCCCGGCCCCTCCCGGAAGTCGACCCAGGCCCCGAACACCCGACCGGTGACCACCGAGACCAGCTTGTCCCATGGCTCGAGGTGGATGCCGCGGGTGACGCCGCGCTCGGCGTTGTAGGAGAGGTTGTGCTGCACCGGCTCGAAGTCGGGGATCCCGAGCTCGACCATCTTCTCGCGCTGCCAGTTCTCCCGGAACCAGCCGCGGTTGTCACCGTGCACGTCCAACCGAAGCACGAGCAGCCCGGGGATCGGGGTCGTCTCTATCTGCAACGCTCTACTGACCCTTCGCGGCGTACGCCGCCTCCGTGGCGTCCTTGTGCGGACGCCACCAGTCCTCACGCTCGCGGTACCACTCGATGGTCCTGGCCAGGCCTTCGTCGAAATCGGGGAAGGCCGGCTCCCAGCCGAGCTCGGTGCGGAGCTTGCCCGACTCGATGGCGTAGCGGCGATCGTGGCCCGCGCGGTCGGTGACCCACTCGATGTCGTCCTCGTCCCGGCCGAAGTGGCGCAGGATGGCTCGGACGACCTCGACGTTGTTCTTCTCGCCGTCGGCGCCGACGAGGTAGGTCTCGCCGATCCGGCCCCTCTCGAGGATCGTGCGCAGGGCGGAGGAGTGGTCCTCGGTGTGGATCCAGTCCCGCACATTGAGCCCGTCGCCGTAGACCCGCGGCCGACGGCCGTCGATGACCTCGGTGATCTGGCGCGGGATGAACTTCTCGATGTGCTGCCACGGGCCGTAGTTGTTGGAGCAGTTGGAGATGGTGGCCCGCACCCCGAAGCTGCGCACCCAGGCCCGGACCAGGTGGTCCGAGCCGGCCTTGGCCGCGGAGTACGGGCTGCTCGGGTTGTACGGCGTGTCCTCGGTGAACTTCTTCGGGTCGTCGAGCTCCAGGTCGCCGTAGACCTCGTCGGTGGACACGTGGTGGAGCCGGACGTCGTGGCGCCGGCAGGCCTCCAGGATCTGGAAGGTGCCGACGATGTTGGTCTGGATGAACGGGCCGGGCTCGGTCAGCGATTTGTCGTTGTGAGACTCTGCCGCGAAGTGCACCACCGCGTCGTTCGCGGCCACCAGCTCGTCGACCAGGGTGCCGTCGGCGATGTCACCGACCACCAGCGAGACCCGCTCGTCGGGTAGCCCGGCGAGGGACTCCTCGGACGCTGCGTAGGTCAGCTTGTCGAGAACCGTGACCCCGGCGTCGGTGCTGCCAACGAGGTGGTGAACGAAGTTCGAGCCGATGAAGCCGGCGCCACCGGTGACGAGGATCTGCTTCACATGCGGCAGTCTAGGTCTCGATACGGGCTCGCAGGCGCTCGCCCTGCTCGACCACCGATGACGTCCCACGTGGCGAAGGAGGCTCCCATGCGCGGCATCATCCTGGCCGGTGGCACCGGCACCCGGCTGCACCCGATCACGCACGCGATCAGCAAGCAGCTGATGCCGGTCTACGACAAGCCGATGATCTATTACCCGCTGTCGACGCTGATGTTGGCCGGCATCCGCGAGGTCCTGGTCATCACCACGCCCCACGAGGCCGACCAGTTCGTCCGCCTGCTCGGCGACGGTTCGCAGTTCGGCATCTCGATCACTTACGCCGTACAGCCGTCGCCCGACGGCCTGGCCCAGGCGTTCCTGATCGGGGAGGAGCACATCGGCGACCAGCCGGTGGCGCTGATCCTGGGCGACAACATCTTCTACGGCTCCGGCCTCGGCACCCACCTGCGCAGCTTCGGCGACCTCGACGGGGCGGCAGTCTTCGGATACCGGGTGGCCGACCCGTCGGCCTACGGTGTGGTCGAGTTCGACGAGATGGGCCGGGCCCTGTCGCTGGAGGAGAAGCCTGAGCGGCCGCGAAGCCGGTACGCGGTGCCCGGCCTCTACTTCTACGGCAACGACGTGGTCGGGTTCGCCAAGGAGCTGTCGCCGTCGGCCCGCGGAGAGCTGGAGATCACCGATCTGAACCGGGTGTACCTCGACCAGGGCCGTCTGCAGGTCCAGCTGCTGCCCCGAGGGTCGGCGTGGCTCGACACCGGGACGTTCGACGCCCTCAGCGACGCCGGCAGTTTCGTCCGCGCCATCGAGGCGCGCCAGGGGAACAAGGTCGGCGCGCCCGAGGAGGTTGCCTGGCGAATGGGTTTCATCGACGACGAGCAACTGAGGTCACGAGGCGAGTCTCTCGCCCGGAGCGGGTACGGCGGTTATCTGCTCGACCTGCTCGACGAGCCCCGCATCTGACTCCCGGTGGGCCGCGGAGACGTCAGTACGCGCCACTCGGCCGGGCGACCGTGCGCAGGGTCTTCAGCAGGATGTTGAGGTCCTGAAGCATCGACCAGTTGTCGACATAGTAGAGATCCAGCCTGATGGTCTCCTCCCACGAGAGGTCGGAGCGACCGGAAACCTGCCACAGACCAGTGAGCCCGGGCCGAATGTCCAACCTGCGCTGGGCGTCACGCTCGTAGCGGGCCACCTCGATCGGCAACGGTGGTCGCGGACCGACCAGGCTCATCTCGCCACGAAGAACGTTGATGAGCTGCGGCAGCTCGTCGAACGAGTGCTTGCGCAACCACGCGCCGGGTCGGGTGATGCGGGGGTCGTCCTTGAGCTTGAACAGCCCGTTCTCATATCCGTGCACAGCGTGCAGTTCGGCCAGGCGGTCCTCGGCGTCGACAACCATGCTGCGGAACTTCAGGCATGAGAACTGCGATCCGTCCTTGCCGACCCGGGTCTGCCGGAACAGCACCGGCCCGCCGTCATGCCGCTTGACCCACACCGCGGCGACCAGGAACACCGGACTGAAGGCCACGAGCAGCGCCGCAGAGCCGACAATGTCGAAGAGCCGCTTGCCCCACCGAGCCGCGTCGGTCGCCCGTGGAGCATCCATGTGGATCAGGGGCAGGCCGCCGACCGGACGGATGCGAACTCTGTCATGGGACACGTCGCTGACATTCGGCGCCACGATGACCTGGACGTCCTCCTTCTCGAGGTCCCAGGCGATCCGCCGGAGCTCCTGGGGGGAAGCCACGGCACCATCGGCGAAGAACACCACATTGGCTCCGGATGCCTCCAGCCCCCAGCTCATCTCCCCGGTGTTGCCGAGCACCGGGATCCCGCCGGGCGTCTGATCAAGCTGAAACGAGGGGGGCGTGAGGGCGCCGACCACCTGATAGCCGAGCCAGGTCTCGCGGCCGAGGACTCGGGCAATCTCGTCCACGTGTACGGGTGAGCCGGCGATCAGCACGCGGTTGAGCAGCGAGCCGTGGATGCGGGCCTTGTGGACCGCTCGCCGCAGCAGGAACCTACCGCCCATCAGGGCGGGGAGACCGACCGCGAACGCGAGCAGGAAGAAGCCTCGCGACAACGGAAACTCCGCGAGGTAGCAGCCGACCCCGAGCGAGCCTGCGGTGAGCAGGGTGCTCTGCCACACCCTCTTGTACTCGTCGGGGCCGGCACCGAAGACACTGGCTCGGTATCCGCCGGCCATCGCGATGGCGACCAGCCAGGCGACGACCAGCACCGGCCACAGCCAGCCGATCTGTTCGGCGACGGTGGGGCCCGGGTGGAACACGTCGAGCTTCTGGCGCCCGAGGGCCGCGAGCACCGTTGCGGTGAAGATGATCACGAGATCGAGGAGGAACGTCGTCAGTGGGAGTGCCCTCAGCGGGAGCGAGGGCGCACCCGTGAGCATCGCGATCCGTCGCTCGGTGAGGATCGTCATCCCGACACCACCCCTGACCCCTCTGTCCCTATGACGCCTCAACGAGGCTTCAGCGGATAGGTGACGGACGCCCGGGCGGGCTAGGACCCATCCCTAACGACTGTCTAGACCAGGCTCTGTCGAGTTCATGGCCTCCTCAACCGAACGGTTGACCAAGATGCGCGACCGGTCTAGACTCAACCAATCGGTTGAATAAGGAGTGGTGGCGTGACAGACCAGCTGTCCAGGGTTTTCCAGGCCCTCGCGGACCCCACCAGGCGCGACATGGTGGCCCGCCTGGCCACCGCCGACGCCACCGTCGGCGAGCTCGCTGCGCCGTACGACGTCAGCCTGCAGGCGGTCTCCAAGCACCTGAAGGTGCTCGAGGACGCCGGGCTGGTGAGCCGATCGCGGGACGCCCAACGGCGCCCGGTGCACCTCGAGGCGGAGGTGTTCGACCTGATGACCACGTGGATCGCGCGCTACCAGCAGGAGGCGGAGGAGCGGTTCCAACGGCTCGACGCGCTGCTGGCGCGCATGGACGACGAAGGAGAAGAAGCATGAAAGAGGCCGAGATCGTGGCCGACCTGGACCTCCCGAAGGTGACGATCACCCGGGAGTTCGACGCCCCGCCCGAGCGCGTCTACCGCGCCTGGGCCGAGCCGGACCTGGTCCGGCAGTGGATGGGACCCCGGTCGATCGACATGGACATCGAGACCTGGGACTGCCGCACCGGCGGCGCCTACCGCTACACCGCGACGCGGGACGGCGAGGAGGTGGCTCGCTTCTACGGTTCCTTCCACGAGGCCCGGCCCGGCGAGCGCATGGTGCAGACCTTCGCGTACGACGGCATGCCTGACGCCGTCTCCCTGGAGACGCTGAGTTTCGAGCCGCTCGAGGGTGGGCGCTGCCGGATCGTCATCGTCTCGGTCGTCGACTCCATGCAGGCCCAGGCCGCGATGCTGGCCAGCGGCATGGAGGTCGGCATCAACGAGGGCTACGAGAAGCTCGACGAGATGCTGGCCGGAGGCGTGGCATGAGCCCGGCGGAGGAGCACCGACGCTTCGCCGGAGTCTTCACCGATCGCGTCGTCGGTACGACGGACTGGGACGCGCCCGCGCCCGTCGACGGCTGGCTCGCCCGCGACGTGGTCCGGCACCTCGTCGAGTGGTTCCCGTCGTTCCTCGAGGCCGGCGCGGGGGTGCGGCTGGATCGGGGCCCCTCGGTCGACGACGACCCGGTGGCCGCCTGGCAGGTGCACTCGGACGCCGTACAGCAGTTGCTCGATGACCCGGCCACCTCGGCCAAGGTGCTCACCAACGAGCACCTCGGCGAGGTGCCGCTCGACCAGGCGGTCGACCGGTTCTACACCTCCGACGTGTTCATGCATACCTGGGACCTGGCCCGGGCCACCGGCCAGGACGAGACGCTGGACGCCGAGAAGTGCGCCGAGCTGCTGGCCGGCATGGAGCCGATGGACGACGTGCTGCGGGCCAGCGGCCAGTACGGCCCGAAGGTCGAGGTGCCGGCCGATGCCGACGTACAGACCCAATTGCTCGGATTTATCGGTCGCACTCCCTGGTCCGTAGGCTGGCGCCCATGAAGGTTCTGGTCACCGGCGGTGCCGGGTACATCGGTTCGATCACGGCGAAGGCGCTGGAGCAGGCGGGACACACCCCTGTCATCCTCGACTCGCTGCTGAGCGGGCCGAAGGTATTCGTGCGCGACCGGATCTTCTACGAGGGCGACATCGCGGACCGTGCCCTGCTGCAGCGGATCGCCGAGGAGCACCCCGATATCGACGCGACCATCCACATGGCGGCGCGGATCGTGGTGCCGGAGTCGGTGGAGCTGCCCTACGAGTACTACCGCGACAACGTCGCCAAGTCCCTCGAGATGTTCGACGAGCTCAACAACCTCGGTCTGAGCCGGGTGCTGTTCTCCAGCTCCGCCTCGCTCTACGCCACCAAGGAGGGCTTCGAGGTCGACGAGTCCGACCCGCTCGAGCCCACGTCGCCGTACGCCTGGACCAAGCGGATGATGGAGCAGGCCCTGCAGGACATGGCGGGAGCCACCGACCTGCGGGGGATCGTGCTGCGCTACTTCAACCCCATCGGCTCCGACCCCGAGCTCGAGTCCGGCATCTACGTGCGCGAGCCCACCCACGTGCTCGGCCAGCTGGTGATGGCGGCGCGCGGGATCAAGGACACCTTCACGATCACCGGGACCGAGCACCCGACCCGCGACGGCACCGGCATCCGCGACTACATCCACGTCTGGGACCTGGCGCGGGCGCACGTGCGCGCGGTCGAGCGGTTTGACGACGTGCTGGCCGCGGTCGGGGCGCCGAGCACGGTCATCAACGTCGGGACAGGTGCCGGCGTGACCGTGCGCGAGCTGGTGGCGGCGTTCGAACGGGTCTCCGGGAGCAAGGTGCCGCTCTCCGAGGCGCCGCCGCGCCCCGGTGACAACGTCGGCTCCTACGCCAACGTCGACCGCTCGGCCGAGCTGCTCGACTGGCGCACCGAGCTCACCATCGACGACGCGATCACGTCCGCCCTGGCCTGGGGCGACAAGCGTCAGGAGATCCTGGGGTACGAATGAGGTCTCTGCTGGGGGTTTTCGTGGTTGCCGCCCTCGTCATCGGGGGGGCTGCGCCCGCGTCCGCCGAACGGGTGCCGCCCGACCAGGCCCGCGGGCCGTTGAGCGGACGGACGATCGTGATCGACCCCGGCCACCAGCTCGGCAACTCCAACTTCCCCCGCAAGATCAACCGGCTGGTCCCGGCCGGCGGGTTCAAGAAGCCCTGCAACACGACGGGCACCTCCACCAACGGTGGTTTCCCGGAGGCGACGTTCGCCTGGAACGTGGCACTGCTCCTGCGCGACCGGCTCGAGAGCCGCGGTGCCCGCGTCATCCTCACCCGCGAGATCAACAGTCGACGGCACTGGGGACCGTGCGTCGACAAGCGTGGCCGGGCGGGCAACAAGGCCGGCGCCGACCTCAAGATCAGCATCCACGGTGACGGCAACTACGGCGGCGGGCCCGGCTTCCACGTGATCGCACCCCCCAACCGGAAGCCGTGGACCGGCGACATCTTCAAGCCCTCGCAGGCGTTCGCGAAGGTGGTCCGTGCTCGGTTGCGGTCCTTCAAGATCCCGGTGGCGAAGTACATCGCCGGCGGCGACGGTCTCGACATCCGCGCGGACCTGGCCACCCTCAACCTCTCGGACATCCCCACCGTGATGGTCGAGCTCGGCAACATGCGCAGCCGCGCGGACGCCCGCAGGATGACCTCGCGTCACGGCCGCCTCGTCTACGCCCGCGCGCTTGCGGCAGCGGCCCACCGGTTCTTGAAGTAGGGCTCAGGTCTGTCGTTTTCCATGCAATTGCGGCCGTCGTGCAGGTTGGAATCCGTGAAACCTGTCCAAACCCCGCAATTGCGTGGCTTGGACAGCGTCCTCCGCCTTAGATTCGCGCGCATGCCTCTGGATCCCGGCGTCGCCGCCCTGCTCGAGATGATCGCGGACTCCGGATACCCGCCGATCCACGAGACCACCCCGGAGGAGGCCCGGGCGTCGTACCGCGTGCTGACGTTCGACTGGGTGACGCCCGAGACGCTGGTCCAGGTCGGGAAGGTCGAGGACCTGAGCGCCGGTGGCGTGCCCGCGCGGCGGTACCTGCCCGAGGGCAGCGGACCGTGGCCGACGTTCGTCTACTTCCACGGCGGCGGCTGGGTGATCGGCGACCTCGACACCACGGATCAGTGGTGTCGGCGGATCTGTCGGGACGCCGAGACCGCCGTGCTGTCGGTCGACTACCGGCTGGCGCCCGAGCACCCCTTCCCTGCGGCGGCGGACGACGCGGTCGCCGCGGTGCGGTGGGCGGCCGACAACAAGAGCGAGCTGGGCGGCGGCGAGGTGCTCGCCGTGGGTGGCGACAGCGCGGGCGGCAACCTGGCGGCCGTGGCCGCCCAGACGCTGCCCGACCTGCTCGACGCCCAGGTACTGATCTGCCTACCGACCCATGCGTTGGGCGACTACCCGTCGAGGATCGAGAACGCCGCGGGCTACTACTTGGAGTGGGCGACCTGCGAGTGGTTCGCAGCGACGTACGCCGGCGCGGTCGACGACCTCGACGACCCGAGGCTCTCCGTGTTGCTCGGCGAGGCGAAGGCGACGCCCCCAGCACTCGTCGTCACCACCGAGTTCGACCCGCTGCGCGACGAGGGCGCGGCCTACGCGACCAGGCTCGAGGAGTGCGGCGTACCCGTCGTCGCGGTGCGGTACGACGCCATGGTGCACGACTTCCAGCACATGGGCCCGATGAGTGAGGGCGCGGCCGCCGCGTCCGACGACACGATCGCGCGGATCCGGGCGTTGCTGCACCGGTAACCTCGCCGGCATGGACCTCAGCCTGAGCCCGGAGGAGCGTGAGATCCGGGACTGGGTCCGCACGTTCGTCACCAAGGAGATCATCCCGCTCGAGCAGACCGTGCTGGAGCGCGAGCGCCGCAACGAGCGCGGCCTGACGATCGAGGAGCTCCGCGGTCTCCAGGCCAAGGCGCGCGAGTCCGGGTTCTTCGGCGTCCAGACGCCCGAGGAGTACGACGGCATGGGCCTCGGCGCGGTGATGGCCGCGCTGATCGAGGCCGAGCTCGGCCGGTCGTTCGTGCAGTTCAAGTTCGGCGGCGACGCCGACAACATCCTGTTCCACGCCAACGAGGAGCAGAAGGCGGCGTACCTCAAGCCCACGATCGAGGGAGAGAAGATCAGCTGCTTCGCGATCACCGAGCCCGGTGCCGGTTCCGATGCGCGCAACCTGCGCACCACTGCTGTGCGCGACGGGGACGAATGGGTGATCAACGGCGAGAAGACGTTCATCACCGGCGGCGACATCGCCGACTTCACCATGGTCTTCGCGGTCACCGACAAGGAGAAGGGCGCGAATGGTGGCGTCACCTGCTTTCTCGCCGACCGCAAGACCGGATGGACGTCGGCCGAGATCCCGACGATGGGTCAGTGGGGCCCGGCATCGCTCTCGTTCGAGGACGTGCGGGTGCCGCACTCCGCGATCCTCGGTGAGGAGGGCCGCGGCTTCGAGCTCGCGATGAAGTGGATCGGCAAGGGCCGCTACCTGCTGCCCGCACGCGCGCTCGGGGCGTGCGAGCGGCTGGTCGAGATGGGGATGGAGCACGCCCGCAACCGGGTCACGTTCGGTGCCCCGATCGCGGAGCGGCAGGCGATCCAGTGGATGATCGCCGATTCCGCGGTAGAGATCGAGGCGCTGCGCTGGTTGGTGCTGAACGCCGCCTGGCTGGTCGACCAGGGCAACGACTCGCGCCAGGCGCAGTCAATGGCCAAGCTCTACGGCGGCGTGAAGGCCAACGAGATCGTCGACCGGGTGCTGCAGATCCACGGCGGCATGGGCTACACCCGCGAGCTGCCGGTCGAGCGGTGGTACCGCGAGCTCCGGGTGCTGCGGATCTACGAGGGCACCGACGAGATCCAGCGCCGGACCATCGCGCGCAACCTGCTGGCCGGGCACGCGAGCGTCCGCGGCCACCTCGGCTAGAGGATCAGGTGGAGAGCTCCGCCATCGAGGTGAGTACGGCGCGCACGTGCGCGACCTCGTGGGTGCGGAACAGGTGAGTGCCCCCGAGCGCGGCCAGCACCGCGAAGAAGCCCTCCGCCGTCCGGAACTCCTCCTCGAACAGGTCGAACGCGTGCGGCAGCGCGTTGCACACCGGCACGCCCAGAGTGCGGAGCCGGAAGGAGTGCGCGAGCACTTTCGCCTGGTGCCGGGCCCGGGTCATCGGGTCGGTCAGGTTGTCGTAGTAGAAGCCCATGCCGGGGTCGATCACGACGTTGGTGGCGCCTAGCTGCCGGGCGGCCTCGAGCCGTGCACCGAAGTGGTCGACCAGCGCCGGGATCGGGTCGGCGCCCAGGTCGACGCGACCCAGCTCGCGCACGTTGGCGAGCTCGACGAAGCACATGACGACGGCGGCGTCGTACTCCGCCGCGAGCTCGAGCATCTCCGTCTCGTGCTCCCGGCCGGTCATGTTGAGGACCCGTGCGCCGGACTTCAGGCAGGCCTCCACGACCTGCGGCTCGTAGGTCTCGACCGAGACCACGGTCTCGACGGCGATCTCCGTGATCACCGGCAGCAGTCGAGCGATCTGCTCGTCCGCGCGGACCCGGGCGGCGCGGGCGGTGCTGGACTCCGCGCCGACGTCGACGATGCTCGCGCCCTGGGCGATCTGGACCCGCGCCTTGCGGATCGCCGAGCGGGTGGAGACCGCCACGCTCTCGCGGTACGTCGAGTCGCGGGACAGGTTCAGGGTGCCCATGATCACCGGGTCGTCATCGCCGACCAGCACATCGCCGAGCCGAGCCGGCGCGACGGGCGCCGCCGACTCCTGCGCGTACATCGCGTGCAGCGCAGCGAGATCGCGGAGGGAGAGCACCTCACGAGTCTAGGGCTGCCCTATTGGGCACCATGGGGACCGTGACCTCACTCCCGCAGCTGTCCGAGCTCGACGACGAGGCGCTGCGCGCGCACTACGGACCGCTCCGCGTGCCGTGGTTCCGGCTGAACTTCGTGGCCACGGTCGACGGCGCCGCGCAGGGTCCGGACGGCCTCAGCGAGAGCATCAACAATCCCGCCGACAAGCGGGTCTTCCACATGCTGCGCGACGTCGCGGACGTCGTGATCGTCGGCGCGGGGACCGCCCGGGCAGAGGGCTACCGGCCCAACCCGAAGCCGATGGTCGTGGTGTCGCGCTCGGGCGAGGTGCCGCCGACGCTGCGCGAGCGCCTCGGTGATCTGCTGATGGCCACCTGCGACAGCGCACCGCATCTCGAGGAGACCAGGTCGCTGCTCGGCGATGACAACGTGCTGGTCCTGGGCGAGTCCAGCCCGGACCTCCCGATGCTGCGGCGCGACCTGGTGGCGCGCGGCTTCCGCGACCTGCTCTGCGAGGGCGGACCGCACCTGGCCCGAGACCTGCTCGCCGACGGCGTCGTCGACGAGCTCTGCCTCACCACGGTGCCGCGGCTGATCGCCGCGCAGCACCTCAGGATCACCGGCGGCCCGCCGATCGACATTGGGCTGCGGCTCCACGCACTGCTCGAGAACGACGGCACGCTGCTGGAACGATGGGTGCTCTGACAGGCCTCTAGGCACAACGACCGCGTCCGCCTAGGGTGCTCCCACCCCTCATCGTCTTCCGTTGGAGCCCCCATGTCGCGAACCGTCCGACTCGTCGCTGCCGCCGCACTGGCCGCCGCCGTTCTGCCCGCCTTCGGCGGCAGCACCAGCGGTGCCGTCGCCGACGACTCGCTCTACCGCCCGGCCACGAGCTTCAAGCCTTCAGGTGAATCGCGCGTCGCACCGGACCGCTTCCACGCGGTGCGGGTCGACCTCGCCCAGGCCCGGTCCCTGCTCAGCGGCGCGCCCCGCGCGGCTGACCGCAGCGAATTCGTGTTCGAGGTGCCAACGCCCAGCGGCTCGACGGAGCGGTTCTCGATCCACCAGACCCGCACGATGGAGCGCAAGCTCGCGGCCGCGCACCCGGACATCACGACGTACGCCGGCCGCTCGCTCGACCACCGCGGCACCACGATCGCGCTCGACCTGACTCCGCTCGGCCTGCACGCCGCGGTCCGCGGCCCCAACGGCCAGGGTGCCTGGTACGTCGACCCGGCGTACAACAAGCCGGGCACGGCCGTCCACCTCAGCTACTACGGCGGCGCGATGCCGCGGGCCGAGGAGGAGTTCGTCGAGCGTGAGGCGCCCGAGGTGCACCACGAGGCCACGAAGCAGATGAAGGACACCGCGGGCGGCGGGCCGGTGACCCAGAAGGTGTACCGGCTGGCGTTCCTGACCGACCCGAGCTACTTCGAGTACTTCGACAGCAATGCCGACAGCGTGGTCGCGGCGAAGGTCACCCTGATCAACCGGGTCAACCAGATCTACAACGACGACCTCGCGATCAAGATGATCCTGATCGACGAGACCGACGACCTCAGCCTCGAGACCGAGGCGGAGGCCACCGGCCCCAACGGGGCCTGCGGCTCGCACCCCTGCTTCGACGCGGAGCCCGGCGATCCCGAGTTCACCGGCCACATCGACTATTGCGACGTCGGCACCCTCGGCCGCAACCGGATCGTGCTCGGCCAGATGGTCGGCGCCTCCAATTACGACATCGGCCACATCGGCCTCGGCAAGAACGGTGGCGGCATCGCCTACCTCGGCGTCGTCGGCTGGGACTACAAGGGTGGCGGCTGCACCGGCCTCCCCGACCCCATCGGCGACTTCTACGCCATCGACTACGTGGCTCACGAGTTCGGCCACCAGTACGCCGGCAACCACACCTACTTCGCGTGCGGCGGCAGCAGCAACGACCCCACCGGCATCGAGCCGGGCTCGGGCGTGACGGTGATGGCGTACGCCGGCATCTGCGGGCCCGACAACCTGCAGCCGCACAGCGACCCGTACTTCTCGGCGGCGACCGTCGACGAGGTCAACGCCTACACGAACAACCCCACGCTGCCGACCATCGAGGTCCAGACAGTGTCCCTGCGCGACTTCGACGAGACGGGCGAGAAGCTCATGCTGTCGTTCGGGGGCCCTCCCCAGCAGATCGCCTTCGAGGACTACGACGCGGAGAGCGTCGAAACCGCCGTCGAGGCGCTGACCGGGCAGGACGTGACGGTCGCGCAGTGGGGCTACGACCCGTTCGGCCACCACGCGGAGTACCCCGCTCCCGTCGAGGCGATCGACACCACCGGCTTCCAGGTGATCTTCGCGCCGTCGCCCAACCCGGAGGACCCGCAGCTGCCCGACGGCGTCGAGGCGGAGGACGAGCCAGCGATCACCGTCGCCGCCACCGGCGACGCGACCGGCTTCGTCGGTGAGACCGCGCAGGGCGGCGAAGCCAAGAACGACGGCAACGAGCAGATCCCGACCGGCAACACGGCGCCGACGGCGAAGGCGCCAGCCAACAAGACGCTCCCGATCCGGACGCCGTTCACGCTCAAGGGCTCCGGCAAGGACGCCGATGGTGGCAAGCCCACCCTGCTCTGGGAGCAGGTCGACCACGGACCGGAGGCGATCGACCTGGTCAGCAGCGCCAAGGTGTTCGGCCCGCTGTTCCGGGTGTTCGGCGAGATTGCCCACGTGACCGACGAGGGCACCCTTCAGTCGCCCTCGCCGGGGCAGAACCTCGCGACCAGGAACGGCACCCGCACGTTCCCCGACCTGGCGCAGGTCCTGAAGGGCAACACCAACGCCAAGACCGGCAAGTGCCCGGAGTTCACCCCGGAGAACGGTGACGAGCCGGTGCCGTTCAGGCTCGTCGACTGCTACTCGGAGTTCCTGCCGATCGCGGGGTACAGGGGCACGCCGGGTGAAGGCAAGGCGATGCACTTCCGCCTGACGGCCCGCGACGGGTTCGCTACCGGCGGTGGTCTCGGGTTCGACGAGATGACGCTCAAGATCGACCCGAAGGCCGGTCCGTTCCTGGTCAAGTCGTTCGCCAAGGGCGGCAGCGTCAAGGGCGGCAGGTCCGAGGTCATCGAGTGGAAGGTCAACGGCACCAAGAAGCTGGCCAAGAACGTCAAGATCCTGTTGTCCACCGACGGCGGCAACAGCTGGAAGACCCTGAAGAGGAAGACCGCCAACGACGGCAAGGTGAGTGTCCGGTTCCCGCGCAAGAGGACCACCAACGCGCGGATCAGGATCCAGGCTGTCGGCAACTACTTCTTCGACGTCAACGACAAGGCGTTCAAGATCAAGTGACCCGAGGCCGCGAGGAACGAGTGGCCTCGGACAAGTCACGCAGGTCGAGTAGGTGCGCGACCGACGGACGAGGTCGCGACCGCCGTATCGAGACCCGGTAACCATGATGCAGGTGGGGATGACGCTGCCGGTGATGGAGCCGGGGCTCGATGCGGCGACGCTCGAGACCTGGTCCCGCACCGTCGACGACGGCCCGTTCTCCGCGCTGTGCTTCGGCGAGCGGATGGCGTTCGACAACCCCGAGACGATGACCCTGCTCGGGGCGGTCGCCGCCTGGACCGATCGGGTGCGGCTGGTCACCACGGTGGTCGTGCCCCAGCTGCATCACCCGGTGCTGCTGGCCAAGTCGCTCGCGACCGCCGACCTGCTCAGCGAGGGCCGGCTCAGCGTCGGTCTGGGCGTGGGCGGTCGCGACGAGGACTACCGCGCGGTCGGGGCCGACTCGTCCAGCCAGACCATCGCGGGTCTCGCTGAGCGGGTGGCGGTGATGCGCCGGGTGTGGTCGGGCAAGCCGGTTTCCGACGAGGTCGGTCCGGTAGGCCCCCCGCCGGTCCAGGAGGGCGGGCCTGAGCTGCTCGTCGGGAGCATGGGTCCCCGGACGATCCGGGCCGCGGCCGACTGGGCCGACGGACTGGCCGGGTTCACGCTCGACCTGGACGCCGCCGCGGCGGCCGAGCAGTTCGCGATGGCTCGCGAGGCCTGGGCAGACGCGGGTCGACCGGCGCCGCGACTGGCCACGTCGTTCTGGTTCGCGCTCCATGACGACGCCGATGTCGCCCGGGCCCAGGTGCACCTGCATCTGCGCCACTACATGAGCTGGCTCCCGACGAGCCTGGTCGACGCGATGGCCCCGACCACCGGATTCGCCGGCTCCGCCGCGCAGCTGGGCGAGGTGCTCGACGCGATGGCGGGGGCTGGCGCCGACGAGGTGCACCTGGTGCCAACGAGCTCCGACCCCGCCCAGTTGGCTGCGGTCGCACAATTGGTGTCATGAGCGGATATCGCGAGGTCGACCGGCCGTCTACCTGGGTGCAGGCCGCGGTGGCGAGCGGCGGCTTCGTCGTACTGCTCTGGGTGATCGAGATCATCGACGCCTCGATGAACCACGAGCTCGACCAGTACGGCGTCCAGCCGCGCGAGGCCGAGGGGCTGCTGGGCATTCTCTTCGCGCCGGTACTGCACGGCGGCTGGGGCCACCTCTCGGCGAACACGGTCCCGGCGCTGGTCCTCGGCTTCCTGGTGCTGGTCTCCGGCATCGTCCGTGGCCTGGAGGCGACCGCCGTCGTCTGGGTCGTCGGCGGCCTGGGGGTCTGGATCATCGCGCCGTCGAACTCCGTGCACCTGGGCGCGTCCGTGCTCATCTTCGGGTGGCTGGTCTACCTCATGGTGCGGGGCATCTTCACCCGCAAGGTCGGCGAGATCATCCTCGGGATGGTGCTGTTCTTCATGTACGGCGGGCTGCTGCTCGGTGTGCTGCCGAGTGAGCCCGGCATCTCCTGGCAGGGTCACCTGTTCGGCGCGATCGGCGGCGGGCTCGCGGCTTGGTTGGTCAACGAGCGAACGGAGAGGGCCAGTGTGATCTGACCCCGCGTGGGTCAGGCGCTCGCGCGGGTTGGTCCGCTCGGCGACGCACGGGTCGTCGTATCCCACGACCGCGACGTCGTCGTGCTCGGGCACCACCAGCGCCATCGAGTGCCGGGGAGCACCCCGGTCGACGCGACGGCGGCATCGAACTGCGTGCTGGTCTTGGGGATCCGGTGCTGGGTGGCGTAGTCGACGTACACGATCCCGAATCGCTGGCCATGGCCGTAGGCCCGCTCGAAGTTGTCGAGCAGCGACCACTACGGTGGCGTCCACCTCGACAACCGAAGGGACGAGCCAGATGGCGGTGGTGACCTACGACCATGCCGAGCGCACCTATCTAGGGGCCTCCGAGCCGGCGGTGAAGGACCTCGACCTGGCGATCGGCGACGGCGAGTTCATGGTCCTGGTCGGTCCGTCCGGCTGCGGCAAGTCGACGTCGCTCCGGATGCTCGCGGGCCTGGAGGAGGTCGACTCGGGCTCGATCCGGATCGACGACCGCGACGTGACCAGGCTGCCGCCCAAGGACCGCGACATCGCGATGGTGTTCCAGAACTACGCGCTCTACCCGCACATGACGGTCGGGGAGAACATGGCGTTCGCGCTCCGGATGGCAAAGATGCCGAAGGCCGAGCGGCAGCAACGAGTGCAGGACGCTGCCGTGATCCTGGACCTCACCGAGCTCCTCGACCGCAAGCCGAAGGCCCTCTCGGGTGGTCAGCGCCAGCGAGTGGCGATGGGGCGAGCGATCGTGCGGCAGCCCCAGGTCTTCTGCATGGACGAGCCGCTGTCGAACCTCGACGCCAAGCTGCGGGTCGCCACCCGCACCCAGATCGCGGCCCTGCAGCAGCGACTCGGAGTGACCACGGTCTATGTCACCCACGACCAGGTCGAGGCGATGACCATGGGCGACCGGGTCGCCGTGATGAACGCCGGCGAGCTGCTGCAGGTCGACACCCCCCTCGCGCTCTACGACAAGCCCGCCAACCTGTTCGTCGCCGGCTTCATCGGCTCGCCTGCGATGAACCTGCTCGAAGCCACCACGCCGGGCGACGGCACCGCCGAGGTCGACGGATACGAGTTCCGCATCGACCGGTCGGCCGCAGCGGCGTCGAGCGGCAAGATCACGCTCGGTGTCCGGCCCGAGTCCTGGGAGTTCTCCGACGACGGCTCCGGCTATCCGGTCAAGGTCGCCGTGGTCGAGGAGCTCGGCGCCGACTCCTACCTGTACGGCACCCCGCAGGACGCGTCGCCCGACCTGCAGGGCGGCGTGATCCGGCAGGTCATCGCCCGGGTCCCGGGCCGCGGTGGACTCGAGCGCGGACAAGTCGTGCACCTGACCGCTCGGCCGGAGAACGTGCACGTGTTCGACACCGTGACCGGCGAGCGGCTCACGGCCTGAGGGCTGCGGCAAGTCGTCCGATCTCGGCTGCCGGCGGGTCCGAGCCCGGGAAGTACGCGCAGATTCGATCGGCCACGTCGCCGAACCGACGCTGGATCTCGGCGGCGCACTCCTCGGGCGTGCCCGCGACCGCGAGAGTGGCCAGCATGTCGTCGTCGACGAGGTCGATCATCGCGGCGATGTCGCCGGTCTTGGACAGGGCGTTCAGCTCCGGTTGGAGATCGCCCCAACCCTCGACCTCGAGCACCGGGAGGTACGCCGGCGTCGAGCCGTAGAAAGCCAGCAGTGCGCGGACTCCAGTGGCCGCCGCGGCCAGGACCTCGGGGGTGTCGCCCATCGCGCAGATCGCCTGCGGGTAGATCGGGATCGCGGACCGGCCGGCGCGCTCGAGGCCTTCCGCAACGGCGGGCAACGTCCGCTCCTGGAAGTGCCGATGGCTGTGGAACGGCATCACCAGCAGCCCGTCGGCCACCTCCGCGGCGGTGCGCGTCATCACCGGCCCGAGCGCGCCGAGCAGCACCGGTGGCGCGCCGTAAGGGTTCGGGCCGGGGACGAACGTGGGCGGCATCAGGGTGTGCTGGGTGTGCTCACCCCGGAAGTCCAGGCGGGTGCCGTGCTGCCAGGACTGCAGGATCGCCTTCACGGCGAGCACGATCTCCCGCATCCGGGCGGCGGGCGGGCTCCAGGTGCCGCCGTACCGCTTCTCGATGTGCACGCGGATCTGCGAGCCGAGGCCCAGCCGGAACCGCCCCTTCGACATCAGCTGCAGATCCCAGGCGGCGTGTGCGAGGTGCAGCGGGCTTCGTGGCATCGCGATCGCCACGTTGGTCATCAGGTCTGCCTCGACCGCGCCGGCCGCCGCGGCCAGCGGCAGGAACACGTCGTGCGGTCCCTCGAAGGTGAACAGCCCCGCCGCGCCGGCTGCTACGAGGCGTTGGGCGCGATCCGCGGCGGCGTCGGGGCGGGCATCGAGCTGGAGATCGAGGAGCACGACGGAAGTATGGCAGCAAATCAATTGCCTGCGTCAGTCAGGTAAATTAGCATGAAGCCATGGCACGCATGGAGAACCTTCTCGGAGCACTTTCCCTGACGATGAGCGACCGCCTGCGGGCGGTCGGCGCCGGCCACGGGATGTCCACCTCGGAACAGGCCGCCCTGGTCACCCTGCATTCCCACCCTGATGTCGCCGTGTCGTGGCTCGGCGAGGTCCTCGGCCTGACCAGCTCGGGAGTGACCCGGCTCGTCGACCGGTTGGTGGAGCGGGGCTGGGTCAGCCGGTCGACCGGCACCGACGCGCGGCAGCGCCGGCTGAAGCTGACCTCGGCCGGCGGCAAACGGGCTCAGGTCCTGCTCCGCGAACGGGACGCGACGCTCGCCGAGGCGGTCGACTCCTTGGGAGAGGCCGACCGGACGGAGTTCGAGAGTCTTCTGAGCCGCGTCGTGGGCTCGCTCGCTCGGGAGTACGTCCCGGCGCTGCGGACCTGCCGGCTCTGCGATCGAGCCACGTGCAGCTCGGGCGATGAGGTCTGCCCGCTGCGGCACACCGTGCCCGCTGAAGAGGCCAAGCGGGCCTAGCGCGCCCTGGCCGCCATCTTGGCGCGCTCGTTCTGGTCGAGGGCGACCTTGCGGATCCGTACCGAGTCCGGCATGACCTCCACGCACTCGTCCTCGCGGCAGAACTCCAGGCACTGCTCCAGCGACAGCTTGCGCGGCGGGATCAGCTTCTCGAGGTTGTCGGAGGTGGCGGACCGGATATTGGTCTGCTGCTTCTCCTCGGTGCCCTAGGTGCTGCCTGCTACGGCTTGATCCAGATCACTGTGTCCCACACCCCGTTCGTCGTCCAGATGCAGCGCCAGGCAGCCACCTTCTCGAGGAACTCCGCCCACCCGACTGTCGCCGGAGCGGGGATCCCCCATGGCGACCGGGTTGAGCTGGGCAGGTAGGTCTCGGCGTTGTCGAGCACCAGGAGGCCGCCGCTGTGCACGAGGTCCACGCCACGGAGAGCGCACGCGTCCCGATAGTGGCCGTCGACGAGCACCATACCCAGAGATTCGGGCTCGAGATGGCCGGCCACGTTGACGTAGGCGTCTCGATGCTCCGGGCTGTCGATGCCGTTGGTGGTTGCTGCGACGACGTGAATGTCGATGTTGGTGAATCCCTGCTGGGCTGCGCCGACACGCACGAACTCAGCCCATTCGCTGGAGTCCTCGACGGATGTCACGTGGTCAACCATGCCCGCGAACCACGTGGTGCTCCGTCCCGCGCCGAACTCCAGGACGTGATCGGTGTCCTTGAGCAGCTGGCTCAGGAGCACGATCGCATCCTTGGTCAGCCACGCCTTGTCCCGTCCCATCGACCGACGGGTAACGGCCTCGGCGCCACGGTCGAAGAAGAGGCGGGGCAGGCGCCGCGCGTGTATCTCGAGCTCCGGCGCCATCTGTCCGGGCGCAAGGTGCCACGACTTTCCTCGGCGGGCTGCGTGTGCCTTGCGGGCTAACTGGCTCAGCATGTTCCTCGGCGGCACCCGCGAAGTATGGCACGGCATTCTGGCTGCCGAGGCATGCTTCTCAGCGCGCCTTGCGCGCCCTGGCCGCCATCTTGGCGCGCTCGTTCTGGTCGAGGGCGACCTTGCGGATCCGCACCGAGTCCGGCGTGACCTCCACGCACTCGTCCTCGCGGCAGAACTCCAGGCACTGCTCCAGCGACAGCTTGCGCGGCGGGATCAGCTTCTCGAAGTTGTCGGAGGTGGCGGAGCGGATGTTGGTCTGCTGCTTCTCCTTGGTGATGTTGACGTCCATGTCGTCGGCGCGGGAGTTCTCGCCGATGATCATTCCCTCGTAGACCTCGGTCGCGGGTTCGACGAACAGCACGCCGCGCTCCTGCAGGCTGGTCATCGCGTACGCCGTGGCGGCGCCCTTGCGGTCGGCGACGAGCGAGCCGGAGTTGCGCGACCGGATCTCCCCGGCCCAGGGCTCATAGCCCTCGAACACGTGGTGCGCGATGCCGGTGCCGCGGGTCTCGGTGAGGAAGTCGGTGCGGAAGCCGATCAGCCCGCGCGCCGGTACCAGGAACTCCATCCGCACCCAGCCGGTGCCGTGGTTGGTCATCTGCTCCATCCGGCCCTTGCGGATCGCGAGAAGCTCGGTGATCGTGCCGAGGTGCTCCTCGGGCGCGTCGATCGTCAGGCGCTCGACCGGCTCGTGGACCTTTCCGTCGACCTCGCGGGTGACCACCTGCGGCTTGCCGACGGTGAGCTCGAAACCCTCGCGGCGCATCTGCTCGACCAGGATCGCCAGCGCAAGCTCGCCGCGGCCCTGGACCTCCCAGGTGTCCGGCCGCTCGGTGGGCAGCACCCGGAGCGAGACGTTGCCGACCAGCTCGCTGTCGAGGCGGTCCTTGACCAACCGGGCGGTGACCTTCGAGCCCTTGAGCCGACCGACCAGCGGCGAGGTGTTGGTGCCGATCGTCATCGAGATCGCCGGCTCGTCGACGTGGATCAGTGGCAGCGCGATCGGGTTCTCCGGGTCGGCGAGGGTCTCGCCGATAGTGATCTCGGGGATCCCGGCCACCGCGCAGATGTCCCCGGGACCGGCGGACTCGCCGGGCTTGCGCTCCAGCCCCTCGGTGACCAGCAGCTCGGTGATCTTCACGTTCTTGACCGTGCCGTCGCGACGGATCCAGGCGACCTGCTGGCCCTTGCGCAGCACGCCCTGCTTGACCCGGATCAGCGCCAGCCGGCCGAGGAACTGCGACGCGTCCAGGTTGGTGACGTGGGCCTGAAGCGGCGCGCCTTCCTCGTACTCCGGAGCGGGGATGGTCTCCAGGATGGTCTTGAACAGCGGCTCGAGGTCCTTGCCCTCGGGCATCGAGCCGTCGGCGGGCTGCGCCAGGTTGGCGATCCCGGCCTTGCCGGAGGCATAGACGACCGGGAAGTCGAGCGCGTCCTGGCTGTGGCTGTCGTCGAGCAGGTCCATGAACAGCTCGTAGGTCTCGTCGACGACCTCGGCGATCCGGGCGTCGCTCCGGTCGGTCTTGTTGACGACCAGGATCACCGGCATGTCGGCGTTGAGCGCCTTGCGCAGCACGAAGCGGGTCTGAGGGAGCGGTCCCTCGGAGGCGTCGACCAGCAGCACGATGCCGTCGACCATCGAGAGGCCACGCTCGACCTCGCCGCCGAAGTCAGCGTGGCCGGGGGTGTCGATGATGTTGATGACCATGGGCTGGCCGCCGCCGGCGGGACCGGCGTAGTGGACCGCGGTGTTCTTGGCGAGGATGGTGATGCCCTTCTCCCGCTCCAGGTCGCCGGAGTCCATCACGCGATCGGTGAGGCTCTCCGCCTGGTGCGCGGTGAACGCGCCGGCCTGGCGCAGCATCGCGTCGACGAGGGTGGTCTTGCCGTGGTCGACGTGCGCCACGATGGCGACGTTGCGGAGATCGGAACGGGTGGGCATTGCGCAATTCTCAACCGCGGGCCCACCCGCTGACGAATCGGCGTCGGCGGGTAGTCCGGCACCCACGGCACCCCATTCGGGGCCAATTGGGGTGCTCCACGTGCCGGACCACCCCGCCGGCGTACGGCGTCAGGCGAGCGCGCGGTCCAGTGCGGCCTCGACGTGCAGGGTCGTACACGGAAAGACCGGAAGCTCGGAGTCGGCCTGGTGGACGAGCAGCTCCAGCTCGGTGCAGCCCAGGATCAGACCGCCGGCGCCGCCGTCCCAGAGCTCCTCGATCAGGCCGACGATCGTGCGCCGCGAGTTGTCGAGCACCTTCCCGTGCACCAGCTCGTCGTAGATGATCGTGTTGATCGTCTCGTGGTGCCGCTCGTCGGGGACGTGCACCTGGAGCCCGTGGCTGGCGATCCGGTCGGTGAAGAAGTTCCGGGACATCGCGAAGGTCGTACCGATCAGCGCGACCGTGTCCAGCCGCTGCGCCTTGCAGGCGTCGGCGACGACGTCGGCCAGGTGCAGCAACGGGATGTCGATGGCCGCCTCGACCTGCTCGGCGACCCGGTGGAACGTTGTCGTGCAGAGCATCAGGAAGTCGGCGCCGGCTCGCTCGACGCCCTTCGCGGCGTCAGCGAGGATGGTCGCGACGTCGTCCCAGCGTTCCTCGTCCTGCAGCGCGGTGACCTCCGCGAAGTCGACCGAGGTCATCACGGTCTTCGCCGAGCTGAACCCGCCGATCCGCTTCTCCACCCCGACGTTGAGGGCCTGGTAGTAGGCGGCGCTGCTCTCCCAGCTCATCCCGCCGATCAGTCCGATCGTCTGCACGGCGGCAGTCTGCCACGGGACCGGGCACCGTGGGGACTGCGCTATTCGGTGACTCGGTGCACCTTGTGCTGTGCGGCCTGGGCGCGGGGCTTGATCACCAGGCTGTCGATGTTCACGTGCGGCGGGCGGGTGACCATCCAGGTGATCGCGTCGGCGACGTCCTCGGCCACCAACGGCTCGGCGACGCCGGCGTACACCTGATCGGCCCGCTCCCGGTCGCCGTCGAACCGGACGAGTGCGAACTCATCGGTCTTCACCATCCCCGGCGCGATCTCGCAGACCCGCACCGGCTGGTCGTAGAGCTCGAGCCGCAGGGTCTCGGTGACCACCTGGGTGCCGTGCTTGGCGGCGGTGTAACCGCCCCCGCCCTCGTAGGCGATCCGGCCGGCCGTCGAGCCGACGTTGAGGATCACCCCCGCGCCGGAGGCGATGAGAGCGGGGAGCAGGGCCTTCGTCACCCGCACCGGGCCGATCACGTTCACGTCGTACATCCGCTGCCAGTCGTCGGTGTCGGCCTCCGCGACCGGGGTGGACCCGAACGCGCCTCCGGCGTTGTTGACGAGTACGTCGAGCGTCGGGCCGACGAGCGCGGCAAGCGCGGTGACATCGACGTCGGATGTCACGTCGCACGTGACCGGCGTACCCCCGATCTCGGCGGCCAGTGCCTCGACCCGATCGGAGCGGCGGGCCGCGCAGATCACGTGGAAGCCGGCGGCCGCCAGGCTGCGGGCGGTGGCGGCTCCGATCCCGCTGCTGGCCCCGGTGACGACGGCAGTTCGCGGGGAACCGGACGACATGCTGGTCATCCGCCCAGTGTGGCCGAGGTGTCTCTTCCGCTGGCACACTGCCTCCTCATGAGCCTGCGATCCGTCGCCACAGCGTTCGCGCTGGTGGGCGGCCTGTGCTGGGTCATCCGGGCGTTCTCCGACCAGGAGGTGCTGGGGTATGCCGGCTTCGCCCTGCTCGGCATCGGGGCCGCCGCCGCCGGAGCCGCCTTGGTGAGCAGCAGTGCACCGCCACTGCGCGTGTTCGTCGCGGTGGCGTTCCCGCTGCTGGTGTGGTCGGTCCTGGAGATCGCGAAGGACGCCGGCACGGACCGCTCCGTCGAGGGCATATTCGGGGCCGTCGGGGTCGTGGTTGCCCTCGTGGCATTCCTCACCCGCCCAGTCCACGGGAATCACTGACCGATTTCCGCGGTTGCGGTGGTGTGGAGTCCATTCGTCGGCTGGCCATGATCAGCCTGCACACCTCCCCGCTCGACCAGCCCGGCGTGGGCGATGCGGGCGGGATGAACGTCTACGTCGTCGAGCTGGCCCGCCGCCTGGCCAAGCGCGGCATCGAGGTCGACATCTTCACGCGGGCGACGAACTCCGCCCTCGACCCGATGGTCCCGGTCGCTGACGGTGTCTCGGTGCGGCACATCCATGCCGGGCCGTTCGAGGGGCTCACCAAGCACGAGCTGCCCGCCCAGCTGTGCGTCTTCGCCCGCGAGGTGCTGCGCAGCGAGGCCGGGCACCCCGTCGGCCACTACGACGCCGTGCACTCCCACTACTGGCTGTCCGGGCAGGTGGGCGCGCTGGCCCGGGATCGCTGGGGCGTGCCACTCGTGCACAGCATGCACACGATGGCCCGGGTCAAGAACGACGCCCTGGCCGCCGACGACAGCCCCGAGCCCGAGGCGCGGATCATCGGCGAGGACCAGGTGGTCGAGGCCGCCGACATGCTGATCGCCAACACCGACGTCGAGGCCAAGCAGCTGATCAACCTCTACAACGCCCACCCCGGACGCGTCGAGGTGGTGCACCCCGGCGTCGACCTGGCGACCTTCCGGCCGTTCGACCGGTCGTCGGTACGCCGCGAGCTCGGGCTCCCGGAGGACGCGCTGGTGCTGATGTTCGCCGGCCGGATCCAGCCGCTGAAGGCTCCCGACGTGCTGCTCCGCGCGGTCGCCGTGCTGCTCGAGCGGGCGCCGCACCTGCGCTCCCGGCTCGTGGTGCCGGTCGTCGGTGGCCCGTCCGGTACCGGCCTCGAGCGACCCACCGCGCTCGCCGGCCTGGCCGAGCACCTCGGTATCGACGACGTCGTGCGGTTCGTGCCGCCGGTCGCCCAGCCCGAGCTGGCCCGGTGGTACGCCGCCGCGACCCTGGTCGCCGTCCCTTCCTACAACGAGTCATTCGGCCTGGTCGCCGTCGAGGCCCAGGCGTGCGGCACCCCGGTGCTCGCCGCCGCCGTCGGCGGGCTCACCACGGTGGTCCGCGACGGTGTGAGCGGTCTGCTTCTCGACGACCACGAGGCGGGGTCGTGGGCGGCCGCGCTGCGACGGGTCGTGGACGACCAGGATCTGCTCGACCGGCTCCGCGTGGGCGCCGTTGAGCACGCGAAGGAGTTCTCCTGGGACGCCACGGCCGCCGGAACCCTCGAGGTCTACGAGCGGGCGCGGTCGTCCATGCGAGAGTCGGTGGCGTGACCCCCAGCCCCACCGACGCGATCCGCGGCTACCTCGGCGCCAGCGAGATCGAGTACGACGAGGTCCCTGACGGCGTGTTCTCGTTCGCGCTGCCGGGTGAGAAGAAGCTGCAGACCGCGGTCCGTCTCGACGTCGGCCCGCACGCTCTCGGCGTACACGCGTTCGTGTGCCGCAAGCCCGACGAGAACCACGAGCAGGTCTACCGCTGGCTGCTCGAGCGCAACCTGCGGATGTACGCCGTGGCGTTCGGCGTCGACCCGCTGGGCGACATCTACCTCGACGCGCGGCTGCCGCTGGGATCGGTGACCGCCGAGGAGCTGGACCGGCTGCTGGGCTCGGTGCTGTCGTACGCCGACGAGTCCTTCAACACGATCCTCGAGCTCGGCTTCGCGTCCTCGATCCGCAAGGAGTGGGAGTGGCGGCGCCTACGCGGCGAGCCGACCCACAACCTCGAGGCGTTCCGGGGCTGGCTCGAGGCCGAGGACGCCGCCGAGTCAGCGAGCGAGCAGGACCGCGGCCAGAGCGAGTAGCGCAGGGAACGCCTGCACGGCAAGGATCCGGACGCTGACCGTGGCGGCGCCGTACATTCCAGCGACGATGACGCAGACGAGGAAGAAGATCTGCACGTCGTCCTGCTCGGACGCCAGGCCCCAGACCAGGCCGGCAACCAGGAACCCGTTGTAGAGGCCCTGGTTGGCCGCCAGCACCTTGCTCGCCTCGGCGAACTCCGGCTCGTTGCCGAAAGTCTTCAGACCCATCGGCTTGGTCCACAGGAACATCTCGAGCACCAGGAAGTAGAGGTGCAGCGCCGCGACCAGCACGACGAGCACGATCGCGACAGTGTCCATGCTCGTCAGCATGGCAGGTGCGGGTCGCAACCTCTTGGAGCGTTCGTGCGTCTCCCATGTCGGGGGCCGCATAGCGTGACCCCGTCCGCCGCTGGTCGAAGGAGACGTAGATGTCAGTGTTCTCGTGGCGCAACGGCGTGGCCGCTGCCCTGGTAGGTGTGATCGGGACTGCTGGGCTGTCCGGTCTTGCATCGCCGGCCACCGCATCGATGCCTGCCTCAGTGCCGTCCGCGTCGGAGCCCCAGGACCCCGGCCGGTGGACCATCGAGCCCGCGCCGGACGGCGGCGCGAGCGTCACCTGGACCTCACCAGAGGTGCTGCCGGTCGGCGGAGCCCGACCCGAGTTCCTGCTCGACGGTGTCGCACTCGGACCGGTGCTGATGGATCCGGACGGACGCACTCTCCGGCTGGCCGATCCGCTGACGGTGCCGCCGGACCCGGCCGACCTCGACGTGGAGCTGTCGGGACGGCTGCTCGACGAGCCCGCGCCACCGACCGCGCCGCGCGCCGCCGCCGACCCGGCGCCGGCCGGGCCGATCCTGCCGGACGACCCCACCGTCCCCGGCCCGTACGCCGTCGCCGATGCGGACTACCAGCTGCCCTCGTTCAGGTTCGGCCGGATGCGGCAGCTGGAGATGGTCGGCCACGTCGTCGCGCCGGTGACCGCGCCGGGTCCGCGGCCCGTCGTGCTGCTGTTGCACGGCCGCCACGACTGGTGCTACGTCCCCGAAGGTCAGAACGGCGGAGCCTACGACTGGCCGTGCCAGTCCCCGTCGATTCCGGTCCCGAGCCACCTGGGCTATACCTACGTCCAGGAGCTCCTGGCCAGCCAGGGCTACCTCACCGTCTCCGTCTCTGCCAACGGGATCAACGGGCAGGACGGCATGCTCGAGGAGGGTGGGGCCGACGCCCGCGCCGCCCTCGTCCGTCGACACCTCGACGCGCTGGAGGACCTGAGCGCGCTGGCTGACCTCGGCGTCACTGCGGACCTGGACCGGGTGGTGCTGATCGGCCACAGCCGCGGCGGGGAAGGTGTCAACCGGGCGGCCGAGACGATCCCGCTCGACGCGCCGTACCGGGTGGTGGGGCAGGTGCTGCTCGGGCCCACGAACGTCGGCCGTCAGGCCGCGGCGTACGTGCCCACGGTGTCGGTGCTGCCGTTCTGCGACGGCGACGTGTCGGACCTGCAGGGCCAGCTGTTCACCGACGTGGCGCGCGACGCCGCGGCCGATGACGACGCGTTGCACAGCACCGTCCTGGTGATGGGCGCCAACCACAACTTCTTCAACACCGAGTGGACCCCGGGCATCTCCGCCGCCCCGTCGTTCGACGACAACGGAGACACCGCGGGCCCGTGCGAACCCGGTACTGCCACTCGGCTGAGCGCGGAGCAGCAGCGTGAGGTGGGAGCCGCCTACCTGGCGGCTGCCGTCGCCACCTTCGGCGGCTCGGCGGACTACCTGCCGCTGTTCGACGGCTCCGGTGCCCGGGTCATGCCGACCTCGGACTTCGACATCCGCAGCCACACGCTCGGCGCCGGCCGTGACGTACGCCGTCCGGGTGCGGGTCTGGACGCGGATCCGACGGACCCCTCGACCCGGCTGTGCGTCGGTCGGATAGGCGATCGGCCGAACGACTGCCTCGGGTTCGATCCCGACGGCGAGGTCGCCTGGAGCACGCCGCACTTCACCGGCTTCGGGGGGCAGGGGTTCCCCAGCCGCAAGGCGGTCGAGCTGACCTGGACCGCGTCGGATCCCGAGGGGCGACTCCTGCTGGCGGAACCGCTGGATGTCTCCGGCGCCGCGCGGCTGGAGGTGCGCACGTTGCTGCCGTTGGGCGCCGACGCCGCCGGCTTCGACGTGAACTTCACCGACGGCGCCGGCCACACCGACACCGTCGTGCTCGGAGCCGGAGAGGAGCTCCCCGCGGAGCCCCTGCGTGAGTACGGCGGCACTGCGGTCGCGCAGGTGCTCCGGGTGCCGACCACCGGCCTCGACCCTGCTCTGGACGCCACCGACCTCCGCTCGGTGACGCTGGTCGCGCGCGGCGGAAGCGGCCGCGCCTGGGTGCTCGACCTCGCCGCAGTGACATCCGGTGCGCTGCCGTCCGTTCCAGAGGAGCGGCTGCGGACGCTGAGCTTCGACCGGCTCAAGATCACAGAAGGTGATGGCGCCGACCGACAGGTCGAGCTCCCCTACGTGGTCAGCGGCCCGGCCGGCGTCGACGGGCAGATCCGGATCGCGACCACGCGCATCGGTCGGCAGGGCTACCCAGTCTCCGGCCCCGCCATGAACGTGACGGTGCCCGCGGGCAGCACCGGAGGATCGGTGACATTCGAGGTGCCGGCCAACCGGCTCGACGACCTCAACCGCACCCTCACGGTCAACGCCTACCCGATCTCGGGGGTGATGCCGGCCTCGTACGTCGGAGCCCTGCGGATCATCGACGACGATCCGACGCCTGCGCTGCGGACCTCGGTCAGAGTCACGCCGGTCACCGAGGGCCAATCCTTGGTGTTCGAAGCGCGGCTGGCCCGGCCGGTCGGCTACTGGACGGGGGTCGACGCCTTCCCCGTGGCCGGCACCCCTCAGAACCGCCTGCGCATCGGCGACCTGGACCGCGAGTTCGTGAAGTCGTGGGGCTTCCCCGACCGACTGACCCGCCCCCACCGACTCTACGCCGGGCAGAACTACTTCTCGTTCTGCGAGATGAACCCCGGCCAGGACCACTGCGTGCTCTTGCGGCTGCCGGTGCGGGTCGACGACCGTGCTGAGGGACGCGAAAGGGTCACACTGCAGGTGCACGCGGTCCCGCGGTCGCGCAGGGACTGGGTGAGTGGCCGGGTGCGCGACCGCTGACCCCGCTCAGGTGCCGGCCGGCTCCGGGGTGAGCTCGGTGACTCGGGGCTTGCGGCGGGTGAGCAGGACGCCCGAGATGCAGAGCACCCCACCGACGAACGCCAGGGCGGGCGGCACCTCGGCCAGCATCACCCACGCCATCAGGGTGGTGATGAACGGCACCAGGAACGTGGTGAGCGCGAACTTGCCGGCATCCGACCGGTTGAGGGCGTAGGCCCAGGTGACGAATGCGAGAGCACTCGGCACCACCCCGAGGTAGGTGATCCAGAGCAGGTCGGAGGCGCTCGCGTCTCGCACGACGCCGACCAGCTCGACCGACCACGGAAGGCAGGCGATCGTGCCCACGACGTAGAACCAGAACGTCATCTCCAGCGCCGTCATGCCGCTGCCGAGCAGCTTCTTCTGGGTGATCACTCCGACCGCGAACGTGACCGCCGCCAGCGTCGAGAGGAGTACGCCGATCACGTCGCCGTTGCCGCCGCTGGACGAGGCGCGGCCGATGATGATCACACCGGCGAAGCCGACTGCCAGGCCGATGATGAGCCAGCGGCTCAGCCGTTCCTTGAAGAAGAAGGTGGCCAGCAGGGCCACGATGATCGGCCCGATCTGGATGATCAGGGCGGCGGTGCCGGCGTCGATCCGGCGCTCGGACTCGTTGAGCGCGACGTTGTAGATGCCGATCCAGGAAACGCCGCCCAGGGCGATCAGCGGCCACTCCCGCCGGCCGGGCGGGCGTCGCCGATCCGACGGGACCGAGACCAGGACCATCACCCCGAGAGCGACGACCGCGACGACCAGCCGGCCCAGGCTGAGGGATCCGGGCGGCACGTCCTCACCGAGGTGCCGGATCGCCACGAACGCCGAGGACCAGGTGAGCAGCGTGAACGCGACCGCGGCGATCGGCAGCCAGGTGCGGGTTGGTGCGGTGCTACTCACGTACGGAGCCTAGGCAGCGCCGCCGACAGCTGACACGTGGTTATCGGACGTCGTTACACGACTTCCCGCCAGTCTGTTTCGGTCGTCGGGGGCATAGCGCCGGTCGCAGTACCGGCCTATGCTCCGCCCAAGGCCGTCACGCCCGTGCGACCGGCTTTGTCACACTCGGGAGAGATCCGATGCGTCGTTACCGACTGCTCGTCGTCACCGCCACTGTCGCCCTCGTGGCCCCGCTCCTACCCTCGGCCGCGGCCGCCCCGCCGGACCCGAGACGAGCCACCGTCGACGACACCCTCAACGCCTACCGGGTGGAGGCCACCGCGGAGAACCTTCGTGCACTCGCCCTCGCCGGGTACGACGTCACGGAGGGCCGCGACCTCGACCGCGGCACCGTCGACGTGGTCGGTTACGGCGACGACCTCGCCCGGTTCGACGCCCGGCAGCTGTCGTCGTACCGCGCCCCTGCCGCCAGTGCGGCCCGCACGCAGGCGGCGCCCACCGACGGCGCCAGCGACGCCGGGTGGACCGTCTGGACGAAGTACGACGCCGTGCCCGACGACGACAAGGAGCAGTACACCGAGACCTACGACCGGATCGTCGCCGACTACCCCTCGATCGCGAAGAAGCGCGTCACCGGCACCACTTACGGCGGCCGCGAGATCATCGCCCTCCAGATCACCAAGGGCGCCACCGGGTCGGACATCCCCAGGCGCCCCGCGGTCCTCTACAACGCGATGCAGCACGCCCGCGAATGGCTGGCGGGCGAGACCTGCCGGCGCACACTCGACTACTTCACCCGCAACTACGGGAAGGGCACCAGCGCCGGTCTCGAGGTCACCCGTCTGGTCAACACGACCGAGCTCTGGTTCGTGTGCGTGAACAACCCCGACGGCTACGAGTTCACGTTCACCCCCGGCAACCGCCTGTGGCGCAAGAACCTGCGCGACAACAACGACGACGGCGTGATCGGTGCCGGCGATGGGGTCGACCCGAACCGCA
Organism: uncultured Actinomycetota bacterium; assembly: GCA_963780245.1. Taxonomy (GTDB): domain Bacteria; phylum Actinomycetota; class Actinomycetes; order Propionibacteriales; family Nocardioidaceae; genus Nocardioides. The sequence goes on from CAWABG010000008.1 coordinate 37,561, forward strand.
ACTTCTCCGGCCACTGGGGGTTTGACGAAGAGGGCAGCTCACCGAGCCCCGCTTCTGAGACCTACCGTGGACCGTCAGCGGCGTCGGAGCCGGAGACCATGGCCATGGAGGCCCTCTTCGAGGAGATCCACCCGGTCTTCCAGAAGAACGACCACACGGCGGCGGAGCTGCTCCTCTACCCGCAGGGGTTCCAGCAGGACACGCCGACAGCCGACCACGAGATCTTCACAGCTCTCGCCGGAGACCCGTTCAAGCCGGCCATCCCGGGCTTCCTGCCCGAGCTGTCGGCCGGCCTCTACATCACCAATGGCGACTTCACCGACTGGGCCTACAACTCGCAGAAGACGCTGTCCTTCACGCCGGAGGGCACCTCCGCCGAGGACCCCGGCGTGACCGGGTTCGAGTACCCCGACTCCCCCCTTCAGGTGGCTCAGGAGTTCCAGCGCCACCTGCCCTTCGCCCTCGACCTCGCTCACTCGAGCCTGCACCCAGCCACGCCGACCTCGCACCTCGGCAACAAGGCTGAGCCGTTCGTCGTGGACTCCTTCACGGACTCTTACGGCGATCCGCAACCGGTCGGTGCCGTGGTGAAACGCTCGCTCGGCAAGGTGAAGCTGCACTACAAGATCAAGGGCAAGAAGGCCAAGACGAAAGACGTCAAGGCCTACCACGGCGGGGACCGCTACTACGACGACCCGGGTGTCTACTACCGACGCGTGCGCGGTGTGGTCAAGGGCACCAAGCCCGGCGACAGGGTCAAGGTCTGGTTCTCCGCAGGCAAGCAGGAGTCGGACGCGTTCCGGTACCGGGCGAGGGTCGAGTCCAACAAGCGGGTGCTCGTGCTGGCCAACGAGGACTGGTCCGGCGTGCAGCCGAACCCCGCGCCGCTCGGCGGCCCGCAGTATCTCAACTACTACACCGCAGCCCTGAAGGCCGCGGGCGTGAAGTACGAGGTGTACGACGTGGACGCATCCGACCGCCGTCCGCCGCACCCCCTTGGTGTGCTCGACCACTTCACCCACGTCGTCTGGTACACCGGCGACGACTATGTTCCCCGCGAGCCGGACGCCCCGGGTGGATCCGGCATCACCAAGGGGGCGGTCGAGACCCAGAACAACGTGCGTGACTTCCTCAACGACGGGGGCAAGCCTTCTACAGCGGCAAGAACGCCGGACGGGTGTTCGCGGAGGGGTACCAGTACAACCCATTCCAGGACGAGGAGGGCACCTACTGCCAGAACCAGAACCCGACCTGCATCGTCGTTCAGAACGACTTCCTGCAGTACTGGCTCGGCGCCTACACCTACATCACCGGCGCCGGCCAGCACCCCGAGGACGGTTCGGTCTTCGAGGTCGACGGCACCGAGGCGCCGTTCGACGCACTGGACCTCACCGTCAACGGCGCGGACTCGGCGGGCAACGCGGACCAGGCTCCGACCCTGTTGGTGACCTCTTCGATCCTCGACCCGACCGAGTACGCGCTGTTCGCGGACTCCCGCTCCGTCGCCGCCTGGGAGCGGCCGTTCGCGGCACCGTTCGACCCCGTCGAACGGACTGGTTCGTGTCCGCCGGAGCGGCGGACGCGGCGTACAAGCGGCTGGCGAAGACGTTCGACCTCACGGGTGAGACCGGGGCGACCCTGGACCTGTCAGCGTCCTTCGACCTCGAGCCGGACTACGACTACCTGTTCGTGGAGATCCACACCGTCGGTCAGGACGACTGGACGACGCTGGCGGACAGCAACGGGCACACCTCGGACGACGTCGGCCTCTCCTGCCCGACAACCGGGGACGGCTCGAACTGGCAGGTGTTGCACCCGTTCCTGGCGCACTACCAGACCATCACCGATGGCGGGGACGGCCGGTTCCCGACGGGAACCTCGGGTGCGTGGAACGCCGCCACCGGTAACTCTGGAGGGTGGCAGGACTCGGAGATGCCGATCCCCGCGGAGTACATCGGCAAGCAGGTCGAGGTCTCGATCTCCGTGGTCAGCGACCCGGCGGTCCAGGGTCTCGGTGCCTGGGTGGACCAGGTGTCGATGCGAGGCGCGGGCGACGCGCCGATCGACAGCGCCGACCCGTCGTTCGAGACCGGGCTGGACGACTGGGCCACGCCCGGACCGCCGCCCGGGACCGCGGACCCGGTCACCGGCTGGGAACGCGCCCAGTCCGCGCCGTTCGTCGAGACCCCCGATCGTCACGACGGACGAAACGGTCTACACAGGGCTCGGCCTCGAA
>CAWABG010000009.1:0-179659 GCA_963780245.1 uncultured Actinomycetota bacterium
GCGCGGTAGTCCGGTCGATCACCAGCTCCCGGTGGCGCATGGTCAGCGCCGACCGGCGGGACAGGTAGTAGTGGCCCCAACCGGCGATGCCGCGGGCCAGGTCCGGCCACCGGGCGAAGACCCGGAATAGCTGGATCGGGGGGCCGAGCAGCTCCAGGGCGGCAGCGGTCGCGTCGTCGTACGGCGGGTCGAGGGGCGCGATGCGCGGGTGCTTCGAAATTCGAGGCATGCGCAGGGACGCTAACATCGGTGCTTCGGAAAGGAAAGCGGATGCCTCGTCCCACACCGCTGCCGGGCCGGCGGGTCCGCGGATCGGCCACCGGGCGGCCGGTCATGGCACTGCTCGACCTGCTCGGCCGGCGCTGGACATTGCGAGTGATCTGGGAGCTCCGCGAGGATTCGACACCGACGTTCCGTGAGCTCCAGTCGCGCTGCGACGGTGCTTCATCGAGCGTCCTCGCCGATCGACTGAGGGAGCTGACGGAGGCCGGGCTGGTCGGGCGTGGCGGCGGAGGGTACGCCCTCACCCAGCAGGGACGGGGATTGCTCGAGCGACTGACGCCCCTCGACGAGTGGGCGGCGACGTGGCAGCCGAAAACTGGCGGAGGATAGGGGATTCGAACCCCTGAGGGCTTGCACCCAACCCGCTTTCCAAGCGAGCGCCATAGGCCACTAGGCGAATCCTCCGCGGAGGAGGCTACCGGGAGGTGTCGGGGCGGATGAAATCGCGCGTCGCCTTCTCCTTTAGACTCGGGGCAACCCCCCGTGCGGCGGCATCTCGCCCAACTCCCCCAGGGCCGGAAGGCAGCAAGGGTAAGTGAGCTCTGTTGGGTGCACGGGGGGCCTTTTCAGCGTCCGGGTGCCGCGCCCTCCCGGTTGTCGGACCCGGTGGTTAGGGTTCATGCGTGGAGTCACCCCTCGCCCTCTATCGGCGCTACCGGCCGGAGACGTTCGCCGAGGTCATCGGCCAGGAGCACGTCACCGAGCCGTTGCGAGCGGCGCTGGCGGGCAACCGGGTCAACCACGCCTATCTCTTCTCCGGTCCCGCGCGGGTGCGGCAAGACCACGTCGGCGCGGATCCTGGCCCGGTCGCTCAACTGCGACCAGGCACCGGTGGCCGACCCGTGCGGCGAGTGCGACAGCTGCGTCGAGCTGGCCCGCAACGGCCCGGGGTCGATCGACGTGATCGAGATCGACGCGGCCTCGCACGGCGGTGTCGATGATGCCCGCGAACTGCGGGAGAAGGCGTTCTTCGCGCCGGTGCGCAGCCGCTACAAGGTCTACATCATCGACGAGGCCCACATGGTCACCACGCAGGGCTTCAACGCCCTGCTCAAGCTGGTCGAGGAGCCGCCACCGCACCTGCGGTTCATCTTCGCGACGACCGAGCCCGACAAGGTGATCCCGACGATCCGGTCGCGGACCCATCACTACCCGTTCCGGCTGATCCCGCCGCGGCTGCTGTCGTCGTACCTCTCCGAGCTGTGCGTGAAGGAAGGCGTCTCGATCGAGCCGGCCGCGCTGCCGCTCGTGGTGCGCGCGGGCGCCGGCTCGGCCCGCGACACCCTCTCGGTGCTCGACCAGCTGCTGGGCGGGGCCGGGCCGGCGGGCGTCACCCACGAGCTGGCCAGCGGGCTCCTCGGCTACACCCCCGACTCCCTCCTCGACGAGGTGGTCGACGCGTTCGCCGCCGGCGACGGCGCGGCGGTGTTCGGGGTCGTCGACAAGGTCATCGAGACCGGCCAGGATCCGCGCCGCTTCACCGAAGACCTGCTCCGCCGGGTCCGCGACCTTGTGATCGTGTCCGCGGTGCCGGACGCTCCGGTGAGCGGGCTGATCGACGTGTCCCAGGACCAGGGCGAGCGACTGGTGGCCCAGGCGGCCCGCTTCGGCAAGGCCGAGCTGAGCCGGGCGGCGGACCTGGTGGCCACCGGCCTGACCGAGATGCGCGGCGCCACGGCTCCCCGGCTGCTGCTGGAGCTGATCTGCGCGCGGGTGCTGCTGCCCGGCGCCGACCACTCCACCCTGGGCGTGCAGGCCCGGCTCGACCGGCTGGAGAAGCGGGTCGAGATCAGCGGTACGCCGACGGCGGAGGCAGCCCCAACGCAGCCGGCCGTCGCTCCCGCGCACCGAGCGCAAGGCTCCGGAAGCCGAGCCGGTGCCGGCGCCCGCGCCAGAGCCCAAGATGACCGCCGAGCCCGAGCCCGAGCCTGAGGCCGAGCCGGTCGCAGCGGCGCCGGCCGAGGCCCCGGCACCCGTGGCCGGGGGAAACCTGAGCCTGGTCGACGTCCGCCGGCTGTGGCCCGACATCGTCGACGCCACCAAGCAGCGTCGCCGGGTGACCTGGATCCACCTGACCCAGAACGCCCAGGTGGTCGGGGTCGACGCCACCACGCTGACCCTCGGGTTCGCCAACGCCGGCGCCAGGGACTCGTTCGACGCCGGCGGCAGCGTGGAGATAGTCCGGCAGGCGGCGATCGACGTGGTCGGCGCCGACTGGAAGATCGAGACGATCGTCGACCCGGGCGCAGACGCCGAGGCCTCGCGCCCGGCTGGTCCCGCCGTCACCGAGCCGGAGTCGGAGCCGGAGCCTGCGCCGACCGCCCCGGCCGCCGAGCCCGCCTCAAAGGTGGCCCGTGAGGCGCTACGCGAGTCCCAGGCCGGCGAGTCCGACACAGAGCCCAAGGCTGGCGACACCCCTGACGACCACGCCCACCCCGACGACCTCGACGCAGATGGCGACGAGGCCGGTGGCGCGGACCTGCTCCAGCGCGAGCTCGGGGCCGAGATGATCGAGGAGATCCCGAACTCATGACCCAGGACCCGACCAACATGAACCCCTTCGGCGAGGGCGGCGGCTTCGACATGAACGCGCTGCTCCAGCAGGCCCAGCAGATGCAGGAGCAGCTCCAGGACGCGCAGGCGCGGCTGTCCGACGCCCGGGTGGAGGGCACCGTCGCCGGTGGCGCCGTCTCGGTGACCGTCAGCGGCGTGGGCGAGCTGGTCGGCGTACAGATCAAGACCGGGCAGTTCGACGGTGGCGACGCCGACGACCTCTCCGACCTCGGCGACATGATCGTCGCCGCCTACCGCGACGCGAAGGCCCAGGCCGACGCGCTCGCGACTGACGCCCTCGGCCCGATGGCCGGCGGCGGGCTGGGCCAGCTGCCGGGTGCCGAACCCGGCAGCACCGGCCCCGTGGGGTTCTGAGGCAGCGTGTACGAAGGTGTCGTCCAGGACCTGATCGACGAGCTCGGGCGACTGCCTGGCGTCGGCCCCAAGGGCGCGCAGCGGATCGCGTTCTACCTGCTCCAGGCCGACCCCGCCGACGTACGCCGGCTGGCCGAAGTACTCGTCGAGGTGAAGGCGAAGGTGCAGTTCTGCCGCACCTGCTTCAACGTCTCCGAGGCCGAGGAGTGCCGGATCTGCAGCGACCCACGACGCGACGTGTCGGTGCTGTGCGTGGTGGAGGAATACAAGGACGTCGTCGCGATCGAGCGCACCCGCGAGTTCAAGGGCAAGTACCACGTGCTGGGTGGCGCGATCTCCCCGATCGACGGCATCGGACCGGAGCAGCTCCGGATCCGCGAGCTGCTCACCCGGCTCTCCGATGACCGGGTGACCGAGGTGATCCTGGCCACCGATCCCAACCTCGAGGGCGAGGCCACTGCGACCTATCTCATTCGCCAGCTGAAGCCATTGGGGTTGCGGCTCACGCGGTTGGCGAGTGGACTACCGGTGGGAGGGGACCTCGAGTACGCCGATGAAGTCACCCTCGGACGAGCGTTCGTAGGAAGGCTGGCGGCCGAATGACCGACAACATCGTGAAACCCCGGGTCGACGACGAGACGGCGGAGTTCGCCCAACACATCGCCGACTCGGTGGAGAGCTTCCTGCTGGCGGTGCGCGCGATCGCGCGCACCGCGTCCGGGGGACAGGCCATCTCGCTGCTGCTCCTGGAGATCAGCCAAGTGCTGCTCGCCGGTGCCCGGCTCGGTGCGCAGCGCGACTTCAGCCCGAGCACCGAGTACCAGCCAGACGTCGGACCTGAGGCCGACCTCGACGGGCTGCGGCTTCGGCTGGCCGCGCTGCTGGGCAATGTCGACACCTATAGCTTCGTGTTCGACCCCTACGTGCCCGATGTCGTCGAGAGCCAGCTGTCCGACGACCTGACCAGCATCGCCAGCGACCTCGAGAACGGGCTGCGCCACTATCGCGCCGGTGACGTCGCGGAGGCGCTGTGGTGGTGGCAGTTCTCCTACGTCTCCTCCTGGGGCAACCTCGCCGGCGCCGCGCTCAACGCGCTGCTCTCGGTGGTGTCCCACGACCGGCTCGACGTCGACAACGACGCGGAGGTCGAGCAGCTCGAGGTCGCCGAGGAGATCCTGGACAGCCCTCAGGCCTGACGACGCCCGATCGGTAGAATCAACACTTCGTCAACCCCCAAGTCGAAGTGCAGGAGTGAGCCCGGTGGGCATCGTGGTGCAGAAGTACGGCGGCTCGTCGGTCGCCGACGCCACCGGCATCAAGCGAGTCGCCCAGCGGATCGTCAACACCCGCAAGGCCGGCCACGAGGTCGTCGTGGTGGTCTCCGCGATGGGCGACACCACCGACGAGCTGCGGGACCTGGCCGAGCAGGTCACCCCGTTGCCGCCGCCGCGCGAGCTCGACATGCTGCTGACCGCCGGCGAGCGGATCTCGATGGCCCTGCTGGCGATGGCGATCGCGCAGCTCGGCCACAAGGCCCGGTCGTTCACCGGGTCGCAGGCGGGAGTGATCACCGACTCGGCGCACGGCAAGGCCAAGATCATCGACATCACGCCGGGCCGGATCGAGGACGCGCTCCGGGACGGGTCGATCGCGATCGTGGCCGGGTTCCAGGGTGTCTCGCAGGACACCAAGGACATCACCACGCTGGGCCGTGGCGCGTCCGATACCACCGCGGTGGCGCTGGCGGCGGCCCTCGGAGCAGAGGTCTGCGAGATCTACAGCGACGTCGACGGGGTCTTCACCGCGGACCCGCGGATCGTGCCGACCGCCCGCAAGCTCGACCGGCTCTCCACAGAGGAAATGCTCGAGATGGCCGCCTCAGGCGCGAAGATCCTGCACCTGCGCTGCGTCGAGTACGCCCGCCGCTATGACATGCCGATCCATGTCCGCTCCTCCTTCTCCCAGAAGGAAGGCACTTGGATCATTCCCGAGCACACAGGAGAGAACCCCATGGAGCAGGCAATCATCTCCGGCGTAGCCCACGACCGCAGCGAAGCCAAGGTCACCGTCGTCGGCGTACCCGACAAGGTGGGCGAGGCGGCCCGGATCTTCGAGGCGCTGGCGGGCAGCGAGGTCAACATCGACATGGTGGTGCAGAACATCTCCGCCGCGGCCACCGGCCTCACCGACATCTCCTTCACGCTGCCCCGAGAGGACGGCCAGTCCGCGATGGGCGCGCTGGCCCGGATCCAGGACGAGGTCGGCTACGAGAAACTGCTGTACGACGACCAGGTCGGCAAGGTCTCGCTGATCGGTGCCGGCATGCGCTCGCACCCCGGCATCACCGCCAAGTTCTTCGCCGCGCTGGCCTCTGCCGGGGTCAACATCGAGATGATCTCCACCTCGGAGATCCGGATCTCGGTGATCGTCGACGAGGCGCAGGTCGACGACGCGGTGCGAGCGACCCACACTGCGTTCGACCTGGACACCGACGAGGTCGAGGCCGTGGTCTACGGAGGCACCGGCCGATGACACACCCCACGACCCTCCGCCTTGGCGTCGTCGGCGCGACCGGACAGGTCGGCGTCGCGATGCGTCAGATCCTCGAGGAGCGGGACTTCCCGGCCGACGAGGTGCGGTTCTTCGCGTCCGCGCGCTCGGCCGGCAGCGTGCTGCCGTTCCGCGGCCGCGAGATCACCGTCGAGGACGCGAGCACCGCCGACCCGAGCGGACTCGACATCGCGCTGTTCTCCGCCGGCGCCACCACCTCGCGCGCCCTCGTTCCCAAGTTCGTCGATTCCGGCGTGATCGTCGTCGACAACTCCTCCGCGTTCCGCAAGGACCCCGAGATCCCGCTGGTCGTCTCCGAGGTCAACCCCGGCGACGCCCGGTCGGTGATCGAGGCGGGCCGCGGCATCATCGCCAACCCGAACTGCACCACGATGGCCGCGATGCCGGTGCTGAAGCCGCTGCACGACGAGGCCGGGCTGATCCGGCTGATCGCGTCGACATACCAAGCTGTGTCGGGCTCTGGTGTCGCCGGCGTCGAGGAGCTTGCCTCCCAGGTCGCCGCCGCCGGCGAGAAGGCCCGCGAGCTGGCCTACGACGGCTCGGCAGTCGCGTTCCCCGACCCGGTGAAGTACGAGCGCACCATCGCCTACAACGTGCTGCCGCTGGCCGGCAGCATCGTCGAGGACGGCCTCGACGAGACCGATGAGGAGCAGAAGCTCCGCAACGAGTCCCGCAAGATTCTCGGCATCCCCGACCTCCGGGTCTCCGGGATCTGCGTCCGGGTCCCGGTGTTCACCGGGCACTCGCTCGCGATCAACGCCGAGTTCGAGCGCCCGCTGACGGTCGCCCGCGCCCGCGAGCTGCTCACGTCGGCGCCGGGGGTGGAGCTCTCGGACATCCCGACCCCGCTGCAGGCCGCAGGCCAGGACCCGTCCTACGTCGGCCGGCTGCGCCAGGACGAGGGCGTCGCCGACGACCGGGGTCTCGCCCTGTTCGTCTCCGGGGACAACCTGCGCAAGGGCGCCGCGCTCAACACCATCCAGATCGCCGAGCTGGTCGCCGCCTTCCGTTGAGTCCCCTCGCTGGTCGAGTAGCCGCGAGCGCCAGCGAGCGGCGTATCCAGACCACTCGCGATGGTCTCGATACGCCCGCCGCTCGTTCCTCGCGGGGGGCTACTCGACCGACGAAGGATGTCAGTGGTCGGTCTCCACGAACGCGGTGGTGACCCAGTGGGAGAGCAGGAAGCTCGCCATGCCGACCAGCGGGATCACGATGACCATCTGCCAGTCGAGGATCACGTCGATCAGGAAGAGCAGCGCGACGACCGCGATCAGGCCGACGGCCAGGAAACTGGTGCTTCCGGGATCGGGCACCCGGAGCGCCTTGAGCAGCACCTGACCGAGCATCACCAGCAGCACCAGGATGATCACCAGCACGAGCAGGCCGGGGCCGCCGCAGGTCGACGTACCGCGGATCGCCTCGCAACCCCTCAGTGAGGCGACCGTCAGGCCGACCATGAGCAGGCCGACGAGCAGCCCGGTCAGCGCCGAGGCCGGGTAGCCGGTCAGCACCGGACCTCGGGGCACGCGGCGTGACTTGGCGCGCCGTTCGGACGCCCGCGCCTCCTCGGTCGCTGCCTCTGCCTCCTCCTCGCCCTCGAGGGGCTCCGGCGGCACCTCGTCGGCGAACAGCGGGACGCCGGTCACCAGGGTCCGGGCGACGGGAGGTTCGTCACGGGCCGAGGGTAAGTCGACCGGCAGGGGAGCCCGACGTGTCGAAAGCCCGGGCCCGGGCTCGGGAATCGGAGTGGGTTCGGGAATGGGAGCCGGCTCGGGCTCCGGGATCGGGTCAGGGTGCGGCGCCGGCTCGGGAGCCGGGACGGGGTCGGGGATGGCAGCAGTCGGCTCGTCGCTGAGTTCCGGCTCGGAGTCCTCCGGCACGTCCTTGCGCCGGCGCCCGAAGAGCTTGGGTGGCTCGAGGCTCGGCTGCCTGTCCTCGTCTGACATGGACGGCAGTCTGACACGACGCGCGCGGGCCGACGCGCCACGGTCGCGATTCGGAGTAGCCGGTCCAGCGCATTCGGGTTACGACCCAGGTAGGAGTCGCGGCACCGCCCGCGGACGGATTACGGCGGGCGGCCGGACGCCTACCCTGAGGGCATGTCCGCGATCCAGGCGCTGGGCGCGCACATGCGCGACCGCTTCGAGGAGAAGGGGGCGCAGCACGGGCTCGCGTACCCCTGGTGGATCGCCGTCATCGGCGGCGGCGGCGGGATCCTGTGTGCGGCGACCGCGGTCGGCCAGCGCGGCCTCTTCACGCCCCCGGACCTCGCCGCGCTCGCCCTGGTCCTGGCGGCGCTCCCGCAGGTGTTGCAGTACGCCGCCAAGCGCTGGGTGCCCTGGTGGGTGGACGTCGTCTTCATGCTGACCGCCGTGGGCTGGCTCAACAGCATCCCGTTCGACGCCGCCGGACCGGAGAACCTGGCCCCGGTGGCCGCGATGTTCATGGTCGCCTCGGTCACCGCCACGGATGGCGTGCGTGCGGGCGTGATCGCGACGGTGGCGTCGAGCGTCGTGGTGGTGGTCAGCGATCGCTTCGGCAGCCGCGACCCGGGCGTCGACGTCTACGTCATCGAGATCATCAGCGGCTTCGTCGTGGGCTACATGCTGCGCTGGCAGATGCGCGCGCTGGCGGCCGAGCGCGGCGAGCGGGAGCGCGAGCGCGAACGCGCCACCCTGGCGGAGCGGCAGCGGATCGCCCGCGAGATCCACGACCTGGTCGCGCACTCGCTCAGCGTGACCATGCTGCACCTCACCGGAGCCAAGCAGGCGCTGATCGAGGACAACGATGTCGACGACGCGGTGGCCGCACTCTCGGACGCCGAGCAGGTCGGGCGGCAGGCGATGGCGGAGATCCGTCGCACGGTCTCGGTGCTGGCCACCGAGCCCTCCGGCGCCCATCCGCTGCCGTGTGCCGAGGACATCGATGCGCTGGTCGCCCAGGTCCGGGACGCCGGGCTGCCGGTCGACTACCGCAGCCGGGGAGACCTGACCAGACTCAGCCCGGCGATCGGCCTGGGCATGTACCGGATCCTTCAGGAGTCGCTGACCAACGTCGCCAAGCACGCGCCGGGCGAGAAGGCCGAGGTGAACGTCGACGTCGGGAGGGCGCGGGCCTCGCTCGTCGTCCGCAACCGGCGACCCGGCCGGACGGTCGACCCGGACGGCTCGGGCACCTCCGGGATGGCGTCGCGGGCCGAGCAGATCGGTGGCCACTTCCGGGCCGGACCCGACGCGTCGGACCCGCAGCAGTGGGTGGTCGACCTCGCGGTACCGGTCGACGACGCGCACTGCGTCGTGAAGAAGGTGTGGGGTTGAGCCCGATGGACGACGTCGAAGCCGTGAACGTGCTCCTGGTCGACGACCAGGAGCTGGTCCGGTCGGGGCTGCGCCGGATCCTGCGCAAGCGCAGCGGCTTCGAGATCGTCGCCGAGTGCGCCGACGGCGATGAAGTGCCGGTCGCGCTGGCCGAGCACGACATCGACGTCGTGGTGATGGACCTTCGGATGAAGCGGGTCGACGGCATCGAGGCCACCCGCCGCCTGCGCGAGGACGCGGGCGCCCCGCCGGTGCTCGTGCTGACGACGTTCGACGACGACGAGCTGCTGTCCGGCGCGCTGCGTGCCGGCGCAGCCGGCTTCATCCTCAAGGACTCGCCCGCCGAAGACCTGACCCGAGCCGTCCGCACGGTGGCGCGCGGCGACTCGTGGCTCGACCCGTCCGTGACCGGGCACGTCCTCAGTGCCTACCGGCGTACGCCGCCCGACGTCGTACCCGGTGACCACGAGGCCGTGACCAGCCGCGAGCTGGAGGTGCTGCGCGCGATCGGCCGCGGCCTGTCCAACTCCGAGATCGCGGAGGCGCTGCACATCTCCGAGCTCACGGTGAAGAGCCACATCGGCCGGATCTTCACCAAGCTCGGCCTCCGCGACCGCGCCGCGGCCGTCGTCTACGCGTTCGACTCCGGTCTGGTCGTGCCCGGCCAGCAGGACCAGGGCGCGTCTCCCTAGCCCTGGTAGCAGGCCTCCTGGAAGTCGTACGCCTCGGCCGTGGGACCGACGAAGAAGTCCTCGATGACCGTGATGCCTGCCGTCCGGGACCTCCAGGCTGACACCGCTGAGCGCGACCACGACGTCGTCGTAGACGACCTCGACATTGTTCGCACTCAGCATGCTTCCGCTCCCGATAGCGCGGTGTGACGTGGCTCTCACAATGTCGGGTTCGAGCAGCCGCGTCCAGCAACCGTTCCAGCACCCGGCCAGCCGTTGACAGAGAACTACGCTTCCGACATGCCCTCCACCCCATCCGCCGCCAGGGACGCCATCGCCGCGCTCCAGGGGCACGAGGCGTGGGCGATCATCCGGCGGTCGACCCGCGCCGGGGACCGCGACACGGTGGGTGTTCTGGGTGGGCGGCGCTCGGAGCTCGCGTCGATCATGGACATTCCGCTCGAGGACGGGGTGCCGCCTGAGGGACGGATGTGCGACCGGCTGGTCGCCGTACCGTTCCGGCAGGTGGCCGAGCGCGGCTTCGAGGCGCACGACGACGGCACCCCGCTGGTGGTCGTCGAGGTGGAGTCAGAGCGCGAGTTCTCCGTCGCCGAGGTGATCGAGGCGATCGACGAGGTCGCGGTCGAGTTCGTCGACCGCGGCGGCTTCGAGACCGAGGACGACGCCTACGCCAAGGTCGTCGAGGCGATCATCGAGGACGAGATCGGGCAGGGCGAGGGCGCCAACCTGGTGATCGGCCGGCACTACCGGGCGACCGTCGCCGACTGGGACCACACGAAGGCGCTCGCGGTCCTCCGACGGTTGCTCGAGCGCGAGCGCGGTGCCTACTGGACCTACTGCTTCTTCACCGGCGACCGCTACCTGATCGGCGCCAGCCCCGAGCGGCACGTCAGCGTGCACGGCGGCGACGTCCGGATGAACCCGATCTCGGGCACCTTCCGGGTCCGGCCCCCGGCCGGCGACGATCGCCCGCTGGAGACCCGGCTGCGGGAGTTCCTGCGCGACGAGAAGGAGATCTACGAGCTCTTCATGGTCGTCGACGAGGAGCTCAAGATGATGTGCGAGATCTGCAACGAGGGCGGCCAGGTGCTCGGCCCGTTCCTCAAGCCGATGACGCACCTCATCCACACGGAGTACCTCCTGGCCGGCCGCACCGCCCGGGACGTGCGCGAGGTCCTCCGGGACACGATGTACGCCGCCACGGTGACCGGCAGCCCGGTGGAGAACGCGTGCCGGCTGATCAAGAAGTACGAGGCCGAGGGCCGCGGCTACTACGGCGCCGCGTTGGCGCTGTTCGGCCGCGACCCGGATGGCGAGCCGGTGATCGACAGCCCGATCGTGATCCGTACGGCGGACGTCAGTCCCGACGGGCGGCTCAAGGTCACGGCTGGTGCCACGCTGGTGCGTGACTCCGAGCCGGCGTACGAAGTAGCAGAGACGCACGCGAAGGCCGGCGGCATCCTCTCGGCGTTCGGCCTGGTGCCGCAGGCCCCGGCTCCCGACGTCGACCTGGCCGAGGTGGTCGCCGATGAGGACGTGCTGATCGAGCTCAACAAGCGCAACCGGCGGCTGAGCACCTTCTGGCTCGACGACCAGGCCGGCGCGCCGCCGGATCCGCGGCTGGCCGGCAAGAGCGTGGTGATCCTCGACGGCGAGGACGACTTCGTGAACATGCTCCGGCACGTGCTCGGCCGGATGGGCATGACCAGCGAGGTGGTCCGGCACGAGGACTACGTGGCCGGCTGTCTCGACGGTTTCGACCTGGTGATCGTCGGCCCCGGCCCGGGCGACCCACGCGAGGGCGACCTGCCGAAGATGGCCCGCTTCCGCCAGGCGATCGCCGCGCTGCTCATCGCGAAGCGGCCGTTCCTGGCGGTCTGCCTCGGGCATCAGACGCTCTGTCACCAGCTCGGCATCCCGCTCGCCTACAAGGACATCGTGTTCCAAGGCACCCAGTCGCCGGTCACGCTCGATGGCCGGACCGAGCGGGTCGGGTTCTACAACACGTTCGTGGGTCGGGTCACCGACCTGGCGAGTGAGGTCCCGGACGGGGTCAGCGTCGAGACCGATCCGGACACCGGGGACGTCAACGCGCTGACCGGTCCGCACTACCGTGGCCTGCAGTTCCACGCCGAGTCGATCCTGACCCAGCGCGGCTACGACCTGGTCCACGACCTGGTCTGCGATCTCCTCTTCGACTGAGTCGCGCACTGGCGGCAACCAAACGCCTGCTCACTGCGTCTTTTCTATTGACTACTGAGGTCAATGGGGGAGGCGTGATGCGACGGTCACGAGTGGTGCTCGCGACCGTTGCGGCACTTGTGGCGACCGTCGCCTTGCTCGCCTGCCAGGCGCAGTCCCCGCCGTCGCCGGTCACCGACGCGATCCAGCTCCCGCCCGCGTCCCGGGTCCCGCCTTCGCAGATCGACCCGCACGACCCCAACATCGTCCTGGTGCTGATGGACGACTTCAGCCTCGAGCTCGTGCAGACCATGAGCAACGCGGCTCGGATGCGCGAGACCGGGGCGTCCTACCCGCAGTCGTACGTCGTGGACTCGCTGTGCTGTGTTTCCCGGTCCAGCATCTTCACCGGGCAGTACCCGCATCAGACCGGCGTGCTGACCAACACCGCCAACACCCCCAACGCGGTCGGTCCGATCGGCGGCTGGGAGGCATTCGAGGCCAACGGCAACACCGAGCGGTCGGTCAATGTGCGGCTGCAGGCGGCCGGCTACACGACCGGGTTCATCGGGAAGTACCTCAACGAGTACTCCTACGTCCCCGGTGGCGAGGTGCCCGACCCGCCGCCGGGGTGGTCGGAGTGGGAGGTGATCTTCGGGTCGGCCTACAACGGCTGGGACTTCGAGAGCACCTACGTTGCGGACGGGTTCGTGCACGCGCGCAGTCACCCGGCGCCGCCGGCCGCCGCGAGTGACCGCACCAAGGACGAGGCGTACGCCGGCACGATCACCGCCGACCTCGCGCTGGAGTTCATCGACGAGCACCAGGACGACCGGGCGCCGTACTTCCTCGAGGTGGCGACCTACGGCCCGCACTCGCGCGTCGGGCCGCGTCCGCAGTACCCGGGCGACCCCGGCTTCCCGCCCGCGATGGCGGATCGGGCCGGCGCCGGCAACTGCGGACCGGTGGCCTGCTCCTCGCTGGACGTCGATGACCTGGCCGGCTTCGGCGACCCGATCGACGACAACGTGCCGCGCCGGGCGCACGGCTCGCCGGCCCCGACCTGGCGCACCAACACCCCCAGCCTGACCGTCGCGCAGGCCGAGACGGCCCTGCGCTCGCGGGCCCAGATGGTGCAGTCGATCGATCGGATGCTGGGCCGGATCCTCGACGCGGTCGACGACAACACGTTCGTGGTGCTGACCTCGGACAACGGTTTCCACCTCGGCCAGCACGGGCTCGATGCCGGCAAGGGGACGCCGTACGACTCGGACGCGCACGTCCCGCTGATGGTCGTCGGACCGGGCGTCGAGCCTGGGGAGCGGGCGGCGCTGACCACGAACCTCGACCTCGCTCCGACGTTCGAGGACCTCGCCGGGCTGCGGCCCGCGGCCTACCGCTCCGGGAGGTCGCTGCTGTCGAGCCTGGCCGATCCTGTTGCCCTGACCCGCGACTACGTCTTCTTCGAGCACACCTACGCGCCCTCGCTCGGCACCGACCCCGACAAGCAGTACGCCGGCGGCACCATGGACCTCGTCCCGTCGTACGTCGCCGTGCGCAGCCGCGACGCGCTGCTGGTGCGGCTGGACCTCGACCCGTCATGGGACGGCGTCGAGGCGGCGTGGGAGTTCTACGACTACACCGACGTCGACTGGGAGCGCACGAACGAGTACGCCGACCCGGCGCATGCGCGCACGATCGCCCGGATGAGGCGCGCGCTGGAGGCGTTCGACCAGTGCGCTGCGTTCGTCGGCGACGACCCGGTTCCTCCTCGCTGCCGCGCGATCGACAGGAAGGCCGGGCACTAGTGGCGGGGCACTAGGTTGTGCTCGTGGAGGTTCCGGACGTGGTCGTGGTCGATCACCACGACTCCTACACCTGGAACCTGGTCCACCTCATCGCCGCCGTCACCGGGGTGCTGCCAACGGTGGTTCAGCACGACGAGGTCAGCCCCGCCCAGGTGCTCCGACACTCACACGTGCTGCTGTCGCCCGGCCCCGGCCACCCCGCCGACTTCGCCGACTTCGCCGTTGGCCGCCAGGTGCTGAGCGACGGGAGTCGGCCGGTGCTGGGCGTCTGCCTGGGCATGCAGGGCCTGGTGCTCGCGTACGGCGGCACCGTCGACCGGGTGCCTCCGGCGCACGGCGAGGTGGCCGAGGTATCGCACGACGGACGCGGTGTCTTCAGCGGGCTGCCGCAGGGGTTCGCGGGGGTGCGCTACCACTCGCTCGCGGCTGTCGACGTACCCGATGTGCTGGAGGTGACCGCGACCGCAGGCTCGGTCGTGATGGGGGTTCGGCACAAGAGGTTGCCGCTCGAGGGCGTGCAGTTCCACCCCGAGTCGATCCTCTCCGAGCACGGACGGGCGCTGGTCGCGAACTGGCTCGCGGCATGAGCGACGACCCGGCCACCTTCTTCGCCGACGTCGCCGACCGGCACCGCCGCTGCTTCTGGCTCGACGGCGGCGGGGCGCGGGACTGGTCCGGGCGCCGGTCGATCATCGGCTGGCTGGAGGAAGCCGACGTCTCGCTGACCTACAACGCCCGGCTCGGCGTCGTGACCCGGCACTCCGTCGGGACGTCCATCCAGGTCGGCACGGACATCTTCGCGGTCCTCGAGGACGAGCTCGCCTCGGGTGCGGAGAGCGACCAGTGGTTCGGCTACTTCGGCTACGCCGCCCGGCCGGACCTGCCCGCCGCGACGGGGTCGCTGATGCCCGATGCGATCTGGATGCGGGCGCGAAACGTGCGGCTCTTCGAGCACGAGGTGCAAGGCCGAAATGAACCGTTGTCGGCCGAAGGTTCGTCACAGAACGGGAAGATTCACCGGTTAACCGGTGAATCTTCCCCGCCGCCGTGGGCGTACGCCGACGCGTTCAGCCGGGTCCAGGACCACCTGCGCGCCGGCAACAGCTATGAGGTGAACCTGACCTACCGGCTCGAGCGGGCCAGCGACCTGACCCCGGTGGAGACCTACCTGCGGCTGCGCGAGCTCAACCCCGCGCCTTACGCCGGGTTCCTGCAGCACGACCTGCCCGGCGCCCGGGGCTGGCTGCTGAGCTCCTCGCCGGAGCGGTACGCGCTGGTCACCGAGGACCGCACCCTGGAGACCAAGCCGATCAAGGGCACCACCCCCCGGGCCGACGATCCGGACGAGGACGAACGGCAGCGGCATCAGCTCGCGACGCATCCGCGCTTCCGGGCCGAGAACCTGATGATCGTCGATCTGCTCCGCAACGACCTCTCGATGGTGTGCGAGGCGGGCACGGTGGAGGTGCCGGTGCTGATGGAGGTCGAGTCCTACACCGGTGTGCACCAGCTCGTCTCAACGGTCCGCGGCCGGCTCCGCGACGACGTCACGACACCCGCGGCGCTGCGCGCGCTCTTTCCCGCCGGCTCGATGACCGGCGCCCCCAAGCTGCGCACGATGGAGATCATCGAGGGAGTCGAGGACGGTCCGCGCGGCCCGTACGCCGGCGCGTTCGGCTGGATCTCCGGCAACGGGTGCGCCGACCTCGGCGTGGTGATCCGTTCGCTGATCACGACCGGCAACGGCCGCTACACGCTCGGCACCGGCGGCGGGATCACCGTGCAGTCCGAGGCGAGCGAGGAGTACGCCGAGTCACGCTGGAAGGCCGAACGGATGCTCCGCGCGATCGACCTCAGCTGAGGATTTCGCCGTTCGCGTGGGCGGAGAGCCGGCCGAGCGCCCAGGTCACCGCGCGCACCAACCGATCGCGGTCGTAGGGCGTCGGGTCGATCGCGTCGACGGTCTGGATCAGGTCACCGTTCTGCACGAAGCCGCTCACGTACAGCTGGTCACCGTCGGAGTCGACGACCACCCTCGCGTCGTCGGCGCCGCGCACCAACGGCTCGGTGACCGTCGCGGTCTCGGAGCCACCGAGCTCCTCGAAGATCTTGTCCAGGCCGGCGGCGTAGAGCTGGTAGTTGGCGTCGACCACCGGGTCGCCTTCGGCCTCCGGCCGGAACGAGCACAACGGCGCTGTCGGAGCACCGTCGTTCTCGGTCAGCGCAGCGCCGAACTCGCGGCCCACCGACTCCGCGTCCAGCGCGTCGCACGGGTTCCACAACGCCTCGGTCGGCGTGGGAGCGGCCGGCGGTGGGCCGTCGTCGCCGCAGCCGACCAGCAACACGGGCAGCGCGAGCACGAGGAGCCGGGCAGCCGCGCGCCGATCACGCATCCGGCGCGCCTGTACCCGGGAGCGCGACCGTGAACCGGGCGCCTCCGGCCGGCGAGGTACCGACCTCGACGCGGCCGGCGTGCCGCTCGGCCACCTGGGCCACGATCGAGAGGCCGAGGCCGGAGCCGGGCATGGTGCGGGACTCCTTGGCCCGCCAGAACCGCTCGAAGACGTGCGGCCGGTCCTCCTCGCGGATGCCCGGTCCCTCGTCGTCGACGGTGAGCACCCCGTCCGAGAGGCGCACGGTGACGGTGCCCCCCGACGGGCTCCACTTCGCGGCGTTGTCGAGCAGGTTGGTGATCGCGCGCTCGAGGCTGTTGGCCTCGCCGACCAACCACCACGGCTGCGCATCGACGTCGAAGGTGATCCCCGGCGCCCTGCGGCGTACCCGCGCGACGGCGTGCGCCAGCTCGTCGCTCAGGTCGACCCGTTCCACGACCGGTGTGGTCGGTGCCTCGCGGGAGAGCTCGGTCAGGTCACCGATCAGCGTGGTCAGCTCCTCGATCTGGCCGCGGATGTCGTCGAGCAGCTCGGTCCTGGCGGCGGGATCCAGGTCGGGTCCGCCGTCCTCGTCGGCCTGGGTGAGCAGGTCGACGTTGGTGCGCAGCGAGGTCAGCGGCGTACGCAGCTCGTGGCCCGCGTCGGCCACCAGCCGGCGCTGTCGCTCGCGGGACGCGTCGAGAGCGACCAGCATCTCGTTGAAGGCGGTGGCCAGCCGGGCGATCTCGTCGTCACCCTCGATCGGCATCGGGGTGAGGTCCTCGGTGCGGGCGATGCCCTCGACCGCGGTCGTCAGGTTGCGCACCGGGCGGAGCCCGTTGCGGGCCACGGCCCAGCCGGCGAATGCGGCGACCAGGACGCCGAGACCGCCGAAGAGCAGGGTCACGATGCCAAGACGGGACAGCAGCCGGTCTCGTTCGTCCAGTGACTGCAGCAGCACCACGGCGCCACCTTGGTCCCCGGAAGCGGGCACGGCGACCACCCGGTACTTGTCTCCGTAGAACGTCGCGGTGCGAACGCTCTGCGAGGAGTCGCCGCGGGCGACTGCGCGCTCGGGCGGGCCCACCAGGTTGCGGGGCTGGTCGTCGAAGATGAACCCGGGGCCTTCGCGGGGCAGGAGCACGACCTCCAAGTCGGCGGACCCCAGGGCATCGGTAGGGATGTTGGCGATCGCGATCTGCTCCAGGAAGTCATACTTCGCCGCGGACCGGGCGCGGTCGACCAACTGGGTGTCGAGGGAGTCCTGCAGCTGCTTGCGGACCGTCGTGTAGGCACCGACGGAGACCAGCGTCACCGCCAGCCCGACCGCGATCGTCGTGAGCAGGGTGACCCGGCTCGCCAGCGAGCGCCGATAGTGCCAGCCGTACCGGTCGGCGTCGACCTCGTCGGCGCCCGGTTGGGTCATCCGGGTGGTCATGACTCCTTCAGCACGTACCCGACGCCGCGCACCGTGTGGATCAGCCGCGACTCGTCCTCTGCCTCGGTCTTGCGGCGCAGGTAGCCGACGTAGACCTCCAGCGAGTTGGCCGTCGTCGGGAAGTCGTAGCCCCAGACCTCCTCGAGGATGAACGCCCGGTCCAGGACCCGGCGGGGCCGGCGCAGGAACATCTCCAGCAGAGTGAACTCGGTGCGGGTCAGCTCGATCTGTCGGGTGTCGCGGGTGACCTCGCGGGTGGCCAGGTTCATGGTGAGGCCGCCGAACGAGAGGACCTCCTCCTCGTCGTCGGCCAGCGGTGCCGCGCGGCGCAGCAGCGCCCGGAGTCGGGCCAGCAGCTCCTGCAGCGCGAACGGCTTGGTGAGGTAGTCGTCGGCACCCGCGTCCAGTCCGTCGACCCGGTCGCCGACCGCGTCGCGCGCCGTCAGCACGATGATCGGCACGTCGTTGCCAGCCGTGCGCAGCGCCCGCGTGGTCTCCAAACCGTCGAGCCGGGGCATCATCACGTCCATCACCACGACATCGGGGCTCATCCCGCCGATGCCGGCCAGCGCCTCGGCCCCGTCGGTGGCCAGGTGCACGTCGTACCCGTTGAACTCCAGGGAGCGCCGCAGTGACTCACGGACCGCCTTGTCGTCGTCGACGACGAGGACGCGCGGCTTGGGGAGGGTGGTTGACACGGCCCCACTCTGCCAGCCTCGGCTGAGGTCGCGCTGAGAACCAGCGGAGCGCGAGCTAGAGGTACTTCGCGGCGGTGGTGGCCGCGCGGGCGCCGTAGCCGCCGCCGAACAGGCAGGCGTGCACGAGCAGGGGGAACAGCTGGTGCACGCCGGTCCGGGCCTCCCAGCCGTCGGCCAGCGGCGCCGCCTCGCAGTAGGCGTCCAGGACCCGCTGGAGGTGCGGCAGCCCGAACAGCGCGAGCATCGCCAGGTCGACCTCGCGGTGGCCGGCGTACGCCGCCGGGTCGATCACCGAGATCCGGCCGACCGCGGGCGTGCCCGCGGTGGGGTCCTGGCCCCAGAGCACGTTGCCGTTCCACAGGTCGCCGTGCAGCCGGGACGGCGGCTCCTCCGGCACCAGGTTGGAGAGCTTCGGGACCAGCGACTCCACCGTCGCGGCGTCCTCCTCGGAGATCGCTCCCCGGTCCCGGGCCAGCTTGAGGTAGGGGAGGACCCGGCGGGTGGCGTAGAACTCCGCCCAGGATGGCGCCGTCTTGTTGGGCATCGGCAGCCGGCCGATGAACCCGTCCCGCTCGAGTCCGTACGCCGTGGCGCCGGCCGAGTGGGTGGCCGCCAGCCCGCGGCCGAAGGCGGCGGCGGCGTCGACGCCGTTCTTGCCCGGCTCGACCCAGGAGATCACCAGGCACTCCTGGTCGACGCCGAGGACCTCGGGCACATGCACCCCGCCCTCGACCTCGCCGAGCCAGCGCAGCCCGGCGGCCTCGACCTCGAAGAAGTCCTCGGGCGCGTGCGGAAGCGTCTTCATCAGCGCGGTGGTGCCGTTGCTGAGCCGCAGCTTGGTCGCGGTCGAGATGTCACCGCCTGCCAACGGGGCGGTGGCGATCACCGACGCGTCGAGCAGCTCCTCGGCCTTGCGGGCGACCAGCGGCTGCCGGGTCACCGGCCGTCGACCCCGTCGACGCGGCGGCGCAGTGCCTCGACGATTCCCGCGCTCGTGCGCTCGACCATCGCCAGCACCTCCTCGAAGCCGCTGTCCCCACCGTAGTACGGGTCGGGCACGTCGCTCCCGGGTTCGACCGGATCGAAGTCACGGAACATCAGCACCCGGTCACTGGTGCCGACGTCCGCGCGGTTCTGCGTGTCCATCGCGAGGAGCACGTCGTACTCCTCCAGCCAGGAGCCGGCGAACTGCTGCGCCCGATGCCGCGTGGGGTCGTAGCCGGCGGCGGCCAGGGTGGCGGCGGCGCGTCGGTCCATGGGGTGGCCGATATGCCAGTCGCCGGTGCCGCAGCTGGACACCTCGACCCGGTCGTCAAGCCCGGCTTCGGCAACGCGCTCGGTGAGCACCACGTCGGCCATCGGCGACCGGCAGATGTTGCCCAGGCAGACCACCCCGATGCGGTACCGCCCGTCCGCGCGCGCAGGCGGCAGGTCCGTCACTTGTCCTCCCGGGACTCCACGAACCCGTCGAGGATCCAGGACACCACGGTGATCACGATCGCGCCGCCCACCGCCGGCCAGAACCCCGTGACCCGGAACCCGATGTCCAGGGCGTCGGCCAGCTCGCTGGTGAGCAGCAGCATCCCCGCGTTGATCACGAGCAGGAACAGTCCGAGCGTCACGATGATGAACGGGATCGACAAGATCGTGAGCACCGGGCGCACGAACGAGTTGATAACGGCCAGGATCGCGGCCACGAGTAGCAGCGGCAGGATCTTCTCCTGAATTTCGTCGATCCCGTGCCGAGGGCCGGTGAACCGGATCCCGTCGATCAGCCACGCAGCGACGGCGAGTGCGGCAGCGGTGACCAGGATCCTGAGTACGAAGCGCATGGCCTCATAGTTGCAGGGCTTGAATGATTTCCGTTTCGGCGTCAGCCAGGTGGCGGTCGAGGAACACCGAGGCGCCGTCGATGTCGCCGTCCTCGAGCAGCCGTACCAACGCTGCGTGGGAATCGGCCTGGTCGTGCGCGTTGCGGCGGATCCGCTCCACCTGCGCCAGCGCCAGCCGCAGCTCGGTGGCGAGGGAGTCGGCCATCGACACGAGCCGCTCGCTGCCGGTCAGGCCCACCAGGGAGACGTGGAAGGCGAGGTGCCGCGCGTTGAGCTCCTGGTATGACGCGTCCCCGTGCACCGCGTCGATGTAGGCGTCCAGGGTCGAGCGGACCAGCGCGCGTTCGGGCTCGCTGGCGTCCGGCCAGCGGCGTGCCCCGGCACCTTCGAGCACCCGCCGGGCCCGACACACGTCGCGCACCGAGCCGGCCTCGGGAGTCGCGATGCTCACCCCGCGGTTGGGCTCCCGCGTTGCCAGGCCCTCGGCGACCAACATCGTCAGCGCCTCGCGGACGGTCGGTCGGGAGACGCCGAGCGACTCGGTGAGCGCGATCTCGCGCAGTGGAGTACCGCTCTCGAGCTCGCCCTCGAAGACCGCCCGGCGCAGCTCGTCGGCCACCCGCTCGACGGTCGAGTGCGGCTCCTCCAGGTGGAGGGAGCCGAAACTGCTGGCTCGGTCTGGGGTGGCCCGCTCTGGCATGGGGCCATTGTGCCCGTACTGTTATTGTCTGTTTGTCAGACAATCTGGCTCAGCACGCCACTATCGGGAGGTGAACGGATGAACCCGCAGACCCAGCTGGGGTGGGGCCGCCACTACGTCATGGTCGAGCCGACCCATTTTCGGGTCGACTACGCCATCAACCCGTTCATGGATCCCGAGACCCAGCCCGATCGCGCGCGGGCGCTGGACCAGTGGCAGGCCCTGGTCGCGACCCTGCGCGAGCGGGGCGCGCGGGTCGATGTCGTCGAGCAGCGCTCGGACTCACCGGACATGGTCTACGCGATGAACCTCGGCCTGGCCGTCGTCGGGCCGGAACGTCCGCAGGTCGTTCTCTCGCACATGCGCTACGAGCAGCGCCGCGCCGAGACCGAGACGGCCGCCGCGTGGTTCGCCGAGCACGGCTACGCGACGTCGTACGTCGGTCGCGACGGCATCGGCGCCCACCTCGAGGCCGGCGACGCGTTCGCGTTCGGCGGCGACCTGGTGGTCGGTTACGGGCCGCGCACCGACGAGCTCGCCCTCAAGCACCTGGCCATCGATCTGAGGGTCCGGGTCCGCGGGCTGCGGATCACGCACCCCGGGATGTACCACCTCGACCTGGCCTTCTGCCCACTCGACGAGCGGCGGGCCCTGGTCTGTCCGGCGGCGCTCGACGCGCCCTCGGCCGCGACCCTGCTCGACCTCGTCCCCGAGCCGCTGCTGGTCACCGAGGAGGAGGCGCTGACGACGTTCTGCGCGAACTCGGTGGTCGTCGGCTCGACCGTCGTGATGCCCGGCTGCCCCGACCACGTGCGTGCTCGGCTGGAGCGCTGGGGCTTCGAGGTGGTCATCGTCGACGTGTCCGAGTTCCATCTCGCCGGCGGCTCGATCCGCTGCCTGACCAACCCCGTCGACGTCACCCTCGGCCGGGACCTCACGATCCGGTCCACGCCTGAAGTGCTCCTTCCTCCGCTCTGAGGGGATAGTCCGCCTCGTACGGCACCCTTTCGCGGCTGAAAAGGGGTGCCGCAGACGGCGGACTATCCCGCCGGTAGCGTCGACCCGGTGTTTCCGGTCGGCGGCGTTGGGGTCATGCTCGCGGGGACCGCTCTCTCAGCGGGCCTCTGCGTGCTGTTGGCGCTCGCCCTTCGTCGGCGGCACGAGCCGTTCACGGCGTGGGCGGTGGCCGGGTTCGTGTGGTCGATCGTGGTGATCGGGTTGATCACGCTGATCCCGGCCAACGGTGCACCGGGCATCGTCCCGGCCGAGGGACGGCTCGAGACCTGCTCGTGGGACATCGGCGGTCCGGCGCCCGACGGGTTCTGGATCTTCGACGGCACGCAACGGTTGCTCAACACCGTGGTGTTCATCCCCAGTGGCGCGCTGCTGGTGCTCGCCGCCGCGCGCCGGCGCTCGGGGTGGTTGACCGTGCCGCTCGGCCTGGGCGGGCTGGCGGCGTACTCCGCGGCCATCGAGAAGACCCAGCTCGAGCTCGCCCGGATCGACCGGGCCTGCGACGTCACTGACATCATCGACAACTTCACCGGCGCCGTGGTCGGGGTCGGCGTCGGCATCGTGCTGGCCGCCGGGCTCCGGCCGTGGCGGCGCTGACCCACCCGATTAGCCTGCTCGGCATGGCCCACCCTCAGCCGCGCCCCCACGTCTCCGAGATCCCCGCCTACGTCCCCGGCCGCCCGCCCACCCCGCGGCCCGGGATGACGACGTACAAGCTCTCCTCGAACGAGAACCCCTACCCGCCACTGCCCGGCGTCGTCGAGGCCGCGAGCGCCGCGGTCGCGGTGATGAACCGCTACCCCGACATGGGCAGCTCCGCGCTGTACGACGCCCTGTCCGCGCGACTCGGTGTCCCGGTCGAGCACCTGGCCGCCGCAACCGGCTCGGTCGCGCTGATCTATCAGCTGTTGAGCGCCTACTGCGACCCCGGCGACGAGGTCGTCTACGCCTGGCGCTCGTTCGAGGCCTACCCGATCGCGGTCACGACGGCCGGCGCCACGTCGGTGCAGGTGCCGGTCACCGCCGAGGGTCGGCACGACATCCCGGCCATGCTGGCGGCGATCACCGACCGCACCCGAGTGGTCATGGTGTGCACGCCCAACAACCCGACAGGACCCGCCGTCACCCGTACCGAGCTCGATGTCCTCCTCGCCGCCGTGCCGTCGCACATCGTGGTGGTGGTCGACGAGGCCTATGTCGAGTTCGTCCGGATGGACGACGCGGTCGCCGGGCTCGACGTACTGCGCTCGCACCCGAACGTGGTGCTGTTCCGGACCTTCTCCAAGGCCTACGGGCTGGCCGGCTTCCGGGTGGGGTACGCCGTGGCCGCACCGGAGATCGCCGGCGCCCTGCGGGCGGTGTCCCTGCCGTTCGGGGTCTCCGCCGTGGCGCAGGCAGCGGCCGTCGCGTCGCTGGCCGCGGAGCCCGCGCTGATGGAACGCGTCGACGCGCTGATCGCCGAGCGGGACCGAGTGGTTGCCGGGCTCCGCGACGTTGGGTGGGAGGTGCCGCAGCCCCAGGGCAACTTCGTCTGGTTCGCGCTCGGCGACCGCACCGCAGAGTTCGCCGCAGCGGCCGAGGAGGCAGGGATCGTGATGCGTCCGTTCGCGGGCGAGGGAGCCCGGGTATCGATCGGCGAGCCCGAGGCCAACGACCGGATCATTGCGGTCGCTACGACGTTTGCCAGGTGAACCAACGGTGGGATGATGCGCCCACCCCGCCATCGACTGAGGAGATCCGATGACCCAGAGCACCCCTCCCGGCTGGTACCCCGACGGCCAGGGCGGCCAGCGGTGGTGGGACGGGAACCAATGGACCGAGCACACGCTCCCGCCTCCGGGCTCGGACCGGCCCGCCGCCCCGGAGCCGCCCGCGCAGCCCGCGCCTTCCGATGTGACCCAGGTCCGGCCTCCGGGCGGCGCCCCGGAGCAGCCCGCCGTTGACCGCCCGGCCGCCCCGGAGGCAGCCCAGCCGCCGGCCTCGCTGCCGACGCAGGTGGCCGGCCCAGCCGCCGGCCACCTGGCGCAGCCCGGCTATCCCGCTGCTCCGCAGCAGGGCTACGGCCAGCAGCCCGGCTACCCGGCCCAGCAAGGCGGCTATCCCGGTCAGCCTGGCCAGCCCGCGTGGCAGGGCCAGCAGTTCTCCGGCGGTTCGGGCGGCGGGGGCATGAACCTCAAGGTCATCGGCCTGATCGCCGGCGGCGCGGTCGCCCTGATCGTGCTGGTCGTCCTGGTGTTCATGTTCATCGGAGGTGGCGGCCCGAAGGGCGTCGTCGAGGACTTCCTGGATGCCGAGTCGTGCTCGGACGTCGAGGACCTGGTGACCGACGACTTCTTCGGCGACGCGGGGTGCAGCGATTCGGATGTCGACCCTGACGCCGCCCTCGGCGACGTCGACGTGGAATACGACATCGGCGACGAAGAGATCGACGGCGACAAGGCCAGCGTCAAGGTGACCCAGAAGGTCGACCTCGACGGCGACGAGCAGGAGTTCAAGTACACCTTCAACCTGGTGAAGGAAGACGGCGACTGGAAGATCGAGGGCTTCAGCTAAGCCGGCCGGACTCGAGGGTCTTGCCCGGTCGTGCGATCGGGCGGGACAATCGCCTCGTCTCGGAGATGGGATCCGAGCACGTGAGCCAACCACCTCCCCCACCCCCGGGCAGCGCGCCCGGGTGGTACTCAGACGGCACCGGCAAGAACAGCTGGTGGGACGGCACCCGCTGGACCGACCACGAGGCGGCTCCTTCCGAGCCCACCGTCGTCCGTCCGTCGCCGGCGGACCGGCCGGCGCCCACTCCGGCCTCGACGGCGGAGACCATGATGGCGCCGCACCGCCTGCCACAGCAGCCCGCACCCGCGCCGGCACCCGTGCCCCGAGCGCCTACGCCCGCGCGGGTCGCGACACCGCCACCCCGGTCGGGGATGGGCTTCGTCGGCGGGCTGGTCGTGGGCGCACTGGTGCTCGCCCTCGCGGGCGGTGGCTACTGGTGGTGGCAGCAGCGCGACGACGATGACAGCGACGGTGGTGGAGGCTCGGCGACTGAGTCGGTCAGCGATCCGCAGAAGGTCGCCGAGGGCTACTACGCCCAGCTGGAGGCCAAGGACTGCGACTTCATCGACCTGATCACCGACAGGTACGCCGTCGAGGCCCGCGCCGGGTTCTGCATCAACGACCCGGACACCTACTTCTCGCAAGCCACCGTTGAAGGGGGCGACTTCCAGGTCGGTGAGATCGACATCGACGGCAGCAAGGCGGTCGCGAAGGTGCGGTTCCTTGTCGACGGGGTGTTGTTCGCGAACGGGACCACCACCCTGGTCCGGCGCGACGGCGACTGGTTGGTCGACGGCGAGGAGTTCACCGCCGCCTGACCGCCCTAGGCTTTCGGCATGGGTCATGGGCACGGGCACGGCCACGCCGCCGGCAGGGCGGCCGACCGGGCCCGGTTGCGCTGGGTGCTCGCGGTCACCGGCAGCGTGCTGGTGGTCGAGCTCGTCGGTGCCTGGCTGAGCGGCTCGCTCGCGCTGCTCGCGGACGCCGGTCACATGGCCACGGACGCCGGAGCGGTGGTGCTCGCGCTCGGGGCGTCGTACGTCGCGGGCCTGCGCGGTGGGCCGCGCTCGACGTTCGGCTACCACCGGGCCGAGGTCCTGGCCGCGCTGGTCAACGCGTTGGTGCTGCTCGGCGTCTGCGTGTACCTGGGATACGCCGGGATCTCGCGGCTCGCCGACCCCTCGCACGTCGACGCCCCCGAGCTGGTGCTGTTCGCGTCGATCGGCCTGGTCGCCAACGGGGTCTCGATGATGATCCTCAACCGCTCGGACACCGGCAATCTCAACATGCGCGGCGCCGCCAACGAGGTCTTCGCCGACCTCCTCGGCTCGCTGCTGGCGGTGCTCGCCGGCATCGTCATCTGGGTCTGGGACTGGCACCGCGCAGACCCGGTGGCCTCGCTGCTCATCGCCGTGCTGATCCTGCCGCGGGCGGTGGTGCTGATGCGCGAGGCAGCCGTGGTGCTGCTCGAGATCGCTCCGGCCGGGCTCGACCTCGAGGACGTACGCCGCCACGTGTGCGGGGTGCCCGGGGTCGTCGACGTACACGACCTGCACGCCTGGACCATCACCAGCGGGATCCCCAGCCTCTCGGCCCACGTCACCGTCACCGACGAGGCGCTGGCCGAGCGCGGCGTCGGTCCGATCCTGGACGAACTGTGCGAGTGCGTGTCCGCGCATTTCGACGTGCGACACGCGACGTTCCAGGTCGAGCCGCTGTCGCACGAGGCCCACGAGGACCTCGGCGAGATGCACTGAGTCGGCACTTCCTCGGACACCCGATTATCGGACGTCCTCGCTGATTGGCGGAGGCCGGAGGGGCCGGGCTACCGTTGCCGCCGCTACGATTGTGGCCCCGCTCACATGGCCGCACCACCCCCGCGGTCCGTGTTCGGGAAACCGGCCACCGGACGGCGGAGATCCCGCGGTCCGGCGACACGAAGGAGTGCTCGTGACCCAACAAGACGCTGGCTTCGGGCCCGACCTCGGTGAGGTGTTCGGGCCCCGTCAGGAGGACGGTGGCCCCGAGCTGATCCAGCTCCTGACCCCCGAGGGTGAACGGGTCCACCACCCGGAGTTCGACATGGAGTTCTCCGAGGAGCAGCTGCGCGGCTTCTATCGCGACATGGTGCTCACGCGCCGGATCGACACTGAGGCCACCGCGTTGCAGCGGCACGGCGAGCTCGGCATCTGGGCCCAGCTGCTCGGCCAGGAGGCCGCGCAGATCGGCGCCGGCCGGGCCCTGCGGAAGCAGGACTTCGTCTTCCCCACCTACCGCGAGCACGGCGTCGCCTGGTGCCGCGGGCTCGATCCCCTGAAGCTGCTCGGGCTCTTCCGCGGGGTCGACCACGGCAATTGGGACCCCGCCGACTACAACATGGCGCTCTATACGCTGGTGATCGGGGCGCAGACCCTGCACGCCACCGGCTATGCCATGGGAATGCAGCGCGATGGTGATGTCGGCACCGGCGACCCGGAACGCGATGCGGCCGTGGTCGCTCACTTCGGCGACGGGGCGAGCAGCCAGGGCGACGTCAACGAGGCGTTCATCTTTGCCGCCTCCTACAACGCCCCCGTCGTGTTCTTCTGCCAGAACAACCAGTGGGCGATCTCCGAGCCGATCGAGCGTCAGACCCGGATCCCGCTCTACCGGCGCGCGCTCGGCTTCGGCTTCCCCGGCGTCCGGGTCGACGGCAACGACGTGCTCGCGACCTACAGCGTCATGCAGTCCGCGCTGCAGCGGGCCCGCGACGGCCAGGGCCCGTCGTTCGTGGAGGCCTACACCTACCGGATGGGCGCGCACACCACGACCGACGACCCGACCCGCTACCGGCTCTCCGGGGACGTCGAGAACTGGAAGCTCAAGGACCCGATCGCCCGGATCAAGGTCTACCTGCGGCGCAACGCCCTCGCCGACGAGGCGTTCTTCGCCGACGTCGAGGCCGAGGCCACTGCCCTCGGCGTCACGCTGCGCGAGGGCATCAAGGCGATGCCCGACCCGGAGCCGTTGAGCATCTTCGAGCGGGTCTACGCCGAGATCACGCCGGAGCTCGAGGAGCAGCGCGAGGGACTGGCGGCCTACCTCGCGAGCTTCGAGGGGGCGCACTGATGAGCAAGGTCACGCTGGCCAAGGGCCTCAACATGGGCCTGCGCAAGGCCATGGAAGACGACAGCAAGGTCCTGATCATGGGCGAGGACGTCGGCAAGCTCGGCGGCGTCTTCCGGATCACCGACGGCCTGCAGAAGGACTTCGGCGAGGACCGGGTGATCGACTCCCCGCTCGCGGAGTCCGGCATCGTCGGCACCGCCATCGGCATGGCCATGCGGGGCTACCGACCAGTGGTGGAGATCCAGTTCGACGGCTTCGTCTACCCCGCCTACGACCAGATCGTCTGCCAGCTCGCCAAGATCCACTTCCGCAGCCAGGGCCGGGTCACGATGCCGATCGTGATCCGGATCCCCTACGGCGGCGGCATCGGTGCGGTCGAGCACCACAGCGAGTCGCCGGAGGCGCAGTTTGCGCACACTCCCGGCCTCAAGGTGGTCACCTGCTCCAACCCGGTCGACGGCTACTGGATGATCCAGCAGGCGATCGCGTCCGACGACCCGGTGATCTTCCTGGAGCCGAAGCGGCAGTACCACGCCGACAAGGCCGAGCTCGACGACAACGCCACGCCCGCCCCGCTCTTCACCTCGCGTGTGGTCCGGCGGGGCAGCGACGCGACGCTGTTGGCTTACGGCCCGATGGTGAAGACCTGCCTGTCGGCGGCGGAGGCCGCGGCCGGTGAGGGCAGGTCGCTCGAGGTGATCGACCTGCGCACGCTCTCGCCGCTTGACATGGAACCGGTCTACGAATCCGTACGCCGCACCGGCCGGGCGATCGTCGCCCACGAGGCACACGTCAACCTGGGCATGGGCGCCGAGCTGTCCGCCCGGATCACCGAGCAGTGCTTCTACTCCATGGAGGCCCCGGTGCTGCGGGTGGGCGCGTTCGACACCCCCTACCCCGCGTCTCGGATCGAGGAGGACTACCTCCCCGACCTAGACCGCGTGCTCGATGCCGTCGACCGCGCCTACTCGTACTGATCGTCTCCGAAGGAGTGAGCTGAACCGTGCCCGAGTACCTGCTGCCCGACGTCGGTGAGGGCCTGACCGAGGCCGAGATCGTGACCTGGAAGGTGAAGGTCGGCGACGTGGTCGCGGTCAACGACATCGTCGTGGAGATCGAGACCGCCAAGTCGCTGGTCGAGCTGCCGTCGCCGTACGCCGGCACGGTCAACGCGTTGCTCGTCAACGAGGGCGAGACCGTGCCGGTCGGCACCCCGATCATCGCGATCGGAGAGCCGGTCGCCGGTGGCGGGGCGCCCGGGGACGAGCCGGAGATGGACCTGTCCAACCCGGCCGCCAGCGGTGGTGGCGAGGGCGAGTCGCTGGTGGGCCGGACGAAGGCCGACCGCGGACCCACCCGCCGGCCGCGCCGCAAGCCGATCCTCGAGGCAGCGGGGGAGTTCACCGCCCGCGCCGACGTCCACGACACCTTCAACCAGAACGCCACCCAGCAGCACGAGAGCGTCGAGCAGATGGTCTCGGCCGTGGTTTCCGACTCCGAGCGCCAGGGCGCCGCGGTGGGCGCACCCGAGCCGCCGCAGACCGCGGTGCCGGCGGCCCCCGCTGGCGAGCCGCCGTCCGCGCGCACCCAGGTGCTGGCGAAGCCGCCGGTGCGCAAGCTGGCCAAGGACCTCGGCGTCGACCTCACGACCCTCACCCCGACGGGCCCCAGCGGCAGCGTCTCCCGCGAGGACGTCGAGGGGGCGGTTGGTCTCGATACGTCCTCGCCTAGCGGCTCGGCCTACTCGACCAGCGGTGCTGGCGAGCGTGAGTACCGCGAGCCGATCAAGGGCGTCCGCAAGATGATGGCGGGCGCGATGGTGCAGTCCGCGTTCACGGCGCCCCACGTCACCGAGTGGGTCACTGTCGACGCCACCGCGACCATGGAGCTCGTCGAGCGGCTGCGCCAGCGGCGCGAGTTCCGTGACCTGAAGGTGTCCCCGCTACTGGTGCTCGCCCGGGCGGCGATGCTGGCGATGCGCCGGACGCCGGAGATCAACTCGTTCTGGGACGAGGCTGCCCAGGAGGTGGTCTACAAGAACTACGTCAACCTCGGGATCGCCGCTGCCACGCCGCGGGGGCTCGTCGTACCCAACATCAAGGACGCGCAGGACCTCTCGCTCACCGAGTTCGCGGAGGCGCTGGGCCGGCTCACCGCGACCGCCCGCGACGGGAAGACGCAGCCGGCGGAGATGAGTGGCGGCACCTTCACGATCACCAACGTCGGCGTGTTCGGCGTCGACGCCGGCACCCCGATCATCAACCCCGGCGAGTCGGCGATCCTGTGCTTTGGCGCGGTTCGTAAGCAGCCGTGGGTGGTCCCTGGAAACGATGGAGACGAGATCGCCATCAGATCCATCACCACGCTGGCGCTGGCCTTCGACCACCGGCACATCGACGGCGAGAAGGGCTCGCGCTTCCTCTCTGACGTGGCCGGCATCCTGGAGGACCCAGCGTCTGCACTACTTTTCTGAACTGTGGCGACGCAGGCTGGCTTTCCGGAACCGGGTGAGCTGATCGGCCCCTACCGGGTGGGTCAGCGGCTCGGCAGCGGTGGCATGGGCATCGTGTTCGAGGCGCTGGACACGCAGCTCAACCGGCAGGTGGCATTGAAGATCATCTCGCCGCACCTGGCGGACGACGCGAACTTCCGGGCCCGGTTCACCAGGGAGGCGCAGGCACAGGCGTCCCTGGACTCTCCGAACGTCGTGCATGTCTACGCACACGGCGAGGTCGACGGTCGGCTCTACATCGCCACCCAGCTGATCCCCGATGGCGACCTCGGCCAGATGATCCAGAGCCGTGGTGCACCGGCGCTCGGCATCGCCGTCGACCTGATCGCCCAGATCGCGTCGGGGCTCGCGGACGCACACGCCGCGGGGCTGGTGCACCGTGACATCAAGCCCGCCAACGTGCTGCTCCGGATCGGAGCCGACAGCGTGCGCGCCTACCTCGCGGACTTCGGAATCGCGCGCCATGTCAACGCGGGCAACACCCTGACCGTTGCCGGGAGCACCATCGGCACGCCCACCTACATGGCTCCGGAGCTGCACACCGGCGGAGTGCCGGGCCCGACGACCGATGTCTATTCCCTCGGCTGCCTGCTCTGGGCGGCAGTCAGCGGGCACGCGCCGTACTCCGGGACGTCGGACTACCAGATCGTCAACGCGCACCTGACCGCGCCGATCCCGCAGCTGCCCGAAACCAGCTCGATGGCGGCCGCCGTCAACCGCGTGCTGCGGATCGCGATGGCCAAGCAGCCCGGCGACCGCTATCGCGACGCGGGCGCGATGCGCGACGACCTGCGGGCCGCACTGCGGATGCCGGAGTCAGCCGCGCCGACGCTCGCCGGGCCGACCCCGACGCGGCCGTCGACCGGTGGTCGCACCGGTCTGGTCGTTTCGATGGTGGCGCTCATCGTGCTCGCCCTGGTCGGGCTGGGCGTGACGTACGCCGCCACCCGCGGCGGCGATGACGAGCCGAAGGCCGATCCGACGACGGAGTCCACAACGAGCGACTCACCGACGGAGGAGACGTCCGATTCCGAGTCGCCGACCACCGAGCCGCCGGACACCGAGAGCTACACGCCGCAGGACGGCGACGAGGCGAAGGCGGTCGAGAACCTCACGGAGGGCCTGCAGCAGGATGAGACGATCGATGCCGCGACGGCGGGCTGCATGGCCGAGACGCTGGTCGACGAGCTCGGCGTGGAGCGGATGGTCGAGGCGGGCCTGCTGAACGCCGACCTCTCGGTCAACAACGACCCGATGTCCAGCGGTCTCCCCGGGGACGTGTCGGCAGCGGTGTTCTCGGCCGCCTTCGACTGCGCGCTGTCCGGCGTCACGCCCTAGGGTTCATCAGCGCATCCGTGCCGCCGTCGACGAACAGCACCGAGCCGACGATCAGGCTGGCGGCGTCGGAGAGCAGGAAGCCGATGGTGGCTGCCACCTCCTCCGGCAGGCCTGGCCGGTTCAACGCGGTGGGGTAGGCGTCGGCGAAGACGCCGAGCTCCGGATCCTCTCGCAGCCGGTCGGTCATGGGGGTGGCGATCAGGCCCGGCGCCACGGCGTTCAGCCGGATGCCGGGGCCGGCCCAGGCCTCGGTGACGCCTTCGCGACGGGCCCACCAGGCCAGCGCCGCCTTGCTCGCCGGGTAGATGTGCACCGCCTCGTGCTCGGCGGCGGCCTTGCGGGCCGCGACCTCGTCCCCCTCCAGGCAGGCCTCGGCCACCGGGAGCGGCCACCCGGGTTGGCAAGTGATCGAGTTCGAGGCGAGCAGTACGACGCTGGCGCCGTCCGCCGCGACCATCGCGTCGCGCAGGCCGCGGACCAGCGCGATCGAACCGAAGAAGTTCACCGATACCACGAGCTCGGGGTCGACGCCGGTGAGCCCGGCGACGCCGGCGCAGGGCACCAGGCCGTGGACGATGTCCGCGCGCTCGAGCACGCCGCCGACCGCGGCGTCGCGGCCCTCGGGTGTCGCGAGGTCGGCCACGACATCGGCGTCGCGCAGGTCGACGCCGATGACGTGGTGTCCCAGGCCACGCAGATGCTCTGCGGTGGCCGCCCCGATGCCGCTCGCGGCACCGGAGACGACGTAGGTCTTGGTCACGGTTTGTCGGTGATCTTGACCAACCCGGTCAGGGTGGCGATGTACGCCGCCCCGTCGGGGCCGAGATAGATCGATGCGTAGTGGTTGTTGTAGGTGATCCCGAGGCCGGTGAGCCGACTCCACACGGTCTTTCCCGTGCGGATGTCGATGGCCGTGAAGTACCACGGATCGAGCAGGTTCCCGGCCGGCTTCGTGTAGGCGTACAGGAGGCCGTTGCCCAGAGAAGCCTTCGGCACGGACGTGGGCGCGATCTCGTTGCTCTCCCAGGCGACGTGGCAGCCGTCGTCCTCGACCAGCACGCGGGCCAGGCCCGGGGTCGTGGACTGGCCGAGCAACGTGGTGGCCGGGCTCTGGTAGCCGTAGTTGTTCTCGATGATGAACGAGTTGCCTGCAGCCA
Source organism: uncultured Actinomycetota bacterium (assembly GCA_963780245.1). Classification (GTDB taxonomy): domain Bacteria; phylum Actinomycetota; class Actinomycetes; order Propionibacteriales; family Nocardioidaceae; genus Nocardioides. The sequence continues at coordinate 32,502 of CAWABG010000009.1, forward strand.
CCAGGCTGTTGTCGGTCGTGCCGGCGTTCTCGCGCAGCACCGGGACCATGCAGTGCAGGCGGTCCGTCACGCCGGTGCGGCGGTCGTAGACCAGCACCTGGGTCTTCGGATCGGCGTTGTCGTTGATCGCCACCCACTTGTCGCCCAGGAGGGTCGGCGTGGTGCCGGAGCCCTGAGACAGGTTGCCGGGCTTCAAGCGGGTGCCGCGGTCGTAGGTCTCGCGCCAGGTGACCTCGGGAGTCCCGTCGCTGGTTGCGTCCAGTCGGTAGAGCCCGTGGGTCGAGACGACGTACATGCCGCCGGTCTCATCGGTCGCGACCGAGTTGGTGACCCCCTCGCCCGCCGGGAGGTGCGTGGTCTTCACGGTGCCGGTCGCGCGATCGAGGGTGCCGACGACGCCCTGCTGGGTGAAGAACCAGACCCGTCCGGCCCAGTCCGGCATCGTGGCGATCAGGCAGTCTGCCGCCGGCATGTGCGCCTTCAGGCTCCAGACGCGCTCCTTGGCCAGGGTGCCGTTTGGCCTGACCTGGATCTGCCACACCGCCTTGTCGACGGTGGTGGGGTAGGCGCGGTCCTGGCCGTCGAGGAAGAAGTAGGTGCCGCCGCAGATGTCGGTGAACGGGTTGGCGCCGCTGGTGAGGTCGCGGGTTCCCGTCATCAGCTCGGAGATCGGGGCGAGCGTCACCGGGTCGATCACCATCATCCGGAAGCCCTCGAGCCCACCGCACAGCCCGACGATCCGACCATGGGAGTCGAACGCCATAGTGGCGCACTCGCGAACGCCGTAGGACGCCGTCTTCACCTGGGGCTTGATCCCCAGCGGACCGCTCACCTCGTACGCGTCGGACGCGTAGGCGTCGTTGTGCATCGAGTTGGTGCCGTTGGGCGACAAGTACGGGTGCTGCGGGATCGGCGGGTGCTGGATCGGGTCCGGCGTCGCGGGAGCGCCGATGTAGACCGGAAGGAACAGGGCGGACGTCGAGAGGTCGGCGGAGGCGGGGCTCCCGGCGGCGGCCGCGGCCACGAGCAGGAGTCCGGCGGCGCCACTGGCAAGGGTCCGGCGCAGGCGGCGGGTCATAGGCAGCGAGTGTAACCGAGTGGTTACACTTGGTCGAGTGACGGCCCGGACCACTTCAGCGACCCGGCCCAGGGGCCGCGAGCAGGTACGCGCGGCGGTGCTGATGGCGACCCGCGACCTGGTCGCCGAGCGCGGTCCCGACGGCTTCTCGGTGCGCGACATCGCCGGCCGGGCCGGGGTCAACCATGCGCTGGTACACCGGCACTTCGGCACCAAGGCGGACGTCCTCGAGCAGGTGCTCGCGGAGGAGGGCCGCGCGGTGGTGGCCGCGGTCGCCGCGTCGGGGCTGCCGACGAGCGGTCAGGCGCCGGGCGAGGTCGTTGCGCGACTGCTCGACGTACTCGCTGCGCGGCCGACGTACTGGCGGGCCCTGGTGAACGCCGTCCTCGACGCACCGGAGGCCGCGATCCCCGGCACCGCCTCGACGACCGAGCTGTTCTCCGGGCTGTGGCGGGGAGGCGATCCGGGCAGCGCGGACGCGACCGCGGTCGCCGGCGCCACCGTGCTGGGCTGGCTGATCTTCGGTGGATTCATGGTCGAGGCGACCGACGCCGATGCCGACGCCGTACGACGCCGGGTCGCCGACGAGGTAGCGGCGCTGCTGGGTCAGACGTAGCGACGGGCGCGTTCGGCCGGGGTGCCCGGTCCGGTGCGGAGCAGGCCCGCGAGCTCGTGCTCGAGCACCGCGCCGACCCGACGGCAGAACTCCTCGGGCTCGTCGGCGGCGTCGGGGTGCTCCGCCACGATCCGGTCCACGATGCCCCGGTGGTGCAGGTCAATCGCGCGGACCTCCTGGGCGCGCGCCATCTCCGGCGCGTGGTCGAGATCGCGATGGACGATCGCGCTCGCGCCCTCGGGCGGCAGCGGCGAGAGCCAGGCGTGCTGGGCGGCGACCACGCGGTCGGCGGGCAGCAGCGCGAGCGCGCCGCCGCCGTTGCCCTCGCCGAGCATCAGGCAGAGCGTCGCCGCGGGGAGCGACACCATCTCGGCGAGACAGCGGGCGATCTCGCCGGCCATGCCGCCGTTCTCGGCGTCGGGGGAGAGCGCGGCGCCCTGGGTGTCGATCACGGTGACCAGCGGCAGCCCGAGCTCGGAGGCCAGCCGGAACCCGCGCCGTGCCTCGCGCAGGGCTCCCGGCCCCATCGGGTGGTCCGGGGTCTGGCCGCGGCGGTCCTGGCCGAGGAACACGCACGGCGCTTGGCCGAACCGGGCCAACGCCACGAGGAGACCGGGGTCCTGCTCGCCCTCGCCGGTGCCGCTCAGAGGTACGACGTCGGAGGCGGCGTACCGCAGTAGCCGGCGGACGCCGGGCCGGTCCGGGCGCCGGGAGCGGGTGATGGCGTCCCAGGTGTCGACGTCCGGGATCGACTCGTCCACGGGGACCGGCGACTCGGGCCGGACGTAGCGGGGCGCGCTGAGCACGCTGAGCGCGCGGTGCAGCACCTCGCCGATGTCGTCGGTGCCGACGACCGCGTCGATGATGCCGCGCCTTGCGAGGTTCTCCGAGGTCTGCACGCCCTCCGGGAACTCCTTGCCGTAGAGGGCGGAGTAGACGCGAGGGCCGAGAAAGCCCACCAGCGCCTCCGGTTCCGCTGCCGTCACCTGCCCCAGCGAACCCCAGCTCGCCATCACGCCGCCCGTGGTCGGATGTCGCAGGTAGACGAGGTAGGGGAGCTTGGCCGCCTTGTGCGCCGCGACCGCCTGGGAGATCCGCACCATCTGCACGAATGCTGGCGTGCCCTCCTGCATCCGGGTGCCGCCGCTCACGGGTCCGGAGACCAACGGCAGGCGCTCGATAGTCGCTCGCTCGATCGCCATCACCAGGCGGTCCGCGGCGGCCCGGCCGATCGACCCGGCCAGGAACCCGAACTCGCCCAGCATCACCGCGACCCGCCGCCCCCTGAGCAGCGCCTCCCCGGTGATCACCGACTCGTCGACGCCGCTCTTCTCCTTGGCCGCGTCGAGCTCGGCGGCGTACTCCTCGCTGAGGTCATCGGCTCGGGTCGGTGGCGTGTCCCAGCTGACCCACGAGGCGTCGTCGAAGACGAGCTCGATCAGATCCTGAGCGCTCGGGCGGGCCATGGGGGAAGGGTAGGCGTCCCGTCGCGGCGGCACCGTTTCCGCGTTGTTGGATCGTTCGTTCAAAACCCAAGGTTGAACGAACGATCCAACAACGCGCTAGCGCGATCAGCTCAGTCCCGCGGTGGGGTCTGCTCGCCGAGCAGCCAGGCGTCGAAGAGCGCCGAGAGCTCCTCGCCGGTGCGCTTCTCGAAGTACCGCTCCAACGCCTCACGGTTGGAGGAGCGGTTGTCCTGTGACCTCGGCCAGCCGCGGACGGCCTTGAAGAACACCGAGTCGCCGACCAGCTGGCGCAGCTCGTGCCACATCAGGGCGCCGCTGTAGTAGACGTTGCCGCTGCCCCAGTTGTCGACGTCGTAGTTGCCGGGCGGGCCGGCAAGTTCGCGCTCGTCGCCCTCGAACTGGGCCCACTGGTCCATCTGCTCGTCGATGGAGATGCCGGCCTGCTCGGCCTCCCACATGCCCTGGAGATACGTGGCCATGCCTTCGTTCATCCAGAGATCGCGCCAGTCGTCGGGGGTGACGACGTCGCCGTACCACTGGTGGGCGATCTCGTGCAGGACGACCTCGGGCGACAACGTGTAGTCGGTGTTGCCGAGGGTCACCATCGTCTGGGTCTCCATGCCGCTCGCCGAGTCGACGACGACGATGCCGAAGGTGTCGAAGGGGTACGGCCCGAGGTGCTGCTCGAGCCACTCCATCGCGTCCGGCGCGGTGGACGGACCCTCGACGGTTTCCGGGCTCGCGCGCGGTGTGAAGATGCGGATCGGGATGTCGCGGGGTCCGGAGAGCTCTGTCTGGTCGTAGTCGCCGAACGCCAGCGTCGTGAGGTACGACGCGGCGGGCTCGGCCAGATGCCAGTGGGTGATGGTGAGCCCACCCTGCTCCTCCGTGGACGTCAGGTCGCCGTTCGCGATGCCCGTCCAGGGTGAGGGCACGGCCAGCTCGAAGTCATAGAACGCCTTGTCGGATGGGTGGTCGTTGACGGCGTACCAGGAGTGGGCTCCCCACGGCTCCTGCATCGTCCAGACCTGGTGGTCATCGTCGATCGTGAAGCCGGTCTGACTGAAGTCCGACCGTTGCACGGGTACGTCGACGGGCTCGGGGGTGCCGGAGTACTCGATCACCATCGTGTAGCGCTGGTCCTCCACGACTGGCGTCCTCACGACCAGGTCCTTGCCCACCTGCTCGAACCCAACTGCCGCGCCGTCGACGGTGAGGGCGCCGATCTCGAGCACCTCGCTGAAGTCCAGCTGGAAATCGTCGTCGGTCTCGGTCGAACGGAAAACGAGTGTCTCGGTGCCCTGGAGCGTGTCGGTGTCGGGTGCCCAGCCCAGCGCGAGGTCGTAGTGCAGCGCATCGACGCCCGGATCGCCGACCTCGGGGTAGAGCGAGTCCTCCTGCGGCTCGCTCACCGCGATGTCGAGGTCCGCGGCGGGTGGGAGGTCGGTGGTCGGCGGATCGGCTGGCGACTCGGACGCCGTGCCGTCGTCGACCGGCACGCTCGAGCCACCGCTGCGGATCGGCTCGTCGTCGGAGCACCCGGCCACCAGCAGCGCGCCGGCAGCCGCGGCGGCAAGGAGTCGCTTCATTCGGAACCTCTCAGCAGGTGACGGACCAGCTTGCGTCCGTGGTGGATCTGGGCCTTCACCGTCCCGAGCGGCGCGCCGACCTGTTCGGCGATCTCGCCGTACGCCATTCCGTAGACGTCGCGCAACAGCAGCGGCTCGACGTACTGCGGGTGGTCACGCTCCAGTGTCTCCATCGCCTCCAAGAGATCGAGGCGGGTGCCGGCGATGACGCTGGTGGTGCGGGGATCGGGGTTGTTGGTCTCCATCATGTCGGTCGCGACCGCCTGGTTGCGCATCCGGCGGTACGTCGTCCGCGCCGAGTTCACCGCGATCACGTGCGTCCAGGTCGTGAACCGGCCGCGGCCGCCCCAGGTCCCGATCTTCGTCGCGATGTTGATGAGCGCCTCCTGGCAGGCGTCCTCCGCGTCCGGCGTGTAGGGCAGCACGCCGCGGCACACGTTGAGGGTGCGTCCGCGGATCGCGCCGAGCACCTGCTCGAGCGCGTCCCGGTCGCCGTCCTGGGCACGTCGGGCCAGCTCATCGATGTCGTCGGGCGACAGCCCTACCGAAGACTCGCTCATGCCCGCGATCCTTCCCCAAGGAAATCAAGAATCATGCCGTGCATTCGGATTCGGATCGAAATGGCCCTCGACTGTCGGGATGTTCAGCATCGCTCGTAGCACCTCCGCCGCGGTGCAGGTGGGTGCCGCTGCCGCGGTGCCCGTGATCCTATTTAAAGAAGGTCACGGATAATGCACGGGTGTCCGCGCTCCCTGACCGTCTCGGCCGTTATGCGGTCAGACGGCGCATCGGCGCCGGAGGTTTCGCCACGGTCTGGCTGGCCTACGACGAACATCTCGACTCCCCGGTCGCGGTCAAAGTGCTTGCGGACAACTGGACCGAGGACCACCACATCCGCACCCGGTTCGTCGAGGAGGGCCGCTACCTGCGGCGAGTCGACTCCCCGCACGTGGTCACCGTCTACGACGCCGGGGAGCTCGCCGACGGCCGGCCCTACCTGGTGATGACGTATGCCGACCAGGGCAGCCTCGCGGAACGGCTGGAGACCGGGGTCCTGGACGTCGCCGAGGCGGCCGAGGTGGTCCGCCAAGTCGGCTCGGGCCTGCAGGCGCTGCACGACCGCGGCATCCTGCATCGCGACGTCAAGCCGGCCAACGTGCTGTTCCGCAGCCTGCCCGAGCGTGCCGGCAACCACGGAGTGCGGGCGATGCTCGGCGACCTCGGCCTCGGCAAGGCGCTCGACATCTCCTCGCGGCTGACCATGATCGCGGGCAGCCCGTCGTTCGTGGCGCCCGAGCAGGCCCAGGGTGAGCCGCCCGGGGCAACCGCCGACCAGTACTCCCTCGCGGTGATCACGCACCTGCTGCTGGGCGGCCGGATGCCGTGGCGGCACGCCGACCTGGTAGCGGCCGCCAGTCCCGGTCCGGCACCGCGGATCTCCGGCGACGACCGGCAGTTCCCCGACGACGTCGAGGACGTCGTCCGCCGGGCGCTCTCACCCGCTCCGACCGAACGCTGGCCAAGCGTGACGGCGTACGTCGACGCGCTCACCGACGCGCTCGGCGAGGAGACGGCGCCCTCGGGTCGTGGCCTCCCGCAGTGGCAGGCCGTCGATCCCGAGCTCACCCAGGCCGGCGGCCGGCCATCGCCCGAGCCGGAGAACGAGACCTTGTCGCCTCCGAAGCTGCCGAAGCGGCGCCGGCGCCTCGTGAGCGCCGTCGTGGCGGCGCTCGCGCTGGCTGCGGGTGGCGCCGCGGGCTATCTGCTGGAGCCGTTGAGCCGGCCCGACGACGCCACCGTGATCGACGAGACCGGCTCCCTGGAGGTCACGGTGCCCATCGAGTGGGAGCAGGCCGTCGGCGACCAGCAGTGGACCCCGCCGATCGACGACGGACTGGGCGAGTATCCCGCGCTCTCCGTGGGCACCTCGGCTCGCTGGAACGATCCGCAGGCCGACGGTGAGGGTGTCTTCCTGGGTCTGTTCGCCGGGGACGATCTGCCCGACGAGATGCCGCAGCACCCCGAGTGTGAAGAAGCGGCCGACCCGATCACGGAGGCCGGCGACAACCCCTCGGTGACCGTGCTGCACAGCGGCTGCCCGGGCGGAGTCACCATGGAGCGCGTCAGCCTGGTCGCGGCGAACCGGATGCTCTGGGTGCAGGTCCGCAGCGACGATCGGGCGACGGCCAACCAGGTGCTGGACTCTGTGGAGACCCACGGCCTCTAGCGCCGGGCGCCGGCCGCGACGCGGGCCAGGAGGTCGTTGAGGCCCTCGCGGTCGGAATCGCGCCCGATGACGGCGATCGTGACGAACGCATTGTCCGTGTCGTCCAGCGACAGAAACCGCTCGATGGCGAGGCGCTTGTGCTGGTCGTTGACGTAGGTCGCGGTGAACGTGTCAGTGTTCTCGTTCTCGAGGTCCCACTCGGTGACCACCGCCTGCAAGGCGGTGCGGCGCTGCTCCAGGGCCTGCTCGATCGTCAGGCGCAGCCCGCTGACGATCTTCACCCGGAGCAGGTAGGTGTTCAGCGGCGAGCCGGGCGGCAGCCACTTCGACTCCACGAGGTCCGTGTCGGTGCGTTCCCATCCCTTCGGCACCGGCACCGTGACCCCGAAGGACTCGGAGCCCACCCGCACCGGATGGAGGGGCAGTCCGCGCTCGAGCACCGGATAGTCGGGATCCGGCACCGTTACCACCGGCCGGTCGGTCGGGAATGACGGCGACACCGCAACCACCGGGGCCGTGTCGATGAACTCCGGGTCGTCCTGCTGCAGCGCCGCGAGCCCGAAGCCGCCCGCCCCGCCGAGCAGGGCGATGAGCAGCGCCCAGCCGAGTCCGCGTGCCGTCACGGCGCCCACCGTAACGGCCCGTAGGCGTGTGACACTTCCTGTGCCAGAGTGTCGGAGACTTGTAACAAGTGGTCTCGATACGCCCGCTCGTTCCTCGCGGGCTGCTCGACCAGCGAAATGGAGCCAGCCAGTGACCGACGTCCTCCTCGACAAGCACCGCCAGCGCCTCGATGCGGCGGTGGCCGCGATCGCGTCCCGTGGCCACTACTCCGCGTTCGACGAGTCGCCCTCCCCGCGCGTGTACGGCGAGAACGCCGCGGCCGAGGGCAAGTCAGCGTTCGAGGCGCTGCTCGACCAGCCGTTCCCGCTCGACACCCCGGGCGCTGACCGAACCGTCGCGACCGAGCGCTCGCCCTACGGCTTCGACCTCGGGGTCACCTATCCGCGGGTGACCGACGTGGGCGCGCTGCTGGGCGCGGCCGCAGCCGGGATGCGCGGCTGGCGTGACGCGGGCCCGGACGGGCGCACGGGCGTCTGCCTGGAGATCCTGGACCGGCTGCACGGCCGGATCTTCGAGCTCGCCAACGCGGTGCAGCACACCAGTGGGCAGGCGTTCGTGATGGCGTTCCAGGCCGGCGGTGCGCACGCCCTCGACCGGGCGCTCGAGGCGATCGCCTACGCCTGGACCGAGATGACCCGTACGCCCGCCACCGCCGTCTGGGAGAAGCCGGGTCGCGGCGAGCCGCTGCGGATGGAGAAGACGTTCACCGTGATGCCGCGCGGGGTGGCGCTGGTCGTTGGATGCAACACCTTCCCGACCTGGAACTCCTGGCCGGGGCTGTTCGCCTCGTTGGTCACCGGCAACCCGGTCGTCGTCAAGCCGCACGCCGGCGCGGTGCTGCCCCTCGCGATCACCGTGCAGGTGTGCCAGGAGGTGCTCGCCGAGGCCGGCCACGACCCCCAGCTGGTCACCCTGGCCGCCGAGGACCCGGCCGACAAGCTGGCCGCGACCCTGGCCGTGCGGCCGGAGGTCAGGCTGGTCGACTACACCGGCGGCAACGCGTTCGGCGACTGGCTGGAGGACAACGCCCGGCAGGCGGTGGTGTTCACCGAGAAGGCCGGCGTCAACACGATCGTGATCGACTCGACCGGCGACTTCGCGGCGATGTGCCAGAACCTGGCGTTCTCGTTCTCGCTCTACACCGGCCAGATGTGCACCGCGCCGCAGAACGTCTACCTCCCTTCGAGCGGCATCGAGACCGACCAGGGCGTCAAGGCGCCCGCCGAGGTGGCGGCCGGCATCGGGGCGGCGCTCGACAAGCTGCTCGGCGACGACACGCGCGCGGTGGAGCTCCTCGGCGGCGTCGTCAACGCCGGTGTGATCGAGCGGCTCGACGCAGCTCCCGGCAAGGGCGAGGTGCTGGTGCCGTCGCGCGCGATCACCCATCCGGCGTACCCCGACGCGACCGTGCGTACGCCGACACTGGTCGGCCTCGCAGCGGCGGACGCCGAGGTCTACGAGGCGGAGTGCTTCGGGCCGGTGGCGTTCCTGATCTCCACGTCGGGCACCGACCAGTCCGTCGAGCTGTTCCAGGACACCGTGACCCGCAAGGGCGCGATGACGGCCGCGGTCTACTCGACCTCGGAGTCGGTCGTGGCACAGATGCGCGACGCAGCCCTCGATGCGGGGGTGGCGCTCTCGGAGAACCTTCTGGGTGGGGTCTTCGTGAACCAGACCGCCGCCTACTCCGACTTCCACGGCACCGGCGCCAACCCGGCCGCCAACGCGTCGTACACCGACGCGGCCTTCGTGGCGCCGCGATTCCGGGTGATCCAGTCCCGCCGCCACATCTGAGCGCGAAACTAGGGCAAACTCGGTCGGGCGACCGATGACTAAAAGATTCTCCCTGGGTCTGTCGTATTGGACAGCTCGCGTTCGTGGTGTTGGTGAAAGCACCTCGACACCACCCAGGAGTACATCCCATGCCCGACCTCAAGAGCCGCTGGCTCGCTCTCTACGTCCTCTGCCTGGGCGACCTGATGATCGTGCTCGACTCGAGCATCGTGAACGTCGCACTCCCGTCCATCCAGACCGACCTGGGCTTCTCCCAGTCGGCGCTTGCCTGGGTGGTTAACGCGTACCTGCTCACCTTCGGCGGCTTCCTGCTGCTGTCCGGCCGCTTCGGCGACCTGCTCGGCAACAAGCGAGTCTTCCTGGGCGGCGTGGTGTCGTTCACCGTCGCCTCCATCGCCTGCGGGCTGGCCCCCACGGCAGGGCTGCTCGTCGTGGGCCGCGCGATCCAGGGCCTCGGCGGCGCCGCGGTCTCCGCGGTCGCGCTGTCCCTGATCATGGGCCTGTTCACCGACCCCGGTGAGCGCGCGAAGGCCATGGGCGTCTTCGGCTTCGTGATGTCCGGCGGCGGCGCCGTCGGCGTCCTGCTCGGTGGCGTGCTGACCGGACTGTTCTCGTGGAACTGGATCTTCCTGGTGAACGTGCCGATCGGTGTGGCCGTGTGGATCGCCGCTCGCCGGGTGCTGCCCGCGGACGCGGTCGTGCCGGAGCGGTCCCGCCTCGACGTGATCGGGGCCGTCATGGTCACCGCCGCGCTGATGCTCAGCGTCTACGCGATCGTTGGCGGTAACGAGGCCGGCTGGACCTCCACTCGCACGATCGTCCTGCTCGGCGCCGGCGTTGCCCTGCTTGTGGCGTTCGTCGCCCGTGAGGCGAAGGTCGCCAACCCGCTGGTGCCGCTGCGGATGTTCGCGCTGCGCAACGTCTCGGTCTCGCAGATCGTCGGGGCGCTCTGGGCGGCCGCGATGTTCGCCTGGTTCTTCCTGGCCGCCCTGTACCTCCAGAAGGTGTTGCACTACAGCGCCCTCGAGGTCGGCCTGGCCTTCATCCCGACCAGCGTCGTGATGGCGTACTGCTCGCTACGGGTCTCCGACAAGCTCGTGATGAAGTTCGGCATCCGGCCGCCGCTGACCGTGGGCCTGGGGCTGGCTGCGGTGAGCTTGGGACTTTTCTCGCAGGCACCGGTGGACGGCAACTTCGTCATCAACGTGCTGCCCTCGATGATCCTGCTCGGCATCGGTGCCGGCATCGCGTTCAACCCGGTGCTGCTCGCGGCCATGGGCGACGTGGAGCCGCAGGAGTCCGGGCTCGCCTCGGGCCTGGTGAACACCTCGTTCATGATGGGCGGGGCGCTCGGCCTGGCTGTGCTGGTCAGCATCTCCACCGCTCGCACCGAGAGCCTGGCGACCGACGGAGCCTCCGCGGTGGTGGCCCTGAACGGCGGGCTGCAGGCGGCCTTCGCGGTCGGCGCGGTCGCGGCCCTGCTGGCGGCGGTCGTGGGCGGAGTCTTCCTCCGACCGAAGCCGATGACCATGCCGGAGCCTGAGGCGGAGCCGGCCGAGGAGCCTGCCGCGGCCTAGTGGAAAGCCTGTCGTTAGCGTTCGTCAGGTGGCAGACCTGCTGATCCGGGACGCGCGACTCGTCCGCGTGCTTGAGCGAGACGCGGCTCCCGACGACCCGGTCGACGTGCTGATGCACGACGGCCGGGTCGTTGGCGTGGGCGCGGGTATCGACCGCCCAGCCGGTGTCGAGGAGATCGCTGCCGCGGGACGGTGGGTGATCCCCGGACTCTGGGACCAGCACGTGCACCTCGGGCAGTGGACGCTGGCCTCCCGACGCGTGGACGCCGGTGCAGTGGGATCGCCGGAGGAAGCCGTCGCGCTGGTGGCGGAGCGGGTCACAGCGGAGCCGGGTCGTCCGGTTATCACCTGGGGCCACCGGCCAGGCGGCTGGACCCGTGAGTGCTCGGTGGCCGAGCTCGACAAGGTCTCCGGAGTCACCCCGGTCGTGCTGATCGCCGGCGATGGGCACCACGGCTGGCTCAACAGCGCCGCCCTCGCCGCGCTCGGCCTCGGCGCCCGTGACGACGTGGTGCGCGAGAACGAGTGGTTCGCGGCGTACGAGCTCCTCAGCCACCTCGTCGGCGACGACGGCACCAGTCCCACCGCGCACCGGGCGACGCTGGAGGCGGCCGCGGCCAAGGGCGTGGTCGGCATCGTCGACTTCGAGTTCACCGGCGGCATCGACGACTGGGTCGATCGCTGGACCGCGGGCTGCGACCTGCTGCGGGTCCGGGTCGCGACGTACGCCGACCGGCTCGAGGACGTGGTCGATTCCCGGCTGCGCACCGGCGACCCGATCGTCGACGACCGGATCACGATGGGGCCGCTGAAGATCATCAGCGACGGATCCCTCAACACCCGCACCGCCTGGTGCTGCCAGCCCTACGCCGACGGTGCGCTGCTCGAACAGCCGTCCGGCGCGGCCAACCTGTCCGAGGCGGAGCTCACCGCGCTGCTGGCCAGGGCGCACATGTCCGGCCTCGAGGTCGCCACGCACGCCATCGGAGATGCCGCCGTGACCGCCGCCCTGGACGCCTACGCCGGCACCGGCGCCCGAGGCTCGATCGAGCATGCCCAGCTGATCAACCGTGCCGACGTACGACGCCTGGCCGCGCTCGATCTGCGCGCCAGCGTGCAGCCCGGCCACCTGCTCGACGATCGCGACCTGACCGAGCTGATCTGGCCGGGGCGGAGCGATCGGTCGTTCGCGTTCCGCTGGATGCTCGACGAGGGAGTCCGGCTGTGCTTCGGATCGGATGCGCCGGTGTCGCCACTGGACCCGTGGCTGGCGATGGCCGCCGCGGTGCATCGCAGCGCCGATGCCCGCCCGGCCTGGCACCCCGAGCAAGGGTTGACGCCGCAGGAGGCGCTGGCCGCCTCGGTGGATGGGCAGCCGATGGTCGCCGTCGGCTCACCCGCCGACCTGGCGCTGCTGGACCAGGACCCGCTGGCCGCGAACGACGACCCTGCAGCGATCGCGAAGGGGCTGCGGGAGATGCGGGTCGCGCTAACCGTGGTCGCTGGTCGGGTGGCCCATGCCGCCCTCTAGCGCCGGAACGGGCAGCTCCAGCTTCGCGAGGATCAGGTCGGCCACCGCGCGCTGTTCGTCCGGGTAGGGGTGCATGCCCATTGCCTGGCGGTGGACGCCGCGGATGCCGGCGATCCAGGGCTCGTCGGAGCAGATGTCGTGGCCCTTGCTGGCGCGGAACAGGTTGACGTACTCGGCGCCGGCGCTCAGGCCGGCATCGCGGACCGCCACCGCCAGCCGCCGGTTGATCCGCTTGGCGTACTCGTAGTCGCCGATTGCCAACGGCAGCCGTTGCGGGCAGGCGCCCGTGGCCGGCAGTAGCTTGGGGTAGCCCACCAGCAGCACCCGGGCCTCGGGGGACCGATGGCGGATGTCCTCGACGACCCGGCTCACTCGGGGGGCGATTTTTGCGATCGACCGCTTGAGCCGGTCCCGCTTGTCCTGCGTGTTCTGGTCCCGGCACGGTGACCCCTCCGGGTCGGCCTTCGCGGCGTCGAGGCATTCGTAGATCATCGAGTTGAAGAGTCGGAAGTCGTTGGCGCCGATGCTCACCGTCACCAGGTCGGTGTCTGCGGTGAGGGCGTCCAGCTGCGGTGGGTTTACCTCGTTCCCGTAGTCGAAGCCCTGGGTGTAGAACATGCTCACCGTGGACGCCCCGGAGCAGCTCACGTCGACGAGCTCGGTGTCCCTCAGCGCGTCGGCGACCAGCCGTGGATAGTTGTGCCGGGAGCGCATGCAGCCCTTGATCCGCTGGTTGTCCGGCTTCAGCGGTGCCGCTGTGTAGGAGTCCCCCAGGGCGACATAACGGTCGCGTGGGACCTCGACCTGGTCGCCGACGTCGGACCTGCCGTCGCTGGGGGCCGCGCGCCCCTGCTCGGGCATGCACCCGCAGAGCGCAAGCCCCAGCGCCGCCACGGCGACTGCCATGGCGGGTCTGCTCGACACCCGGCGCATGGACAAACGGTACGGGAGCACGGCGGGCCTCAGAGGATTTCTTCGATGAGGTCGGCGACCGCCCGTTGGTGCGCCGGCAGCGGGTGGAAGTTGTAGGAGCCCTGCGGACCGTCGGTCGCGTCGTTGACCCACGGGTCGTCGGAGCAGATGTCGTGACCCGTGCTCGGCGTGTAGACGTCGACGTACTGCGCCCCGGCGTCCTCGGCGGCACCCTTCTGGGCCGCCACCAGCAGTTCGAGCATCTCCCGGACGTAGGCGACGTCGCCGTCGGCGACCGGGACCCGCTTCGGGCAGCTGCCCTCGTCCGGCAGCAGCCGCGGGTACCCGACGAAGAGCACTCGCGCCTCCGGCGCCCGCTCGGCGGCCTCCTCGAGCACCTCCCCGAGGTTGGCGCGGATCTGGTCCATCTTGCGCTCGATCCGGCCGGCGTTGGCGGTCCGGCACGGGTGGTCGTTACGGTCCTCGAAGCCGGCCAGCTGGACGCAGCGGTAGAGGAAGCCCCAGTAGACGTCGAAGTCGTTCCCGCCCAGGCTGACGGTGACCAGATCGGTGCCCTCGTGCAGCGCTTCGAACTGCGGGCGCTGAACGGTCTCGCGCACCTCCTGGGACTCCCGCATGTCCTCGCTGGACGCGCCTCCGCAGCTGCTGTCCACCAGGTCCCAGTCGGCGTGGGCCTTCGCGACCAGCTGCGGATAGTTCTGGGTGGACCGCTTGCAGGGCCATTCGGCCTTTGGCAGCCCGGTGGCGGTGAACGAGTCGCCGAGGGCGACGTACTCGAAGGTGTCGGAAGGCCCGTCGGTCGCGTTGTCGTCACACCCGGTGAGCGCCACCGCCACGAGCGCAAGGGTCGCGGACCGGCAGAGGCGGCCAAACCGGATGCGTCGGGATCGCGAAATCTCCCCGTGCACGCGCGCTCCTTCAGCTGCTGTGTCGTCCCCGCGCCGCGATGCCTGTCCTCGTCGACGCCCTCGGCAACATTCTAGGTGGCACGCCCTCGCCATCGGGGCGTTTGCGCAGGATGCCCGATTCACTCCGAGCGGGCGCCCAGGGCCACGGTCAGGAGCAGGACGAACTCCGGGTCGTCGAGCTTCTCGCCGTACAGATCGCGGAGCTGACCCATCCGGTAACGCACCGTCTGCGGGTGCACGAAGAGCGACTCCGCGACCGCATCGCGCCGGCCGTGATGGAGCAGCCAGGCGCGCAGGGTGTCAGCGAGCTTGTCGGCGGAGCTCGGCCGCACGCCGGCGAGCGGCGCCAGGGCCTGGGCGCGCAGGTCGGCCAGCGCCTCAGGGTCGGCGGTGAGCACCAGCTCGGTGAGCCGGGCCTCGGTGTCCGGACCGAGCTCCAGGGCATGGGCCCGCAGCGCCCGGGCGTACGACGATGCCGCGTCCAGCCACGGACGCGGCGGGCCGGCAATGGCGTCCCGGTCCGCGATCGCACGCAGCAGCGCCGCCCGGCGCCGGCCGTGGGCGTCAGGGACCAGCAGCAGTGCCGCGTCGTCGAGGTCGGGTGCCTCGGCGGCCTGCAGGGTGCGTGAGGACAGCTCGCTGAGCACCGGCCGGACCTGCGACTCCGGGACGATCACCGCGGTCAGCGTGGTCGGCGCCTTCCACTCGGCACGTTCCGCCGCCTTGAGCACAGTCTCGGGCGGGGCGCCGGTGAGCAGGTGGTGCGCGACCCGCTCCTGCATCCGCTGCCGTACCCGGCCGGTGGTGGCCAGCTCGTCGGTGTGCCCGGCGACGCTGGCAGCAGACAGCTCGTCGATGTAGGCGAAGACCAGCTCCGCGAACGACACCAGCGTCTCGGCGTCCAGGCCGTTCTGCACCGCGGTCGTCGACATCTCGTGCCACGAGACCCGGGCGCCGATGCGGTACGCCGACAGCAGAGCGTCGGTCGAGCGCCCGCTGCGGGCCTCGCCGCGGCCGAGCTGGTAGGCGCCCTCGACCGCCGGGGCGGCCGGCGTGCGCGGGTCGGAGCCGCGGCGACCGCCGGCGAGCGACAGGAACCCGCCCAGCGCGAGCTGCACGGCGTTGCGGATGGTCTCGCCCATCGGGCCGCTGAACGCGTCCTCGTAGCTGGGCACCTCGTCGATGATCACGGTGACCACTCGCTCGGCCACCTCGGGCAGCCGCAGCCGGATCTCGGCGACCGCCTCGTCGGGCAGCAGCAGCCCGGGCCCCGCCGTGCGGCGGGCGATTGGACGCATTTTTGTCTCCTACGAACAATAACGGATGGTCGATTCACGTGCCACGGACAGGATATTAGCCGGTTCGCGTAGCAGAATGGGGGCATGAGCTCGTTGACGGACAGTCGCCCGCGGCTGCGCGACCGCGTACGCCGCTTGGCTGAGGCGGCGGTGACGCCGTTGGAGATCTCCGACGTCCTCGATGTGTTCCACCCACTGCGCGCGGGTGCCGAGCTGCGCGGCAAGATCGTCTCGGTCACCTCCGAGACCGCCGAGTCCGCCACCATCGTGATCAAGCCCGGTCGCGACTGGGCAGGCCACGTGCCCGGCCAGTACGTCCGGGTCGGCGTCGATGTCGACGGAGTGCGCCTCTGGCGCACCTACTCGCTCACGCACGGCCCGCGCCCCGATCGCTGCATCAGCCTGACCGTGAAGGCGATCCCCGACGGCGTCGTCTCCCACCACCTCGTGCACCGCGCCCGCCCGGGCCAGATGCTGCAGCTCGAGCAGGCCGAGGGCGAGTTCGTGCTGCCCCAGCCGCTGCCCGAGAAGCTGTTGCTGGTGACCGCCGGCTCCGGCATCACCCCGGTGATCGGGATGCTGCGCAATCTGTTTTCCCGCGGCGTCCCTGCTGCCGCCGACATCGTGCTGGTGCACGTGAACCCGTCGGAGTCCGCCGCGATCTTCCGCGACGAGCTGCGGCTGCTCAGCGACGCCGGACACATCAAGCTGATCGAGCGGTATGACGACCGCGACGGCCTGCTAGAAGTCGCCGAGCTCGACACACTCGTTCCTGACCTGACCGACCGGTTGAGCTACGCGTGTGGCCCGGCCGGCCTGCTCGACGCGCTCGAGGAGCACCACGCCGAGCGCGGACTGGAGCTCGCCACCGAGAGGTTCCGGGCCACCGTTGTCGTCGCCCCCGGCGAAGGGGGCACGCTCACGTTCGCCTCCGGCGCCGTCGTCGAGGCCGACGGCGCGACGCCAATCCTCGACGCCGCAGAGGGCGCGGGCGTGCTGATGCCCAGCGGGTGCCGGATGGGCATCTGCATGGGCTGCGTGCTGCCGCTCAAGGAGGGCGCCGTACGCGACCTCCGCAACGGCGAGATCACCGTGGCGGTCCCCGGCGAGACCGACCGTGGCGGCGTACGCATCCAGACCTGCATCAACGCCGCTGCCGGCGCCTGCACTCTTGATCACTGAGCTGACCACTGACACCAACCCCCATAGGGAGCTATGACCGCCATCACCAAGAAGCCCGAGAACCCCATCGCGCACCTGACGCCTGAGGACATCGAGCAGATCGGCTACGAGCTCGACGCGATCCGCCAAGACATCCTGGACTCGCGCGGCGAGGCGGACGCGGCATACATCCGCAAGGTCATCACCGTGCAGCGCCGGCTCGAGCTGGGTAGCCGCGCGGTGCTGCTGGCGTCGGTGTTTCCGCCGGCCTGGGTGGTCGGCACCGCCGGGCTGAGCGTCGCCAAGATCCTCGAGAACATGGAGATCGGCCACAACATCCTGCACGGCCAGTGGGACTGGATGCGCGACCCGAAGATCCACTCGACGACCTGGGAGTGGGACATGGCCACCCCGGCGGAGCAGTGGCAGCACTCGCACAACCAGATCCACCACACGTACACGAACATCGTCGGCAAGGACAACGACCTCGGCTACGGCATCATGCGCGTCGACGAGGACCAGCGCTGGCACCCGATGCACCTCGGCCAGCCGCTGTGGAACTTCATCAACGCTTGCTTCTTCGAGTACGGCATCGCCGCGTACGACCTCGAGCTCGGCGCCAACATCGCGCGCAAGAAGACCAAGGAGCCCGAGTTCCAGCGCCGGCTCAAGGGCGTGCTGACCAAGATCCGCAAGCAGGCCACCAAGGACTACGTCGTCCACCCGGCGCTGTCGATCCCGACTGGCTCCTTCCTGCCGACCCTGGTCGCGAACTTCACCGCCAACGTGGTGCGCAACCTGTGGTCGCACTCAGTGATCATGTGCGGCCACTTCCCGGAGGGCGTCGAGACATTTGAGCGGAAGGCGATCCCGGACAACGAGACCCGCGGTGAGTGGTACGTCCGCCAGATGCTCGGCTCGGCCAACATCTCGGGCTCGAAGACGATGCACACGCTGACCGGCAACCTGAGCCACCAGATCGAGCACCACCTGTTCCCCGACCTGCCGTCGAACCGGTACGCCGAGGTGGCGCCGAAGGTGCGGGACCTGTTCGAGAAGTACGACCTCAACTACCACATCGCGCCGCTGCCGCAGCAGGTCTACTCGGCCTGGCACAAGGTGGTCCGGCTCTCCCTGCCCAACGGCTGGCTCGAGACCACGAACGCGAAGAACTTCCCGCAGCAGCTCAAGCTGCTCTACGGCATGGCCACCAAGGGACCCAAGGTCCGCCGCGCCGCCCAGGCCCGCCTCCAGCAGCAGGCGCGCAAGGCCGCCGCCTGACGTTGGTCGAGTAGCGGGAGCGAGGGACGAGCGAGCGCGTATCGAGACCACCACCTCGTTGGTCGAGTAGCGGGAGCGAGGGACGAGCGAGCGCGGTATCGAGACCACCACCTCGTTGGTCGAGTAGCGGGAGCGAGGGACGAGCGAGCGCGTATCGAGACCACCACCTCGTTGGTCGAGTAGCGGGAGCGAGGGACGAGCGAGCGCGTATCGAGACCACCACCTCGTTGGTCGAGTAGCGGGAGCGAGGGACGAGCGAGCGCGTATCGAGACCACCACCTCGTTGGTCGAGTAGCGGGAGCGAGGGACGAGCGAGCGCGTATCGAGACCACCACCTCGTTGGTCGAGTAGCGGGAGCGAGGGACGAGCGAGCGCGTATCGAGACCACCACCCTCGTTGGTCGAGTAGCGGGAGCGAGGGACGAGCGAGCGCGTATCGAGACCACCGCGAATCCCGCTCAACCATGCGGGAGTCGTCCACAGATGACTGATCGGGCGAGCCTGTCCACAGGCCAGATCGACGCACTCGTCGGTGTCGGCAATGGCGGGCAGAGTTCGGTCCATGACAGCAGCGCCGGTACTCGAGTTCGAGGGCGACCCGCAGGTCGCCCTCCTCGATGCGGTGCGCGCCGAGAAGACGGCGCGGGACGCGGCCGAGGTGCGGATGCTCAAACGGATCCTGGAGTTCTGCGCCGCCCACCAAGTCCCCGAAGACGAAGCCGCGACCGTCGGTGAACGCGGCCGGGACACCGGCCTTCCGCTCGCCGGCGCGGGCGCACCGTGTGTCTCGGAGTTCGCGGTCATCGAGCTCGCCGCCGCGATGGGCAGGACAGTCGACGCCGGCAACCGGCTGGTCGGCCAGGTACTCGAGGTCCGCCACCGGCTGCCGCGGATCTGGCGCCGGGTCGAGAAGGGCGAACTGGCCTGGTGGCGAGCCGCCAGGATTGCCCAGCACACGATGCACCTCCCGGGGGCCGGAGCCGCGCTCGTGGACGGACGGCTGGCGGCGACCGCACACCAGGTCGGCGTCGCCCACACCGAGAAGCTCTGCCAAGAAGCCCTCGACACCCACGACCCGGTCGAAGCCGAGGAACGCCGGGTCGCGGCCGCCGAGAACCGCAAGGTCGCCGTGCACCTGGGCGACGCCGGACGCGAGGGCACCGTCGACATCGTCGGGACCACCGACACCGCCGACGCCCTCGACCTCGAGACCGCGCTCGCCCAAGCCGCCCACCAGCTCGCGGCTGACGGGTCCACCGACTCCCTGGATGTACGTCGGTCCCAAGCGGTCGGGGTGATCGCCCGGCACTACCTCGGCCACGGGCGCGGCCCGACGACCAAACCCCGCCAGGTCACCATCAACGTCCACCTCCACGACCCCGACACCGGCCGCTGCGACACCACCCGCGCCCCGATCTCCGTGGAGCAGGTCAAAGGCTGGTGCACCCACCCCGACACCCAAGTCGTGATCCGCCCGATCAGGGACCTCAACGAGCACGTCCGGGTCGACGCCTACGAGGTCCCCGACCGACTCGACCAACAGGTCACCGAACGCGACGGCACCTGCATCCACCCCTGGTGCACCCGACCCGCCACCAGCTGCGACGACGACCACTGCGTCCCCTACGACCAAGGCGGGAGCACCAGCACTGACAACATCGCCCCACTGTGCCGGCGACATCACCGCACCAAGACCCACGGACGATGGACCTACCGGTTCCTCAGACCCGGCGCCTACCTCTGGCAATCACCCACCGGCCACTGGTACCACCGCGACGGCCTCGGCACCACCGACCTCGGACGGCGGCTACTCGACTGAGGCGGCTGCGTCGAGGACCCGCTGGATCAGCTGGGTGGTTGAGATTCCTCGGGTGCGCGGGATGTAGGCCACCTTGCCGGCTGCTGCAGCAGGCCCATAGACGTACTCCACCCCTTCAGGAGACAAGTCGTCACCGTGTACAACCAAGGTGATCGCATGCTTATCGAGGAACGCTTCCGTCACTCGGAAGGGCGCGTCCTCGATGACCTCGTCGACGTACCTGCACGACTCGATCACGGCGACACGCTCTGCAAGGGTCATGATGGGTCGGCGCTTGTACGAGGCAGCAGTTTCGTCAGAGAGCACACCAACTACAAGCCGGTCACCAAGACCGCGCGCCTCACGCAGAAGCCAGACGTGGCCCGCGTGAAATAGATCGCCCACCATGTCGACGTAGACCCGGGATATTGCGTCTGGGTTCCCCATGCGCGGGAAACTACCGCCGCTCATAGGCATGAGAACGTAATCCGCTCCGACACCAGGTACGACGGCAGCGGAAGGCGACCCTCCGCCATCAGGCCGAGCACCCTCGTCGCGCGAGAGGGCGCCGGCACTCAGAGCTGTTGGAACACCGACACGATGATGCCCTCGGGACCGCGGATGTAGGCCATCCGATTGGTGCCTTCGTAGTCGCCGACACCGCCGACCAGGCCGAAGCCTTCCTCGGCCGCGAGGGCGACGGTCGCGTGCACGTCATCGACCTCGAAGGACACGTTGCGCAGTCCCAGCACGTTGGCCATGGCGTCCGGCGAACCAGGCAGGTGGTCCGGCCGGACGAAGCGCGCGAGCTCCAGCCGCTCGCCCTCGGGCGTTCGCAGCATCACGATCTCGCACCGAGCATCGGGAATGCCGCACACGGTGTCGATGAACTCGCCCTCGACGAACCCCCTCCCCTCGACCTCCAGGCCCAGCTTCTCGAAGAAGCCGGTCGCGACGTCGAGGTCCGCGACGGTGATGCCGACGTGGTCGAAGCGTCGTACGTGTGCCATGCGTCCACACTCTCATCAGCGTCGAACGGCCGCGCACCGCCGTACGCTGCGCCTATGGCACTCGCTGACTTCCAGCGCTACCCGCTGACGTTCGGTCCCAGCCCGGTCCACCCGCTGAAGCGCCTGAGTGAGCATCTCGGTGGCACCCAGATCTGGGCGAAGCGCGAGGACTGCAACGCCGGGCTGGCGTACGGCGGCAACAAGACCCGCAAGCTGGAGTACCTGGTGCCCGACGCCCTCGCCCAGGGCGCCGACACCCTGGTCTCCATCGGCGGCTATCAGTCCAACCACACCCGACAGGTGGCCGCGGTCGCAGCGCATCTCGGCCTCGACTGCGTCCTGGTCCAGGAGAAGTGGGTCGAGTGGCCGGACGCGCTCAACGACCGGGTCGGCAACATCATGCTGAGCCGGATCATGGGCGCCGAGGTGCGGCTGGACGCGGCCGGCTTCGGCATCGGGTTCAAGGAGTCCTGGGAGCAGGCGCTCGCGGACGTGCGCGAGCGTGGCGGTACGCCGTACGCCATCCCGGCGGGTGCGTCCGACCACCCGCTCGGCGGTCTCGGGTTTGCCCACTGGGCCGCCGAGGTCGCGGCGCAGGAGGCCGAGCTGGGCATCTTCTTCGACACGATCGTGGTCTGCTCGGTCACCGGGTCCACGCACGCCGGGATGATCGCCGGCTTCGCGGGTCAGGACCGGCCGCGCCGGGTGATCGGCATCGACGCCAGCGCGAAGATCGACGAGACGCGCGACCAGGTCGCGCGGATCGCCCGGGCGACGGCGGACCTGATCGGACTCGGCCGCGACCTGCGCGACGACGAGATCACCGTCCTGGAGGGGTGGGCCGGAGACCTCTACGGCATCCCGGTCCAGTCGACGCTCGACGCGATCCGGCTCACCGGACAGCTGGAGGGCGTGATCATCGACCCGGTCTACGAGGGGAAGTCGATGGCCGGACTGATCGACCTGATCCACAACGGCGACATCGCCAAGGACTCGACGGTGCTCTACGCCCACCTCGGCGGGCAGCCGGCGCTCAACGCGTACGCCGCCCTGTTCACCGACACCCGCCGGGTCTGAATCAAGGGTTTCCCCGCTTCTGCCGGACGCGCGCCGCCTCCTAGCGTTCCGCAGCATGAGGATGACGACCCGGCTCGCCTGTCTCGGGGTACTCACCGGCGCCCTGCTGGTCCCGACCGCCACGCCCACCGCCCAAGCGCTCGAGAGCAACGGACCCGACATCGCCGTCGGCAACGTGGTCGCCCACCTGGAGGCGCTCCAGGCGATCGCCGACGCCAACGGCGGAAACCGGGCGCACGGCACCCCGGGCTACAACGCGTCGGTCGACCACATCAGGGCGAAGCTCGACGCGGCCGGCTATGTCACCCAGAAGGTGGCGTTCACCTACAACGGCAAGACCGGCTACAACCTGATCGCCGATCTGCCCGGCGGCGACACCACCAACACGGTGATGGTGGGCGCGCACCTCGACAGCGTCTCCTCCGGACCCGGCATCAACGACAACGGCACCGGCTCGGCCGGCATCCTCGAGGTGGCACTGCAGCTGGCCGCCTCCGCGGACGACCCGACCAAACACGTCCGGTTCGCCTGGTGGGGCGCCGAGGAGCACGGGTTGATCGGCTCCACCCGGTACGTCCAGGGCCTGACCAGCACCCAGCGCTCGCAGATCGACGGCTACTACAACTTCGACATGATCGGGTCGCCCAACCCCGGCTACTTCATCTACGACGGGGACAACTCCGACGGCACCGGGTCGGGCCCCGGACCCAGTGGGTCGGCGTACCTGGAGCAGGTGCTGGTCGACTACTTCACCGGCATCGGGGTGCCCACCCGCGGCACCGACTTCGACGGGCGCAGCGACTACGGGCCGTTCATCCAGTACGGCATCCCCGCCGGTGGCACGTTCACCGGTGCCGAGGGCCGCAAGACGGCGGCGCAGGTGCAGCTCTGGGGCGGAACCGCGTCTGCCTTCGACCCCTGCTACCACTCCGCGTGCGACGACCTGGACAACCTCAGCACCACGGCGCTCGACCGCAACTCCGACGCGATCGCGCACGCGGTCTGGACGTTCGCCCAGGTCGGCGACGTCGAGCCGCCACCGCCGGTGTGCGCCGAGGTGACCCGAGCGGGCACGTTGAGCTCCGGCGGGTCGACGTACCAGCCCAGCAGCACCGGCTTCATGGCCGCAGCCGGTCAGCTCCACGGCTGCCTGGACGGCCCCAACGGCACCGACTTCGACCTCCAGCTGCAGCGCCGCAGCAGCCTGGGCAGCTGGTCGATCGTCGCCCGGTCGGAGAGCTCCGGGCCCGACGAGGAGATCAGCTACTCGGCGACCGCCGGGACCTACCGGTGGCGGGTGCACGCGTACTCGGGCTCGGGCTCTTGGACCTTGGGGTACGACGTTCCCTAGGGGTCACCACCGGAACTCACGAGTCAACGGATGGTCAGGGGTAGGTGATGCCGGTGGTCTTCTCGCTGATCTCCCAGAGTCGGCGCTGGGCGTCCTCGTCGCGGGACAGCCGCGTGCTCGTGACCACCTGCGGCGCGCCGCCCATCTCCGCCAGGCCGCTCGGCCCGCAGTAGGTGCCACCCGGGAGGTCGGCGGTGGCCGCCATCAGAGTCGGCCAGGCGCCGGCGGCGGGGGACTGGGAGACCACCTTCACGGCCGCGTCCAGGACCGACGCGATGCCGCCGGAGGAGCGGCCGTACTGACCGTTGGCCGCGAGGTGGGTGCCCGAGAATCCCGGGTGCGCGGCCAGCGCCTTCACCGGCAGCTCGGCCTCGCTGCACCGGCGCTCGAGCTCGTAGGTGAAGAGCAGGTTGGCCAGCTTGGTCTGGCTGTAGACCGCCCACTTCGAGTATCGGCCCTCCTTTCGAGTCGGATCGCCGAGTGGGGCCTTGCGGGCCACCCGGTGCATCGGGGAGGAGACGCAGACGACCCGGGCGTCCTCGCTGGCGACCAGCTGCGGGAGCAGCAGCCCGGTCAGCAGGAACGGGCCGAAGTGGTTGGTGGCCATCTGCAGCTCGAGGCCGTCGCCGGTGCGGTGGTACGACGTCCCCATCACGCCGGCGTTGTTGACCAGCACGTCGATCGGGCCGAGCGTGGCGGCGCGGCCGCCCGCGTGCCGCACGGAGTCGAGGTCGGACAGGTCGACGACGATCCGGTCGAGCTCCGCGGCGGGCACCTCGGCGCGGACCCGGATCTCCGCATCGTCGATCTTGGTCGGGTTGCGGCCGGCGAGCACGACCCGGGCGCCCCGGCGGGCCAGCTCGAGGGCGGTGTGGAACCCGAGGCCGCCCACCGTCGGGCCGGTCACCACGATGGTGCGCCCGGCCTGGTCGGCAATGTCGGCGGCCCGCCAGGTGTCGACCGCGGCCTTCGCGGGGCTCACGGGGTGGTGGCCATGTTGTCGATGATCTTCTGGCCGAGCTCCTGGTCACCCTCGATGCGCACCCGGCCCGGCTCGGGCGCGCGCCGGCCACCGGAGAGCACGATGAACGACTCCCGGTCCATCCTCAAGATGACGTCCGGATCGGCAGGCGGGTGGGGCATTGCCTGGCCCCGGCCCGCGTCGTTGACCGTGAACGCGGCAGGCGCACTGCCCTCGACCTCGAACACGGCCGTGGTGCCGGGAGGAGCACCCGCACGCTTCGCGAGCACGAAGCCGAGCGCCTCGAGCTGGTAGTCGGCGGTGTGCTGCGCCGGCGGGGAGTCCAGGTTGCCCGGCCGGCCGACCGCGCGGCGTACGTCCTGCTCGTGCATCCAGATGTCCAGGGGGCGGTTGCGCAGCAGCGTCTCCCAGTCCCACGGCACGCCGCCGAAGATCACCTCGGGCATCGCCTCGCCGTCGGTTGGCGGGTCGGCCAGCAGCGCCGTGTGTCGCTTGGTGGTGACCGAGCGGAGCTCGTTGATGATCTGGTCGGGGCTGTGGTCGCGCCGGTTGACCACGCCGATCTCGGTGTAGACGCCCATCAGGCTGGTCACGTGGGGCGGCTCCCCGACCTCGGCGGTCTCCTCCGGCTCGCCGGACAGGCGGCTCTCGAGATGGGCGGTGTGCGACGCGACCGCGCGCACGTCCCAGCCCGCGAGGTCAGTCGGCGTGCTCCACTCCTCGGCCGGAACCTCTTCGAGCAGGCTGATGAAGTCGTCGACCGCCCGCCACCAGACATCGATGTAGCCGGCAAGACGCTGCTGGTCCGTCATGCGGCGCAGCCTAGCCACCCTCAGCGGAGCGCAAGTGTGGCGGCGATCACGATCATCGTCACGCCGATCAGTACGTCGAGCACCCGCCAGGCCCGGGCAGACGCGAGCAGGCCGTGTGCCAGGCGGGCGCCGTACCCGAGAACGGTGAACCAGACCAGGCTGGCCAGTGCCGCGCCCGCACCGAACCACCAGCGGCCGTCCTCGTGCTGGTTGGCGATCGAGCCGAGGAGCAGCACGGTGTCGAGGTAGACGTGCGGGTTGAGCCAGGTCAGCGCCACGGCCGTCACCGCGGCGGCCCTGGTGGAGCCGGCGCCCGCTCGCGCCGCCTCCAGCCCCTCGGTACGACGAGCGCGCAGCAGCGAGCTCACGCCGTACCAGAGCAGGAACGCGACGCCGAGCCACCGCACGATGTCCAGGGCGACCGGCGCCCGCTCCACGATCGTGCCGATGCCGGCCACGCCGGCGAGGATCAGGACGAAGTCGGACACCGCGCAGATCGCGACCACGAGGCCGACGTACCTCCTGGCCAGGCCCTGGCGCAGCACGTAGGCGTTCTGCGCCCCGATCGCCACGATGAGGGACCAGCCGGTGAGCAGGCCGGCGGCGGCGGAGTCGATCACGAGACCGACGCTAGGCGGCTGGAAGGATGCAGTCCAACGAAAGTTTCTATGAAACCATTAGAATCACTTCACATGAGGCCGCACCCCGACCAGCTCGCCGCACTGGTGGCGATCGTCGAGCGCGGCACGTTCGACGCCGCGGCACGGCAGCTGCACGTCACGCCGAGTGCGGTCAGCCAGCGGATCCGGGCGCTGGAGTCGATGGCCGGCCAGGTGCTGGTACGCCGGTCCAGCCCGTGCACGGCCACGCGGGCAGGGGAGCGGCTGCTGCGGCTGGCCCGCCAGACCAGCCTGTTGTACGACGAGGCTGCCGAGGCGCTGGACGCCGCTGCGCGAGGGCCGGTCGAGCTGCCGGTCGCGGTGAACGCGGACTCGCTCGACACCTGGTTCCGCGGCGTCCTCGGCACCGTGGCCGAGTGGGAGGGCGTGGCGCTCCGGCTGCACGTGGAGGACCAGGCCTACTCCGCCGACCTGCTCCGCCGGGGCGACGTGCTGGGCGCGGTGACGTCCGACCCGGTCGCCGTACAAGGCTGTGTTGTGGAGCCGCTCGGCAGGCTCCGGTACCGGCCGGCCGCGGCGCCGGAGTTCGCGGAGCGGTGGCGGCACGGTGGCGGCTTCGACTGGGCTCGGATGCCGACGGTGGTCTTCAACGAGAAGGACGCCGTCCAGCACGATGTGCTCGAGGCTCGCGGCGTCGGGCTGCCGCCGGTGGTGCACCGGGTGCCGACCTCGAGCGACTTCCACGAGGCGGTCCGGCTCGGTCTCGGCTGGGCCGCGATCCCGGAGCCCCAGCTCAACCCCGACCTCGAGGCCGGACGACTGGTGCTGCTCTCGACGCGCACCCGCGTCGACGTACCCCTGCACTGGCAGCGCTGGCGTCTCGACTCCCCGCTCCTCGCCCGTCTCACCGACGCGGTCCGTCAAGCAGCCAAGAGCACGTTGACCCGTCAGAGGCTTTCTGACGGGTCAACGTGATAAAGCTTTAGAAGGCGGCCTCGTCGAGGTCCATCAGCGCGAGGTCGGTGGCCTCGGCGATGGCGCGCTCGGCGGTGAGCCGGGGCAGGTTGGTATGCGCGAAGAACTGCGCGGCCGCGACCTTGCCCTCGTAGAAGGCCTTGTCCTTGCCAAGAGATGACGCAGCGTCGCCGGTCAATTTCTCCAGCGCGACCTCGGCCTGCCGCAGCAGCAGCCACGCACAGACGACGTCACCGAGCACCATCAGCAGGCGGGTGGTGTTGAGCCCGACCTTGTAGACGTTGCGGATGTCGCCACCCTCGGCTGAGGCGTCGGCCGACATCAGGTCGTTGATCATGTGACCGACGATCGCGTTGGCGTCCTCGAGGGCCGTCGCGAGCAGCCCGCGCTCGACCTTGAGCCGGCCGTTGCCGGCCTCGGAGGAGATGAAGCCCTCGATCTCCTTCGCCAGGTGGCCGAGGGCCTGGCCCTGGTCCTTGACGATCTTGCGGAAGAAGAAGTCCTGGCCCTGGATCGCCGTGGTGCCCTCGTAGAGCGTGTCGATCTTGGCGTCGCGGACGTACTGCTCGAGCGGGTACTCCTGCAGGAACCCGGAGCCACCGAAGGTCTGCAGCGACTCGGTGCCGAGCAGCACCCACGACCGCTCCGAGCCGTAGCCCTTAACGATCGGGAGCAGCAGGTCGTTGATCGCCTCGGCGAGCTTGTTCTCCTCGCCGTTGGCGGTGGCGACCATGACCTGGTCCTGCCAGGTCGCGGTATAGAGGACCAGCGCGCGCATCGCCTCGGCGAACGACTTCTGCACCATCAGTGAGCGTCGTACGTCGGGGTGGTGGGTGATCGTCACGCGCGGCGCGGTCTTGTCGGAGGCCTGGGTCAGGTCGGCGCCCTGCTGGCGCTCCTTGGCGTAGTCGAGCGCGTTCAGGTAGCCGGTCGAGAGCGTCGCGATGGCCTTGGTGCCGACCATCATCCGCGCGTTCTCGATGACCTGGAACATCTGCGCGATGCCGTTGTGTACCTCGCCCAGCAGCCAGCCCTTGGCCGGCTCGCCGCCGCCGACGGCGGTGTCGCCGAAGGTGAGCTCGCAGGTGTTGGACACCTTGATGCCCATCTTGTGCTCGACGTTGGTGACGTAGGCGCCGTTGCGCTCGCCGGTCAGCTCACCGGTCTCGTGGTCGAAGTGGTGCTTGGGTACGACGAACAGGCTGAGGCCCTTGGTGCCCGGACCGCCCACGCCCTCGACGCCCACGGGGCGGGCGAGGACCAGGTGGATGAGGTTCTCCTGGAGGTCGGACTCGGCCGAGGTGATGAACCGCTTGACGCCCTCGATGTTCCACGAGCCGTCGTCGTTGGCGGTGGCCTTGGTGCGGCCGGCACCCACGTCGGATCCGGCGTCGGGCTCGGTCAGCACCATCGTGGCGCCCCAGCCCTTCTCGACCATGATCTGCGCGATGCGCTTGTCGCGGTCGGTGCCGTTGCGCTCGATCACGCTGCCCATGGAGGGACCGGTGGCGTACATCCAGATGGGGGCGTTGGCGCCCAGCACCATCTCGGCGATCGCCCAGTTGAGCGACGAGGGGGCGGGCTGGCCGCCCATCGACTCGGGGATCTGGAGGCGCCAGAACTCGGCGTCCATCCAGGCCTGGTAGCTCTTCTTGAACGACTCGGGGAGCGGCGCGGTGTTGGTCTTCGGGTCGAACGCCGGTGGGTTGCGGTCGCTGTCCTCGTAAGAGGCGGCGAGGTCATCCCGGCTGATCCGCTCGACCTCGGCGAGGATCTCGCGCGCGGTCGCGACGTCGTACTCCTCGAACGGGCCGGTGCCCAGGACCTGGTCCCGGCCCAGCACCTCGAAGAGGTTGAACTCGATGTCGCGGAGGTTGCTCTTGTAGTGGCTCACTGACCCACCATTTCTCTAGTCGCAGGTTGCCCGGCCCAGCTGAATGTCACTGCCTACTGGCCGGTAACATAATTCTATGTGGGGTGCTAGCCGCAAGCAAGCGGTCCACGCGAGGCCGGCGTCACACTTCGATGCGCTGCGGACCGACCTCAAACAGGAGTGTGTGGATCAACTCGTCTGACACACTGGTCCCATGCGTGTTTCCGCCAAGTCCGACTACGCCCTGAGGGCGCTCATCGAGATGGCGGTCCGCGCGGACGGACGTGCCGTGAGCGCCGAGGAGCTGGGGCGGCTGCAGGACATCCCGCACGGGTTCCTGCAGGCGATCCTGGCCGATCTGAGGCGGGCGGGCATCGTGATGTCCCAGCGTGGTCAGTCGGGTGGCTGGCGGATGGGTCGTGCGGCCGCCGACGTCACCGTCGCGGACGTGATCCGGGCGGTTGATGGTCCGCTCGTGTCGGTTTACGGCCTGCGACCCGAGTCGGTGACCTACAACGAGACCGCCGACGTGCTGCAGCACGTGTGGATCGCCGCGCGACGCTCGCTGCGCGATGTGTTCGAGGCGGTCTCGATCCAAGCGCTGGCCGACCACCGGCTGCCGAAGGCGGTCACCTCACGCACCGCCGACGAGGACGCCTGGCAGCCGCACTGACGGCAGCAGCTCGGTCACGTCACCGTGGACGTCGTACACGCTGTGGGAGAGCTGGTCGATCCAGCTGTGCGCCAGCGCGCGGAGCACGGTGAGGCGCTCGTCCGGCGCGGGCCTCGGCAGCGTCGTCGGCTGGGTCGCCAGGTCGGCCACCGACAGCGACGCCGTCCCGAACCCGACCGTGCGGCCGAACGCCGCCCAGGTAGCGGCGCGGTCGTCCTGGCGGTTCACCAGCACGTGCACTCGTTCGGGATTCCGCGCGCTGGCGGCCCAGCGCTCGAGCACCCGGCCCAGGTCGTGCGCCTGGTCGCCCGGCAGCGTCCAGGCGTCGGGTGCGGAGGCGGTGATCACCACGTGCCGCTCGAAGCCGGTCAGTCCGTCGAAGAGCAGCTCGATCTGCTGCGAGGCCGCGCCGGCCAGCATCGGCTGGGTGACCACCAGCGTGTCGCGACCCTTGTGCCCGCGGCGGCAGATGGTGCTCCAGGCGCCCTCGACCTCCTTGCGCTCGTAGCCCCAGGCCTGGTGCTCGCGCATGACCTCGACGGCCGCCCGGAAGATCTCGTCGGCGGAGTTCGCGGGGTTGCGCACGCCCAGTGCCGCGAGGGAGTGGGCGTGCCGGCGGAGCGCGAGCTCGAGGAAGTCCCCGGGGCCACCCGGGAGTCCGACGTGGATGAACGCCTTGCGCTTCTTGCTCATGGCTCGACGGTGACAAAGGGGGTCGACCGGGCGGTGAACTGCGGGCCAACCGCGGGCATATCCCACGAGGCGGTTGTCGAGTGGCGAGCGCCAGCGAGCTGTATCTCTGGTGGTTGTCGAGTGGCGAGCGCCAGCGAGCTGTATCTCTGGCGGTTGTCGAGTGGCGAGCGCCAGCGAGCTGTATCTCGGTGGTTGTCGAGTGGCGAGCGCCAGCGAGCTGTATCGAGACATAGAACTTGTTCTAGAATCGCGGCCATGATCACGTCGGACGCCATCACCTGGACCGCACCCAACGACGACCACCCGGCCCGCGCTGCTTCGCAGCGCTCGTACTCGGCGGTGGCCGGGGGTGACCTGGACGAATGGCTCACGGTGTACGCCGAGGACGCGGTGATCGAGGACCCGGTCGGACCCTCGATGTTCGACCCCGAGGGCAAGGGGCACCGCGGCCACGACGCGATCCGGGCGTTCTGGAACCTCGCGATCGCACCGATCGAGAAGTTCGAGTTCGAGATCTACGACTCGTTCGCCAACCCCGAGGGCAACACCTGCGCCAACATCGGCCGGATCCGGACGTCGTTCCCCGACGGCAGCCACACCACGACCGAGCTGATCATGGTCTACATCGTCAACGACGACGGCACCGTGGCCTCGATGAAGGCCTACTGGGAGCCCGATCGGACGATGGCGACGTTCACGAAGGCGTGAAACATTTCTCCTGGTGAGTGCGTCGAAGAGGGTGACCACCGAGGAGCGACATGCCGATCGACCGCGGAGCTCGCGCCGAGCAGGAGTTCGAGGAGTTCGCCGTCGCGCGCGCCCCTCACCTCTACCGCTCGGCGTGGCTGCTGTGCGGTGACCGGCACCAGGCGCAGGACTTGGTACAGGAAACGCTGGCCAAGGTCTACATCCGCTGGCGTAAGCCGTTCGGCACCCGGATCGACAACCCGGCGGCGTACGCGCAGACCGCGCTGACCCGCACGTTCCTGAGCGGCAAGCGCCGTCGCAGCAGCACCGAACAGCCGTACGCCCAACTGCCGGACGCGCCCATCGCGGACGCAGCCGACGCGGCGGTCGTGCGGCTGGCTCTGCACGCGGCCCTGGCCGAGCTCGCGCCCGCCGACCGGGCTGTGCTGGTGCTCCGCTACCTCGAGGACCTCAGTGTCGACGAGGTAGCGGATCGGATGGGCGTTTCGTCGGGTGCGGTGCGCAACCGCTCGCTGCGGGCCCTGGCGCGGATCCGCGGCGTGGTCGACCTGTCACTCGCCCTCCGAGAGGAAGCCCGATGAGCACACCCGAAGAGCACGACGGCCAGCTGGCCACCCTGTTGCGTGACTCGACCGCAGGTCTCGAGCCCGACGTGGCCGAGCTGGTCGCGGGCGGCATCGAACGCGGCCGTACGACGCGACGTCGCCGGAACCTGGGCACCGCGCTCGGGACGGTCGCCATGGGAGTCGTCGTTGTGGCGCTGGTCGTCGCTCCCGGGCTCGGTGACTCGAGTTCTCCCGAGAAGGGCACCGTCGCCGACCAGCCCAGCGACAAGGCCAAGCCCAACCAGCCGAAGGCCAAGAACGGCCCGACGCCGGACGCCGCGTTGGCCGTCGCGGCCGTAGATGTTCCAGCCATGTTCGAAGAGCTGCTGCCATCCGGTGCCGCAGGACCGGTGCTGACCGTGCACCCCTACCCGGTCGTGAACGAGTCCGACCATCGGATCGCCCACTTCCTCTTCGACGGCACCCTGACGACGTTCATCATCGAGCGGGCCGCGGACATGGGGACCTGCCAGGAGCAGGCCACGCCGCCGGCCACCTGTTCGAAGGTGGACGGTCTGGACGTGCTGACCTGGCCGCCGACCGAGGGGGACCAGGTGACCGCGCAGAGCGTCTCGGTGTGGCGGCACGGCTACATCGTCACGGCCATGTCGTACAACGCCGCCGAGGGCAAGGAGGTCGCGCCGTTGACGGACGCGCCGCCGATCAGCCTCGAGCAGCTCACCGAAATCGCCTCCAGCGACCGTTGGTTCAGCTGGGCGCCGGCGCAGTAGTCAGCCAGGTCACCAGCGGCTTGACCGCACGCCAGTCCTCCCGCACGCGGTCGAGCAGGTCCGCGGTGTGGATGAACGGCTCGAAGCCGTACGGCCGAGCAGCGAACAGCTGCTTGCGACGGAGCAGTTCGATCCGCGGATGGTCGGCGTCGTAGCCGCGCGGACTGGTCTTGAGCTGCTCACCGGAGATCTCGAAGCCGGCCCGCTCCAGCTTGCGCACGATGCGCAGCAGGCGCGGGCCGGTCGTGTCGCCGGCCATCGCATCGCGGATCGCCGCCAGGCGAACGCCGGACGCCTCGTAGAACCCGCCGCCGACGCGGACGCCGCGCGGCGAGAGCTCGACGTACCACCCGGTCGCGGGAGCGACGCCGACGAACGCACCCTGGTGGGTCTTGTACGGCGTCTTGTCCTTGGCGAAGCGCACGTCCCGGTAGGGCCGGAAGATCTTCGCGTCCCCGAACTCCGAGGCGAGCGCGTCGCAGAGCGCAGTCATCGGGGCCTTCACGCACTCGTTGTAGACGTGCTTGTGCGACTCCCAGTACGACTTGGTGTTGTCGACCTCGAGGTCGTCGTAGAAGTCGAGGGCCTCGACGGGGAAGCCCTGGAACTCGACTGTCTTGCCCATGGAGCGGATGACGAGATTCGAACTCGCGACATCGACCTTGGGAAGGTCGCGCTCTACCAACTGAGCTACATCCGCATGTGCGGGAGATCGTAGCCGACCGAGCCGGGCCGGATCAGATCGGTTGCAGGGTCGGCCGTTTCGGGCTGACGCCGTCGCCGGAGGATCGACCGGTCACCCGACGGTGCACCCAGGGAGCGAGGTGGGTGCGGGCCCAAGTGACAGTGGCGGCGCGCTGCTCTCGCGGGGTCCGGGTCGGTACGGCGGTCGGGGGCAGCGCCCGCAGGTCATGGTCGATCCCGAGCGCGTCGGCGACGGCGATCGCGATGCCCTGGTGCCCGACGGCGTTCAGGTGCAGCCGGTCTTCGTCCATGATCTCCGCGACCTTCCAGCCCCGGATCCGCCACAGGTCCACGAGCGTGGCTTCGTGCTTTTCCGCGATCTCCCGCACCCACTCGTTGAAGATCGCGGTGCGGCCGCGGATCACCCGCATCACGCCGCTGTTGCTGGGATCTTGGATGGTGAAGAGCACGACTCGGGCGCCGTTGGCCACGAGCCGGCCGATCGCTTCGTCATACGACTCCGCGAGTGCGTCCAGGTCGACCTTGGGCCGGAGCACGTCGTTGCCGCCGCCGTGGATGGTGACGAGGTCGGGCGCCAGGGCAAGAGCCGGCTCGACCTGCTCGGCCAGGATGTCCGGCAGCTTCCGACCACGGATCGCGAGGTTGGCGTAGCCGAAGTCGTCGGAGCGCGTCGCCAGCACCTCGGCCAGTCGATCCGCCCATCCGCGCCAGCCGTTGGGTCGTGCCGGATCGGGGTCGCCGACGCCCTCGGTGAACGAGTCGCCGAGCGCGACGTACCGATGGAAGGTCACGTGGGCCATGGTGCCGTAGGGTGCCGTCGTGCTGCTGAGCGACCGCGACATCCTGGCCGAGATCGACGCGGGCCGGGTGAACATGGAGCCCTGGGACCCCGCGATGCTGCAGCCCTCCTCGATCGACGTCCGGCTGGACCGCTACTTCCGGGTGTTCGAGAACCACCGCTACCCGCACATCGATCCGGCCGCCGACCAGTCCGACCTGACCCGCGTGGTCGAGCCGGAGGGCGAGGAGGCATTCATCCTGCACCCGGGGGAGTTCGTGCTGGGGTCGACGTACGAAGTGGTCTCGCTGCCCGACGACGTCGCCGCCCGGGTCGAGGGCAAGTCCTCGTTGGGCCGGCTGGGCCTGCTCACGCACGCCACAGCCGGCTTCGTCGACCCGGGCTTCTCGGGCCACGTCACGCTCGAGCTGGCCAACGTCGCGACGCTGCCGATCAAGCTCTACCCGGGGATGAAGATCGGGCAGTTCTGCTTCTTCCGGCTGTCGTCGCCGTCCGAGCATCCCTACGGCTCGGAGAAGTACGGCTCCCGCTACCAGGGCCAGCGCGGCCCGACCCCGTCCCGGTCGTTCCAGAACTTCCACCGGACTTCGATCTAGGCCCGGTCATGTCCATCAACTAAGGTGAGGCTTAGTTAGGCTCACCTTAGTTAGAGGGGCGTCGATGACCACGACCGCTACCGCGACCATGCTCCTCGAGGAGATCGAGGCGGTGAGCGTCGAACGCCTCTCTCCGAGTTTCGTGCGCGTTGAGTTCGGCTCCCCGGCGCTGGCGGATCTCGCGGTGGACGGACCGCTCTACGACCAGCGGGTCAAGCTGATCTTCCCCAACGCGGCGGGCAGGCTCCCGTCCTTCGAAGGGGCCGACGAGTCCTGGTTCGAGACCTGGCTGGACATCCCCGAGGAGGAGCGCGGGGTGATGCGCACCTACACGATCCGGGCTCTCCGCGGCAGTGGCGCGGACACCCGGATGGTCGTCGACTTCGTGGTCCACGGCCACGGCGACGCGTCCGGACCCGGCGGCGAATGGGGCGCGAACGCAGCGGTCGGCCAGCGGGTGATCACGATGGCGCCGCTGCGCGATGTGCCGTTCGGTGGCATCGAGTTCGCACCCGGTACGGCGACGCGGCTGCTCCTGGTCGGCGACGAGACCGCGGTCCCGGCCGTGGCGGGCATCCTCGAGTGCCTGCCCCCGACCGCCCAGGGGGCGGTGTTCCTGGAGGTGCCTCTCGCGGACGACGTTCTCGACCTGCAGTGCCCCGAGGGCGTCGAGGTTCATTGGCTGCCGCGCAACGGAGGGCCCCGCGCGGAGGCGATCCACGCCGCGGTGCTCGAGCATCTCGGCGAGGCGCCGACCGAGGCCGTGGTCGAGGAGATCAACTCCGACCTGTGGGAGACGCCGACGTACTCCTCTTCGGGTGAGGACGTCGACGCGGACGTGCGCGTGGTCGGGTACGACTTCGACGACCTCTATGCCTGGATCGCGGGGGAGTCGTCGATGGTGACCGGCCTGCGCCGGGCGCTGGTGCGCGGCCTCGGCATCGACCGGCACCAGGTCGCCTTCATGGGCTACTGGCGGCTGGGCGTCGCGATGCGCTCCTGACTCAGCGCACCGGCAGCGTCAGCACCGACCGGTGACGCTTCGAGACGTGGATCGTCACCGGCGGGAGCTGAGGAATCAGGTCCGGCAGCGTCGGGAGCAGGTGCGGGATGTCGAACGCCTGGATGCTCAGCCGCAGCCGGTGCCCGGGCAGGATCGCGGCCCCGGTCGGGAAGACCTCCACGTCGACCGGCGCCACCTTGCCGCGCGCCAGCTTCGCCTTCGAGGCGCGTGTGAACGGGTGATAGGGCTGGATCAGCTTGCCGTCGAGGAAACGTGAGCGCTGCTTGGCCAGCTTGCGCTGCGAGATCACCTGCCAGCCGCCGGTGATCCGGGTGACCTTGCCGTTCGGCGCGACGGACTCGACGGCGACCGACAGCATCCCGTCACCCGTGAGCGTGGAAGCGAAGAGCCGGGCGTTGATCGGCCCCTGGATCCGGAGCTTCTTCCGCATCGGTGCGGTCTCGAAGACCAGGCCGCCGTAGTCGTTGAGCTTGTTGTCCTGGAAGCAGGGGAGGTCCTTGAGGATGAACCGAGGGACTCCCGCCGTCCACTGGTTGGCCGATCGGGTGCAGAGCCCCGTGACCGGCACCGGTAGTACGACGGAGCTGCCCGGCTTGGCCTTGCCGCGAGTGAGGACGGCCCCGCCGCCGCCGACGCGCGCGGAACCGGACAGGCGGAACGTCACCGCGTCCAGGTCGCTGCCGATCCATTTCTGCGTCCGTACCCAGCGGTCCGTGCCCTGCTCGAAGTAGGTGAGAGGCTCGATGTCTCTCAGCAGCCTCGGGTCCTTGCGACCGCGCACATAACGGTCGAACCAGCGCAGCTGGAGCTCGGCGAGAGTGCCGTACCCGGCCTCGCCCACCTCCGCGCCCGACGAGCCCTGAAGGTGGTCCCACGGACCCCAGATCATCCGGGTGGGTATGCCGTTCTCCTGCAGCCGCTCGAACAGCATCGGCGTGCCACGTTGGAACAGGTCGTGCTCGCCGCCGATCAGGAACGTCGGCACCCGCACCGTGTCGATCACGTTGATCGGCGAGCGCTCGCGGTAGAACGGGCCGTCGTACGCCGGATCGCCGCCGAGGGTCGCCTGCGCCATCAACGGCGCCGTGAACGTGACGGCGGTCGTGAGGTGGTCGATGAGCGTCTTGAACCCACTCGCCGGCTCGTTGAGACCGAACGCCGGCGGGATCAGTCCGGTGCCGGTGACGATGCCCAGCCAGAGTGGCATGAAGCCCACGTCGATCTGCCCACCGGACGCGACGATGTCGCGGTAGACGTCGGCGCCAGGCACCTGCGGGAAGATCGCCTTCAGGCCGGCGGGGCGCCGGGCCGCCGCGAAGATCTGGCTGATCCCCATGTACGACGGGCCGGTCATGCCGACCCGGCCGTTGCTCCACGGCTGACGGTGTGCCCAGGCGACGATCGAACCAGCGTCCTTGGCCTCGCGGGCGCTGAACGCTTTCCAGATACCCTCGGAAGAACCCGTGCCGCGGGCATCGACGGTGAGCTGCGCGTAGCCGCGCCGCACGAGGTACTTCGGGTCCGCCCCAGCGAGAACTGCGCCGGAACCGGCGCCGAGGACGGTCTTGTTGTAGGCCGTCACCGTGACGATCGTCGGTAGACCGCGGCTGACCGGCTTGCCGTTCTTGCCCACCGGAAGGGTCAGGTCGCCGCGGAGGATGACGCCGTCGTTCATCCGGATCTTCAGGTCCGTGCGGGTGACCGTCTTGCTGTACTGCTCCGGTCGGGGCCTCCAGCCGCCGGCAGCTGCCGCCGATGGCGCCGCGGACGCGGCAGCCGGGGTCGGCACGGTCGCGACTGCCGCCGGTGCGGGGGCGAGGAGCGCGAGGGTGAGCGTGGGGACGACAAGCACTGCACTGCGACGCACGAAGCCTCCTGGGTATGTGTTACCGCGGGTACAGGCTCGCTCATTTTCGGGTCAGCCTTCCAGCCGGTCCGCCATCCGGCGCAGTCGCTCGGCGAGGCGGTGGCGGCTAGGGGCGGCGGGCGGCGTGGTCCGGCCGTGCCGCGCATAGTCGACGGTGGCCCGGCGGATCTCGGCCTGGCGCAGCTGCGTCTCGAGGCCATGCAGGGTGTCGCTCATTGTCGTACCTCCTCTCTGACTCTCAGACCTGGGTGAGCACGATGTCGCCGGTCACGACCTTGGCTCGTACTTCGACGTGGTCGGCGCCCTCCTCGGGTTCGCCGGCGCCTTGGAGACTGGACCGGATCTCGCCCGAGACGGTGGAGATGTCGGTCCAGACGGGGATGCCGGTGGGGATGCCGACATGGACGTCACCCGACGCGCCCTTGGCACTGAGCTTGCCGCGGGTCGCGCTGCGGATGACGAAGTCGCCGCTGCCGGTCGTCATCGCGACGTCGCCGCGGGACTCGACCACGTTGAGGTCACCGGAACCGGTCTTGATCACGGCCGGGGCGTTGGTGGTGCCGATCTCGACGTCGCCCGATCCGGTGGAGATCGAGACCGAGCCACCGGCGTACTGCACGCGGATGTCGCCGGAGCCGCTCTTGATCCTCAGCTCCTGGTCGGCGGTGTCGATGCCTACGTCGCCGCTGCCGGTCTCGATGACAGCCGGGCCGTCGAAGATCTCGATCGAGACGTCGCCGGAGCCGCTCTTCACCTGGCCGGCGCGGTAGCTGCCGCGGGCCGTCACGTCGGCGCTGCCGGTCTTGACGGCGAGGGTGCTGTCGGACGGGACGGTGATCCTCATGTCGAGCTTGGAGTCGCCGCCGAGGAAACCGGTGCGCATCTTGGGCGTGATCACGCTGATCTGGTCGCCGTCCTGCCGGACGATCGCCTCGTCCGCGTGCCGGCCGTCGATCTCGACGGTGGTCGTGCTGGTCTCGTCGGCCAGCACGGCGACGACGCCGCTGCCGTTCTCGACGTACAGGTTGACGGGCTGGGGGGTGTCGAACTCGTGGGTGGTCATGGCTGCTCCAGGGTGTGTTCGTCCGCGGGGCCGGCCGGTGCCGGTCCCTGGGTGGTGGGGTGGTGGGGTTGGGTCAGACCCAGCCGGTCATCCGTCGGCCGCCGGGCCTCCGTCCGCCGAACAGGTCGCCGCCGGGGAACGAGATGCTGGACAGGTCGAGGTCGACATCGATCGCGCCGTCACGGGTGGCCGCGCGGACGATGTTGACGAGCCAGGTGTTGAGCGACTGCCCGGCCTGGGTGGCCGACTCCTCGGCCTTGGCCTTCACCGACTCGGGGAGCCGGAGCGTGATTCGGACGACCCCGCCCTCCTCCTCGGGGGGCGCCGGCGGGGGCGGTGGTGCGGGGGGCTCGGGCGGCGCCGGGACGCCGCCGTGAACCACGAAGTCGAGGTCGCGCCCGTCCAGCCGGACGTCGACGCCGCCGGTCGGCATCTCCGCGGTGATCTCGGCCGCCGCCTGGGAGATCGCCTCCATCAGGGCGAGCCGGGTCGCCGGGTCGAGCGCGAAACCGAGCCGCTCGGCGGCCTGGCGAGTCTCGTCGCCCGCGCCCTCGACGGCCGCGGCCAGGTCCTTGCGGAGGCTGTCGACGTACGGCGTGATGTCCATGTGCACCACTGTGACACCACTATGACGTCATGTCAAGGTCAGAGTGACGCCAGACTGACGCAGGTTGGTGTCAGGACGAGGCGGGGGTATCCATAGGCGGTCCCTGGGGTACTGACCGTGCTTCGGGGAAAGGACCGTTCATGACGGCTGTTTCAGTCGTGCCGTTCGCCAGCGACACGATCATCGACGCCAGCTTCGTCGACTACCTGATCGTCTTCGTCTACTTCGCGTTCGTGCTGACCATCGGCGCCCTCGCCCGGCGACAGGTGTCGGACTCCATCGACTTCTTCCTGTCCGGACGATCACTCCCGGCCTGGGTGACCGGGCTGGCGTTCATCTCGGCGAACCTCGGCGCGGTCGAGATCATGGGGATGTCGGCATCGGGAGCGGAGTTCGGGCTGCCGACGGTGCACTACTTCTGGGTCGGCGCGATCCCGGCGATGCTCTTCCTCGGCGTCGTGATGATGCCGTTCTACTACGGCTCGAAGGTCCGCTCGGTGCCGGAGTTCATGCGCCGGCGGTTCGGGACCGGCGCGCACCTGGTCAACGCGATCTCGTTCGCCGTGGCCCAGCTGCTGATCGCCGGCATCAACCTCTACCTGCTCGGCACGATCATCAACGCGCTCCTCGGCTGGCCACTCTGGGTGGCACTCATCGTCGCGGCAGCCGTCGTGCTCTCCTACATCACGCTCGGCGGGCTGAGCGCCGCGATCTACAACGAGGTGCTGCAGTTCTTCGTGATCGTGGCGGCGCTGGTCCCGCTGACCCTCCTCGGGTTGCACAAGGTCGGGGGCTGGGACGGGCTCACCGACAAGATCACCGACGCGGCGAGCAAGAACCCCGACTCCGCCACCGCCGCCGAGCAACTGAACTCGTGGCCGGGCAACGCCCTTTCCGGCCTCACCTCGGACGTGTGGTCGGTGGTGGGCATCGTCTTCGGCCTGGGCTTCGTGCTGTCGTTCGGCTACTGGACGACCAACTTCGTCGAGGTGCAGCGGGCGATGGCCTCGGACTCGATCTCCTCGGCCCGCAAGACGCCGATCATCGGCGCCTTCCCGAAGATGTTCGTCCCGTTCATCACGATCGTGCCCGGCATGATCGCCGCGGTCCTGGTCACGGAGATCGCCGGGGTGAAGGCCGGCGACGCGGTCAGCGGTGGTGCCGAGGGCGACGTCACCTTCAACGACTCGCTGCTCTACCTGATGCGAGATCTGTTGCCCAACGGCCTGCTCGGGGTGGCGATCGCGGGTCTGATGGCGGCGTTCATGGCGGGTATGGCGGCCAACATCTCGGCGTTCAACACCGTGCTGAGCTACGACCTCTGGGAGCGGTACGTCGCCAAGGAGCGCGACGACGGCTACTACCTCAGAGTTGGACGAGTGGCGACGGTGGCGGCCACGGTGATCGCGATCTTCACGGCTGGCCTGGCCTCGAACTTCTCCAACATCATGGATTACCTCCAGGTGCTGTTCGGCTTCTTCAACGCACCGTTGTTCGCGACGTTCATCCTGGGCATGTTCTGGAAGCGGATGACCGCGACTGCCGGCTGGGTCGGCCTGGTAGCCGGCACCGTGGCGGCGGTGGCGATCGCGTTCCTGACGGAGGACGCCTTCGGCTCCTGGAGCACCGGGGTGATCCCGCTCGCCGGGCAGGGCGCGGCATTCCTCGCGGCCAGTGTGGCGTTCGTGGTCGACATCGTGCTCAGCGTCGCGGTCTCACTGGTCACCGCGCCGAAGCCTCTCGCGGAGCTCAAGGGCCTCGTCTACTCCGAGACTCCCAAGGAGGACCTGGTCGACCCCGACGAGGCCTCCCGGCCTTGGTACCAGCGCACCCTGCCGCTCGCCGGCATCGCACTGGTCATGGTCGTCGCCCTCAACCTGTTGTTCTAAGGAGCGAGCACTCATGGCGAAGCCCCCACCGCCCATCAAGGCACCCGAGCGCCGGCACACGGCCGGCATCCTCGACATCCGCAACATCATCGGTGCGCTACTCGGCATCTACGGCGTGATCCTGCTGCTCATGGGCATCTTCGGTGATCAGGAGGCCGAGAAGACCGGCGGCGTCAATGCCAACCTCTGGGCCGGCCTCGCCATGTCGGTCGTCGCGGTCGCGTTCTTCGCCTGGGCCAAGTGGCGCCCCGTGCGGGTGCCGGAGAGTCCTGAGCCCTCGGACAAGGCGCCATCGCCGGATAGTCCGCCTCGCTAGGCACCCCCATCGGTTCCGAAGGGGTGCCGTAGGAGGCGGAGTATCCCGAGGTCAGAGGTCGAAGAGTGAGCCCGACTCGTTGATGTTGGCGTCGGTCTTCGGCTGGTGGGCGTCGCCGCTGCTGGCCGGCTTCGGCTTCTCATCGGGCTTCTCGTCCGGCTCGGGCTCGGCTTCGGGCTCCGGTTCGGGCTCGGGCTCGGGCTCGGCTTCGGGCTCGGCTTCGGGCTCGGGCTCGGGCGCGTCGTCGGAGGCGGCCTGGGTGGCGGCCTCGCTGACCGATGCGCCTGAGGACGCGATGTCGAACAGAGAACCGCCGTCCGGGATCTCGGCCTTCGGCTCCTCCGCGGCCTCTGCCTTCGGGGCGGGCTCCGGCTCGGGCTCAGGTTCCTTCGTGGCTTCGGCCTCGGCCTCGGGCTCGGCCTCCGGCTTCGCGGGCTCGGGCTCGGGCTCGGGCTCAGGTTCCTTCGTGGCTTCGGCCTCGGCCTCGGGCTCGGCCTCCGGCTTCGCGGGCTCGGGCTCGGACGCGGCGATGTCGAACAGCGAACCTCCGGATGGGACCTCCGTCTTCGGCTCAGCCTTGGACTCGGCCTCGGGCTTGGACTCCGGCTCGGCCTTGGCCGGCTCCTCTTCCTTGGCCTCGACCTCGGCGTCGCCGCCGAGGTCGAACAGCGATCCACCGCCGGCGGATGCGGGCTCGGACTTCGCCTCCGGCTCCGCCTTCTTCTCAGGCTCGTCGCCGCCCATGTCGAACAGCGATCCACCCCCCGAGTCAGCCGGCTTCGCGGGCGCCTCTTCGGTGGCCTCGGCGGGAGTGTCGAAGAGCGACGTACCGCCGGAGGCCTTGGCGGCCGGGCCGACGTCCTCGGTCTTGGTGACGGTGTCCTCGGTCTGGGTGACGTCGCCGGTGTCCGGCTCCGCCTTCGTCTCGACCGACTTCGCCGCCGGTGTGACCGTGCCACCCTCGACCGGCCGACGACGGGTGGCCACCTCGCCCTTGACCGAGGCGAGCAGCATCTGAGCGACGTCGAGGACCTCGACCTCCTCGCGAGCGGTGCCGTCGGACTGTGCGGCGGTGAGGCCGTCGGACAGCATCACCCGGCAGAACGGGCAGCCCACGGCGATCTGGTCGGCGCCGGTGGCGACGGCCTCGTTGGTGCGGACGTTGTTGATCCGCTCGCCGATGGTCTCTTCCATCCACATGCGGGCACCGCCGGCGCCGCAGCAGAAGGATCGTTCGGAGTTGCGCTCCATCTCGACGACCTGGGCACCGGGCAGCACCTGGAGCAGCTCGCGCGGCGGCGTGTAGACGCCGTTGTGGCGGCCGATGTAGCACGGGTCGTGGTAGGTGATGGTGCGCTGGTGCGCGCCGTCGCCGTCCTTGATCGGGGTCAGCCTGCCCTCACGCACCAGCCGGTTGAGCAGCTGGGTGTGGTGCACGACCTCGAGCTCGATCCCGAACTCCTTGTACTCGTTCTTCAACGTGTTGAAGCAGTGCGCGCAGGTCGAGACGACCTTCTTGACCTTGTGCTCCTTGAACGTCTCGACGTTCTGCTGGGCCAGTCCCTGGAAGAGGAACTCGTTGCCGGCCCGGCGAGCGGAGTCACCGGTGCAGGTCTCCCCGTTGCCGAGTACGCCGAAGGTCACGCCGGCCAGGTCGAGCAGCTCGGCGACGGCGCGGGTGGTCTTCTTCGCACGGTCCTCGTAGGCGCCGGCGCAGCCGACCCAGAACAGCCACTCGACCTCGTCCAGCGACTCGATGTCGTCGCCGACGACCTTGACCTCGAACGGCAGGTCCTTGGCCCAGTCCATTCGCGCGGTGGCGGACATGTTCCAGGGGTTGCCCTTGTTCTCCATGCCCTTGAACAGGCCGTTGAGCTCGGCCGGGAAGTTGGACTCGACGAGCACCTGGTAGCGACGCATGTCGATGATGTGG
Organism: uncultured Actinomycetota bacterium; assembly: GCA_963780245.1. Lineage (GTDB taxonomy): Bacteria > Actinomycetota > Actinomycetes > Propionibacteriales > Nocardioidaceae > Nocardioides. Next base: position 75,291 of record CAWABG010000009.1, read on the forward strand.
TCGACGTGCTCGATGTCGACGGGGCACTGGTTGACGCACGCGCCGCAGGTCACGCAGGACCACAGCACGTCGGTGTCGATCACGGCGCCGCCGGTGGGCTCCCAGGCGTAGCCCTCGGTCTCGCCGACGAGCGGGCGGTCGAGCTCGGCGACCGCCGAGGCCGGCAGCGAGTCACGGTCGGCGTCCGGCCCGGCGAGGATCGCCGGCCCCTTCGCCATCGCGTGGTCGCGCAGCATCATCACTAGCATCTTCGGCGAGAGCGGCTTCTCGGTGTTCCAGGCCGGGCACTGCGACTGGCAGCGACCGCACTCGGTGCAGGTCGCGAAGTCGAGCAGGCCCTTCCAGCTGAAGTCCTCGATCGCTCCGACGCCGAGCTTGGCATCCTCGTCGAGGTCGTCGACGTCGTCGAGCGTGAGCGGCTTGCCGTCGTTCATCAGGGGCTTGGCGGCTCCCAGGGCCTGGGGCCGGCGCGAGAACAGCACGTTCAGCGGCGCGATGAAGATGTGCAGGTGCTTGGAGTGCACCACGTCGACCAGGAACACCAGCATGATGCCGATGTGCAGCAGCAGGCCGATCCCGATGAGCGTCGAGTTGTCGGGGAGTACGGTGCCGAGCGCGTGTGACACGAACGCGGCCTTGCCGTAGCCCTCCTCGCCCTCGGCCATCTCGTGCGCGGCCACGGCGCCCCGGAAGAGGAACAGCGTCCAGATGACGTTGAAGATCATGAACAGCACGAGGTACGCGCCGCCGAGGTGCGAGCCGCTGAACCGGGAGTTGCGTCCCAGCCGTGCCGGGGAGTTCTTGAGACGGATCTGCCAGAAGGCCAGCAGCCCGAGCAGACACATCACCGCGATGAAGTCCTGGAGGAACCCGAGCGGCGCGAAGGTGCCGAAGACCAGGAAGTGCCAGGCGAGGTCGCGGGTGAAGAGCGCGCCGTACGCCTCGAGGTAGACCGTGCCCAGGATCAGGAACGCCCAGAACACGAAGAAGTGCGCGGTGCCGGGAATGGTCCACTTCAGCAGCTTCTTCTGCCCAAAGACCTCGACCACCTGCGTGCCGATCGCGCGGCCGAGCCGCTTCGTCACGCCGGCCACCCGGTCCGGGGCAGGCTGCCCGCTCATGATGAGCCGGAAGAGGTACAGGATGCGGTGGCCCGCCAAGGCCAGTCCGACCACAGTCATCGCAATGCCGACAACCAACACCCACAGATCCACTTGTTCACTCCCAATCCGACGGCCGCTGAGCCGGTACGGGTCACTGGATGCGCTGAGCCTAGGGCTCCGCGAACGGTGCCCGGTGCCCTGCTCGCGTGAGAAGAATCCTACCGAGGGGTAACTTCGGTCACCTTGCCGCTGCCCGCGAACCGGATCGTGACCCGCACGTTCTTGTTGCTGCCACGGGTCGCGCAGATGCCGTACGTCGACCCGAGCCGGCTGAACGGCTGTCCCACGGCACGCATCACGGCGAACGTGCTCATGCCGGGCCGCACCAGGCGGAGCACGGTGGCGAGCGGCTTGCGGAGCTTCGGGTTGCGACACGAGTCGGCCTCGATCCCCTCCGCGCGCTCCCACATCTGCAGGTAGGCCTCGGCGCCGCGGGCCATGTCGTCGGCGATCTCGGACCCGTCCTTGCCGGCGACCTTCGACAGGTCCTCGACCCAGTCGGGGTACAGCCCGTACTGCGCGACGCCGTCCGCGTTGATGTCGTAGACGCGCTTGCCCGCGTGCTGCTTGTCGATCCTGACCCCGCCCAACCCGCGGAAGGGGTAGGCAACCTTGTTGCGGACGTTCCGGCCGCGCGGGTCACCTTGCGCGCCGAGGCCGTTGATGTCGGCGCCGAACCCGATGCCCCAGTAGTAGCGCTTGTCCGCCCAGCCGACGTGCTCGCGCCACTTCTTCACGAAGCCCGTCGAGTCGCCGGCGTACGGCGTGATGAACCCGCCTGCCTTGTAGATCCGCGGGTAGGCGTCAGGCGTGGCCCAGGAGTGCGAGGAGATGACGCCCGGGTAGTCCAGCTTCTCGATCAGGTTCATCGCGGACCGGCGGCCCTTCACGCTCATGTGGTCCGGATCGAAGATCATCTTCCGCTTGGCCAGGCCGCGGACCGTGTAGGCGCCCAGGTCGGTCAGGCCTCGGTTGTTGCAGTGGTCGGGCGTCGGGTAGAGCGGGACCACGGTGCTGCCCAGGGCTCCGAAGAGCATGCCGATCGCGCCGAAGAGCGCGTCCTGCTGCCCGGCGCTGATGTCGGGGAGAGCGAGCTGATTGTTGTCGTGGCTCTCGCCATCGGCAGGCTCGCAGTGCCGCATGTCCCAGAACGAACCGGTCTCGAGGAAGTTCGCGCCGTTGACGACCAGCCCGGTCTCTCCCTGGTCACCGGCAACGCCGGACAGGGCGTTGTCGAACTTGTTGACGAGCTCCATCTGGCGCACGCCGAGCTTGTGCACCTCGTTGAGCTGCCGGTTGATCTCCTTGGCCGAGCAGGCCGGTCGGTCGAACTTGATCGTGCAGCCGAACGGCACGCTGGTCTCGATGCCCATGACCACGGCCATCTTCCCGGCGTTGATCACCCGGCGCGCCTCGAAAGGATCCTTGACGATCCGGTAGAAGCCCTGGCCCGGGCCACCGGCTTGCGCGTCGATGTAGTTCTGCATCTGGTACATGTCCCGGGCCTGCAGCCGGATCGAGTCCATGTCGTCGCAGGAGTTCCGCTTCAGCGGGTAGACCTGGCACAGCTTGTTGTTCTCGACGAGCAGGTTGACGAACAGCCGCTGCCCGCCCCGCCAGGCCCGCTCGAGCCAGCGGTAGTAGGTGCCCTCGTGGGTCAGCGAGTTCGGAGCCGGCCAGTCCTTGAACGTCGGCCAGCCGACCGGGTCGTGTCCGGGCTCGCCGGAGAAGAACGTCTCCAGGATCGCGCCGTAGCCCTGGGTCACCGTGTGGTCGGCGCAGTCCTGCAACGCGTACGGCGCGCCGTACCTGTCCCAGGGCTTGCCGCAGTGCACCCGGCCGCCGAGGAACTCGAACGCCATCCCGTGAGTGTGCCCGTCGACGTACCCGCGCACCTCTTGGTACGGCGTGACGCCGGCGAACGGCGCCCCGTGGACGTTGATCTGGGACTCGGGATAGCGGGCACAGCCCTTCGTGACCCTGAGCGCGAACCGGTCGGTGCCGCGGATCCTCAGCTTCTTCCCGCCGTTGGTGAACGCGAACTTCGTGCCGATCCTGCGCGCGGTCCACTCGGTCCGCGGGCTCGGCGCCGCGGCCCGGCCCCCCGCGGTGACGAACTGGCGGCGCTTGTCGAACAAGAGATAGACGCCGAGTGTCGTGGGCTTGAAGTAGATCGGCTGACCGGCGAGCGCGTAGCAGCCGTTGGCCATCGCGTACCGCGTCCGAGGAGCCTTGGTCCTTGTCGGCAGCGCGGCCTTCCTCAACTTGGGGTCCGTGCGGGCGCGCTCGGCGGCGACGTACGCCGACGCGGCGAGGCGCTCGGCCGCGGTCGTCGGGTCCTGGGCGTTGCGGCCGACCTCACCGGCCCGGGAGATCAGGTTCTTGGTGGCCGGGTCGTTGTGGGTGTGCGGCGGGGTGCCGGGCGGGTCCTGGTGCGGCAACCCCAGGGCGGCCGCGCGGGCCTCGTTGGCCTCAGCGACGCCGGTCGTGCCCGACCCGGCTCCGGACGTTGGGATGGTGAGAGCGGAGGCCACGACGGCGGCAGCCACGGTCCCCGACCAGACAAGCCGGCGCCGCGAACGGCGGGCGAGCGGACTCATGGACGCTCCTTCTGACGACGATCCCGGGGTGACAACGGCTCCGTAGTGACGTCGGTTACGCCTCCGAGTCTTTCGGTCAGTGCCTGTGCCGTCGAGATCACCGGACCGGTGAGCCGCTCGGGTCCGCCGTCGGCATACGTCACGGCCAGTCCGGCGACCGGGTGCCCGATGTGATCGCGGACGACGGCGGCGACGCTTGCGAGGCCGGGAGTCACCTCGCCGTCCTCGACGGCGTACCCGCGGCGCCGGGTGTCGGCGAGGAGTCGTCGCAGTGCGCTGAGCGACTGCGGGCCGACGCCGTGCCGGTCCACGAAGGCGTCGGCGGAGGGGTAGAGCGCCCGGACCTGCGGGGCGGGCAGGGCCGCCAGGATGGCCCGGCCGCTGGCGGTCAGGTGGGCCGGCAGCCGTACGCCGACGTCGGTCACCAGCGACGGCCGGCGCGGCGCGCGCTCCTCGACGACGTAGAGAACGTCGCGGCCGTGCAGCACGGCGAGGTGGGCGCTCTCGCCGACCTGGTCGACGAGCGAGGCGAGCCGGCGGCGGGCGATCCGCTGCAGCGGGGCCTGGCGGGTGTACCCGCTGCCGACCTCGTAGGCCGCGACGCCCAGGCCGTAGCGATGGTCGTCCGCGAGGTGGACCACGAAGCCTTCGGCGATCATCGCGTTGAGCAGGTGGTACGCCGTGCTCCGCGGCAGGTCGCAGGTCCGGGCGATCCGGTCCAGCGGGACAGGATCCGGCTGGGAGGCGAGGAAGCGCAGCACCCGCAGCGCTCGGGTGGCGGCGGGCACCTGGGACACAGCGGCAGCATAGGCCGATCGGTCTGGAATCCGAGACTGCGACATCGTACGGAGTCTGGCGCCGTGATCGCGGCGGGAGTTGGATCGGGGCATGCAGACTCCGCTCACCGTCACCGTGGGCACCGGCCCGGTGTCCTTCGAGGAGCTGGTCGCGGTCGCCCGCGGCGGCGCCGGCGTCAAGCTCGGCACGGATGCGGCAGCAGCGATCGAGCGCTCGCGCGCCGTGGTCGACGAGCTGGCCGCGGCGCCCACCCCGGCGTACGGGATCTCGACCGGCTTCGGCGCGCTGGCCACTCGGCACATCCCGACCGAGATGCGCGCCCAGCTGCAGCGCTCGCTGGTGCGATCGCACGCAGCCGGGTCCGGGCCCGAGGTCGAGCGCGAGGTGGTCCGCGGGCTGATGCTGCTGCGCCTGTCGACGCTGGCCACCGGGCACACCGGCATCCGGCTCGAGACGGCTCAGCTGCTGGCCGGGCTGCTCACCCACGGCATCACGCCGGTGGTGCGCGAGTACGGCTCCCTCGGCTGTTCGGGCGACCTCGCGCCGCTCGCGCACTGCGCGCTGGCCCTGCTCGGCGAAGGTGAGGTGCGCGACCTCGAGGGCCGTCTGATCCCGGCCGCCGATGCCCTCGCCGCAGCGGGTCTGACTCCCGTGGAGCTGGCCGCCAAGGAGGGCCTGGCCCTGATCAACGGCACCGACGGGATGATGGCGATGCTGGTGCTCGCGATCGAGGACCTGCGCCGGCTGCTCCGCACGGCCGACATCGCCGCAGCGATGTCCGTGGAGGGTCAGCTCGGCACCGACCGAGTCTTCGCCCCCGAGCTCCAGGCGATCCGGCCGCATCCGGGCCAGGCCGCCTCGGCGGCGAACCTGGTGGCGCTGCTCGCCGACTCCGGCGTCGTCGCCTCGCACCGCGGTCCCGACTGCAACCGGGTCCAGGACGCCTACTCGCTGCGCTGCTCGCCGCAGGTGCAGGGCGCCGCCCGCGACACCGTCGAGTACGCCGCGACGGTGGCCGACCGCGAGCTCGCCTCGGCTGTCGACAACCCGGTGGTGCTGCCCGACGAGGGTCGGGTCGAGTCCAACGGCAACTTCCACGGGGCGCCCGTCGCCTACGTGCTCGACTTCCTGGCGATCGTCGCCGCCGATGTGGCCTCGATCAGCGAGCGTCGTACCGACCGGTTCCTGGACAAGTCCCGCAACCACGGGCTGCCGCCGTTCCTGGCCCACGACCCGGGCGTGGACAGCGGCCTGATGATCGCGCAGTACACGCAGGCGGCCATCGTCAGCGAGCTGAAGCGGCTGGCCGCGCCGGCATCGGTCGACTCCATCCCGTCCAGCGCGATGCAGGAGGACCACGTCTCGATGGGCTGGTCCGCGGCCCGAAAGCTGCGCCGGTCCGTCGACGGGCTGACCCGCGTCGTTGCCATCGAACTGCTGACCGCCGCGCGCGCCCTCGACCTGCGCGCGCCGCTCGAGCCGTCGCCGGCCACCGCGGCCGCCATCCGCCGGCTCCGGTCGTCCGGGGTCGAAGGACCCGGGCCGGACCGGCACCTGTCTCCCGAGATCGAAACGGCCGTCTCGCTCGTCCAGTCCGGCGCCGTACTCAGCGCCGTCGAAGAAGTGATCGGAGAACTGCGATGACCCCCGCTGACCGGCACAGCATTCGCTCCCCGCACGGCACTGAGCTCACAGCGCGCTCGTGGCAGACCGAGGCGCCGCTGCGGATGCTGATGAACAACCTCGACCCGGAGAACGCCGAGCGCCCCGAGGACCTCGTCGTGTACGGCGGCACCGGCAAGGCGGCCCGCAACTGGGAGTCGTACGACGCCCTGGTGCGCACGCTTCGGGACCTGCGCGACGACGAGACGATGCTCGTGCAGAGCGGCAAGCCGGTTGGCGTCATGCGCACCCATGAGTGGGCGCCGCGGGTGCTGATCGCGAACTCCAACCTGGTGGGCGACTGGGCCAACTGGGAGGAGTTCCGTCGGCTGGAGGACCTCGGCCTGACGATGTACGGCCAGATGACCGCCGGCTCGTGGATCTACATCGGCACCCAGGGGATCCTGCAGGGAACGTTCGAGACCTTCGCCGCTGTCGCGGACAAGTCGTACGGCGGCACGCTCGCCGGGACGATCACGCTGACCGCCGGGCTCGGCGGCATGGGCGGAGCGCAGCCGCTGGCCGTCACCATGAACGACGGCGTGGTCATCTGCATCGAGTGCGACCAGTCCCGGATCACCCGCCGGATCGAGCACCGCTATCTCGACGTACAGGCCGACTCCCTCGACCACGCCGTCGAGCTGGCGGTCGAGGCGCGCAACGCCCGGAAGGCGCTGTCGATCGGCGTCCTCGGCAACGCCGCCGAGATGGTGCCCGCGCTGCTGGCGCAGGACGCCCCGATCGACATCGTCACGGACCAGACGTCCGCGCACGACCCGCTCTACTACCTACCGATCGGCGTGCCGTTCGAGGAGTGGGAGAGCCAGCGCGAGGCCGATCCGGTCGGCTTCACCAAGGCTGCGCAGGCCGCGATGGCCGCGCACGTCCGGGCGATGGTGGAGTTCCAGGACAAGGGCGCCGAGGTCTTCGACTACGGGAACTCGATCCGCGACGAGGCCCGCAAGGGCGGCTACGACCGGGCCTTCGAGTTCCCCGGCTTCGTGCCGGCGTACATCCGACCGCTGTTCTGCGAGGGCAAGGGGCCGTTCCGCTGGGCCGCGCTCTCCGGCGACCCCGCCGACATCGCAGCGACCGACCGCGCGATCCTCGAGCTGTTCCCCGACAACGAGCGCCTGCGGAAGTGGATCACGATGGCAGGGGAGCGGGTCGCGTTCCAGGGCCTGCCCGCGCGGATCTGCTGGCTGGGATACGGCGAGCGCCACCTCGCCGGGCTGAAGTTCAACGAGATGGTGGCGTCGGGTGAGCTCAAGGCCCCGATCGTGATCGGCCGCGACCATCTCGACTGCGGGTCGGTCGCGTCGCCGTACCGCGAGACCGAGGCGATGCTCGACGGCTCCGACGCGATCGCCGACTGGCCGCTGCTCAACGCGCTGGTCAACACCGCGTCCGGCGCCTCCTGGGTCTCCATCCATCACGGTGGCGGCGTCGGCATCGGCCGGTCCATCCATGCCGGTCAGGTGTGCGTCGCCGACGGCACACCGCTGGCCGCGGAGAAGATCGAGCGGGTGCTCACCAACGACCCCGGCATGGGCGTCATCCGGCACGTGGACGCGGGCTACGAGCGGGCGGGGGAGGTCGCCGCCGAGCGCGGGGTCATCGTGCCCATGCAGGAGAGTCGGTGAGGTTCGCTTCCCCGTGACGTGACCCGGGCGGGCTGAGCGCCGGCGGCGCTCGAGCACCCTTGCGATGGACCGGTGACTTCGGCTGCCCCCGTCGGCTCTTTGCGCGTAGTCTCGGTCTGCTGCCCACTACTTCTTCGACAGTCAGGTCAGAACGAGCCGACTCGGCGGTTCGTCTGGCGAGGAGGCCCTGAGCATGGCTGTGTCCGCATGCGCGACCCTCGAGACGTTCGTCCACGTCGTCGGCCGCGGTGCGGGATCGAGAACCGCGGGGGCGACTCGGGCCGGAGGCGGCGCGGGGTGAGCTCGGTCGCGAGCCGGCGGGTGCTGCGGGAGATCGAGGTCGAGGGGGAGGAGCACCTCGGGGCGGTCTCCGCCGCGCACGGGTTCCTGTCCTCGCAGCGGCCGCGAACGCAGTTGCCCCCCAGCCACCGAGCGTGGGACGAAGCAGCCGCGCAGCTTCCGGTGATGTGGCGGGACCTCACCGCGCGCTCTGTGCTCAAGGAGCTGCCGCCGCTCTCCGCCGAACCGGAGGACCTGCCCGACGCCGATCTCTGGCGGGCCTCTGTCGCGCTGGCCGCCCTGGCCTACTCGTACGTCCGGTGCGACCTCGACGACCTGCACGCGCACGCTCCGGTCCAGGTGCCGGAGTGCATCGCCGCTCCCTGGCGGCGGGTGTCCGAGCGCATGGGCAGGTCGGAGCCGCATGTCGGCTACGACGACCTCATCACCCACAACTACCGACTGATCGATCCGCACGCCGAGGATCCGGTCCGGCTGGAGAACCTGAGCCTCCTCGTACCGTTGCTCGGCAACGACACCGAACGGGCCTTCTTCGGCGTCAACATCGAGATCCAGGCGAAGCTCGCTCCCGTGGTGGAAGCCGCGGTCCGGGCGCAGGAGGCCGTCGCCGGGCGCGATCCGGACGCGCTGGTCGAGCACCTGATCACCATCCTCGACGCCGTACGCCGGGCGACGGACGTCGCGTTTCCGAAGATCGACCCGAACCCGCACGCAGGCATCTACGCGGACCCCGCGATCTGGGCGAAGCTGACCGCCCCCACGGGGATCCCGATCGTCGACGGTGTCCCGGGTGTCAGTGGAGCAGGGTCGACCGGCTTCCAGCTGGTCGACACCTTCCTCGGCCGGACGCGGTTCGACTCGCCGCTGGGAGCCGAGGCACGCAAGGCGCGCTCGTGGTTCGCTCCGAACTGCCGCCGATTCCTCGACTCCATCGAGGAGACCTCCGTGCGGCGGTTCGTCGACGAGTCGGGCGATCACGAGCTGGCAGGCCTGTTCCAGTCGGTTCTGGAGGCCTACGCGGGCGACCGTGGCTACCTCGGCGTGCACCGGCGCAAGGTCTACGGATTCATCGAGGTCGCGTTCAAGGTCGGTCGGCCGTCGACGGCGAGCGGGATCACCGGCACCTTCGTCGACCGCACCTGGCACGAGACCGACAGCCACCTCGGCGAGGCGCGCGCCGAGCGCTACCTGGAGTTCTTCAGCCACGCCCAGGTCGCCCGCCTGGCCGGCCGCACGCCGGCCGCGGGCGAGCGCATCCAGACGATCGAGCTCGACGTCACCGGTACCGGGGTGGTTTTCCGGCCCGGCGACCGCTGCGCAGTCCTGCCGGAGCAGACCGACGAGCTGGTCCAGAGCACGCTCGCCTCACTGCGGGCGACTCCGGATCGAGAGGTGCCGCTCACCACCCGCTGGCGCGCCGCCCTGCGCCGGCGGCTCGGGATCGAGACGCCGGCCACACTGCCGCTGGTCGACGTCCTCAGGTACGCCCAGCTGCGCCCCCTCGGCCGCCACGTCGCCAAGCACCTTCAGCGGCTGTCCGGATCGGGCGCGCTGGCCGAGATGCTCGAGACGCGGGAGGAGGACCAGTTCGAGTTCCGAGACGCCGTCGAGCTGGCGTCAGCCAGTGGCTACGACGTCACCCGGTTGTGGCGAGCGGAGCTCTGGCAGGACGAGGCGATCGCCAGGTTCGTCCCGCCCGCCGCCGCCCGCATGTACAGCGTGTCGACCCCTCCGGACCGCGAGCCCTTCGCGACCGAGCTGCAGCTCACCGTCGGCAGCCTGGAGTTCGCTTCGCCCGACCCCCTCGGCCAGGTCCAGCCGCGCCACGGCGCGGGTTCCACCTTCCTGGTGAAGTCGGCCCGGCAGGGGGCCCCCGTGACGATCCAGGTCGTGCGGCCACTGCGATTCTCCCTTCCGGACGATCCGGCCCAGCCGATCGTGATGTTCGCGGGCGGCACCGGCATCGCTCCGTTCTGGGGATTCGTGAAGGCTCGCGCGGCCGACCCACGCTCAGGGCCGACCTGGCTGTTCTGTGCAGCCCGCAGCCGGGCGGAGCTTCCCTACTACGAGGAGCTGGCGGCACTCGCCGCCGACGGTGCGATCCAGCTGCGGACGGCGTTCTCACGCGAGGAGGTCGACGGCAGACCGGCTCGCCGTGTCGACGTCGCGCTGCGCGAGCCGGAGACCGCCGCGGCGCTGCGGAGACTCCTGCGCAGCGACGGCCCTGACGTCGACGCGGCGTTGTTCTACGTGTGCGGACAGGCAGCGTTCGCCGCCACCATCCTCGACGGACTTCGTGACGTCGCGGCCGAGGAGGACGGTGGCGACGGCCGGCTGGCCGTCCGACGCCTGGTCGGCGAGGGCCGCCTGATGACTGACCTGTTCACGACGTTCACCCCCCGCTCTGCGCCCGGGGTGGCGGGCGGCGGCGTCTACGAGGCATCGGACCTGGTGCTGCACAATGACGTCGACCACGGCTGGTGGATGGCGATCAACGGGGCGATCTACGACATGACCGAGTTCCGCCAGCTGCACCCCGGCGGGTTCCGGATCATCGACGACAACGCCGGCCTCGATGCCACGAGCGAGTACGAAGCGGTCCTGCACCACGAGGACCCGGAGATCGAGGCGACGCTCGCGATGTACAAGTCCGGGTTCCTCCGGCGTCTGGACTTCAAGCGGGCCTGGGGGATCGCTCTGGTGGCCGGCAAGATCCGGTACATCCCGCTCGTGGATGCCTACCGGGCCTGGATCCGTCACCTCTACCTGGTCGTCGAGCAGCAGAACGGGATCCGCAACGATGTCGGCGTCCTCGACTACGCACTGACCAGTGCGGAGCGTGACGAGGAGCTGACGCCCCTGAAGCTGATGCTGGCCGCCGACCTGCAGGGACGGATGTTGTCGCGCTACCTGCCCGGCCTGGTGGGCGTCGGCCTGCACGAGCTCTGGGCGTTGGCCTGCGGGTTGTTCGACCCCGTCGCCGACGCGTCCGAGCTGCCACGCAGCCTCGATGCGCTCGGCGCGGGTGAGCTGGGCACCCGGGCACAGGACGCGACAGACCGGTTCTGCGACGCCGTACGCACGCGGTCGATCGACGCCGCCGGAGCCGGCACTCTGCTTCGCAGCCTGCAGGCCGCCAACGAGGCACTCCACAACGGGACCAAGCTCCTCCTCCGCGACGGGCTGATGGTCTTCGAGAAGCACGAGTCGCAGACGATCGAGTTCGGGGCCGTACCCGTCCTCGAGTGTCTGCGCGCCGTCCCGGCTGTCGTGGCCGCCTTCTACGAACAGGTTGCCGACGCGATCGACAGCCACCTTCCGCCCCCGGATCAAGAAGGGCATCACCATGGCCGAGATACTGCTGCCGTACGTTGAGGCTGACCCGAACGGACGAGCACTTGCCGACGAGGCGGGTGAGACCACGTGGGCCCAGCTCCAGGACCGGACGAACCGCCTCATCGACGTGCTGCGTCGCGCCGGGCTCGAGCAGGGTGATCGGGTCGCCGTCCACTCGGGCAACCGGCGTGAGGTCTACGAGATCGCCATGGGCTGCCTGCACGCGGGGTTCCTGGTGCTGCAGACCAACTGGAACTACACCACCGACGAGCTTGCCTTCGTCCTCGAGGACTCCGACGCGAGGATCCTGATCGCCGACGACCACTACGTCGACATCGCCACCGAGGCGGCCGCGCGGTGTCCCGACGTCGAGCTGACGCTTGTCCTCGGCTCCGGCGTCGCGGGAGACGGCGGGGGCTCCTACGAGGAGGCGCTGGCGGCGGCCGACCCAGCCGAGCCCGACGCCCAGGTCTGTGGTGCGGCGATGTTCTACACCTCCGGCACGACCGGCCAGCCCAAGGGCGTGCTGTCGGCGACCTTCACTCCTGGCAGCCCCGTCCGCGAGCTCATCGATACCGCCCAGGGCGTCCGTCAAGGGCTGAGCATCCCGGACCGTGGGCGAGTCATGCTGGTTGGTCCCGTCTACCACTCGGGTCAATGGTCGATGACGGTCTACCCGCTGCTGTGCGGCGTCACTGTGTGCATGATCCGCCAGCCCGACGCCGATCAGATCCTCGACGTCATCGACAGGGAAGGCGTCACGAACCTGGTGCTCAACCCGGTGGACTTCGTGCGTCTGCTCAAGCTGCCTGAAGAACGCCGGGCCAGGTTCGACGGCCGCAGCCTGGTGCAGGCCGTCCACGGCGGGGCTCCCTGCGCGCCGGACGTCAAGCGGCGCATGATCGAGTGGTGGGGCCCGGTGGTCACCGAGTACTACGGCGCCTCCGAGGGTGGCCTGTTCGCCCTCTCGACCTCGGAGGAGTTCGTCCGGAAGCCGGGGTCGGTCGGACGCGTGCTGCCCTTCATCGAGCTCCAGATCATCACGGAGGACAGCCAGGTCGCAGGCCCGCGCGAGGAGGGCCTCATCTACGTGCGGCACCGCAGCGGGGCGGACTTCACCTATCACAAGCAACCCGAGAAGACGGCCGACGCACATCTGGAGCCCGGCCTGTTCACGCTCGGGGACGTCGGCTACCTCGACGAGGAGGGTTATCTCTACCTCTCCGACCGCAAGAGCGAGGTGATCAACTCGGGGAGCGTGAAGATCTACCCGGCCGAGATCGAGGGCGTCCTGGCTGCCCACCCGGCGGTGGACGACGTGGCGGTGCTCGGGGTGCCCAACGAGGAACTGGGTGAGGAGATCAAGGCGGCCGTGAAGCTCGGTGCAGGCCACGACAAGTCGCCCGAGCTCGCCGCCGAACTCATCGACTACGTCGCGGACCGCCTCCCGGACTACAAGGTGCCGCGGTCGGTCGACTTCTTCGACGAGTTGCCGCGGACCGACGCGGGCAAGCTCGCCAAAGCCAGTCTTCGCGAGCGCTACTGGGCCGCGACCGGACGGAAGATCTGACCCCGCGTCGGCGACGGCTTGCGTCGGGTCACCGCACCTCGTAGATCTCGTAGTAGATGACGTCGTCTCGCACGACGCCCTTGCCGACGGCCTGCACTGTGTTGAGCCAGGTGTATCGGGGGTCCCCGGTCTCGAACAGGGGCGCGCTGTACAGCGGCAGCACACCGTGACCCTGGGAGTGGTCGCTGCGGCCGCGGTAGGACACGTGGATCAGCGCTCCGTCGTCGGTCTTGAGCACGAAGCGGACGTCGATCGAACCGACGCCGTCGTCGGAGAGGAGGAGCCAGTCGAACGACGTCGGGACAGCCAGCCGACCCGACAGTCGCTCACCGCGGTAGACGACGTCGGTCATCTCAATGACCGCGCGGGTGCCGAGTGGGGTCCCCTCCAGCTCCACTGGCGGGAGCTTGAGGGTGATCTCCGCCTCGCACAGCGGTACCAGTTCCAGCGTCATGGTCACTTCCCCTCGGGAGAGACGGACCGCTCGGCGCCGCTCGCGTCGAACCACCACTGATGGCCCGGTCGCAGCTCTGGTTGGCCGGTGCCGAGCAGCATCCAGCCTTCGACGATGGCCCGGTCCTCGTCGGGCATGCTCACCGCCCAGCGCTCCAGCTTCTTCGCCACGTCTCGGGTGGTTGCTTCATCGGGCATCGTCGCTTCACCTCCGGATGTCGTCACAGGTTCGTTCGATAGACAGGCGGCTGGTCGTCCGGTCTCGAGCCCAGCTCCAAGCCAGGCAGCCGATCGAGACCGACGGGGCCGACGCAGTGGTAGGCCTCGCCCCGCGGTACTCCGATCATCGCACCGTGAACGGTCGCGCGCGCCGTGAGGAAGTCGAGGAACGACGACCCGCCGATGGCCGTTCGCTGCTCCGTCACCTTGTGGGCGAACTGGCTGCGGTAGGCCAGGATCGCGGCGAGCCGCTGCTCCCACACCGGGGAGACATCAACGACGAATGTCGGCTCGAAGACGTGGTGAAGCATGTAGTGGTAGAGCCGATCCGGGCGGTGCGGCTCGCCGGAGGCCTTCTTCGCCACACCGGCGAAGAATGACGCTGAGCGGACCAGTCGCCCGGCCGCCGCATGGTCTGGATGGCGGTCGTCGACCGGGTACGGCGCCAACACGATGCGTGGGCGCAGGCGCCGGATCAGCTCGACGACGACGTCGAGCTGATCGGCGCCGACCCCGACGCTCCCGTCCGGCAGGCCGACCGGGACCCGGGTCGCCACGCCGAGTATCTCGGCGGCCTCGCTGGCCTCACGCGCCCGCAGTTCCGGGGTGCCGTTGGTCGACAGCTCCCCGTCGGTGAGATCCGCGATGGCGGTGCGTGCACCACTCCGGGCGCACAGCGCGAGCACCCCGCCGCAGCCGACCTCGGCGTCGTCAGGATGGGCGGCCACGGCGAGCACGTCGACGGTCGTCATGACGTGAGGTAGTCGACGAGAAGGCTGATGCCTGGCGGGTCGGGCGCGGTGCCCTCGAGCAGGTCCGGCGGGATGAAACCCGGTATCGGACGACCCGCCAGCACCCGCTCGATCACTTCGTTCATGACTAGTCCGTAGAGAGCGGTGCTCCGTCCGACGATCCAGCCACTCGCCACGTTCCGGTGGTGTATCGGGAGGGACACGTCGGGACTCCAGCGGTCGGTGTCCTCCAGCTCTCCGAGGCTCATCGTGCCGGTGCCGAGGTGGAACCGGTACATCGTTGCGCACCGGCAGGTCGCAGTCGCGAAGTGGTCGTCGCGCTCCTGCTCGTGCCGCAGCACCAGCCGGGTGCCGTCGCTCGGGCAGGAGTAGCGCAGCGGGAGGTAGTCGTCCCCGAGGGGAGCGACCTGCGGGTCGATGTCGTTGGCGACGAGGTCCGCCACGGTCTCGTTGAAGACGGCGACGACCTGGTCGAGCGCGGCGAGGTAGATGTTGAGCGACGGAGTCAGGTGGCCGGCGGCGAGCATCGTCGACAGCGGCGTGGACGGGAGGGCGAGGCCGAGGTGCTCGCGCAGCAGGAACATCGCAAGCGTGGCGTTCGCCTGTCCGAGGGTGGTGATGTCAGCCGCGTGCAGTGCGTCGGCCAGCTTGTCCATCCGGGTGAGGGACTCCTGACGCTGGCTCTTGGGCTGCTCCTGCATGCGGTGGATCACCCACTTTCGCAGCGCCTCCAACGCCAGTTCGACGGCGTCGGGGCCGACCTCGATGAAGCGCGGCTCGCCTTCTCCCTCTCGTCGGGGTGCGAGCCAGACTCCGACGTTCTTGCTGCCCGACGGCAGCACCATCCGCATGCCGTAGCGCTCCGACTCGGCTGCGAAGGCGTCGTGCCAGAGCACGACGGCGGAGACGTCTCCGATCGCGGTCAGCTCATGGGCCGCGGCGAACTTCGACGCCGTCGCCGGGTGGTAGTCAGCACATACCTGCTGGCCGATGTGGACCAGGTGGCGTCCGGGTGGCAGCCCCAGGAGGGTGTTCAGGTCGTCGTTGAGCGGCGGGCGAAGCTGGTCGTGGAACGTCGTCGCGTCGGAATGCATGCCGCGCTCAGCCAGGAACCCCCTGCCCTCGTCGGTCTCGAGCAGATCGGTCAGTGATCGCATCGGCTCAACTCCCTAACGCTGGCGCCATCGCAGTCGCACGGTGGTCTCGAACGACCTGTCGGTAGAGCGCTTCGTAGCGGGGGATCACCACGATCGCAGACAGCGCCGCGGCCCGCTCGAAAGTGGCCCTGCGCATCCGGGCCCTCAGCCGCGCGTCGGACAGGAACCGCACCGCGAGCCGGCTTGCCTGCTCTTCGTCACCCGGGTCGTAGAGGAAGCCGGTGCGGTCGTGCTCCACGACCTCCGGAAGGCCGCCGACTCGAGGCGCCAGCACCGGGACCCCGCAGGCGAGCGCTTCAAGCGCGACCAGGCAGAAGCTCTCGGTCTGGCTGGTGACCAGAAGCAGGTCGGTGTCAGGCAGGATGTTCTGGACGTCCTCGCGGAGGCCGAGACGACGAACCTGACCGCGCGCAGCGCGGGACTTCAGCGCTGCCTCGACGGCGGGCATGCCCTCGCCGTCGCCAACGAGCCACAGCTCGGCATCGACCTTTCCCAGCACGTCGTCCGCGATGCGAGCCATGCTCTCGGGTTGCTTCACAGGACGGAAGTTCGACACGTGGACGATCCGTGGACGGCCCCTGGGCCCGGGCCGGCGTCGTGGCTGGAAGCGGTCGAGGTCGACGAAGTTCGGGATCACTATCGGGGGCTCCGACAGCCCGAGATTCGCGGCGGCCAGGACTGCATGGCTGTGCGACACGGTGGTGAGTGCGTCGAGCCCCTCGAGAGCGGGGACCAGCTTGCGCCGTACGCGGGGCTCCCGGGAGAACACGCTCACATCGGTGCCGTGCAGCGTGCCGACCGTGGCCGGACTGGCGTCGCCGAGCGCCTCTCGGACGGCTTGGACGACGAACGCGAACGGGATTGCGTAGTGGAAGTGCAGGACCTCGAGCCGCTCGCGCACGACCACGTCGCAGATCTGGTGCACGAACGCATCGATCTCGGCCTTCGACCAGCGCGCGTCGAGCAACGGAGTAGCTGGCTGGTCGGCCTTCCTCATCACGTGCGCGGTCACCGCAGAACCGGTGTCGGGCATGCCGAAGGGGGTGGATCGGGCGAAGAGGTGAGAGGAGTGTCGGCTCTCCGCAAGGCCGACCGACAGGTTCAGCGCGACCTGCGCGCTCCCGCCGCAGCCGTAGTGACACACCATCCCGATGCGCATCGGCGTCAGTCCTGGTCCTTGGCGATGATCTTCTCGGCGAGTCGCTGCATCATCCGGCGCGACAGATCGGGGTGGCGCCGAAGCCATTCGTGGAACGCGTCCTCGCGCAGCACCAGGACCACGGCGTCCGTCGCGGCCCGCAGGCTCGCCGAACGCGGCATGTCGGCGAGCAGTGTGAGCTCGCCCAGCGCCTCGCCGGGACCGGCGACGTGCAGCAGCCGGTCCTCCTTCCCGGCGACGTGCTTGAGCACCTCAACCGTTCCGTCGACGAGGACGAAGAGATGTCGTCCGCGCTCACCCTCGCGCGCAAGGACAGTGCCGGCGTCCACCCAGCGCTCGGAGACGATGCGCGCGGCTTCATAGAGCTCGGCCTCGGTCATGAACCCGAACAGGTCCAGGCCCTGCAACCGGCTCATGCGCTCCCGTACCCGCACCTCCGCGAGACCGAGCAGGTTCGCGAACAGCCGCACCGCTCCCGGAACACCAGCGGGAATCTGGCGGAAGAACGACAGTCCCGCGTAGACGTAGGTCCCACGGCCGTACACCGTGGTGAGCAACCCGCCTGCTCGCGGATCCTCGCCCGCATCGTGCGACGCGAGGACGGGGACGTATCTTCGGTCCCACTCCCCGAAGAAGTAGAGGCCGCGGTCGTGGACCCACCCGTCGAAGTCGGCAGGCCCGATCTCGTTGGGGAAGTGGAGCACCGGGTGGTCGGCGTCGACGATCGTGACCGGGGCAAGGGGGTCGGTCACGCGGTCGTGGGGCTGGTGGTAGGTGAACGGCCACGGGGCGAGTCCGGCTGCGTCATAGCCGTAGGCCTGGTACTGGACGACCAACGTGCCGCCCTGGGCGACGTACTCGAGCATCCGAGCGGCGTGCTGACGGAGCGCGGGACGGCTGTGGTAGGCGTTCGGCCCGACGACGATCGCGTCGAATCTCGAGAGGTCGCCGTACTCGAGCTGGTCGTCCTCCAGCTCGACGATGTCGAGCTCGAACCGCGCCAGCGACACCAGGATCTGCTCGTCCGCCCCTCGCAGGTAGCCGTAGCGCAGGGTGTGCACGAAGGTCGCGTCGATGAGGTCGACCAGTACGGCGGCCGGGCTCACGAGGTGGGACTCGGAGACGCAGGTGTTCTCGTCGACGACGCCGGTCGAGCCCGCGTCGCCCAGACGGACGGGGTTGAGCTCGACTCCGCACGGCCTCCCGTCGCTCGTGAGGTCGTAGCCGAGGCGGTAGCCACCGGGTTCTGCGGTCGCCGGCACGGCGACGTGGAACCGGACGCCGCGGGTCTCGCCGCCGGCCGCGAACGTCAGATCGACGGCGGGCGGTTGCACGTCCCAGCCCACGGGTGCGTCGATGGACAAGGTCGCACGGGCGCCGCCCTCCTCCACGCACCGAACGGTGACGTCCATCTCGAGGGGGGTGTCGTGGTCGGACGTCGGCAGGATCTCCCGGTGGACCCGTGGTGCGAGTGCGAGGGGCGGGAGGACGGTTAGCGACAGCTCGCGGGAGCCCCCGGGAAACGCACTTCTGCTGACCGCGGCGGGCCTCAGCGTGAGCAGCTGGTCGCCGACGCGGACGTCGATCGCGGCCCTCACCAGCGGCAGGTTGTCCGCATGCATCAGGGCCGGCGACGTCTCGGGCCAGTGGTACCGGTAGGGCTCGCGCGCCTCCTGCAGCCAGTACGGCGGGTTCGGCGACTGCTGCGGCGGGACGCTCACCTGATAGGTGGCTTCGTAGGGCACGGCCGCTGTGGGCGTCGTTCCGGCTGGTGATGCGTCGCCGCGACGGACGGCCCAGCCCGGGGGCACGTCGAGCGAAGCTGCCTCGACCGGCACCGGCTTGCCCTGGCCGTTCCAGAGCCGAACCGTCACCGTGAGGTCGCGACCGGGCGTGATCCGCGCGCGATCGACAAGACACTCCGCGCGCAGGTGCGAGCACGCCGCGATGACGTCCTCGACGTCCTGCTCCTTGCGCGCGAGGGCCGCTGCCACGGCGGCCGCCCGGTCGTGGGGCACCGCGTTCGCGATGCTGTCGAGCGACGACCTGAGCACGGCGAGAGCGTCGACAAGTGGCGGGACGGCCTCGGATGGGCGGTCGGGGCGGAAGGTGTCGGCCGCCTCGTCGACGAGGGCGACTACGCGCTCGAGCCGTTCGTGCAGGTCGAGACCGTCCGGTGCGGTATCCGCCGCGAGGCCGGTGAGGAGCGGGTCGCACCCGTCGAAGAACGACGTCTCGCGGCCACCCGAGGGCGCTGTGCTGTGCTCGAGTCGGTAGTAGAAGTAGTAGGGACCGGGTTCCGGCACGAACCCGATGCCCTGCGACCGGTGCCGGTTGACCGCCAGATGTGCTTGCTCCTGGAAGGTCAGCCCGCTCACAGGGTCGACGAGTCCGGTGTCGACGCGCAGGTAGCCGGACCGCTCGTGCTCGTCGACGATCTCCCCGAAGATCGCGTCCTCCCCGGGCTGCCAATCGCCGGCCACGGACCGGTAGAGCTTCGACGTTTGCCAGGGTGGCAGCCCGAGCTCGGCGAACTGCTCACCGTCCCCGGCGGCGTCGAAGGCCTCGCGAGCGACGAGACCGATCGCCTGGTGATGCCCGTGGCCGTCTGTCGGTCCGCCCGACCATCGGGAGATGATCACCTGCGGCTGGACCGTTCGGATCGCCCGGACGATCTCGGCCACCACGTCCTGGCGGCCCCACCGCGCCAATGTGTCGTCCCCGCTCTTGGAGAAGCCGAAGTCGTAGAACGGGCCGTAGCGGACCTCGCCTCCGTCCACCGAGCGCGCGTCGAGGCTCTCCCAGGTCCGGATGATGCCGAGCCCCTCGCCGCGCTCCGGGCCGCGCCGGTTCTGGCCACCCTCGCCGCGGGTCGCCGACCAGTACACGGTGCGGGCGCCGAGGTGGCGAGAGCTGAAGGCGATCATGCCGCCGTCCTCGTCGTCCGGATGGGAGCCCAGATGCAGGATCGCTCCCGCGACCCGCAGGGACTTGATCCGGTCGACGAGCCGGGAGCATGCGCCCGGGTGCGCGACAGCAGCGTTCACCTTCTCGCACCTCGTCCCGGGTTCCCGTTGACCTTGCGATCGGCTAATCGGACCGGTCGGCCGCATGCTTGCGGCTCGGCTGCTCGACGAGGATGCCCCAGCAGATGTCGGCGCGTGACACGCTGCCGACGAAACGCTCGCCATCGACGACGGCAAGTCTGCGGATCCCCTTGGTGATCATCACGGTGGCCGCCTTGAGCAGCTCGTCGTCGGGCCGCAGCGTGATCGAACCGCGGATGACCAGGCTGTCAATCGGCTGGTCGGCGTAGCTGTACCCGGAGGAGAGGAAGACCTCGAACCCGCGCGCCAGGGAGGCACCGGACTCCATCAGGCCGTCGAAGTCGGGCATGATCGCGTGGAGAAGGTCGCCCCCAGGCAAGACACCGACGAAGCGGTCGTCCTCGTCGACCACGATCAGGTCGCCCGCCTGCGTCAGGACGAGAATCTCAGCGGCCAGCTTCATCGGGCGGTTCAGGTGGATCCGGGCAGTCTTGGTGTTCATGACGTCGCGCACTCTCAGCGAGGTCGATGTGTGCGAGATGCCCTCATCAGAAACCATGAGATCCCTTCCCGCAGATATCCGCGCACAGCCGGATAGTCGCCGTGCACAACGGGGCCCCAGATTCGCACGGAAATGACGCCGAGGACAACGATCGGGAGATGTGGCTCGGCGGGCGTGGGTCAGGCGCCGCCGGGCAGCACGTCAGCGAACTGTCGGTACAGCGGTTCCTCGACGCCGATCTGGGTGCTGGAGCCGTGGCCGGGGTGCACCACCGTCAGCGCGGGAAGCACCAGCAGTCGGTCACGGATCGAGGAGATGATGGTGGGGAAGTCGCCCCGCGGCCGGTCGGTCGCCCCAGGGCCGCCCTGGAAGATGGTGTCGCCGGAGAACACGATGTCGTCGACGCGGAAGCACACGCTCCCCGGCGAGTGGCCCGGCGTGTGGATCACCGTCAGCCGGTGCTGTCCCGCGGTGATGACGCCGCCATCGTGCAGTGCGCCGTCCGGCACGCGCTCGGGTTGGAACTCGTCCCAGAAGAACCGGTCGTCGGGATGGATCAGCACCGGGGCGCCGGTGGCGTCACCCAGCGCGTCGGCGACGTTGAGGTGGTCGGGATGTCCGTGCGTGATGGCGATTGCGGACACCGTTCGGCCGTCGATCGCGTCGATGATCGGAGCTACGTCGTGCGAGGCGTCGATTACCACGACCTCGTCGTCGGTGCCGACGACCCAGACATTGTTGATGCAGTCGACGCGCTGGCCGTAGAGCACGAAGAAGCCGTGGATCTCGACGCGATTCACGTGGAGGTGCGACATCAGCAGCGGCCTGAGTTGCGCATGATCCGACAGTAGGCGCGGTGTTCGCCGTGCGATAGCCCGACGGCGGGGGGATCTCGGCGCAACTGTAGGCGACAACCCGGCCGCCTGGCAGCGGCTGCTGGCGGCTCCGGAGGGATGC
This sequence comes from uncultured Actinomycetota bacterium, assembly GCA_963780245.1. Classification (GTDB taxonomy): domain Bacteria; phylum Actinomycetota; class Actinomycetes; order Propionibacteriales; family Nocardioidaceae; genus Nocardioides. The sequence continues at coordinate 96,609 of CAWABG010000009.1, forward strand.
TCCAGCTGCTGATGCCGACGCTGCGGTAGGGGTTCATCCGGCGTAGAACCCGATGCTGGTGGTCTTGAGGTCGAGGTCTGGCAACTCGGTCCCGTCCTCGGCCACCAGCCCGGTGAGCAGCGCCTTGCCGTCGACCAGGTCGCCGGACTCCCCGGGGCGAGGCTGAAGGGTGATCGTGAGGTGACCCTCAACCACGCGGGTCTCCTCGGTCACCTCGCCCTCGATCAGGTCGTTGCACATCAGGGACGTCAACCCGGTGCCCTCCCACAGGAACACGTCGACGGCGGGGTCGGGCAGGTCGACCTCGAAGACCGTCTCCTCGGTGGAGGACCGCTCACGCAGCTCGGCACTGATCACCACCGCGTGCGCGGCGTCGGCCGTGGTGGTCCAGAAGTAGGCGTCGCCGCAGCCGCCCTGCTCGGTGAACTCCAGCTGCGTCGTGGGGGACGGGTCGGTGACCGTCGACGACTCGTTGTCATCGTCGCGACAGGCCGCCATCGAGCTCAGGAGTACGACGACTGCGGCGGCCGAGACGATCCGGGTCATGTCCCTTTCGACGAACCGGGCGGGTGCGGGGTTCCGTGCAACAGTTGCGAGCATGACGAGCCAGCCGGCCCGGACCCGGGTCACCCTCACCGAGATCAGCTCCATGGCCTGGGAGCATCCGGCCGATCGCGGCGCGCTGGTGGCGCTGCGCAGGCTCAAGGGGTTCGACACCGTGCTCAAGGCCGTGTCCGGGCTGTTCAACGAGCGCGCCTTCCGGCTGGTCGTGCTGGCGTCGGCCATCCGAGTCGACGAGCGCCAGTTCCCGACGCTGCACTACTTGCTGCAGGACGTCGCGAGAGTGCTCGACGCCGACGAGGTCCCCGAGCTCTACGTCTCCGCCAATCCGATCGCCAACGCCATGACGGTCGGCATGAACAAGCCGTTCATCGTGCTCAACTCCGGCCTCGTCGACCTGCTCGACGAGGAGGAGCTCCGGTTCGTGATCGGTCACGAGCTGGGCCACGCGATCAGTGGGCACGCCGTCTACCAGACCCTGTTGCAGCGGCTGCTCGTGCTCAGCGGGGCCCTGGCCGCCATCCCCTTGGGGGCGCTCGGCCTGCGCGCGATCGTGGCCGCGCTCTTCGAGTGGTCGCGCAAGGCCGAGCTGTCTGCCGACCGCGCCGGGCTGCTGGCCACCCAGGATCCGGCGACCGCGTTCCGCGTGCACATGCAGCTGGCGAGCGGCGGGCATATCGACCAGCTCGACCCCACGTCGTTCTTCGCGCAGGGCTCGGAGTACCTCGATGCCGCCGACCTCCGCGACTCGGTGCTCAAGGTACTGTTGGTCGAGAACCGCAGCCACCCGTTCGCCGTGGTGCGGGCGGCGGAGCTGCGGCGCTGGGTCGACACCGGCGACTACACGAGCTACCTCGGCGGCGCCTACCCGCGCCGCGAGGCCGACGACGGTGCCAAGGTCAGCGAGGCCGCCAAGGCCGCCGCGGCGTCGTACTCCGAGACGTTCCGGCAGACCCAGGATGCCTTGGGCAAGGTCGTCCACGACATCGCTGGGGTCGCCGGAAGCGTCAAGCTCTGGCTCGACGACAAGTTGCGCGGCCAGGGCCCGAAGCAGGACTAGTAGTACGTGCGCCGGGTTCCGCCGATCGGCACCAGGTTCAGGATCAGGCCGACCACGGCCAGGATGGCGCCGATCGTCGTCAGCACCGGGATGTTGGCCACCAGGCCGATGATCAGCAGTACCACTCCAAGAATCACCATGTCGAGGCTCCCTCCTATATGCGGTGAGGGCAGTCCGGTACCCGTACCCGGGCGATCCATGCTCAGGGGTTGAGTGCCTCGATCGCCTCGTGGATGCTGAGCGTGCGCTGGGCGGACTCGACGTGCAGGTTCTCGATCATCCGGCCGTTGTAGGTGACCACGCCGGTGCCCTTGCCGTCCTCCCAGGCCTGCAGGATGCCGCGGGCATCCTCGATCGCCTGCTCGCTCGGCGCGAACGCCTCGTTGGCGCCGTCGACCTGGCCGGGGTGGATCAGGGTCTTGCCGTCGAAGCCCATCTCGCACCCCTGCCGGCACTCGGCTGCGAACCCGTCCAGGTCCTTCACGTCGTTGTAGACGCCGTCGATGATCGCCTTGCCGGTGGCCCGGGCGGCGAGGACCGCGAGGCCGAGGCCGGTGAGCAGCGGCTGGCGGCCGGGCACGTGCTCGGCGTACAGCTCCTTGGCGAGGTCGTTGGTGCCCATCACCAGCACCGCGAGCCGGTCGGACGCAGCCGCGATCTCCTCCGCGTGCAGCATCGCGTACGGCGTCTCCACCATCGCCCACAGCTTGGTGTGGTCGGGGGCGCCGTTCGCGGCCATCGCGTCCACGATCGCGCGGACTGCGTCGGCGCTGTTGACCTTGGGTACGACGATTGCGTCCGGCCCGGCCTCGCAGGCCGCGCGCAGGTCGTCGGCGTGCCACTCGGTGTCGGCGCCGTTGACCCGGATCGTCAGCTCGCGCTTGCCGTACTCGCGCGAGGCTGCGGCCGCGCAGGCGTTGTCGCGGGCCGCCGGCTTCGCAGCCGGCGCCACGGCGTCCTCGAGGTCAAGGATCAGCCCGTCGCACGGGATGGTCTTGGCCTTCTCGAGCGCGCGCTCGTTGGAGCTGGGCATGTAGAGGACGCTGCGTCGAGCGCGATAAGCGTTGGATTCTTGGCGAGTGCTGCTCATGCGTCGAGCTCGATCGCGTCGTAGGACTTTTTCAGCTCCGGGTCGATCGCGGCCAACTCCTCGGCCAGCGCGACCATCACCTTGCACTGCTTGACCGAAGCGTCGTCCTCCATCTTCCCGTCGAGCATCACCGCGCCGGTGCCGTCGCCCATCGCCGCGATCACTCGGCGGGCGTGCCGGACATCGTCGACGCTCGGCGAGAAGACCTTGTTGGCGATCGCGATCTGCTTCGGGTGCAGCGACCACGCGCCGACGCAGCCGAGCAGGAAGGCGTTGCGGAACTGGTCCTCGCACGCCACCACATCGGTGATGTCGCCGAACGGCCCGTAATAGGGGTAGATACCGTGCATCGCGCAGGCGTCGACCATCCGCGCGATCGTGTAGTGCCACAGGTCCTGCTGGTACGTCGTCCGCACAGCGTCGTTGTCGATGTCGCCGGCTGTGTTCTTCGGGGGGTCCTGGCGCACCAGGTAGCCGGGGTGTCCGCCACCGACGCGAGTGGTCTTCATCCGGCGGTCGGCGGCCAGGTCTGCCGGGCCGAGTGACAGGCCCTGCATCCGCGGCGACGAGCCGCAGATCTCCTCGACGTTCGCCACGCCGCGGGCGGTCTCGAGGATGGCGTGCACGAGCAGCGGCTGCTGCAGCCCGGCCTTGGCCTCGAGCTGGGCCAGGATCCGGTCGACGTAGTGGATGTCCTCGGCGCCCTGCACCTTCGGCACCATGATCACGTCGAGCGTGTCGCCGATCTCGGTGACCAGCGTGGTGAGGTCGTCGAGGGCCCACGGGGAGTCGAGCGAGTTGATCCGGGTCCACAGCTGGGTCGGGCCGAAGTCTGTCTCCCGCGCGATCTTCACCAGGCCCTCGCGCGCGATCTCCTTGTTCTCCGCCTTGACCGCGTCCTCGAGGTTGCCGAGCAGCACGTCGACGGTCCCGACCATGTCGGGAACCTTGGCCGCCATCTTCGGGTTGCCGGGGTCGAAGAAGTGGATCGCCCGCGACGGCCGGGCCGGGATCTCCCGGAGCGGAGCGGGTGCTCCGACGGCGAGGGGGGCGAAGAAGTCCTTGGCGCTGCGCGTGCTGCCGGTCATGGGGCGGAAGGTAGCAGCGGGCCGCTACCCGCCGGTATGACGGATCTAACGACGGCGCCTGCGGGCGTTCCGGCGCTCCCGCCAGGCGGCGACCGTGTCGTCCACGTCCCGCGGCTGGGTGATCAGCGGCGGTCCGTCCACCGGCGTGTACCGCGCGCGGAGCACCCGGGCGTTGAACTCCTCGACCTCACGGCGTACCTCGGACTCGACGGCCAGCTTGTCGAGCACGCTGTCGAGCTCGGCGTTCTCCTTGCGCAGCTGCAGCGACGGCGGCAGCACGCTGACCTGCTCGCGCTTGACCATCCGCTTGAGCCACCAGTCCGGGTCGTGCTGCGTGCCCAAGTCGGCGATCGGCTTGCCCGCCCCCGGCAGGTCGTCGAACTCGCCGCGCGCCATCGCCTGCCGGATCTGCAGGTCGACCCAGGTGTGCTGCTGCTCGATCCGCTTGGCGGCCGCGGCCCTCTGCGCCGCTCGGCTCTGCGGCTCCTCCGGCTCCTGCTGCTCGGCCATGCTGAATTTTACGTCGTCTCGGATCCCAGACTCGCGGGAGCGGGCGGTCGTTGACCCGTGGTCACTGGGCCGATGGACTGGGCTGGTGCCCCCACTGCCCGCGATGGACGACGTCGGTCCACGGCGTACGGCTCCGTCGCATCGGCGACCCGGCTGCTCCGCTGGAGTCGACGCGGTGGCCGAGCGTGATCACGCCGACTGGGTCGTAGCGATCGGGGATGGCGAACTCGCGGCGCACCTCCGGCTCGCGGAAGACACCGAAGAAGCAGGCGCCGAGCCCGGCGTCGGTGGCGGTCTGCAGGATCAGCAGCGAGGCCATCGCCGCGTCCATGTGCCAGAACGGCATCGGCCAGCGCGCCTCGTCGCGGTCGGTCCAGCCCTTGTCAGGCTCCGCGTAGCGGTCGAGGTACGCCGCCTTGCTGCTGCACGGCAGGATCACCACCGGGGCGCGCAGCATTCCCTGCAGCCAGGTGTCCGGCTCGTCCATGTCGTCGATCTGGGCGACCCAGAACCGACGGACGTCCTCGGGCTTGTCGAGCACGAGAAACGCCCAGCCCTGGCTGAAGCCGGCGCTCGGCGCATGGGTCGCGTTCTCCAGGGCCAGGTCCACGATGGCGGGGTCGACCGGGGTGTCGGCGTAGTCGCGGACCATCCGACGGCGGCGTACGAGATCTTGGAACTCCATGCCTGAAGTATTGAGGGGAACCACAGTGCCTGACGACTTCGAACGCATGTGGGCCGGCCTCGTCCCGATCGGCCGGTCGGCTGAATCGGGCGGATACTTCCGGCAGCCGTTCGGCTCCGCCGAGCGGGAGCTCGATGCGTGGTTCGTGGAACAGGCCGCGGCCCGCGGGCTGCGGGTCGAGCGGGACGAGATCGGCAACACGGTGGCCTGGTGGGACACCGGCAGCGGCCCGGGGGTGCTCACCGGTTCGCACCTCGACTCGGTGCTCGACGGCGGTGCGTACGACGGACCGCTCGGCGTGGTCTCGGCCCTCGCCGCCGTGGACGACCTGCGCGAGCGCGGGGTGGTCCCTGCGCGGCCGATCGGCGTGGCGACGTTCGTGGAGGAGGAGGGCTCGCGGTTCGGCATCGCCTGCCTCGGCTCGCGGCTCGCGACCGGCGCGACGAGCTGGGAGCAGGCGCGTGAGCTGCGCGACCGCGATGGCGTCGCGTTCGGCGACGTCGTCGGGGGTGGGTCCTCGTCGTTGCTGGCCGGCGTGGCAACGTACGTCGAGCTGCACGTGGAGCAGGGCCGCGACCTCGTCGACCGAGGTGCGGCGGTGGGTGTGGGCAGCGAGATCTGGCCGCACGGCCGGTACCGGCTGGACTTCACCGGCGAGGCCAACCACGCCGGCACCACCCGGATGGAGGACCGGGCCGACCCGATGCTGACCTACGCGATGACCGCGCTGGCCGCCAACAAGCAGGCGCGGCTGGCCCGGCAACGAGCCACGTTCGGCCGGGTCGAGGTGACTCCCAACGGGACCAACGCGGTGCCCTCGCACGTGACCGCCTGGCTGGACGCGCGGTGCGAGAGCGACGCGGCACTGGCAGGGCTGGTCGAGATGATCTCGCGACAGGCGACCGAGCGCGCCGAGCGGGACGGGACGGGTGTGGCGGTGACGCCGGAGTCGGTGTCGGGCTCGGTCGCTTTCGACCCGGATCTCGCAGCCGCGATCGCGGCCGACCATGCGGGCGGCGACTGGCCGATCATCCCGACCGCCGCGGGGCACGATGCAGGCATCCTGTCCGCAGCCGGCATCCCGACGGGGATGCTGTTCGTCCGCAATCCCACCGGCGTCTCGCACTCGCCGGCCGAGCACGCAGAGATGCCCGACTGCCTCGTCGGCGTCTCCGCGCTCGCCGACACCCTCGAGAGACTGACCCGGTGACGGCGTACTTCCTGGAAAGGGCGTGGGTGGAAGGTGTCGTCCAGGGCGACGTGCTCGTGAAGATCGAGGAGGGTCGGTTCACCACCGTCGAGGTCGGCGGGCGATCCGACGGCGCCACCGTGTTGCCCGGCCTCACGCTTCCCGGCCTGGCGAACTGCCACAGCCACGCGTTCCATCGCGCACTGCGGGGCCGGACGCAGCGGAGCCGCGGCACGTTCTGGACCTGGCGCGAGCAGATGTACGACGTGGCCCAGCGCCTCGACCCCGACAGCTACCTGGCGCTGGCCCGGGCGACGTACCGGGAGATGGCGGCGGCCGGCATCACCTGCGTCGGCGAGTTCCACTACCTGCACCACCAGCCTGACGGGACGTCGTACGGCGACCCCAACGCCATGGGCGTCGCCCTGATCGAGGCCGCGAGCCAGGCCGGGATCCGGATCGCGCTGCTCGACACCTGCTATCTCAGCAGCGGGTTCGGGGCGGCTGTCGAAACCCCGCAATTGCGGTACTTCGACGGGGATGCGGAGCGGTGGGCTGCCAGAACCGCGCAATTGCGGGGAAATGACACGACGCGGATCGGTGCCGCGATCCACTCGGTCCGAGCGGTACCGGCCGAGCAGATGCCGACGATCGTGGACGCGGCGGCCGGCCGACCGCTGCACGTGCACGTCTCCGAGCAGACCCAGGAGAACAGCGACTGCATCGCGACGTACGGCGCCACCCCGACCCAGCTGCTCGCCGACCACGGCGTCCTCGGCCCGATGACCACCGCGGTGCACGCGACCCACCTGACCGCCGACGACATCAGCCACCTCGGCGCCACGCACACCTACTCCTGCTTCTGCCCCACCACTGAGCGCGACCTCGGCGATGGCGTAGGCCCGAGCCGCGACCTGCACGACGCCGGCAGCCCGCTCACCCTCGGCAGCGACAGCCACGCGGTCATCGACCCTTTCGAGGAGTTGCGCGCGGTCGAGATGGACGAGCGACTCGCCAGCCAGACCCGTGGCCACTGGTCGGCAGCCGAGCTGATCGCCGCCGGCACCGCCACCGGTCAGGCCAGCCTCGGCTTCCCCGACGCCGGCAACATCAGTGTCGGCGAACGGGCCGACCTGGTCACCATCGACACGACCACCCCACGCACCGCAGGCACCGGCGCCGACGAGCAGACGGCGGTCTTCGCCGCCACCGCGGCCGACGTCGTACAGGTGATCGCCGGCGGACGCATCATCTACACCCAACAAGACGACGAACAGATCGGCCGCGAGCTCGAAGCCGCAACAGAAGGACTGTGGACCGCTTGAGCACCCTGATCACCAACATCGGCGAGCTGGTCACCAACGACCCCGAGGCCGACGACCCGCTCGGCCTGGTGGAGAACGCGGCCCTCGTCATCGATGGCAGCACGGTCGCCTGGGTCGGCCCCGCCGACGGCGCTCCCGACGCCGACCAGCAGATCGACGCCGGTGGCCGCGCCGTGCTCCCCGGCTTCGTCGACTCCCATTCCCACCTGGTGTTCGCTGGTGATCGGGCCGCGGAGTTCGCCGCCCGGATGGCCGGGGAGTCGTACGCCGCCGGCGGCATCCGCACGACGGTCGCTGCGACCCGGCAGGCCACCGACGAGCAGCTCACCGCCCACGTCGCCCGTCTGGTGCATGAGATGCGGCGGCAGGGCACCACGACCGTGGAGATCAAGAGCGGCTACGGGCTCACGGTCGTCGACGAGGCGCGCAGCCTCGCGGTGGCCCGACAGTTCACCGAGGAGACGACGTACCTCGGGGCGCACGTCGTACCCGATGGCGACCCCGACGAGTACGTCGCCCTGGTCACCGGCGCGATGCTCGAGGCCGCCGCGCCTCATGCTCGCTGGATCGACGCGTTCTGCGAGACCGGGGCGTTCGACGCCGACCAGAGCCGGGCAGTCCTCGAGGCCGGGATGGCCGCTGGCCTGAAGCCCCGGCTGCATGCCAACCAGCTCGGACCCGGCCCCGGCGTGCGGCTCGCCACCGAGCTCGGGCTGACCGCGGTCGACCACTGCACGTATCTCTCCGACGACGACGTGCACGCGCTTCGCGACAGCGGCACCATCGCGACCCTGCTGCCGGGCGTCGAGTTCTCCACCCGGCAGCCGTACCCCGACGCGCGGGCGCTGCTCGACGCCGGCGTGGCCGTCGCCCTGGCCTCCGACTGCAACCCCGGTTCCTGCTTCTCCTCTTCTATGTCCCTGTGCGTCGCGCTGGCCGTTCGCGAGATGGGGATGACCCCGGCCGAGGCGGTGTACGCCGCCACCGCCCGCGGTGCTGCGGCTCTCGACCGCGACGACATCGGCGTGCTGATCCCGGGAAAGCGCGCGGACCTCCTGGTGCTCGACGCGCCCACACACGTGCACCTCGCGTACCGGCCGGGCGTCCCGTTGGTGGCCCAGACCTGGCTCGAGGGCCGGCCTGCCTGAGGCCGCGGCGAGCATGGATGTTCCGGCCGCGGATACCGGGCTACGTTGAGTCCTATCCGCACTCCAGAAGGAGACGTCATGACCGAGACGCCGCAAGAGCCCCTCAGCGACGATGACATGTCCACCACGGGCGGCGACGACCCGCAGCCCCCTGCTGACGCCGACGGCACCGACGGCGGCGACGCCGACGGCACCGACGGCGGCGACGCCGACGGCACGGACGCTGACGGCACCGACGGCGACGCCAGCGACAGCGCCGACGGGGACGCGTCCTGACCGCACTTGAACTGCTTGCCGGTGACGCCCAGACCTTCGTACACAAGGTCTGGGCGTCCCGCGTTCACGTCCACCACGCCGACCCGGTCGACCTGACCGGGCTGCTCTCGCTCGAGGACGCCGACCACCTCCTCACCGCGACGGCGATCCGGACCCCCTCGATCCGGCTGGCCAAGGACGGCTCGGTGCTTCCCGAGTCGTCGTACACCCGGTCCGCGACGCTGGCCGGCACGCCTCTCACCGGGCTCGTCGACGCCCGCAAGGCCCTCGCGCTTTTCGACGACGGCGCGACGATCGTGTTCCAAGGACTGCACCGGTACTGGCCGCCGCTGACCCGGCTGGTCGCGGAGCTGGAGCTCGAGCTGGGTCACCCGTGCCAGGCCAACGCCTACCTGACCCCGCCCGGAGCACAGGGCTTCGCGGTCCACTCCGACACCCACGACGTGTTCGTCTTCCAAACCGCCGGCGCCAAGCAGTGGGAGGTGCACACTGACGATGGCGTCGAGGACCTCACGCTCCTGCCAGGGCTGAGCGTCTACCTGCCGACGGGCACCCCGCACGCGGCCCGCGCCCAGGAGACCGTCTCGCTGCATGTCACCCTCGGCATCAACCAGCTGACCTGGCGCGGCCTGGTCCGGCGCAGCATTGCCGACCTCATCGACGAGGTGCCCGACAGCCACCTGCCCGCCGGCTACCTCGACGACCGGGCCGCCCTCGCCGACGGCCTGTCCGAACGGCTGGCCTCGATCGCCGACCGGATCCGAGAGGTCGACCCGCACGAGTCGGTCGATGCGGAGGTACGCCGTTTCCTCACCGGCCGCGGCCCGCGCCTGGCCGGTGGTCTCGCCGACGCCACCCGGCTCGCCGGCCTCGACGACACCACGCTGCTGCGCCGCCGGGCCGGGCATCCCTGCGTGCTGCTGCCCAGTGGGTACCGGCTCGAGGTTTTGCTCGGCGACCGCTCGATTGACGTGCCCGCGTACCTCGAGCCGGCCCTGGCCGAGATCCGCGTGCGCCAGGAGCTGCGGCCTGCCGACCTCGCTGACCACCTCGATCCGCAGAGCCGGCTGGTGCTCTGCCGCCGCCTGGTCCGCGAGGGCCTTCTGGAGATCGTGGCGTGACCCAGTCCGCCCTCGGCGCCGGCTTCCGGTGCGCCGGCGCCAGCGTGCTGCGCGACGAGTCGATTGCCGGCACCGCGTCCAACGTGCGCGCCTTCCTTCTGGTCGAGCACACCGGCGCCTGGGGGGCCAACGCCCTGCGGGACGCACGACTGCCCGATGGGCTCGGCAACCACCTGCTCATCTCCTCGCACGCCGCTGGCGTGCGGGTGCTGCTGGCCCGGCGCCCCGACCGCTCCGGCACCCACAACATCCGGGTGTTCGCGGCGTACGCCGACCCGGTCGCCCCGTGGCTGGAGTCCGCGGCGTTCACCGACATCCACGAGGTGCTCGACCTCGACCTCACCGCCCTCGGCCGTGGCGAGTCACTGGGCCTTGCGCCCACCGACGGCTCGCTGTTCTGCGTCTGCACCCACGGCAAGCACGACACCTGCTGTGCGGAGCGGGGCAGGCCGGTGGCGGCGGCGCTGGAGGCCGCGCATCGCGAGGAGACCTGGGAGGTCTCGCACATCGGCGGCGACCGGTTCGCCGCCAACCTCGTGGTGCTGCCGCACGGCCTCTACTACGGCCGCCTCGACGCCACCACCGCGCTCGGGATCGCCGGCACCCACCTGGCCGGCGGCCTGGACCTCGACCACCTCCGTGGTCGCTCGGGGCTGAACATGCGGGTCCAAGCCGCCGAGATCGCGCTGCGGCGTCGGCTCGAGGAGACCCGCAACGACGCGGTCCGATTCCTCGACGCGACCCGCGCCGACGACGTCACGACCGCGAGGTTCGAGGTCGTCGGCACGACCTACACCGTCCGGATCAGATCCCGTCCGGGCGAGAGCGAGCGGCTCACCTGTCAGGCGACCCGGGACAACCCGGTGCCGATCCACGAGCTACTCGACGTGAACACGTACTCGTAGTATCGAGAAATGGCGATCACCGACGACGTCTCGCAGCTGACCTCTCAGCGGTTCGGGCGGACCAGCTTCGTGGGCGGCGAACGGATCCCGAAGGTGGGGAACGCCCCGCTGCCGCCCGGGCCGCGCTGGCCTGCCGCCGCGCAGACCGTCGCCCTGATGCGCTTCCGGCACTGGTTCCACCCCTACCTGCTCAAGAAGTACGGCGACATCTTCACGATCCGGTTGCTGCCCGGCGGCCGTCCGCTGGTGATGTTCACGAAGCCGGAGCACGCCAAGGAGATCTTCGCCGGGGACCCCGAGGTGTTCCACGCCGGTAAGGGGAACTCGATCCTCGGGCCGATCATGGGCGAGCACTCGCTGCTGCTCCAGGACTCGGGTGCACACAAGCGGGCGCGCAAGCTGATCATGCCGGCGTTCAACGGACACGCCCTGCGCGGCTACCAGTCGCTGGTCACCGAGCTTGCTCGCAAGGAGGTCGACCGGTGGCAGCCGGACACCGAGTTCCGCTCGCTGGAGCGGATGAACGCACTCACTCTCGAGGTGATCCTGCGGGTGGTCTTCGGCGTCTCGGACGAGTCCCGGCTGGTCGAGCTGAGGCCGAGGGTCAACGCGACCGTCGACGTGAGCCCGGTGGTGCTGCTCGGCTGGGGCTACCCCTGGCTGCAGAGGTTCGGCGTGTGGAAGCGGACGGTCGAGAACCAGTACGAGCTCGACCGGCTGATGTACGCCGAGATCCGTGAGCGCCGGACGGCCCCCGACCTCGCCGAGCGCACCGACGTCCTCTCGCGGCTGATCCTCGCGGGAGGTCACGAGGGCGACGCTCTCGACGACACCGAGCTGCGCGACCAGCTGGTCACCCTGCTGCTGGCCGGCCACGAGACCACGGCGAGCGCATTGTCCTGGGCGCTCTACGAGGTCGGCCGCGACCACGAGCTGCTGAGCCGTTGCCAGAAGGCCGCCGACGACGGCGACGACGACTTCCTCGACGCGGTGGTCAAGGAGTCGATGCGGCTGCACCCGGTGATCCCGATGGTGGTGCGGACCCTGATGAAGCGGGCGACGATCGCGGGCATCGACGTGCCGGCGGGGGCGACGGTCGGGCCGTCGATCGTGCTGGCCCATCAGAAGTCCGACAACCACCCGGACCCGTGGCTGTTCCGGCCCGAGCGGTTCCTCGGCCACAACCCGCCGACCAACACCTGGATCCCCTTCGGCGGCGGGGTCCGCCGCTGCATCGGCGCCGGGTTCTCCCTGATGGAGGGCGTGGCCGTGCTGCGCGAGGTGTTCGCGTCGTACGACGTGAGCGCGGTCGGCGACGACGAGCCGAAGGTCCGCAACATCACCAGCGTTCCCCGGCGAGGGGCGCGGGTTCGGATCACCCGCCGCTCCTGAACCCCTCATGGCGGCTCACGCCGCCTGCGGGCCGAGGCTGACCGTCTCGGCGATCGCCTCGAAGACGTCGCAGTAGTCGGGGTAGTCCTCGCGAGCGACCGTGCAGGTGAGGGTGACTCCGAGCCCGGCGACGAGCCACGACCACTGGTCGCTCAGGACGTCGGCGACGCCGAGCCGGTGCGCGAACCGGTGGTAGATCACGGCGCGGCCGAGCAGGTCGAACACGTCGTCGTCCTCGACCTCGAAGTCGGCGAGCCGTTTCGAGAGCTCGGCGATCGCTTCGGCCCGCCAGGCGTGCAGGTCGGTGTCCACGGCAGCACAGCGGACCGTGGCCTCGGGTGGCACGCCACTCGTCGACAGGACCGGGGACCGCGCGCTGATCACGACGCCATGCGCCGGGCTCGATCGCCGGCGCCAGGTGGCTGGTAGGCAGATGCCGATGTTGTCGGGAGTCATCCGCGGAGAGTGCTCGGGAGCTGCCGACGTCCAAACCGCGGGTTCCCGCGCCTGTGGAGCGCAGCGTTACCCAGCGGTGCCGCGGTGCACCAGCCAGGTGCCCAGCTCTGCTCTGACCTCCTCGAGCAGCGTCCGGTTTGACAGCCTGATGTTCCTCGATCGCGCCGCCACCCCCGAGGAGGTGAAGCAGCAGTACTGCCGCTTCCTCCGCTGACCTGAGTCGGGATAGTCCGCCGCGTACGGCACCCCTTTGGATCGCTGGGGAGGTGCCTAGCGCGGCGGACTATCGCGCGAAGGCGTCCCGCACCTGCTCCTCGGTGAGGCCGTAGTCCGCGAGCGAGTAGCGGTGGGAGGGCTTGGCCGAGCCCTGCTTGGACTCGCGGTCGATCTCCTCGATCTCCGCCTGGGCCTCGGGGGTCCAGTCGAGGCCGAACTGCTCGTAGATGCCGCGGGCGGTGCCGATCGGGTCGGCGAGCAGGTCGCTGAACGCGACATCCGCGAACTGCGCCTGGTCGTACGCCGGCCGGGCGTCGTGGAAGGCGTGGAACGAGCGGGACCACAGGTCGAGCTGGGTGTGGCCGATGACGCCGCCGACGTACGTGTCGGAGTGGCCGGCGGTCGTCTCCGCCGACAGCGAGCACGACGACGCGATGCAGGTGACCGGCTCGCGGTGGGTGTAGACGATCAGCGCGTCGGGGTAGACCGCCATCAGCGCGTCGAGCGCAGTCATGTGCGAGGGGTTCTTGAGCACCCAGCGCTTCTCGGGGTCGTTGAGGCCGACCAGCTGCAGGTTCTGCTGGTGCCGCGCGTAGGCGTCGGTCCAGTCCTGGCCCTTGAGCCACTCCGTGTATCGCGGGAGGTTGGCCAGCGACTCGTAGGAGTTGGACTTGCCGGTCTGCCGCAGCAGCCGCCAGCACTCCTCGACGGTGGTCGCATCCATGTAGTGGATCCCCATGAACTCGGGGCTCTCGATGTGGTGCGCGGAGAACGCCTGCTGCATGGCGTTGAAGATCGGGTCGTCCGACCAGGTCTCCCGCGGCGGGCGGGGCTGCGGATACTGCGTCAGCCACATCTCCAGCCCCTGCGCTTGCGGGTCGGCGTGCAGCAGCCGGTGCAGTGCGGTGGTGCCGGTACGCGGCAGGCCCATCACGAAGATCGGCCGCTCGATCGGTACGTCGGCGTGCTCCGGGTGGACGGCGAACTGCGCCTGGGTGAGCAGCACGCCCACCAACGCGCTCTTGACCTCGGAGCGCTGGAAGTAGTTGCCGCGCGGGGTGAGCCCGGCCTCGGGGGAGGACAGGTCCTCGGTGAGGATCCGGAGGCCCTCCTCGTGAGCGCTACCGCCGAAGTCGTCCATCCCGGTGGTGCGCACCGCCGCGGCGACGATGTCGTCGTACGAACCCACGTCGGCGCGCTCGCGGGCCATCACGTTGTCGCTCATCAGTCGTGGAACTCGCCGCAGTCGACGGTCAACATCTGCCCGGTGACCGCCGAGGCGAGGTCGCTGGCGAGGAAGAGGGCCGCACGCGCGACCTCCTCGGACGACGCGAGCCGCTTCAGGTCGGTGGGCGCGGCCTTGTCGGCGTAGATCTCCTCATGGGTCTTGCCCTCGACCGCGGCGAGAAAGTCGAAGTAGCCGCGGTTGACGTCCTCGTAGATGTACGACGGCGCCACGCTGTTGACGCGGATGCCGCGCGGGCCGAGCTCGGTGGCGAGCGACGAGGCGAGGTGCTCGAGCGCGCCCTTGGACAGCTTGTAGCCGGCGTACTCGGGCTGCGAGCTGAACGCGACGCAGGAGTTCAGCATGATGATCGAGCCCTTGCTCGCCGAGAGCGCGTCGGCGAACAGCGCGGCGAGGCGCAGCGGCGCGAACACGTTGGTTTCGTTGGCCTTCGCGAGGTCCTCGGGCTTGATCTGGGTGATCGGGTCCATCGGCGGGATCGCGAACGCGTTGTTGATCACGCAGTCGACCTTGCCGAAGCCTTCGAGCGCCTTCTCGACGAGGTTGGCTCGCGACGCCTCGTCGGTCACGTCGGTCGGCACGATCACCGCCCGGCGTCCGTAGGACTCCACGAGCGCGGCCATCTTCTCCAGGCGCGACTCGGTGCGGCTGGCAAGCACCAGGTCGGCGCCCATCTTGGCGGCCTCCTCGCCGAGCGACCGGCCCAGGCCGGGGCCGACGCCGGACAACACGATGACCTTGTCCTTCAGCAGCGGGGCCGCAACGTATCGCTCCTCGATCGAGGTGTCGTGCGCTGCTGCGTAACCGAGTTCGGTGCTGGTCAACTGATCATCCTTCGGGCCACGGAGCGCTGCCGGGCGGCGATCCGCGCGGCGTACTCCTCGGGGGTGAGCGGGGTGAAGTGCGGCAGCAGGTCGGGTACGTCGGCGAGGTCGACGACCTTGACCGTCGGCCCGTCCTCGGGGCCGAGGTCACGCTCGAGGCGCTGCCAGCGCAGCATCATCGGGCCGGTGCGGTGGCCGGTGGTCTCAAGCCAGTTGGCGATCCCGCCAGACCCCTCGCCGCCGGGCGGCCGCTCGGAGATCACGAACCGCATGATCCCGTCGGGGTCGGTCACAGCCTGGGCCTTGGTGAGCGAGGTCTGGTGGGTCTCGTAGTCGGTGGAGGCGTACCAGTCCGAGCCGATCTGGATCCCCTGGTAGGCGCAGTCGTCGCACCGGGGCAGCTCGACGATGATCGCCTGGTCCTCGGCGAGCTCGTAGTGCCCGATCGAGGAGCGCTGCGACTCCAGGCCGCCCGGCGTCGACTTGGGTGCGGTCAGCGTGTTGACCGGCTCCTTGTACTGGAAGAAGTGCGGGAACGCGAACCAGGTCTGGATCGAGCCGGTGAGCAGCTTCGCGGCGATCTCGTACTGCTTGGCCAGCCGGTCCTTGGTCAGCGCCCTGGCCGGCTTGCCGACCGTGTCGACCCGCTCGATCCAGAGGGTGCCGCGCTCCTCGCTGTCCCAGTTGTTGAAGACCTCACGGATGATCAGGTTCTTCGCGTTGTCCTGGTAAGGCCCCAGGCGCAGCTCGAACGTCCCGTCCTCGGCGATGTCGAGCTCGCGGTCGTCGAACGCCGCCAGCGACGGCGGCGCCCCGCCGGCGTCGTACCCACCGCCCATGACCTGGAAGGACAGGTCCGCGGAGGTCCCGCGCCGGCCGCGCAGCGCGTACTCCGCTCCGTCGGTCAGGTAGGCGTTGAAGTAGATCGCGTCCGGGTTGTCCAGGCCCTGCCGGGCGAACTGGTGCGTGGGGTTGATCAGCAGCGGACGCTCGAGATCGTGGTCGAACGCCATCTGCAAGGCCATCCGGATCCGGCCGGAGAGGTAGTCGTAGCCCTCGAGAAGGTCCTGGTCGGTGCGGATGAAGTCAGCGTTGCTGATGAGCTTCTCCGCCTCCGCGATCGCCTCGCGGAGGGGCGCGGTGAGGTCGGCGCTCACCCGGTCACCTTGGCGATGATCGACTCGCCGAACCGCTCCAGGTGCTCGATCTTCTTCTCCAGCGGCTCCTCGTCCTGGCCCATGATGTAGGGCACCCGGAAGCCGACGATGCAGTCGGTGACGCCCTTGTCCTCGAGGCGTTTCACGCCGTCGGGGTCGTAGGCGTCATAGCTGATCACGTGCACTTCAAAGCTGGAGGAGTCGCGGGTGTCTCCCTCTTCCTTCCGGATCTCGGCGAGCCGGACCAGGAGCCTGTCGAGCTCCTCGCCGTCGCCGCCGGCGTGCATCCAGCCGTCACCCTTGAGCACGGCGCGACGGAGGGCCGCGTCGGCGTGGCCGCCGACGAGCAGCGGGATGGGCTCGGTCGGGGCGGGGCACTGCTTGAGCTCCTCGATCTCGTAGAACTCCCCGTCGTAGCCGAAGAACTCGCCGCTGGTCAGTCCGCGCAGGATGTCCATGCACTCATCCATCCGCTTGCCGCGCTTCTCCCACGACACCCCGAGCGCGGCGAAGTCCTCGGGCCAGGGGGAGAGGCCGACGCCGAGCCCGAGTCGGTTGTCGGAGAGGTAGGCCAGGCTGCTGGCCTGCTTGGCGACGAGCACCGGGGGCCGCACCGGCAGCTTGAGCACGAACGGGGTGAGCCGGAGAGTTGTGGTCACCGCGAACAGGTGCGCACAGAGCACCATCGTCTCGATGAACTCCTTGCCCTCGAGGAACTCCCGGTCGCCGGTGTCGGTGTAGGGGTACGTGGAGTCCGACTCCTTGGGGTAGATCAGGCTGTCGGCCACGGTCATGCTGGTGTACCCGGCCGCCTCCGCGGCCTGGGCCAGCGGGGCGTAGTACGTCGCCTGGGTCATCGCTTCCGCGTAGGTGAACCTCACGAAGACAGACTAGAACGTGTTCTAGAAATGTGCCAGAGTGTCCGGATGGACCTGCAGCAGATCTCCGACCAGATCGAGATCCGGGACGTGCTCACCCGCTACACCCGCGCGATCGACGAGGGGCAGTGGGACGGTCTCGACACGGTGTTCACGCCCGATGCCCAGATCGACTACACCGAGTCGGGTGGGATCGCCGGCAGCTTCCCCGAGGCCAAGAAGTGGCTCTCCGAGACGCTCCCGGCGTTCTTCAGCGCGACACTTCACACGATCGGCCAGGTCTCCGTCGAGTGGGACACCAAGGACGACGAGGGTAGAGACACAGCCAGGGTCGTGGCGTACTTCGACAACCCGATGTACCTGCGCAGCGACGACGACGAGCCCACGGTCGTGGAGGTCGGAGGCAAGTACCACCACACGATGGTGCGCACGTCCGACGGCTGGCGGAGCCGCAAGCTCCACGAGGAAATGGTGTGGAAGCGTGGGATCTGACCTGACCCCGGAGCAGCTGGCCAAGCGCAAGGAGCAGCTGGCCAGCCCGGTGGTGCCCAAGGTCATCAAGTACATGGCCAAGGCCCAGGTCAGGGTCTTCAAGCTCACCCGTGGCCGGATCGGCAGCAAGTGGCGGATCGGCGCAGGGTTCCGCAAGCCGGTCGCGACGCTGCTGCTCGAGCACGTCGGCCGCAAATCGGGCACCCAGTTCACGACGCCGCTGCTCTACCTCAAGGACGGCACCGACCTGGTCGTGGTCGCCAGCCAGGGCGGGCTGCCCAAGAACCCGCAGTGGTACTACAACGTGATGGCTGCACCCGACACCCGCGTGTGGCTGAAGCGGGAGATCCGGGACGTGCGCGCCAGGGTCGCCGACCCCGAGGAGCGGGCGGCGCTGTGGCCACGGCTCGTGGAGCTGTACGCCGACTTCGCGACGTACCAGGCGATCACCGACCGGGAGATCCCCGTCGTGGTCCTCGCGCTGCGCTGACTGGACGGCATTTGGCTGCCCGCGGAACGTCCCGGAGAATGGCCGCGTGGTTGACGAGGAGACCGAGGGCTCACCCACCGAGCGGCATCCCATTGCCGCCGGGCTGTTCGCCCTGCTCGCGGTCGGCCTGGTCGTCGGCCTGATCCTGGGAGGCGCGGCGCTCGCCGCGACCCAGGTGCTCGGTGTGGGCGAGGACGACTCGGCCACCGACGACTCGACCTCCGACGCCTCGCTCTTCCTGCCCCGCCCGGAGCGGACCGCCCAGGAGGACGGCCCGGTGCGTACCCTTCCCGGGACCAGCTCCGAGGGCCCCGAGGAGTCCGATCCGGTCGATCGCGAGACCGCTGAGTCCGAGAGCGATGCCGAGGACGTAGCGATCTCCCTGTCCGGTGGGCAGACCGCGGTCGGTCCGATGGAGCCGATCGACCTGACCGGCGTCTACCCGGGCGGCGAGGGCGCGATCCTCCAGGTCCAGCAGTTCACCGCCGGCAAATGGACCGATTTCCCGGTCACCACCCCGGTGAGCAACGAGACGTTCACGACGTACATCCAGACCAGCCAGCCCGGGGTCAACCGGTTCCGGATGATCGACACCAAGTCCGGCGAGATCTCCAACGAGGTCCGGGTCCGGATCGGCTGATCCTCAGGCGCAGGCGGCGGGTGCGGCCAGCGTCCGCACCCGGGACGGCTTCGTGAACCAGGCCGTGACCTTCGCGCCCCAGCCCTGACCGGCGAGTACGCCGCCCAGCACCAGAGCCATACCCAGCGCCTCGGTCCAGCCGAAGAGCTCCGCGGCAAAGACGACCCCGAGCAGGGTGCCGACGACAGGGTTGACCAGGCCGACCAGCGACACCGAGCCGGCTGTCATCCGGGACAGCCCGTGGTACCAGCACACATAGGCCAGGACGGTGCCGACGCCGCCCAGCCAGAGGAAGCCGCCGATGGCCGGGGCGTCGATTGCCGGCGGCGCTCCCTCGACCAACAGCGCGACCGGCAGCAGGAACAGGCCGCCGACGACGAGCTGCCAGGACACCATGGTGAGCTTGTCCACCGGAGCGTCCCAGTGCTTCACCAGCACGAAGCCGAGTGCCGAGATGAGCACCGAACCGAAGGCGCCGACCAGACCGAGGGTGTCGACCTGTCCGGGTGACTGGAGTACCAGCAACGCGACTCCCACCAGGCCGACCAGCGCCGAGCCGATCCGCAATGCGCCCGGCCGCTCGTGGATGACGCCGGCAGCCAGCGCCATCACCGCCAGCGGCGAGGTGGCCTGCAGCGTCGCCGCCAACCCGCCCGGCAGGTGGTACGCCGCCAGGAAGATCAGCGGGAAGAACAGCCCGATGTTCAGGACGCCGAGCGCGAGCGCGCGCCACCACCAGATGCCGGTCGGGAGCCGGCGCCGGAACGCGAGCAGCAGCAATCCCGCGGGCAGGGCTCGCACCAGCGCGGCGAACAGCGGCCGGTCGGCGGGCAGGAACTGCTCGGTGACGAGGTACGTCGAGCCCCAGGCGACCGGCGCCACGGCCGTGATGAGGAGAGTGCGGGCCGCGGTAGTTTCCATGGAAGAGATATTATCTTCCATGTAAGATACAGTCAAGGCATGGACGCCGCTGATCTCGACCACGTCGGCCGGATCATCGTCCAGTGGGGCGAGCAGCGGCCCGACCTGGACGTCAGCCCGATGGGCCTGATCGGCCGGCTGCACCGGCTGGCCGCCCGCCTCAACGACGAGCTCCGACCGGTGTTCGCCGAGGCCGGCCTGGGCGACGGGGACTTCGACGTCCTCGCCGCGCTGCGCCGCTCCGGGCCGGAGCACGCGCTCACCCCGGGCGAGCTCGGCGCGACCACGATGGTCACGTCGGGAGCGATCACCAAGCGGATCGACCGGCTCGAGCGGGCGGACCTGGTCACCCGCACGGTCAGTGACACCGACGCCCGGTCCCGCCGGGTCGCCCTCACCGCGAAGGGGCTCCGGCTGGTCGACGACCTGCTCGACCGGCACGTGGCCAACGAGCACCGGCTGGTGTCGGGCTTCTCTGCGGAGGAGCGGCAGCAGCTGGCCGGGCTGCTGCAGGCCTGGGGGCGTTCGCTCGACACGTAGCGTGGGTTCATGAACCCCGGGCTCGTCGCGCTGCTCGCGGCGGCGTGCCTGGTGACGGCGTGCAACGAAGACCCCCCATCGAACCCCGAACCGCAGGCCGGGGCCGGCAGCCGGTCGCCGGAGACCACTCCCTCGATGACGCCGCCCCCGCCCCCTGAGCCGTCGACGATCACGCTGACCGTGGTCGGCGACATCATGCTGGTGCGTGGCGTCCCGGATCCCACGGTCGCGTTGGCTCCCATGAGCGATCGCCTCCGAGCGGCGGACCTCACCGTCGGCAACCTCGAGAGCACCCTGTCGCTCAATGGTGAGCCTCAGCAGCCGAACGACGACTCGTTCGGCGGGACCCCGGCGCTGCTCCAGCCCTTGGCCCGGGCCGGGTTCGATGCCCTCTCGCTGGGCAACAACCACACCGGCGACTACGAGTCCACCGCGCTGGTCGAGACGATCCGAGCCTTCGACGAATCGCCGATCGAGTCGTTCGGCGCCGGCGAGGGGCTGAAGGAGGCGAGCCGGCCGGCGATCTTCGAGGTCGGCGGGGTGCGGTTCGCCTTCATCGCCTTCAACGCGATCGGCGAGACTCCGCAGGCGGCGCTCGGCCAGCCGGGAGCGCTGTCAGTGCGGATGCCGCCGCGGACCGGACCGCTGAATACCGGCGACCTCGACCGGGTCGCCGATGTCGTCGAGCAGGCGAAGCGCAGGGCCGACGTCGTCGTGGTGGTTCCGCACTGGGGCGGCAACTACACGCGCTCTGTGGACCCCGCGCAGCGCACGGTCGCCCGTCGACTGGTCGCGGCGGGTGCTGACCTGATCGTCGGCGGGCACCCGCACTGGGTGCAGGGCAGCGAGGAGATCCGCGGCGTTCCGGTCTTCTACTCACTCGGCAACTTCATCTTCGATATGGACTTCATGGAGGAGACCATGGAGGGCGTGCTCCTGGAGACGACGTGGCGGGGCGCCCGGCTCGTCAAGATGGAGCCGGTGGCGTACCGCCTGGATCCCGTCTCGTTCGCCCCTCGAGTCGTGAAAGGTTCCGCGGCGGCGGCGATCCTCGAGCCACTCAGGCTTCCGGCAGGAGCTCCTCGAGCATCAGGTCCATCAGCTTCTGCAGCGCCTTGAACGGCCGGACCATCACCGTGAACTCGGTGATCCGCCCGTCGGCGCCCCACCGGATCATGTCGATGCCGTGCAGCGTCAGGCCGTCGAGCTCGGCGTTGAACTCCAGGATCGCGGAGCCGTCGTCGTACCACTCGTGCTGGTAGGCCAGCGTCGGACCGATCACCACCATGGCGGCGCGCAGATAGGCGGTCGTCAGCTCCTTGCCCTCCTGCGGCGTGTGCACCGCGGGCGACCGGAACACCGCGTCGTCGGCCAGCAGGGTGTCGAGCAGTGACGGGTCCTTGGTCTCCACGATCCGGTGCCAGCGGGTGAGCGTCTCGGGTCGGTCCATGGGGCGAGTATCACCGCAGCCAGGCCAGCACCGTGCGCGCGGTCCGCTCGAGCTGGGCCCGGTTGATCACGGAGGGCAGGTCCCCCGCGTTGTGGTAGCCGCCGTACGACGTGCCGCCGAGTCGCACTCCGGGTAGTCCCTCGTCGACGAACGACTCGTGGTCGCTGGAGCTGTGGTTGGTCTCGAGGATCGTCTCCACACCGGCACGAGCGGCCGCACCATCCAGCCCCGCACGCATCTGGGACGGCTCCGCAACGCTCTTGATGGGCAGCACCCCGCCGACGCCCACCCGGTCCATCGACACCATCCCGCGCAGCGACCGGCGCTGTGCCGGGGTCAGTTCGTCGACGAAGGCCCGCGACCCGTAGTGGTGGTCGTCCTCGCCCTCCCCGCGCGGCTCCTCCGAGCCGAAGGCCACGAGCACCACGGGGAGGCGCGACCGCCGATCCGCCAGGGCATCCGCCAGGGTCAGGAGCACACCGATGCCGGACGCGTTGTCCTCGGCACCCGGGGCCAGGGGAACGGTGTCGAGGTGGGCGCCGACGAGCAGCCACGGCTTCCCTGTCTCGACGTCGCCGCGAGTGGCGATCAGGTTCACCGACGTGCCCGCCGGCACGTCCGCATTCCAGGAGAAGCCGGCCGGCGTGTGGAACCGCTGCCGGTGAACCGACCAGCCCGAGTCCTCGAACTGAGTCTGGACCCACTCCGCCGCCTCGAAGTAGGCCGCCGACGTACCCGGACGCGGCCCGATCCGCCCGGCCAGGTGCTCGACCGCGTCGACCGCGATCTGGATCCGGGCGTCATTGGGTGCGACCCGTGCGGGAGGAGGGGTGGACGTCGGCGTGGTGGTCGGGCCGTTGCTGGGCGTCGGGGTGGGCGTTGCCGGGGGCTGCGCGGAGGGGTCGGATGCGGGGGCCTGGTCGTCGTCCGTGCATCCGGCGAGCACCAGCAGCGCGGCCAGCAGCCCGACCGCGAGGCGCGCCATCTCAGGCGAAGGGCAGGATCGCGTTGACGGACTCGGTGGGCACCTTGACCTCGATGCCCTGGCCGATGGCCTTGAGCTTGAAGCCGTCGCCGTCGCGGGAGATCGTGGCCATCGCCAGCCCGGTCTCGGGGACGCCGAGCGAGAGCGTGAACCGCGCCAGCTCGACACCGTCCCGGTCGTCGACCAGCCGGCAGTAGGCGTTGTGGACCCACTCCAGGGTGTGACCCTGGTAGCTGCTCACCAGGAACACGATCGAGTCGATCTGCCGGTGCACCTTGGTCAGGTCGACGGCGATCTCCTCGTCGTCGCCCTCGCCGCGGCCGGACTTGTTGTCGCCGCTGTGGACGACCGAGCCGTCGCGAGTGGCCAGGTTGTTGTAGAACGCGAAGTCGAAGGCCCGACCGTCGCCGAACTGCACCGCCGAGGCGTCCAGGTCGATCTCCGGCGCTCCGGTGCCGATGAATCCGGCGGTCGGGGAGTGGTCCCAGCCGACGCCCATCCGCAGCCGGCTCAGCGGCTCGCCGGTGCCGTCGACCAGCGTCATCTCCTGGCCGGGGCTCAGCTCGATCATGACCAGAAACCTACCCGGCGGTCCCCACTCGAGATTTCCTCCCGGCATCGGGAACATTGGCGCCCTCCGATACCGTTGGACCCACTGAGCAAAGTTGAGTGAACCGGACTCAACTCTTCAACGGAGGTAACAACACATGGTTCGAGCTGTCGGCATCGACCTCGGTACGACCAACAGCGTCGTCGCGGTCCTCGAGGGTGGCGAGCCCACCGTCATCGCCAACGCTGAGGGCGCCCGCACCACCCCGTCCGTCGTGGCGTTCGCCAAGTCGGGCGAGGTCCTGGTCGGCGAGGTCGCCAAGCGTCAGGCGGTCACCAACGTGGACCGCACCATCCGCTCGGTGAAGCGCCACATGGGCACCGACTGGAAGGTGGACATCGACGACAAGACGTTCACCGCGCAGCAGATCAGCGCGTTCGTGCTGCAGAAGCTGAAGCGGGACGCGGAGGCCTACCTCGGCGAGCCGGTCACCGACGCGGTGATCACCGTGCCGGCGTACTTCTCCGACGCGCAGCGCCAGGCCACCAAGGAGGCGGGCGAGATCGCGGGCATGAACGTGCAGCGGATCGTCAACGAGCCCACCGCGGCCGCCCTGGCCTACGGCCTCGACAAGGGCGACGACCAGACGATCCTGGTCTTCGACCTCGGTGGCGGCACGTTCGACGTGTCCCTGCTCGAGATCGGCGAGGGCGTGCTCGAGGTGAAGGCCACCAACGGTGACAACCACCTCGGTGGTGACGACTGGGACAACCAGGTCGTCGAGTGGATGGTCAAGAAGTTCAAGGACAACAACGGCGTCGACCTCGCGGCTGACAAGATCGCCAAGCAGCGGCTGCAGGAGGCCGCCGAGAAGGCGAAGATCGAGCTGTCGTCCTCGAGCGAGACCACGATCCACCTGCCCTACATCACCCACGGCGAGTCCGGCCCGCTGCACTTCGAGGAGAAGCTGACGCGTGCCGAGTTCGTGCGGATGACCAGCGAGCTGCTCGACCGGACCCGCGAGCCGTTCAAGTCGGTGCTCGCGGACGGCGGTGTGGACGTCAAGGACATCGACCACGTCGTGCTCGTCGGCGGCTCCACGCGGATGCCGGCCGTGACCGAGGTGGTCAAGGAGCTGCTCGGCGGCAAGGAGCCCAACAAGGGCGTCAACCCCGACGAGGTCGTCGCCCTGGGTGCCGCGCTGCAGGCCGGCGTGCTCAAGGGCGAGGTCAAGGACGTGCTGCTCCTCGATGTCACGCCGCTTTCGCTCGGTATCGAGACCAAGGGCGGGGTGATGACCAACCTGATCGAGCGCAACACCACGATCCCCACCAAGCGGTCGGAGATCTTCACGACCGCCGACGACAACCAGCCGTCGGTGGAGATCAAGGTCGCGCAGGGTGAGCGCCCGATGTGGGCGCAGAACCAGGGTCTCGGCAACTTCGAGCTGACCGGCCTCCCGCCGGCCCCGCGCGGGGTGCCGAAGATCGAGGTGACCTTCGACATCGACGCCAACGGCATCGTGCACGTCTCGGCCAAGGACCAGGCGTCCGGCCGCGAGCAGTCGATGACGATCTCCGGCGGCTCGGCGCTGTCGAAGGACGAGATCGACCGGATGGTCAAGGAGGCCGAGCAGTACGCCGCCGAGGACGCCTCGCGCCGCGACGCGGTGGAGGCCCGCAACCAGGCGGACCAGCTCGTCTACACGACCGAGAAGTTCCTCGAGGACAACGCCGAGAAGATCCCGGACGACGTGAAGACCGAGGTCGGCGCGGACGTCGAGGCGCTCAAGTCGACGCTCGAGAACGCCGAGGCCAGTGCCGACGACATCAACGCCGGCATCACCAAGCTCGGTGAGTCCAGCCAGAAGATGGGTGCCGCGATGTACGCCGCCGCGGAGGCCGACGAGGCCGCCGCCGGTGGGGCCACCGGCGCGACCGGCGAGCAGGACGACGACGTCGTCGACGCCGAGATCGTGGACGAGCCGACCGACGAGCCGACCGGCGAGCCGACCGACGGTGAGGACACCGAGGGCGAGACCAAGTGACCGACGACGTCCCCGAGGAGACCCCGCAGGGCTCGTTCGGCGACGCGGCCGGCGAGGCCCCCGACGACACGGATGCCGAGGACGTCACTGACGATGACGAGGGTGAGGGCGACGAGCTCGCCCTCGCCCGGATGGAGCTGGCCGAGCTCACCGCGGACCTGCAGCGGCTGCAGGCGGAGTACCTCAACTACAAGCGTCGGGTCGAGCGCGACCGCGAGCTGGTGCGTGAGAACGCGACGTACGCAGCGCTCACGCCGATCATCGAGGTGCTCGACACCATCGACCGGGCCAGCGAGCACGGCCCGCTCGAGGGCGGTTTCAAGGCCGTTGCCGAGCAGCTGCAGCGGATCGTCTCCGGCGTCGGACTCACCAAGTTCGGTGCCGTCGGCGACCCGTTCGACCCGACGGTCCACGAGGCGCTCTCGCACATCGGCGAGGATCCCGACGTGGAGGTGACCACCTGCAAGGTGATCGCCAAGGCCGGCTACAAGCTCGGCGACCGGATGGTCCGGGCCGCGCAGGTGCTGGTCGTCGACCCGTCCAGCCAGCCGGTGGCGGCGGAGCCCGAGCCGGCAGCGGACGACGATCACGAGGAGTAAGGGGAAGGAGGTGCGCGATGGCTGACCAGGACGGCTTCCGAGCGGACTGGGCGCAGAAGGACTTCTATCAGGTCCTCGGCGTGAAGAAGGACGCCACGGCCGACGAGATCAAGAAGGCCTATCGCAAGCTCGCGCGCGCCAACCACCCCGACTCCAACCCTGGCGACGCTGCCAAGCACGACAAGTTCAAGGCGATCGCCGAGGCCTACGACGTCGTCGGCGACCCCGGCAAGCGCAAGAAGTACGACGAGATGCGCTCCCTCTACGGCTCCGGCGGCTTCCGCGGCGGCGGAGGGTTCAACCTCGACGACCTGCTCCGCGAGCGCAGTGGCGCAGGCGGGTTCGGCGACATGTTCGGCGACCTGTTCGGGGGTGGCCGGCGGCAGCAGCAGGCGCGCCGACCGGTCAAGGGTCCCGACGTGGAGACCTCGGCCACGATCGGCTTCACCGACGCCATCGACGGGGTCACCCTGTCGCTGCGGCTGACCAGCGACGCGGCCTGCCCCGACTGCCAGGGCACGGGCGGCAAGCCCGGCACCAAGCCGCACATCTGCCCGGAGTGCGAGGGCGCGGGGTTCGTGGTCTCGTCGGTGGGCGGCGCGTTCTCGATGAACGAGACCTGCCCGATGTGCGGCGGCCGGCAGCTCGTCTACGACGAGCTCTGCCCGACCTGCGACGGCAGCGGCCGAGGGCGGTCCGCCCGGACGATCCAGGCGCGGATCCCGGGTGGGGTCAAGGACGGACAGAAGATCCGGCTGCGCGGCAAGGGCAGCGCCGGCGACAGCGGAGGCCCGGCCGGCGACCTCTACGTCACCGTGCGCGTCTCTCCACACCGGGTCTTCGGTCGCAAGGCCGACAACCTGACGATCGATGTACCCATCTCGTTCGACGAGGCAGCGCTCGGCGCCGAGGTCAAGATCCCGACCCTCGGTGGCGCGCCGGTGACCCTCAAGATCCCGGCCGGGACGCCCAACGGCCGCACCTTCCGGGTCCGTGGCAAGGGCGCCCGGAAGTCCGACGGGACCAACGGCGACCTGCTGGCCACGGTCGAGGTCCAGGTGCCGGCGAAGCTCGACGGGTCCGCTCGGGAGGCCGTCGAGGCCTACCGCTCCGCCACGGCGGGCAAACCGCTGCGCGCCAAGCTCTTCGAGGACGCAGGGTGATGCTTGCCCCACGGAAATCTTCGACTCCCCCGCTTCGCTCCTCCGGCGAACAATTCCGCGGGGAGCCCAGCTGATGGCCCGGCGCTCGCCGTTCGACCCGCCGAGTCCCGACGCAGCGGTCTACGTCATCAGCGTCGCTGCCCAGCTGACCGGCCTGCACCCGCAGACGCTGCGCACCTACGAGCGGATGGGGCTGATCACGCCCGGCCGCACCGGCGGTGGCGGCCGGCGCTACTCCCACCACGACGTCGAGCTGCTCCGCCAGATCGCATCCCTCACCGCCTCCGGCATCGGCATCGAGGGCGTCCGCCGGATCATGGACCTCGAGAACAAGGTGGCCGCGCTGGTGGCCCGCAACGAGGAGCTCCGGGCCGAGCTCGACGCGACCCGCGAGGCGCTGCGGCTGGCGGCGAGTGCCCGGCGTACCGAGCGCGGCGACCGGCTCCCGGTGCTGGCCGATCCGCCGTCCCAACAGGCGCTCGTGGTCTGGCGACGCAACCGCTGAGGTGCCCGTAACGCCCACGTGGACGTTTCTGTTACTGGGAGTAGCAAGCGACTAGCCTCGGCGGCACCGAAACCGTCGTGGGGCGGTCAGGGTCGAGGAGCCGCACGTGGACTGGTTGAGCGACTGGGCGGGCGACGTCCATTGGTTCGCGTTCGCCTCGATCCCCGTCTTCACCGGCGTCATCGGCTTCCTGATCAACTGGTCGGGGCTGTGGATGCTGTTCTCCCCGGTCCGGTTCCACGGCTTCAAGGTCCCCGGCCTCCGCGAGCTCGCCTCGGTGCTGCCTCGCAAGCTCCAGGAGGTGCCGGGCCTGCTCCAGGGCGGCATCGGCTGGCAGGGCATCGTGCCGGCCCGGGCCGCGAAGATGGGCAGCATCGCGGTGGACAAGGCGATCGCCAAGCTCGGTACGCCGGGGGAGTTCTACCAGCAGCTCGAGCCCGAGAAGATCGCCGAGCACATCGTCCGGATGTTCCGCCCCGAGATTCCCCAGCTGGTCGACGAAGTGATGCGCCAGGAGCACCCGCGGCTGTGGCGTGACCTGCCGCGGCCGGTGCGCGACGCGGTGATCGAGCGGGTCCAGGCCCAGCTTCCGGAGGTGGTCGGCAAGGTCACCGACGAGATCGGCGTCCACATCGACCAGCTGCTCGACCCGAAGATCATGGTGATCGACCACTTCCGCAACAACCCCGACTTGGTAGTGCGGATCTTCCGCGACTTCGGGCAGCGCGAGCTCAACCTGATGGTCGCCTTCGGCTTCGTCTTCGGGTTCCTGCTCGGCATCCCGGTCGCGGTGGTCGACAGCCTCGCCCATCAGTGGTGGCTGCTGCCGATCCTCGGCGTGGTCGTCGGCTGGACCACCAACGCCCTGGGCATGTGGCTGATCTTCGAGCCGCCGGAGGAGAAGCGGATCCTGGGGATCAAGGTGCACGGCCTGTTCCTGCGCCGCCAGGACGAGGCGGCCGAGGTCTACGCGCGGATCATCGCCGACGACGTGATCACGCTCGAGCGAATCGGCGACTTCCTGCTCGACGGGCCGCGCGGCGACCGCACCCGGCAGATGCTTGCCGCTGCGCTACGTCCGGCTATCGACAAGGCGGCGGGGCCGGCCCGGGCCGCGGTGCGGGTCGCCATCGGCTCCAAACGGTTCGACGCGGTGCGCGAGTCGGTCGCGCAGCAGGCCGTGGGCCGCACGCTCACTCCGTTCAAGGACCCGGAGTTCAGTGCGCAACAGGCGGAGAAGATCCGCAGCCTGGTGGCGGTCCGCACCAAAGAGCTACCGCCGCGCGACTTCGTCGACATGATGAGATCCGCGATCAAGGAGGACGAGTGGATGCTCTACGCCCATGGCGCGATCATGGGCCTGGCCGGTGGCTTCGTGCACTTGTGGATCTTCGGGGTGCAGGGCGGATGACCGAACCCGAGGACCGGCAGTCGCTGCCCGAGATGATGCAGCCCGCCGTCGACTCGCTCCCCGGCATCGCCCGGGTGGCGGCCTCGGCCGCACTGCACACCACCGAGTGGAGCGTGAAGACCTCTGCCGCGGCCTGGCTGCGGGTAGGTCGGGCGCTGACCAGTCGGGAGGAGGCGGCCGCACTGGTGCGGGACGCCGGCGAAGGCGTGGCCGTGTTCAGTGAACTGGCTCGCTCGGTCTCCTCCGGGGTGCCGATGAGTACGGCGTTGCTCACCGCCGGCGAGACGCTCGGCGGCCTGATGGAGCCGTCCGAGGTCGTGAACGGGCAGGTGGTCGGCAACCGTGAGGTCCCGAAGACGCTGCGCGAGCGCGGCAACGACCTGCTCGTGCGGTCCCGCGACGTCTGGAACACCGACCAGAGCCACCCGGCGTACGAACGGATCCTGGAAGAGCTGGCGCCCGACGAGGCCCGCATCCTGCTGCTCCTGCTCAAGGACGGGCCGCAGCCCAGCGTCGACGTACGGACCGGCGGTCCGATCGGGATGGTCAACAGCCACCTGATCGCCCCGGGGCTGAACATGGTCGGCGCCCGCGCCGGCGCGCGTTACCTCGACCAGGTGCCGTCGTTCCTCAACAACCTGTTCCGGCTCGGCCTGATCTGGTTCTCGCGGGAGTCGCTACGCGACCCGCTGGAGTACCAGGTCGTCGAGGCCCAGCCCGACGTGCTGGAGGCGATGCACTCGGTGAAGTTCGCCAAGGTCGTCCGGCGCAGCATCCACCTGACGCCGTTCGGCGAGGACTTCTGCAAGACCTGCCTGGTCGATGAAGCGGTCGCCGATCGGCCGTTCCCGGAGCACAGCATGCCGCCGACCGGCGACGACGGACCAGAGCCGCCCTCCTCCAGCTAGGCGGTCCGACAGAGTCCGGCGGCGGAACAAAAAACCTCAGAGTTGAGTGGAACAGACTCAACTTTGCGCGCGTTGAGACTGGTGCCGGGTGGGGATGCCCGGCAGCATCAACGTCACGCACTACCGGGCAGATTCAGGAGAGACATGAGCCAGTTCGGGGCCGACAAGTTTACGACGCGGGCGCGCGAGGCCATCGAGGCCGCGCAGCTGTCCGCGACCACCGCGGGCAACACGACCACCGACCCGATCCACCTTCTCGTTGCGCTGCTGCGTCAGCCGGAGGGGACCGCGGGCACCCTGGTCGGGAAGGCGGGTGTGAACGCCGCCACGCTGACCGCGCAGGCGGCATCGGCGCTGGATGCGCTGCCGCGAGCCACCGGCGCGACCGTCCAGCAGCCGGCCGCGTCGGCAGCACTGACCCGGGTCCTCGCCGGCGCCCTGGACCTGGCGGCGAGCATGAAGGACGACTACGTCGCCACCGAACACCTGCTGATCGCGCTGGCCGGAACCGAAAGTCCTGCCCAGCAGCTCCTCACCGACGCCGGGCTCACCGAGTCCGGGCTGCGCGAGAGCCTCACCGCGGTTCGCGGCAACCGGAGGGTGACCAGCCCCGAGGCCGAGTCGACGTACGAGGCGCTGGAGAAGTACTCCGTCGACCTCACCTCGGCCGCCGAGGAGGGTCGGCTGGACCCGGTCATCGGCCGCGACGCCGAGATCCGCCGCGTGGTCCAGGTGCTCAGCCGGCGTACCAAGAACAACCCGGTGCTGATCGGCGAGCCCGGCGTCGGCAAGACGGCCGTCGTCGAGGGGCTCGCGCAGCGAGTCGTCGCGGGCGACGTCCCCGACTCCCTCAAGGGCCGGCGGGTGCTCAGCCTCGATCTGGCCGCGATGGTGGCGGGCGCTAAGTACCGCGGCGAGTTCGAGGAGCGGCTCAAGGCCGTGCTCGAGGAGATCAAGGACGCGGGCGGCCAGATCATCACGTTCATCGACGAGCTGCACACCGTCGTCGGCGCGGGCGCGGGCGGCGACTCGGCGATGGATGCCGGCAACATGCTCAAGCCGATGCTGGCCCGCGGCGAGCTGCACATGATCGGCGCGACGACGCTCGACGAGTACCGCGAGCGGGTAGAGAAGGACCCCGCGCTCGAGCGCCGGTTCCAGCAGATCTTCGTTGGCGAGCCCAGCGTCGAGGACACCGTGCAGATCCTGCGCGGCATCCAGGAGAAGTACCAGGCCCACCACGGCGTACGAATCACCGATGCCGCGATGGTCGCCGCGGCAACGCTGTCTGACCGCTACATCCCCGGCCGGCAGCTGCCCGACAAGGCGATCGACCTGATCGACGAGGCAGCCAGCCGCCTGCGGATGGAGATCGAGTCCTCGCCCGAGGAGATCGACCAGCTCCGGCGCCAGGTCGACCGGCTCAAGATGGAGGAGTTCGCGCTCGAGAAGGAGAGCGACGAGGCCTCCGTCGAGCGGCTGACCGCGCTGCGCGCGGACCTCGCCGATCGCGAGGAGGAGCTGCGCGGGCTCGAGGCGCGATGGGAGCAGGAGAAGTCGTCGCTGGAGGGTGAGGGCGAGCTGCGCCGGGCGCTCGACCAGCTACGGATGGAGGCCGACCGGCACCTGCGCGAGGGCAACCTCGAGGCGGCCAGCAAGATCAACTACGAGTCGATCCCCCAGCTGGAGCGGAAGATCCAGGCCGCGGTCGACTCGGAAAGGGCGGAGCTCGAGCCGCTGGTCGGCGAGGAGGTCGGCGCCGAGCAGATCGCCGAGGTCGTCGAGGCGTGGACCGGCATCCCCACCGGCAGGATGCTGGAGGGCGAGACCGCCAAGCTGCTCCGGATGGAGGACGTGATCGGCGAGCGGCTGATCGGCCAGGCCGACGCCGTGCGAGCCGTGAGCGACGCGGTGCGCCGTTCCCGCGCCGGCATCGCCGATCCCCACCGGCCGACCGGATCGTTCCTGTTCCTCGGCCCGACCGGCGTCGGCAAGACCGAGCTGGCCCGGGCGCTGGCCGACTTCCTGTTCGACGACGACCGGGCGATGGTGCGCATCGACATGTCGGAGTACTCCGAGAAGCACTCGGTGGCCAGGCTGGTCGGCGCCCCTCCGGGCTACGTGGGGTACGACGAGGGCGGTCAGCTCACCGAGGCGGTCCGCCGTCGGCCCTACTCCGTGGTACTGCTCGACGAGGTGGAGAAGGCGCACCCCGAGGTCTTCGACATCCTCCTTCAGGTGCTCGACGACGGTCGGCTGACCGACGGCCAGGGTCGCACCGTCGACTTTCGCAACACCCTGCTGATCCTGACCAGCAACCTCGGCTCGCACTTCCTGGTCGACCCCACGCTCGAACCGGACAAGAAGAAGGAGTCGGTGCTGTCCGTCGTACGGTCCAGCTTCAAGCCGGAGTTCCTCAACCGGCTCGACGAGATCGTGCTGTTCGACGCGCTCACCAGGGATGACCTCGCGCGGATCGTCGACATCCAGCTGGGGCTGCTCGAGCAGCGGCTCGCCGTCCGCCGGATCACCGTCGACGTCACCGACGCCGCGCGCGCCTGGCTGGCCGACACCGGCTACGACCCGGCGTACGGCGCCCGGCCGCTTCGCCGGCTGATCCAGTCCGCGATCGGCGACCCGCTGGCCCGGATGCTGATCGGCGGCGAGGTTGTCGATGGGGGGTCGGTCACCGTGGACGTGGGTGCGGACGGTCTCGTCCTCCGGGAGTGACGACACTCACGTCTAGCCCTGATGGCGCCGGGCCCGCTTCGCTGCCAGAGTCCGAGGGCCGGCGAGCACCGAGCAACGCTGCTCGCGGTCGACGAAGGAGCTCGACATGGGGATGCGACTCAAGCTGGCGGCGGGGCTTCTGACCGTAGGGTGCCTGGCCTCGACCGGCATGGGTGTCGCTCATGCCGAGGTCCTCAACGGGACCGGCGGCGCGGACACACTCAATGGCACCGCCAAGTCCGACAAGATCTTCGGCCGTGGTGGCAATGACACTCTCGATGGTCGCCGCGGCGCCGACCTGATCAAGGGAGGTGCCGGCAACGACCACATCTCCGACGGCTTCGACCTCAGCGCGGACCGGATTTATGGCGGCGAGGGCAGGGACTACATCACCACGATTGGCCCGGACCGTGTCTTCAGCGGTCCCGGCAATGACTCGTTCGACGCCGCGCGCGTTGGAAGGGGGACCTTCATCAACTGCGGTCCGGGGGAGGATTTCGTTCGCTATCTCGACAAGAAGCCGCGGACCAAGGGCTGCGAGCACGTCGACTACTCGCCGGCCGGCTAGGGACCAGCGCCCTCACTACCGGAGGCCAACCGCCGCTCTGATGGAATGGGTGGCGTGAGTCCAGTTGCCGTTCCACGCCCGCGTCAGGTGACGCTGGCGGGATGGATGATCATGATCGGCTCGGCGGTCGTGGTGCTCAGCGCGTTCGACCGGATCGCCGGGCTGCGCAGCATCGAGTCGCGGGAGTCGGTCCTCAACTTCCTCTCCAAGCCTCCGGGCGAGGACCTGGGACTGAGCCTCGACCAGGTCCTGGACCTGATCCAGCTCCTCACCCTGATCGCCGGCGCCTGCGCGACCGCGGCCGGGATCCTGGGCTTCTGGGTGCTCAAAGGGTCCAAGCAGGCCAGGCTCGTGCTGGCCGTTCTCGCTGTACCCCTGCTCGTCACCGGGCTCGCGACCGGCGGCTTCGTGTCGTCGCTGGTGGCGGTGTCCGCGGTGATGCTGTGGCTCCAGCCGGCCCGCAACTGGTTCGAAGGCCGGCCGGCGCCGACGCCGCCCGAGCCTCCTCAGGTCGCGCTACCGGTCGGACCAGCCGTCGAGCAGCCGCCTGCGCACACCGAGCCGGTGGCCTGGCCGGCGCCGTACGGCACGCGCTCACCGGCGCCGCGGCTGGCCCGGCCGCCCGCGGTCGTGTGGGCCTGCGTGCTGACCTGTGTCTTCTGCGGGATCGTGGTCGCGGCGCTGGGTGTCACCGTGCTGGTCATGCTTGCCTCACCCGATGCGCTCTTCGAGGAGCTGCACCGGCAGAACCCGGACCTCGCCGACCAGGGGCTGACCGACAGCGAGATCAGGACCGCCTCGCTGATCACCGCCGGGGTGATCCTGCCGTGGTGCATGGCCGCGGCCGGCTTCGCCATCCAGGCCTTCCGCCGTGTGCCCTGGGGTCGACGCGCGCTGCTGATCAGCGGCGCGGTCGCCGGGGCGGTCTCGCTGGTAGGTCTGTTCGCCAGCCCGATCATGGTGCTCCCGCTCGGCGCCGCGGTGGCGACCGTCGCCCTGCTCGCCCGGCCCGACGTGCGCGCCTGGTACGACGCGCGCTAGCAGTCAGGTCGATCGCGGCACACGGCTAACGCGGCGGAGGGACGCAACGTACGCCAAAAACCTAACGGTCCGCGGCGCGGGGCCAGCCCACAGGCCGATCCTGCCGAGTGAGCAGAAGTCTCAACGGATCCTGCGTCGCATCAATGACGCATCGGGGCCTGCGGGATCTGCGAAGGTACCGAGCACCTCATACCCCAAGCCTGCATAGAAGTTGACTCGATCGGGGGCGCACTCGAGAACCACTTCCGCTGGTTCCCCGATCTCGAGCGCGGTGGTAACGGCTTCGAGCAGCAGGCGCCCGATGCCCAGGCCGCGAAGCGCAGGTTCGACGGCAGCCTTCTCGACCCAGGCATGCTCTCCGAGCTGTCCATGGACTTGGGCGACGTTCTGGTGAAACTGCCAGTCGATGGCGAGGAGTTGATCGTCGGGCCGAGGCTCGCGCGCCAGCACCTGACAAAGCCGGCATTGCCCAGGCATGCTTCCCATGACGACGCCGACCAGCACGTCACCCACATGAGCGCCCAGGACGACAATCGCGTCGTCACTCCGTAATCCGGAATACAGACTCCAGGACCCACCCCACCGATCCAGGACCGCTGGACCGTACATCTCCACGGTGAAGGGCTCGTTGACGAACGCGCGATGGAGCAACGCACGCGCAGCCGGCCACTCACTCCCCCCAAGAGGGCCCACGGACAACTCCATGCGCTGGAGTATCCCGCAGAGCCATGGAGTCGCAGCCGTTGAGTCGCAGGCCATGGTTCACGCACTACGGATCAGGTCCTCAAGTTGGCCCTCGACTCGAAGTGCAGTCGAGCCGGAATGAAGCGGCCGACTCCAAGGGAGTCGTCGCTACCCGACTTGTTGGCACTTCTGCAGCTTCGATGGCGCGCAGCATTGGCGAAAACATGCGCACTGTCTTACTCGAACCGCCCACGACGCGGGCAGACCTCCAGAGGTCGAACTCAAGACGATCGGTCAGTCCCAGACGCCAATCCGCGAGCAGTGCTTACCTCGCTAGTCGATGGCCTCCACCCACGCAGACCGCCAACTGGGTGCCTCCGACGCCTGCGTGTAGTAGCGCGTATCGCGAAGGATGGACCCAGCTGCATCAAGCTCGAGCACTACCACCACGTGCCACACATCCCCGGCGTAGTCGTTCGTTCCCTCGACGACCCACACCCGTCCGGACCCCACTACTCTGCGCAACGCGATTGACGGAGGCACAGGAAACGCGTCCTGCATCGCACGCATGGCATCACGCCCACGGATGCGCTCGCCCGACTGTGGCATCTCCATCACGTAGTCCTCGTGACGCAGCCGAAACTCCGCTTCAGGGGAGAGCCCGTTGCCGGTCAGCCCAAACAGGAGTTCGATGCCTTCGCGCATCACCGCTGGGTCGTCGGCGGCGATCGCCTGAAGGAATAGCTCGCGCACATCTGAGTCGCTCATGCTCAGTCTCCTCGCCGACGGCGGTCATCCCGTGCAAGACGATGCTGCTCTTCCTTCCGCCAGGTGTCCACGCGTCGACATGCCCCCGACGACGGACTGTCCGTCAGCGCGGTTCGCGGCCACAGCGGGCTACGCGCGCAGGTCGGCGGCAGCGAGCCGTGCCGTGCCCTCGGTGATCACTGGACGCTCCTTGCAGAACGCCCAGCGCACCAGGTGCTGTCCGGCGCCGGGCGCCGACGGGTCGTCGTAGAAGCCCTG
The DNA here is from genome assembly GCA_963780245.1 of uncultured Actinomycetota bacterium. Classification (GTDB taxonomy): domain Bacteria; phylum Actinomycetota; class Actinomycetes; order Propionibacteriales; family Nocardioidaceae; genus Nocardioides. Next base: position 132,486 of record CAWABG010000009.1, read on the forward strand.
GGCCGGGATGGCGACGACACCAGCCCGCTCGGGGAGCGCCCGGCAAAAGGCCATCCCGTCGTCCCAGCCCAGGTCGGAGACGTCGGTCATCGCGAAGTAGGTGCCGTCGGGGGTGAACGCCGTCAAGCCGGCCTCGCGCAGCCCGGCACACAGCAGGTCGCGACGCTCCTGCAGGTCCTTGGCCAGCGCGGTCGGGAAGTCGCCGTGCTCGTCGAGCGCTCGCGCTACCGCGGGCTGCAGCGGCGATCCTGACGTGAACGTCAGCCACTGCTTGGCGGCCAGCACCGCCCCGACCAGCTCGGCGGGACCGGTGGCCCAGCCGACCTTCCAGCCGGTGAACGAGTACGACTTGCCGGCGCTCGACAGGGTCAGGGTGCGCTCGAACATCCCGGGAAGCGTGGCCAGTGGGCGGTGCACGGGTCCAAAGGTCAGGTGCTCGTAGACCTCGTCGGTGATCACCACCAGGTCGTGCTGGATCGCCACGTCGGCGATCGCGTCCAGCTCCTCAGGCGTCAGCACCGTGCCAGTCGGGTTGTGCGGCGAGTTCACCAGCATGAAGCGGGTCCTCGCAGTGACCGCGGCCCGCAGCTCGTCGAGGTCGAGCCGGAAGTCCGGTGCGCGCAGGGTGACCGGACGACGGACGCCGCCGGCCATCTGGATCATCGCGACGTAGGAGTCGTAGTAGGGCTCGAGCACCACGATCTCGTCACCGGGATCGACGAGCCCGAGCAGAGCGGCGGCGACTCCCTCGGTGCAGCCGGTGGTCACCACGACCTGACGGTCGGGGTCGAGGTCGAGGCCGTAGTGGCGGTGCTGGTGCGCGACGATCGCCTGGCGCAGGGCGGGGATGCCGAGGCCCGGGGCGTACTGGTTGTGTCCGCTCTCCAGCGCGGAGACGGCCTCGGCGATCACTTCCGGGGGACCGTCGACGTCCGGAAAGCCCTGGCCCAGGTTCAGCGAGTTGGTGCTCACCGCGAGGGCGGACATCTCCGAGAAGATCGTGGGCGGGATTCCCTGAAGGCGCGACGCGAGCACCCCACTACCCTGCCATGCGTGACCACCACCGATGACTCACTCGCCGCCGACATCGACGCCACCTGCCGCCTGACCGGTGAGTTCACCCTCCGGTCCGGGCAGGTCAGCACCGAGTACTTCGACAAGTACCTCTTCGAGTCCGATCCGCTGCTGCTCGCGCGAGTCGCGCGGGAGATGATCCAGCTGGTGCCCAACGACACCGACCTGCTGGCCGGCCTCGAGCTGGGCGGAGTGCCACTGGCGACCTCGGTGAGCGGCATCCTGGGGCGCACGCCGACGCTGTTCGTCCGCAAGGCCGCGAAGACCTACGGCACCTGCAAGCTCGCCGAGGGCCCGGGCTTCGCCGGCAAGCGGGTGGTCTTGATCGAGGACGTGATCACCACCGGCGGCGCCGTCCGCGAGGCCGCCACCGCGCTGCGTGAGGGTGGCGCGATCGTCGAGGTCGTCATCTGCGCGATCGACCGCAGCCCGGCCGACGAGAACCCGCTGGCGGACGCCGGCCTCGAGATCCGCGCCGTACTCACCAAGGCGGACCTGGACGCAGCCCGCGGCTAGCCTTCGACGACCTCAGGGGCGGGCTCGGGAGTGGCCTCCGGCCTGCGGTGGTTGCGGCGGTGCTTGATCCACTCGTAGGCGATGGGGATCACCGAGAGCGCCAGAATCGCGAGGATCGCCAGGTCGATGTTGTCGCGCAGCCACGGAATCCGCCGGCCGAGGAAGTAGCCCAGCAGGGTGATGCTGAGCACCCAGAACAGGGCTCCGACGAAGCTCCAGAAGAAGAACCGGCGCCGCTCCATCCGGGTGACCCCGGCGACGACGGTCACGTAGGTCCGCACGAACGGCACGAACCGGCCGATGACCAGCGCCTTGTGGCCGTGCTTGTCGAAGAACTCCTGGGTCTGGTCGAAGTACTTCGTCTTCAGTATTCGGCCGTCGCGACGGTAGAGCGGGGGACCGACGGCTCTGCCGATCTCATAGCCGGCGATGTTGCCCAGCATCGCCGCGGCGACCAGCAGCAGCAGCGCCAGACCCATCTCGGCGCCTTGATCGCCCGGGAAGACGTTGATGTCGTCGGTCGCGATGAACACACCCACTGACAACAGCAAGGTGTCGCCGGGAAGGAACGGGAAGAACAGCCCACACTCGACGAAGATGATCAGCAGGCTGACCCAGAGCAGCTCCGCGCCGAACCGGTCCAGAAGGTACTCCGGCTCCATCCAGTCCATGCCCAGCAGCATGGGAATGACATCCGGGAGGGATGCAAGCACGCTCACCCCGAAAAGGTACCTGTCCGAAGAAGACGAAGCATCGGGATTCACCCTGAGTCGACCACCTAGTCTCGGCGCATGGACGAGCCCACGGACGAGGAGTCCCGGGCGCCGTACGACCCGATGCCGCACGGGCCTCCGGAGGTGGGCGTCGGACCGTGGGAAGGTCCCTGGCCTGAGGACGACCGGTACGACGCGGAGCTGCTCGCCGAGGGCGACCGGCGCAACGTGGTCGACCGTTACCGGTACTGGACCCTGGAGGCGATTGTCGCCGATCTGGATCCGCGCCGGCACGACTTCCACGTCGCCATCGAGAACTGGCAGCACGACTTCAACATCGGGACGATCGTGCGCACCGCGAACGCGTTCCTCGCCGCCGAGGTGCACATTGTGGGCAACCGCCGCTGGAACAAGCGCGGCGCGATGGTCACCGACCGCTACCAGCACCTGCGGCACCACGCGAGCGTGGAGGAGCTGGCGGCGTACCTGCACTCGGTGGACGTCCGGCTGCTCGGGATCGACAACCTCCCGGGCTCCGAGCACCTGGAGACGATGACGATCCCGCGCCAGGTCTGCTTCCTGTTCGGCCAGGAGGGGCCGGGGCTCTCCGCGTCGGCCCACGAGGCTTGCGACGGCACGTTCTCGATCGCCCAGTTCGGCTCGACGCGCTCGATCAACGCCTCGGCCGCCGCGGCGATTGCGATGCATGCCTGGGTGCGCACGCACGCGGACCTCTCGGGCGACGCGGCCTGGCGCGGTTGAGGAGGCGAACGCCGGATTCGGTGACCGATCGGTAGCCACTAGGGTTGAAGCGCAGGTGTTCGTGACTCCGAGGAGACCCCCGTGCCCATCGCCACCCCCGAGAAGTACGCCGAGATGCTGGACGCCGCGAAGGCCGGCGCCTTCGCCTTCCCGGCCATCAACGTGTCCAGCTCCCAGACGCTGAACGCCGCTCTGCAGGGCTTCGCCGACGCCGGCTCGGACGGCATCATCCAGGTCTCCACGGGTGGCGCCGAGTACCTCTCCGGCCCGTCGGTCAAGAACATGGTGAGCGGCTCGGTCGCGTTCGCGGCGTACGCCGCCGAGGTGGCGAAGAGCTACCCGGTCAACATCGCGCTGCACACCGACCACTGCCCCAAGGACAAGCTCGACGGTTTCGTTCGGCCGCTGGTCGCGATCAGCGCCGAGCGGGTGGGCCGGGGCGAGCTGCCGCTGTTCCAGTCGCACATGTGGGACGGCTCCGCCGTACCCCTCGACGAGAACCTCAAGATCGCCGAGGAGCTGCTCGCCCGCTGCGCGGCCGCCAAGATCGTGCTCGAGGTGGAGATCGGGGTGGTCGGCGGCGAGGAGGACGGCGTCGCCAACGAGATCAACGAGCAGCTCTACACGACGCCCGAGGACGCGCTGGCCACCGTGCAGGCACTCGGCACCGGTGAGAACGGTCGCTACCTGGCCGCGCTCACGTTCGGCAACGTGCACGGCGTCTACAAGCCCGGCAATGTGAAGCTCCGGCCGGAGATCCTCAAGGCGGCGCAGGAGGCCGTGGTCGACAAGCTCGGCCTGGAGCCGGGGTCCAAGCCGTTCGCGCTGGTGTTCCACGGCGGTTCGGGGTCGACGGCCGAGGAGATCGGTGCCGCGGTCGACTACGGCGTGGTGAAGATGAACGTCGACACCGACACGCAGTACGCCTTCACCCGGCCGGTCGCCGCGCACATGTTCAGCAACTACGACGGGGTGCTGAAGGTCGACGGCGAGGTGGGCGACAAGAAGACCTACGACCCGCGCTCGTGGGGCAAGGTGGGCGAGGCCGGCATGGCCGCCAGAGTCGTGGAGGCGTGCCAGAACCTGCGGTCGGCGGGTACGTCGATCGGCTGACCCGCCCTACTCGACCGCCGCCGCCGGCGCCACCGGAGCCGGCTGGCCCAGGTGCCTGGGCATCTGGAAGAAGAGCGCCGCCACCGCGCCAATGGCGAGCACGATCGCCGGGAAGATCATCGCCTCCGACATGGCTGTGCTGAAGGCATCGTGGATGCCCGCCGGCAGCGCCTGGACGCCGGCCGCCTCGGCTCCGCCGCCGCCCGACTCCAGTCCCTGGGCCGCGAGCCGGCTCTCGATCAGCACCGCAATGCCGGCCGATCCGATCACCGAGCCCACCAGCCGGGTGGCGTTGTAGACACCGGCGCCGGCTCCCGCCAGGTTCAGCGGCAGGTTGCGGGTCGCCGTCGCGGCCAGCGGCGCCCACACGCCGGCCATGCCGAGACCGAGCAGGCCCATGGGGAGCAAGATCTGCCAGACGCCGGCATCAGGCGTGAGCGCCGAGGACACCCAGAAGATGGAGATCGAGCACAACCCGAACCCGGTGGTCACGAGCAGTCGCGGGTGCACCTTGTCGGTGAGCCCGCCCACGACCGGCGCCATCACCAGGGACAACAACGCCATCGGTGCGAACAGCAGCGAGGCCTCCAGGGCGGAGTAGCCCCGGACCAGCTGGGCGTAGAGGATCAGTGGGAAGCCCATCGCGACGGCCGCGAGGCCCATGGCCGAGATGCCGAGGCTGGACACCGAGAAGTTGCGGTCGCGGAAGATGTGCAGCGGGACCAGCGCCTCCTTGGTGGTGCGGGACTCCCACCACACGAACACCACGAACATCAGGATCCCGCCTGCGATCAGCAGCCAGATCACGGAGTCCCAGTCGCGCTGCTCGCCGTCCTGGAGGCCGAAGACCAGTGCGAACATCGCGACCCCGCTCAGCGCGACGCCGATCCAGTCGAAGGTGTGGTCGTTGGTCGAGAGCACGGGCACCAGTCGCCAGTTGAGGTAGAAGGCGACGATGCCGATCGGCACGTTGATGTAGAAGATCCACTCCCAGCCGCCGGCGTCGACCAGGACCCCGCCCATGATCGGGCCGAGCAGCGTGGCCACACCCGCGGTCGCGCCCCACAGTGCCATCGCTTTGCCGCGTCGCTCCGCGGGGAAGATCCGGGTGATCACGGCCATCGTCTGCGGTGTGATCATCGCGGCACCGATGCCCTGGACGACGCGGGCGAGGATCAGCATCTCGATGCTGTTGCTGAGGCCGCACCACAGGGACGAGGCGGTGAAGATGGCCAGGCCCACGAGGTAGACCCACTTGGGCCCGACCCGGTCACCCAGACGGCCCATGATCAGCACCGGCACGGCGTACGCCAGCAGGTAGGCGCTGGTCACCCACAGCACGTCGTTGGTGCTGGCATTCAGCTCGGCCATGATGTCCGGCGTCGCCACCGTGACGATGGTCATGTCGACCAGGATCATGAAGAAGCCGATGACGAGCGCGCCGAGTGCGGGCCACGGCCGAACGTCGGCGGGCAGGTCGGTCGGCGAGAGGGAAGGCTGGGCCATAGTCAGAGTCAACACCCGCGCGTGGACAATGCCTTCCATGACACATCAGGACCTGATGGCCGGCCCGCCTCCCACCCACCTCCCCGCCGATCCCGCCGCGGAACCGCTGCGGGCAGGGGAGCCGAAGGCCGACGTCGTACGCCGCTTCCCGGCGTCGCCGCTCGCGTGGTCCGCCCTGGCGGCCGAAGCAGCCGACGCCGGCGCCGACCCGGTCACGGTCTACGCGTACTCCCGCGTCGGCTACCACCGCTCCCTCGACCTGCTCCGCCGCAACGGCTGGAAGGGTCAGGGCCCGGTGCCGTGGGAGCACGAGCCGAACCGCGGCTTCCTCACCTGCCTCGCCCTCCTCGCCCAGAGCGCCAAGACGATCGGCGAGACCCACGAGTGGGAGCGCTGCTCGGAGTTCCTGCGCGACTCCAGCCCGACGGCGTACGCCGAGCTACTGGGCTGAACGCCGACCCGGCTCGTCCTGCCGTCAAGACCATCCACGGTCAGTGCGCCTCGGGGCGCACGTGCGGGAACAGGATCGTCTCGCGGATGCCGACGCCGGTGAGCAGCATGATCAGGCGGTCGATGCCGAGCCCGCTGCCACCCATCGGGGGGACGCCGTACTCGAGCGCGCGGAGGAAGTCCTCGTCTAGCTGCATCGCCTCGGGGTCGCCGCCGGCGGCGAGCAGGGACTGCTCGGTCAGCCGCTCACGTTGGACGACGGGGTCGATCAGCTCGGAGTACGAGACGCCGAGCTCGACGCCGCCGATGATGAGGTCCCAGGCCTCGACGACACCCGGCTTCGACCGGTGCTGGCGGGCGAGCGGGCGGAGCGACTCCGGGTAGTCGCAGACGAACGTCGGCTGCACCAGCGTCTCCTCGACCAGCTGCTCGAACAGCTCGAGGATGATCTCGCCCGCACCCCAGGTCGGCTTCACGTTGACCTCCCGTGCGTCGGCGATCGCCCGGACCCGGGCGGCGTTCTCCGGCGTCTCGTCGATCGTCACGTCTTCGCCGACGGCCTCGGCCACCGCGTCCGCGATCGGCAGCCAGCGCCACTCGCCGGACAGGTCGATCTCCTGGCCGCGATAGTCGACCAGCTGCAGCCCCGCGCCCGACGCCTCTGCGGCGTTCACGATGATGTCGCGCATCCGGTCCGCGGCGGTGAACTGGTCGCCGTACGCCTCGTAGTACTCCAGCATCGTGAACTCGGGCGAGTGCGTGGAGTCGACGCCTTCGTTGCGGAAGTTCCGGCCGATCTCGTAGACCCGGTCGACGCCGCCGACGACGGCCCGCTTGAGGAAGAGCTCGATCGCGATCCGCAGCGTCATGTCCTGGTCGAACGCGTTGAGGTGCGTCGTGAACGGTCGAGCCGCCGCGCCGCCGTGGATCAGCTGCAGCATCGGGGTCTCGACCTCGAGGAACTCGAAGCTGTCGAGGGTCGCCCGCACCGACCGGAGTACGGCGGCTCGGAGCCGGACCATGTCGCGTGCCTCCTGGCGCACGATCAGGTCGGCGTACCGCTGCCGGACCCGCGACTCCTCTGACAGGTCCTTGTGCAGCACCGGCAGCGGCCGCAGCGCCTTCGACACCATCTGCCATTCCGACGCCATCACGGACAGCTCGCCGCGCTTCGACGAGATCACCCGGCCCTGGACGAAGACGTGGTCGCCGAGGTCGACGAGCCGCTTCCACGACTCGAGCGCGTCCTCACCCACCTCCGCCAGCGACAGCATCACCTGGAGCCGGGTACCGATGCCCTCCTGCAGCGTCGCGAAGCAGAGCTTGCCGGTGTTGCGCACGAACATCACTCGACCGGCGACGCCGACGACGTCCTGCGTCTCCTCGGCTGTCTCCAGGTGGCCCCACTTCTCGCGCACCTCGGCCAGCGTGTGCGTCCGGGCCACCCCGACCGGGTACGGCGCGTGGTCCTCCGCGAGCAGCCGCTCCCGCTTCTCGCGACGCACAGCCCCCTGCGAGGACGGGTCGTCGTCGGGGCGCTGCTCATCTTCCATGCGAGCAGGCTATCGAGGCAGCACCATCGAGTACGCCGCCGGTTCGACCCGCCAGCTTCGATGCCGCTCCGGGCCGTAGATCTCGCCGTCGGCGCTGCAGTAGAACTCTCCGCCGCCGATCGTCACGGTGCGCGCCCGCAGGTAGAGCACGTCGTCGCGCTCGTGGTGGGTCCCCAGGCCGAGTCGGGCGGCGTACAGGACCCGCGACACCCGACCGACAGCCCGGGAGATCATCACGTCGACGGCGCCGTCGCTGGGATCCGCCTCCGGGGTCAGCTCGGTGCCTCCACCTACCGAGGTGCCGTTGCCGACCGCGACCATCAGCAGCGGTCGGTCGAGATCGTTGACCACCTGGCCGTCTACCTCGACGCGAAGGCGGATGATCGGCGGTCGCCAGGCGGTGATCGCCGCGCCGATCGGATAGCCGAGTTTGCCGAGGTTCACCCTGCCGAACCCGACCGACCCGAGCCGCCCCTTCCACCGGTCCGCTCTGCGGGAAGCCATCGCACCGGCGCCGACGTGGACGTTGTTGACGACGATCTGACCGACTTCGTCGACGATCACGTCCATCGGCGTCGGCGTCCCGTCGAGGATGACCCGGGCCGCCTCCTCGATGTCGAGCGGGATCTCGAGAGCACGCGCGAAGTCGTTGCCAGTGCCGAGGGGGAGCAAGCCGAGCACCCGCCCGGTCAGCTCGTTACGCCGGTGCAGGGCCGCGACCACGGCGTGCAGGCTGCCGTCCCCGCCGGCGACCACGATCCGGCGCGATCCGGCGCGGTGGAGTACGCCGTCGAGCTCGCCGGGATCACCCGTCTCCTGCACCTCCACGGACGTCTCCGTGCGCAGCACCTCCAGCGCCTGGCCCAGCGACTCGTCGTCGGCGGTACCGGCGTCGCGGTTGGTGATCACCAGGAGCGGGTCCATCGCCCCGGACCTTAGCCCCTGGCGAAAATTTGGTAGCGTTGGGTCGCAAGAGCCCCCGGCACTTGTGCCGGGGCTTCTCCATGTTGAGTCTCGATACACCGTCGCTCGTTCCTCGCGACGGCACTCGACCACCGAAGGATTGACCGAATGCCCGCGATCGCGATCATCGGCGCCCAGTGGGGCGACGAGGGCAAGGGCAAGGCAACCGACCTCCTGGGCAACCGGGTCGACTACGTCGTCAAGTTCAACGGCGGCAACAACGCCGGCCACACCGTCGTCGTCGGCGACCAGAAGTACGCCCTGCACCTGCTGCCCAGCGGCATCCTCACCCCGGGCTGCACCCCGGTCATCGGCAACGGCGTGGTGGTGGACCTGGGCGTGCTCTTCGAGGAGATCGACGGCCTCAACGCCAGGGGCCTGGACACCAGCCGGCTCAAGGTGAGCGCCAATGCGCACGTGATCGCCGACTACAACCGCACCCTCGACAAGGTCACCGAGCGGTTCCTCGGCAGCCGGCGGATCGGCACCACCGGACGCGGCATCGGCCCGACCTACGCCGACAAGATGAACCGCATCGGCATCCGGATCCAGGACATCTTCGACGAGAAGATCCTGGCCCAGAAGGTCGAGGGCACCCTCGAGCTCAAGAACCAGATCCTTGCCAAGATCTACAACCGCCGCGCTGTCACCGTCGACGAGATCGTCGAGGAGCTGACGTCGTACGCCGACCGGCTCCGGCCGATGGTCTGCGACACCGGGCTGCTGCTCAACCAGGCGCTGGACCGCGACGAGACCGTGCTGCTCGAGGCCGGCCAGGCCACGCTGCTCGACGTCGACCACGGCACCTACCCGTTCGTGACCTCGAGCTCGGCCACCGCCGGCGGCGCCTGCACCGGCTCCGGGATCCCGCCGATGCGGCTGGACCGGGTGATCGGGATCGTCAAGGCCTACACCACCCGCGTGGGCGAGGGGCCGTTCCCGACCGAGCTCAACGACGACGCCGGCGAGCACCTCCGCAAGGTCGGCGCCGAGTTCGGCACCACGACCGGCCGGCCCCGACGCTGCGGGTGGTACGACGCCGTGATCGCCCGCTACGCCGCCCGGGTCAACGGCGTCACCGACTTCGTGCTGACCAAGCTCGACGTGCTCACCGGGCTCGAGCAGGTCCCGGTCTGCGTGGCCTACGACGTCGACGGGGTCCGGCACGACGAGATGCCGGTCAACCAGTCCGACTTCCACCATGCGGTGCCGATCTACGAGTACCTGCCCGGCTGGTGGGAGGACATCAGCGCGGCCAGGACGCTGGCCGACCTGCCGACCAACGCGCGCGCCTACGTGACCGCGGTCGAGGAGATGTCGGGTGCCCGGATCTCGTCGGTCGGAGTCGGACCGGACCGCGAAGAAACCGTCGTCATCCACGATCTCCTCTAGGAGCGCTGAGTTGAAGACACTCGTGATCGGTACCGGTGGCCGGGAGCACGCGCTGGCACGCGCCCTGGCCCGCGATCCCGACGTCGCCGCGGTGCATGCGGCACCAGGCAACCCCGGTATGGCCGACGTCGCCGCCTGCCACGACGTCGACCCGATGGACGGTACGGCGGTCGCCGACCTCGCCGAGCACCTCGGCGTCGACCTCGTCGTCGTCGGTCCCGAGGCGCCGCTCGTGGCCGGGGTCGCCGATGCCGTCTCCGCACGGGGGATTGCCGTCTTCGGCCCCTCCGCCGCTGCCGCCCAGCTCGAGGGCTCCAAGGCGTTCGCCAAGGAGGTGATGGCCGCGGCCGGGGTGCCCACGGCCCGGGCCCGCGTGTGCACGACCGCGGAGGAGGCGGCCGCCGCGCTGGACGAGCTCGGCGCGCCGTACGTCGTCAAGGACGACGGGCTGGCTGCGGGCAAGGGCGTCGTGGTCACCGATGACCGGGACGCGGCGCTGGCGCACTCCGCGGGCTGTGAGCAGGTGCTGGTCGAGGAGTTCCTCGACGGGCCGGAGGTCTCGCTGTTTGCGATCACTGATGGGCAGACCGTGTATCCGCTGCAGCCGGCCCAGGACTTCAAGCGGATCTTCGACGGGGACGAGGGCCCCAACACCGGCGGCATGGGCGCCTACACACCGTTGCCGTGGGCACCCGATGACCTGGTCGACGAGGTGCTCGCCACCGTGCTGCAGCCGACCGTCGACGAGATGGCCCGCCGCGGCGCGCCCTTCGCCGGCCTCCTCTACGCCGGCCTGGCGCTGACGTCGAAGGGGGTCAAGGTGGTCGAGTTCAACGCCCGCTTCGGTGACCCCGAGACCCAGCCGCTGCTCGCGCTGCTCGACTCGCCGCTCGCGCCGCTGCTTGTACGCCGCCGCCACCGGCACCCTGGCCGACGTATCGCCGCCCGCGTGGCGGGACGGCGCCGCAGTGGGTGTGGTGCTGGCCAGCGCCGGCTACCCCGAGTCGGCCTCGAAGGGCGACGTGATCACCGGTGTCGATGCCGCCGAGGGGCTCGAGGGCGTGCACGTCATCCACGCCGGCACCGCTCGACAGGGCGATGACCTGCTCACTGCCGGTGGGCGGGTGCTGGCCGTCGTCGGCACCGGCACCGATCTCGCGACCGCCCGCGCGACGGCGTACGCGGGAGTCGCCGCCGTAGAATTCGAGGGCGCGCAGCACCGCACCGACATCGCCCGGGAGGCCAGCGGTCTCGATACGCCCCTTCGTCCCTCAGCGGCTACTCGACCAACGGAAGGCTGAGATAGTGACCGTCCCGAACGTGCTCGCTACCAGGTACGCCGGGGCCGACCTTGCCCGGATCTGGTCGCCGGAGCACAAGATCGTGCTCGAGCGGCGGCTGTGGATCGCGGTCCTGGAGGTGCAGCGTGACCTCGGCATCGCAGTACCGGACGGTGTCGTCGCCGACTACCGCAACGTCGTCGACAAGGTCGACCTCGACTCGATCGCGGCTCGCGAGCGGATCACGCGGCACGACGTGAAGGCGCGGATCGAGGAGTTCAACGCGCTGGCCGGGCACGAGCACGTCCACAAGGGGATGACCTCGCGCGACCTGACCGAGAACGTCGAGCAGCTCCAGGTCCGTGAGTCGCTGGCGCTGCTCCGGGACCGCGCGGTCGCCACGCTGGCCCGGCTGGCGCGGCTCGCGGCCGAACACGAGACCACCGTGATGGCCGGCCGCTCCCACAACGTCGCGGCCCAGGCCACCACGCTCGGCAAGCGGTTCGCCACCGTTGCCGACGAGATGCTGATCGCGGTCGAGCGGCTCGAGGAGCTGCTGGACCGCTACCCGCTGCGCGGCATCAAGGGTCCGATGGGCACCGCCCAGGACATGCTCGACCTGCTCGACGGCGACGAGTCCCGGCTCGCCGAGCTGGAGCGCCGGGTCGCCGCGCACCTCGGCTTCCACCGGGTGCTGACCAGCGTCGGCCAGGTCTACCCGCGCTCGCTCGACTTCGACGTACTCTCCGCGCTGGTGCAGCTGGCGGCGGGGCCGTCCAACCTGGCCACCACGATCCGGCTGATGGCCGGCAACGAGCTCGTGACCGAGGGGTTCGCCGAGGGTCAGGTCGGCTCCTCGGCGATGCCGCACAAGATGAACACCCGCTCCTGCGAGCGGGTCAACGGACTTGCCGTGGTGCTCCGCGGCTACCTGTCGATGGTCGGCGAGCTCGCCGGCGACCAGTGGAACGAGGGCGACGTCTCGTGCTCGGTCGTCCGCCGGGTAGCGCTGCCGGACGCGTTCTTCGCCGCCGACGGGCTGTTCCAGACGTTCCTCACGGTGCTCGACGAGTTCGGGGCGTTCCCCGATGTCATCCAGCGCGAGCTGGACCGCTACCTGCCGTTCCTGGCGACCACCAAGGTGCTGATGGCGGCAGTGCGAAACGGCGTGGGCCGGGAGGCCGCGCACGAGGCGATCAAGGAAGCCGCCGTTGGCGTGGCACTCGACATGCGCCGGGGCCAGACCGACAACGACGTGTTCGCCCGGCTCGCCGCCGACAGCCGCCTGGGGCTCACAGCCGAGCAGCTCGACTCGCTCGTCGCCGACCCGATCACGTTCACGGGCGCTGCAGTCGCGCAGACCCAGGCGGTGTGCCGCCGGGTGGCCGAGCTCGTCGAGCGGCACCCGGACGCCGCGAAGTACACGCCCGGCGCGATCCTCTAGCGTCGGCGCTTCGTAGGCAGCCCGACCCCTGTGGCATGCGCCAGTAGCGCCTGTGCCGACCAGCGCATCTGGCGCGCGGCCTCGTCCCTCGAGAGCCCCGCGATGTCGGTGAGCCAGACCAGTGACTCGATGCCGACCGCGCTGCGAACAGCGATCGCGAGCCGACGCGTCCCCGCCTCGCCGAGTTCCGGCTCCAGCGGCGCCAACGCGTCCTGGAACCACCCGATCGCGCGACCCTTGCGGATTGGCAGGTCGCGCCCTTGGCCGGCTTCGAGCGAGAGCCGCAGCATCATCCGTTGCTCGGCCTCGGACTCGAGGGTGAGGCTGACAAACCGCTCGACCACCATGTCGAGGCGGACCGCAGGGTCGTCCCCCGGCTCGTCCGGCAGCATGCTGGCGGTCTCGACCTCGGGGTGTGCCGCGATCAGGAGCTCCGTCTGGTTGGGGAAGTAGCGATATGCCGTTGCCCTCGACACCGCCGCCGCCTCGGCGGCTTCGTCGACGGTCGGGGAGGGGTTCCCGGCGGCGATCAGCTCGCGGGTGCTGGCGATCAGCTGACGACGGGTGCGCGCCTTCTGCTGGGTCCGTCCGGACTCCTCGTAAGCCGTTGACATGTCCTTCACGATACCCTAGTCTCGTTATGAGACACGAGTCTCACGAATGTAATGGAGGTCACCATGGAGACACTGGCAGCAACTATCCGGCAGCAGGGCGAAGGTGAGCTGGCGTACTTCTGCGGTGGCGGCACGTTCACCTGGAAGGTCACCGGGGCAGAGACCGGCGGCGCGTTCTTCATCTTCGAGGACCAGCTCGAGCAGGGAAAGGTGACACCCCTGCATATCCACCCGGACGCCGATGAGACGTTCTACCTGATCGAAGGTGAGGTCCTGGTGCACATCGACGGCACGGAGACCACGGTCGGCGCCGGCGGTCTCGCGATGTTTCCCCGCAACGTCCCACATGCCTTCATGGTCACGTCGCCGACGGCCCGGATGCTGGCCTTCCAGAACCCCGCTGCCGGCGAGGCGTTCTACCGGCACGCCAGCGAGACCAGCCCCACGCCCGTCGACTTCGACCGGATCCGCGCGGCCGCCGAGGCCACCGGCGCGATTCAGATTCTGGGCCCGCCGCCGTTCCACAAGGGCTAGACCCGGGCGGTACCGCCCCAGTTGGCGAGCTTGGCCGCGACCGTGTGCAGGTCCTCGCGCCAGACGTCCTCGGGGCCGGGCGGCAGGATGTCGTCCCACTCCACGGCGGGGGAGCCGAGTACGTTCGCGAGCCGGTGGGTGCGGGCGATGAACCAGATGTGCAGGTGCGCGCCGCCGTCGCCGATCCGCTGGACGTGGACCCGGCCGATGTGCGGCAGGTGCTCGATGATCCGCACCAGCCGGTTGGCGATCCGGCCGTACGCGGAGGCGAGGTCGTCGTCGAGGTCACCGAAGTCCAGGTGCTCGCGGCTGTTCAGCATCAGCACCAGCGGCAGCCCGGACGGCTGTCCACGGTGTGTGAGCACCCAGCTCTCGTCCTCCCACACGACCATGTCGGCGGGGAAGCCGGCGCACGCGGCACACGGCCGGTCGCCCTCGCCTTCACGGGGTGACTCGTCGCCCGGCGGCTGCAGCACTCGCGGCGCGACCGCGCCGTCGGCCACCTCCCACGGGAAGATGTCCCAACCGCCGTAGTCGGGCATCGGCAGCCGGCCCTCGGGCCCGACCGCGCCGACCACCCGCGCGTACACGTCTTCTGCTGACTCAGGCACCAACCCACCGTTTCACGCACCCTAGGGTTGCTTCGTGCCCACCCCCAACATCCCGGCCGCTCCAGTGATCACCGGCACCACCCACCTGCACTCGGGCAAGGTCCGCGACCTCTACTCGATCGACGAGGGTCCGCACGCCGGTCACCTGCTGATGGTCGCCAGCGATCGGATCTCGGCGTTCGACTTCGTTCTGGACAGCACGATCCCCGGCAAGGGTGAGGTGCTCACCCGGATGTCGCTGTGGTGGTTCGAGCAGCTGGCCGACCTGGTCCCCAACCACATCGTCTCGACCGAGGTCCCGGACGAGGTGAACGGACGCGCCGTGATCTGCCGACGGCTCGAGATGTTCCCGGTCGAGTGCGTGGCCCGCGGCTACCTGGCCGGCTCCGGCCTGCTCGACTACCGTGCCACCGGTGAGGTGTGCGGCATCCCGCTGCCCGCCGGTCTCGAGGACGGCAGCCGGCTGCCGGAGCCGATGTTCACGCCGGCGACGAAGGCGGCGCTCGGCGACCACGACGAGAACGTGTCGTACGACGCCGTGGTGGCCACGATCGGAGCCGACGATGCTGCGCGGCTACGCCAGCTCACCCTCGCGGTCTACGACCGCGCCGAGGAGATCGCCCGCGAGCGCGGCATCATTCTGGCGGACACCAAGTTCGAGTTCGGCCGCGACACCCACGGCACCACGGTCCTCGCCGACGAGGTGCTGACCCCGGACTCGTCCCGCTTCTGGCCCGCCGACGAGTGGCAGCCTGGCCACGCGCAGCCGGCGTACGACAAGCAGATCGTGCGGGACTGGCTGCTCTCACCGGAGTCCGGATGGGACCGGGCCTCGGGTGCTGCTCCGCCGCCGCTGACGGAAGCGGTCATCGAGCGCACCCGGAGCCGCTACATCGAGGCCTACGAACTGCTTACTGGCTCGCGCTGGTAGCGGTGACCCGCTGCCGGGCGCCCGGCCCGGGCCGCGGCATCGCGTCGCGTGGCGAGGTGACGTCGTGGCCCGCATCGCACCGCGGAACGAGGTGGATCTCGGCGTCGCACTCACGGTGGACGTACTTGACCAGCGGGCCGTCGGGGCCGCACTCGTAGCGGTTACCCCACTCGAGCATCGCGAGCACGACGGGGTAGAGGTCGAAACCCTTTTCGGTGAGCCGGTACTCCGAGCGTGGGCGACTGCCCGGGGCTTGGTAGGTGTGCTTGCGGAGCAGACCCTGGTCGACGAGCTTCACCAGTCGGTCGGAGAGCACCTGCCGGGAGAGCCCGGTCAGCTCCAGGATCTCGGAGAACCGGCGCTTGCCGGTGAGGACCTCGCGCAGGATCAGGAAGGTCTGCCGGTCACCCATGATCTTGAGGGTGGCCTCGATCGTGCAGCCGTCCGTCGACCACTGGGACGCGTCGGTGTCCATGACCTCACTGTTCATGCTCACAGTCTAAGTCTACTTGACAGACTCAGCCAACTGGCGCAGGCTGAGTCCATGGAACAGACCCACGTAGCGGTCCGGCGATCCCGGACTGACGACCTGGAAGGCTTCGAGACCTTCGTCGCAGGATTGTCGGTGCAGACGTCGACCCGGCGCTTCTTCACCCCCACCCACCGACTGCCGAGCAGCAGCGCCCGGCTCCTGATCGCGAACGACCCCACCCGCGGGTCCTTTCTGGTCTGGGAAGGGGAGCGGGTGGTCGCCCATGGTTGCTGGGCGGCCGTCTCTCCGCAGGCGGCCGAGATTGCCCTGGTCGTCAGTGACGGCGCCCAACGACGCGGAATCGGCAGAAAGCTGACCCGAGCCCTGCTTCGGGACATGCGCGATGCCGGGTTCCGCCGGATGGAGATGGTCGTGGAGCCCGACAATCGGGCGGTCGTCGACCTGATCATGCGCTCGTGGCCGGACTCGCGGCCGCTCTGGGAGGACGGCCTGCTGACGTTCGTCACCCCCGTGGCCACGCAGCGATCGGCCGCCGCCTGACACGTCGTACGGCGAGTAGGTTGGCCTCGTGCCAGAGACGACGTACAACCTCGCCAGCCTGCTCGAGGACACGACCCAGAAGTACCCCGACCGTGAGGCGATCGTTCTCGGCGACACCCGCCTCACCTATGCCCAGGTCAACGGCGCCGCCAACATGGTTGCCAACCTGCTGGCCTCGCGCGGCATCGGCCGCGGCGACAAGGTGGCGCTCAGCTGCGCGAACCTTCCCTACTTCTCGATCGTCTACTTCGGGATCCTGAAGGCGGGCGCCAGCGTGGTGCCGCTCAACGTGCTGTTGAAGGGCCGCGAGGTGGCCTACCACCTCGGCGACTCCGACGCGAAGGCCTACTTCTGCTTCGAGGGCACCGCCGAGCTGCCGATCGGCAAGGAAGGTCACGCGGGCTTCGAGCAGGCCGACGGCTGCGAGCACTTCTGGATGATTACCGTCGACCCTGCAGCCGCGTCCCCGATCGAAGGCACCGAGACGCTCGGGCAGGGAATGGCGGATCAGCCACCGACGTTCGAGACGGTCGCGACCGACGAGGACGACACCGCGGTCATCCTCTACACCTCGGGCACCACCGGCCAGCCGAAGGGCGCGGAGCTGCGGCACCGCAACATGCGCGACAACGCGCTGCTCGGGACCGAGCTGTTCGGCGCCGACGCCGAGAACCCGGACACCCTGTTGTGCGTGCTGCCGCTGTTCCACTCCTTCGGGCAGAGCGTGATCCAGAACGGTGGCTTCGCCTATGGCGGCACCGTGGTGATGCTGCCCCGCTTCGATGCCGACGCGGCGCTCAAGACGATGGCCAAGGAGGGAGTGACCTTCTTCGCCGGCGTACCCACGATGTACTGGGGGCTGCTCGGCGCCCTCGACGACTCAGGCGTCGACGTCAAGGCTCTTGCGGCGCAGCTACGGGTCGCGGTGGCGGGCGGCTCGGCGCTGCCGGTCGAGGTGCACAAGGACTTCGAGGAGCGGTTCGGCGTCACGATCCTGGAGGGCTACGGGCTGTCCGAGACCTCGCCGGTCGCCAGCTTCTCCCGTCTCGGGCAGGGCGTGCGGGTCGGTTCCATCGGCACGCCGGTGCCAGGGGTGGAGATGACGCTGCTCGAGTCCGGCTCCTGGGAGGAGACCAAGCACGACGGTCCCGATGCGGTCGGTGAGATCGCGATCAAGGGCCACAACATCATGAAGGGCTACTACGGCCGTCCGGACGCGACCGACGAGTCGATCCAGGACGGGTGGTTCCGCTCCGGTGACCTGGGGCGCCGTGACGAGGACGGCTGGTACTACATCGTCGACCGGTCCAAGGACATGATCATCCGCGGCGGCTACAACGTGTACCCGCGCGAGATCGAGGAGGTCCTGATGACCCACCCCGACGTCTCGCTGGCCGCCGTCATCGGGGTCCCGCACGACAGCCACGGCGAGGAGATCAAGGCCGTGGTGATCCGCAACAAGGATGCGTCGATCACCGAGGACGAGCTGATCGCCTGGGGCAAGGAGGAGATGGCCGGCTACAAGTACCCCCGGATGGTCGAGTTCGTCGACGAGCTCCCGATGACCGCCACCGGCAAGATCCTCAAGCGCGAGCTGTCCTGAGTGGGACGCGTAGTCGGCCTGGTCGCCGCGCTGTTGATGGTCGTGGCCGGCGGGGTCTTCACGTTCCAGGGACTCGGCTACCTCGAGGGCAGCTCGATGACCGGCGATGACACCTGGGCGCTGATCGGCCCGATCATCGCCGGACTCGGCGTCGCGCTCGGCATCGTCGTCGTACAGAACAGCCGCAGGTCCTAGGCGAACGGGTCCGGTGTCGCGCCGGGGAGCTTGGCGAGCAGCTCGCGAGCCTGGGCCGCGACCTTGTGCTCGACCAGTACCTCGTACTTCGTGGCGACGACCTGGGTGACCGAGGAGAAGTCGCGCTGGCCGCGCGTCATCGCGTAGCCGAGCAGCGCCCAGATCACGCCGAACGCCGCGCCGATCACGACGGTCGAGAGGATCACGCCCAGGGCGTTCTCGTCGCTGAAGATGGCGAAGATCAGGCCGACGAAGAGGCCGAGCCAGATGCCCGAGAGCAGGCCGCCCGCGGCCACCTTGCCGTTGGTGAGGCGACCGGTGATCCGCTCGATCCGCTTCAGCTCGGTGCCGACGATCATCAGCTGCTCGACCGGGAACTTCTCGTCGGACAGGAAGTCGACTGCTTTCTGGGCGGCGGCGTAGTCGTCGTACACGGCAAGCGACTGGGGGTACTCCAGCGTGAGTGGGGAGGTCGGGTTGATTCCGCGGGACATGCTCATGCCGTCCAGTGTGCCGCGCTGGCTAGCCTTCCCGCATGAGCACCCCCTACCTGCTGTCCTCGTCGACCGTGGTCAGCGCCAGTCCCGAGGCCGCCTTCGCCGGCGTCCTCGCGGCGCCGCTCCCCGAGCTCTTCACCAGAGAGAACCGGGCCGATCCCGCCGGTCCGCGAGTGCACGGGGCAGGAGGGCGCCTGGGGTGACATCGGGCAGACCCGGACGGTGGTGCTCGGCGACGGCAGCAGCAACTTCGAGACGTTGGTGGCCCTCGACCGGCCGGACAGCTACCGCTACCGCCTCACCGACTTCACCGGTCCGATGAAGGCGCTGGTGCGCACCATCGACGGGGAGTTCGCGTTCGCGGCCGAGGGTGAGGGCACCCGGGTCACCTGGTCGTGGCAGATGCACCCGGCCACCCCGGTCAGTCGGCTGCTTCTCCCGGGGCTGGGATTCTTCTGGCGCCGTTATGCCGACGGGATGTGGCCGCGGTACGCCGCCCTGCTGTCTTAGCCGCCGAGCCCCGCGTCCCGGGCTAGCGCGACCATCTCGGCCCGGTTGCGAGCGTGCAGTTTGGCAAGGATGTCGCTGACCCGGTTGCGCACGGTCTTGTCGCTGAGCACCAGCCGGCGCGCGATCTGACCGTTGTCGAGACCCTGGGCGATCATCTCCAGCACCTCGTGCTCCCGGGGCGACAAGTGGGGGAACGGGCTCGTCGGCGCCTGCCTGCCGCTCGCGAAGAACGCCAGCACGCGCTCGGCGATCCCGGCCCCGAACACCGCCTCACCGCGGGCGACGCCGTCGATGGCCCGCTCGATGTCGAGGCCGTCAGCCTCCTTGAGCAGGTAGCCGCGCGCACCGGCGCGCAGCGCCGCGAAGATCGAGTCGTCGTCGCCGTCCATGGTCAGCACCACCACAGCGGTGTCCGGATGTTCGACCCGGATCCGCGCGGTCGCCTCGAGTCCGCCGACACCGGGCATCCGCAGGTCCATGAGTACGACGTCCGGGCGGTATTCGGCGACGACCTCGAGCGCCTCGGCGCCGTCGCCCGCTTGGCCCACCACCTCGATGCCTGGCAGGTCGTCGAGCACGGTGACCATGCCGGCTCGGAAAACGGGGTGGTCGTCGGCGATGACGACCCGGACGGGGGACTCGGTCACGGGATCTCCAGAGGCAGAGTGGCGCGGACCGTCGTACCTCCGCCGGTGGTGGGTTCAACCTCGAGCCGGCCGCCGACCTCGGCGGCCCGCTCGCGCATACTGATCATCCCGACCCCGGCGCGCGGGCGGGCGGGCATGCCGATGCCGTTGTCGCTCACCGCCACCACGAGCTCACCATCGTTCTGCTCGGCGGTGAGCTGGACACGGCTCGCCACCGAGTGCCGCAGCGCGTTGCCGAACGCCTCGCCTGCGATCGCGTACGCCGCCACCTCGATGGCGGCGTGCGGCGCACCGAGGGAGTCGACCCGGGCCGTGCACCGCGGCATGTCGTGCCCCACGACCAGCTGGCGCAGGGCACCCTCGAGGCCGCGCTGGTCCAGGACCGGTGGCCGCAGCCCGTGGACCAGCGCGCGGAGATCAGCGACGCTCGCGCGCAGCCCGTCGCGCAGCCCGAGCGCCCTTTCGGCCAGCGCCTCCTGGCCCTCGCGTTCCAAGCGTCGAGCGAGCGACTCGAGCTGAAGGGCGGTCCCGGCGAGCGCCGGCGCCACCCCGTCGTGCAGGTCCGCGCGGAGCCGCCGGCGCTCCTCCTCGCGAGCGACGACGATCCGCTCGCGGCTGCGGGCGATGTCGGCCACCAGGTCGGCGGCATAGGCCAGCGTGCCGGCCCGGTCGGCCACCTCGTCGACAGCTGACTCCTGCTCGGCCGACCACTTCTCGCCCCGCGCACGCAGCCCGACGTGCAGCTCGCCGACCGCCTCGCCGAGCGCGGTCACGGGGACCAGGCGGCTGCCGTGGATCGGCTCGCCCGAGGTGACCGAGATGTCGGCACCGGTGAACGCCACGTAGGGCAGGCGCAGGGCGTCGCGGAGACCGTCGACCAGCTGCTGTAGCGCGTCGACGGGCTGGGACGCGGCCGCCACCCTGCGCCCGACGTGCGACACCACGGCGTAGGCGTTGTGGCGATGGCCGAACAACGTGCGATCGACCAGCGCCTGGACCCGGTCGCGGCCGGCGGCCGCCGCCAGCGCGGCGCCGGCGACCAGCACGACCCCCCACCGCGACCCGGGTGCCACGGCGTCGGCGACGTACACCACGCCGACGTACACCAGGACCACGAAGCCGGTGAGCGCTCCGAACACGACAGTGCGATTGAGGGTGAGCTCCACGTCGAACAGTCGGTGCCGGAGCATGGCGATCCCGATGCCGGCCGGGAACGCCACCAGGCCGATCGTGAGGCTCCAGTCCACGAACTGGAGAACGCCGCTGAGGACAAGCACCATGCCTCCGAGGAAGAGCCACTGCAGCTGAGTGCGCTCCAGGTCCCGGGCTCGCCGCATCCGCAGCGCCAGGGACAGCACGGCCAGCGGTATCCCGACGACGAATAGGCCGATCGCGCCGACCACGGTGACGTACTTCGTCCACGCCATCGCCTGGACGCCGATCGGGTTGGTCAGCTCCGGCGCCAGGTCGGTCTCCACGGGGGAGACCATGCGCGCGACCGTCGTGATGGCGGCGACGCCGACGACGATGGCGACGACCTTGGCCCAGCGCGGGGACAGCGGCCTCCCGTTCGGGAAGAGGTGGGGCAACAGCGGCAGGGTGAAGAAGTACGGCAGCGCGAAGCCCCAGACTGAGTACCAGGTGGTGAACGGGCCCAGCACGCCTTCGCCGCCACTGACCGCCGCGTGCAACCCCGCGAGCAGGTAGGGACCGGTCGATGCGGAGATGAGCATCAGCCAGCCGACGGGATTGCGGGGCTGACCGCGAACGATCAGCGCACCGACGATCGGCCACACCGTGCCGAGGATGTACTCGTCCGGCAGCGGGCCGGGGCTGTTGGCAACACCCAGGAGCTCGAAGCTCACGAGGGCAGCCGCGCAGCAGAAGGTCGACATGGCAGCGAGGGCCGCTGCGAGCAGCACCAGACGCCGGTCGGACCTCTCGTTCACGCGGCCATCGTGCCCCAGGAAGCGTCCCCGGATGAGGGGGTTGGTGTCCCTCGTCTCCGGGACATCGGGCGCGACACCGTTCCGATCACCCCAACCGGACCGATCGAACGAAGGAACGAACCATGACGAACACCCAGACTCTCGACACCCAGACCGAGGAGGCGACCGGGCGCCGCGCCCGCTGGCCGCTCTTCGGCGCGGCCGCCGGCCTGCTCGGCTTCGCCGCGACGATGCCGCTCGACGGCCGCGACGGCGTGGCCACGGAGAACGTGAAGCTGACCCACGACCTGTTCGTGGACCTCAACCCCGCGGTCTACCGGGCCAGCATGGTCGTCGGCTACATCGCCGTCGTACTGCTGCTCGTGACGGCCGCGAACTGGCGCCGTCGGGTCGAGCCCCGGCTGGCCGGCTCGACCGCGGCGCACCTGGTGCCGCTCGGCCTGGTGGCCTCGGCCGCCGGCCTCACCTACGGCTATGCCTGGAAAGGCGCGCTGGGCAACTACATCCCGGGCGGAATGGAGGACTCGTACTTCGACGACCAGGGTCTGGCCGTCTACTTCATGCTGAACGACTTCGGCTCGTTCATCGGCTGGCTCGGCGTCGTCGTCGCCGCCGGCGCGGTCGCCTACATGGGCCTGCGCGAGCGCACCGTCTCCCGCTGGATCGGGGTCATCTCGCTGCTCCCCGTGCTGCAGACCACGGTCATGGTCGCAGGCTTGGGTGTCCCCGGCGTACAGGGTCTGCTGGCCGGTGTCTGGCTGTTCGTCGCCTGCCTCGGGCTGACTTTCGGGAAGAGCGCCATCACTCGCTGAAAACGCCTCCGACGACTCGGGCCGCACCTAGACTCCGAAGCACTTTCCATATCTAGGAGTCCTCGTGGCCCGAGTCGTCGGCACCTGTCTTTTCCTCCTGCTCGCCGGGCTGTCCCCGGTGGCCGTGGGAACCGCCGCGTCCGCCGATCGGGCGGAACCGGCGTCGTACGCCGCGAGCGCGGAGCGCGCGATGCGCGCCGGCAAGTACCCCAGTCCGATCACCAGGCTGACCGCCGCACCCGGCCCGCGGCCCGGCACGGCCACGTTCAGGTGGAAGTCCGACGGTGAGCGGACCGACTTCTTCCGACTCGAGACGGCGTTGACGCCCGCCCCGGTGGGCCAGCAGGGCCGCAACTTCACGACGTTCAAGATCACCAAGAAGGCCGCGAGGGCGGGCGGGGGGAAGTACAAGTACACCCTCAGCGCCACCCAGGCCAAGAAGGCCGGTGCCGGTCTCGGCACGGCCAACTACCTGCACTTCCGGCTCGCTGCCGTGAACGAGACCCGCTCGAAGAAGTTCGAGCGCCGGTTCCCGTCCCTGAAGTCGGTCGGCATCGCGGGGCTGGCCCCCACCGGGACCGGCGGCGACCTGCGGGTGGGTGACTGGAACGTCCGGCTGGACGTGACCAATGGCGACACCGCACAGGACCAGGCGGACCACCCCTGGTCGAAGCGCTCGAAACTCGTGGCGGACCAGATCGTGGAACTCCAGCCCGGCGTGGTCGGCCTCCAGGCGGTGCTGCCGAGAATGGTGTCGGACCTGAACCAGCACCTGCCCGGCTACTACCGCATGACGCGGGAGACCGCCTACAGCAACAGCCCCGGCATCGCTCGGATCGTCTACGACAACCGCCGCTTCGAACCGGTCACCGACTGCACGAACAGCGAGGGCCCGAACTGCAAGCTCACCCTGGAGGGTGGCAACGTCATCCCGGTCGCCAAGTTGCGGGACAAGGGCACGCTGGAGGAGTTCTGGGTGGTCACCGCCCACCTCACCGTGGGCAAGGGCAATGAGGGACTGCGCGAGCGACAGATCGAGGAGGTCGTCGCCTGGGCGAAGGAGCAACGGGCCGCGGAGCCGGGCGTGCCGGTCATCTTCACCGGCGACATCAATACCCAGCAGCGGTCAAAGGAGGGGCACCTGCCCCACCGGGCCCTGATCCGAGGCGGCTTCTACGACTCCGCGGCAGCGGTGAACCAGGTGCGGCTGAACTACTCGTCGGTGAACCACTACGCGACTCCGGAGCGTCCGGACCCGATCGGATTCGGCCCGCGGCTGGACGTGATCATGATGCTCGGGATGACCGGTGCGCAGCGCTTCGAGATCGTGCTCTCCGACGGCGGCAGCTCCACTCGCGGCACCGACTACCCGTCCGACCACAACTTCGTCTACGCCGACCTCAAGCTGCCATAGCCCGCACCCTAGAATCGGTGGCGTCCCGCCCCACCGACTCCAGGAGTCCCCGCGTGGCCCGTGTCGTCGTCGACGTGATGCCCAAGCCCGAGATCCTCGACCCGCAGGGCAAGGCGGTCCAGGGAGCGCTGCCCCGCCTGGGGTTCTCCGGCGTCACCGACGTCCGTCAGGGGAAGCGGTTCGAGATCGAGATCGAGGGCGACGTCACGGACGACGTACTCGCCGAGGTGCACAAGATGGCGGAGACGCTGCTCTCCAACCCGGTGATCGAGAACTACTCGGTGCACGTGGAGCCGCAACTGTGAAGGTCGGCGTCGTCACGTTCCCGGGCTCGCTCGACGACGTTGACGCCCAGCGCGCCGTCCGGGTGGGCGGCAACGAGGCGGTGCCGCTCTGGCACGGCGACCACGACCTGCGCGGGGTCGATGCGGTGATCCTTCCCGGAGGGTTCTCCTACGGCGACTACCTCCGCTGCGGCGCGATCTCCCGGTTCGCGCCGGTGATGACCGAGGTCGTCGAGGCGGCTGGCCGCGGGATGCCGGTGCTCGGCATCTGCAACGGCTTCCAGATTCTCTGCGAGTCCCACCTGCTGCCGGGGGCGCTGATCCGCAACGACCACCGCAAGTTCGTCTGCCGCGACCAGCGGTTGCGCATCGAGAACAACCGCACGCCGTGGACGGCAGCCTACGAGCCGGGCTCGGAGATCACGATTGTCCTCAAGAACGGCGAGGGCGGGTTCGTCGCCGACGAGCCGACCCTGGACCGGATCGAGGGCGAGGGCCGGGTGGTGGCGCGCTACCTGGACGACAACCCCAACGGCTCGCTGCGCGACATCGCCGGCATCTGTAACGAGCGTGGCAACGTCGTCGGCCTGATGCCGCACCCCGAGCACGCGGTCGAGGCGCTGACCGGGTCCGGCACCGACGGCCTCGGGTTCTTCAGCACGCTCGCCTCGGAGGTCTTCCAGTAGCCGTAACGTCGCCGCCGTCATTGCCTGGCGACCGTACGGTTGATGCATGCCTGAAGAGGATGACCACCCCATCGCCTACACCGCGCTCCAGCCGGGCACACCGGTGCAGACGAGCGACGGGCAGCAGTTCGCCACCGTCCTCACCGTCCTGGTCGACGAGATGGTCTCTGTGTTCGACGGCATCGTCGTACAGACGGCGGAAGGGAAGCGGTTCGTCGACGCCGATCAGATCGACTCGATCCGCACCACCTGCGTCCGCACGACACTGTCCACGGAGCAGGCGCAGAAACTTCCGCTGCCCGATGAGTCGACCCTGGTCCAGATCAAACCGCCGAAGTCAGTGGCCGACCGGGTCGGCCGCATGTTCGGTCGGGGCAAGCGGTAGTGCCGGCATGCTGTAGGAGCTGCCGTGTCAGCGGCGAGCGGCGACCCAGCGCCTGGCTTCGAGTCCCTTCCTCGCGTAGTACTGGGGTTCGGTGAAGATGCGCAGTCGTGCCCGAGAGCGTGGTCGCTGGATGCGTAGGACGAGCGGCCCCGCATCGACCTGCCGGCTGACGCGGCGTCCAGCCATCAGCACCACGATCTTGCCGCGGCTGAAGGCCCGCGTGCGGATGGTGACGGTCTGGCGCCCGACGTCATAGCGCGGTGAGGCGATGAGCGGACCGCGGAGCACCGGATTCCTGCACTTGGGTCGGTAGCGGCAGTAGAGCGCCGGCTCCTTCTCGGTCCACTTGCTGGCGCGTGCCTGGGTGAGGGTGGCCACGGCCAAGTACGAGAGAGAGTCGAACCCGGGATAGTCGCCGGTGTCGCAGACCTCGGGGTCGATGCGACCAAGCCGCGCTGGGCCGGAGTGGTCGAGGGCGTCCACGGTGAGGGCGAGAGCGGCGTTGTCCCCGACGATCATGGCGTGCTCGGAGAGTGGTATTCCGCGGCTGTGACAAACGTCCTGAACCATGAACGATGTGGCGCCGCGTTGGCGGTTCGCGGCCGGCTGCGGGGTGACTGTGAGGTCTCCCAAGGTGCCGATGTTGGTGTACGAAGGCCCCGACGGGAGTGGGCGCCTGCTGATCCTGGCGAGGAATGCCGACCCGGCGGCGAGCTGGTGGAGCACGGTGGTGCAGCGGATCTTGCACCGACGGGCCAGCTCGGCCGAACCTCTGTCGTAGACGCCCGCCAGGCCGATGACGTCGTCTACGTCCGCGCTGAGGTCGGGCCATGTCCGCAAGGCGACCTGGGCGAGGAGTGCGCCCTGGCTGTGCCCGATGATCGAGAGTTTCCTGGAGGTGCGGTTGGCCAAGGCGCGGATCGCCGTGGCGACGTACTCGGAGTTGGCCTGGACGTCACGGGTTGCGAAGTGGGGAAGATCGACGGTGCAGACGCTGTAGCCCCGGTCGCGGAGCTCTGGTCGGTAGGTGGGGTCCCAGTTCTCGCCAGCGGTGACCGCTGTGCCGGGCACCAACAGCACCGGATCCCGCTCGGACCTTTCGAGGTCGCCGTAGCAGGTCAGAGACTTGAGACGCGCGGACCGCGGAGTCAGCATCGCCGGACCGGGGCCTTCGAGGCTGGGCGAGGACGCTGGGGGCCGCCGCGGACGCCGCGGCAGTCGGAGGAGAGGTACCGGATGCCACAGCCCCAGCATTGGCAACCAGAAGAGACAGGAACGCAGTGGCCAGCACAACCGGCCGACTCCCGAGACGAGAGAGCACCCAAGCAGACTAGTTCGCCGGCTCAGGTCCGTCGATGGAACCTGACCTTGCCTTCGGGGAGCTTGGTCATCGTGTAGTTGGTGTCGTGCGCTCGGGTGTGGTGGCGGGGGCAGAGGAGTCGCCCGTTCTTGATGCTGGTGTCGCCGCCGGCTGACCAGGGTTGGTCGTGGTGGGCGTGGGTCATCGCGGGTGGGGCGTCGCAGCCCTCGGCGGTGCAGCCGCCCTGTTCGATGGTCAGCGCGATCCGTTGGGCGTTGGTGTGGAACCGGGTGCTGCGGCCGAGGTCGAGGACCTGGGACTTGCTGCCGAGGACGGCCGGGATGATCCCGGCCTCGCACGCCAGCTTCCGGGCCAGGCCGGGTGAGATCCGGTGGCCGGTGTCGAGCTGGGCGGCCTTGAGCCTGCCGAGCAGGGTCTCGTAGTCCATCACCGCCACCACGACTGGCGGACATCCCGCCGGCCTTCGGCAGCCGGTCGGCCGGGTAACGGCCCACGTACTCCATGAACGCTCGGCCGAGCTTGTGGTCGGTGGGCCGCTCATGGGCCGGCACGTAGCCGTCGACCGCGGCCCGGTGCTTCGGGGCGGCGATGGCCATCAGGGTCTTCTTCAGCATCGCGCCCTGCAGCGTGGGCAGGGTGAACCTTCCGTGCCACTTGCCGTGACCGTCCTCGAACATCCGGAACCTCGCCGCCGCCTCCGCGTCGCGCTCCTCGCGCTCCAGCACCTTCGCTTCGTGGGCTTCGCCGACCTCGGGGGCGACCACGTCGAGGATCCGCTTGCCCAGGATCCGCAGCGCCTTCGCGTCGTGCTCGGCGGCGTAGCCGATCAACCGGGACTGGGCGTCGGCGCACGATCTCGGGGTCGAGG
This sequence comes from uncultured Actinomycetota bacterium, assembly GCA_963780245.1. GTDB lineage: Bacteria > Actinomycetota > Actinomycetes > Propionibacteriales > Nocardioidaceae > Nocardioides. The sequence continues at coordinate 160,146 of CAWABG010000009.1, forward strand.
TCGTCGGGGAGCGCGTCGATCGCGGCGATGATCACCTCGGCCTGGTCGACCAACAGCTCGCCGTCGGCGAGCGCGATCCGGACCGGATCATGCGCCTTGGACCCGAGCGCGATCGCGAACTTGGTGGCACGGTGCGCACCGGCCCGGGTCTGCCTCGTCTGGTGTGCGAGCCAGTTCGCGGTCGAGGTAGCGCCCGAGTCGGCCTCGACCTCGATCGTCTGACCGTGGGCGGTCACCCGGGCTTTCAGCTCGGCGAGCTGAGCCTCGGCGAAGGTGATCTCGACCATCGTGTCGCGGGTCTCCGCGACGTCCATCGACCAGACCGGCTGGTCCCGCAGGGTCTTCAGCTCGTCGGAGAATCGGGACACCGCACGACCGATCGGGTGGGCCCGACCGGTGGTGGTTGCGGTGTCTGTCATGGGTCCAATTTGGCACTCAGCACCGACACTCAAAACGCTCGAAAACTTTTTGTGGAGAACCCTCGCTTAAGCGTCTCCTGTGGGCGTTTCCCGCGTGGTTGAGCAGAAATCCACCCGCTCACCGGTGGTCGGCGACGGCGCGCAACCACCGCCCACCTCGCCCGTAGCCAGCCTGTCGGTCACAACCACGGCGAACCGCGAGCCTGCGCTCGGCTGGCGACGCAAAGGCGGTCTCGGTACGCGCTCGCTCGTTCCTCGCTCGCGCTACTCGACCAGCGAGGGGTCACCGCCGTGCCCACCCTGCGGGGTCTCGACGTCGCTCGCGGACGCTCGCTGCTCGCCCACCGGTAGGCCGGCGGTCAGTGCCTGCCGGCCTGCAGCTGGGTCCAGGTGACGGTGTTGGCGACGCCGGAGACCGGCAGCTTGAGCTTCGTCTGATATCTGCGCATCGCGGCGTTGGTGCGGCCGTCGAAGATGCCGGTGATCGGCAGTTCGTTGGCCAGGTTCGCCGCGTTGAGGGCGCGCTGGACCCGGCGCACGTAGCCGTCCGCCGAGCCGAACTTCAGCACCGGCCGGGCACCGTGCGCGAGCAGCGTCATCCAGTCGCGCCGGGACCAGTTGTCGGAGGCGCCGAAGCCGAGCTTGGTGTGCCAGGCGTTGACCGAGGCGATCGTCTTCGCGTTGTAGATGCCGTTGAGCTTGCCGGCGTACATGGCCTTCTCCTTCAACAGGCACTGCAACGCGCGCACCTGGCTGACCGGGGGCGTGCTGCCCTCGGTGGGTAGCCGCAGCGATTCATATCGCGCGAAGTTGACCTTCACCCCACCGCAGTGTGACTCGTTCGGTGGATCCAAGCCCTCGCCCAGGGCCAGGAAGTTGCGGTCGATGTTGATCCGGACGCCGCCCCAGGTCTCGTCGTGGCCGCCCTGGAACTGCTTGACCCGGTTTCCTGGCCGCCACCCGTCCTCGCGGATGTACGACGTGGAGGTGTTGGCCACTCCGTCCCACCGGGCGATCCACACCCGGTCCGGCAGCACGAACGCGCCGGGGCGATTCACCCTCGCGTCGTCGAGGGCCTTGATCCCGGAGCCGGCGCTGGAGTAGACCCCGGACACGTAGTCGAGCTTGTGCAGCTGGCGGGTCCAGGCGCTGAGAAAAGCCAGCGCGGACTCCCGGCAGTGCTTGTTGCTGGAGTCGAAGCCCTCGAGGTCGTACCAGAGCGTGGAGGCCGGCACGATGCCGAGCGCCCGGGCGTCACGGACCGTCTTCCGGGCCTCGGCGGCGCCCATCTTCCGGGCGGTGCCGTAGCGGTTCGACGCACCGGGCTTCGGACTGATCTTGAAGTCGTCCTTGTAACGCGGGAACCGCGGCTGACAGGAAGCCTGGGGCCCGAGCGTGATCGGCAGCAGCCGCCAGCCCTTGCGCAGCTGGGTGGCGATCCATTTCGGGGTGAGGTTCGGCTGGCTGCGGCAGGCGCGGGAGTCGCCGGAGATGTAGATGCCTACCGCCAGGAACGGCGAGTGCTGCAGCCACTTGTTCATCGCGCCCTGCTTCGGGGCCAGACACTGGTCGAAGCCGTAACCGACGAAGTTGCCCGGCGTCACCGGGTTGGGTGCCAGCTCGGCGGCTGCGGCGCGGGTCGCGGTCGGGGCGCTCGTCGCGCCGTTCCCGACCGACCCGAGCAGGGCGACCGCGAGCAGGGTCGACAGAACGGTGGCAAACAGTGCGCGCAGCCGTACGAGACGCATGATCGGAACTCCAGGGGAAGACGTGTCGGTCCGTCGAGCCCGGTCACCATAACCACACAAGTAACACCAGTAACAGGTGTTCCAGGGAACTACCAACCTGTAGTTCATCCGGCCCGGCCTCGGGCGCTCCCTAGTCATTCCGGACCATGGCGTGCTCCGTCCGGGTGAGATCGGCCGATTTCGATCCGGCGAGGCCGAAACCCGGCGCACTCTCGATGCATGACCACTGACTGGCAGGCACCCTCGCAGCCGCCGCCTGCCCATCACGACGACCCGAGCGAGGGCGGCCCGCCGCTGGTCAGCCCCGACGGGCACTGGTGGTGGGACGGGGATGCCTGGGTCCCGCGCCCCGACCCGGCCGAGCCCGCTGCCTGAGCACCCTCCCAGTGCCGGATAGATTGGCGCCCGTGCCAGAGGTCCGCACCGCCGCCAGTCTCGACACCGTCTCCACCGCCACCGAGGATCCCGAGCGCGAACAGCCGTGGGCCGAGCTGGGCCTGAAGGCCGACGAGTACGCCCGGATCCGCGAGATCCTGGGGCGCCGGCCCAGCAGCTCCGAGCTGGCGATGTACTCCGTGATGTGGAGCGAGCACTGCTCCTACAAGAGCTCCAAGGTGCACCTCAAGCAGTTCAGCGAGATCGTCCAGGAGACGCCCGTCGGCAAGATGCTCGCCGGCATCGGCGAGAACGCCGGTGTGATCGACATCGGCCAGGGCTACGCGGTGACGTTCAAGGTCGAGTCGCACAACCACCCGTCGTACGTGGAGCCCTACCAGGGCGCCGCCACGGGCATCGGCGGCATCGTTCGCGACATCCTCGCCATGGGCGCCCGCCCAGTCGCGGTCATGGACCCGCTGCGGTTCGGCCCGCTGGACGCCGACGACACCCACCGGGTGCTGCCGGGGATCGTCGCGGGCGTCGGCGGCTACGGCAACTGCCTGGGACTGCCCAACATCGGCGGCGAGACCGTGTTCGACCCGAGTTATCTCGGCAACCCGCTCGTCAACGCCCTGTGCGTCGGAGTGCTGCGGCACGAGGACCTGCACCTTGCCAAGGCCTCCGGCGTCGGCAACCAGGTGATCCTGTACGGCGCCCGCACCGGCGGCGACGGCATCGGAGGCGTCTCGGTGCTGGCCTCGGAGACCTTCGACGAGGCTGGCCCTGCGAAGCGGCCGAGCGTGCAGGTCGGCGACCCGTTCATGGAGAAGCTGCTCATCGAGTGCACCCTCGAGCTGTTCGCGGCCGGCGTGGTCGCCGGCATCCAGGACCTCGGCGGCGCCGGGCTGTCGTGTGCCACCTCCGAGCTGGCCAGCGCCGGCGACGGCGGGATGCACGTCGAGCTCGACCGAGTCCCGCTCCGCGACAGCTCGCTCGCTCCGGAGGAGATCCTGATGAGCGAGTCGCAGGAGCGGATGATGGCGGTCGCCGAACCGGACGACGTCGAGGCGTTCCTCGCGATCTGCGAGAAGTGGGAGGTCGACGCGACGGTCATCGGCGAGGTCACCGACACCGGCCGACTCCGGATCGACTGGCATGGCGAGCGCGTGGTCGACGTACCTCCGCGCAGCGTGGCGCACGACGGGCCGACGTACCAGCGCCCGTACGCGCGGCCGGCCTGGCAGGACGCGCTGCAGGCCGACCGAGCCGAGGAACTGCCGCGCCCGGACTCCGGCGATGAGCTCCGCGAGACGCTGCTCCGGCTGGCCGGGTCTCCCAACCTGTGCGACAAGTCCTGGGTCACCGACCAGTACGACCGCTACGTCCGCGGCAACACCGTGCTCGCCCAGCCGTCGGACAGCGGGATGATCCGGGTCGACGAGCGCACCAACCTCGGGGTAGCGGTCTCGACCGACTGCAACGGCCGGTTCGCCAAGCTCGACCCGTACGCCGGCGCCCAGCTCGCGCTTGCCGAGGCCTACCGCAACGTCGCCACCGGTGGCGCGACCCCGCTGGCGATCTCCGACTGCCTCAACTTCGGGTCGCCCGAGGATCCGGACGTCATGTGGCAGTTCGCGGAGGCCTGCCGCGGGCTGAAGGACGCCTGCGTCGAGCTCGGCATCCCGGTCACCGGCGGCAACGTCAGCCTTTACAACCAGACCGGCGACACCCCGATCCATCCGACGCCGGTGGTCGCGGTGCTCGGCGTGATCGAGGACGTCACGCGTCGTACGCCGTCGGCCTTCGTTGCCGAGGGGGAGCGGATCTTCCTGCTCGGGGCCACCCGGGAGGAGCTGTCCGGGTCGGAGTGGGCGCACGTCGTCCACGGTCACCTCGGGGGTCGGCCACCGGCCCTGGACCTGGCCGGCGAGCAGGCGCTCTCCGTGCTGCTCCGCGAAGCGGTCGGGCTGGTGACCAGTGCGCACGACCTGTCCGAAGGAGGCCTGGGGCAGGCGCTAGTGGAGGCCATGCTGCGCAACGACATCGGGGCCGCGGTCGCCGTTCCTGGCGACCCGTTCGTCGCGCTGTTCGCCGAGTCGACCGGACGGGTGCTTGTCACGGTGCCCGATGCCGATGCCGACCGGCTGGTCGACCTCGCGCAGCGGCACGACGTAGCGATCGCGCCGCTGGGTCGCACCGGCGGGGCGACGCTCTCCGTCGAAGGCCTCTTCGAGGCGTCGTTGTCCGATGTCCGCCAAGCCTGGTCGACCACGCTGCCCGCCGTCTTCGGATGACGGCGACATGCGCCCATGGATCGGCCGACGCCAGCTGCTGGCCCTGGGCGCCGGGTCGCTGTTCGTGAGTGCCTGCGGCGACGACCCGAGCCGGCCGGTCGGCGACGAGGTGCCGGCAGCGGGTAGGCACGCCTACGGCGACGACCCGAGCCAGTTCGGCGAGCTCAGCCTGCCGGGCGGCACGCCGCGGGGGGTGGTCGTGGTGATCCATGGCGGCTTCTGGAAGTCGGCGTACGGCCTCGAGTTGGGCCGCCCGCTCGCCGCCGACCTCGTTGATCGGGGCTGGGCGGCCTGGAACCTCGAGTACCGCAGGGTCGGCAACGGCGGCGGCACCCCCGAGACCTTCGACGACGTGGCAGCCGGGATCGACCTGCTTGCCGAGCTGGCGCCGACGCTCTCGAACGTCGTGACCCTGGGGCACTCGGCGGGCGGGCACCTGGCGACCTGGGCCGCAAGCCGGGGCGGCGTCTCCGCGGTGGTCTCGCAGGCCGGCGTGCTCGACCTGCGCTCCGGGCACCGCGAGGGCCTCGGCGGCGGCGCGGTCGAGGCCTTCCTGGGCCACCCGCCCGGCGAGGCGGACGACGGTTACGACCCGATCCGACAGGTGCCGCTCGACGTACCGGTCTGGTGCGTGCACGCCGCGGCCGACGACGTCGTGCCGATCAGCCAGTCCCGCGACTACGTTTCCGCGGCCCAGGCGGTCGGCGCCGAGGCCACGCTGGTCGAGGTGCCCGGTGACCACTACACGGTGATCGACCCGGCCTCGGAGGCGTGGCTCCGGACCGTCGAGATCCTGTCCGCTCTCTAGTAGTCGATCGTCAGGTCGCCGCCGAGGGTCTCGGTGCGACGTTCGGGGGCGTTGCTCTTGCCGGCTCCGCCGCTGAGGACGAGCTCGTACTCACGTCGTACCTGGATGGTCTTGGGGAGCTTGCCCTCGATGTCCCACACGAGGATTCCGGCTTCGGCGCCGTTGCTCTGTAGCGGCTCCAAGGCACCGAGCGCCTTCTTCCCCTCGATCGTGCTCATGTCGGTCGACTTCGTGGCGTCGTAGCTCGTCAGCGACTCGGTAAGGCTGCCGGTGGCGAAGAGTGTCAAGTTGGTTGCCAACTTGACGGCCAGCCAGGTGTGTCCGGGCTTCACCCACGTGTTGAGGACGTAGGGACTCGGGATCGCCGTGAGGTGCGTGCAGGTGAAGTGCACGAAGAACTCAGGGTTGTCGAGCCACTGCTTGATCGGGCACTTGTTGAGCTTCTGCTTGGGGTCTACGAGGTCGTAGAGACCGGCGGCCACCCCCTTGTCGACCTCACCGGTCTGGCCGTCGAGAGTCTGGGTGAGTTCGTCGTACGTCACCTCGAGATCAACCTCGTCGCCACTGCTCCCGATCGCGACGTACTCCGCGGTCTTGCCCAGGCCCGAGCCCGGCGGTGTCACCGCGTATCTCTCCCCGTCGACGACGAGCGCCATCTCGAGGGACTTTGTGTCGCCGAACACCCGGGCGACCTCGCGAAAGACGGAATCGTCCTCGAACTTCCAGACGACCGGAAGGAAGGCACCACCATCGGGGGCGTTGCGTGCCCGCAGGTCGGTGGTCTGGTCCTCGTCCAGGCCGGTCACCGGGTCGGCGAAAGCGACGGTGAGTCGGCCGGCCGGGGTCACCACGGTGGAGGACTTGCCGGTTTCGATACCGCCGATGCGACCAGCGACGGTGTCTCCGGGCTCGGTGTCGGGAGACTGTTCGACGTCGTCGCCGCACGCCGTCAGCGGTAGCAGCAGTCCGAGGGCGAGCACGATCAGGCGCCGTCGACCGGAAAGATCCATGGGGCACATTGTGTACGGCGGCGCCATCACGCCGAGGGCAGTACCGAGATCTTCTGCCAGATCTTGCGCGACATGCCCGACGTGAGCGCCTCGATCCGGCTGACCGTCTCGAGGACGATCGAGTCCCTGGACTCCTCGGCGCACAGCGCAGCAGTCTTCCCGACCAGGCTCAGCAGTTCGGAGCAGTAGTCGAGGTAGTGCTCCAGCTGGGCGCGGTCGAGGCCCGGGTCGGGACTGACCGCGGTCTGCTGGAACCCCGGGTTCAGTCGCTCCGGATCCTTGGTGAGCTGGTGCATGTCGATGATGTGCGCGAGCGACCGGAGCCGGTGCAGCAGCTTGAGCGTGTGCCCGCGCTGCACCCGCTCGGGCACGGAGTAGAGGAAGTACAGCGCGATCGCGGCGAACGCCAGGTCGTTGATCGACGACTCCACGAGGAACAGCCAGTCCAGGCCATCCCCGGCGCCCTCGTCGACCGCGGTGTTCGCTGCCAGTACGACGGCGATGACGGTCGCGGCCAGCACCAGCGCGGCGCCGAGCCGGCTGAGCGTCCGCACCGTCCGGACCCGGCCCTGGATGCCGGCCGCGTCGCGCCCGACGTCCGCCGTCAGTTCGACCAGCTCGGCGGCCACCCGGCGCAGTCCCCGCTCCGGGAACCGCGCGGCGATCCGCTCCTCGAGCCGGCGTACCGTCCCGAGCACCGGCTCTGCCTCCAGCCGCTCCAGTGCGCTCACGTCTCGAGCGTAGAGCGCTGACCCGTCGCAAACTTTGCGACGGGTCAGCGTGTTTGAGCGGGAGTTTGTGACGGGTCAGTTGCTGTTGCGCATCGCCCGGAGCCCCACGACCAGGCCGAGTACGGCGACGACGGCCGAGCCGGCGAACCCGGCGGCGATGGTGTCGGCGGGGAACGAGCCGGCGAACAGTTGCCGGGACGCCTCGACGATGTAGGTCAGCGGGTTCAGGTCGGACGCGGTCTGCAGCCAGCCCGGCGCCCCCTCGAGCGGGAGGAGTACGCCGGCCAGCAGGAGCAGCGGGAAGACCAGCGTCTGCTGGACGGTCCAGAACAGCCAGTCCTGGTCCTTGGCGGCGAGCGCCAGCGCAAAGCTCAGCGAGCCGACCCCGACGCTGAACAGGCCCAGCATCACCATGCAGGTCACGACGCCGACGATGTGCAGGTCGAAGCTGAACGGAGTCACGACCACCACGATGATCGCGGCCTGCATCAGCATCGGCACGATCTCCTTGAGAGCGCGGCCGACCAGCAGGCTGGAGCGGTTCAGCGGCGAGACCAGCAGCCGTTCGTGCGAGCCGGTCATGATCTCCTGCATCAGGCTGGCGCCGGTGAAGCTGGCGCCCATCAACGCGGTCATCGCGATGATGCCGGGCACGAACCACTGCAGCGCCGATCCGTTCTCGACCTCGGGCAGCAGCGGCGCGAACAGCCCGAGGAACACCAGCGGCTGCACCATCGCGAACAGCACCGAGGCGGGTTCGCGGAACACCGGCCGCAGCTCGCGGACCATCACGTTCCAGGTGTCGGCAACGAATCCCGGAGTCCGCTGGGTCGGTGTCGCGGTGGAGATTGCGGTCGGCTGGAACGTCTCGGTGACGGTGATCGTGCTCATGCTGCGGCTCCTTCGGTGACGGCGGACTCGGCGGGCTCTGGTCTCGTTGCTCTCGCGCAGGCTGCGGCCGGTCAGGTCCAGGAAGACGTCGTCGAGGGTCGGCCCCACGACCTCGATCCGTACAGCGGGGGTGCCGGCCCAGGCCAGGTCGGCGACCAGTTCGGGTGCCAGGTCGCGGCCGTGCGCGACCCGGACCGAGACGGTGCTGTCGACGACGCTGACGGTCGCGCCCTCGATCTGCTCCGCCCGGGTGGCGGCCACGAAGGCGTCGCTGGGCTTGGTGAAGCCCAGCGACACCAGGTCGCCGAGTGCCGACTTCAGCCTGGACGCGCTGTCGTCGGCGATCAGCCGGCCATGGTCGATGACCAGCACCCGGTCCGCGATCGCGTCTGCCTCCTCGAGGTAGTGGGTGGTCAGCACGATCGTGGTGCCCAGCTCACGGTTGAGCCGCTGCACCTGCTCCTGGAGGTTGACCCGGTTCTGCGGGTCCAGACCCGTCGACGGCTCGTCGAGGAAGAGGATCCGCGGAGAGTGGACGAGGCCGATCGCCACGTCGAGCCGGCGGCGCTGGCCGCCCGACAGCGTGGACACCGGGCGCCGGGCGTGCTCGGTGAGGTCGAACGCCTCGAGCAGCTCGTCGGCCCGGGCGTTCGCGGCCGACCGGCCCAGGCCGTGGGCGCGGCCCTGGCTGACGACCTCGTCGCGACCGCGCTGCAGGTGGCCAGCGGCGTTCCCCTGGCCGACGTACCCGATCGAACGGCGTACGTCGCGCCGGCCCCCGACCACGTCGTACCCGGCGACCTCGGCGCTGCCGGAGGTCGGCTCGATCAGTGTGGTGAGCATCCGCAGGGTGGTGGACTTGCCGGCCCCGTTGGGGCCGAGGAAGGCGACGAGCTCGCCCTCGTGGACCTCGACGTCCAGGCCGCGGACGGCCTCGACGGTCTGCTTGTGCCGCGTGAACGTCTTGGTGAGTCCCGCGGTCCTGATCACTGGCGGTGTGTGGGTCATACCGAGAACGTTAGAAACCATTCAGGACAGTTTCTGTCCTCAATGTGAAACAATCTCGGTCTCGATACGCCGCCTCGTCCCTCGGCGGCTGCTCGACCACCGATCGGTGTCGCTTCGCGACGCTGTGTGAGGAAGATATGAACACGAGCGCCCGGATGCTCCGCCTGCTGTCCCTGCTGCAGACCCATAGGTACTGGCCCGGCGAGGAGCTCAGCGGCCGCCTCGAGGTCAGCGGCCGCACTCTGCGCCGCGACATCGACCGGCTCCGAGAGCTCGGGTACGTCGTCGACTCGGTGCGCGGGGTGGCGGGCGGCTACCAGCTGCGCGCCGGTGGTCAGCTGCCGCCGCTGCTGCTCGAGGACGAGGAGGCGGTGGCGATCGCGGTCGGCCTGCGTACCGCAGCGGCCGGCTCTGTGGGCGGCCTGGAGGAGACGTCGGTCCAGGCGCTCACGAAGGTGATCTCGCTGATGCCGCCGCGGCTGCGCCGACGAATGGATGCCCTGAAGTCGCAGACCGAGTCGCCGGGGCCTTGGGCCGGGGCGCCGGTCGTCGACGCCGTCGTACTGACCACGCTGGCGCAGGCCTGCCGCGACGACGAGCCGCTGAAGTTCGACTACACCGCCCGCGAGGCCCAGACCACGCACCGGTGGGTCGAGCCGCATCGGTTGGTCTCCCTCGGCCGGCGCTGGTACCTCGTCGCCTACGACCGCGACCGCCAGGACTGGCGCAGCTTCCGCGTCGACCGGATCGCCAAGCCCGCGGCGACCGGGCAGCGGTTCCGGCCGCGCGAGCTGCCGGCCGAGGACGCGCTGAGCTTCGTCCAGGCCGGGTTCAAGCAGATCCCTCAGCGGTACGCCGTCCGGGTGCGGTTCGAGACGCCCGCCGAGGTGGTGCACGCCTTCGTCGGGCGCTGGTCCGAGGTCGAGCCCGACGGCGACTCCGCCTGCCTGATGACCATGAACACCGACACGCTCGACTGGCCGATGTTCGTGCTGGCGAACATCGACGCTGAGTTCCGGATCCAGGGACCGCCCGAGCTGGTCGACCTCGTCTCTCAGGCGGCCGACCGGCTCGGGCGCTGCAGCGCCTAGGTCGGCGAGGGCGCTGCGACGTACCCTGCGGTCGTGCCAGCGCCGCGACTCCGACCAGCCGATACGGCCGTGGTGGGCGACGCGCTGGGCCGCCTCGGTGACGGCGAGCCCGAGCCTGCCGACCTGCGGCTGCTGACCAAGCACTTCCTCGCTGTCCTCGAGGAGCGGGCGCCCGGTCACTCCGTCGAGGTGCGGGTGCCGCCGTACGCCGCGGTGCAGGTGATCCCCGGCGTCCGGCACACCCGCGGCACGCCGCCGGCCGTGATCGAAACCGACGCCGACACCTGGATCGCGCTGGCCACCGGCGCCCTCACCTGGGAGGTCGCGGAAGAGTCGGGTTCGGTGCGCGCGAGCGGCGAACGTGCCGACCTCTCGCCGTACCTGCCCCTCGGTTAGGTTCGGACGCATGAGCGACGACCTCCGCGCCCGCGTCCAGGAAGTGCTGCCCGGGCTCCGCAAGGACCTCGAGGACCTGGTCCGGATCCAGTCCGTCAGTGCCGATCCGGAGCGGGCGGGCGAGGTGCAACGCAGCGCTGAGGCGGTGGTCGAGCTGTTCCGGGCCGAGGGCTTCACCGGCATCGACATCGTCAGCGCGAACGGCGGCGCCCCCGCGGTCATCGCCCACAAGGCCGGGCCGGAGGGCGCGCCGACGGTGCTGCTCTACGCCCATCACGACGTGCAGCCCGAGAACGACCACGCCGACTGGGACAGCCCGCCGTTCGAGCCGACCGAGCGGGGCGACCGGCTCTACGGCCGCGGCGCCGCCGACGACAAGGCGGGCATCGTCGCCCACCTGGGTGCGCTCCGCGTGCACGGTGACGCGCTGCCCGTGAGCGTGACGATGTTCGTCGAAGGCGAGGAGGAGATCGGCTCGCCGACGCTGATCGCGCTCCTGGAGGAGTACCAGCAGCGGCTCGAGGCCGACGTGATCGTGATCGCCGACTCCGGCAACTGGGACATCGGCGAGCCCGCACTCACCACCAGCCTGCGCGGTCTGGTCAGGGCCGACATCGAAGTGCGCACGCTCACCCACGCCGTCCACTCCGGGATGTGGGGCGGACTGGTCCCCGACGCGCTGATCACCCTCAGCCGGTTGATCGCCACTCTCCACGACGACCGGGGCAACGTGGCCGTGGCCGGGCTGCACAGCGGTCCCGCGGCCGACGTCGAGTACCCGGAGGCGCGGCTCCGTGCCGAGTCCGGAGCGCTGCCGAGCATCACGTGGATCGGCGAGGGCTCCACCGTCGAGCGGCTCTGGACGAAGCCGGCGCTCTCCATCACCGGCCTCGACGCCCCGAACGTCGACGGCGCCAGCAACACCCTGGTCCCGTCTGCCCGGGCCAAGATCAGCATGCGGATCGCGCCCGGCGACACGACCGCGAACGCGGCCCAGCGGCTGCGCGAGCACCTCGAGGCGCGGGTGCCGTGGGGTGCCGAGCTGACCTTCACCGTCGTCGACACCGGCGAGGCCACGCAGATCGATGCCACCGGTCCGGCGTACGACGCCGCCCGCGCCGCCTTCACCGAGGCCTGGGACGGAACCGCGCCGGTCGACATGGGCGTCGGCGGCTCGATCCCGTTCATCGCCGAGTTCCTCGAGGCCTTCCCGAAGGCGAGCGTGCTGGTCACCGGGGTCGAGGACCCCGACACCCGCGCACACGGCGCCAACGAGGGCCTGCACCTGGCGGAGTTCGAGCGGGTCGTGCTCGCCGAGGCGCTGCTGCTGGAGAAGCTGGGGATTACGGGCTGAGGCGAGCCGGGGTTCAGACGCGGTCCGGTACCGAGGCGGTCGTCGCCGGGCGCGGGCCCGGCGCCCGGCGGGCGGGTGCGAGGGCGCGCCTCGCGACGCGCGGGTGGAAGAGCGCCTGTGGGGGATCGACCATGTTGAGCACCCGGAGGAAGGCTGCGTTCACCACCGGGTCGTCGGACAACGCGGCAATCACGCGGTCCATGTAGCTGTTGATGATGCGCGTCGGGACGGTCAGGCGGCCGCCCTCGGTCTCGGGGAACCGCAGGTCGCTGCTGGTCGACAAGGTCCATGGCCCCTCGACACACCGCGCTACATGGCGCTGCGCACGGTGCACGACGGTCGTGAGCCGATCGGGTCCGCCACAGGTGCGGAGCGCCTTCGCCATCGCCTCGACCTCCTTCGCCGCGACCGTCATGCCCTGGCCGTAGACAGGGTTGAACGCACACAGGCTGTCGCCGATGGCGATGAGCCGTCCCGGCAGGGCGGTCCGCTCGTAGTGGCGACGTCGGTTGGCCGTCTGCCGGAAGCCGGCGATCGGAGACAGCGGCTGCGCGGACGCGATCGCCTCGCAGATGATCGGGTCGCGCAAGCTGCGCGCGAAGGCGAGGAACCCCTCCTCATCGGTCGGGGCGTGATCGCGGTTCGCGCCGATGAGGGTCAGCACCCAGCGGTTGCCCTCGACCGGGAAGAGAATGCCGCCGCGGGAGTGCTCCGGCGCGGACGGTTGGATGTACGCCGCCTTCCACCCGCGGTCGGGGTCGTCGGGAGTCTCGAAGACGCGGCTGGCGTAGCCGAGGAATCCGTCGACGACGGTTTCCTTCGGAGTGGCAAATCCATGAGCGGCCAGCCACTCGGGCAAGGCCGAGCTGCGGCCGCTGGCGTCGACGACGAGGTCGGCCGTCAGGTCGAGGGTCTCCCCGCTGTGGCGGTCGCGGACTGCGGCGCCCCGGACGTCGCCGCGCGCATCGAGCAACAGACCGGTGACGTCCCGTTCGGGCAGGAAGTGGACGCGGGGCAGGGCCTGAACCCGGCGGCGTACCACCCATTCCAGAAGGGTGCGGCTGATGGACACCGTTTCCTGGGTGGCGTCGAACTGCCGGGCCCACCGGTCGGCCGGCGTCAGCCACGCCATGTCCGTGGGCATCGCGAGGGGTACGGCGCCCTCGGCGATCAGCTCTGCGCGCAGGTGGGGGAGCATCCGCTCGATGGCGGCCAGCCCCCCGGTCCAGAGAGCGTGCACGTGGCGCGCCTGGGGCACGCCCTTGCGCGGCTCGGGACCTGCGGGGAGCCGGTCGCGCTCCACGATGGTGACGGCGTCGAAGTGGTCGGTGAGCGTCCGGGCGGCCAAGAGGCCGGCCATGCTGCCGCCGATAACGACGGCGTGCTGTCCGAGGGGCGTGGTCTGTCGCATTGGGATCTCCGAAAGCTTGGTCGGGGAGGTTGACTCGTGACGCCAACCGTGCGCCAACCCCCGGTCCCAAGACATGGAGAAGTCCTGCAGTTTTCGGGGAGAAATCGTGACGGCGGTGCCAGAATCGCTCTGAGGCTCCCGTGTTCCGATTCGAGGATTTCGAACTGAATCCGAGCCGCTTCGTGCTTGCTCGAGGCGGCGTCGAGGTGCGCGTGGAGCAGCAGGTCTTCCGGGTGCTGCTGCATCTGATCGAGAACCGGTCGAGGCTGGTGACGAAGGCCGAGCTCCTGGACGCCGTGTGGGGTGACCGTTTCGTCAGTGAGTCCGCCCTGACGAGCCGCCTGAAGGCGGCCCGGCGGGCGGTGGGTGACGACGGGCAGCAGCAGCGCGTCATCGCCACGGTCCACGGAGTTGGATACCGTTTCGTCGCTCCTGTCGAGGAATGTGAGGAGGGGACGGCCTCCGCGCCCCAGACCCGGCGGCCCCAGGAGATTCAATACTGCGTCTCGCCCGACGGCGTGCGGATCGCGTACGCCATCTCGGGACAAGGCTCACCGTTGGTGAAGGCGGCCAACTGGCTCACGCACCTCGACCTCGAGTGGAGCAGCCCGATCTGGTCGCACTGGATCGAGGAGCTTTCCTCCAAGCACCGGTTGGTCCGGTACGACGAGCGAGGCTGCGGCCTGTCCGACTGGGAGGTGAGGGACTTCAGCCTCGATGCCTGGGTGGAGGATCTCGAACTGGTCGTCGACTCGGTGGGACTGGAGCGGTTCCCGCTGCTGGGAGTGTCGCAGGGCGGCGCGGTCGCCATCGCCTACGCCGTCCGCCACCCGGGGCGGGTGACCCACTTGGTCCTGGCTGGTGCCTATGGGCGCGGTCGGCTCGCCCGGGCCGCCACGGACGAACAGCGGCAGGAGGCCGAGTTGGACCTGACCCTGGGTCGGGTGGCCTGGCGACGGGACGACGTGGCGTTCCGCCAGGTCTTCGCGGGACAGTTCCTCCCGGACGCGTCGCGCGAGCATTGGGAGGCCTTCAATGAGCTGCAGCGGGCCACCACGTCGACGGAGAACGTCGTGCGATTCCTCGACACGTTCGCCCAGCTCGACGTTTCGGGGCTGGCAGGGTCGGTGAGCTGTCCGACCCTGATCCTGCATGCGCGTGGTGATGTTCGGGTTCCGGAGTCGCAGGCGCGCGAACTGGCCGCACTCATCCCAGGCAGCCGGATGGTGCTGCTCGACACGGCCAACCACATCGTGCTCGAGTCCGAGCCGGCGTGGCGCGTGCTGGTCGATGAGATCGAGCGGTTCCTGGGCGACACCGAGCCGGCGGGCCCGACCTCGTAGCCGCCGCCGCGGCCCTTCTCGCCCCGCGCGCGGAATCACGAACCCGGCTTGCCATCTCCTAGACTCGGGGTGTGCCTTACCAGTACAGCCCCGGCCGTCGGCCCGGTGGCGACGGACGGCTGACGACGGCGCTCGACCCCCACGATCTCGGACCCCAGGACGCCTGTGGCGTGTTCGGCGTCTGGGCGCCGGGCGAGGACGTCGCCAAGCTCACCTACTTCGGGCTCTACGCGCTCCAGCATCGCGGCCAGGAGTCGGCCGGCATCGCGGTCAGCAACGGGCGACAGATCCTGGTCTACAAGGACATGGGCCTGGTCTCGCAGGTCTTCGACGAGACGACGCTCGACTCGCTCGAGGGCCACCTGGCGATCGGGCACACCCGCTACTCGACCACCGGCGCGAGCACCTGGCACAACGCCCAGCCGACGTTCCGGCCCACCGCCGACGGGTCCATCGCGCTCGGTCACAACGGCAACCTGATCAACACCCAGGAGCTCGCGCAGCTGGTCGAGGACCTGCCCAGCGACTCCGGCGAGCTCGACATCCATGCCCGCGCGCTCGAGTCGTCCACCAACGACACCGGCCTGGTGACCGCGCTGCTGGCCAACCACCCCGACACCTCGCTCGAGCAGCGCGCACTCGACGTACTGCCCCTGCTGAAGGGCGCGTTCTCGTTCGTCTGGATGGACGAGCAGAGCCTGTACGCCGCCCGCGATCCGCAGGGCATTCGACCGCTGGTCCTGGGTCGGCTCGACCGCGGCTGGGTGGTGGCCAGCGAGGACGCGGCGCTCGCCACGATCGGCGCCTCCGTCGTCCGTGAGGTCGAACCCGGGGAGCTCGTCGTCATCGACGAGGAGGGGCTGCGGTCGCACCGCTTCGCGGAGCCGGCGCGCAAGGGCTGCGTCTTCGAGTACGTCTACCTGGCCCGGCCGGACGCCACGATCGCGGGACGCAACGTCCACGAGGCCCGGGTCGAGATGGGCCGCGAGCTGGCCCGACAGTTCCCGGTCGAGGCCGACCTGGTGATGCCGGTCCCCGAGTCCGGCACCCCCGCAGCGTCCGGGTACGCCGCCGAGAGCGGCATCCCCTTCGGCCAGGGCTTCGTCAAGAACGCCTACGTCGGCCGGACGTTCATCCAGCCCAGCCAGACCCTGCGCCAGCTCGGCATCCGGCTCAAGCTCAACGCCCTCGAGCACATGATCCGCGGCAAGCGAATCGTGGTGGTCGACGACTCGATCGTGCGCGGCAACACCCAGCGCGCCCAGGTGCGGATGCTGCGCGAGGCCGGTGCGGTCGAGGTGCACGTGCGGATCTCCAGCCCGCCGGTTCGATGGCCCTGCTTCTACGGCATCGACTTCGCGACCCGGGCCGAGCTGATCGCCAACGGCCTCGAGGTCGACGAGATCGCCGCCAGCGTCGGCGCCGACAGCCTTGGCTACATCTCCCTCGAGGGGATGGTCGAGGCGACCGGGCAGCAGCCGGAGTCGTTGTGCCAGGCCTGCTTCACCGGTGAGTACCCGATCCCGTTGCCCGACGAGAGCATGCTCGGCAAGCACC
Source organism: uncultured Actinomycetota bacterium (assembly GCA_963780245.1). GTDB lineage: Bacteria > Actinomycetota > Actinomycetes > Propionibacteriales > Nocardioidaceae > Nocardioides. The sequence goes on from CAWABG010000009.1 coordinate 176,585, forward strand.
TCCTCGAGGCCTCGTTGACCTCGCCGACCATGGGCAAGGCGCTGCCCGTGCTCAACAACCCGTGAGGACGGCACCGTGACCGACCCGTCACCGACCGGCGCGTACGCAGAGGCCGGCGTCTCGATCGAGGCCGCCGACAAGGCGATCGAGCTGATGAAGGGGTGGGTCGAGAAGGCCCGCCGGCCCGAGATGATCGGTGGGCTCGGCGGCTTCGCCGGGCTGTTCGACGCCTCGGTGCTGACCAGCTACCGCCGCCCATTGCTGGCCACCTCGACCGACGGGGTCGGCACCAAGGTCGCCATCGCCCAGGCGATGGACATCCACGACACCATCGGCTTCGACCTGGTCGGCATGGTCGTCGACGACCTGGTGGTCTGCGGCGCCGAGCCGCTGTTCATGACCGACTACATCGCGACCGGCCGGGTGGTGCCCGAGCGGATCGCGGCAATCGTCAAGGGCATCGCCGAGGCCTGCGTCGAGGCCGGCTGTGCGCTGATCGGCGGTGAGACCGCCGAGCATCCCGGACTGCTCGAGCCCGACGAGTACGACGTCGCCGGGGCCACCACGGGCGTCGTCGAGGCGGACGACCTGCTCGGCCCGGGGAGGGTGCGGCCCGGGGACGTCGTACTCGCCATGGAGTCGAGCGGCCTGCACTCCAACGGCTACTCCCTCGTGCGGCACGTGCTGCTCGAGAAGGCGGGCTGGGCACTGGACCGGGACGTCGAGGAACTCGGCCGGACGCTCGGCGAGGAGCTCCTCGAGCCGACCCGGATCTACGCCAAGGCCTGCCTGGAGCTGGCCCGGACGACCGAAACGCACGCCATGTCCCACGTCACCGGCGGCGGCCTCGCCGCCAACCTCGAGCGGGTGCTGCCGGTGGAGGTGGACGCCACGATCGACCGCGGCACCTGGACCCCGCAGCCGATCTTCGACCTGGTGCGCCAGGTCGGATCGGTCAGCCAGCCCGACCTCGAGGCGACCCTCAACTGTGGCGTCGGCATGGTCGCCCTCCTCGATCCAGCCTCCCTCGACCCCGCGATCGCGCTGCTCGGCGAGCACGGGATCCGGGCCTGGGCGGCCGGCGAGATCACTGCGGGATCGGGTGCCGCGGGCCGAGTCGGCCTCACGGGTCAACACCCCGGTTGGTGATTTCGCGGACATTCGCTATCGGATGTGCGGGAACACCCAGGCAACAGGTAGCGTTGGGGCCACGAGAAACTGATTCAGCAGCCCGGGCGCCCTCGAGGCCCCGGCCAAGTGTGCGAGGGGGCTGGACCCTATGGGCCGCGGCCGAGCGAAAGCCAAGCAGACCAAGGTCGCCCGCGACCTGAAGTACCGCACTCACGAGACGGACTTCGGGGCGCTCGCGAAAGAGCTGCACGGTGAGGAGGACGACTCCGGCCAGGCAGAAGAGCTGCCTGACGAGTGGTCCGACTACGCCGAGCCCAAGCGCGACTGATCCAGGTCTGCGTCTCCCGGGGCCATGTCCGGGAAGATTCACCGCTTATGCGGTGAATCTGACGGTTCTGGCACGAACCTTCGCGACAGAAGGGTTCGATTCACCGGTTATGCGGTGATTTGCGCCGCTAGCCGACCCAGAGCCCCCGCAGCCGCCCCACGTCGCGCATCCGCGCTTCGGCGAGCCGGTCGGCCGCGATTGCGGGCGGTACGCCGTCGGACGCCGCCCGCTCGAACACCACCCGGGTGGTGTCGTAGATGCCAGCGGCGCGCTGTTGGGCGCGCTCGAACGAGAATCCCTCGAGCTCGTCGGCCACCTGGATCAGGCCGCCGGAGTTCACGCAGTAGTCGGGCGCGTAGAGGATGCCGCGCTCCTCGAGCGCCTTCTCGACCCCCGCGTGGGCGAGCTGGTTGTTGGCCGCGCCGCAGACGATCTTCGCGGACAGCACCTCGACCACCTCGTCGGTCAGCGCGAACCCGAGCGCGCACGGCGCGTAGACGTCCAGTGGCAGGGCGACGAGAGCATCGGCCGACTCGGCCGACGTGACCGTGGGGTACTCGTCGCGGATCAGCTCGACCGTCGCCGGCACCACGTCGGTGATGACGACCTTCGCGTCGGCCTCCACCAGGTGCCGCACCAGGTGCCGCCCGACCTTTCCGACGCCCGAGACACCGACGATCCGGCCGGCCAGCGAGTCGCTGCCCCAGGCCACGGTGGCTGCGGCCCGCATGCCCTGGAAGACGCCGTACGCCGTCAGCACCGAGCTGTCGCCAGCGCCGCCGTGGGCGCTGGTCCGGCCGGTGACGTAGTCACATTCACGGGCGATCAGGTCCATGTCGCAGGAGTTCGTGCCGACGTCGCAGGCGGTGCGGTAGCGGCCGTTCAGTGACTGCACGAACCGGCCGTAGGCGCGCAGCAGCGGCTCGGACTTGTGCTTCGCAGGGTCACCGATGATGACCGCCTTGCCGCCACCGAGGTCGAGCCCGGCCAGCGCCGCCTTGTAGGACATCCCGCGGGAGAGGGCGAGGACGTCGGCGACCGCGTCCGCGGTCGAGGCGTAGGGGTAGAAGCGCGTCCCCCCGAGTGCCGGCCCGAGGGCCGTGGAATGGATCGCGACGATGGCTCGGAGGCCGGTGGCCGGGTCGTTGCAGAACACGACCTGCTCGTGCTCAGCGCCGAGCTCGAATACGTCGACAGGGAGACTTCCAGACATGGATGGCGTCCGTTCGTGTGATCGATGACCGTCGGTAGGCGGTCACATTCGGTGAGGTCCGCAGGGGTGGCGCGGTCCGAGTTCAGGATAGGACAGAGTGACGCCGGTCACCGCACCAGCGTGGTCACGGTGTACGTCGATCCGAACGCCGCGACGAACACCAGCAGCGTGAGCAGCCACGGTGCCAAGGCCCCGGACGTTGGTGTCCGGGTCGTGACCCGCGGCATCGCCCACAGGGTCAGCGACTCCCGCTCCCGCGGCTCGGGCGTCGGCATCGCGGCACCGAGCGCCGACACGAACGACACCATGTCGGGCCACCGGTCCTCGGGGTCGGGCTCGAGCGCCCGGAGCAGTACGTCGTCGACGGTCTCGGGCAGCTCGGCGTACTCCGAGGGCGGCGGCG